>NZ_JBYEIQ010000003.1:0-693837 GCF_058386955.1 Fodinibius sp. GM21 | reverse complement strand
GGCGGGGATCCAGTGGCGGATATACCGCCAATGTACGTCATTTTTGGGTAGGAGTAATCTAAAGGCGGGTTAGGCGTAGCTCATTAGTACTTAGTTTTCTTGATTTTTGTTGAATAGTGTTGATAGGTCCTTACCATCCCTTTCTTTTCAACTAATTTGGCATCGTACATTTCCAAATAAAATGAATTATCATCCTCCCATTTAATTCTAGAAGGTGCTAAGTCGGTTTCATATTCAATAAGCTTTTTTAAACCTTCTTCTGTTAATCTAAAAAGTTGAATTCCGTTTTTATTATAGCTGGCGAATTCTGAACCATTGTATGAAACAGCAAATTTTTCGGATGGTGAAAAAACAGGAGGCCCATACATGGATGTCTTATTTCCGCTTTTTCGGGATACTACTAAATAATTGTTTCCTTCTCCCCATTGTGCTCGGAACACTATCATTTCAATTGAGGGGTAATAATACTCGAAATTATAATCGACGATATAAGAGCTAGGATTGGGCCCAAATGTAATTTCTTCTCCATTCGTTAATTCCAATGACCATTTCCTTTTATTGTTCTTGAGCCGATGTAGAAAATCAATTTGTTGGTTTTTTAAACCATAAACTTCAATTTGCTCGGCTAGTCTGTGAGTATTTTGATATTGTTTAGCAATTATATCTCTAAATCTTTGATCGGGATAAATTTCTGGATAGGAACTGGAATCCGTTTCTGTAAAGGTAAAATAATGAGAAGGATACGTTGGTGGCATATCCTGTGAAAATCCAATTAAGGGAAGAGAAAGACAAAAGAGTGTAAGTAGTATTTTCATTATTTGATATTTATTGAATAGGTACGCCTAACGACCTTGCGCATAAGGTGCGCACGAAAATTTGTTGTTTTGTTAAATAATGAACGAGAAGCTAAAAAGCCAAAAGTTGGCAAAGAATTGGCGAGGTGCGTCCGACTTAATGCGCGGGTTATACTGGGACTGAAAAAGTACAAAACAGCTTTTTCATGAAAGAAGCAGGAAAACCAAAAGCTGCTGAGATTGAATTTTAACGCGGAGGCCGCGACATACTGAACGATAGGCTCTTCGAAAAAGGCAGGAGCACCGGAGACTTTTTTGAAAAAAGCAGGAATGCAAGATTTACCACGAGGGCAGGGAAGCGAAATCTGAAAAAGGCACTGGTGCAGATTGGTAATTCTGGAGAAGCAAACCACAAAAAAGGCTGGAAAATTGAAGCTGTTATTAGCCCAAAAAGAAGCAGAAATTTAGGCCAAAAATTTTAGACAAGCTGTAGTTGGCCGACGCGCAGTATAACGACATTGCGCATAAGCTGCACGCGATGAAATGTTGAGTTAATAAATAATGAACGATGAGCTAAAAAGCCAGAACCTGGCAAGTTTTGGCGAGGCGTGTCCGCTTAATGCGCTGGTTATATTTCTGTGATTTCGTATTACCATGCAGCTAAAGGAAATTTGATGCCAATATTGAATTTCCAACCCGAACCCCTCGAATAAACTGTTCCAGTGTAAGTCTTACCTTGATTTATTTGATATGAAACATCCATTCTTTCGATTTTTTGTAAACCTAAGGAGTACTGAGCACCAATAGTTAAATCTATTTTCCTATACAAAGCAATATTGGCATCCAGACCTGCTTCGGCAAAAAACTTGTTTTTACTTACCGAACTGTTTTCAGCCGTGTAATCAATTCGTTCTGACGAAGTGATATAACTTCCTTTGACACTTCCCAAATAACCAGTTCGGCGACTTGTAAGCCAAGCAAAACCTATTTGTGGTGATAGGCTGACTTTTTCAGTCCATTTTACATTCCGACCAAAATGAATAGGAATCTTGTAGGTTTCTAAACCACTTGAAAAAGATCTTTGGCCAAAAGAATTATTACTGGATGTGTTAAAATAATAGGATTGTGATAAGTCATTGGCAAAAATACCGGTATGTAGTTCCCAATTATTCTTTCTTAAAATAATTGGAAGTCCATACGTCGAAGCTAATCCTAATCCTGGTTGAAGTATTCCATTACTGTTATCAACGGTAAAGGTATGCCTGTTAAAACCAATTGATAATCCTGTTTCTAACGTCACCTGAGCATTTGCAGAAGCAAAAGATAGAAACAATAGGGTGATAAATATTGTGAAGAATTTACTCCATTGATGAATGACTCTCATAATTTTGAATTAGTTAAATGAAGAAATATAACGACCTTGCGCTTAAGGTGCGCGCGAATGAATGTTGATCTGTTAAATAATGAACGGAGAGTTAAAAAGCCAGAAACTGGCAAGTCCTGGCGAGGCGCGTCCCCTTGAAGCGCTGGTTATACTGCCATTATATATTTAAAAGTTTATGACTCCGATTAATCGAAGAATACTAATAATGACTAAGACTGCAGCTCCGTAAGCAGAAGAGATAATGATACCTTTTTGCCAACCCTTTTGCTTATCCCAGTTCTTTATATCTTCACGATAGCTAATCATAATCAGCAGGACGACAACTGTAGTAAAGTATAGAGGATCAATGCCATGACTTTCCAAGAAGATTCTAATCCTATTAGCTAATTCGTCTTTCATAAATAAGGTGGCAGTATAACGGTGATGCGTATAAGCGGCTTACATAACGATTATTAACCTAAACAGAGACTATTATGGAAAACGAAAAAACAAGCAACGACATGCACGTAGGTGGTAAGAGCGGATATGTTGATACGGTTGATAGAGATACGAGCAAAAGCGAGCAGCGGTTATCTGATTTGGTAGAGCGTGAATATGCCGAAGAAATAGCAGAAAAACATATACCTGAAACATTTGTTTGGGAGCGTAATGGAGAGGATGAGATGTCTAAACCGCCTAAATGGATGGTAGAAGCTATGATGGAATATGCAAGCGAGCGGACGTCCGAAGCCCACGGCGAGGTAAGTCCGCTTAATACGCTGGTTAGGTTGCGCCAAGAAACAGACAAAGTTTGTGCGGAGCTACAGGAGGAAAAGGCAGACATTAGTGGTGCAATTAATTGGGGTGATTTGGGCTGCGTAAATGCTGAAAAATGTATTGACCACCACGGAAATGAGTATTACCGCGTGCTAATTGAAGAAGCAAACCCCGATTGTAGCGAATTACAGGCACGAGTAGGTGAGGAGTTAAGCAAGAGAGGGTTTAGAACTTTCGTATGGACACAATGGTAACGCGCAACCTAACGGAGGCGCGCTACAGCTGTGTAATCAACTGCATTAGACTATGAAAAGCTATAATCTAATAATTTAACTGAAATTAGAATACTGGCGGCTAATGGCGAGTTACATCCGCTGATAGCGCTGGTTAGGTGTAATTTAAAACACGGAATTATGATAGAGAAACTGAAAGAAACGGGGATTGACGAGGTGCCATTTGAGGATGAAAATGGAATTGCACACGGAAGCAAAGCCGGATACTTGCAGACAGAATATTTGGGTTTTTGTGGCTGTGGCAACTCTGATGAAGTGATGCTTTGGGTAAAAGAAAAACTTGAGCTATTGGATAATAGCGACTTCCAGCCCTACGAAGATATGCCATATATGTTTTTTGTGTATTGGGCAAATGACAAAGGCTTTGCGGAACATGGAACAACGGCAAGATGCAGTTGGCTTACTGAAAAGGGCAAAAAACTTTTGGCTGACATTAATACAATACTCGAAGAACAGCGGCAAGAATAAATTACACCTAACGACCTTGCGCATAACCGGCAGGCGCCTGAATGTCGAATTAATTATAAATGAAAGGTTAACTAATAAAAGGGAAGTGGGCAAGGCAATGGCGAGGCCTGTCCGCGTTAATGCGCGGGTTATAGGGCGTTTCGAATTTTAGGAAGCGATCATTGGAGTGCGTTGTGATATTGAATTTGGTGACTCAATGGCATCAAGCATCCAACTTGCGACGTCTACACGCGAGATTTTGTCAAAAAGACCATAATAGTCAACTTTTTGTATTTGTCTGGTGGGAGCATCATTTATCAAAGTGGTTGGGCGTACTGCCATCCACTCCAAAGAACTTTCCTTGAGCACACTTTCCATACCCTCTAAATCACTGTATGATAGAGCCATATTGCTGTGTTTGATCATCCACCGAATGATGGGATTTACCCGATTTATACTATCACCAACACCTGCTGCACTTATGGCTATAATTCGCTGGATCTTTGCGTGTGACATCAATTCGACCAGATGTTCTGAAACCTGAGTGGTAAGGTTTGGCGGTGAAACTAATGGCGACCACGGGTTTTTCGGAGACTTACGTTTTATTCCGAGAGCTGATAGGACACCATCCCTGTTTGCAAGTGCAGTCTCGAGGGTAGTCTTATTTAGTACATCTCCTTGAATGATTTCAACTTCGGGTGGAAGGTCACAATTAGTATCAGGACGAACAAGAGCACGAACATGGTGGCCGCGTTTCACGGCTAGTTTACAGATCCATGTACCACAGCCACCAGAAGCGCCAAGCACGAGTAGTTTCATAACTGTTTTTTAATAGGTTAAGCCCTATAACGACCTTGCGCATAAGGGGCGTGCAAAAGAGCTACGAACCTGCTTTAAAATGTACTTCGGAAACTGAACAAATCGAAACCGCCACAGGCCTGCTCACCGAAGCTTGGGTTTTGAAGCGTAGGAGAGCGAGGCACGTCCCATTTAATGCGCGTGTTATACCGCTTTATCGCCTTCTTAATAAGAGTTACTCACTATTGGAAAGTGGAAAGCATAGAGTAAAATTGGTCGGTTGAATAACCAAAGAAATATAAATATAGATCATTTTTCCTAATACACTCATCATAGATCTAATTCCTTTTTCTTACGTTCAATGTATGTCTCGTCATCGGTCTGGGCTCTGTATTCAATTTGTTCGACTGCATCTTGCCCAGCTTGATATCGCAGTTGATTAGAATTATCAGTAGCTGCATCATAAATAACATCAGCCACATCTGCCGGCGAAGATATTTTTTCTGGATCAAATGATTTTTTTGACACTTCCCGCTGTCGAGCGATCGCTTGTTGGTATGATGTTAAATCCTCATTGTGTTGAACATCCATTGAGCGGCCTTGGAAATCAGTGTCTGTTTGGCCTGGTTCAACAATTTTTACCTTCACCCCAATAGCCGCCATTTCAAATGAGAGTGACTCAGATATTCCCTCAACAGCAAATTTAGAACCATTATAAAGAGAAATAAATGGATAAGTGACTTTCCCCGCAGTAGATGAAATATTGACAATAGTACCCGAATGATTTTTTCTAAAATGCGGGATAATTGCCTTTGTGACATCCAGCAAGCCAATGACATTCGTATGAAAGTGCTTGACTATATTTTCGTGGGGAAATGCCTCCAGAGGACCACTTATGCCATACCCGGCATTATTAATTAGCACATCTATTTTTCCAAATTTCTCTATGGTGTTTTGGACCGCACTCTCTATAGATTCAAGGTCCAGTACGTCCAGCCGGGCAACAAACATGTTTTCGAGCTTGGTGAGCTCGTTTTCCTTTTCCGGAGAACGCATCGTGGCCGCTACGTTCCACCCCTTCGATTGAAAAAGCTTTGCCGTCGCCTTGCCTATGCCGCTACTTGAACCGGTAATTAAAACAGTCTTACTCATTGTTGGTTTTTGGTTTTATGTTATTTTTTTAATTAAAAAACAGGCTAGATTATAAAATTAAAATGAAAGTTGGATTCTTTTGAAAATCATTTGTTGCATTGGTGATCATAACCTTACTTAAATTTAATTCCGTCTGAAGTAAATAGATGAGCGGTATAACGACATGGCGCATAACCGGCGCACGAATTAATGTTGAATTAGCAACTAACGAAAGAGGAACCTCAAGACCAAGAGTAGCAAAGGATTGGCGAGGTGCGTCCGAGTTAATGCGCGGGTTAGGCGTAATTTATTCCTTGATTTGTGAAGGAAATGCTACAAAAGGTATACTTATATTTTTAAGGTGTTTTGTTATAACTTCTGCGTAAATTTCATATCCAACTTGTTCCAATTTTTGTTTGGCTTGCTCGTCAATCTTGCGCTGTAATTCCTTTTTATCAAATTGATCTAAACTATATATAGTATTTTTAACATTCTTTTTTAATGTAGATCGCCAAGGAGGACAAAGGAAAATTCGAGGTCGTATCCTATTAATTTCATTAAGTAATTTTGCATCTTCATTTTTTATTTCATGCGCAAGATATTCAATTATATCAATGTCCTCATTTGTAATTTGCACATTGGAAAATTTGTGAGGTTTTGAAAGTATGTCTAAAGTTTTTTGGGCTTCTTTATCTAATTTATCTCTGAAATCTATGGCTACTAGCCCCTTTTTCATCCAATCATTATCTATAGATTTACTTTTTGGTGTGATCTTACGTTTTATATTTTCAACCAAATAATGATGATTAGGACAAAGTGCTACCAAATTGAAATAATGGTCAGGACCTCCATCATCAACCGATATTATATGATGAAGATCAAGCCTGAATGGATAAGGACATAATAAACAATGGCCTTTCTGAGCCCATTTCACAAAGTTTCTAAACTTATCTTTAATATTTCGTGCCACTTTATTTGGCTTTACATCAGTTTTATTTTAGAGGGTCCAACCATATACTACTCCTATTGTTAGTATCCCCCAAGAATATAAGAAAAGCCTCCTGAATCGGCTTTTTTCAGACTCTTTTTCTTCTTTAATACCATTTAACCATACATAAAGGTAAATAGAAATAAAAGGAAAACCGACAAAACCAACAGTACTACCCAGTGCTCCAAAGAAGTTTTTTTGATAGAAAAATGATACCAAAAATGAAAGTCCCCAAATTGCAGGCCAAAAAAACTTTGAGTTAATAATTTTGTCAATCATAGATTACTTATCATTTAATTGAATATAAATGCCAATATAGTTGAAAGAATTACGCCTAACCTAAGCTTATACATATGAATTTATCAATATAGCGGGTACACATAATATTGCAAATGCTCCAACAAATAGTTCCAAGGTGGTTATTCAACGTATTATGTGTATACGTTTTTCCCATCCAATACACATAACATGTACACATAATATATTTTATCTGTAAGGATGTTACCAGTCTGAGGTCTTACCTATAAATATAAATGTGGGGAGAACTGAATATGGGTAAGAGTCGGTTGTTAAAAAAAGTGAGAGAAACCATTAGAAGGAGAAACTATAGTTATCGTACAGAGCAATCGTACGTAAGGTGGATCGTGCGGTTTGTGAAATTTAATGATCTTACGCACCCCACGGAGTTGAGTGAGGACGAGGTCGTCGATTTTTTAAATTGGCTGGCCAACGAAAGAAATGTTGCAGCATCAACACAAAACCAGGCGCTGTGTGCTATAGTCTTTTTGTATAAAAAAGTACTCGATATGCCACTGGGCTCCTTCGATAATCTGCAGCGCGCAAAAGAATCACAACACCTGCCTGTGGTTTTATCTCCGAACGAGGCCAACAAAATCATTTCAAAACTTGACGGTGATTCCCAACTGATGGTTAAACTACTTTATGGCAGCGGTCTTCGTCAGTCGGAATGCCTGAGGCTTAGAATTAAGGACATTGATTTTGAATACAATCAGATTTGGGTGCGCAACGGAAAAGGCAAAAAGGATCGTACAACGGTATTACCCCTCTCTTGCAAACAGAAGCTGAAAGAACAGATCAAAAAAGTGAAGCTGATTCACCAAAAAGACCTGAAGAAGGGATACGGTAAAGTGGTGCTGCCCAAGGCTCTTTCTAAAAAATATCCCCAACTCAATAAATCGTTTGGATGGCAGTACCTGTTTCCCTCAACCAAACGGGCAAAAGATCCCCGTTCGGGACTAATTCAACGATATCACAAATCCTCATCATATTTGCACAAAGCAATAAAAGAGGCCCTTCGTCAAACCAGTATTCTTAAAAAAGTGAGCAGCCATACTTTTCGCCACTCCTTTGCGACCCATCTGCTGCAGGATGGATATGATATCAGAACGGTCCAGGAATTATTGGGACACAAAAATCTAAATACGACGATGATTTATACCCATGTTCTTAAAAAAGGCGGAAAGGGGGTAAAGAGTCCAGTTGATTCGCTACACTGAAACACCTTCAATATTCAACTTTCAACCTTTAGGGCCTGTAATTCTCCCCATCTCGATGACGTCCTCATCCAGCTCGGCAGCTGCTTTTGTTAATTGGTCGGCGACATCGGCATCCACAATGGCTATGAGCCCGATCCCCAAGTTAAAGGTCGCCCGCATGTCATCTTCGGGCACGTTACCCAGCTCCTGAATAAGCTCAAAAATAGCGGGGCGTTTCCATGCCTCCCAATCTAACTGAATAGTTAGTTTATCTGGTACTACACGCTTTGTGTTGCCAATTATACCACCTCCGGTAATATGCGAAAAGCCATTCACGCCTTCCTGATCCCGTAATTTTCGAATAATCGGAAGATATGACTTGTGTACCGAAAGCAGGGCATCCCCTACAGTGGTTCCCAGCTCGTCCACATGATCAGTTACTTCGTATTCCGAAAACAGCACTTTTCGTGCCAGCGAGTAGCCGTTAGTATGCAGACCGGTACTGGGAAATCCCAATAACACGTTACCTTTTTCAATATCCGAACCGTCGATTACTTTTGTGCGATCAACCATGCCTACAATGGTTCCCGCCAGATCAAATTCTCCCTCGCTGTAAATATCCGGCATTTCTGCGGTCTCCCCGCCTATTAAAGCTACCCCATTTTCTTTGCAGGCTTTGGAAAATCCTTTCACCACTTGGTATCCTACGTCCTGCTCAAGTTTCCCGGTCGAAAAATAATCCAGGAAGAAAAGAGGGTCTGCTCCGCAAACAGCAATATCATTGATGCAGTGATTGACCAGGTCTTGACCTACGGTATCATATTTTTCGGATTTGAAAGCGACAATCAGCTTGGTTCCCACCCCGTCTACACTACTCACAAAAACGGGATCCTCATATCTGCTTAGGTCGGGACGAAAAAATCCTCCAAATCCCCCGATATTGTGTAATACCGCGTCGCTGTGGGTTTCTTTTACGAGGCCTTTTATGGATTCGACCATCTCTTCTCCGGCTTCGATATCAACACCGGCATCTTTGTAGGTAACTTTCTTTTTACTCATTACGGTTAGCTGAGAATTAGAGTTCGCTTTTCAAACTGATATGAATATAGCCAACTTGAATCTCGTTTTTAAGAAATATTTCTCCACATTATCCACCGGAAAACATAAATAACATTAAATAAATAATATTTGTAGTACATAGTAGTTACTGTGGATAAGTGGATAACTTTTTAACACACAATATTTAAAAGTTGAAATCGGCAATGTGGATTATTTTGTGGATAACAATCATAGTAAAAACAAGTAGTTAGGGTAATTTATTTTGAGTTATTAACAATTCACAGAATAATGAGTGTCAAGCAAAAAATGTTATCTACACGAAATGTACACTGTATAACTTGTGGAAAATAATATTCTGTTGTTGAAAGCTGTGGAGAAATTTTGTTGGTTTTGGTTGGTCTATTTTAAGAAGAAGTTATACACATACTTATCCACACAGTTATTAACAGGCTTAGATATGAAAGTAGTGCTTCAGCGGGTATCGGAAGCGAGTGTTTCAGTACAAAATGAGCGAGTCGGGGCCATTGGTCATGGACTTATGCTGCTGGTGGGAGTGCATGAAGATGACACCGAAGAGCAAATGCAGTGGCTGGCCGAAAAAATATTAAAACTTCGTGTCTTCGATGATGACGAGGGAAAAATGAATCTTTCGGTTCAGGATGTGGGAGGACAAATCTTGGTAATTCCACAGTTTACGTTGTATGGGGATTATGAGCAGGGAAACCGTCCCAGTTATTTTGAGGCGGCGGGTCCGGATAAAGCTGAGAAGCTGCATGAAGATATGATCGATTATTTTAAACAATATTCCGATCTCAATATTGAAAGCGGCCGTTTTGGTGCTTATATGGACGTCCAACTTCATAATAATGGTCCCGTAACACTAGTCATGGAGCGGTAGGGTCTATATATTATAAATTGTTATATAATTTAGTGTCATCCTGAACTTGGTTCAGGATCTGTAAACGAATTAATTAGTAGATGCTGAAATAAATTCAGCATGACATGAGTCTTTTAACAGCGTAATAGTCATGTCCGTTATATTTCTATTTATAGATGGGGTAGGTCTTGGAAAAGCCGATCATACAAATCCCTTTACACACGCTACCTACCGGGGATTTTCTGCTATGGCCGGGGATCAAGAGTTTACTGAAAAGGCATCGGAGCAAACCGAAACTAACCACCTGTTTAAGTATATCGATGCCCGGCTGGGGGTCGAGGGATTGCCACAGAGTGGTACGGGACAGACGGCCCTATTTACGGGAAAAAATGCACCCAAAGAGATTGGCAAGCACTTTGGTCCTTTTCCGCACTCAGGGATAAAGACCTTTTTAAAAGAACAGAGTCTGTTTATTAAAGCGAAACAGCAGGGCAGGTCCTGCACATTTATGAATGCCTATCCGGATATTTTTTTTAGAAAGGCGCGAAGGCGAAATCGCTGGAGCTGTACTACTCTCATGACGAAAAGTGCGGATATTACACTGAATACTACCCGTGAAGTAAAGGAAGGAAAAGCGTTAACTGCTGAGTTAACACAAAAGGCGTGGAGAGAGCAGCTTGATATTGATGTCCCTGAAATTTCCCCGGAGCATGCCGCAGATCGTTTGTTGGAGCAATCCGAGCGTTATGATCTGTTGCTGCATGAATATTATTTGACCGATAAAGCCGGGCACAGCCAGAAACTGGATCGGGCAGCGGGATTTTTAAATACCTATGACCGATTTTTGTGGCACCTAATTCTAAATAAGACAGGAGACACTACCATAGTGCTGTCTAGCGACCATGGCAATGTGGAAGATCTATCCGTTAAAACGCATACGCTCAATGCCGTTCCGCTTTTTGTATTCGGTCCCAAGGCGCAAAAATTTACCGCCGCAAAACGTATTAGCGACGTAACTCCCGCTATTCTGGAGGCCTTTTAAAATAATTAACTGTTTAGTCAGTAAATTCGATAACATCGGCGCGTACGCCTACCATTACTTTGGTATAGATAAACAAGTTTAGGATGTCCGTATCATAGCGGACATTGGTAAGGGCAAGGCGCTTGCCGTCGATGGTACCGTTATCTTGTTCATAGTTAATCCACAGATCTTCCAGCGCCTCTTTGTAGAGCATGCCGGTGCCTTCCACGCGTCCGGCGGCAAAAGTACTAGTGGTAAATCCGGTGGAATAGCTAAAGCCCAAAACATAAGCCGACTCAGAATATCCTGATACATTCGTTGCGGTAATATTGTAGTTGGCTCGCTCCAGGTTTACCTGGGTTTGATTCGCTGAAAGAAATGCACCGGAGGTTGTACATCCCGAAAGAAATAATGCGCCCAGTATAGCAATCCCGAATATCGTATTCTTCATGATAAGTGTTTTTTAAAGATGAATAAGTTCTATCGGTGATGAAGTTATTCACCTTGTAAAGGAAGGAATGCAGGAAAAACGCTATCGTGCGTATAGGTTTTTCCCTGACTTTAATAAATTGAATGAACTTTAAAAAATCCTCTCTTATCTGCTAAAAGGGGATTTTTAAAGCACTCATATAGTTAGAACCAATTATTTGCTGTCCAGCGTATCCTTAATTCTTCCGAATATTTTTTCAATTGAGCCGACGCCGTCAATGGTTTCAACTACATCCTGTTCTTTATAATAGTTAAGCACAGGCTCTGTTTCCTGGCGATATACAGCCAAGCGATTTTTAACTTTTTCAGGAGTATCATCCGAACGTCCCTCACCGCGGGTCAATATGCGATCTACAAGTTCGTGTTGGGGAACTTCCAGCTGTAGAAAGGCATCCAGGGTTTTACCTTTTTTATCCAAAATGGTATCAAAGGCTTCGGCTTGGGGAACAGTGCGGGGGAACCCATCCAAAATATAGCCGTCACTGTATTTTTCGTCCTTCAGCTCCTCTTCTACAAGGCCTACCACTTTTTCATCCGGTACCAGGTCTCCGGCATCCAGAATGGCTTTTACTTCTTTACCAAGCGGAGTTTCATTTTTTATAGCTGATCGAAAAATTTCGCCGGTAGAAAGGTGGGGGATTCCGTATTCTTCACTGATGAGTTTAGCTTGTGTACCCTTGCCGGCGCCGGGAGGGCCGAAAATAATGATGCGCATAGTTTTTCATTAAGTTAAATGCTTCCGAATTAAGTGATGATGAAAATAGTGCAATCATCAAGTATATTCAACGGTAAAACGAAAGTTAATAGCGTACGGACTGTTTTACATTTGGACAGGCTTATTAATCACAAACCAATATAGAGGTATGAGTAATTCACCCACGTTTTTACGATCAATGGTAATAGTTCTGCTGCTTTTCGTAGCTCATTCGGCAGAGGCACAACAGCAAGCCCGGTTAGAAGCCGGCCCCATGCTGGGCTACGTAGAAATGCAGGAAGCAAATCTGTGGATACAAACGACACAACCGGCTCAATTCGAGTTGACCTACTGGGAAAAGGGCAAGAAGAAGGCTACAAAACAGGTGTTCAGCAGTTCTACGTTAGCGCTGGCGTCCAATACGGCACAAATTAAGCTCACAGATCTGGATCACGGGACGACCTACCAATATGAGCTAACCATTGACGGAGAAAAGGCGGATTTACCGTACAAAACGGAGTTCACGACCCAGCAGCTGTGGCAGTGGCGCAAGCCGGCCCCGGATTTTTCTGTAGCTATGGGATCGTGTCTTTTTATAAATGATGCTGAGTATGATCGTCCGGGCACGCCCTATGGAAAGGGGACAGGTATATTAACGCATATCCACAAACAAGATCCGGATATGATGCTCTGGCTGGGGGATAATGTTTATTACCGCGAACCTGACTTTTACTCCAAGAAACGTTTGGATTATCGCTATCAGGATGCGCGTAATACTCCGGAAATGCAGCCGCTGCTGGCCAAGGCGATTAATTTGGCAACCTGGGATGATCACGATTATGGTCCCAATAACTCTGATCGCTCATACCGCATGCGTCAGGAAGCCCTGAACATTTTTAAGCGCTATTGGGTAAATCCCGGATATGGTATTGCCGAAACGGATGGCGTATTCACTAAATATAAATACAGTGATGTCGAATTCTTTCTGATGGACGACCGGTACCACCGGGCGCCGAATCGCCTTAATAAAGAGGACAAGGATTTTTTCGGCGAAGCACAGCTGCAGTGGCTGATGGATAGCTTGGTAAACAGTAATGCTACGTTTAAGGTTATCGTGGTCGGGAATCAGGTGACCAACAAGATGAACCGGCATGAGTCGCTGGTGGCCTATGGTGAGGAGTATGAGCAGCTTATGGATTTTTTGGATACCCATGACGTTCCGGGTGTTTTGTTCCTTTCGGGGGATCGTCATTTCACCGAGCTGTTAAAAACGGATCGCGAGGATTCATATCCCATTTATGAGTTTACGTCTTCACCATTGAGCAGCGGGACCTATGGAAATTTGGATGAATCCGAAGAATATGATAATCCCCAACGTGTGGACGGAACGTTGGTTTATGAAGATCAAAATTTTGGGATGATGCGTGTTAAAGGAAAGGAAAAAAATCGCCGGTTGATTCTTGAAACCTATGGCTCGGATGGGGAAAAGTTATGGGATTATACCATTCACGAAAAGGATCTCACAAATAAATAGTGGATACGCTGCTTATTAATCATTTTTCGTTCTATATTAATTAGGGAGTCTGTTAGTCATTGACAGACTCCCTATTTATATCCGTCAATAAATTATTTAACACTATGAGTTGGGAAGAAATTTTTAGTTACATCCGAGAAGTATTAAATATTCAGCTGTTTACCGTTAGTGATGTTCCCGTAACAATGGCTTCCATTCTAATATTTTTCCTGCTTCTCACCTTTTTTATTCTTGCAGGGATCTTTGCCCGTAGAGCGATAAACCGTAGAATATTTAAGCGGTTCAATGTTGATGAAGGTACGAGCTATACCCTTTCCCGAATCACGCAATATATTATCATCACAATTGGGGTGCTTATCTCCTTCAACTTTGTAGGGATTAACTTGAGCAGCCTTACGGTAATATTTGGACTCCTTTCTGTGGGTATTGGTTTTGGGTTGCAGAATGTGACCTCAAATTTTATATCGGGGCTCATCATTCTTTTTGAGCGGCCCATAAGCGTGGGCGACCGCGTGGTTGTAAACGATATCGAGGGCGATGTTATTGAAATAAATATTCGCTCAACGATGGTGCGGACCGTTAATAATATTTCCATTGTGGTCCCGAACTCAGAGTTCGTATCCAAAGATGTGATCAATTATTCGCACGGCGATCCTACGTATCGGCTGGATGTCAATGTGGGCGTTTCCTATGGCTCCGATTTGGATACGGTATTAAAAGCGCTCAAAGAGGTAGCCGTTAATAATAGCAGCGTGATGAAAAACCCAGAGCCCGAAGTGCACCTGATAGAGTTTGGAGATTCTTCCTGGAATATGCAGCTGCGTTCCTGGATCCCCAATGTTAAAGACTACCCCAAGATTCGTAATGAACTTAATCAGGCGATTGTACGAACCTTCCGCCAGTACAGTATCGTCATTCCATTTCCCCAGCGCGATTTGCATATGCGCAGCTCGGTAAAGTTGCCGATTGGAGATGAGTAGGATGCAGGTCTCCCCATCCCCGCGTATATGACATTGCTATTAGATGGGGCCGCAGACAGGGCACTTGCAGAACCCGTCTTACAATCACCGTCTGAAATGTTCACCCTGTTCTTTCCACCATCGGTGGTTTTGTAGAGTCAGCCCCCGTAAAGCCGGTATAATAAGTGTTTGGTTGATTGGGATGACTGGTAACAGCTACCGAACGTCCACCACGAAAGGGGGCCGATATTTCTATGCTGTAAGTTTTGCAGGCAGGGGGGCTTCGAATAGCTACCCCATCAATGCCTTTGGCTTGGTCTGATCCGCCAAAACGCTGGCTTCAGCATAGAATGAAATCCCAATAAAAAGCAGAACAAAAACCGTGATCATGCCCAATCCACGGTTTTGATTAGATCTGAAGAAAGTAATGAATTAAAAATTGTGAGTATCGTTAGGTAATAAAATATGAATTTAAATTAGATGGCCAATTTTGTGAGGTGTAATCTTTATGTATTATCGTTATTTTCTGCTGTATGAAAACAACCGGATTTGTAGCCAGACGTTATTTATTTTCGCGCAAACATATCTCGCTGATCTCCACGCTTACCATCATTAGTATTATCGGGGTGACTATTGGCACCGCGCTTCTTATTGTCGTGCTTTCGGTGTTTAATGGTTTTTTTGATGTGATCCAGGGATTGCTTCTTCAGAACGATCCCGATCTGCGCATAGAGTCGACGGCTTCTAATTCCTTTCTTTTTACGGGAGATATGGAGCAGAAGCTGTCTGATATTCCGGAAGTCCGGGCGATGGCGTCGTATGTAGACGGGAAGGCGCTGCTGGCATTTGAGCACAGTGATGACAAAGTGGTGCAGGTGCAGGGAATTGATCCGGATGAATATTTTGAGGTGAATAATTTTAATGAAAGTATTAATGAGGGTTCGCTGGATTTATCTGTTCGCAATCAAAGGCCGGGGATGCTGGTTAACCGACAGGTGATGAATGAGCTAAATCTAAGAATTGATGATGAAGTGGTCTTGCTGAGCGCTGCGGGAATGCGAAAATCACTGACCCAGTTTTCACTTCCTCGCAGTTTTCGCTTTCAAGTTCGAGGCAGCTATTCGCAGCTTCAAATTACCGAAAGTCCCGGAGTGTTTATTGATAAAGAAGCGGCACAGCGCTTGTTTGAAATGCGGAATAGGGTTTCGGGCATAGATTTACGAATAGCCGATACCGATGAGGCAGAATCTGTGAAAGAGAAACTGCAGGCTTCAATGGGATCGGAGTATAAGATATCTACCTGGTATGATTTGCAGAAACCGCTCTATGATGTGATGTACCTCGAAAAATGGAGTTCCTATGTTATTTTAATGATCATCGTATTGGTGGCGGTCCTTAATATTATTGGATCACTCACAATGATTGTTATTCAGAAAAACCGGGATATCGGCATTCTGCTAACGATGGGTTTTACACCGTCGGATATCAAAAATATTTTTGTCAGGCAGGGATTTTACATCGGCATAATCGGTTGTGTTATTGGCGGGGGGATAGGATTGCTGCTTAGCTGGATGCAGCAACAGTACGGTCTCATAAAGCTTTCTTCGGCCTTTATAATCGATGCCTATCCGGTGAGTATTAGTTATGTGGATGTTAGTATCGTATTGGCGGGAAGCTTGGTGCTTTGTCTGTTGGCCAGCTGGTATCCGGCAAAAAGAGCTGCGCAGGTTGAACCGGCTGATGCGATCAGGTACGATTAAGGAGTTACTCCTGTAGTCCTAATTTTTTGCAGATATTACCAAGCTGTTCGAGTTCTTTATCGGAAAGCACATCAAACTCCTTTTTTATTCGTTCCAGATGTTTAGGAAAGTAATTGGATATAAATTCTTCTCCCTCATCGGTAAGATGTATCAGCATTGATCGCCGATCTTCGGGGTCTTGGTGCCGTTCTACCCATCCGCTTTTTTCTAGGTTGTCGATTACAAGGGTAATGTTACCTCCGCTTTTAAGAAGTTTTTCTCCCAGCGCTTTTTGATTTAGCGGACCCAAATGCAGCAGTGCTTCCAACACTCCAAACTGACTAATAGTTAAGCCTACATCGCTGAGCTGCCGGTTCAATCTATTGTTTAGGGAATCGGTGGCACGCATCAGTTTTATAAATGCGTTTAGCGTCTTTTCCTCTCTTTCGCTGCCTTGGTAATGTGTGCCCATTACTTCTAACCTGAATTATTGAATATTAAATTGCGCAGGGTAAAATATATGATAATGACGCTGGGAAAGCTACTAAAGCTCGTAAGTAATTGTCACGGGGGCGTGGTCCGATAAATCCCATTCCATTTCAATCGTGGCTTCTTGGGCGGCACTCAACATTTGGGGGCAGCTCATGTGGTAGTCAATGCGCCAGCCTTTGTTTCGCTCCTTGGATGCCGCACGATAGCTCCACCAGCTGTATAGGTCTTCTTCGTCTTTATGCAGGCTTCGGTACACATCCTCAAAGCCGGTTTGCAGCAGCCGGGTAACCCATTCGCGCTCTTCGGGTAAAAATCCGGAGGTGTTTTTATTTCTTTTGGGATTATGAATGTCGATTGGTTTGTGACAAATGTTGTAATCACCGCACATTACGATCGGCTTCTCTTTAGAGAGAAATTTCTGGGCATAGGGGAGGAAGTAGTCGAGAAATTCCATCTTTAGATCTTGTCGTTCGTCGCCGGTGGTTCCGCTGGGCGCATAAATGGAAAAGACATACAAGTTATCAAACTCGGCCATCATCACGCGGCCCTCACTGTCAATCCAGTCTACGCCTATTCCTTTTTTGATGCGGATGGGTTCCTGCTTTGATAAAATGCCCACGCCCGAATAGCCTTTCTTTTCTGCGGTATGATAGGCTTCATGATAATCCAGCTTCTGTACCGGCCCCGGGACTTGGTGCTCCATGGCCCGAAGCTCCTGCAGGCAAATTATATCGGGATCGGTTTGGTCAATCCAATCCGTAAAGCCGTGGCGATGTGCCGCTCGAATGCCATTGACGTTTAAGGATGATATTTTGAGCATCGGAGAAAGGTAATTATTTAATTTTAGGTTAACAGTATTTATGATATCTAAATCAATTACTTCGCCTTCACAATCGCATAATTCCGCTTGCCTACCTTCAACGTAAACTCGGTATCATCCTCGAACATTACACTATAACCTTTGTCGGATACCTTCTCATCATCTATAGATATACCGCCCTGCTTTATCAGTCGCTTTGTTTGTCCGTTACTGTCCGTAAAGCCCGCATCCGAAACAATATCCAAAAGACGAACTTCCGTTCCGGATTCGTATTCCAGGGTAGGAGCATCATCGGGTATCTCATCGCCGACAACTGTTTTTTCAAAGTGTTCCCGGGCAGCGTTGGCGGCTTCTTCTCCATGGTACATGCGTGTGATGGTCAGGGCTAATTCGTGCTTGGTGTTGCGCGGATCCTTTTCCGCTTTCTCTTTGTATTTGGGCAGCTCATTCACATCAATATCCGAGAGCAATTCAAACCAGGAATAAATAAGATCATCAGGAATAGACAATACCTTACCGTACATATCATTGGCATCTTCGGTAATGCCGATGTAGTTATCATATGATTTCGACATTTTCTTGGTCCCGTCGGTTCCGACCAAGAGTGGCATCATAAGGGCAATTTGTGGTTCCTGACCATCGTCTTTTTGCAGTTCACGGCCTACGAGTAAATTAAATTTCTGATCGGTACCGCCGAGTTCTACATCCGAGTGCAGATGTACAGAATCCTGTCCCTGTGCCAACGGGTACAAAAATTCGTGCAATGAAATAGGTTCATTATTTTCGTACCGCTTGGAGAAATCATCACGCTCAATCATGCGGGCAACGGTCAGCTTTGAGGTTAACTTAATTACATCCTCAAAGTCCATTTTGCCCAACCACTCTGAATTATATACGATGGTAGTTTTATCTTCATCTAAAATCTTTGTTGCCTGATCGAGATAGGTCTTGGCATTTTCTTTAATCTCTTCAGGAGAAAGTGCGGGACGTGTCTCATTTTGTCCGGTGGGGTCACCAATCAAGGCAGTGAAATCACCGATAATGAGAATCGCTTCGTGCCCTAAATCCTGAAACTGCCGCAGCTTTCGCAGGATGACCGAATGGCCCAAGTGAAGATCGGGACGCGTGGGATCGCAGCCAAGCTTTATCTTAAGGGGTTTATTTTCATCGTTTGATTTTTTGAGCTTTTCGACAAGCTCTTCTTCAGGTACAATTTCAACCGTACCTCTTCTAATTACGTCAAGTTGTTCTTCGACAGGTAAAAAATTCATAAATCGTTAGGAATTGCTCTGTTCTAAAAAGGGAAAATTTTCAATTGGGTTATATTGCTCGAGTGTCTTCTGGATAGTCGTCGTAAAATCCTCGGCGCCGGGATATACGGCAGCAACCGTATCATAGGCCCATGGTGCCAGATAGATAACATAAGAATAAGTAGCTGAATTTTGTCGGGCTTCTTTGGAGGGAAAACTGAATCCGGCCAGAATGAGCAGGATAGCACTAATAACGATGCCGCTTTTTAGAAAGCCGAATGCGGCACCTGCGATGCGATTGATAAAATTCAGCTTAATGGTTTCTAAAAACTTTTTGCTTAAAAAGGCGGCAAGATGAACAAGGGATAACGTGCCCACAAAGATGATAATGGCCGAAATAAAGGGAATAAAAGAAGCGCCTTCTTCGAAGAGTGGGCTAATTGCTGCACTTACCGGTTCCATATATTGGAAGGTGAGAAAAACGCCTAAAATGATACCGACAATACTGAGCACTTCCTTGATGATTCCATTTGCAAATCCGCGGTATGCGAAATAAGCAATAGGAATCAGGATTAGGAAATCAATCAGGTTCATCAGAACAGGGGGTTTAAGAAAGTTCCTCTTTAACAACTTTGCTGACTACAGATCCTTCGGCTTTTCCTTTTAGCTCTTGCATTAGAACGCCCATAACTTGTCCCATGTCGGACATATCTTCGGCGCCAAGCTCCTTAATCTTCTCTTTAGCTTTATCACGGACTTCTTCCTCCGAAAGCATCTTTGGGAGATAAGAATTAATAACCTCCAGCTCCTCCTTTTCAGCATCGGCCAGATCGTTGCGATCACCTTTTTCAAATTGCTCGATCGATTCCTTGCGCTGTTTGGCCGCCTTCATGAGCACTTCAATGGTTTGCTCGTCAGAGAGCTCGCCTTCACCACCCTTGCGTTCACTGATTTCACGCTCCAGCAGTTTCGACTTTAACGACCGCAGCACGCGTAGTTTATCCTGTTCTTTATCCTTCATAGCCTGCTTGAGATCGGCCATGATTTGTTCTTTGATAGCCATAAAAGTCGATTTTAAATTGTTGAGGGTCTAATAAGATCATAAAAAAAGGCTCCACCCACGCGTGCGGATGCAACCTTTTTTATCAAATAAAGAAAAAATGCTTAGTCTTTGTTCTCGTTGATAAAGTCCTGCACGTTTTCTTCATCGATAATGGCTTCTTTGTAACCATACTTATTGTTAGCTGTCTTCTGAGCTACAATAACTTTGGCCATACGCCGGTCGCCCGACTTTTGCTCTTCTTCTTTGGTTCCAAATGTTTTCTTCTTAGCCATGATGCTGGTACTTAGGTATTACTTATTTAATTTCTTTGTGAACGGTGTGCTTGCGAAGAACCGGGTTGTACTTCTTCAACTCCAGTCGGTCGGGAGAATTTCGCCGGTTCTTTGTAGTATGATACCGCGAAGTCCCTGGTGCTTCGGTGCATTCTAAAATTACTTGTACTCTGTTTCCTTTTGCCATAATCCTTTAGTTTCTGGTTATCAGTTAGTTGTTATTTGATGAATGGAATTCAACAACCAATAATATCTAACTGTTAACTGACTTAAACGTCTTTAATGAGAGTTCCTTTTTTTCTTGCTTCTTTAAGCACGGCATGGATGCCTTTCTTATTGATTGTGCGAAGCGTTTTGGCAGAAACTTTCAGTGTAACCCACCGATCTTCTTCGGGTATATAAAACTTCTTCTTTTGCAGATTCTGCTGAAACTTATGCTTCGTCTTATTATTTGCATTTGATGAGCGATATCCATTCTGCGCTCCTTTTCCGGTAATGTCATCTTTACGTGCCATGATACGAATAAAACGTTATTTTACATTTCTCAGATAGACTGGAAAAATAGGCTTATTCCCCAAAAAGATCAATGTTTCTTTTAGAGATATTTTTTTCACATATTAAGCCGTTCTGGGGGAACAAAAACAGGAACTTTTGGAAGACTGCCATTAGGGGATAAATTTGATTTACGAGCATATCTCGACATTTGTCAATAAATGCCATCGCTTTCTTTGATTTTGCTTATTTATGCCCTATTTTCAGGCGTCTTCATCATTATTTTAAACCCCATTCATACCCATATTTATGGCGAAAACTAAAGGATCAGATTACAAGGCGGAAAATATTCAGGTTTTAGAAGGTTTGGAGGCCGTTCGCAAACGTCCGGCGATGTACATCGGGGATACCGGTCAGCGCGGACTTCATCACCTTATAAATGAGGTCGTCGACAACTCCATTGATGAGGCCATGGAAGGTCATTGCGATATGATGGATGTTACTATTAATGAAGACGGTTCCATTACGATTACTGATAACGGTCGTGGGATACCGGTCGACGAACATCCCAAAATTAAATTGCCTGCCGTTGAGGTTGTCCTAACCAAGCTGCACGCCGGTGGTAAATTTGATAAAAATACCTACAAGGTATCCGGTGGTTTGCACGGTGTTGGTGTTAGTTGTGTAAACGCACTTTCCTCTCACTTTTATGCGGAGATACATCGCGACGGTGAAATTTATGTGATGGAGTTTGAGCACGGGGCAACCGTTCAGCCATTGAAGGTGAAAGGCAAGACCGACAAAACGGGAACCACCATTACGTTTACCCCTGATCCCGAGATTTTTAATCAGACTACGGAATTTAAGTGGGATATTATCGCTGAAAGGATGCGTGAGTTAGCATTTTTGAATCCTCAGATTACGATCAATCTGGAAGATAAGCGTGAAGATGATCTCTCCGAAACATTCCATTATGAAGGTGGAGTAAAGGACTTTGTTCAGTATCTGGATGAGGATCGGGAAACCATGATGGAAGAACCGATTTTAATTGAAGGTGAAGTTGATATGGTGCCCGTTGAGCTGGCTATCCAATATAATGGCAGCTATTCTCAAAATGTGCACTCATACGTTAATAATATTAATACGCGCGAAGGCGGAACTCATATTTCCGGTTTTCGTCGAGCCCTTACCCGTTCGCTTAAGAAATACGCAAAAGATAATAATCTTATTAAGAGCGATATTAGCGTTTCGGGAAGTGATTTTCGTGAAGGAATGACCGCTGTACTGAGTGTGAAGGTTCCGGAGCCCCAATTTGAGGGACAGACGAAAACAAAGCTGGGTAACTCTGAGGTGCAAAGTGCGGTTGAGGTTATTGTTTATGAACAGATGAATGAGTACCTGGAACGTAATCCCAAGATCGCAAAAAAGATTCTCGAGAAGGTTATTCTCGCGGCTGAGGCCCGACAGGCAGCAAAAAAAGCTCGAAAGCTTATTCAGCGCAAAAGCGCGATGAGTGGTGGCGGGTTGCCCGGAAAACTGGCCGATTGCTCAATAAAAGATCCCAAGCAAAGTGAGATTTACCTGGTAGAGGGTGATTCCGCCGGGGGATCTGCCAAGATGGGACGTAATCGTAGTTTCCAGGCGATATTGCCGCTTCGGGGTAAGATCTTGAATACGGAAAAGGCCAAGATCAACCGTATTCTGGAGAATAATGAAATTCAGGCCATGATTACGGCTTTAGGAGCTGGAGTGGGGCATTCTGAAGATGATTTCGATCTTGAAGAATTACGGTACCACAAGATAATTATTATGACAGATGCCGATGTGGACGGTTCCCACATTCGAACTTTGTTGCTTACGTTTTTCTATCGATATATGAAACCCCTTGTGGAAGGCGGTCATGTATATATTGCAATGCCCCCGCTTTACAAAATTACAGACAGCCAAGGCAATATTGACTATGCCTGGGATGAAGAAACCCGGCGAAAGTTGGTGAAAGAGCACAGAAAATCTCGCTATAAATTTGATGTTTCTCGCTATAAGGGGCTTGGGGAAATGAATCCCGAGCAGCTTTGGGAAACAACAATGGATCCCGAAACACGAACCCTGCAGCAGGTAACGGTAGATAATGCCGCTGCTGCTGATAAACTGTTTTCTCGATTGATGGGATCTGATGTACAGCCTCGGCGGGAGTTCATTGAACGTAATGCCAAGTACGCAACACTCGATATTTAATCTAAGTGATAGAGTGCGAAGTGTTGAGGTTCAGCATTGAACGATTACACTTTGCCGCTTTAACCTTAGCCACTTTTAGGAATCTAATTTTAACACTGTACTAAATATTATCCATGGCAAGAGATAAAATTATACCTATTGCGATAGAAGATGAGATGCAGTCGGCTTATATCGATTACTCGATGTCGGTTATTGTATCTCGTGCCCTGCCCGATGTTCGGGACGGCTTGAAGCCGGTTCACCGACGCATTCTTTATGGGATGAGTGAGCTGGGCATGCTTCACAACAGAAATTATAAAAAGAGTGCTCGTATTGTAGGTGAGGTGCTTGGTAAGTATCACCCGCATGGTGACTCAGCCGTTTACGATTCGATTGTTCGAATGGTGCAGGATTTCTCCCTGCGGTATCCCTTAGTGGACGGACAAGGAAATTTCGGTTCTATTGACGGGGATTCTGCAGCAGCGATGCGGTATACGGAAGTTCGTATGGAGCGTATTGCCGAGGAAATGCTCACGGATATCAACAAAGAGACTGTCGATTTTAACGATAACTTTGATGACACCCTACAAGAGCCAACGGTGCTCCCCGGGATGTTGCCGAATATGCTGCTGAACGGAGCTTCGGGTATTGCAGTGGGGATGGCCACAAACATGGCGCCCCATAATTTAACGGAAACCATTGACGGTATTGTTGCCTATTTGGATAATCCGGATATTGAATGCAAGGAGCTTATGGAACATATCCCGGCTCCTGACTTTCCTACAGGTGGCATTATATACGGTTATGAAGGAGTGAAGGAAGCCTATGAAACCGGTCGTGGAAAAATCACCCTTCGTGCTCGTTGTACAACAGAAGAGCTGCGTCACGGACGTGAACAAATTGTGATTACTGAAATACCCTACCAGGTTAACAAAACGACCTTGGTACAAAAGATTGCCAAGCTGACCCAGAACGAAAAGATCGATGAAATTTCTGAGATCCGTGATGAGTCGGATCGTGACGGTATGCGTATTGTGGTGATACTGAAGAGAAATGCCAATACGGGCATTGTGCTCAATCAGCTTTATAAGTATACACAGATGCAGACGACCTTTGGGGTTATTAGTTTGGCGCTTGTTAAAGGGCGTCCAAAAGTAATGCCCCTTAAGGAGCTTATTTATCATTATGTGGAGCATCGTGTTGAAGTAATTATTCGACGTACGCTTTATGATCTGGATCAGGCGGAGTCGCGTGCACATATTCTTGAAGGTCTTAAGATTGCGCTGGATGATCTCGATGAAGTGATTAAAACGATCCGCGCATCCGATAGTCCGCAGGAAGCTAATCAAGCGCTACGGTCAAAGTTTGCCCTTACTGATATTCAGGCAAAAGCCATTCTGGATATGCGTCTGCAGAAACTTACCGGACTGGAGCGTGATAAGATTGAGCTGGAATACAACGATATTGCCGAGAAGATTGCGGATTATCGTGAGATTCTATCTGATCGAAGCCGACAGAAATCAATTATTAAGGATGAGCTTCTGGAGATTAAAGATCGTTACGGTGATGAGCGTCGCACGCAAATTGTGCACTCTGCCGAGGATTTCAGCGTTGAGGATATGATCGCCGATGAAGATGTTGTTGTGACTATATCCAATAAAGGCTTCATCAAGCGTATGCCGGTCAGCGGTTACCGCCGACAAAAGCGAGGTGGAAAGGGAATGAAAGGAACGACTACCAAAGATGACGAATATGTAGAGCATCTTTTTGTCGCGACCAACCATAATTACATTCTATTCTTTACGGAAAAAGGACAATGTTATTGGTTGAAAGTCTATGAGATTCCCGAAGGTTCGAGAACGGCTCGCGGACGTGCTATTGTTAATCTTATCGATATTGATAAGGATGACTCCATCAAGACATTTGTACCGGTGAAAACGTTGGATGATGAGGAGTACATCAACAACAATTACATTATCATGGCTACGAAAGAGGGCAAGGTAAAGAAAACAACCCTCGAAGCCTATAGTCGTCCACGCCGAGATGGAATTATCGCCATCAACATAAATGATGATGACTCATTGCTTGAAGCTGCTCTTACGAATGGTGAAAGCAATATTATTCTTGCCAATAGAAAAGGACGAGCCATTCGATTCCACGAAGATGAAGTCCGTGATATGGGTCGAAATACTTCCGGCGTTAAAGGTATGGATCTGGGTAAAGATAACGAGCTTGTTGATATGGTCGTTATCAAAAATACCCATGGAGCTACCGTTCTGGCGATTTCTGAAAACGGATATGGTAAACGTTCGCTAGTCGAAGATTACCGCGAGCAAAGTCGTGGTGGAAAAGGAGTAATTACGCTCAAGGTTACCAAGAAAACCGGAGAGCTTATCGCTCTAAAAGATGTCTCTGATAAAGATGATCTGATGGTTATTACCGAGGGTGGAAAAGTAATCCGGATGAGTTGTGACGGGATACGAACAATGGGTAGAAATACGCAAGGTGTTCGAATCATGCGTCTCGATACGGAAGGAAAAATTGCTGCCGTAACCCGCGTCGTCAACGAAGAAGAAGACGAAACCGTGTAGCAGTAAATTATTACTTCATAAACTTATAAAGTATGCCCTGTCAGAAATAGAATTCTGACAGGGCTTTTTATTTTAGTCAATCTCTTTGATACCGGAGAGACTTTCTTTTAGAATGTTTGCTGATGTGGTAAGCCCCTCAACCTCTTCATCTGTGAGATCAGGAGTAATTTTATCTTTTACTCCCTCTAATCCGATAACACTTTGAAGGCTCATACATACATCAGTGATACCGTATTCACCATCCCAAAAGACACTAACCGGAATTACACTTTTCTCGTCTTCTAAAATGCCTTCAACAATGCGTGCAATAACAACGCCAATGGCCGTATTTGTAAATCCTTTACGATCAATAATCTTATAAGCCGCATTTTTTGCTTGTATGAAAAGCTCCTCTAAATCCTCTCGTTCGTAAGGTTTATTCATGATGGTATTATGCTCAATAGGCTTGCCACCGATATTGGCCTGGCTCCAGATGGGGACTTCCGAATCGCCGTGTTCGCCGAGGATATAGGCATGTACTGAACGAGGATCAACGTTATAGTAATTGCCAAGCAGGGCCCGAAAACGAGCGGTATCCAAGAGGGTGCCCGTTCCAATAATTCGGTGAGATTCTCTACTGCTCAGCTTTTGGGAAACATAGGTGAGAATATCTACCGGATTGGTTGCAATGATCACAATAGCATTGGGCGCATACTTATCTAATTTTGAAATGATGTCTTTGAAAACAGCGGCGTTTCTGTTTAGGAGCTCAAGCCGGGATTCGTCCGGTGATTTTTGACCAACACCTGCGGTGATTACAATTACCTGGGTGTCTTTAAGATCTTCGTAACTGCCGGATCGTACCTTCACGTTTCCCACCAAAAGCTGACCATGCATTAGATCCATGGCTTCGCCTTCAGCTTTTTCTTTGTTTTGATCAACTAAAATGATCTCGCTTGCAATTCGCTGATTGAAGAGGGCATAGGCTGCGGCCACTCCTACATTCCCGGTTCCAATAATACCAACTGTCCTTCGTTGAATCATAATCTATTTTAAGTTTTTTAATTCGATGATAATATTTAATTATCTATCATTTCTTTTAGTAAATTATTTCTCTTTTCTAATAATTTATCTGGAGAAATTAACTTAACATCTTTTGGGAATTGTAATAGCCACTCGTTGATGAAATCCAAGTTATCGAAATAAAACTCAATCCTAAATAAATTAGGTTTTATTTTGTTTTTCTTAAATATTTTTGTCGGCAGGTTGGCTTGAAATCGCTTCACTGCTTTCTTGGATACATCTACTATTATTTTTTGCGAACGCCCATCAGATCGAAAAATAAGCGCCTCTACGTCGATTTTGCCATATGGGACGAATTCTTTGTCCAAAATTTCGATATCTGACATCCGATCGAGCACAAAGTTTCGGGTGTCGTCTCTTTTGTGGGAGTGACCGATCATATTCCAATGGTCGCGATAAAAAACGATAATATAGGGGTCGACTTTTCGACTACTAATTTCTTCCGTTGACTTCGCTCGGTAGTTAAAGCGGATGGTATTATTTTTAGCGATAGCATTACTGATTACATACCAATCGCCGCCCTCCATTTTTTCCGCCCCAAAGTTTAAGTACGGATCTACCACCGTTCGTTCTTCCAGGGATTCCATAAAATCACGCAGCTCTTCCGGGACTACTTCTTTAATCTTTAGCTCAACCCCTTTGGCATCTTCAATAAGTTTTTGGTCCACCTGGGACTTTACAAAGTTGAGTCCCACCATAATAGTAGCAAGCTCTTTATTTGTGAACATAAGGGGAGGGATTTTATATCCCTGCATTATGCCATAACCGTGGTACTTGTCATGGGTGACAGGGACATTCATTTCTGAAAGAGCATTGAAATCGCGAAAAACTGTGCGGCGGCTTATGTTAAATTTATCGGCAATTTTATCTACCGTAATGCGGCTGTTTGATTGTTGAAGCATAAGGATGAGCTTCATTCTGCGCTCGGAACTGTTCATCAATAAATAGGCTAAATTTTTAGTAAGGGATGAAGTTCACAATATAAGTGAAACCGCAGAGATTCTCAGTTAAGAAAAGAAGGGAAGGTTAGGTTTTTCCGACGATAATGATAGCTTTACCGCTATAAAAATCGGAGCCATTGGAGAGGTCAAAGCATGTGATATTTATCGGGGCCGAAATATTTTTGAGTTCATTTTCAAAATCTAATCCCTTGTATAGAACCATCTTTTTCCAACATAAATGGCTGGTCATCTCCATGAGATCGCCAATCTTAAAGGCATGTTTCGAGATAAGAATGCATTCTTCTTCATGATGTACATCCTCAATTGATCCGTCAATAATACCGATATTATTAAGGCCTAGGTCTCGAGCTATTTGCTTGATAGCCAGGCACTTTTTGGTGACTAAATCATTGAGCACAAAATGTT
This sequence comes from Fodinibius sp. GM21, assembly GCF_058386955.1. Taxonomy (NCBI): domain Bacteria; kingdom Pseudomonadati; phylum Balneolota; class Balneolia; order Balneolales; family Balneolaceae; genus Fodinibius; species Fodinibius sp. GM21. The sequence continues at coordinate 665,755 of NZ_JBYEIQ010000003.1, read as the reverse complement.
TGTCGGGATGAGTGATGGCTAATGGGATGCCCGGAAGGCCGCCCCCGGTCCCGGTGTCAAGGAATAGATCGTTTTTTTGGAAGCACTCGAATGTTGAAAAGAGTAGGGAATGACGGATATGTTCTCTAATAGTTTCACGTGGAACATCCCGACTAACAAGATTTACGCGATTATTCCACCAAAGTAGTTTATCTAAATAGGATTCGAGCTCATCCTTATATCTTTCGATGAGCTCGTTGGTCTGAGCAAACGTTCCACGTGAAACGGTTTTTCGGGTAATGTTATATTGTTCCACGTGAAACCTATTACTTTTAGGGTTTGTACAGGGTTAAATATCTATTAGTTGTTCAGATAAACCATCAGTACGGAGATATCGCTGGGGGTAACCCCACTTATGCGGCTTGCTTGTCCCAAGGTTTCGGGACGAATGCGATCCATTTTCTGTTTTCCTTCGGCAGAAAGACTGTTAATTTTATCATAATCAAGCTCTTCTGGAATGAGGGTGTCTTCCTGTTTCTTCATTTCCTCAACCATCTCAAATTCCTTTTCAATGTATCCGGCATATTTGATCTGAATTTCCACCTGTTCATAAACAAGATCATCCGTAGTGATTTCGTGAGCCTTCTCTTTGAGTTCCGGGTCGGCTTCTATCAGGTTAAATATAGAAAGCTCGGGACGTGGGATAAGCGTTTTTGCTTTTACCGGTTGGGAGAGGGTGGAGGTATCCTGCTCTTTGAGCATCGGATCCATTTTTTCAGGATAGACCGTATAATCTGCAAAAAGATCGTGAATGTTATCGATGGCTTCTTTCTTCGTTTTGAACTTTTCAAAGCGCTCATCGGAGGCCAAGCCAATTTTGTGACCAAGCTCAGTAAGACGAAGATCGGCATTGTCCTGCCGCAGCAAGATTCGATGCTCGGCGCGGGAGGTAAACATGCGGTATGGCTCTTCGGTTCCTTTCGTGATAAGGTCATCAATGAGTACGCCGATATATGCCTCGGATCTTTTGAGGATAAACTCTTCTTTGCCTTGTACTTTTCGCGCCGCGTTGATGCCGGCCATAAGTCCCTGGCAACCAGCCTCTTCGTAGCCGGTAGTTCCGTTGATTTGACCGGCGAAAAACAACCCCTCCGTGATTTTTGTTTCCATGCTACGGCGTATTTGATACGGAGGGAAATAGTCGTATTCAATGGCATAGCCGGGACGAAGCATTACAGCATCTTCAAAGCCGGGGATAGTACGAAGTGCTTTATACTGCACATCTTCAGGCAAGGAAGTAGAAAATCCATTCAAATACATCTCATAGGTATTCCACCCCTCGGGTTCGAGAAATAACTGGTGACTATCTTTATCAGAAAACCGATTAATTTTGTCTTCGATAGAAGGACAATATCGAGGACCGGTTGATTCAATAGTGCCATTGAACATCGGGCTGCGATCGAATCCGGAGCGAAGCATATCATGTACTTCCTCATTTGTATTGCCGATCCAGCAGGTGAGTTGCTCTTCACGGGAGGGGAGCGAATCGGTCATAAAGGAGAAAGCATTGGGATCTTCATCACCGTACTGAATTTCCAGCTTGTCGTAATTAATTGAGCGGCCATCAATACGAGGAGGTGTTCCAGTTTTAAGTCGACCCACTTCAAATCCGAGATCTTCAAGGGCTGCAGAAATTCCGATTGAAGCACGTTCGCCTGACCGTCCGCCACCAAAATTGGTATCGCCAATATGCATCAACCCATTGCCGAAGGTACCCGTAGTTAGAATAACCGCATCGGCCTTAAAGACTTGTCTGGTTGAGGTTTTTACTCCGGTTGCTCTTTTCCCATCGTCAGTGGTCAAAACATCAACTACATTATCTTGGCGAAAATGAAGATTCTCTTTCTTTTCGAGTTCCTCGCGCATCGTTTTGCTGTAAAGAGCGCGATCACTTTGGCATCGCGGACTCCACATTGCCGGTCCCTTACTGGTATTTAGAATGCGAAATTGAACGCCGGATTTATCAGCCACTTTGCCCATAAGTCCGCCCAGGGCATCAATTTCTCGTACCAATTGACCTTTGGCAACGCCTCCAATGGCCGGATTGCAAGACATTTTTGCAATGGCATCGAGATTCATGGTTATGAGTAATGTGTTGGCACCAATTTCAGCAGCAGCACCTGCGGCTTCACTGCCTGCATGACCGGCGCCAACTACAATGACATCGTATTTAGGGAAAAGGGAATCCATAGTATATCTAAGTGTATGTTTTTATTACACTTATTTAAATAATAATTTATTAAAGTGGTTGTTTATCGCCTCAATCCATTAAAAATCTGCGATAGTCTTGAGACTCCCCAAAAATAAGGGTTTTTGAGCAAAATATTTAACATCCGCCTAAAGACAATTATTCTTGGCTATCTGCAAGATGAGAAGGTTCCTCTTTCTCATCTTCAAGGCTATCAACAGCCCTGTTGATATTTAAATAAAACTGTTCCGGTCCAATAATATTCTCCAGTCCTGATCTTTTAAATAGGTCACGAACCGGGCCTTTTACCCCTGTAAATATCACATCAATACCTCGACTGTTATATTCATCTGCTAACTCTTTGAGGGCGTGGAGTGCACTTGAATCCACTTTATTAATTCCGATGGCGTCAATAATTACTTGCTCCAGGTTTTTGCCGCTTTCAATTTCAAGCTCTTCTAATTTTTCTTTCATGTAGGAAATATTGGCAAAATACAGGGACGCGTCGATACGAACAATAATCGTGTGCGTTTGTGTCAGGCCTTCGGGGTGCCTTTCTAAATCTCTATAATGTTCGGTGTCCGGTAATCGGCCAAGCATAACAATATTTGGATAACTGCTTCGGTGAATCACAATTCCCAGTGATATCAAAATGCCTATACCAATTCCTTCAAGAATTCCCAGGGCAAGGGTGGCAAGAAAGGTTATCATCATAAGGAGAAACTCTCGCTTGCGAACCTTCCAGAGGAATTTAGCTTCGCCCAACTCAATAAGGCTGGGAACGGCAGTTATAATGATAGCAGCCAATATGGTTTGCGGTAGATAATAGATAAGTGGAGTGAGCAATAAGACCGTTAGCAAGACAAGAAAGGCACTGATTAATAAAGAGATACTTGTTTGGGCCTTATTTTGGTCATTTACGGCCGTTCTTGAAAAGCTGCCGGCAACCGGAAAAGAATGAAATACCGAACCGATCATATTTGAAAGACCAATACTGAATAGTTCCTGATTGGAGTCAACCTTGTAATCGGGATTGCGGCGAACCATTGCTTTTGCCAGCGCGATGGATTGAGTATAACTCAGAAAAGCAATAGCCAGTACCGTAGGCGATAGTTTCCAGAAAGGAAATTCAGAAAGGTTCGGGAGGACAGGAGCGGGGTAACCCTCTTCTACACTGCCTACGGTATTAACTCCCATCTGGTCTAACTGGAAAGCCCACACAATAAAAATAGATATTATTACCGCAATAAGTTGGGCGGGAATAGAAGGGTTCCAATTTTTTAACAACAGGATAAAGACAATGGCACTTGCGCCAATGATAACTGTTGGCCAGTGGATATGTGCCAATTGGGAGATTAGATCAGAAGCAACTACGTAGATATATTTGCTTCTGGCAAGTTCGAGGCCAAATAAATTGCCCACCTGGCTGAACCCAATGATGAAAGCCGCAGCCGAAGTAAATCCGCTGAGTACAGGTTTGGAAATAAAATTCATCAGAAAACCCAGTCGAAAAACCCCCATGAGAAATTGGGTAATCCCGACAAGCAGGGTGAGAGCTAATACTAACTGTGTATACCGGCTGCTGCCAATTTCGGCGATGCTCCCTACTCCCGTGGCTACAAGAATGGAGACGATGGCCACAGGCCCAACCCCCAGTTGTCGCGAAGTGCCAAACATGGCATAGATTAATAACGGGACAATGGATGCGTAAAGGCCATATACGGGAGGGAGTCCCGCCAGCATGGCGTAGGCCATGCTTTGGGGAATAAGTAAAATGCCAACTGTTAATCCTGCTCGTAAATCTTTCTTAAAATATGAAAACTGGTAATCTCTAAGCCAATCTGTTATGGGAATATATTGATCCAGCAGCGATTTATCGCTGTATTTCATTTTATCGGCTGAGCAGTAATTTATTAACAGATCATATTTTATGAGTTTCTCATTTTTAATTAGCAAATAAAAATCTGTTACCATTCCAACCATAAACACTCAAGATGTATATTATGGATATGAAAGAAATTACTAAGGCGGTAATCCCAGCTGCGGGCAAGGGAACAAGAATGCGTCCACTTACGAATTATATGTCGAAGTCGATGCTGCCCTTGGGCAAAAAGCCGGTACTGCAGCATATCATTGAAGAATTGAAAGAAGCAGGGATTCAGGAAATTGCTGTAGTTGCCAAGAGCGATGATCAGAAGATGATCAACTATTTTGAGGATGACGCTGCACTGCAGTTTATCTTTGATGATTCGTTATCCGGACCGGGGGGTGCTATTTTAAAAACGCAATCATTTGTAGGAAATGAAGATTTTGTGGTGGTCTTTGCTGATGCCCCTATCAAAGGGATGGGAAGGGCAGCTTATTTAAAAGAGCTTATTTCTTTGAAAACGAGAAACGATGTGATGGGGGCGTTGGCAATCTATCCAATCAGCAAAGTAGAGGCTTCGTCGAGGGGGGTAGTAACATTTGATACTCATAAATCTATAGATGACGAAAAAGTACGATTGACGGATATCATAGAGAAGCCGTCGGCAATTCCAGATGAGCCTTGGGCAACCGCATGCCGATATGTGTTAGACAATACAATTTTTGAAGTCCTTAAAGAAACAACGCCCGATGCTCGTGGAGAGCTGCAGCTTACTCCTGCTATACGCAAGATGATCATAAATGGAGATTTGGTGTGGGGATGTCCGCTGGCAGATGGGATAACCCGGCATGATACAGGTAATTTTGAAGGATACTTTAAGGCATTTAGGGCATTTACCTCATCACAATAGAATGGCTTATAGTAGATCTTCCTGAACCAACCATTGATGGCAATCCCGGACAGATTTTTCTACGGTCGGAATGCGATAGTCCAATTCTTTTATCGCTTTCTCACTGGAGTAAACCACATCTCGGGTCATAAGCTTTGCAAGCTCGGGCGTAAGGTCTGGTTCTTTTCCGGTGATATAAGAAATGGCGGATTTAAAATTGGCAACCAATTTGAGGATAGGTGCTGAAATAATTTTTGGCTGTGCAGAGATGTTGGATACGTCTGCAATGATAGACACAAACTCAGCAAAGGTACAATTTTGGCCTCCTAATATATAGTTTTCTCCATCACGTCCATTCTCGACGGCTGAAATATGAGCTTGTACAACTTTTTTAACATGAGCTATACTCATATTGCCGCGCGTAACGCCGGGCAGATCATTATCCCGAAGTGCAAAAAACAGGCGGCCCCAATTGTTGACATCATGTGGACCGACAACCATTGCCGGATTCATAATTACAACTTTCACACCGTGGTCGCGGGCTTTTAATGCTTCACGCTCAGAGAGCCATTTAGTACGTTCATAGTTCACCCACGAATTGTTCCCCTGTTGTGGCGTTTCTTCGGAAATGGTTCCCTTGACTCTGCCCCAGGCCGAAACGCTCGACGTGTGAATGAAGGTCTCTACATTTTTGTCGGCGGATGCCTGCGCCATATTCTTAGTACCGGTGACATTAATCTCGGTTTGACGATCATTATTTTGGGACCACATGTTGGTGTCGCCGGCCAGGTGAAAAACTACGTGAGTATTGCTGGGAATCGCGTGTTGAAGAGAAGGCAGATCAGTAATGGAACCCTCAACCAATGTAACAGGAAGTTTTTTAAGGGCTTTCAAATCTGATTGCGTGCGATGTAATGCAGTGACATTCCAACCTCGATCGACAAGTTCTTCAACTAAATTGATGCCGATAAAACCGGTGCCGCCAGTAACAAATGCACTCTTTGCCATAGAGATATTTAAGTTAAAGAGTGTTGATATTATGAAGCACGTAACATCATTTAGAAAATGAGCGAAAGGCAACGGAATCCCAAAACAAAAAGCCCTAACCCATGTAGAGTTTAGGGCCAAAAGTATTGCACGGGGGCAATTTTACTGATCTTTATGCCAATCCAAAAAGTCAACAATAGCCCGCCAGACCGCTTCCATTTTGGTGTCAGCCTCCGCTTCAAAAGTAGTATCGTCATCAACAACGACCATGCAGGCTTTATCTTTGATAAGTACCGAATAGCCCAGCTCATCTTCAATTTCTATGACCACCGGCATAAGCCATTTCCAGGCTAAGTGGAACTTCATATCTTCGAGTTGTAGAAATGCCAGGGGTATGTCTTTTACATCATCCTGGTCTATTTTAATAGTAGATCCCATCAGATCTTCGATCAGGCGATTGCCCTTGTTAATTTCTTCTTGGGTCATAACAGTTTGTTTAATTCTTGAATATTTTGCTGCTTTAAAATACGGAAAATTGAAAAGGGTACAACGTTAATTAAAAGACCGAGTTAGGAGCTTAGCTTTCGAACATACTGCTGCTTCCTTTCTTGGATGCTTTCTTGAAAGAAAATGAAAACTTAGTACCCTGTTCTGTAGAGTCAATGCTGTGTTCAGCTTCAAGTTGCTTTAACAGGGTATCAACAAGTTGAAAGCCAAGGGAGCCGTTTTGAGAAATTGACAAAAAATCTTCAGGTAAGCCTTGCCCGTTATCAGAAATAGATAGGGTAAGCACTTTATCTTTGTTTTTGGATAATTCTATAGAAATATGGCCTTTTCCTTTTGCAGGAAACGCATGTTGTAAAGCATTTGTAACAATTTCGTTTATGACCAGGCTGGCAGGCACTCCTTGATTAATATTGATGGTGACGGGAGACAAGTTGAGATTAAAATGTATTGTCTGTGGCTTATTATACATATCACGCAAATTCTTAACCTGCTGTTTAATGCTTTTATCGAAACGTAACGTAGCAAGATTGTTCGATTGATATAACAGTTCGTGGATAGATCCAATGGCTTGGATGCGAGTTATACTAGAGACAAGCATTTCTTTTAATTTGGGATTCTCTTCTTCATATATCTGCAGCTGCATGAGTCCTGATACAATCGCTAAATTATTTTTTACCCGATGATGAATTTCGGAGAGAAGAATCTCCTTTTCGGCCAATGTATGTTCTAGCTTGGCTTGGATTTTCTTTTGGTCAGTGATGTCCATGGCACTTAAAATCAGAAACTTTTCATTGTCACTTTGCAGAATTTCGGAATTAAGAACCAAAGAAATAGGGTTCCCGGATTTGTCGTTTATTACCTATTCTTCATTTGGAAAGGATTGTCCTTCTAAAAGTTTTTGGAAATCATGCAAACCCTTCTCATAATTGTTTTCACTAAGCAAATGAGAAAAATGGCGACCGACCACTTCTTTTTTATCGTATTCAAAAATATTTACAAAGGCATTATTAACACTATCGATGATACCCTCTTCGGTGATAACCAGGATGGCCACGTCGATGGTTTCCAGAACGGAATCCGTATATTGGCGACCTTGCTCCAGTGCCTTGTCTTTAAGGTAGAGCAGCGCATATACACCCGCCGAGGCAATAGTCACAAACAGAAGCCCCTTTAGTATCTGGAGGTTAAGAAGGCTAAACGCATTGTCATTTATATAAGAAGCCAAAAAATCAGAACCGATAATCCAGGCATATCCAAATAACAGAAGCATTAGCGCTATTGACTTGCTATCCAACAGAACCCTGTAGAATTTCATAATTCTGAGTCTTTTATATTATAAGCCAAGTCAGTATAATTTTTTAGCCCAAGAGGTGCAATCTCAATCCAAGTGAGCACTACCAATGCCTTTAATTTTGGCCCGATCAAAAATAAGAGAAAATTCAGTTCCGTTTGTATCGGAGTTAAACGTACAGGAGGTATCAAGCTGTTTCGAGAGAGTATCAATAAGTTTAAAGCCCAGCGAACCCTTGTGTATTAAATTTTGATAGTTGTCGGGTAAGCCTTTCCCATCGTCGGTAATTGTCAGATGTATTTGGTTTTGTTCTTCGAACAGTACAAGGCGTATGGTCCCTGTATCCTCGAAGGCATGTTTTAGTGCATTGGTCACAACTTCGTTAATGATGAGCGAGCAGGGAATGGCTTGATTGACATTGAGGTTTACAGCCTGCAGCTCGTATGAAATATCAATATTGTCTGCCGAATGGAATGTATCAGTAATATTGGAGATCAGTTTTTTAATATTTTCATCGAGTCGCAGGTTCGAAAAACTGTTTGATTTATACAGCAACTCGTGAATGGAGGCCATGGTTTGTATGCGAGCCACACTGTCAAAAAGCTTGGCTCGTAAATCTTTGTCTTCCTCTTCAAAAGCCTGCAGCTGCATCATACCCGATACCACCGCCAGGTTGTTTTTTACACGGTGGTGTACTTCGGCCAGCAAGGTTTCTTTCTCTTTAAGGGATTCCCGGATTTCCCGGTCACGTTTTTTCTTCTCCTGGTAGGCCAGAAGCTGGGCAATCTGATCGGTGATGGCACCGACAAAAGATATTTGATCACTTTCCCAGCTGCGCTTTCGGCTTACCGACTCATGGCAAACCACGACCTGGGTGGAACCATAACTTATAACACTGGCATCCAGGATCGACTTTATGTTATTGGGTGTCAGGTACGAATCTGCAAGTTCGCTGAAGGCTTCGTGATTATGCGGATCTTCGGCAGCAATGATGCGCTGTTCCTTGATGAAGTTAAAATAGGTGGGGCTATCGTGTTGGGTGATAATATTACCACGCATGGTATTTAATTGTCCGTCATCAAAAGAGCAAACGCAGCGCAGCTTGTGGTCTTCAAGAAGCCAAAGGTTTACCCGTTCAACGTCTAATGTTTGGGCGGAAATTTTGAGGACTTCACCCAGGGCATCCAAAATGTCATTCTGCAGCAGAGATCGATCCGTGGCCAGGTTTGAAACAACTTCCTGAAATTTTCGGCTTCGCTGCTCCCGCTCTTTAAAAGTCGTAATATCTTGCATGGCGCCAATAATACGAATAGGATCATTATCCTTATTGCGAACGACAAACGCCCGATCGTAAATATATTTGTAACTGCCATCGGCACATTTAAACCGATATTCGAATTGAATGCGATCTTTATCTGAAGAAAGGGCTTCATCAAGCTTATCCTGAACGTACTGCTGATACGAAGGATGAATTTTATTGCGCCACCATTCGCTTACCTCTTCTACTTCATCTTTTTGATAACCAAACATCGTATAGATGTTCTGATTGTAACGAATGGTATCGGTTCGCAGATCCAGATCCCAAATGGTATCGCTGGTAGCTTTTGATACAATATCATATCGTTCGACACTTTCCTGCAGCTTTTTACTGCGTTCTATCTCGGTAGTAACATCCTTTTCAATGGCAATATAGCCGGTGCAGCGTCCCTCTTTGTCTAAAATGGGATCGATGGTCATATCCAGCCAATATTTGCGTCCGTCCTTGGCATAGTTGAGAATGACTTCCTGAACAGTTTCAAGCTTCTCAAGTTTTTCGGAAATGTGCCGAACGGTCTGCGTATCAGTTTCAGGCCCTTGTAATAATTGACCGGGATTTTTTCCTGTGATCTCATCCAGGTTATATCCTGTTTCTTCTTCAAAAGCATCGTTAACCCAGGTGATGCGTTCCTCGGCATCGGTCATAACAATCATATCGGTTGTTTTGGATGCAACCAATGACAATTGCTCCAGCTTATCCTCATATCTTTTCTGCTCGGTGATATCTGTGAGTGATCCCACGATAGTCACTGTTTCTCCGTTTTCAACAATGGGAGCCTCGTTTACCAATACCCAAATCTTTTTTCCGTCTCTTCTTTGAAGCTGAAGTTCAAAAGGAGGTTGGGCTTGTCCGGTATCGATAGCTTTCTGCGTATGTTTAATCCCTTCTTTGTTAATAGGATGATCCGTTACAAATTCGGTCCATTGTCGTTTAGCTTCTTCGGGAGAACACCCCAAAAATTGTTTACACTGCGGACTCAGATAGGTGAGAACGTGATCAGCATTATGCCGGTAAAACATATTGGTACTGTTCTCGACGATGTCCCGCAATTTTTGTTCAGTATTTTTGAATTTCTCTTCGGCCTGTTTGCGAGAGGTGATATTTTGAGTACTGCCGTAAATACGCTGGCAATGACCATTTTCAAATTCCGCTTCTCCAACAGCGCGAATCCAGCGCTCATTGTTCTTGGCGGTAATAATTTTAAGTTCCACATCAAAGGGAATAGCTTCGTCTATGGCTTTTTGTACGGCTTCTTGAATTTTTTGGCGGTGATCCCCTTCCTTATAGAAATTTATTGCTGAGTCCAGGTCTGGGTCAAAGTTTTCATCAACCTCATGCAGGCGCTTTATTTCTTCGGACCAATGCAGCTTTTGATTGGTAAGGTCCAGTTCCCAATGGCCAATGTTAGCAAGATCGTAAGCTTTGGCAATAATTTGATCCTTTTCCTGTAAATCTTTTTTTGATTGAATATGATTAATTTTGAGCCCTAACAGGCTCGTTATTAAATTTAAAAGTTGTTGCTCCTCGTGTAGGAAAGGGCCGTGATCTCTCGGTGGCTTTTCTTTGGTGTAGGCAACACTTACAGTCAGGGTTCCCGACAATAAGGAGGAGGATTTCTTTGAATGCAACATCCACTGGGTTTCCCGAAAATGCTCAGTGCTAAATGCTTGGTCTTTAAATACGATAGAGGCTTCTGTTATTTCGGGATAAGCGCATCCTTCCGGCAAAATCGCCAAAGCTTTCTCGAGAAGTTCGTCAATGGTTAGCTCCTGCTCATCCAAAGTAGAAATATTATATATGCAGGCCTGCTCTTTTGTCCGTTCCAGCAAATTCTTGTATACAGTTGAATGTTGATTTTCAGCTTTTTGCAGCTCCTTTTTTTTGAGCAGCTCTCGCTTAACTACCGATTTAAGCCGAGGAAAATTGCTTTTATTGATATAATCAGATGCGCCTTGATGGATGAGATCCACCACTTTTTCTTCACCAACATGCTCTCCGATAAAAATAAACGGAAGGTCGGGAGTATGGTTTCTCGTGAGTTTTAAAATTTCAGGACCGCTAAAGTCAGCAAGTTGATAACTACTGATGATGAGGTGCGGGGTGTTTTTTGAAAGAAGTGATTCAACCTCTTTTCGGGTTTGTATAGTAGTAATCTCATGCTCTACTCCTACGCTGGACAGTTGGTCTCTTATTTGTTCAGCATCGCGCTCATCATCTGTCAGGAGTAAGATTTGATAAATTTGGTTCATGAGAAGCTCATTAAAGCTGACTAATGCTACATTTGCATTTAGCCCACCAGCTTAAAATGAATTACATATCAAAGAAATTGCCATTCCTATTTGTTGGTTGAGAAATCGTTAATGAATCATGAATTCACGATTTGTTAATATTTTATGAAATTAACGGGCGAATCCCTATAAAAATATTTTTTGTTACTATAGCTGTGATATGCTGCCTATTGAAAAAAGAAGCCGAAAGAGTTATAAATTGGATTGAAGTTTTTTAGTAACCATTTTTAAAGTCAATCGTCACACAAATAAGCAGGGGTTTTCAGGGCCTGACTCTGCGCTGGTATATGTTTCAGCTTAATGGATGATTCCAAGGAAAAAGAATTTCAATTAATCCAAGAGATCTTGAACGGTCGAAAAGATCGTTACAGGGTACTTGTTGACAGGTATGCGCCGATGGTCTTTAGTATTGTTGGTAAATTTGTGGACAAAAAGGGCGACCGGGAAGAGTTGGCGCAGCAGATATTTGTGAAGGCCTATGAGCGATTGGATTCCTTCAAAAAGCAATCAAAGTTTTCTTCCTGGCTATATACGTTGGCAAGAAATCACTGTTTGGATTACTCCAAGAATATCAGGCGATCAAATAAGGAGTTCAGTGAGATGGAACCCCACGAGCTTGAAGCCAATTTGAAAGTAGATGAATTACCCAATGATGACATTGAACAACAGGAGCAGGAGGCCATATTGGAGAAGGCCCTGTCTGCAATAACACCGATTTATGCGGAGGCTTTTTTGATGAAGTATCGTGATAATATGACGTATAAAGCCATGGCAAAGCGATTAGACGCCACTGAAGGGGCGCTCAAAGTGCGGGTACACAGGGCGCGCAAGGAGCTTAAAGAGTATGTTAACCAGTATAACTAGGGATCATGAATATGGAAAAGGAAGAAATACTGCGTAAATATCTGGATGGCGAGTTATCCGGTGAGGAGGAGCGGGAAGCCCTCCACATGATAGCGGATGATCCGCAGATGCGGGAAATGCTTTCTTTCGAGAGGTCAGTTCAAAGTACTATTAGTAATACAGGTGTCTATGATCATCCGGAAGTACCCGATGGATTTTCCGATCGGGTGATGAATAGCATTGAAGATGCCCAACAACCGGAAACGACAGTTTCGCTGATAGAGCAAATAACAAGCTGGATGCAAGGTTTGTGGATGCCGCGAAAGATCCAGGTGCGACCCGTCTATGGTGTTGCGGCAGCAATGATTTTAACAATAGCCCTATTGATTCCATTTTATTTTGATGCTTCCCAAGAGGTCGTCCGGGTAAATAACACTTTGCAGGAATCAATGCAGCCAGTTTCTCATAGTCAGGACCAGGTGTGGGTACGTTTTGTTTATATCGATGAAAAAGCGCAATCTGTCGAAGTTGCCGGTGACTTTAACGGTTGGGAACCTATACCTCTTGAGAAACAGGAGGTGAACGGAGAGCAGGTCTGGACCGGCCTGGTATCAATGAGCAGAGGAGAGCATCGCTATATGTTTGTAAAAGATGGGGAGCAATGGGTAACCGATCCAATGGCTCCGATGCAGCGCGAAGACGGATTTGGTAATAAAAATGCAGTGATCTACTTATGAGAATAGGTCTCATTATTGTGATGTTATTAATCTCAATATCAAACGATATGTTAGCCCAGGAGTGGCAGACAGTATTTTCTGTGGATTCCAGAGTGGGGTATTCCACAAATACTTATTTGAACCCCTATTACGGGGAGTGGAATCGGGTCGGAAATACGTCTTTTGGGGCGATCACCGGGATTGGGCAAAGTACCTGGCTCGGTGACAAGGACATGGTTGAATTAACGGGCGTTGCTGTTGTGGAACCATTCATGTCCGGAATAAATACGTGGAAAGGCGGATTGGCTCTGGCAAGATATCAGCACCAATTCAATTATTCGGTAAGCGCCGGGGTAGAGATGGGAGGCAGTTATTTTAATTCATCTTTCAGCCGGGGCATGTTTTGGGCACAACCCACGTTGACGTGGTCGCCCACACCATTTAGCCAGCTGAAAGTAAAAGCAGGTTCTAACTTTCGATCGTATCGAGATTATATGGTTGACAGTGTGTCCACCTCTATCAATGATCGGTCTGATTTATATGCTATTGAGTTTGAAACCTGGCCCAATTTCAATTGGCAATTATCGACAGGCTTGTACGGAAATTTTGATTCCTTCCCGGATATTCAGGAGGGGTTTAGTTCATTTGTAGCTGCAAGGCGAATTTTTGAAAAAGGCTTGAAAGTTAGACTTAAAGTTGGTCTTGAACAGTATCAAAACCAACAAACGGTAACGACCGGTGGGGGCGGTGGTTTTCCACCTGTGGGGGGAGGCCCAAACGAGACAACAGAGACCATTGAAGAGACCAACCGCATATTCCGATTGGGAGTTGAAGGGAGTGTCCCCATCAGCCCAAAGTTAACGGCTTTTTTGAGTGCTGAGGGATTGCGATATAATACAACGGCGACCGATCAGAATACTAATGATGTACAGGTTTCTGGGGGAATCAGAGTGACGTTACAGCCTAAATCACGAAAAGATAGCGATAAAATATCACCGAACTGGAACAAAGAAAAAGATAGACAGCAGGTGGAAATTTCCTACCCCGGGGATGGACGTATTTATCTGGTTGGAGATTTTAATAATTGGTCACGTCCCGGAGTGCCACTCGTAAATGTTAAAAAGGATCAGTACAGAGCCGAGCTTGAGCTGGATGCCGGTTCTTATGAATATAAAGTGCTCATAATTGAGGATGGAGAAGAAAGCTGGATAAAGTTTTCCAACGAAACATATACCGTTGAAGATGGATTTGGCGGGCAAAATGCACTGTTATTAGTTCAATAATTTAAATGAAATAAATATGATGAAGGGTTTAAACATACATATAAAGGTCATCGCACTTTTGGTTGTTGCTTGTGCATATTTCGGTATTCCCGATACTGCCGTTGGCCAAACTGAATCGTTGGATAAGCTGGTAGCACGGGCCGGAAAAGCAGGGATAGAACAATCCGTAATTGATGATCTTAAAGCAAGAAAAGAAGCAAGGGGTTTAAGTAATCAACAGCTGATCAATATGATTGAGCCGGCAGTACAACTTGCCGAAGATAATTTGCCGGCAACCCATGTATTGCAAAAGGCACTGGAAGGATTATCCAAAGGAGTGCCCGATGCACGGATCGTTCCTTATATAAATAGAATGACCAGTGCTACCCGTCAGGCAGCCAACGTCGTTGATCCCTGGATGGCAAAGCCGCAAGTAAAACAGGTACTAGGCCAACAAAATGGCCCGGGAGAAGGTGTGCGTAACAGACTTGTGGAATCGTCTTCTCGGGCAATAACACAAAATGTTTCCCCGGAAAATATTAACCGCCTTTTATCTGATATAAGTCAAAAGTCAGTTCTTTCCCAAACCTCAGGATCTAATATCGTTTCTGCCATGGATATTGTTTCGGACTTGCCTATGCAGGATCAGCCCGAACTTACACGGTCGTTTATTGTTCGCGCGTTAAAGGGAGGGTTTGAGGCCGGCGAATTTCAAAAGCTGCCTATGGCCCTGAATATGGCACAAAAGCGAAGTCAAATTCCAGCATCAAACATCATGCGAGGCGTTGGAAAACAAATGCAGAAAGGAGTACCGGCGCGAGACATTCTGCAAAACTTGTTTGATGGCAAGGTAGGGGGCGGGCCGCCGGGCGACATCCCGAAAGGAATGGAGAATAATCGCGGTAAAGGGAATAACAGGGGTAACAATTCCCGGAATGGTTGACGGGCTTCTGTAGTGCCGGTATAGTTTTTCCATCTGCCTATCACATAGACACTATTTATCAAGGAATGTAGCCATGCAAAAAAGTTGGTAACCTTCCGAAACTTCGGTCGTCATATACCCTAAAATTTAACGCCAAAAAAATCTACAGGGTAAAATTATGACTACCGAGAAGTTACTAAAAATACCATTTGCATTATTATTAGCCGTTTCAGTCGTCTTTATGGGTTGCAACAGTGGAACCAATGCCGATGGCGATACCGGAACAATGGAGGTATTGCTCCATGATGCGCCGGCCAACTATGATGAAGTAAACGTATTTGTCGAACGAGTGGAGGTAAATAATAGTGATAGCGACGAAGGATGGGTAGAACTTAGTAGTCCCCAGCAAAGCTATGATCTTCTCGAGCTAACAAACGGAACTACAGAAGTTCTTGGATCTGCAGAATTACCCGCCGGAACGTATGAACAAATTCGCCTTATCCTCAGCAGTGATGGTCACAGCGTGGTGGTTGATGGAGAAGAACACAGCATGTTTGTACCCAGTGGTGCACAAACGGGGATCAAGCTAAATGTAAATGCTGAAATCGAGCCCGATATTACCTACACTTTGCTGCTCGATTTTGATGCGGCGCGTTCTGTTGTGGTAAGAGGTAATCAGCAGTCAGGCGAAGACTATTTGCTGAAACCCGTGATAAGTGCTTCAAATGAAGCAGTAACAGGAAATATCGCAGGAGTCGTTGAGCCCGTTGATGCTGAGCCGAATGTATATGCTATAGCTGGAGAAGATACACTTTCTTCCACAATTGCTGATACAGCAAATGGAGAATTCAAGCTCATCGGACTGGAAGAAGATTCTTATACCGTTTCCGTTGAGCCCACCAATGACTCTTATGGGATAGAAAATGTCGAAAACGTTGAAGTTACTGCTGGCGAAACAACGGAATTAGATACTATTACCGTTTCGCAGAATTAAAGTGATGGTCTATTATGGGCGATTATTAAAATAATTAGATGAGTCCGTCGGATGGTATTGTATTGACTACTATCCGGCGGGTTTACTATATGAAAAGGGAAACATTAGAATTAAATTGAAAGCGTTGACATAATGTTAAAATTTTCTAACGTTTGGAAAACGTAATTAGAAATAAATAGTTATGGTTGGCTACGGAGAAGTACTGCAGACAATTGGGGCCATGGTGATTTTTTCGCTGATAATACTCAGCGCTACCAGCATGATTCAGCGGAACACCTATATGCAGATTGAGGGAGAGCTCGAACAGGAAGTTATTGCTTTGGCTCAGGATATTATCGAAGAGGGACGAACGAAAGAATTTGATGAGGTTTCTGTTGATGCCACCGCACCGCCTGCCGATATACCGGGTGATTTTTCAGCTACTACAAGTTTGGGCCCAGAAACCAGTGGAACTCAAGATGATGACCAAAATGGGGATGGAAACGTGACCCGCCATGAGTTTGATGATTTTGACGATTATGACGGATGGAATGATGTGGTAGAAACCGAGCATGGAGAATTTAATATCCGTGCCGAAGTCTTTTATGTAGATGAGACGAGTTACGATTCAACGAATACTCAAACGACGTTTAAAAAACTTCGGGTATATATAACCAGTAAATATCTGGACCGAAAGAGTTCTGGTAGTCCTACTTTATATAGCCTGGAATTTATTAGAAATTACTACGCCGATTAGCAGAGGATAGTACTATGAATATGGGTTTGGTGACAAGTTTTGTTGTAGGAGGGATCCTTTTGATTGGGATTCTAGCACTGAACATGTCTATGTCTAATAGTTCAACAGAGTTGACGCTTACGCAAACAACCCGGGAGAAAGCAACGGGCGTGCAGGAGATGATTAACCACGATATCCACAAAATTGGATTTAACAGAAATAATAAGACCAGTCCTGTTTTAGTGGAGGCAGATAGCCACAAAATTGCATTTCGCAGTAATATTGACAACAGTAGTGATAACTCGGTTGAGCTGATAACCTGGGAGTTTACAAATACGTCCGTAGGCAATGGAAATCCCAATGCCTATGTATTAAAAAGAACGGTCGAAGATGGTGATACGGGGAGTATTATCAGTGAAACTCCAATACGGGTGGGGGTAACGAACTTTAATATCAAGTACCTGGATGAATATGGTGAGCCGGTTAGCAATCATATGTCAACTCCGGTTGCAAGTTCTGATCTAAATAGTATTCGACAGCTTTATATTACCTTGGAATTGCAGAGTTCAGCTAAAGTATATCAAAATACGGGCGATGATGGGCGCTATGTGCGTACAATTTGGGAGAAGCGTTTTTCGCCCCCTAATTTGGAAGATGCTTAATAAAGAAGAGGAGTTATTATGGGACGAGCAATGTTAATAATATGCGCCGGGATGCTGGTTGCACTCGGTATCGTATCGATGGGTACATCTGGTCAGGGCAAGATGCTTACAGAAAAAACGGTGGAATATGCCCAAAAAACAGAAGCCCTGAATGCTGCGCATACGGCTATTCAAATATCTATGCAGAAAATAAACAAGGATAATAACTGGGCTAAAGAGCACGACTCTTCGAATCCCTGGGTAACCACCATTGATGGTGTTCAAACAACATTGCATGTAGATTATATGTATGAGGCTTCCAATTACTGGGATGCCGATTCATTACGGATGGTTTCCCAAGCGGAGATTGATGTAGCAGATGGCGGATCAGAAAAATATACCTCAAAAGTTGTAAGTGTTTACCTTAAAGCCCCCTTTAGCAACTTAGTTCCAAAGTTTAAATCACCGCTTTCTATTGCTACAGAGAACTTTACTATTGATACAGATGGGAGTGCCAGTATCAGTGGAAACTCCTCTTCGGCCTGTGATGACGGGGATCAAAGCAAGCCGGGTATTAGCGTTATGAATCAGAATTTAGAGGACAATGTGCAGTCAGAGACAAGCGATATTGACGTTGAGGGAGACCCCAAAGTAGCCACCGACAATGATCTGTCATATGAGCCTACTGATGAACTTATTGCGCGCTTGGCTAACACTACAAGTGTCCAATACTTATCCGGTACAACCGATCAAACACTGGGTACGTCAAGTGATCCCGGGGTATTTTTTGTGGAGGACAATTTAAAACTTACGGGAAAACAGGATGAGGGATACGGAATTCTGGTAATTCGAAGTGATGGTGAAATGAGTTATGAGGGCGATGATGGATCTACCTTGGATATTGCCGGGAACTTTGAATGGAACGGCCTCGTAATATTTGAAAATGCTTACAATTTTAAAGGACGGGGGACGCCAACAATAAACGGATCGGTGTTGGTAGGCAATACCAGTGACTACGACGGAAGCATCGGTATTGATCTAAATGGTAATATTCACTTGCAATATGATTGTGCCGCCGAAGAATATGCGAAAATGGCAGCGGCTAAGGCCGTTGATCAAAATAAGTATACACGCGTGGTTACGCTCGAAGAAACAACGATCGAGTAAAATGAAGGCAGTTTTATTTAATACAACCTAAAGGTTGGGAATGCTGCCTCTAATACATCTGAGATCTGTTTTGTAAGAAAAGGTTTCGCTACTTCTCCAAGGCTTTTCTATCCCATTTTCCGTTTACGGCCGCGGCCTCATAGGTTGTCTGGAGGAAATCGAGTAGTTTCTTATCCGGATTTGATGCATTCGTCACAGCCTGATAAGGGAGCAGGTATTCTCCAAGCTCTTCGTCATAGAATGCATCCTGAGGTTTGATCACCGAATCTCGGTAGCCTTCTGGCTCCGGATAAGCGTAAGAATAGAATGCGGGCTCTCCAAAACCGGTGCCCGACCAAAATCCGGCACTTGACAATTCATGAGAGTAGCTTTCTTGCATGACCCAGTCAGGGCAGTTGGGAACACCCCCCGGATGTTTGGGAGCTGGTCGTCCGGAGAATCGAGTAACTGCCAGATCAAATGCGCCCCAAAAGAAGTGGATGGGACTTACTTTTCCGGTGAACTCAGACCTGAATTGAGTGAAAACTCTTTGAACATTTGTCAGTGCCAACCAAAAACGATGCATCGCCTCTGTATCATAGGATACGGGATCCTTGTTTTCCGGGAATGGCATAATGGGATCGGGGATTTCAACCGGCATGGGATAGATGCTCGTTTCAATATTCAATTGACTGAGGTTCTCCAGCGTCTTTGCATAAAAGTCTGCTACGGACAATGATTCCAGCTCGAAAGAAATACTCTTCTTATTAATCTTTCGAATTTCGAGCTTGTGATTTATAAAGTCGAATTCTATTTCGAATCCCCCGGTCGAAAACGGAATCAGTGAAGTTGTCAACCCGCGCGATGAGACATAGAGAGGAACGTGCCAGCTGTGGTTGATCCAGGGCATATGTTCCAGCCGAATCTTCCCGATTATCTGCGACCAGAGATGTACCGTATTCAGTGTCTTCTGCCAGTCTGCCGGTGGCAGCAGTTCCGGCCATGAATGTCTATTTTGATTTGTGGATGTTTTCATATTGGTAAGGATTCTGATTTTAAGCAGTTAGAAAACAATTATTACATCAGTACATCTTGTAGCGACTCATCACCCTCAATAACTGATTTGGCAAATGGACACAAAGGGATTACGGTTAAATTATTTTTACGGGCATAGCTTACCGCATGTTTAACAAGCTGTTTGCCGATATTGTTACCGCGTAGCTCATCAGATACCTCGGTATGGTCTATAATGATTTTGGTATCCCCGGCTTTTGAATAGGTGATTTCGGCCTTTACTTCTCCGCCCTTCTCAATAAAAAATGATCCTTTACTCTGTCCTTCTTTATGCCGGATGTCCATAGTAGATAGAATGTCATGGTTGACCTTTTAAATGCTATACAGTACATATTATACAACCTGCGGATCAAATAATAGTCCTCATCGAAATTACATTTCCTTGACATATATCAAGAGTATTTCCTGTCATATATCAATGGCAGGTAAGGTTTCAGGCAGTATGTTAAGCATGAACAAACTGTTTAACATTAAAGTAATAATACAATGGCTACTGCAACGAAAACCTTATGGAAGATTGATCCGACGCATTCGGAAGTACAATTTAAAGTAAAGCACCTGGTAATTTCGACTGTTACCGGAAGTTTCGGCTCTTACGATGGAAAAATCGAAGCCGACGGCGACGATTTTGAACATGCCAAGGCACGTTTTACGGCTGACATCGACAGCATCACCACCAACAACGAGGATCGCGATCAGCACCTGAAGTCAGACGATTTCTTCAATGCTGCTGAGTATTCGCAACTGAAGTTTGGGTCCACAAACTTTGAGAAAATTGGCGAAGGCGAATACAACGTGACCGGGAATTTAACGATTCGTGATGTCACCAAAGAAATTGAATTGGAGGTCGTCCACGGTGGTACGGTTACCGACCAATATGGTCAGACCAAAGCTGGCTTTGAAGTCGAAGGCACCATCAACCGGAAAGAGTTTGGCCTTACCTGGGATGCCGTGACCGAAGCCGGGAACGTGATTGTGGGCGATAAAATTAAACTGCAGTTAAATGTACAGTTCATTAAAAATTAACTGACGGCTAACGTCCCATACACCCATAAGCGGGTATTCTCTTCCGGGGGATATCCGCTTTTTTATTTCCTGATAATTCCCTGTACATTTTTCAGTGCCTTTGATGAATCAACTTACATAAAACAAGGCGGCAACCACTAAGCCAACAACGAATGTACCAGGTACTGAAAGAAAGTATTGATAAGCATGTTTCATTATCCGATGAGGAGTGGGAAATGTGCAAAAGCAATTTCCGTCCCAAGCGGATGCTTAAACGGCAATTCCTGCTGCAAGAGGGCGATGTTTGCCGCGAGTTAGCATTTGTTGAGAAAGGGGCTCTTTGTTCATACTCGGTAGATTCAAAAGGCAACCAGCATGTGATTCGTTTTGCCTTTGACGGCTGGTGGATTGCGGACCTGCAAAGTTTCTTCACTAAAAACCCATCCACATTTAATATTGAAGTCCTGGAAGACAGTGAGCTGTTGATGCTTGACCGGAAAAACCACCAAACCCTTTTGGATGACATTCGCGCCTACGAGCGATATCATCGTATTATCCTCCAAAACGCTTACGTAGCCCTCCAGCAACGCGCTGAAAATGCACTTGGACTTACCGCTGAAGAAAAGTACAGCCGCCTGATAGAACAAAATCCCGAGTTCATGAATCGTGTGCCATTGAATTTAGTAGCTTCATACCTGGGGATGAGTCCGGAAACACTGAGCCGAGTCCGAAGTAATTTTAGCGGTTAATTCAACACATCTTGGAGCGACTCATTTCGCTCTATAACTGATTTGGCAAACGGACAAAGTGGAATTACCGTTAAATCATTTTTGCGTGCATAGTTTACCGCATGTTCAACTAATGCTTTACCAATGCCCTCTCCGCGTAATGAATCTGATACTTCAGTGTGATCGATAATTATTTTGCTGCTTCCGGCTTTTGAATAGGTGATTTCGGCCTTTAATTCGCCATTCTCTTCTACAAAGAATAATCCTTTGCTGTCTTCATCCTTATGTTGAATATCCATATTACCATCTCAAGTTGAGCTTCAAGTTTATTGGTATACCATACTATATAAATCAAATCACAGTTAACAGCGATAAGGTGCCAGCAAAAAATTTATTGATATATATCAAGCGTTTTTCTTAGCACATATCAATGAAAAGGGCTCGGGGGTGGATTACCTTTACGGTAACAAAATGAAACCGCAGACAGGAACACACTGATTATGCCTATTACCAAGCAAACCATCGCGATCATCGGAGCCGGTGGAAATATGGGTTCCGCCATTGCAAAAAGTATTGCCGGAGGCAACTACCGCCTGCTACTTTTTGATCGCAACCCTGAACAAGTGGGTTCATTACACGAGGAAATCCTTCAAGACCATCCCGAGGCTGATGTAGAACTCATGCATTGCCCCCATGAATCCAGCTGGGAAGCCGATATTATCATTTTGGCTGTTCCCCACGGGGCTGAAAAAGAATTGGCCGACAAGATACGTGATGTTGCAACCCAAAAGATTGTGATTAGTATTGCCAATCCCATTGATGAGAATGTTAGCAAACTCACGACTGTACCGGAGACCAGCGCAGCCGAAGAGCTGCAGCAGTGGCTTCCCAATGCCAAGGTGGTAAAAGCATTTAACACCACCTTGGCCGCTGACTTTGACCAGCCGGTAATCGACGGCAAGCAGGTTGACGCCTTTATTGCCGGGGACGATGAGAAAGCCTTGCTATCTGTTATCGAACTCGTAGAAACAGTGGGCTTTAATCCGATTGTTGCCGGAGACCTCTCGGTGAGCGGCACCCTGGAGCGTATGCAGTTGCTACTCATGCAGCTCACCATCAAAAAGGAATACAACTGGCTGGCCCAGTGGAATGCCACAGAGTGGCCACCCGAATTTTCGGGTGATTCTACAGGGCTAGCCGGTTGGAAAATTCTTCATAATTAATTCAACACCTAATATTCAAATTCAACATTACCATTATGATACTTATCACAGGAGCAAACGGACAGTTAGGATCACAAACCATAGACTTTTTGCTGGAGAATAATCCCGATGCTAATATCGCCGGACTTGTCCGAAGTGAGGAAAAAGGCGCCGAACTCAAGGAGAAAGGCGTAGAGCTTAGGATCGGCGATTACACCGATTATCCATCAATAGAAAAAGCAGTTCAGGGAATCGATACCTTGCTGTTGATCTCTTCGAGCACGTTGGAAGGGCGGACCGATCAGCACAATAACGTAATTCAAGCCGCTAAAGAAGCGGGAGTCGGTCAGATTTTCTACACCAGTATTGTTGAAGCAGATAAAGAGTTAAGTCCACTTTCGCCTGATCACGATGCAACGGAGAAGCTCATTAAAGATTCCGGCATCTCCTATACCATTTACCGGCACACCTTTTATATGGAATTTCTACCGCTCTTTTTGGGCGATGCCTTAGAAACGGGCCATTGGGCCTTTCCATCCGACGGCAACGCCATTAACCTGGCACTGCGCTCGGAGATGGCCGAGGCCCTGGCAAACGGATTGGCCAATGCCGAACAGCACAAGAACAGCATCTATGAAATTACCTCGGGGCAAGCCTATGCGCTGTGGGAAATAGCTGACATGCTGAGTGAAGCCTCCGGCAAGGAGATCAGCTACAGGGATCTCTCTGTTTCCGAGTTTGAGCAGGCGTTGACCGAAGCCGGTCTCCCCGAAGAGCAGATTGCTATGAGCGTTATGACAGCCACAACGTTTGTCAATGGTGCGCTTGATTTTACCTATGACGATATGGAACAGCTGCTCGGACGTAAGTCTACCGGACTGGAAACATTTATATCGGAGTTGCTAAATAGTTAAGTCAAAGCGTTTAGCGGTTGGAACCCATTCTATGTCATCCTGAACTCGTTTCAGGATCTTATACTGCAGTTGCCGTTAATGTTGGTACATGATTCAATCGACGTTCCTTGCCTCTGCGAGATCCCGGATCGGGGTCCGGGATGACATAGAGGGTAGTTATAGATTATTAGCCATTAAGGCTAACTCCATAAACAATTGAGTGAAACAAAAAAACTGACAACAATGACCAACGACTACACCACACCCTCCCAGACCCGCATTGGACACGTGCATTTGAAAGTGTCTGATCTGGATCAGGCTCTTGAATTTTATCGTGATCTACTGGGCTTTGAGCTGACGACCATGTATGGTGAGAATGCGGCCTTTTTGTCGGCCGGAGGATATCATCATCACATTGGGCTCAATACCTGGCACAGCAAAGGAGGTCCGCCTGCGCCGCGCAACAGCGCCGGACTCTACCACACCGCTTTGCTATATCCCACGCGCAAAGATCTGGCTAAAATCCTCCAGCGTCTCATTGACGCGGAATATCCCATCGACGGAGCCAGCGATCACGGCGTCTCGGAGGCGATCTATTTAACTGATCCCGACGGCAATGGCGTGGAGCTGTACCGCGATCGTCCCCGCGAGGAATGGGAATACGCCAAGGACGGTTCCGTCAAGATGGTGACCCAACCGCTTGACGTGCAGGATCTACTGAACGAATTGAATTAACACACACTTTTAAATCTGAGCTCAAC
The DNA here is from genome assembly GCF_058386955.1 of Fodinibius sp. GM21. Classification (NCBI taxonomy): domain Bacteria; kingdom Pseudomonadati; phylum Balneolota; class Balneolia; order Balneolales; family Balneolaceae; genus Fodinibius; species Fodinibius sp. GM21. The sequence continues at coordinate 641,479 of NZ_JBYEIQ010000003.1, read as the reverse complement.
AAAAACTAATCATAACAGAAATATCTTTTATCACAATGAATAAATTGAACATAACCTACTGGATCACAACTGCAATATTTAGTGCTATGATGCTGTTCAGTGCAACGATGTACTTTATCAGTCCGCAAATGGCGCAAACATTTGAACACCTTGGATTCCCGGATTTCTTTCGGATAGAGCTGGGCATAGCTAAAATAATTGGCGTGCTGCTATTGCTCGCTCCCTTTACAGGACGTCTTAAGGAATGGGTTTATGCCGGCTTTACCATCAATATGATTTCGGCCAGTATTGCCCACGCAGCAGCGGGCGATCCCATATCTGCTGTTCTTACTCCACTTGTATTGTTGGGAGTGTTAGCGGTTTCTTACGTAGCGCTCCGGAAGCTGGATGACGAGATCAAACCTGCTTTTGTAACGCAGCTTATTGGATCAACTTCATAGCCTGGAAGTACTGATGATACACCTCTTCAAATCAAATAAACAATACAAGGTAAGCCGGGGACCGTTTACTTCCCGGTTCCGGGTCTGAGAAAGATTCATCAAGAACTGTCCCTGCATCATCTTTTGCCAATACGGTCTCCCGGTCAAGTATTTTGGTATTACCATCGGGATCTGTCGAACAAACTGTAACATCCACTTTGGCATGTAAAGGTATCATACCAAGATTGATTTGGGACGCCTTCCGGTTTTTAATTTTTGCGGAGGTATTATCCATAAATGCAGGGGTAGAAGTAACCCATGGGCGATTTCCGGGAGATACCAAGGTTCCGGTATTTGTTCCCGATTCTACACGGCGGGCCCAATCGTTGCCCCCTCATACTTCATCATCGTATTCCGGAACCCAGTCATCTCCTCTAAAATTTGTCCGGGGAACTTAGAAAAATCCTGCATGCAAGCGGCGTAGGGTTCCTTCGAGGCATTCCAGCTCAACACCATGCCATATTTATCATTTGATTTATTGAGTACATGAACTTGTTAAGGCCTTTGGCTCGGTTCGCCTATATGCTTGTAATTTCTATCTAACTTTTCGTATATAGCCATTCTTTCATTATCCATTAAAAATTAACCAAGAGACGAACGGGATCACATGTCCACCAACCTCAAAGAACTCGAAAAACGGCTCTGGCAGGCGGCCGACAACCTGCGGGCCAACTCCACGCTCAGCTCCTTTGAATACTCCACGCCCGTACTGGGACTCATCTTTCTGCGCTACGCCTGGCACCGCTTTAAACCCCTGCACGAAAAGATGGAAAAGGAGACCAGCAGCCGGGTAACGATCGGCCCCGAGCACTACAAGGCCGAAGGCGTGCTTTATCTGCCGGAAGAATCGCGCTACGATTACCTGTTGACCCTTCCCGAAAGTGAAGACATCGGTCAGAAGGTAAACGAAGCAATGGAAGCCATCGAGCGGGAGAACCCCGAGCTGGCCGATGTGTTGCCCAAAGATTATAAAAAGTTTGATATAGAAAGAGATGGTGCTAGCAAAAGTGCTTTGATAAAAGATTTATTAAAAACCTTCTCCAATGTGGGCACGGATGTGGAAGGCGATGTCTTCGGACAGATTTACGAGTATTTCCTCGGTCAGTTTGCCATGAACGAGGGACAGAAGGGCGGAGAATTTTTTACGCCCACCTCCATTGTAAAGCTGATTGTGGAAGTGCTGGAACCCTATGGTGGAAGGATATTAGACCCGGCCTGCGGATCGGGCGGCATGTTTGTGCAGTCGGAGAAATTTCGCAAGCGTCATCGCGAGCAAGCGCAGCAAAATCTCTCCATATACGGACAGGAAAATAAGGAAAACACCGTTCGACTCTGCCGTATGAACTTAGCAGTTCACGGCTTACAGGGTGATATCCGAGCCGGCAATACCTACTACGAGAATCTGCACGACTGCGTGGGACGCTTTGACTACGTGATGGCCAATCCGCCCTTTAACGTGAGCGGGGTAGACAAGGAAGCGATCGAGGGCGACCCGCGCTACCCGTTTGGCATTCCCAGCACCGACAATGCCAACTACCTGTGGATGCAGGAGTTTTACAGCGCGTTAAATGACTCAGGACGGGCTGGTTTTGTGATGGCCAACTCCGCCGCCGATGCCCGCCACAGCGAACAGGAGATCCGCAAGAAGATGATTGAGGAGGGCGTGGTGGATGTAATTATCTCCATCGGCTCCAACTTCTTTTATACGGTGACCCTGCCCTGCACGCTCTGGTTCTTTGACAAGGGCAAGCAGGGCACCGAGCGCGAAAACGAAGTGCTGTTTATTGACGCCCGCAATATCTACCGGCAGATCGACCGCGCCCACCGCGACTTTACCGACCGGCAGCTTGATTTTATAGCCAATATCGTACGACGATATCGTGGGGAAGAACTGGATTCGGTACAGACGTTCCATGGAACGTCCCGACAGAATGGAGAATTAGCCCAAGCTGCCGAGGAGGAACAAGATTACCAATCCAATGGCTCCGCGATTACCCAGCCGGACGATATGGATGAGTTGTTTGATGATCCCGGTGGGACAGAAGGGTCCCACGGGACAGGCGGGGAGTACAAAGACATTCCCGGACTCTGTAAAGTAGCCACCGTAGAAGAGATCGAGGAGCAGGGCTGGAGCCTGAATCCGGGACGGTACGTAGGCGTGGCCGAGCGGGAAGAGGATGAGGTAGATTTTGAGAAAAGACTGAATGTATTAAGGGACGAGTTGTTAGAATTATCCGAAGAGTCAAAGAATTTGGAAGATCAAATTATGACTAATCTGAATAATATTCTTGGAGATTCTAAGTGAGTATGGAGAAGATAGAATTTAAAGACTTTATTACTCTTCAAAGGGGATTTGATCTTCCAACAAAAGATCGAGAAGAAGGAAATGTCCCAGTTGTAGCATCTACAAGTATAACGGGTTGGCATAATGAAGCAAAAGTTGATCCACCGGGTGTTACTACAGGTAGAAGTGGTTCTATTGGAGAGGTGATGTATTTAGATAGAAAATTTTGGCCTTTAAATACAGCTTTATGGGTCAAGGATTTTAAAGATAATTTGCCCAAATATGTTTATTACTTTTTGCAAACTCTTAATTTAGAGGAATATGATTCTGGTGCGAGTGTTCCTACTCTGAATAGAAACCATTTGGATTCAATTGAAATCGATATCCATTCAAGGGAAAATCAGCAAAAAATCGCCTCCATCCTCTCTGCCTTTGACGACCTCATTGAAAACAACAGCCGTCGCATCGAGATCCTCGAAGAAATGGCGCGGCGGATCTATCGCGAGTGGTTTGTACACTTCCGCTATCCCGGTCACGAGGATGACGAAATGGTGGATTCGGGTACCGAGCTGGGGGAGATTCCCGAGGGGTGGGAAGCAATAAAACTTGGTGAGATACTTACTAAGTTAGAATCGGGGAACCGTCCCAAAGGTGGTGTAAGCCGATATGACGATGGTGTACCAAGTGTGGGAGCAGAGAATGTTCTTGGAGTAGGGCAGTATGATTATTCAAAAGAAAAATACGTACCAGAAGATTTCTATATAGAAATGAATAAAGGTGTGGTTGAGGATTATGATGTCCTGATTTATAAAGATGGGGCAAGTTTAGGGCGCGTTTCAATATTTGGTGATGGTTTTCCTCATAGAAAGCTTTGTATTAACTCTCATGCCTATTTAGTACGAACAGACAATACATGCAGTCAATCTTATCTATATTTTTGGATGGATTCACCGATGATTAAAAGTACCATTAGAAATTCAAATACTAATGCGGCACAACCTGGGATAAATATGGGAGATGTTAGAGGGTTCCCATTTCTTATTCCTTCGGATAAAATTCTTGATAAATTTGATGAGATTGGAGTACCAATAGTTTCACAAATATTTCATTTAGCAAAAAAGAATCAAAGGCTCAAAGAAACAAGAGATTTACTACTGCCGAAGCTTATTTCGGGGAAGATTGATGTAGAGGAATTGCATCAGCTTGGGAATAAGGATAATGTTGATTACTCTTCCATGGAAAAGGGAACTTCCTGAGTTCGTTTAATAAAAATATTGTTGGTTCAAACAGAACCGCGATTAACGTGATCTCACTAAAAAACAAATAAACAATACATAATTATGGATGAAAGCACAGTTAGTCTCTTCAATCAGATGAAAGAAGAGTGGGAAAAGTTAGAAGAAAACCACGCAGACTTCGATCAAAAGGATAATAAAGCGGCCGGTCGCAGAGCCCGGAAAGCGGCCAATAACTTGAAGAAGTTGTTGACGCCCTACAAGAAGGCTTCTGTAAGCGAAGCCAAAGACATGTAGGAAGAAGATCGCCTAAGCGTTTGAAAAGGGATGCGGGTTATTCCGTATCCCTTTCTTATTAGTTTTAAAATGAACGCCCGTTAAAAGTATGGTTGGAGTTTCTGTCGTTTGGACGTAGCATGCTATGTCCGCCCAGAAATTGCGTGTCCGCACACATTAAGAGAATAGCAAAGAAATGCCGCGAAGAAAGCTGCCTAATAGAAAATCGATCCGGCTGGAGGGCTGGGATTATCGGAATCCCGGGCTCTATTTTGTTACCATTTGCACCAAAGATCGGCGGCATCATTTTGGGGAGATTAAAAATGGTATTATGGGGTTATCCGTGCCGGGATGTATGGCCTGGCACTATTGGCGGCAGATTCCCGATCACCAGCCCCGGGTGGTATTGGATCAATTTGTGGTAATGCCGGATCACCTGCATGGAATTGTGGGGATAAAATCGTTGCATGGAAATAGTTTTGTCGGGACATCCCATGGGAAATCTGTCGAGACGTTGCATGCAACGTCCGCACGGGATGATGAAATAGATAATAATTCAATGTCGAGCATATCTCCAGATCCCGGCTCCCTCTCCGCTATTATTAGATCTTATAAATCAGCCCTCACCCGATGGTGCAATGCCAATGGCCATGAATATTTTGCATGGCAGTCGCGTTTTTATGATCATATAATTCGCAATGAAAAAGCATTGCAGAATATTCGCAAATATATAGCAGACAATCCGTTGCGTTGGCAGATAGATCGAGAAAATACCAATAGCAATGAAATCCATGAGCAGGCGGTGGAATATATAGTTGACATGGAATAAAAATTGCCTTTGTCGGCACGTAGCATGCTACGTGCCGACAGAAAGAGATTCGAATTCAAATTTCACTACATGAGCAAATACTCCGAAGATCGAGCAGTAGAACAACCGGCTATTGATCTCTTTGATGATCTGGGATGGGAGACGATCAACGCCTATGAGGAAGTACTGGCAACTGGTGGTGACAATGGCACGCTCGGTAGGGAAACCCGCGACGAAGTGGTGCTGCGCCCCAGGCTTCGGAGCAAGCTAGAGGAGTTTAATCCCGACGTGCCCGAAGAGCAGATCGATGAGGCTATCCGGCAGCTCTCCCGCGACCGCTCCTCCACGCATTGGGTCCGCGCCAACAAGCAGATTTACGAGCTGATGCGCGACGGGGTGGACGTGGAGTACCGCGACGAGAACGGCTCGATGATCCGCAAAACCCTGAAGGTGATCGACTGGCAGCAGCCCGAAAACAACGATCACCTGCTGGTGTCTCAGCTCTGGGTGCACGGCGATTACGGCAACAAGCGTCCCGATTTGGTGGCCTTCGTCAACGGTCTGCCGGTGATCCTGTTTGAGCTCAAGAAAACGGGCCGAAGTGTCAAGGATGCCTACCAGTACAATCTCAGCGACTACAAAGACACTATTCCCCAGCTGTTCTGGTACAACCAGGTGATTATTCTCTCCAACGGCGCCGATACCAAAGTGGGCACCATTACGTCGCCCTGGGAGATGTACGGGGAGTGGAAGAAGATCAGCGACGAAGACGAGCCCGGCATGGTGACGCTGGAGACCGCCATCCGGGGCATCTGCGAGAAACAGCGGCTGTCGGACCTGATGGAGCATTTTGTGCTATTTGATGACGTTAAAGCCAATCCCAAGAAACTGCTGGCCCGCAACCACCAGTATTTGGGGGTCAACAATGCGATTGAGGCGGTCAAGCATATCGAAGAAAACAAAGGGAAGCTGGGCGTCTTCTGGCACACGCAGGGCAGCGGCAAAAGCTATTCCATGGTATTCCTGACCCGCAAGGTGATGCGCGAGCTGGCCGGCGACTGGAAATTTGTGATCGTCACCGATAGGCTGGACCTGGACGATCAGATCTACAAAAACTTTGCATCGGTTGGAGCCGTGACCGAGCCCGAAGATGAAATCCGGGCCGACAGCAAGGAGCAGCTCCAACAGCTGCTTCAGGAGAATCACCGTTACGTCTTTACCCTCATCCACAAATTCCACAATCGCGACAACGAAGAGTTTCCGGTCCTCAGCACCGACGATGATATAATCGTGATCACCGACGAGGCCCACCGCACGCAGTACGACAAGCTGGCGATGAACATGCGCAAGGCCCTGCCGAATGCGGCTTTCCTGGGCTTTACCGGCACGCCCCTGATCAAAGGGCAGGACGAGAAAACGCGGGAAGTGTTCGGTGACTACGTGAGCGTCTATGATTTTAAGCAGTCCATCGAAGACGGGGCCACCGTCCCGCTCTATTACGAGAACCGCATCCCCGAGCTGCAGCTGACCAACGAGCATCTCAACGAAGAGCTCGAAGAGCTGCTTGACGAGGCCATGCTCAACGAAGCGCAGGAAGAGAAGCTGGAGCGGGAATTTCGCCAGGAGTACCACCTGATTACCCGGCAGGACCGCCTCGAAGCCATTGCCGAAGATATGGTCCAGCACTTTTTGGATCGCGGCTACATGGGCAAGGGGATGATGATCTGTATCGACCGCTTTACCACCGTACGGATGTATGATCTGGTGCAGGCGGAGTGGGAAAAAGAGAAGCGGCGCGTAAAGAAAGAGCTGGAGTCGGCCTCCGAGATGGAGGAAGATCGACTGTTGGAGCGGTTGCACTACATGCAGGAAACCGACATGGCCGTGGTGATTTCCAAGTCCCAAAATGAGATCAAAGAATTTGAAGAAGAGGGCTTGGATATTCGTCCCCATCGCAAGCGTCTCGAAAAAGGCGGGCTGGACGAGAAGTTCAAAGATCCCGACGACGAGCTGCGGCTGGTTTTTGTCTGCGCTATGTGGATTACCGGCTTTGATGCCCCGAGCCTGTCCACCCTCTACCTCGACAAGCCGATGAAGAACCACACCCTTATGCAGACCATCGCGCGGGCCAACCGCGTGCACGGCGATAAAAACAACGGCTTGATCGTGGATTACGTGGGCGTATTCCGCAACCTGCAGAAAGCGCTGGCGACCTATGCCACCGGACACGAGCCCGACGATCCCGAGGCCACCAATCCCGTTAAAGATAAGTCCGAGCTCGTAGATCAGCTTCGGGAGGCCATCGCCGAAGCCAAAGAGTTCTGTGAGCAGCAGGATGTAGATCTCGATAAGATTATACAGGCCGAAGGTTTTGAAGCCTCCAAATACCAGAAGGAGTTTGCCCGAGCCATTGTGGAGTATGAAGAGCTGGGTGATTCCGTGGATGATGCGGTGGAGGAGGTAATCATCAACGACGAGAAGAAGAAAGAGTTTATGAAGAAGGCCAACGTGGTGGACCGGCTCTACAAAGCCATCCTGCCCGACCCGGACGCCGAAGAGTTTCTGCCGGTGCGCTCGGCCCTGAAAGCAATAAAAGACCGCATCAAGGTCATCGGCCCCGAGAAAAATGATGATATATCAGAGGTAAAGAAAGAGATTGAGAAGAAGTTGGATGAGGGTATTGCCAGCGAACCCATTACGATCGATGGAGATAATGAGCTTATTGATATTGGGCAGGTGGACTTTGACAAACTCAAAGAACGGTTTGGCAAAAAGAAACACAAGCGAGTGGCTCTTGAGAAGATGAAAACCAAGATCGAGCAGCAGGTGCAGGAGATGGTCGAGCAGAACCGCACGCGCATGGACTTCAAGGAGCGCTACGAGGAGATGATCGAGAAGTACAACAACTACAGCGTGTCGGTGGAGATGCAGCTGGAGGAGCTGTTTAACTTCGTTCAGGATTTAAATGAGGAGCAGGAGCGCCATGTCCGTGAAAACCTCTCCGAAGAGCAGCTGGCAGTATTCGATATCGTCACCCAGCACGAGAAGATTGAGTTAACGAAGAAAGAGCGCGACCAGATTAAGGAGGGCATTACCGAGCTGATCGAAAAGCTCAAGCAGGGGAAGCTGGTCATGGACTGGACCAAACAGCAGCAGCGCATCGCCGATGTGAAAGTCACCATCGAAAAAGAGCTGGATAGCATTCTACCCGACAAATACGACCGCCAACTCTTCGCCCAGACCTGTAATGAGGTCTTTGATCATGTGTATCAGTCGTATTAGGGTTTTAACTAAAATAACACTGAGGAATCACTATGAAGGATCAAATAAAGGGAAAAGATGAGTTGGCAGATGAGCAATTGGAAAAATGGAAATCGGATTTAACCCAGCTGCTTTTTCATGCCTGATACTTTTATGCAGGAAAAATTTATCAAAGTGAAGCCAAATTAACAGAACCACCCAAAGATCCAGCCATGGAAGCTAATGAAATGTTGTTTGGGGATAAGAAGGGAAGTTAATCAGCTGAGTGAGCAGAGAGAAACTTCGCACAGAATTTACGGGGTGGAGAAAGAAAAAATTGGGTATATGTGTATAATTCTGTTACCCCAATGTTACACAAATCCGAAAATAGAAGGTGGAAATAAGTCGAATTTTGGGAAATAAAAAAGCCGCTAACTCTTTCGAGCAAGCGGCTTAGTGTGTTGCGATCCGGACGAGATTCGAACTCGCGACCTCCTGCGTGACAGCAATTTAAAAGTAAATTTCGTAAGTTATTAAGGCCTACCAAAACTTACGTAAGTAGTTGGGGCACAATAAATTGTAGTTATCTTTAATTATCAACAATTCTCGGAGAAGCGCAACATCGTGTTACCCCGCTGTTACCCCGAGATTGGGGGTATAAACAATTTCAAAAAAATAAATGGCATCACTACGTTTTAATCACCAAGCTGTAAAAGCAATAGAATCTAAGGGTAAAAGAATAGAAATATTTGATGAGGGAGAAAAGGGATTGGGGCTGCGAGTTACCAAAAATGGTACAAAAACTTTTTTCTACCGATACCGAATCAATAATAAGATTCGTAGATATACCATAGGTCAGTTTGATGCAGTTGGCATAAAAGAAGCTCGCGATGAGGTGTCAAGACTGAGGGTTATGGTATTAGATGGATTGGATCCCCAAGCAGAGAGACAAAAGAAAAAGAATATCCATGGGCTGAAAACTTTTTCTGAGCTGGTCGAAGAGTTTAAAGAAAAGTATCTGCCTACTTTGAGGGAGAACACTCAGAAAGAATATATTAGAATAATTGACAAGGAATTAATACCGGTGTTCGGTAAATTCCCCGTCGTTAAAATTACCAAACACGAGATCGTAGAAATATTAGATAAAAAAGCTTACAAGGATGGGTCTCCTACCATGGCTAACCGGATAAGATCCCGGTTATCTAGGATCTTTACCTTTGGTATGGAAAGAGGACATGTGGAAATGAATCCTATACAAAATATATCCACCTATAAACAAGGGGAATCCAAACGACACCGTTACTACAGCGAAGAGGAGATCAGGAAACTGTGGGGCTTTTTTGAGGACTGGGGTGAACCCACGCAGTCCGTATTACAAATGCTTTTGATCTGTGGCCAGCGAAAAACGGAAACTATGCAGATGAGATGGATAGATATCCAAGGAAAAGTATGGACCATTCCAGCTTCATTAGCGAAAAATAAGCAACCTCATGATGTTCCACTATCCTCAATGGCTTTAGAGATTATTGGCCGTATGAAAAAGTTAAATGGAAAGAGTGAATATGTTTTCGCTTCCCCGCAAAATCCTAAAAACCCGCTTGATTCTCTAAGTCGAGTCCGCCAGGCAATCAAAAATAATACGAAGGTTTCTGATTTTCGTCCTCATGATCTGAGGCGTACGGTTGCAACTTACTTGGCTAAGTTAGGAATAGAACGTACGGTATTAGGTAAAATATTAAATCATAAGGGGCTGGCTGGTGATGGACAGGTAACGGCCATCTATGACCGGCACAGTTATATGGATGAAAAGCACGATGCCTTGGAGCTATGGAGCAAGAACCTGCGAAAGATTCTGGCTGAGAAAAATAACAAAGTAATTGTTGGCAGGTAAGAATGACAAATAGGCTAACCTTAGCTGATTTACAATGGGAAGGGAGTTCTAGTAAAGAGCAGGAACGCAGAGAGAACGTACTATTTCATTTCTTCACCGTTTATGCGGACCATTATAATAAGCATCGCGTTGGTGCGCAGGCTGATTTTGCTAACATACTGGATCTACTTGGCAAAACGTCAGATGCAAAACATAGATCTTTGGAAAAGAGGAAAGAAAGGGTCAAGAATGGAATACTCCTACTAAGTAAGGAGTATGGAAGTGGAGATACTACTGAGATTCGATTCTTCAAAGCCAGAATTTTTTCCTTGCTTGATTTGATTTCAATGCCTGAAGAGATCTGTTATCCAGATATATTTGAAATCATGGAAGATTTGCTGGCCGATACTAAAAAGTTTGTCAAAGTTATTTATGATGAAGAAAATGTAAATATCGATCTGCCTATCCTAAAAGAAATTCTCGACCTATATGAATTTTACAATGGGTTTATAGACCACAGGATACATCTAACATCTTTGGGACTTGTCATACATAAAGTAAATCAAGAGGCCTATCCACAAAGGATTAAACTGCCAGAAGAGCTGGGTGAGCAAGAAAGAGAGGATCTTAAGGAAGAGGTGTTCAAGAGTTTTGATTTACAGAAAGATGATTATTGGATAACTGCCTATGAGCTTTATAGCAATAATCGTAAGTGGGAAGAGGTCTACCAGGTAATCGAACAATTAAGAGCGGAGCTTGGGTTGGTACCCAGATACACTTCTTTTTACAGTTTCAAAAGAGCCAAAAGTAGATTTGACAAGAAACGAAGTTCAGGGGCAAAGTAACAATTGTCACCCTACGAAAGTGACCGTTGTCATCTTACCTGAGGTTTGTATTAACAGTAGGTTTGAAGCGTATTAAATACTAATCAAACGTTTTAGACCTATGAAAAACTTATCTCTTATACGACCAAATCAATTAGCTGATTTACTAAGCATTTCTATTCCCACCTTATATCGAATGATAAGTAATGGAGAGCTACCTCCGAAAGTCCGGATAGGAAAAAGAGCTGTTGGCTGGAGACGTTCACAAATTGAAGAGTGGATGGATGAGCGTACGGAAGAACCAAGGCAGCAAGTGCTCAATTAGTGTTGCAGTATTGGGCGGGTATAGCTAAGAGTTTTTAGCCATACCTGCCCATTTTTTGTGTTTAATCCTTTCTCAATCATAATCAAAAGTAATTATAACTAACCAGTTAGATATGAGCCGTTTAACGCCTGAAATACTAAAAAATGGGGTTCTCCAGCATGCAAAACCCCCATCACCTATCCCTCATAAAGAAATACTGAAACGACTACTGGAAATGGTGGGGAAAGTGAATTTCCACCGTGAGGCCGAGACTGACAAATTAAGCAAGAAACATTATATCGTAATCTCCATTGAGAAGATTTTGGAGGTTGCCAAATACAACAACTGGGGACTATGCAAAAAGCACGATTTCATCTACTTATATAACGGGGCCTATTGGAGCCAGCTTGAAGAAGGCCAATTTGAAGGGTTTTTAGGACATGCTGCCAATAAAATGGGGGTTAGTAAATTTGATGCTCATTATTATCAGTTTAGAGAGAAATTACTTAAGCAATTCATGAGTATAGCTCACCTTCCTACGCCCAAACAACCTGAAGGCTTGGTACTTGTCAACCTTAAAAATGGGACTGTAGAAATTAATCCTGGCAAAAGAAATCCAGTAAAAATTCGAAACCCAAAACGAACTGATTTTTTAACCTACCAGTTGCCCTTTGAGTTCAATAAGGATGCAACTGCGCCAAGATTTACCCAGTATTTGGATGAGGTTTTACCAGATCAGGTTATGCAACAACTACTCGCTGAGTATATAGGATATGTATTTGTGAGATCCTCCACGTTAAAGCTGGAGAAAGCGCTGATCTTGTATGGGACTGGAGCAAATGGAAAGAGTGTATTCTTTGAGATAATAAATGCTCTTTTTGGTAGTGAGAATGTTTCAACCTACACGCTGCAGTCTTTAACAAATGAATCGGGCTACTACAGGGCCAAACTGGCTAACCGCCTGGTTAATTATGCCAGTGAGATCAACGGTAATATGGGGACGGCCCTTTTTAAACAGCTTGTATCCGGAGAACCCGTTCAAGCCCGATTGCCGTATGGTGAACCGTTTACTCTTACGGATTATGCCAAACTTATTTTCAACTGTAATGAGTTGCCATCTGATGTGGAGCATACCAATGCCTTTTTTAGACGTTTCATGATCATTCCTTTTGACAAAACAATTCCAGAATCGAAACAGGATAAAGAGTTGGCAATCAAGATTATTCAAACAGAGTTGTCGGGTGTATTCAACTGGGTACTGGAAGGACTGCAGCGACTTTTGAGACAGAGAGAGTTTACTTACAGTGATGCTGTTGAACTCCAAAATCAGCAGTACCGACTTGAGTCAGATTCCGTGCAAATGTTTTTGAACGAAAGCAACTATAAAACGTCCGTTGAAATATATATTGGGTTATCCGAGCTGTATAGCAAGTACAAAGGCTTTTGTGGGGACGATGGCTATTATCCGGTGAGTAAACGAAAGTTTAGTAAGCGGCTTAAAAACTCCGGGATACAAGTAAAGCGCAAGTCATCTGGGAATGTGGTGTATCTAAAGAAAGCCCAACAATAAAAACTTTTCTTTTAAACCTGCACTATCTACATCTGCTACATCATTTAGCTGTTTAAATACTTTAAGGAAAGGTCACATGTAGATAATGTAGCAAATGTAGTTTCTGAAAAAACTTTTATGAGCCTATCTAACCAAAGTTACAGATACATACTGGATGAGAGCAGCAAGAAATATCAATGTCCGCAATGTGACAAAAGACGGTTCGTAAGATTCGTGGATCAGCAGACTAAAGAGTATTTGCCAGCTAAATATGGACGATGTGATCGAGAAAGCAGTTGCGGCTATTTCTTTAATCCGTATAAAGACAGTTATGGAAACGACGACGTCGCCTTTTGGCAAGTAGAGGGCAATTTACAGGATATGCCCCTTCCAATTAACTACATTGCTGACGAGTATTATTCAGCAAGTTTGAAGCAGTACGGTCAGAATACCTTTATAAAATATCTTCACTCGTTATTTGATAGCAATACCGTTAATAGTTTAATCAATACTTACAAAATTGGAACTTCCAAGCATTGGGATGGGGCAACAGTCTTTTGGCAAATTGATATCCAGGGTCGGATCCGCACCGGTAAGGTCATGCTATATGATACCTGTGGCCATCGAGTCAAAGACCCTTATCCACATATTAACTGGGTGCATAGCCTGTTATATAAAAGCTACAATCTTCAGCAGTGTTTGTTTGGAGAGCACCTGCTAACAGATGACAAAAGGATCCCGGTAGCCATTGTTGAAAGTGAGAAAACAGCAATAATTAGCAGTGTTTACTTCCCTGAATTTATGTGGCTTGCTGCAGGTTCCAAGTCCAACCTAAAACCAGAGCGTTGTAAGTGCTTAATGGGGCGGAGTGTTACGCTATTTCCGGACTTGGGGGCTTACAGTGATTGGCAACAGAAAGTCGAAAGTTTATCATACTTTTGCGATATGAGAGTATCGAAGTTGCTTGAAGAATATTCGGATAGAAATGAGAAAGAAGAAGGCTATGATTTGGGAGATTACCTCATTCAATATGGTTTGGATGAGTTTAAAAGACGAGAGTTAGTTTCCCAGTTGGACGTTGTATTAAATGAAAAGGGGTATCCAGCTTCATGGGATATGATTTAATATTATTTGAGTTTACGCCCTAATTATGAGCTTATATTTGGAAGGGGGCCAAGCAGGGGTACAAGCTAGGGGCCATGCTCTTAAAAGTCCCTTTAACAATATATAAAGGGTGTTTTAGCAATTTGATAAAGGGTCCAAGCTCAGAACTTTTTCAGTCAATTATATTTCTAATTATTGGCAGTAAACAAAGAATAGTGCCGAAATATAGATATGAATGGCTATTCTAATGACATGATATTTTGACGATGACATAGATAATGTCATTAGTGATATGCTATTTGAATTTTTGAACTGATATGTGCTTGGTGTTTCTACCCGATATATAGATATAACCTGACACCATGTTGTCGGTCCTTCTTTTAATAATGCATCAAAATCCTCAATTAAAGTAAGGAGAGTATTATGGTATCACTTAAGATAGGAAACGAAGAACGTCGGAACGGAGACATCAAAGAGCGCTGGATAGCCCAACAGTTACAAAAGAGAAACCGCCAACCGGTTTGTGTTAAAATGATTATTAGGGAAGGAGATGTAAGTGCACGTTTTTCAGTGGAGCCTGTTCACGATCCGGCGGTGGTGGAGGTGGACCAAAGCCGAATCGAAAAGAACGGCAACTTTTTAAACTTTGGGATCAAAAAGGGCTTAATGGCTCAGATGTTAATGCTGGGATGGTTATCTCTTTTTTGAATCAGTATGAGAAATATATTTAATAAAGTAGAGGGTTTAATGTTTTGCGCCTTCCATTATATTCCTCCATATTTTGATTCTAATTTTATGTAGAACTTACTAGCTATTCATGCTTTTAGACAACGAGCCAGAAAGACGGAAAGAAGAAAATAAGACACGAAAAGTCCACGAATGGATCTCACAGTATGTAAATAAGGGAAAATTTGACGTAGTTACAGGCTATTTTACAGTTGGAGCACTTGCTTGGTTTTCAAGAAAGCTAAACGATCACATTAAGGAATATCGGTTTGTGTTAGGTGAAATCGTTCATCAAAACCATAACAAGGAGCATGCTCTCGATTTATTAAATGAAGATATTACGGTAGATTCTGCTCTGAAATTGCATCAGTGGGCGCGTGATGCCGTTGATTTTCTAAGGCAAGAAAACGTTTCGGCTAAGACTTTAGAACCTAACTTTTGCCATGCAAAAGCCTATATATTTCGTTCAGAGAATGGTGATCCTCAAAAAAACTATTATCTCTCAGGTAGTTCAAACCTAACAGAGGCGGGTATTGGCCTTAAGAAAACACATAACGTTGAGCTTAACGTTGCTGAATTTGGTTCTGCGCAGTACAACGAAATGGTTGACTGGTTTGAGAGTCTTTGGAATCGTTCGCAGGCTCATGAAAACAAAGTAATCATTAAAGAAGATGATGAAGGGAATGAGATTGAGAGAAAAATAGACTTTAAAGAATATCTTATAGAAGAAATCCAGAAGATATTTAAACAGTATCAGCCCAGTGATATCTACTATAAGATACTCTTTGAGTTATTTAAGGATCAGCTCTTAACAGATGCGGATGACCCGGACTTTTCCCGCCAAATGGGTCGGCTTGAAAATACTGTTATTTATGAAGCACTGTATGAGTTTCAAAAGAAAGGCGTATTAAGTCTGATAAAGATGCTCCAAAAGTATAACGGAGCAATCTTAGCCGATGCGGTGGGCCTTGGAAAAACGTGGAGTGCACTGGCTATTATAAAGTTCTTTCAACTCCAGGGTCGCGAAACAGTTGTACTTTGTCCTAAGAAGTTGGAAGCCAATTGGAGGCAATATCTTCGTAACCAAGAGTCACGATTTGAAAAAGATCAATTCGATTATTTCTTGCGCTTCCATACCGACCTGGAACCAGAACGGATGCAGAAATATAAGGATAGAGCTGATAAAACTTTTACGAATGATAAGCCCAAACTATTTGTAATCGACGAAAGTCATAATCTGAGGAATGATAAGGGTAAACGTTATAAATACCTGATAAATAAAATTCTATCTAGAAATGAGGACATCAAAGTTCTCATGCTTTCAGCTACGCCCATTAATAACACCCTACTCGATATACGTAATCAGTTCAAGCTGATTGTACAAGGACAAAACGATGGTTTCAAAGAGACATTAGGCATTCGAAACTTAGAAGCGTTATTTCGAAATGCTCAACGCTCTTTTAACCAATGGAGTGAATCAAATGATGGGCAAATTGGAGAATTGATTGAAGACCTCGATCGTAGATTCTTTTCACTTACGGATAATCTGACTTTGGCCCGAACGCGTGAGATGATCGAGGATAAACAGCCAGAGTTAGTGTTTCCGGATAAAGAAAGCCCAGATAACTTCTTTATTACACCAAGAGAAATTGGCAACTACGAGAGCTTTGACGAATTAGTAGATCACTTTCCCGAAAAATTATCCGGTTATCAACCTTCTATGTATCTTGAATGGGAAGATGTCGAAGACACCCTTCGAGATGAAAAACAACGGGAGTTCTTCCTTGTCCGAATGATGTATGTACTAATGGTAAAACGCCTGGAGTCGTCTTGGAAGTCTTTTCAGGCAACAGTAAATAACATTCTGGATCATCATCAAAACGCCTTAGACAAGATTAAAACCTATCAAAAGATCCAACAAGATGAAGAGCTTGAAGATGAAGATCAGTATGACCTGTTTGAAGAAGATGAAGAGGCTTCGGACCTGCTCGATAACCTGACGATAGGGAAAAAACGTCCAATTCATCTTTCAGAGATTGATGAAAACAATATGCTGGATTCTTATAAGAAAGATCTAAAGCAGGATATTGAAGAAATGGAAATGATGAAGGTTAACCTCAAGCGATTCGAGGAAAAACTTTCTCAAGAGTTATCGCAGCCCAATAATCATCAGAGCATTGACACAAAGCTTCAAAAACTGATTGAGATTATTAAACAAAAACGTGCCAGTGGTACTAATAACAATAATCAAAAAGTAGTGGTATTTACTGCTTATAAAGATACCGCAATGTACCTTTTTGAGCAGCTTAAGGCTCGGGGATTTGAAAAATTAGCTGTAGTTTCTGGTGACTATGCAAAACGATGGGATTCTGATGTAGAGTCGAAGCAGTTTGAGAAGTTGCTCCAACACTTTGCCCCTTACACCAAATTGTATAATGGCAAAGAGTGGGATTTTGAACCAAGTAGATCCGGTCTAAGTCCTTATGAAGAATATGCTGAGTGGTGTGATTGGGTTAAGAAAGAAGATCCTAAAACCTATGATATTTTAAATGACCCAATCGATCTTTTAATTACAACAGACGTTCTCAGTGAAGGACAGAATTTGCAAGACTGTGACATGGTGGTCAATTATGACATTCATTGGAATCCGGTACGCGTAGTCCAGCGAATGGGGCGTATTGATCGCTTAGGATCTCCAAATGAGACTATTCATGGCGTTAATTTTTGGCCTACTGAAAATATTAATGAGTACTTAAACCTGCAGGGGCGAGTAGAACAACGAATGGCTGCTATGAAATTAGCAGGCTCTGAAGTTCATATGGAGTTCTCAGAATCGTTTAAGGAGATGGCTGCTGATGAGAAGTTGGAGCAAAAGCAGAAGGAACGTATGCTTGAACAGATGCAAACTACGTGGGAAGATATTGAAGTCAGCGATCGGGGGCTTGGCTTTGATGATCTGTCTCTTGAGAAGTATCGCCAAGATTTATTTCAAGAGCTAAAAGATCAGCGTGAGTTTTATGAGTCAATGCCACGGGGTGTATTTAGCGGTTTTAAAAAGGATGGAGAACATTGTCCAGAGTCTGGTTTGATAGCATTGTTAGGATATCCCTCGAAGCCACCCAAGGTCAAAAGCTTTAGTTATGATTATTTCGACCTCGTATATATTGATGAGGATGGGAATAATGTGCATATGAACCAGAAAGAAATTTTAGATGCACTAACAGTTCATAAAGGCAAGCCACGCTTTGTTCCTACTGAAATTGATAGCGGAGATCAATCAGCAATTGATACCCTTTCGGCATCAATTCAGCAATGGTTAAAAGATCAGATTGTAAAAGAAGAAGAATTAGAAGATGGTACCAAGCAAAAGCGACTTGGGCAAAGTGCCTCTGATTTGGTCCAGAAATTACAAAAGGGAGATCAGTCTGCGGTAGAAACTATGAAAAGCGGGAAGTCCCTTCAGGAAAAATATGATGCAGATAATGTAGATCTTGTTGGCTGGTTTGTTGTTTCGTGATATTAAAGCCCACTATGCCAAATAAATGTTTGTTTCTAAATAATATTTTAGTTATTAACTGCATAAGTGGACGGAATTCATCCAGTTATGCAGGTGAAAGCTAAAATGAGCAATATTAATACATACGAGTACCTTGGCGATTATTTGGATAGGTTACGCTCTCAAGGACGCTATACCTTTACCGGAGACGAAGTACGATCAGAGTTTGATTTAAATGATGAGGCTTACCAGAAAGTAATCCAACGTCTTCTCAAAAAAGAACGAATTTCTCGTCTTCGACAAAATTTCTATCTGATTATTCCACCTGAATATGCAACTCGGCAAACACTGCCACTTGGATATTTTGTAGATGATTTGATGAAGTTCTTAGAGCGTGATTATTATGTAGGTCTTTTGACAGCTGCCATGTACCATGGTGCTGCTCATCAGCAACCACAGCGTCAATTTATAGTTCATGACCCGCCTTACATACGCCCGATTGATAATCCTCGACAATCTATTGTATTTTGCTTGAAAAAAGATTGGAATCAAAGGGACATTGAAGAAGAAAAAACGGATGCTGGTTTTATAAATATTTCTTCTCCTTCTTTAACAGCTTTTGACCTGCTATTCTATGTAGATCGAATTGGTGGGTATAACAGAGCCGCTACTGTACTATTGGAACTATGCGATAGCATAACTTCATCGAAGCTTTTACAGACAGCAGAGAGCTTTAACCAAACGACAACTCTTCAACGGTTAGGCTATATATTGGATAAGGTACTTAGGAAAGCTGAGCTGGCAGATGCCATATATGAGGAACTAGATAATAGAAACTATTATCCCGCAAAACTAAGCACTATGGATAAGAGTGAAGATCAACGGGCTCCTAACCGTTGGAAGATAATACCGAATATTGAGATAGAAGCGGAATTATGATACCAAAAGCTTATATAGATGCTTGGCGTTCTACAGCTCCCTGGCAACAAGATGCACAAGTAGAACAAGACTTGGTTATCTCACGAGCACTGGTACAGCTCTTTTCTCATGATCTTTTGAAAGAGCACTTGGCTTTTCGTGGTGGAACAGCTCTTCATAAATTATTTTTGCATCCACAGGCTCGTTATTCTGAGGATATTGATCTGGTACAGCTCAAGGAAGGGCCTATTAAACCTATACTTGTAGCGATTCGAGACCAATTGTTATTTCTCGGTGGGAAAGAGGATCGGGAGGTGCAGTCCGCCGATCACAACTGGACGGTATACTACTCATTCGAAACGGAACATCCACCACCACCTCAGATGCGTGTTAAAATTGAGATCAATACCAGAGAGCACATAAACGTCCTGGATTTAAATAAAAAGACATTTGCCGTCGACAATCGTTGGTATAACGGAACTGCTGATATCATAACCTACCAGCCGGAAGAGCTGTTGGGCACCAAACTTCGCGCCCTCTACCAACGCAAAAAAGGACGCGATCTTTTTGATCTACATCATGCACTTACACATATTGATGTGGATAACGAATCTATTATTCGTTGCTTTCGGGCATACATAGAAGAAAATGATAACAAACCACCCACCGCCAGAGAGTTTGAGCTCAATATGATAGAGAAAATGCGGGACCGGGAATTTACGGGTGATATTGAAGCACTGTTGCGACCCGAAATTGAATACGATCAGGAAGAAGCATACGAGCATATTTATAATTTATTGATACAACATATTTAACCATGAGAGAAGTACTACAGCAATTTGCTGAACAATCATTTTCAAAGGCATTGGACCACTTTTTTTATTCACTTGAAATTCCGACGCATCCCGGCATTCCTCAGCCTGGACCGCTGGATGATTTCCTGAATCCAGAAAAAGTAACGCTAAATGAGGATCTACGAAGAAAGGTAGGCGATGTGCATCTATATGGTATGGTAGATGAAAAAGCGTTCAAGAATAAGAGTCGAGATACTGATCCTGAAAAACTAAAAGAGGAGCAAGCTGCCGACTATGATGGTATTCTGCTTTTTGGGATTGAATTGAAGGAGGATAATCCCACCCGAACGGCCATGGCTGATATCACCCGAATACTCAATCGGTCATATAACTATACCCCGGTTGTTGTCGTTTTCAAATATGGCGATCATATTGCTTTTGCCAACTGCGAACGACTTAAATACAAGCAAAAGTGGAGAGAGGGAGAAAAGGCGGGAAAGGTATCGCTATTAAGGGATATTCATCTACAGAATCCCCATACCGGGCATCTGCGTATATTAAACGAGTTGTCAATACCGACCAGTGGAAGGAATGCAGTTAAGAGTTATAAGGAGCTTAATAAGTATTGGCGGGAAGAGGTATTAGATGTTTCTGTTCTTAATAAATCGTTTTATCAAGAGCTATCGAATTGGTATTTCTGGGCGGTACGCAATGTCACATTTCCTGGTGAACCAAAGCAAGAAAAAGACGAAAAGGATAAAGAGTTTCGAGAAAGACTTAAGTCGCATCGGGCACAAAATGTAATACGATTAATCACAAGGTTGATATTTACGTGGTTTATTAAAGAGAAAGACTTGGTTCCCCGGACATTATTTAATAAAAGCCAAATTACGGATGTTGTAGAGATCGGGGATGAAGAAGATTCAAATTATTACAAGGCAATTTTACAGAATCTTTTCTTTGCTACATTTAACCAAGAAATGCACAAGCGAGAGTTTCGTAATGATGGGCAAAATTATAATGTAACTACCCTTTATCGATATCGGCGATTCTTTAAAGACACAGAAAAAGGACTCAATTTATTCAAGAATATACCATTTTTAAATGGTGGACTTTTTGAATGCTTAGATAAGCGAGATGATGACGGTAATGTTAAAAGAGTTGATGGTTTTTCCGATAGAGAAGACAATGAACTTGAAGTGCCTAACTTTTTGTTTTTTGGCGATAACAGAGAAGTAGATTTAAGTGAGGATTACGGTAAAAAGACAAAAAAATACAAAGAAGCAGCTGTACAAGGACTCTTCCCCATTCTTAACAAGTATGTATTTACTATTTCGGAAAATACCCCATTAGAAGAGGATGTGGCCTTAGATCCAGAGCTATTGGGAAAAGTATTTGAAAATCTTTTAGCCAGCTATAACCCGGAAACGAAGAAGACTGCTCGAAAACAGACCGGTTCTTTTTATACACCTCGTGAAATCGTCAATTACATGGTTGACGAGAGCATGATAGAGTATTTGAAGAATGAATTGACAAAAAGCGAAGGTGGGTATTATGGCTTGGATGATGATCAGAGTGATATGTTTGGTAATAGTACCCGAAAAGGTCAATTGAAGATGGAACAAAAGGTTGGCTCAAACCCCTGGAAAGGGAAGGAAGACGATCTGGAGGAAAATCTAAGAGCATTGCTTTCTTATGAAGATGATCAGCCATTCAAGGAAGAGAAAGATATAAAGGCAATAATAAGTGCACTCGATAATAGTAAGATATTGGATCCTGCCTGTGGTTCAGGAGCCTTTCCTATGGGCATTCTACAGAAGATGGTACATATCTTAAATAAGATTGATCCAGATAATGAAGAGTGGAAAGAACGACAAATAGCGAAAGCCGAAGCAATCGATGATCCTCAAGTTCGAGAAGAATCTATTAGTAATATTGAGGAAGCTTTTGAGAACAATGAGTTGGATTTCGGTCGAAAGCTATTCTTAGTAGAGAACTGCATTTATGGTGTTGATATACAACCTATTGCCGTACAAATTGCCAAATTACGGTTTTTTATTTCTCTAGTAGTTGATCAGAATGTGGAAAAAAATAAGACAAATTTAGGAGTTCGCCCTCTACCAAATTTGGAAACACGATTTGTAGCAGCAAATACCTTGGTTGGAATTGATAAGCCTGATCAACTAAGCTTAAAGAATACAAAAATCGAACGTTTAGAAAAGAAATTAGAACGTGTCCGCCACAATCATTTTTCAGCAAAAACTCCAAAAACTAAACAAAAATGGAGAGTAAGGGATAAACAGATTAGAGAAGAGATTGCTAACCTATTAAAAAATGATGGATGGGAGGATAAAACAGCAGGAAAACTAGCCAACTGGGACCCATATGATCAAGTAACCTCTTCAAGTTTCTTTGACCCAGAATGGATGTTTGGAGCATTGAAGGGGTTTGATATTGTTATTGGGAATCCTCCTTATAAACAAATATTAAAAAACACCCTTTCTGCTAAGAGATATCCATTTTCCGAAGGTAAAGATTCGGGCAAACAAAATTTATATAAAGTATTCGTTGAAGCATCTTACAACTTAAGCAAAACCAATGGGATAGTTTGTTTAATTGTTCAAAGTAGTTTGTTATGCGACAAGTCTTCAACTTATACAAGGAAACTGCTAATTGAAAATACTCAAATATCAAAAGTTTTAGAATTTCCTAAGAGAGCTCCAACTATTGAAGGTCAAGTATTTGAAAATGTGTTACAGGGAACATGTATCTTGATCAGTCAAAAAAATGAAAGTAGTGCTGATACCTTTTTTGATTTATCTATAAGTAATGATATTACAACACTTAATGAATTAGAATTTGAATCTATAAACCAAAGAGAATTACTGTCTTTATATCCTGAGACATTTTATATCCCCTTGTATCGACCTGGAGATTCAAAGATAATTTCGAAGATCAAAGAAAATTCAATTCACTTTGAAGATATTATAGAAAATATAAATCAAGGTGATTTAAATTTAACTTCTTCAAAAAAATACTTCACTAAAAATCAGGATAATGTACCATTAATTAGAGGGAGGAATGTTCATAGATATTTTATTGATAGCCAAGTTGATGAATATATTCCAGAGAATAATTTTAAGGAAGAAATAAAATCTAATTTAAATCATGAATATTTGGTATGTCAAGAAGTAACTGGTACAACCGATAAATATCGTCTTCATTTTTCAAAATCAGAAAAGGGCAGAAAGCTTTTTGGTCATACCGTTAACAAGGTCCTAATTAATCAGAATGAAAAGGATTGTCAGTATTTATTGGTGGTTTTAAATTCAAAAGTACTCGATTGGGTTTATCGAAAAACGTCTACCAATAATCATGTAATGGGATATGAAATAATTCAGTTGCCTATTCCTATAGAAATCAATAATCACATTGCGCAATGTATTTGTTTATCCCAAATGATGAAGTATTTACAGAAGAACGCGGTTTCACTTTATTCTACTTTTGAGAAAATAGTTGATTCTTATGCTTTAAACTTATTTTTGCCGAATCATTTTGATGGCCTAGAACTCAATATTATTCATGCCGTAGATACTGACTTAAAGCAAGAGGTGAAAAAATTAGATTTTGAAAATTTAGATGGTAACTCTAAAAAAGAAGTAATTGATTCCTTATACAATAAATGGACTCATCCTGATAATGAAGTTAGAAATAAGATTAAGCTATTTCCGGCAAGAAGCCCTAAAATTCTAAAGCCCATTCTCCAAGCTTCAATATGAGTCGTTTTATTGAAAGAATTAGGCTAAAAAACTTTAAAGCTTTCCAAGAAGAGGAAGAATTAGTTATTGATGGTAAAAATATACTTATCTATGGGAACAACGGTTCGGGAAAGTCTTCACTTTTTTGGGCATTATATACCTTTGTACAAAGTAGTGTGAAGGAGAATGAAGAGGTTGAAAAATACTTCAAGGTCTTTGATGAGACAGATCAGGATACGCATCAAAGTCTCAGGAATATTTTCATGGATTCTTCAGAAGATGCTTATATCGAAATAGTTACCAGTAGTGAGAGTGATAATGAAGATACATACCGTATTTCTCAAGATACCATTGATACAAATCTAGATGAAGATACAACTATACAGGAACTAAACCTGGCCAGTGATTTCATTAATCATAAGCTGCTCCACAACTTTTATAATGCAACCCATCGTCAAGAGATAAATTTATGGCCTGTTTTTGAACGGGATATTTTCCCTTTTTTAACAACAGATGAAGGAGAGATCTGGATTGATTACTTAAAAAAAAGGACAAATGATGTACCAAGACAAACAAATGGAGCCGTAATTGCCAAAGGCACCCGTAATAGGGAGAGTTTCGAAAGAAAGTTGGACAATATTAATTCTGAAATAGAAAGTTTACTCTTAGAAATTGAGCAAAATGCTAATCGGTTTTTAAACAATCAGTTTTTTAATGGTGAAGAGCAAGCTAAGATTCATCTTTCATTTGATAAACAATTTACATTTAAAAAGGTCCGTGAAGAAATTTGGGAAGAAAAAAGCAGATCAAAGAGACAAGAAGTTTTAAAAATAAGATTACATATAGAAATTAAGGATGAAGAGTCTGCTGAATGGCAAGCTATTTACCGCCCTCAATCATTTCTTCATGAATCAATGTTAACCCGTATAGCAATTGCAGTACGGATTGGTGCCTTACGTACAAGAGTACAGACCACAGACTTCAAAATTCTTGTGTTAGATGATATGCTTATCAGTTTGGATATGTCTAATCGAATGGATGTTATTGAGATGGTGCTCAATGAAAAGAATAAGCAAGAGTTAGAGTTCTTTGATGAGTTCCAAAAAATAATTTTGACCCATGATAAGGGGTTTTATGAGCTTATAAAAAGAAGAACATCACCACTCGAATGGAAATATTATTCATTCTTCAGTAATGATAAGAATCATATTCCTCCTAAAATAACTGAATCCCGTAATCATATTCAAAAGGCACAAGATTACTTGGCAAAAGGTGAATTAGAGCTATGTGGACATGAACTCAGAAAAGAAACAGAAAATCTCTTAGATAAATACTTAAGAAGTCTAAATGCAGCATCTGACTCAGGAGAATTTGTGCCGTTAATGGATAAATTAAATCGAGCACAAAAAATCGTTTCTAGTGAGCAAAAGCGTCAATTCAAAAAAG
Source organism: Fodinibius sp. GM21 (assembly GCF_058386955.1). Lineage (NCBI taxonomy): Bacteria > Pseudomonadati > Balneolota > Balneolia > Balneolales > Balneolaceae > Fodinibius > Fodinibius sp. GM21. The sequence goes on along the minus strand of NZ_JBYEIQ010000003.1, from coordinate 616,368 downwards.
TTTTTGTGAATAAAGATCTACCTCTTAGTACTATTAAAAAGATCAAAGAGGATTATTGGAATGATCCAGATCTGGATGAACAGATTAAATATCGTTTGAAAGGGTTAGAAAATGAACTATACGATTTTTTGATAAAACAATATCAGATTAAGAAAGACAAGACTAAAATCATTGAAGAAGTTAAAAATACCGTTAAAAGGATAATGAATCCTGCTTCTCATAAAAATTTTGTTCCTCTTTATGAGAAAGAACTAAGAAAAGCTATTGATGGAGTAAAACAGCTCAAGGTTATTTTAAATAAAGATGAATTAGATGAGTTTTTGTCTGTAGTAGAAGAAAGCAGCTAATTTGGATATGGCTTATGGGTATAAATACAAAACATACAGGTATTCAATTAATAAACGGATTTCTTGAGACTGAACTTGCTGCCTTTAAAGATACATATCGAAAAGAAGGTTCATTATCGATACAAGATCGCAGGAGCTTTTCGATCGCCTGGGTTTGTTACTTCTTTGAACAATGGATTAGCGATTCGTTTAGAGAGGATCTTTCTGCATTTGTCAGTAAGGTTATGGAGGAAGAAGATTATGATACCTTTGGCTGGCAGCGCATCCCGTCACTCCAGGTCGCATCATTCATCCTAACTAGAAATGAGGAACACAGGGATGAACTGCTGACGCATGTTGGGTGTAATCAATCAATTATTCGGCCTTTGATGATTCGAAGTGCTGCGATTATTGCACCACAGCTTTCATTCAATAACAAGTATTTGGAATATGCAGCCAAAAGAAATTTAGAGAAAATCCACGGTTTTTATGAAGAGAGTACCGTGTTATATCTATGTACGAACGGAGATCGGAAAGAAAAACGAAGATGGGCTTTAAAGTTCAAAAAGAAAGCCAAGGCGCAACAAATTCAGTCGTTTCAAAAGCTATTTGAGCAGAATGAACTATATAGGAATTCTTTCTTTGTTGATGAATTCGCCGAGGCTAAATCCTACTTCATATTCAAACTCTTTTCTGATCCTGTATTAATTGAATATCAATCCTCGGAGAAGTCGTTTAATCCGGCAGAAATTTTTACCGAGCTAAGTAAAAAAGAGAAAGAACATCCTCTTTCGCGAGCCTATATCGATTTAAGCTGTTTAAAAGAAGAGAAGACTGGATTGTTTAAAGAAGAAAATCAGTGATTATGGTAGAAGAAACCGAAGTACAAAATTTAGAAGAGAAACTTCGCAAGAAAGATATTAACATCTGGCGCTTGGCTGATTCGGACAAATGGGAATACCTTAAAGAAGAAAACTTACTATCATTCGATTATTTAGACCAAGAAATTGATTATCACACTATAGAAATAGATCAATTAAGAGGAAAAACATCGATCAAGCCTTGGGTTAAGGAGCTATCTATTGGTGATCTTATTTTTGTGATGGATAAGAATCATTACTACGGAATTGCAGAAGCTGTTTCAACGTACAGTAAGGATGGTCCACTTGTCGATATGGGTGGTTCAAAAGAAAAGCCTGCCATCGAAGTAGAATATATCCATAAATTAAGCGATCCTATTTCCCACCAAATTTCAGATAGTCCTCGGCCAAGAACATTTGCCAAAATTGATCAATATGACTTTGGATTAATCAATGTTCTAGAATTTTTACGACAATCAGTTCCTGAGGCTATCAAAGCAATGGAAGACTTTTTTAATAACTATTATGAGGACAAGAGGAAGGAAGTAATCCAGCAGTTAAAGCAATTTGAGAAAGAGGAGCATGTACAACTATTTGCTGAAATGGTTCGGGAGCTTTACGATGATTTAAAGCTATCAAAAGATTCACCCAAAATAGCTTTGACTGTTCCTCAAAAACGTAATCGGTTTACGCTAAATCTAAATAACCGATTATATCTGGGATTGCGTAATCATAATGGGCAAGATGAGTTTCTTTTAACGTTGGATAAGCCCGATTATGAAAAATTATTAGAAGATGAAGACTATGAAGGTAGTTTAAAATTACTCCCCGATGATAGATCTTCTTTTGCTGAAAAAGATAATTTAGTTGATGCAATAATAGTTGTAGTATCAGCTGATTTTATGAAGGAAAAGCAAAAAGAATTAACAGGTTTTTGGCTCCGTAGCGCCTACCGATACCATGATGTTATGGAGCGGTCACCCTATAAAAAGTATCACAGTTCTTTCTTACAGGCTCTTGTTTACGATCAAGATAAATTGCACTACTACTGGGAGGATGCTGATCAAATTGATTTGATTGACAAGGTCTCACAAAAACTAATGTCATCAATTGAAGCGATATTTCCGAATTTTAAGGGCTTTACCGATCCGCGATTTATTGAGAGAGAAATTACGTACAAACAGCGTATCATCCGTGATGCCCAGGAGCAGTTTTCCAAAAATTCTATGAGAAAACTGCTTCAGGAAGAAAATTATGAGGAAATTTATGAACGAGTTCTCAAAATAGGTCGTCATAAAGACAATAATCTGTTATATAAAGGCACGCCCAAAACGGGCGATCTTGCCTTATTGCATGATGAAAGTCTCGATCTTGAAGCATTTGCTGAGCCCATTACTCATCTGGTACAGCATCACTGGGATGAATCAGGTAAAGAAAAGGTTGATCTATTTTGTGACTGGGCTGAAGGTCAGGGATTGCCGAATAAATGGACCTTTGTTACGTACTACATGTTTGTAACAAATCCTGAGGAAGAGCTGTTTGTAAAGCCCACCGAGATTAAGGCATTTTTGGAAATGCTCGATAAAGGTGACTTATGGCATCATCGTCCCACCGGTGAGGTTTACCAGACCATAAAGGATGATTTAAAAGCTGTGGGTGATGCCCTCCCTTTTGAGGTCAAGCGGGGATTCCTCGATCTGCAAAGCTTCCTTTGGACAGCATTAGCGGCCGAATCAGATGAATATGCGAAAGCAAAAGGGTATTTAGAAAAGTTTTCGGAGGTAGCAGACAATCATTTTGCTGAAACAGACTTTCTAGAATCGCGCTATCAGTTTTTTCAGGAGTTCTTTACAAAAGAAAAATTAGAGCAGGCTGACTGGAGTGATTTTCAAGAAATGGGTAAAAAAGTCCATGGTCTTGCAACCAATGCCTTGGCTTTAAAACGAGCTTTCGGTGATCCCAACCATGACATCGAACGCTATCGTAAGGCATTTTTATATCTGGCCTATGGCGATGATCCCTTGTCAGATCGAATCAATGCAATGCTGGATAAGGACAGTGAGTATCACCTAAAATATTTGGCTGAATCTTTTTACGGTGAGTTGGTCGGATATTTATTTCCTGAGAAATTCGTGTTTTATAACCGTCGTGATAAAGAAGCTACTACCTTCCTGGAATTAGATATTTCCCGTGAACGTGGTGAATCGTTTGGTGATTTTTTCATCCGGTATAATGAGGATTTAAACCCGCTTTTGGATCTTTATCAAGAGATTATCGGCCAACGGACACAAACAACCGTTCCGTTAGAGTTAGACCAGTTTTTTAGTTGGTTGTACGAAGATCATGTATCCAAAGAAGAGGAAACAGACATTAGTCAAGAGGTAGCTGACAAAGATCGCAATTACTGGTGGCTAAATGCGAATCCGGATATCTGGCGTTTTTCTGACAACGAAGTTGGACAAGAGCAGTGGTATACTTCCCATAATAAGAATGGAAACAAACGGCGAATATACCAACACTTCCAAGAAGTTGAATTAGGTGATTTAATAATTGGATATGAATCTACTCCTGTAAAACGAGTTAAAGCGGTATTAGAAGTAACCGAAGCCCTACATACAGATGACGATGATAAAGAAAAGTTTACCTTCAAACTGAAGGAGTTTACTCCAAATCAGCCAAGCTGGGAATCGTTGAAATCTATTCCCGAACTGGAAAACTGTTCAGTGCTTAATAACAATCAGGGCAGCCTGTTCCAGTTAACGGAAGATGAGTTTTTGACGATACGTGACCTTGCAATGAATGGGATCCAGCAGTATCAACCTTATACCATGACAGATGCATTGGAAGAAGTCTTCATGGAGGAAGGTAAGCTTAAAAATATTCTCGATTTGTTGAAGTACAAGAAGAATATCATTCTACAAGGGCCACCGGGTACTGGGAAAACTTTCTTAGCAAAACGCTTGGCTTGGCTCATGTCCGGCGTTAAAGACCCTAATCGTATTGAGGTAGTGCAGTTTCATCAATCCTATTCTTACGAAGACTTTATTCGGGGTTACCGTCCCACCGAAGAACACTTTGAGTTGAAGGACGGGATTTTTATGCAGATGTGTAAGCGGGCCAAATCAGATCCTGAAAACAAACCTTACTTTCTAGTAATTGATGAAATCAACCGCGGGAATCTGAGCAAGATTTTTGGAGAGTTGATGATGCTTATTGAAAATGATAAACGTGGTTCTGAGTTTACGGTAAAATTGCCGTACCGTAAAGGTGAGGATGATCCCGATTTTTATATCCCGAAAAATTTACACCTGATTGGTACGATGAATACGGCCGATCGCTCGCTGGCCATGGTTGATTATGCTCTCCGCCGTCGTTTCGTCTTTATTGATATGATGCCCAACTTCGGAGATAAGTTTCAGGCTCATCTTAAAGAGCAAGGCGTTGAAGATCATTTAATTGATACAATTGTAGAGCGTCTCGGTGAACTGAATAAGAAGATAGCCGATAAACAAGAGCTTGGTCCTGGGCCGGGCTATCAAATTGGTCACAGCTATTTTTGTGGTACTGAGGACGGTGACGAAGACTGGTATAAAAATATTATCAGATACGAAATTATACCGCTGCTTAACGAGTACTGGTTTGATAAACCTACCAAAGTAGAAGAAGTCGAAGAACAACTACTTACAATATGAAGCAGGTTCCTGTCCAAAATATCTACTATCTGCTAAGCTACGCTTGGGATAAGCTGGATGAAGCCGAGCTAACCAAGGCCGGGATTGATGATTTTGAGGAGGTCGCAAACCTCTTAGGTAAAGTGCTGGCAAACGGGTGTAGCTACTTATTTAAGCGAGGGCTTTATCGAAATTACCGTCAGAAGGAGGAAGAGATACCTGGTATTCGAGGAAAACTATTAATTGATGAATCATTAGGTGGTCTTTCTTTCCAAAATAAAAAAGCATGGTGTCAGTATGATGAGCTAAGCCGTAATGTGTTACCTAATCGCATCCTTAAATCAACAGTCCGACGTCTGTTGCAGATGCCTGTGATTGAGAAGGGACTGCATCGGGAGCTTAAGGAAATTTATTACCGATTTTCCGATGTAGAAGAAGTTATTTTACAGCTACATCATTTTACTAAAGTTCCAATCCATCGCAATAATGCTTTTTACGGATTTTTGATACAGGTCTGTCAGCTTATTTTTGAGTCCTCGGCGCTGGATGAATCCGGCCAACAATACCAGTTCCGCGACTTTACCCGAGATCATCAAAAGCTGGCTCGACTATTTGAAGCTTTTGTCTTTAACTTTTATCAGAGAGAACAGGATCAATACAAAGTCAAAAGCCCGAGTTTTTCTTGGCCATTTGAGTCAACAGTAAAGGAGCACAACGACTTACTCCCTTCTATGTTTACAGATATAGTATTAGAGGATGAGGAACGGATTATTATTATCGATACTAAGTTTTATTCCAAAACAATGGCTCGGCGCGAAGATATAGGTTCGATATCATTTAAATCTCCCAATATGTATCAGATTTTTGCCTACATGCAGCATATACCTAATCCACAAAATAAAAAAATTGAAGGAATGCTACTTTATCCGGACGTGGGAGATTCTATTCATGCTACTTATACGTGGAAGGATCAGGTGCTAACTTTTAAGACAGTAGATTTGAAAGAGGAATGGCGGAGGATTGAGAAAGAACTATTTGCTGTCACTAATTTATTGAAGCTAGATGCTGCATAATGGGAAGTCCCAACTTGTACCAAACCTTACCATTTGCTGTCAATAGACAACATCTTGTTCATTTCAAAATCTCGTTAACTATTTGCTTAACTGGATTCAGGCGATCAGCATGATTTGTGGCCCAAATTATCCAAGCTTTAAATTTAAATTCTTCTTCTTTGGTAAGATCCAATTGTGCCTTCTCCCTCTCTATTTCATCTATAAAGTCATAAATATATTGTGATTTGGTAAATGTTTGAGCTTGTTCTTCAAGAGCAGCCCTTCTTGCACTTTCGTTTTCAAATTGGTCTTTAGCTGCTTCTTCGATTTCTTTTTCTAGTTTATTGATACGTTGTTTTTCTTCCCTCTCTATTCGTCTCTGTTTTTTGTTCTCAGCCATTGATTCAAGCTTAAAGAAAAATTCATCGAGCCTATCTTCTAATTGCTGGGACTTGGTATCAGTGATAAGCCTGCTAGGATGCCCCCATTTATTTCCCAAAAGGTTAAGCTGTAGTTTGCCTAATGGAGTGTATTCATAATCGTAGTCCCAGCTCCGTTCTTTTTCCTCTGGCTTTCGTTTCCGACGCTTCCCTTTTTCCCTTAACTGAAAAAAGATTTTATCTTTGCCCATTTTAAAATACATCCAATGGGAACTGTTATCTAAGAAGGAATGAATAGAGTAACCTCTCTTTTCAGCCTCTTTAATGATTGTATCTAGTATGCGTAATCCTCGGTCTAAGTTATCAGGTCCAACAGAGATATCTAGGGGACGCCCACCTCTTACCCGGTTAAAACGATTCAGGGATTTTTTATTAAGATTCTTACGGGCTTGTTTGACCAATTTGTGAGGTTTGTAAAGGTTTTTTGGAACAGAGATCGTTTTAGTGGATTTCTCTTTGTACTTCGATTTCTGTTTTCCTTCACGAATGGTTAAAGTAAACGACTCCTTATCTGATTCAGGAAGTTCAGGTTTAGTGACTTCTTTATCATGTCTCAGTTTTGCCCAATATCCTGAAGATGGTGTGGGTATGTCTAGCTCTTCACAAGCCTTGTATAGTTTATGACTGCTTATTCCTAACTCTTCAGTCAAATGGGATACCGGCTTTTCCCAAACCTTTTCATAGAGTTCATTTCGTTCGAAGGTAATTTTCTTCATCTGGCTCTCCTTTTATATCGATCAATTTTTGGATGGTCTCCATATTCTTAGTGATCGAGATAAAAATCAATATCTAAGCCGATAAAAGACTAATGATTTCATACGTTGCGGAAGGAGATCAGGCGTTAGAATGGAAATTTGAAAGCCGTTTTTTATGGGTTTATTTACCGGGACAAATATTTTTTGAGAGGCTTATTATTTGATTGCGGCTCATAGTCAAAAGAATTCTTTCTCTATAGGGTAATTAGAGATAGCTACTAAATGCCAAATTTGCTAGATAAATTGCTTGGGAGTTCAGGCAATTTATCTTTATGTAGGGCCAAAGCATCATCTTTTTGAAATTGAATCCATTCAACTGCCTCATCAAATTCAGATTTCGTTGCAGCTTTTTTAAGGTTTTCAAATAGTTTTATTGTTTCTTTTTGAACTTCATCCAATTCATTTAAATGAGAAAATCGTAGGATTATTCTTAATATCCCAATTCCGCTTCCTAAGATTCTTGGATTGTCTTGTTCCTCTATTCCTCGATAACAAATTTGATGACTAAGATTTATTCCATCTTTTAGTAATTCTATTTTTTCAAGAGGTATTTTCTTCTTCATCTTATGTTTTTGATGCATTGGATATAGTGCATTACGAGCTACTTCAGAGAGTTTATTTGTGATTTCAGTACAAGATTTTCGTCTTAATCTACTTTCTGCTTCATAAATACAACTCAAAACTTCTCGTTGGACTCTCAGTGAATTACTATCCGTATATTGATTTAACTTATGTAATAGATTTAGAAATTCATCTAAATCTGCATTTCTAAATTTATAATTAAGATCATCTATTTGAGAAATAGCATTTGCCTCAACCTCAATGGTAATATTAGTTTTTCTTTTCGCTTTTAATATTCGATCCAAATCTGCTTTCCTACATTGATCAGTGCTACTTCCTCTTCTTAGATAGATATACTCGTTGTTATCACTCTTTTTGGCAAAATAGGGTAGGTCTGTTACTTGTCCTTTAACTTTCAATACATAAATATTTGAATTCTTAATTCTTACGTTTTTTAAAGTGATAGTAGGAGCTGGAGTTACTTTTGAACTAATTATTTGTTGAAGATTAGATTCATCCAGTTCAATATTAGTACCATTTATAAAGTTTGGTCTTTCTTTTAAACCAAAGACTAAGTAACCGTTTTCCCCTCTCCAGTTATTTGCCATTGCACAAACATCTTTTGCAAACTCATCTTTCCAGTCTTCCTTTCCAGTTTCTTTATACCAGACACCTTTTATATCAATGGTCTCTCCCTCAACCGGATGATCACTATTTCTCAATTTTTTTATTAAGTTTTCAACAATTTTCTTTGAGTCCATTATAAAATACAATACCTGATTTATCTTTATGACCAAATATTCTGTTGGGTATCATTCTGTTTAAGAACAAACCAACTGTCATCTTTATAAATATTTAATAGACGATCATAATAGTCCTTTCTTATCATCACCGCTACTCCTTCAAGACGGGGGACTTCAGTTCCATCACTTACGCTACCAAAGTAATCTTCCTTCCAGGTTGCCAATTTGATAATTACTTCTCCCTCATTGTTATATGCTTGAAAGCCGTTATGAAGTTTGGTATCAATAGATAGTTCCAGTTCTTGGATAATAAAAGGTGAGACATAGATGATGTGGGAGAACTCAAGTGTATCATTAATATCAAGCTTACATATAGGAAGGTCAGCTGGAGGATTTTCTTCTTTATAATAGTCTGTTCTGAAGATGTATTGAGCATAAAACTCATCTTTAGGAGTAGGACCATCACTAGTGGAAAGCACTAGTGATGAATGTCTACGTTTCTTAGGTTCAATATTATCACCATAAAGTTCCTTTTCCTTTGAGGCTATTACTATCCAACCATTTTGTTCAAAGGTGTTGTTCTTATCACGAGCTTCAAAAGAAGGGAAATTCTCCGGTGTCGGAATACACGAAGGTCGTTTTCCTAAAGCTCCAACTTGTAGAGTTATTTCCGGTAAGAAAAAATCTAGTTTACAAGTATATGATGGATCCCGATATTTAGTCATTTCTTTTAAGGCCCCGTAAAATTGGGCATTTATTATCTCATATACAGCATTAGCATTTGAAACTATCGGAGTAATTAATTTATGTGTTTGAATCTGATAGGAACTGTGTTCTTTGCTAATTTCATCTCTTTTAAAACTGTAAGCTTTATATGTCCCGTCTAAGGAAAAATATTTAGTGAGATTTCTATACTTTACATGGATATACGGAAAGAAATCACTGTCATATTCGTGTGCTTCCAGTTGAATACTTTTTGCTGCAGACTCATCCAGCTTTAAATTGTAATCGACAAATGATCGTATGTACTGATCTTCGAGGAAAAATCCAGTAGGATATGTATTTAACAGTTGTCCAATTAACTCATCAGGAATTTCATCCTGATCGACATTGTCAATAAGTACCTGGAGTAAAACTGCCCTATGAATGGGTAGAAGCTTAGTATTATGTGAAAAGGCCCAATAATAGGGTTTAAATAGTGCTTGGGGTGCTGTCTTTGCAACATAAGTCAATGACCAGATAATACCCTGATTTTTTTCAGTGGTTAGAGTTTTGAGCCTAGCAATTAAGAGTGCAACAAAAATCTCATCCCGATTAAACTCCTTAAGTCCATCATACAATGACTGGTTAATTTCCGTGTCTGGTTGATGAGGTAACCGTCGTTTTACTATTTGGAAGGTTTTTTCAAGAAGGGGTTTGACTTGCTGTTCTTCTACCTTGAGCTCTGATAAAGCTTTAATGAGATTACAAGAGAATAGATTGGTAAATGCATCACCGCGTCCAACTATTTCTTTTAACATTTCAAGAGTTTCATCAGGTGCAACATTAAAAGCGTGCTGTAGGTATTTCTTATAGTGTAGTCTGTGCAACCATCCGTCATATAGATACACAAAAAGAGAAACATTAAAATAAAGCCATTCAGTACTCCCAACCTCAAAAAGGTCATTCACCCAGTCTCCTACGTCACGACCATACCTTAGACTCTTAGCCGCTTGGCGAAGTATTGCTTTCTTCTTTTCCCAGTCAGAATTTGAAGTGACCACCTCTTGAAAAGCAGATCCATGATGTTCCGAGAAATCATTTGTTTCAAGAAATGCCAGGGTATCATCTAGTGAATTTGTTGGTAGCTCAACTGAAGATTGTGATTTAGATTTATCAATATCTTTCTCATTCTCTTCTTCAATTTGAATAGAAATGCCATATTGCTGTTCAAATTTAGTTGCTATTTCCGTTGAATATGTTACGTCTTGATCAACTTCAGGCCGAGATTGTAACCATCGGTTATAGACTTCTTGAAGGTTTTCATCAATCCTATCAATCACGTTTAAGCCATTATGAATAATTTCTTCTGAAGATACGAGGGGAAGAGATCTACACAGGAGGAACCATTGTGTTGGGGTAAACATATCTGGATATTCTTCCAAGATGTGTAAGAATTCACTCTCTTGATGCCAATTTGCTTCTTTACTTTCTAGTGTTTCACTTACAAGAAACCTCAGAGCATCAGAAGGAAATACTTTTATAAATTCCTTAAACCATTCAATTGGATAGCTACTTGTTGACTTGCCGTCTGTATGAGTAACTACAGTCATGGACATATGATACAGTTCAAAGAACCATTCTGTATCTAAGGTCCCATAGGTTTCTTGGAAAGGAACACTAGAATACAATATTTCGCTAAAGGTACGATCTTTTCTAAATCCATATGCTGTAAGTGCCTGAATACCTTCTTTATACTTCTCCTTTGACTCTTTTTCTTTTCCTGCATCACTCAATATCCGGGCATATCCGAATGCAATTTCAGCCACATCCGAGTAGACTCTTCTCGAGCCCAAGGGACCGTAATAATCTTCGTATTTTTCTAGTACATCATCAGATGGTAAATATCTCTCAATCAATTCTAGAAATTCTTCTTGAGCCAGTGGACCACTGAATGAACGTTGGAAGCTTGTAGTTAGCTCGGTTACCCTTTCCAAACGTTCAAAACATGAGCTAAGGAGTGCTTGATCTCCATCACAGAGTAATAAACCTCGGTGAAAAGATTTTTTGATGAAAGGGAGTTGTTTGTGAAGATCACAAGCCCGGGGTTCTCCTTTAAACGGTTCTAGATCTCGAACTAGATAAGAAAATGCATCAATAAGCTCATCATTACTAAATTCCTCCCTTTCTGAGAGTTCCGTAATTTTAATGAGATAAATCAGCCAGTTTTGAAACCAATTATAATCTGACAGGACTTCAATAGCATCTTCTATTTCTTCTTTTGATGCTCTCTTTGTCAGATTGATAACATCACGAATCTTGTTCCTCCAGGTTTCATCATGGACAAAATGTTCGCTTTTGACAATATTTTCTACTGCTTGCTCAAGGTTTATAGCTGATGGTTCATTGAGTGTGGTGATTATTTCTTTAAATAAAGGTGTATTTTCAATCCAATCTTCGCCAACATAAATATTCCACCATGCTATTTCGTCCAAAATATTTTCGAAGGCTTCTGTATGATTTTCATACACGTTCTTAATCAGATCGTCAAACTTTTCATAATTGTTGGTATGAAGAAGTTTAACTGCGACGAAACCGAGTTGTTCATAGGGAATACCTGAAGTGAAGGAGACAATATCCCAATGAATAACGGATTCACCTTCATACGCTTGTTGAGTCAGAAATTTCAGGGTAGCTTTAGTGTTTATTAAGAGCTGTTCTCCATCCCAAAGGACTCTATACATTAAATCTCTACCGTGAATACCTTTAATAGCATTAAGATAATTAACAAGGACTTTATCAGCGACATGATCAAGTTCATAGATGATTTTTGATTGTTCTGCAATAACAATCATCGGGGTAAATTCATCGACATATTTCAGCGATGTTCTCTGCAAATCATGATTTTGTCGGATTCTATGGAAGGGTTGAGCGAAATAAAGGCTTTTATCGATAAAGTCTATATCAATTGTTTCTGCTATTTTATCATATGAGTTAACTTCATAATAAAGTTTTAAAAGATGACCATAGGCTTTTGTTGATTTGAAAAAGGAATGAGTTTCAAGCCACTCAATTAGAGGCCGATATACTAAATACTCAATTGAAGCCCCCTCTTTCTTAATTCTGTCAATTATAAAACGCTTGAAACTTTCATGGTATATAGAATATCCATGAGCCGTCTTATAATTGAGGATAGGTTTTAACTGTTCGAGTTGTGTAGCAACAATATCTCCACGATGAGTTATTTCTCTGAGTTCACGTTCTGTCAATGAAAAGTCTGCGCCACACAAAACATTGGGAACTCCGGCATCTTCCTGGATCTGCTCATAGAGATACTGATAATATCCAGTAAGATTGAAGTCATAAGGTGGGAGTGAAGCTATCCATTCAAATGAGGAATGTGTCTTATTTTCAACAGCATGGTCGATAAGATATTTAATGTAAAGAGCATTGCCTTCACTTTTCTGATGAATCTCTTGTGAAAGCGAAACACCCTCTACTTCATAATTTTGGATAGCATGTTTTTCTAAAAGGTTTTTAACGAATTCTTCTTTGAGTGGGTCTAATGTGCATTTATCAAAAGATGTAAGTTCATTAAGTTGCTCAATTGGCTGTGAGACTACAAGGAGTGAAACATTAGGATTAGAGCAGTCGAGTTGTGTAAGTGCTTCAAGTATAGCTGTCTCGTCTTCAGTAATTCCTCCTCTATTCTTTTGGTAAACTCTCCAAATATGGTCTATACCATCGACGATTAGTAGTGTTTCTTTCTCAATATTATTAAGCAGACGGTTCAATTCATCGAGATTTGAAGCGTACCTTTTAGTCTTATAGTGTCTTAGATCTTGATCGGATTGAAGTATTTGAGTGATGAGGCTGCCATACAGAACGTTGGTAGTGATTCGATCAAGAGAAAGGGGATCTTCAAGTGCTGTATAACAATAGTGTTTTACAGTCTGGGTGTCTGTTAAATATTTCTCGAGGTTTTCAATAAACCATGACTTTCCAGCACCCGGCTCTGCAGTGAGAATTACTTTATTTTGATCTTTTAAAGCCTTAAGTACTTGATCAACACGTCCTGGTGTATCAACGAGTAAAGATTCATCAACAGGAAAGTTTTGCTCTATCCCTCCGTAATCTTGGGTTATGCCGACCTCCTGAGCAATTTCGTTACAGCTAATAGGAGTACTATTTTTTGTAGCTCTCATTCTTCTTGCAATGGTACTTAAGCTCTCTGCAACTTGACGAACATTAAGATGATCGTTTGGGTAAACACCAATACCAATACTTTTAATAGTACGAGCTAACAGGCTTTCAAGACCCTTTGAGTAATCTTGAAGAAGTGAAGACTTTGGATACCCAACTTCAATAATTAAGGAATCTAAAAAGGCTTTAAATTGCTCCCGGTCAGCTGATTTAGACCAAGCCTTAAGAGCTCTCCATGAAGGCAATACTTCATTACCTTCCGGCCAAAGTTTATCACAATCGAATTGATAACATGTCGTTCCGGATAAGAGACTATATTGATCTGAGATCTGTGTAAGTACTTTAGAAATAGGATCATCTGCGGCTGGTTTATCCCATGCTAAGCATACTCTCCAAGAACAATTTGGTTGATGCAAAGCATCCCATGTCTCGAATAGATCAAATAGTGCCAAGCCATAGGAAGCACTCGAAGAAAAATCCTGTTTGGTTAAGGCATGTTGATGGTCATCATTGCTATATTTGACCTGTAGAAACGTTGTTAGGTCTTCTTGATAGAATGCAAGATCGTCAAACTTGTCAGATACTCCATCAGGAGTTTTTTTATGATCAAAATTAAATTTTGTAGATGTTTTCCCTTCACTAAGTTTCTGAGCTATAAAATAAGCTCCTAATATGTCTTGATAGATATATCCTTGATCGGCAGAGGCAAGCACAAAGAAATAGATTAATGGATAAAATTATTACAATTTGATATAACTAAGTCAGTAAGATTAAGTCTAATGTACAGTCGAGCCTATTCAAAAAGTCATTAATATTTTTTCTCTAAATGTTTCCATGTTTTTATAGTTGGCAAGAATGGAGACCTGATATTATTCAATAACTCATAAAATTCGAATTTACTATCTTCAGAGTCAATTTCTTCAGGTATTTTGTATGAATACCTGAATTGTGCTTCTTTAACATAAACCCGATTATAGACGGGTCTTACATAGTGAACTATTCCATTGTAAACGTTAGCACTTAATTCACACAATTTTGTAAAATGATAACCCCCAAAATCATCGATTAGCCAGTTATCTATATCTTCTAAAATGAGAATTTCCTTTTCTGGACTTATTTCTACACCACTTTTTTTATAAATCTTCAATAGTTTTTCTAGTATTCTATTTGATCGAGGCAGTGCATGTTTGTACCTATTCCCAATTAAATAAAGAGCATCTTTTCTCAGTAATTTAATTAAAAGTTCTTCGTCGATATTTTGTGAATATATTTCGTATTTGAATTCATGCATCAACCAACTCTGAAATTCAGAAACGGCCTCATTTAACTTATTTATATGAATTGATTCCTTATCTAATTGAGGTGAATCACATATTTTATTTAACAGTTTTAATAGATTATCACCTTTATTTTTACTTGGAATAATTTCCTTGTTAACTCCCGATATTAGCTCCAAGAGTAGTATGTAAAAATATTTCTTTGCATTTAATCCCTTAGGGAGTACAGTCTTTACTATTTTAGAACGGTCATCAGGAAAATTACAGACGGAGTAATTTACATAACTCGTTATTAGTTTAACTGATGAATTTAGAACTCTTACTTCTTGATGAAGATCCATAAAAGACGTGTTATATAGATGTCTAATTAGGCAAAAAGCCTGACTGATTAGAACTTTCAGAATAGCCTTTTAACAACATTTGGTTATTAACCGATTGAGTTAATACGGGCTGGCTACTCAAACTATTATTAGGATTGGAATACTTGTACATATAAAGAGCTATTCCAAATCCAGTCATAGCCCCAATGCCTGCTCCCGTAGCATTATTAGAAACAGCATGTCCGGTAATAGCACCCAACATGGCTATGATAGCGCCAATAACGGCCCGACTTTGCGGTGTATCGTGGTCAAGTGCTTTTTTCAGTACCAACGGTAGGGTAACCATCCCTGCGGGGCGGACATAGTCTTCTCCTTCCGGCAAGAGGGAATAGTTATTGATGATCTGTTCCGGTTTATTTGCACTTTTTTTACCCTTATTAGGGCTAATAGTAAACTGTTTAGGTGTTTCATCAACTGGATTTTGTCGTTTGGCCAGTAATTGATATTCTCCGGGGACCAAAAACGCAGGAACTTCATATCCTTTAATGCGCCCTGAGTCTGTTTCAACGGCCCATTCATATACAGGGTATCCCCCGCAATTGTATCTCTTTTTAACAGCTTCAGAAAGAGAAGGGGCTGCAACATCTAACACTTCGGCTAACTGTTTCCCATTTAAGAATATAAAATTGTCTGTAAGAGAGGTATTATCAGTAGGTTGGGTTTCCATAGTTATTCATCCTGGTTAAATAAATAGGCTAATAAGGCAACAATACCTCCGGTAAGAAGTGCGCTTTTCAGTCCATTTATGAATTGTTGTTTTTGTTGTTCCCCCTCAACCGCATTTAATCTTTTTCTTAGCTGGATCATTGTAGCTAGAGCAAAATCATTCGGCTGGGCCGTCCCTCGTTCCCATTTAAGAACAGCTTGTGCAGTAACACCAAAATAGCGACCAAATTTGGCTAAACTCCATCCTAATCGTTCTCGTAATTGGTTTATTTCTTGTGGTTCCATATAGATAGAACATACGAAAAATTCCGATAAAAATCATCTTAGTCATTAACTAAGTTAATAAAAAAGCCTAAATTAGGCCTAATTAGGCTAATTAGGGTGGGAGATTAGTTGTTTAGAATTGATTCCAGTAGTTTTTATGTAGATAATATCGCATGCACTTATTTATAAATGTATGCAAAATTATAATTATGTCTGTATCCAACGAAAAGATAAAGGAAACGCTTGCCGTGTTTGAAAATCACGGTGGAATTATGCGTACTTCCGAGGCACTTGAAGAAGGCATTCACAGTCGAATTCTTTATTGGATGCGTGATCATGGATATCTGGAAAAGCTTGAACGGGGAGTATATAAAGCTAGTTCTGCTGAGCCGCTGTCCAATCCGGATCTGGCAATTATTGGTACGAAAATTCCGGCGGCCAGGATATGTCTGATTTCAGCACTGCACTTTCATGGTATGACAACGCAACTTCCTCATAGAATTCATATAGCTCTTTCTAGAACCAGGAGAAACCCCAAGCTAGATCATCCTCCAATTAAAGTTCACAGGTTTTCAGGAGATAGTCTTACCGAAGGCGTAGAAACCCATGAGATAGATGGTATAGAGGTTCAGGTATATAGCCCGGCTAAGACCATTGCTGATTGTTTTAAATTCCGGAATAAGATTGGTCTTGATGTAGCGATAGAAGCTCTAAAAGATGGAATAAGAGAGAATAAAGCTTCATTCAATGAGATTGATAAATTTGCTAAAATATGTAGAGTACAAAATGTGATTCGACCCTATGCAGAAACAATAGCACATAGTTGAATTCCAAATTCTCTTGTTCATTTTTTTATTACTGTTCACGTTTCGTGAACAAGAGAAGTTTATGAACATAAAGCTAATTTAGTTTAAAAAAATTAATATTTGTCTATATTTTGTTGACAAATATAGTATTTTTTAAACCATTGCTAGTTTAAATATATTTAAATATGTCAATAAAACGTTGACAAATATTGAAAAAAATAAACCAAATATTACAAAAGTGGCCTCAAGGCACTGTTATAACCACTAACTGGTTAAAGAGACAGGACGTATCTCGGCAATCAGTTGATAACTATAAAAACAGTGGGTGGTTAGAGCGGATTGGCCAAGGAGCATATAAAAGAAAAGGCGATGAAGTATCGTGGACAGGGGCCCTATATGCCTTGCAGAAACTAGAACAACTCCCTATACATGTTGGGGGTAAAACAGCATTAGAGTTGCAGGGTTACGGGCATTATATCAAAATGGCTGATCGTGACAAGGTAATATTATGGAAAACACCTGAACTATGGCTCCCGTCATGGTTTAAGAGTTATGATAAGTGGAAGAGCCAATTAGATATACGGTCTGTTACTCTTTTTTCGAACGAAGTAAATGCGTTTTCAGATGCAACAGTTCGAGAGATAGAAGTCCGAATATCATCTGCTGAACGAGCGATACTGGAGTATCTTTATGATGTACCGAAGAAGGAAGGCTTTGATGAGGCTAATTACATCATGGAGGGGCTTGGATCATTACGCCCAAATGTACTACAGGATTTACTCGAAGTGTGTAATTCGGTACGAGTAAAGAGACTATTTATGTATATGGCCGAGCATCATCAACATAGTTGGCTCAAGAGAATAGATACTGCAAAAATAGATTTTGGGAAAGGAAAAAGGGAAATATTGAAAGGCGGTAAACTAAATAAAAAATATAAGATAGTAGTACCGGAGTTATCCAGGGAGGACCAATGATCGATCGTTATCGGAATCAAGTACGGCTATTGCTAAAAGTCCTACCTATTGTGTCAGAAGTTGAAGAATTTGCTCTCAAAGGTGGAACTGCTATTAATTTTTTTTGGCGGGATTTCCCGCGACTATCCGTTGATATTGATCTAACGTATATCCCAATTAAAAATAGGGAAGAATCATTAAGTGAAATTAGAAAGGGAGTAGAGCACATAGCAGAAGCTGTTTCATTAAGGATCCCTGGTTCAAACGTTACTACGCAAAAAAGTGGTGGGACACTGAGTAAGATCCTCATTAGAAGTGATGCTTCCCAAGTAAAGTTGGAAGTAAACACGGTGTTGCGAGGAAGATTATTTGGATCTGTTGAGAAAGAGCTAGTAGCTAGGGTCCAGGATGAATTCGAAATGTATGCAGCTATTCCTACCCTATCGATGGAGGATCTTTACGGCGGAAAGATTTGTGCAGCACTGGATCGCCAACATCCCCGAGACCTTTTTGATGTGAAACTATTGCTTGAAAATGAGGGATTAACCGGGCAAATGGTGACGGCGTTTCTAGGTTATTTGGTTAGCCATTCGCGTCCCCTGAATGAATTGTTAAATCCTAACCCGGTGGATATTGAGAATATCTATAAAGCTGAGTTTGAAGGAATGACCAATGAGCCTGTTCCTTTAAATGATTTAGTAGAAGTTCAGGAAGAGTTGCCGAAATTGCTTTTAAATAGATTGACCGACAAACAGAAGGAATTCCTTTTAAGCTTTCAGCAAGCGGAACCGAAATGGGACTTATTTTCGGTTGGTCACTTAAGGGAAATGCCGGGAGTACGGTGGAAACTCATAAATCTCAAGAAAATGGATAAACAAAAACATCAAGAGATGGGCAAGAAGCTTGAAAAGGTGCTCTTGAAAAGTCGGTAAAAAAAGAAATGTAAAGCCTAAGATATTTTCCCAAGAGCATAGTTCACCCAAGTTAGAGAGATTATCTTAATGATGGGTCTGAAACTGCGAGAATTGGAGGATTGGATTTTGCCGTAAAGTCGCCTTAGTACCCCTCGCGTTGTTACCCCGATGTTACCCCGAGAGGGGTTTTTAAAGAAATTTTGAATTTTTTTAATCCAATAAAAAAACCCCTAACTCTTTGAAAGCTAGGGGTTTATGAAAAGCGATCCGGACGAGATTCGAACTCGCGACCTCCTGCGTGACAGGTAGAAAACACAATCTTCTTATTAATTCTTTTATTTTAGACTAAGATAGCCTAAATATTTGGTTATCATGATTTTAGGGGGTACATTTATTCTTATAAATTCCTTTAAATATGGCTAAGTGCCTGTTATTCTTGTGCCCAAATCGTGCCCAAATTAGAATTTGGGCACGGTATTAGCCGATTAGACCATGTTATGCCTAAAAAGACTCTAACGCACCAATTCATTGAGGCACTCAAGCCAAGTGAGAAGCCTATCACTTTCTACGATGAAAATGAAAAGGGCTTACAGCTTCGATTATCAAGAGCGGGGACAAAAACATTTACTTACCGATATTATTTTAATGGCAAACAGCGCCGTTATAAGATTGGCACATTTCCCGCAAAATCCCTAAAGGAAGCGCGGAAGGATGTAACAAAGATAAAGGCCAAGGTTGATTCGGGTATAGATCCCCAGGCTGAAAAGGACAAGCGGAAACATAAACCTGATCCCAAGACTTTTAAAGAGCTTGCAGAAGAGTTCAAGGAGAAGTATGTGCCTACCCTAAAGGAGCGGACACGCGCCGAATATAAGCGGATCATTGACAAAGAGCTTATCCCAAAGTTAGGCAAGTATCCCATTGATGATATCAGCCGGAATCAGATTATGAGCCTTTTAGATGCCAAAGCCTATGGTCAATCTAAAGGTCAAGATCCCGCGCCGGTTATGGCAAATCGTATTAGAGCACGGTTATCTAAGATCTATAATTTTGCTATAGATAGAGGCTTAACAGAAAAGGCCAATCCAGTGAGTAACGTGCCCAAGTATAAAAAGACCAAGACCGGTAAGGATGTTGAGCAAAAACGGAGTCGGTATTATAGTCCGGATGAGATACGTGAGCTATGGGCCTACTTCGATGACTGGGAAGAGCCTACCGGATCAGTCTTGAAAATGCTATTAATTACAGGCCAGCGCAAAACAGAAACCATGCACATGAGGTGGGATCATATTAGAGATAACATATGGACAATACCGGCGCGCCTTGCTAAAAATAATGAGCAGCATCTTGTCCCATTATCAGACATGGCCTTGCAGATTCTTGATAAGCTTCAGCCACTTACCGGTGAAACCGATTATGTCTTTTGCTCACCTAAGGAAGATAACGCACCGATGAAATGGCTTACCAGGGCAAGGGTAACGATACAGGAAAAGTCTGATGTTTCGGATTTTAGGCCGCATGACTTGCGACGAACGGTTGCCACTTATATGGCCAAACTGGGGGTTGATAGAACCGTATTAGGTAAGATCCTAAATCATAAGGGATTGGCTGGTGATGATCAGGTAACTGCTATTTATGATCGTCATGGGTACTTAGAAGAAAAGAAAAATGCAATGAATCTTTGGGCTTTAGAATTACAAAAAATATTAGTTCATGAGAAAGTAAAAATATAGGATAGCTATGATTGACTTAGATCAAGAGATGAATAAGGAAGAGAAGGCATTGTATAAAAGTGGGATTATTGAACTTGAAATAGAAGAGTTAGAAATTGAATTGGCTAATCGAAATGATTTTACAGTAGTGCTTTACGATAAATATGTTGAGGCTTATGCAAGAGATAAATTTAATGCAGAGGTTGGCTTCGCTACTTTAATATCCGACATTCCAAAGCAGAAAAAGCGGCTGAAGTATGATCTTGAAGGTTATGTGAGAAAGTGTCACAAAATGATTGATAACATTGAGAGGATTGCTGAAAGTAAAGGAAAACCATTCAATGATGATCTTAAGAAAAAGAAATCAGACCTTAAGGGTTTTATATACGATTTATTTATTAATGGAATAGGTTGGATTGAATTAAGAATACATACTGTAATACAGTTTCTTAAAATTACTAATAAGATTTTAGAAATATATGAACAAGCTACTGGCCAAAAATATAATGGTTATGCAGCGTATCCAGTGCTGCAAGGAATTTTGATTTGTGAGAATATTGCAAAAGTAGAGTATAAATTGAAGATTCTAACGAATATCCAAAAGCAAATAATTACAAAAAATTATCCTGGGGAATTAAAACGTTACAAAGACTTATCTAAAAAAGAACAGTTAAAAATAGCTGGAACTGGTGGTCGGGCTGAAGATTTTGCTAAGGCAAAAACCAAGAAATGGTTTTTTGAATTATATCATCAAGAAGATGGATGCTATAAACGTAATGGTAAGCCATATTTCTGCAAAATAGATCAAGAGCTGATTAAGAGACATGAGGCGGATCCTGAAAGTGATGGTAAGCCTTCATTAAGTGCAATGAAGGATCACCGACGAAAGTTGGCCTTAATGAATTATCATTTTTAAGAGAGGGTTAGTAAGGGGATTAATAACCCTTATTCATCTTACCTGGGGTAAAATTTAAAGATAGCTTATAGGTGGTTAATCAAAACTAAAAGCCTATAAGCTATGAGCAATTCAGATCTCCAGATATTACGCCCGAATGAAGTATGTAAGTTACTTGGTGGTATACATATATCCACACTCTACCGGTGGATGGATGAAGGAAAGTTTCCAGTTCAAAAACTACAGCTTGGCCCCCGGGCTGTTGGGTTTCGCCAATCCGAAGTAAAAGAATGGTTGGATAATGGTGGTAATGCTATTGAAAAAGATAGTAGATAATGAAACGACCACCAGTCAAAGAGCAAGCTTCCAGTGAAATAGTCAATAAATTACCGGTACCTGTTGATAGGTTGAGCAATTGTTTAGCCAGTTCCCTTGTGCTATTTCTCAGTTCACCTATTAGGCAAGACAGGTGAATTAAATGAAGCCGGCCTATATAATGATACCCGTGGAATTGGCTTTATTCTCTCTCGCGAGCTCACGTATGGTTAGAGTTCGTCCCGTACAAACATTCCTTGCTTCAAAGTTTGTTTTTTATTCTGGTAAGGCAAGAAAGCAGCAACGGCCTGCTAAACAAATTGCAGAGTTTACGGGTGTGAGTGAGCGAACGGTATATAGGCATTTTTCAGAATTATTTAACTGGAACTGGATCGGTTATAATCATGCCGCTGGATGGTATCACTTTAGAGGGTTTAATAGAATCCACAAAATTGAGAACTGGCAGTTTGCCAGAGCCGCAGTAATGTACCCAAAGGATTTAGACAATTTTAAAGAATACTTGGCCGGAGTTGTTTGTGCATCTCTGGCAATAACAGGAAGGAGGCAGCGGTCAGAGCCAAAAATAGGGAGAACCATCAACGGCTCCGAGCCACCCGCTGCCTCTATTTCCTTATCCAGTCTTTCAAATATTTTAGGGCTTTCTATTAATACAGCACAACGGCTAAGAAGTAGCGCAGCTGGAGTTGGCTATATTAAGAATAAACAATCTTATGCCGAGGTTCTTAACTGGACCCCAGCAGAATTTACGGAACTTAAGAAACAGGACCTAATCCAGCTTCCGGTGAAACTCAAGGGAAATCCAACAAAAAGATTCGTAAGTATTGATAGAATACGGTACCGGAATAACAAACTCTTTCTACAGGAACCTAATATTGTGAAATCCTTGATACCGATGGGACGTAGAAGAGGGTTATCTTGCTATGCCCCTAAACCCTAACCTAATGTTACCCTTAAATGTCAACGGATAAAATAAAAAGAATTACTCGGGGATCTATTTCTTTTAATTGATGAAGTAATATTGGGCAATTGTATAATTCTCAATCTAATATTTTAGTAGTATAATAATTACGATATTGCCAGCTTAAACTATGATATCACCAATTATTTATTATGGATATTGACGTCAACTTCCAGGGGCCCTATTCTTTTAATAAAGGGAATGACTTAATTTTCACTTCTCCCTATGCGCAATCACCGGGAGTGTATTTATGGGCGTTTCGCCAGGAGGAGGATGCCTCATATCTTATTCATTACGTGGGGCAAACCAAGTCAATGGGGAAAAGACAAAAGGAGCATTTGATCCATACCCTGGGATTTAATTACGGAATCTTTGATCCGGATAAAGCCTCAAAGGGTGAATGCGTTCAACTCTGGGGAGGTTTATGGAGAGATAAAAGTTCCCAAGGACCTGTTAAACAGTTAGAAGCATATCAGCAACATCATGAGGATGCGGTAAAGTATATCCAATCTATTAGTATTTTCTTTGCTCCGCTGGATATCAAAGCTAAACTTCTCAGGCAGGTTGAGGGGTGCATCGGGTGGAACCTGAGAAATAATCATCCCCAGCATAAAGTGTTGTATCCTGATGATACTCACATAGGTAGAAACCAAGATGGATTAGGCGGCAATCTTATCATTACTACCCCTGAAGATATTAAAGGACTGGATTCAGTAATTCCGTATTAAGTTTGTTAAGATTTATTATTGGTCTAATTACTAAGTCAATTCTTATCAAAATCCATCTTTATAAGTGCCCTTAGAATATTATTTTAAATCAAAATCAATTCCAGGGATACAACTTCAAATAATATATGGCTATCAAGAAAAGTGATCTTTACTCCTCCATCTGGAAAAGCTGCGATGAGCTGCGCGGCGGGATGGATGCCTCCCAGTACAAGGATTATGTGCTGACCATGCTCTTCATTAAATACGTATCCGATAAGTATGCCGGGCAGGATGATGCCCTGCTGGTAATTCCCGAGGGATCCAGCTTTGACGATATGGTGAAGCTCAAGGGCAAGCAGGATATCGGGGACCGCATCAATAAGGATATTATTGCACCCATTGCCGAGGCCAACGGACTGCAGGGCGTGATCGACCAGACAGACTTTAATGACGACGATAAGCTGGGCAGCGGCAAGGAGAAGGTAGATCGCCTGAGCCGGCTTATCGGTATTTTCCAGAACGATGCCCTGGACTTTGCCGACAACCGCGCCGGCGGGGACGACCTGCTGGGCGATGCCTATGAGTACCTGATGCGCCATTTTGCAACCGAGAGCGGCAAGAGCAAGGGACAGTTTTATACCCCGGCCGAGGTCTCTCGCATCCTGTCGAAAGTGGTAGGTGTAGAGCAGGCGGACAAGCCCACGGATACGGTTTATGATCCCACCTGCGGGTCGGGATCGCTACTGCTGAAGGTAGCCAACGAGGCTGATGTTGATATTACGATTTATGGACAGGAGATGGATAACGCCACTTCGGCGCTGGCCAAGATGAATATGGTGCTGCATAATCAGCCGACAGCGGTGCACAGCATCAAACGCGGTAATACGTTGGCGGATCCCAAGTTTACGGAGAACGGCGGACTCAAACGCTTCGATTATGTGGTAGCGAATCCGCCCTTTTCCTATAAGGCGTGGACCAACGGACTGGATCCGCAAAATGATTTTTATGGCCGTTTCGACGGTTTTGGTGTGCCGCCCAAGAGCAACGGGGATTATGCATTTCTGCTGCATATTGTTAAGTCAATGAAAAGCACCGGCAAGGCGGCGGTGATTCTGCCGCATGGCGTGCTGTTCCGGGGCAATGCCGAGGAGACCATACGCAAGAACCTGATTGAGCGTGGCTATATCAAAGGCGTGATCGGGCTGCCAAGCAACCTCTTTTACGGGACGGGCATTCCGGCTTGTATCCTGGTGCTGGACAAGGAGCAGGCCGAGGACCGCGACGGTATTTTTATGATCGATGCCAGTGAGGGTTATAAGAAAGATGGCAACAAGAACCGACTGCGAGACCAAGACATCCATAAGGTGGTGGACTATTTCCGGAGCCAGAGCGAAGCCGAAGGCTATGCCCGGATGGTCCCGAACGAAGAGATTGCCGACAACGATTACAATCTGAACATCCCTCGCTATATCGATACCACCGAAGAGGAGGACATCCAGGATCTCCAGGCGCATCTGAAAGGCGGGATTCCCGAGCGGGATATTGACGAGCTGGATCGATTTTGGCAGGTGTATCCTACCCTAAAACAAGATCTGTTTGAACCGCTGCGAGAGCAATATGTTGAATTAACGGTGGATAAGGACGCCATCAACGATATCATCTTTGCCCATCCGGAGTTTCAACAATACCAGCGCAAACTGGATGATGTATTTGAAGCCTGGAAGAATGAGCATTACGAAGACTTGAAGGGTATCACCGAAGACACCAGTCCCACAGAATTTATTGAAGACCTTTCGGAGGATCTGCTGAGGGCCTATTCGGATACCACGCTCATTGATAAATACGACATCTACCAGCACCTGATGGACTACTGGGCCGATACCATGAAGGATGACGTCTATATGATTGTGGAGGACGGATGGAAGGCTACCCTGGAGCCGGTACGAACCAGCACGGGCAAGATCAAAAAAGGACAGTTTGAATGCGAGCTCATTCCTAAGTCCCTGGTGATCGACCGCTACTTCCCGGATGAGCAGAAAGAAATTGAACAGCTTAAACAGAAGCAGGAAACGGCCGACCAGACGATGGACGAGCTGGAACAGGAGCATGCCCACGAAGATGGACTGCTGGGCAACTGCCTGAGCGATGCCGGCAATGTAACCAAGACCAATTTAAAGAGCCGGTTGAAGGAGATTAAAAACAGTCCTGAGGATGCCGAAGAATACGAAGTAGTTCGGGAATACAAAGACGCCTACGATGCGGCTTCCAAGGCCAAGAAGAAGGTGAAGAAAGCCGAAAAAGCGCTGCGCAAAAAGGTGAATGACAAGTACCCGGAACTATCGCCCGATGAGGTGAAAACGCTGGTGGTTGATGACAAGTGGCTGCCCGACATTCGTGGGAAGATTGAAGATGAAGTGGAGGCGGTGTCCCGCAGCCTCACCCAACGTTTGAAAGAGCTGGCCGAGCGGTACGATCGCGCCGTGGAAGAGATTGACTCCAAAGTGGAAGCGCTGGAGGAAAAAGTAAACAGTCACCTGGAAACGATGGGTATTGCATGGAAGTAGTTACCGAAAAGCCGAAAAAAAATACTGTTCCCGAAGGATATAAGCGTACCGAAGTTGGTGTGATTCCCAAAGATTGGGAGGAACAGGAGTTTGGAAATATTACAAAACCTTCAAGCTTAAGAATCTCAGCTGGTAAGACTGATAGGGATGATATTAGATGTATAGAACTTGAGCATATCCAGCAAGGAACTGGTCAAGTTGATGGATATTCCAATTTGCAAGACCAGAAAAGCACAAAAACTATATTTTCAGAGGGCGATGTTCTATTTGGTAAACTACGACCCTACTTACGTAAGTTTCATTATGCGGAATTTGACGGAGCTTGCTCTACTGAAATATGGGTCTTTCCAAAAGGTGATGGGGTTGACAGCAAATTTCTCTATTACATTGTTCAGTTAGATAGTTTTATTGAAGCTTCAAACAAGTCAACCGGTACACATATGCCTCGGGCAGATTGGGATGTGGTAAAGGAGCATAAAGTTGCCCTCCCCCCAACCGTTGAAGAACAGAAAGCCATCGCCGAGGCCCTGAGCGATGTAGATGCCCTGATTTCCGAACTCGATGCCCTTATCGAAAAGAAGCAGCAGGTCAAAAAAGGCGCCATGCAGCAGCTGCTTACCGGCAAGAAACGGTTGCCAGGCTTTGATGAGGAGTGGGAGGAGAAGAATTTGGAGGATATTGTTGATGTTAAAGGAGGGAAAAGGTTGCCTAAAGGATGGAGTTTACAAGATTCAGAAAATTCTTATCCATACATAAAGGTTGCTGATATGTACCAGGGTGGAGTTAATCTTCAAAATATTCAGTATGTACCTGAGGAAGCATATCATCAAATAAAAAACTATAGAATATTTATAGATGATTTATTTATCTCTGTTGCTGGTACTTTGGGAATAGTTGGAGAGGTTCCAGAAAAGTTAGACGGAGCAAATCTTACAGAGAATGCTGATAAACTTACTAACATTCAGTGTCATAAAAATTATCTCAAACATTATTTAATGTCTCCAGCAATACAGGATGAAATTGAGACAACTAAAACGATTGGTGCCCAGCCTAAATTAGCTATATCAAGAATTAAAGAATTTCCAATATATATTCCTTCCAATACCGAAGAACAAAAAGCTATTGCCCAGATTCTTAGTGACATGGATACGGAGATTCAGGCCTTGCAGTCTAAGCGCGCCAAGTACGAGCAAATCAAGCAGGGCATGATGCAAGAGCTGCTAACCGGGAAGACGAGGTTGGTGTGATCCTGTCCCGAGCGTGCTTTTCGTATATAGGATTGAGGTGGTTACCATCCTCATTTTATTTAAGGTTTTGGCTTTTATTTAATTAGATACGCGCTTAATTAACGTTATCAGCATTTCCTTAAATTAGGCTACGCTTTATTTAATATTATGATGATATCTTTAATAACCAGGTTAAATGGTTGCCTTATTTAAGGAATAGGCGATTGATTTAAATAAGTATCTTCCTTATTTAAGGAAAGATCCATTTAATTAAATAGTATAATTCTTATTAAAGGTTAAGTGAAAGACTTTAAAGCAGGTACATATATAAATCAGGATCATTACCAGAGTTTTCAGCCCAATCCCATGAATCGGCAGTGGCAGCTCGATAATATGGAGATCCTTAATCTATTGAGCCAGGCAGATCGGCAGCTGGGAAGGCTGGATATGTATTCCGAATATATTCCCAATATCGACCTGTTCATTAGCATGCACGTGGCCAAGGAGGCAACCCAGAGTAGTAAAATTGAGGGTACGCAAACGAACATGGAGGAAGCCCTTCTTGACAAAGAAAGTGTTGCCCCGGAAAAGAGGGATGACTGGGAGGAAGTGCAGAACTATATAGAAGCTATGGATGTAGCTATAAATGAGCTGGAGGAGTTGCCGTTTTCCTCTCGTCTGATTAAAAATACGCATGAGGTGTTAATGCAGGGGGTACGGGGAGAGCAAAAGCAGCCTGGCCAATTCAGAACGAGCCAGAATTGGATTGGCGGCGCTACGATCAACGATGCCCTGTTTATTCCACCTATTCCTGAGAGTATTCCAGACCTGATGAGTGATTTGGAATATTTTGTCCATAATGAGGAAATTCATTTACCGGATCTGATTAAAATTGCGATTGTTCATTACCAGTTTGAAACCATTCACCCATTCCTGGATGGTAATGGTCGAGTGGGCAGGCTTATGATTACGCTATATCTGGTCAGCAGAGATATTTTAAAGCAGCCCATTCTGTATTTATCTGATTTTTTTGAACGTCATCGCACCAAGTATTATGACAACCTTATGCGGGTTCGGGAAAAGGATGATATTATACAATGGATAAAGTTCTTTTTAGCTGGAGTTATTGAAACTGCCAAAAATGGTATCGAAACTTTTGACGCCATTATGCAGCTCCAGCAAAAAGTGGATGAAGATCTGCAGGAGATGGGCAAAAGGGTTGGCAAGGCGCAACGGGTGGTCCGACAATTATATGAGCGTCCCGTTATTACAGCTGAAGGGGTAAGTAAGGCTGCCGATGTCTCAATGCCTACGGCCTACAAACTCATAGACTCTTTAGAAGATCTTGATATATTAACAGAGGTAACGGGAGCAGAACGAAATAGACTTTACGTATTCAAACAATACATAAATCTTTTTGAATAATGAGTGACGTTGGACAAGTAGAGCGCAATACTCAAAATAGAGTACTGCAATTATTTCAAGAGCGCCTGGATTTTGATTACCTGGGCGACTGGCAGGACCGCGCCGATAACAAAAATGTAGAAGAAGAGCTGCTGCAGGAGTGGATGCAGGAGCAGGGCATCGCTCAACCGCTGATTAACAAGGCAGTGCACAGGCTCAGTCGCGCCGCGGCCGTGCAGATGGATGACTTGTATGACAGCAACAAAAAGGTCTATCGCATGCTGCGGTACGGGGTGAGCGTGAAGGCCGAGAAGGGGGCAAAAAAGGAAACGGTCCATTTTATCGACTGGGAGCATCCGCAGAACAACCATTTTGGAGTGGCCCAGGAGGTATCGGTGAAAGGAACGCATACCAAGCGTCCCGATATCGTGCTGTATGTGAACGGTATAGCGGTGGGCGTCCTGGAGCTGAAGCGATCGAAGGTATCTGTGGAAGAGGGCATTCGTCAGAATTTAGATAATCAGTCCAACCATTTTATTAAGCCCTTCTTCAACACCATACAGTTGGTGATGGCGGGGAATGACAGCGTAGGACTTCGGTATGGGACCACCGGCACGCCCGACCGCTTCTACCAGGAGTGGAAAGAAGAGACCGACCAAGAATTTGGCTATGTCCTCGACAAGCACTTGACGCAGCTGTGCAACAAAGAGCGCCTGATCGAGATCATGCATGATTTTATCCTCTTTGATGGGGGCAACAAAATTGTAAGCCGGCCGCACCAGTATTTTGGGGTGAAGGCATCCCAGGAGAGTGTTGCCGAGCGGCAGGACGGGATCATCTGGCACACGCAGGGTAGTGGCAAGAGCCTGACGATGGTATGGCTGGCCCGGTGGATTCGTGAGAACGTAACTGATTCGCGGGTGGTGGTGATCACCGATCGTACGGAGCTGGACAAGCAGATCACGCGAGTGTTCAATGATGCCAACGAAAACATGGAGCGAGCTACCAGCGGCGCGGATCTGATCGACAAGCTCAACAGTCACGATATCCCGCTCATCTCCTCGCTGGTGCATAAGTTTGGGGCGCGAGACGGGGAAGACGACATAGAACAGTATCTTGAGGACATCCAGAAGCAGCTGCCCTCCGACTTTAAGGCTAAAGGCGACATATACGTATTTGTGGATGAATGCCACCGCACGCAGTCGGGCAAGCTCCACAAGGCAATGAAGACCATCCTGCCCGATGCGATGTTTGTTGGTTTTACCGGCACGCCGCTGCTCAAAGATGATAAAAAGACCAGCCTGGAGGTATTCGGTCCCTATATTCATACTTACAAATTTGATGAGGCGGTAGATGATAATGTAGTGCTCGACTTGCGCTATGAAGCTCGGGACATTGATCAGAAGATTACCGACCAAGAGAGCATAGATGAGTGGTTTGAGGCCGAGACCAAAGGACTGAATGACTACGCGAAGATGCAGCTCAAGCAGCGATGGGGCACGCTTAAGAAAGTGCTGAGCTCCAAGTCGCGCTTGAACAAAGTAGTCACGGATATTTATAAAGATTTTGAGACCGAACCGCGTTTGATATCCGGTCGCGGTAATGCCATGCTGGTAGCGTCATCGGTAGCAGAGGCCTGCAAATATTACGAGCTCTTCCAGCAGACCGACCTGCGAGGACATTGCGCAGTGGTCACCTCTTTTGAGCCTAACATCAACGACATCAAAGGCGAAGAAACTGGACAGGGTGAAACTGAAGAGCAGCTCAAGTATCGGATCTACACTGAGATGCTGGATGGGCAGTCCACCGAGGAGTTTGAAGAAGAGGCCAAAAGGAAATTTGTGAATGAACCGGCGCGTATGAAGCTGTTAATTGTGGTAGATAAGCTGCTCACCGGCTTTGACGCCCCACCGGCTTCCTACCTGTACATCGACAAGTCGATGCAGGACCACGGCCTGTTTCAGGCCATCTGTCGGGTCAATCGCCTGGACGGTGATGACAAGCGGTATGGATATATCATTGATTACATGGATCTGTTCGAAAGTCTGGAAGAGTCGATTAGCACCTATACCAGTGGAGCCTTTGAGGGCTATGACGACGAAGATGTAGACGGGTTGCTGAAGGATCGCTACGAGCAGGCCAGAGAAAAGCTGGATGAAGCGCTCGATAAAGTGGAGGCGCTCTGCGAGCCGGTGCATCCCAAAACGTTAAAGGAGTTCAAGGAGTTTTTCGGTACCGATACCGACGGGAAGACCGAAGATCAGATCAAGGAGGACCAGGAGAAGCGCGTTAATTTCTACAAGATGGTATCCTCGCTGGTACGGGCCTACGGAGATCTGGCCAATGAGATGGATGAGGCGGGATATAAAGCAGAAGAAGCTGCTAATATTAAGCAAAAAGTGACCTTCTATTCGGATCTGAAGGAAGATATCAAGCAAGCCAGCGGCGATTACGTCGACTTAAAAACCTACGAGCCGGGTATGCGTAACCTGATCGATATGTATATTGACGCCGAGCACAGTAAAAAGATTTCCTCCCTCGATGATTTTACGCTGGTCGACCTGATTGTCAACAAGGGCATTTCTGCTGTAAATGAAGTGGTCTCAGAGAATATCCAACAGGACCAGGATGCAATGGCCGAGACCATAGAGAATAATATCCGCAAGGTGATTGTGGAGGAGCGTCCCGCCAATCCTAAGTACTACGATAAGATGTCGGAGCTGCTGGAGGAGCTGATTCGTAAGCGCAAGCAGGAGGCGGCCGAATATGCTCGGTACCTAAAGAAGCTGGAGAAGCTGGCGCGGAAGGTCAAGCGCAGTGAGGGGCAAGAGAAATACCCCGAAGAGCTCGAAACGGACGGGCAGAAGGCGCTGTATGATAATTTGGGTGAGGATAAGCAGCTGGCACTGGCCCTGGATGAGACCGTCCGCTATAACGCTAAAGACGGCTGGCGCGAGGAGAATCCGATCAAGGAACGGATGCTGCGGAATGCCGTTAAAAAGGCATTGCCCGGCAACTATAATCTGGATGAAATCATGGATATTATCCGCGAGCAGCATGAATACTGACATTGAGCAAACACAAATATCGGTATCCGGCATCGACATTGATGTGGTGAAGAAGGATATCAAGAATATGCACCTGGCGGTGTATCCGCCTACGGGACGCGTGCGGATATCGAGCCCTGCAGACATGAGCACGGAGTCGGTTCGTATGTTTGCTGTATCCAAGCTCGGGTGGATCAAGAAGCATATACGTGGCTTTGAAGAGCAAAATCGCCAGCCGGAGCGGCAGTATGTACAGCGGGAGAGCCACTACTTTAAAGGGCAGCGGTACCTGCTTAATATCATAGAGCGCGAGGCCCCACCCGAAGTGCAGATCCGTAATAAAAAGTATATGGATCTATATGTACGTCCGGGTGCCAGCCGAGAGAAAAGGGAAGAGGTAATCAAAGAGTTCTATCGGAAGGAGTTAAAGAAGCAGATCCCGCCGTTGGTTGAAAAGTGGGAACAGAAAATGGAAATGCAGGTAAGGGAGTGGCAAGTTCGCCAAATGAAAACAAAGTGGGGATCATGTATTACAGAGGATCAAAAGATCATCCTTAATCTTGAGCTGGCCAAGAAGTCGCCCGAGTGTCTGGAATATGTAATCGTCCATGAGATGGTGCACTTAGAAGAGCGTTTGCATACCGAGCGATTTAAGAAGCTGCTGGATAAATATATGCCCTCTTGGAGAGCTCGGCGCGAGCAGTTAAATGAGTTGGTCTTTTGATGGTTAGGAAGGTAATTTTATGGCAGAAATTTGTGAATGCAGGTTCAAGATTATTTTTGAGCATCAATAGTGTTTAGAGCTCGTAGCAAGCATATTGATGCTCGCGATGCTTGCATAAACTTGAACTTACTTGAACTGATTTAGAATATGATGACACAATGAGAGTGGTCTCAACAAGGAGATAGAAACAAAGAATTTACAAAGGAAAATATCTTAACACGGATACCCGATTAATGTCCAGGATGGGTAAACCTTGTAAAAGAAAACTTTAAGCATAAAGTGTATTTAGAGCTCATAACGAGCATTATAATGCTCGTTATGCTCACCAAATCTTTTAATCTCTTTTACTAATTGAGAATGTGACATCATCAATGAAGAGGTAGTATCCAAGACTTATCAATGAGAATTGCCTTCGCATGGACTGTCTCATTTAACGCCCAAAAGAGGTAACTTTATTAAAATAATCGGGGAAGCAGGTTCAAGATTATCTTTGAGCATAAGTAGCGTTTAGAGCTCTTGAGTAGCACATTGATGCTCATGATGCTTGCATAAATTTGAAATACGTTGAACTAATTGAGAATCAGGTGGTAAAAAATTGGTCCTACTTTTGACCACATTATGGTGTTCTGTTTGAACGAATTGTCATGAGGGTTCCGAAAGGATGATGACGATAGAATGAGCTACCTATTATTGCACCTAAAGAGTAATTTTATTGCTACAATTACTAAAGGATAGGCAAGATTTTTTTGGGCATTAGTAGTGTTTAGAGATCTTAAGCGGCATTTCCATGCTCAAAAATCTTGACATCTCTTGACTGTTTTAGGTATTAGACGAAGTAATGTTACTCACCTTTATGACCAATATATCGGACTGTTCCATCAAGTTTTGAAACTGAAAGGAGTTTTGATGAACCAACCCTTGGTTCGTCGAACAGCGAAAAACTTATTAAGATTTCGTTGCTGGGATTAGACCGATAAATCCCACTTGGAGGGGATGATTCGGAATGAACTTCTAAGTCAATGTTATCCGAGAGATATTTTTTGGCAAGTTTTAAGGCTTCATTTTCGGTCATGGGAGATATAATATTTATTCTCGAGTTACATAAATAGCCCTTCCTTTTGCAGTCTTTGTGTCACTTGCATCCCCGTAGAAAATACCTTCAGAGTTAAATCCAACTACTTCCCCAGATTTACTCTCAGTATTGGTTATAAGTATACCATTGGCCCCAATTTTTGCCGCCTGTTTTTTCAATTCCTTGATTGCTCGATCTGTAGCAGCTTGGGAAGATAACTGAATCTCACTTGAGGCCTCTACAATGCCAATGGTTTCGTATTCCTGAGGGGGGTCAAGATAAAGCTTAACATCATTCGGATTGGTGGCCGGTCTTTCATTCCCAGTTACAATAGCAGACCCGCTTGCACAACCGACTAATGTAAGTAAGCATACGAATAGTACTGTAGTTCTAAGGGTTTCTGTTATTCCTTTCATAAGCAAAACGCCCGTGATTAGGGCTGCCCGTAAGTTGTTGATTATTTAGTAATTAACGAAAGAAGTGGTTATAAAACCAATAGTCTTTAGGTAAAAAGAAAGTTAATACATAATTAAATTCCTACTTAACCATTTGGGTTCAATGCTTCAAAAATCACGTTTCTTTTCCTAATTCTTTTTGCTGTCGTAATTAGGCTTTCAATACCTTGAAGTAGTTCAATTGTTTCCCAAATTATATCGGTAAATTCATTTGTTGTATTTTTAACATCCGGCTCATTATTATTTCTTAGATGAATGGTGAAGGTACGTAGTTTAGTTAAAATCCTATCAGCTTTTAAACGAATACTAATTATTTGATCTGTTGTAAACCAAGGTAGAAAGGCAGCTTCTTCGTCACTAATAAATAATTTGTTTTCCCTTATCATTTCTAAAAAATCATCGATATCCTTTAGATCATTTTGAATTTCTTCTTCAGTAGATTCTTGAATAGTCTCAATCACTTCCAATAAATTTTTATCAAATTTCTCTTTGTGTTCATTAGAATATAGCTCTTTTATTTCAGCCTTTTGCCGATCTGTAATTTTCTGAAGTTCATTGGGATCATTTTTTATGATAGCGCCTTCTTTTTGTTCTTCATAAAGCTTTGCAACTGTAAAGAGATTGAGACCAGCTTCATTTTCAATTATAATTTTCGTCCAGTAATTTAGATATGCTTCGAGTTTAGTTGCTATCCTCTTTCTTTTATAGGCTTCTTCAATATTCTTTTTTAGAAATCCGCCAATAATCAAAGTAAATAATCCTAAAAAGAAAGCTATGATTTCTGATACCATCTATTTAGTACTTTTAATATTGAAGAGTGTATAGTAACATTGTAGCCTAAGTTGCAAGTAGATAAGCGTTGTTTTTAAAATAAAATGTAGTGACAGAAATTAAGGAAGCCAAAATTGACAGGTAAAGGCGTGGCACGTCCACTTGATGCGTTGGTTAGCCTAAAATGAATTATTTTTCTAAATCGGTTATAAAGTTACTATTAATCTCATCAATGATATCTAAGAATGTCTTATATTCTTTTTGAAGGCGATTTTCTTCTTCACTTTCAAGAGTTGGAAGAAGTTCTGGTATCTCTGTATTTAAGTCTTTCGGTTTAGAAGGTTCGTAGTTCTTATACTTATCTAATAGTTCTTGCACCTTTTGTTTGTACTTGGTCAGCATTTGTAATTTTGAAATCACTTTATTGTACTGAGAAAAGGTTTCTGATATTTTGAGCTCTGTTTCTCTAACACTATCACTTGAGCTCATATGAAAGTCATGCATTTTTTTAGCTTCATTTTCTTTTCCATTCTCTTCCTTTTCTTTTTCAAGACTATAATTAGCCCACCAATAAAACTTGTGTGCTTTATGTAGTGCTAATTCCCTATAATGATCGCGTAAAAGTTCAGTGAGTCTAAATAATTCTGATTTAAGCTCAAGTATCTTATTATTTTTTTCCTTTCTTCTTCTAAGTTCATAAATAATTAACTGAGGGATAATAGCAGCTGCAGCACCTACAAATGCAGCTAAAATTACATCGCTACTTCCAGAATTTTGTATCAAAAAGTCAATCTTTTCATTCAGTGTATCTAAAACCTTTAGAGTGTCTGATTGCATTATTTTTAGATTTTAATTCGAGGATAGTTTTATTGAAGGCTAACTACATTTATACATACATATGAATTATTAAATAATCATAGTATTAATAATATCACAAATATGCCTTAAAGACTTACCACCAGCTACTATCAATAGCCTATTTGTATGGAAATATCTACTTCTATTATAGAGAACCTGTATTCCCAATAACATACCTTTTATCAGACTACTTTTTGAAGCAACTATTTGGTGTTGTGATTGTCGGGATTAAGCCACTCCCCCACTCTTCTTTGAGCAGTATGGCCAGCATGCGATCATGTAGATCTTTCATCTTCTTGTCATCAAATAGTATGCGATAAATGCAGGCCCAGCAAGTAGACCGAGTATAGTGGATTGGCTTCAATGATATCAACAATACCAAGCGCTCATCATCCGGGCAGTCACCAAAAGGCTCGACCCGGATTTGCCGATAAAATATTTGGGCATTGAGGAGCTGAGAGAGATACCTAAATATTTTTGTACGTTCTGCCTATGCTGAAATTTTGATGGCCAGAGATGAGATATGGTCCGAATTAGAGAGGTAGCTTTCCGAACATTTCGTGGTAAGGAGTTTCAATATTAACAAAATTGAATTTTACCTTAGTTGCCTGCTTTAATGTAGATATGGTTTTCTCGGATCGACCATCAGAGGTCACATAATATTCGATATCGGGATCAAGATGGGCTTGGGCAAATAACTTCGAGTCGTTAGGGATAATAGGGCGTGGAAGCAGGTCATCATCCTTTATATCCCTATCCTTGAATAAGATATCGGCATATGTTCCTGTTTGTTTTGCATGATCGATATTGAAAGGAACAATTTCTAAATATTTAAACGGTAGGTCGGTACGATCACCTCGCACACAATACTCGGCTACTGAAATTGTGGATATTTTCATAATGCATTCTTCGTCTATGAAATATTGAAAATACCCTCGTGCGTTTGAATGTAACTTGTCGGTTTTAGTTAACAGCCGGATAAAGAAGCTTGTATCCAGCAATACACTATAACTCATAGTCACCCCGTAATTCATTCAGCCAATCATCCGCATCGATTCCCTCCCAATGTGGGGTAGCTTGTTCAATCAAGCGATCAAGGTAGTTTTCATCATATTTTTGTTGTATATCAATGAGTTCCACAAGTTTTAGTGTACTGGTATCTATTTCTCCAGTTTGAAGGTGTTGCTTGCCTATTGCACGGACTCCGTATGGCCGATATAACAGGTTTTCTTCCTTTTCTTTTAGAAAATCCTTATCAGTTTGAATAGTGACCGATCCCATTTCTTTAGTATCGATATGTATATTAGTGCGGCTTTTTCCCCCGGCATTGGTAAGTTCTCCATAGAAGTAAAATTCGGCTTCAACCCATATATCATCAGTTCTTTGCCATGTTGTTTCTGGTGAAATAATGAATGGAGTATCAGACTTAGAGACAGATGTAGAAATTTCAAATGTATGATTTTTTTCGTCAGCAGTTTTCTGCAATCGTTCAAAAGCAAGAGCAGACTTGTGCTCTAAAAGATCAATGCTGGACTCTTTTTGAACATCATGTAAAACAGCGTCAAAGCCAACAACAGTCTGACGGGAGGTCTTAAATTTGTGAATAACAGAACCTTCCTCTAATTCATAGGATATAAGTGGACGCCCCTTTTTCCCATCAGGGAAAAGCATCTCTTCAACATCCTCAAGCAGGCTCTTTATGTCATTTATATCATACAGGTCAGGTGTTAGCTCCAGTTTCCCGTGCTTCCCTGATATGCTTATTTTTATAACTTCTTTCCTTTCCATACGGTAAATGTATACAAATTTTGTACAATCAAAAATAGTACCAGTATATATAGTTTAACGTACTAAGGGGATTAGTAGTTTATGATGTTCATTTGTTTGGATAATTTACTTTATTAGAGCCCCTAAATAATATTTTTAATAATTCAAAAATGTTATGAGCCTGCAAAAGAGAGAGGTTAAACTATCAAAACAGGATAAAGAGTATATAGAAGAGAAGTATAGAGAAATAGAAGAACTTGATGAAAGAGCACATGATGTTCAAATAAGTGAGCGTGAACGCAATGATTATCAAAGAGATTATGCAAGAGTTTTGTACTCCTCTTCGTTTAGACGGCTCCAAGGTAAAATGCAGATACTGGGTATTCATCATGATAAGTTTTATCGGAATAGGTTAACTCATAGCTTAGAAGTTGCACAAATAGCGAGAACTATTGCTGGTAACCTTAGAAGAGCAATGAAAGATCATAATTTATCTTTCTATGGAAAGGACATGTATGTGATTGATACATGTGCATTGAGCCATGATTTAGGTCATCCTCCTTTTGGTCATTATGGAGAAAGCATCCTAAATGATTTAGATAAAAAGATCAATTTTGAAGGTAATGCACAGTCAGTTAGAATTTTGACTAAGCTGGAAAAGAAAGTGCCCAATGTCAGAGGACTTAACTTGACTTTTAGGTCATTATTGGGAACCTCAAAATATATTTATTCAGAAGATGATAAAAATCATCATGATAAATATCTTTATCAAGATGATTATATAAAGCTAAAAGAATATGCTGAAAAGAATGATATAAGTTTACGAACTCTTGATGTTCAGATTGTTGATATAGCTGATGAAATCGCTTATGCAGCGCATGATTTGGAGGACTCTTTAAGTTTAGGTCTATTTACGATTGATGAATTTATTCATGAATTAAAAATATGGCTAAAAAATGAGTATCCTGACAGTAACGCTGATGATAAGTTTCAAGAGGTTGTAGATAAATGTAGGAAATTTGCATATAAAGGGGAGTCTTTTAATTCATCAGAAGAGTATTCTTTCCTTTTCAAGAAAGAGTTAACCTCAGAAATTGTAGATACCTTAATAAAAGATATTGGTTTAGTTGAGGTAGAAAAAGAAATGAAAAACAAAACCAATACAGAACAACCGAAGGAATTAGGCTTTAAAAAGTGGGGTATTTTATCAAAAGCACTTAAAAAAGTAACTTTTAAGTGCATTAATAGGTCTGATATAATCCACCTTTATGAAGCAAAAGGAAAGGCTATTATAGAAGGATTATACAAAGCTTTTATTGATAAAAGTTTTAATAAAGAAAATCAGCTTCTCCCTCCTGAATATAGACCCTGTGATAGCTTAAATGACAGTAGGAAAAGACTGATCATAGATTATATTGCAGGTATGCAAGATTCATATGCGGAGTCTGTTTTTCTTAAATATTATGGAGAAAACTCTTTAGATCAGCTCTATTCTGAAGAAGAGTATAGGCTCAAAAGCTCAAAGTATCACTTATAAATAATACGTTACATGCCTTCAATTTCAATACAGATAGTGTTGAAGTATCTGAGTCAGGAACCTATTAGATTCAGTTTAATATTATTTTCGAAAATCAAAAGGATCTAATGAAATTAGTAGGCAATGTACTTTGGTTTTTGTTTGGCGGACTTGTCGCTGGCCTCCTTTGGTGGATTGCAGGAGTTATCATGTATATCTCAATTATTGGTATACCCTGGGGAAAAGCTTGTTTTGTGATTGCAAAACTGGCATTCCTCCCCTTTGGGAAGGAAACAATTAGTCGAGATAAATTGACCGGAAAAAAAGACATAGGTACAGGGAGTTTGGGTACCTTGGGTAATATTATTTGGTTTGTTTTTTCCGGAATTTGGTTAGCCTTAAGCCATGTCTCAGCTGGGATAATAAGTTTTATAACAATTATCGGAATACCTTTTGGCATACAACATTTTAAACTTGCCGGGATTTCATTATTTCCAATTGGAAAAGAGGTTGTGCCGAAAGAGATAGCTGAAGTGGCAAGAAGAAAAGATGCTGAAAGGGGATTAGAAGATTATAGATCATGAATGTGCTAATAGGAAGATGTGCAAGTTTTTTACTTATGGCTCCGTTCATAGCACCGACCGCAATACATTTCCTTATTGGAATATCCTTCGATAAAAGCTGCTCAACTTATTGTGATTGTTGGGGAATATCGTAATGAGCCTGGCTGTGCTTGGCCAATTAGTTCTTTTAGATTAGAGTTCATACCGATTTCTTGAATTATTACTGGGACAGTAAAAAGCTTACGAAAACCAATTATTGAGAGGGGGGGAGTATTATTTTGGTGCCCAAATCGTGCCCAAATTTGAATAAAAGCCTTTCAAGTAGTTCCAACTTTCCCAAACAAAAAAGCCGCTAACTCTTTGCGAGCAAGCGGCTTAGTGTGTTGCGATCCGGACGAGATTCGAACTCGCGACCTCCTGCGTGACAGTTAGTATAGGCATGCATTTCTTAAAATTACTTTTTGTTTAAAAAGTGCGCTAATTAGTTGCATATCATGTAGTTATAGAGTACTATAGGTTTCGACTGATTACTCTACATTAAACAATTCTGTTGTCCCCGTGTTGTCCCGAGAGTTCAGGGACAACAGAATTAAAAAAGATAAACCTATGGCCGAAAAAGCACTCAATGATTTATTTATTAGGAACTATCCTGCCCCTGAAAAAAGAGTAGAAATATACGATGATGTTGTTTCTGGTTTTGCCTTACGTGTAACGCCAACCGGGCACAAGTCTTTTGTATATCGGTATCGATTTGGCGATAAGGTCAAAAGATATACGATTGGATCATATTCAAAAATTAAACTTGCAGATGCACGAGATGTGGCAAGAGACCTTTCGCATAAAATCAACAAAGGGATTGACCCTTTAGAGGAGAGAAGGAAAAAGAAGAATAAGCCTGATCCGATGTCTTTTGCTGAATTAGCAGAAGCATATAAGGAAAAGGGGATGACAAATCTAAAAGAGAAGACGAGAGCAGAATACATTCGCATTGTAGATAACGAGCTTATCCCAAGCTTGGGAAAGAAGCCAGTGAAGGAAATCTCACAAAGAGATATCATTAATTTGCTGGACAGAAAAGCCCTTAAGGATAAATCTCCGACTATGGCTAACCGAATTAGGGCACGGCTATCGCGAATTTTTAATTTCGGCATGAGTCGAGGTCTTGCTGAGTCGAATCCTGTCTCAAACACATCGAAATTTGAACATGGTGAAAACAAGCGGGACAGGGTTTACAGTGACAAAGAAATAAAAAAGCTATGGGCTGCTTTTGAAATTCAAAATGAGCCTGCCCAATCTATCTTCAAAATGTTACTTTTAACCGGCCAAAGAAAAGGAGAGACATCAAAGTTGAGATGGTCTTATATTCAGGATGATGTTTGGACTATTCCCAAAACGATTACAAAGAATAGTACTCCCAATGAAGTGCCTCTATCTTGGTTTGCTAAAGAGGTTCTAAATAATATAAAGCCTCTGACAGGGGATAGTAAGTTTGTGTTTGAGTCCCCTGTCAATAAAGGAGAGCCTATGCAAGACTTAAAAAGAGCGAAGGAGAATGTACGAGCTAAATCCAAAGTAAAAGACTTCCGGCCACATGATCTTCGCAGAACAGTGGCTACTAATTTGGCCAAGCTTAAAGTAGATCGAACGGTATTGGGGAAAATTTTAAACCACAAAAAAATGTCTGGCGATAATTTAGTAACGGCAATTTATGATCGTCATGACTACCTGGAGGAGAAGCGAAAGGCGTTAAGCAAATGGGCCGACAGGTTACATGAAATACTTAACGAAAAGGATGAAGAAGATACTGAATAAAGATTTATGAACGACAATTTTTTGGCAATTACTGGTAATCCTGATCTTTATAGATATAAGTCAGCTGAGGAAAAGTTTTACTATTTGTGGAATGATAATAATGGCATAGACAAAAATTGGATTGATATTTTTGGGATCAATGAACCAATTCAATTTATCGCCTCCGATGAGCGGTTTTTCGGCCAAGAGGACTCAGCCGGGAGCGGGTATGTACGGCCTTATTTTCGATTTTTGAACAAAAGAATCCTGGCCATAAGTGAAAGTCTGGGCGATTATAAAAGGGTGATAGGGAAGTTTGATTTAAAAGCGCCCAAGGTGGATTTGTTGAACATTGTAAGTTCCTATAGAGATAAACTTTTTACTCAAATCGAGCGTCAGTCAAATAAAGCCCATGAAATAAATTCTGAGATCTTAAATCTCCTGAAAGTGATTTTTTATGAGGCAGAATTGTCTTTAAGAGAAGACACAGGTAACGGGGGTATTGATCTAAACCTATTCCCAGAACTTAGATTTTTTGGCAGAGATGTGGTTCTGGGAGGAGCTGATATAGAAATGGCCAAGTCTAATTGGGAGTCTGTAGTAGAGGAATTGGATGCATTTATTTTAACGGATTTAATAGATTCAACAACGGCTGGGCTGAAGGCATTACTTAATAAAAGAGAACCATTTTTGAGGATGGCTGAAGATCTTGCAAGGGATATAATGCCGTTGGAGACCATTATTGAGCAGATAATTGTAGGAAAAGAATTCTCCGAAATTGACTACCTGCGAATAGAGAGGCCAGAACCCTGGGAGGTGGCTATTGAATTTATAGAAGGTGCGAGCTATCAAGAATATAGTACGCGTACGATAGCTCAAGCTATGACTGTCACGCGAGAATATATTTTGGAGAATAATCTGGAGGGCATTAACAGAAAGGTGGAGGCCATTAAAAGGCGTATCAATGAGGAAGTCACTGATAAGCCAGATCGGAAAACGATTAGGAAGTGGATTAAATTTTATGCCCAGAAGGTCTTTCCAGATCAGGAGATCTATACGTCTCGCACACCGTGATTTTAAAATCCAATTAGTCCATCTTAAAATCCACCTTATCTATCGATCTGTTTTATAAGATTGAGAGTGAGTTTACAGCACCCCCTTCATAAATAAAAGTCGCTTGGGATTCAGAGGCTATATT
This sequence comes from Fodinibius sp. GM21, assembly GCF_058386955.1. NCBI lineage: Bacteria > Pseudomonadati > Balneolota > Balneolia > Balneolales > Balneolaceae > Fodinibius > Fodinibius sp. GM21. The sequence goes on along the minus strand of NZ_JBYEIQ010000003.1, from coordinate 574,234 downwards.
TTAGCATAGAATCCTATCTATATATACAAATAAAAATTTTTTGTTGGTTGGATTAGAAATCCATCTTTCGGGGACTTTATCCTGATACCAGACAGTAACAATTAACTAAATCTGGTATCACATGACTTCAATAAAAATAATACGCCCCAAAGAACTTGCCCAGCTCCTCTCTGTATCAACCGTAACCGTATGGCGCATGGAAAAGCGCGGAGAACTGCCGAAAAGAAAAAAGATATCCTCCCGTACCGTCGGATGGCTCGAAAGCGATATCAAAGAGTGGCTCGAAAATCGTCCTTATGCTGAACCCCAAACCGAAATGGAGGAAGCATAATGGAAATATGCATATCACACGAAGGCTTGGATATAAGCATATCTCACAAGCCTAATAAAGAAAAAAGTATTGGAAAAGAGCTACCGAAGCATTCAACGAAAGGGAATAGTTCGGAGTTAATCCCTGGAATTCCTAACCCATTGAGCCAAAGAGATAAGAAGATTGTGGATGAGACGTGGGAGTATTTTGAATATTTAGCCGAGCGGGGGTTAATATGACAGTAAGCGAACGGTTAAATTCAAATGACATTCGGTTACTTCTGAATCAGCTTGGGATCAATTGGGACAAGAAAAAACCTGATGAGAATGGATGGATCACTATTAATTCACCCCTTCGAGAAGATAAGAATCCATCATTTGGTCTTAATATAAATACAGGTGCCTTTAGAGATCATGGAAATGGCGATAGTGGAGATATCGTCATTCTTATAGAAAACATGAAGAAGGTAGATAGAAATGAGGTGATTCATTGGATTGATAAGCAGGTGAGTATCTACAATAGTAACGTCTACTCTAATGGTAGGGAACCGAAGGGGCCAGCAAGGCAATCAAAAATATTCTGGACTCCAGAACGAATACTTTGGCTTACGGAGGCCCAGCGAAGGCTACAGGAAGAGCCCGATCATGTTGTTGTGCAACAAGCGTATAATTATGATCAGCTTGCTTATGATACTTTGGGTTTCTACGGCTGTGGCATCATAAACAAATATGGTCACGATTGGATGGCTATTCCTTATGAAACAGGCTGCCAGCTTTATCGGAGAGATAATAAGGAGAAAGTGATTGCTACTTTAAAAGGCAGTTCTCCAAGTGGGGGTTTCTTTGGCACTCGTAGGCTTGAAGAGGAAAAAAAGGCTCTACTTATAGCTAAATCTCCACGGGAAGCCATGCTATTTCATCAAACGTATCCAGATGGTCCCAATGTAGTTGGATTGGCAACCGGAGAGATATCCAAACTATCAAGGAAGCAGATAACGTGGCTTAAAGGCGAAATACGTACAGGAAGTTATAGTAATATATTTGTACTCATGGATTGCGATACAAACGCAGCCTATAAAACGGCTAAAAGCTTAACAACAGGCGTTAAAAGCATAGCAGAACACAAAGAGGTATCACTTTTCAATATTTCGAATACTACTGGTGGTAACTCGAAAGATTTTACGGATTTAATCCAAAGTGGATTAGATGAGGATACTTTTAAGCAGTTGTATCAACAAAGAGAAATAATAAATTCTGAAACCCAATCTATAACATCTAAAAATGACCTGGATATATCACCGGATGATTTAAGACTTCCTGAGCGGTTACGAGATAAATTACCTTCTGCCATACAGGATTATTTAACCTATAGCAGTCCGCTTTCGGATGTGCCTAATGAGTTCCTAATAACACCATTTCTGGCTATTACGGGTTCTGCTATTGGGAGACGCCGATATGTAGAAGTAGGCGGCATGACCATTTATCCTACCATTTGGACCGTGTTATTTGCCGGAAGTTCTACTCTTCGGAAATCAACGGCATTAACGTTAGCAAAGAAACCATTTAAGCCGATCATGGAGCGATTTAAGGACCAATATGACAGGGATATGGTGCGGTGGGAGCAGGAAAAAGAGCTTTACGAAGATTCCGATCAAGAATTCAATGATCCAGAGCCTATAAAAAGAACGCTTTATTGCCCGGATGGCTTTTCAGATTTGACATTTTGGGAGTCGCTCAGAGACAATGGAAGCTTAACTTCTATGCCTTCGGAATTTACGGCTCTATGGAGTGAGTTGACTCGGCCACGAAATTCTATGAGAGATCTGGCTCTAAGCATATTTGACGCCGAAGACTCTATACGGAGAACTACAAAAAATGCTGGAGATATTGAGCTGGAAAATCCAGTGTGGTGTATGGCTGGTGCTACTACGCTTCCAAACTTCCAGCGAACCTTGACGAGTAATGAACGAGCTTCGGGGCTTTTACAACGTATTCTTCCGATATGTATGGAAGAGCGAACTAAGGAGTTTAGAGCCTTAACCGAGCTTCAAAAGCCGAATAGCAGACTATATAATAGGATTATAAATATAACTGACCAGTTAGTAGAAATTAATGCTAGGCCAGTTATAATTTCCCTCGAAGCAGAGCAGATATTCACAGAATGGAGTCATAATCTCAATAGGAAAGCAGAATCTCTTTCTGAGCGATTGCCCGATATTGGGGGATACATATCACGATTAAATGTGTATGGGCTTAAATTTGCACTCATATTTCAGCAACTTGACCAACCTGATGAAGATATTTCTCTTCGGAATATGGAAGCGGCTATTGAACTAAGTGAGTGGGTCTTGAATCACATCGTCTATATGTTAGATCGTAACTATATATTTAACCGAAATTATGCCGACCGCGTGAAGATTCGGGAGCTTATTGAAAGGCAATCCGGTAATGTTATGAGTAGAACGAACCTCATGAATATGAGCAACTTTGATAAAGACCAGCTTGATAAGGCCATAAACTCAGATATAGAATCCGGTATTATCGAAGAAATAAAAACTGATACCGGAGGGCGTCCACGAATTGAATACAAGCTACTTAATTAACTTAGAAAGGGGGAGAAAGGATAACCATCAGTCACTTTTATACCCCTTTTTAAGTAAAATAAGTTTATTAAGTATTTCATTTATTCCATACAGCAGTATATAGTCAACGAATTTGTTAATTATTAATTTGCAAAATTAATTACTTGCTTAACAAGCTTATTAAGCTTAGATGATTTAGTATCATCCTCCCAAGCATTTTTTAATGTCCTTGATATAGCTAATCGATTTTTTTTAAGTCCTCCAGGTTGACCATAGTAATTGTATGAGTCTTCAAGATATGTATCCCAGTCCTCTCCCAACTCTTCCGATACTATATCTGTTAGATTCGTTTTCCACATTGTGAGATTCTCTTTAGAAATCGTATTAGTGGGCCATTTATCCTCATCTTCATAACCAAGAAGATTCAAAATCGCTTCATTATCCTTTTTATGTTTAATAATCTCATCTTTTCGTGTTTTGTTTGTATCGGCATCACAAATAACGTATGTGGGTATTTCAAGAAGATTAGCAATACACAATGGTTTGATAATCCTATTTTTTCCTCCTACTGGCACTATATGGCAGCCATTTTTGCGAAAGTCTTTTAGCTTTTCATTGAGCATTAAATAGGTCATTACGTAAGCCACATCTTCAATCCCTTCGACTAAAATTAATTTCTGACAGAAGAACATTTCATTTATAACGGGATTTAAAATGGGATAAAGTTTAGCTAATACCCCTTTTTCTTTCAGTAATTTTTGTCCTGCATTATTTAATTCAGAGGCCAACTCATCATAAGTAATACGTGTAACATATGATGATTTTGAGTTTTGCTTCTCTCTTACCAGTCTAACAGCTTCAAAGTTATCCCCAGGGATAAAAAGCGGCTCATGTGAACACATCATTATTTGTGAGTCTTTTGCCGATAGCTCATATAGAACTTCTGATAAATATCTAATTTGTGGGGGATGTTGGTATATTTCTGGTTCTTCGATACCCATTATCAGCTTTGGGGCGTCTTCGTCTTCAATGTCAGATAGTTCTTGAAGCAATGCGAGCATATAAGATCTTTGTAACCCATGGCCAAATCTTGCTAATTCACCTTCGAATCCCCTTTCACCTAATTGTATGTAAGCCCATGGTTCATCAACCTTTACTGACTTTTCAGGATCGTTTTTCCAAAGTACTTGGGCAGATACATCAGGATGAGACCATGATTTTAATTTTGTTTCTAATGAATTCGAAATTTCACTCAAGACATCTTGTTCGGCTTCAAGCATATCTTGATAATCCTCTTGTAGACTCTGACGAAGTTCTGAAGTTTTTTCATCAAAATTTACTTTAGATCTAACTGTTCTTTCAAGTAGCTGTCCTAAAACAGAATTACGAGATTCCTCACTTTCTTCAGTTAGATCCTTGGAGGCTGGTACGTAAACCCATTGTATATGAGGGTCAAGTTTATTTTTCCCTCTTGTAAAACCATAAAACTCATCCTGACTTGGAATTGAGATACATTCTTCTGGATGATTTTCCTCATATTCATGTAAAGCATTTTCCATATCCGCTTTTACCCATACATCTGGTAAATCCGGATATTCAGATCTTAATTTTTGGTAAATGTTTTTCAACTTCTCAGCCTTCGCACCCGAACTATCAGCTTTAAAATATTTTCTAAAGTCATCGAGGCCCAAACGACTTCCATACTGTGTTACTTCAGCAACTCCTGTCTTTTCGTTAAAATCTGCTTCTGCAGTTACGATTAACTTACCTTGCCTTACGTAATCATCTAAATCATTTTTAGCCTGGTCAGATAAATTTGAAAATGTTACCGTAATTCGTATTGGGTCGTCAGTATTTTTATGATGAAAGTCTTCCTCTTTAAGCTTGCTTAAATCTGTGGAGGTATCTTTATATTGTCGAAAAAAGACATTTAGTGCTTCAAGGATTGTAGATTTTCCAGAACCGTTTGCGCCAACGAAACAGGTATAATTGTCAAAACTAATGGTTTCATCATTAAAGCCCCGAAAATTCTCTATTTGAATACTTTCTATTTTCATTCTTACTAATTGATGAGAATTGAATTGTTAAGTAACCAACTTTTTTAAGACCTCATTCTAAGAACTGTAATTCCAAAGGGCAAAAAACAAAAGTTTCGATAGAAACTTTTATTAGTACCTAAATTTCTTAATGGTTTAATATTAATAGGTGGGAGATAGGCGCTTAGAATGGAAATTTGACAAAATCGGCCTTTAGGGTACTTAAGCGGCAATTTTCCCCTAATTAACCGAAATTCAGGTTAGTTTTTACGTAAAAGCTTCGATGATTTGAAATCTTCGATATTCTGTATAAAACAAAATATCAATTTTGCCACCATTTCTTTTTCAGAGTTGATGACATTGGAAATCTGCTTAGAGTTTATCCCGGTTTTAGAAAAACCGATTGCCAAATCATAACTTCGTTCTCCACCTTCAATGAAGTTGATACCTAAATCGTTGGGGAAAGAAAAATCTGTTAATAGATGGGACCGGTAATCGTATTCCTTCCCGGATAGAATAGATCTGATTACTAAGAAAAATTCATGGCCTTGTTTTTCTATCTCGATATCAAAGTTGTTGCTCCCTGTTCGTATTTGCATTGAGTTGTAGTTCGAGTAGATCTTAAGCTTTGGAAAATTGCTCTTTAATCTGACATAGATTTCATCTTCAAGGGTGGTGGAAAAGTTGGATTTATTCTCCTCAAAAGGGTAAATATATCGCTTGTAATATCCGACAATATCTTCGTATTCTCTCTCGGTCTCTATTTTATGGCCAATTTCTAAGGAATGCTGGTCAGAGCTCCTTAGTAAATTCATAGAGGTTGTAAGGGCTTCTTTTTCATTGAAATAGAGTTTCGTATGCAGATTAGGTATCAGGTAAGGAGTTATACCTAATTTCTGTAGCTGGTCAATGGATTTCAGATTTTTTTGACCGTCTCTTACATACATGCGAAACTTAATATCTTTACTAACCACGTGTTTTAGCCTGGAGGAAAGTTTTGGCCATCCCGTAATTTGTATGTAGGGTGAAACTAATACTAAATATTCGTCCGTTTCATCGATGATGTTAAAGATCTCTCCTGATATCTTGCTTGGCGCTATTATCTTCATCTACACTGCCTTGTTTTCCTATACAAATAAAAGCCAGAGGAGTGTATGACTTTTCTTCCCAATTAAGCAAAGCCAGATGATTCCCTTTTAGACAGGAATCCTAATATGGGCCCTAATTAACCCTAATTAGGTAGAAAACCTGACTGATTTGTAGATTGAGTAGATGTATCAAGGACTTTTTGGTTATATACTTCGTGCACCGAAGCTGGTGGGTGGCTCAAATTGTTATACGGATTGACATATTTATACATAAGGATAGCTATGCCTAATCCACTAAATGCACCAATCCCTGCTCCCGTTGCATTATTGCTTACTGCATGACCTGTTATAGCCCCTAACAAGGCTGATAATACCCCAATTACTGCGCGACCTTGCGGGCTGTCTTTTTCAAGTGCTTTCTTTAATACCAAGGGTAGAGTAATCATTCCGGCAGGCCGAACATAATCTTCCCCTTCGGGTAGCAAAGAATAATTATGTATGACATTCTGCGGCTTATCTGCTGGCTTTTGCCCCTTATTAGGGCTAATATTAGGCTTATTAGGGTGGGTTTCCTCTGGATTTGCCCGTTTTTCTATATTTTGGTTTTCACCGGAAACCAAAAACTCGGGAACGTCATATCCTTTGATGCGTCCGGTATCTGAGACGATTGCCCATTCGGCCACAGGATAACCTCCGCAATTGTATTCATTTTTGACAGCTTCGGTTAGAGATGGGGGCGAAACGTCTAACACTTCGGCCAGCTGCTTGCCATTTAAGAATATACGATTGTCGGTAGAAAGGGTAATTGTTTGATGTGTTGTATCCATGGTTAGTTATCAGTGTTAAACAAATAGGCCAGTAAGGCAACGATTCCTCCGGTAAGAAGGGCACGCCTGAGCCCATTTATGAATTGTTGTTTTTGTTTCTCCCCTTCGGCTGCATCTAACCTGCTTCGAAGCTGTATCATGGTCGCCAGTGCGAAATCATTAGGTCGGGCCGTGCCACGCTCCCACTTCAATACCGCTTGGGCCGTAACGCCAAAATACCGACCGAAGTCGGCCAGGCTCCATCCCAAACGCTGTCGCAGTTGTTTGATTTCTTCCGGTTCCATATAGATAGAACATACGAAAAATTCCGATAAAAATCATCAAAGTTATTAACTAAGTTAATAAATGACCCTAAATTAGCCCTAATTAGGCTAATTAGGGTGCAAATTAGGGCCGAAAAAGGTATTTCCATATAACAAAACACTTAAAAAAGAGGCCCATGGGTGAAGAAGGGTTTAACAAACTAATCGGATCTAAATTTTAAACAAATACAATAAATATATAGAAGAAGAGAACCAGGTATTTGAAATCAGCTTTGTCCAGTGGGATTTCGATAAAGAAGAGTACTATTACTTTCCTATGCCGGATATGTTTGCAGAGAAATATATGAAAGTAACGTTAAGCTAACAGATCTACCTTAACTCACTGTCTGCTTTTTTGTTGCAATTCCATCTATCTAATTGCAATTTATTCACTAATAAATTCGATTAAAATTGTAAGCTATGGTCAAGGATAATGTTACTTGGATACTTCTAATTTCAATATTATTGCTACTTACGGGCTGTTCATCGGGACCCGAAGTTGAAATTCCGGATGACGTCAAACAGCTTGAAAATCTGTCAGTAATATCGCCAGAGGCAGAACCTGCGCATGCTATCGATTTTGAGCAAGAAGCCGTTTTTGGTGAAACCGAGGAGGTAATTCTCGGACGGATCACAAGTGTGGTTGTGGATGATCAGGGACGGGTATTTATTGGGGATGGAGATCAAAATTTAATTCACTCCTACCGTTCTGATGGTCGATATATTCGCCAGCTTGGAAATGAAGGAAAAGGACCAGGTGAGTTTAGTTCAATTTCAATACTCAGGCATCAGCACGACCAGTTATATGCACAGGATTTTCGCCAGCGTCGCGTGAATGTCTACCAGTTAGATTCACTTCAATTTTCCCATGCCATCCCGTTGTCACGGGAAAATCGAGATATCGAAGAACTTGCAGGTACGTATCCGGCCAGTTTTTTTATCCGAAGCGATGGGAAGTTGTTGGTTGACTTCAGCGAATCACTTGCGAGGGACGAGGGAAGTTCTCAGCGTACTTTGTCATTTTATTTAATGGACCAAGATGGGAAAATCGTATCCGATAGAATTTTTCAACAACAAAGCCGTGAATTTATCATAGATCGCAGCGATAATGGCATCATGTTTATGGCGCCTCCTTATGGACGAAAATCGTTGCTTAGCGTTGGTGATAATAACAAGCTATATACCTCATGGACGGAAGATTTTCTAATCAAGGTTCATAGTTCGGAGGGATCGTATCAGAAAGCGATCTATCGACCGTATCACAATATTGAGCTGGATCTTAATGAGGTTGTTAAAGAATATGACAACAAGCAACAGAAGAATATGCTACGCAACGCCGATAATCCTTCTACCTGGCCCGCTATTGACGCAATGAAGGTAGACGATAAAAGTCGATTATGGATATCAACGATAACTGATAATAAAGATATTTACCAGTGGTGGGTAATTAGCAGTGAAGGAGATCTGTTGGCGAAGTTTTCATGGCCCAGAACTCGTAGTATCGAAGTAGTAAAAGATGGCAAGGTTTATACCCAAGAAACTGATGAGGAGACTGGTCTAATGCGGATCTCCCGATATCAACTTGATCTATCACCAGTAAATTGAAGATGAAATTTGTTTGTCTAATGGATGGTTAGGGCTTTAGATTTCTTGCAATTTTGGAGTGTTAGAAATATGTAAACTCTCTGCATTTTATAAGAAACTGACATAAATAATGTAGCTATTTTGTGCTCTCTAAAATATACACTAAACTTGTATCAGTTTTTTAAATATAAATCAGAGACGTGCTACTAAAACGCCCCATAGCTGCATTCATGCTGATTCTGGCGACGCTCATTTTTGGGACGATCGCCCTGAGTGAGCTGTCGGTAAACCTGCTGCCGGAGGTCGATTCGCCGACACTGCTGGTGCAGACCGAATGGAGTGGTGCCGCCCCAAGGGAGATTGAGCAGCGAATCAACGAACCGATGGAGGCGGTACTGAGTACTGTACAGGGACTCGAAAGTACCCATAGCTTTGCGCGCCAGGGACAGAGTATCATATCACTGCAGTTTAAGTGGGGACAGAATATGGATCTGTCTTTCCTGAATGTCCGCGAAAAGCTCGACCAAATTCGCTTTACCCTGCCCGAACAGGCCGATCGTCCGCAACTCGTGCAAAATACCGCCTCCGATGAGCCTATTGCCGTGCTGGGGATAACTAGCATGGATCAGCCCAATCCCGATTTTGAAACCCGGCTGAGCCTTAAACGATGGGCCGAGCAGGTCCTGTCGCGAAGGCTGGAGCAGGCCGACGGGATCGCCCAAACCGTACTGGTAGGAGAGGTGGAGCCCGAAGTGCAAATACGCTATCGCCCCGAAGCCCTCAATCGGTATGAGGTCTCGTTGAGTCAGGTAGAAAACCTGGTTTCACAGTCCAATTTGTTTACCGCCATGGGTGAACTTCGTGACGGCTGGTACCGTTATTCGCTAAAAATACAGAGCCGCATTCAGTCGATCGATGACGTAAAGGATGTTCCGCTGAAAACCCTTGGTACGGGACGTGTTTTGAAGCTGGGCGACGTAGCCGAGGTCCAGCTTGCCGAAGCTGATCCCACGTCCTTTTCGCTGGTTGATGGCAAGGAAGTGCTGAGCGTGCTTGTCAAAAAAGAGTATGGAGCCAATACCGTCGAGGCCTACGATACCTTGCTTCCGCTTTTGGATGAGCTTCGTGCGCGCAACGCTGGCATTGGGATTACCGTGCTGCAAGAAAATGCCAGCTTCATCCAAAACGCCATCAACAACCTGTTGCAGACCTTACTGTATGGAGCACTGCTGGCGTTTATTGTGCTGTTTCTATTTCTGGACAACTGGCGTACCCCTTTTACCATTGGCGTAGCTATTCCCGTGAGCATCTTTCTGACCTTTTTTGTGATGTATATCTCTGATATCCAGCTCAATATTGTATCGCTCAGCGGACTTACCCTTGCCATAGGTCTGCTGGTGGATAACGCTATTATCGTGCTCGAAAATATCAACCGCCACCGCACGCAGTCGAAAAATATTTTTCAAGCTGCCGATCTTGGAACTCGGGAAATTTCCCTGGCCGTTACGGCATCAACGCTCACGACTATTTCGGTATTTCTGCCCCTCGTATTTTTAGGGGGATTCGAGGGCGCCTTTTTCCAGGATCAGGCCTGGACGCTTTCGATAAGCCTGCTGGCATCGCTGGGAGTGGCGCTGCTCATACTGCCGGTATTGGTGACCCAATTCCAGAAGGAGGAAGATGAATCCTCCATGTTGGGCTTTAATCTTTTTTTCGACCGTTTGCGTGATCGCTACGAACAAAGCTTGCAGTGGGCACTCCGCCGTAAGGGGCTGTTCTTGATCGGCATGTGTTTCCTGCTTGTCATGGCCGGATTCCTCTTTACGTTGTTATCCAAAAGCATGCTACCCGAAACGGAGCCCGAAGAAGTGCGCTACCAGGTGCGATTGCCGGGCAATACCTCGTTAAATGCTACGCAGCAGGCAGCACAGGGACTTATTCGAAAAGTAAACAATAGCAAAGAAGAGGGGCGGACCATTCGTGTGCTCGGCGGCTATACCGATCAGACGAATCTGTCGAATCTTTCTGAGGAAGGACTTAACAAATTTACTATCAGCATACCAGTGGACGGCTATGCTATGGCCGACCGGGTGCAGAGCGAGGTATCAGAGTATTTTGTCGGTCAGCCAGGATGGAGTAGTCAGCCGTTGGGTACGCAGAATGCCCTGGACATCCTGCCCTCAGCCAATCAGCCGCCGGTACTCTTTCGACTTGTCGATGAAGATCGCCAACAGAGCGAGCAGCTGGCCGGACAGCTGGAACAACGCCTGCAGCAATCCGGATTAGATATAACGCTTTCCAAACAATACGAGCAGGAGCTTGATACCTACCAGTTGCGTTTTAAAACCAAGGAACTGTTGCAGTTGGGTATTAGCGAAGAGGAGGTGATAACTTATCTGGAATCACTGACGCGTGGGAGCTGGATCACAGACTGGAACCGCCAGGATGAAAATGTCCCCATCCGGCTGATCGGATATAATCGGAAGCTTTACGAGCCCGGTAATATTACAATTGATCTGAATAATCGAAAAGTACCGCTTACCAAGCTGGTTACCATCAACCAAACGTCCGAACCCGAGCAGCTCGAGCGCGTCAACCAGACTCCAGTGCTCAGTTATATGGGAGATATCAGCTATACCGATTGGTGGTGGAGCGACGGGCAGGTTAGAAATATGTTGATTGATTTTGCTCAAGATACGGGTACCGAAGTACAGGTTGGTGGTGCGGTACTGAGCATAGCCTCACTCCTTTCGGATATGGGATTGTTGCTTCTGATCAGCGTGATTATCATCTATATTATTTTGTCGGTGCAGTTCGAGAGCCTGCGTCATCCGCTGATTATTTTGGTGGCCGTGCCGTTTGCCTGGGTGGGGTCGGTCATGGTGCTTTGGGCCACGGGCATCAGTTTGAATGCCCTGTCCTTTATGGGCATCCTGATTTTAACCGGCATTGCTGTTAACGATTCCATCCTGAAAGTAGATTTTATGCGCCGCTATTTTGCGGATACCGGAGATCTTCACCAGGCTATTACCCAAGCCGGATTGCATCGTTTTCGTCCCGTTGTGATGACCAGCCTTACTACCATTTTCGGATTGTTTCCCATGCTGTTGCCCATCGGCGACGGCTACGCCTTTCGCCAGTCATTGGCCTTGGCCCTGATGGGTGGAATGGTGACCAGTACGGTGCTGACGCTCTACCTGGTGCCTATAATTTTTCAGTGGAGTGAGCAATTTGCAATAAAAAAAAGCCAAGAAATTAAAGAATGAGAAATAGAAGTTGAGTCTGAAATGAGAGTATAAGAAACAAACTGAAGAATCTTTTTTGAATAGATATAATATATAGGCAATGCTACTAATAGTTTAGGCTATTTGCCCGAAGCAATGCTTCTCAATACATTTGTATTTTATTTATCAAACATATGTTTGAATATATCATCATGAAAAAAAATATCATCGATTTTCATTGGATAGTATTACTTGCGTTAGGTATGGGATTCATCTTGTTGAGTTGTCAGAACAATGAAAACCAAGATGATACTCCCCTCTCCGAAGAAGAGCAGGAATCAGCGGAAGTACGCCCGGAGGTAGTTTTTGCCGTGGCCGATGACGAGCCTATCTATCAGTTTGTCGAAAGCCAAGGCGTGGTGGAGGCCAACGAATCGGTAGAGCTTAAGCCCAAAATAAGCGGCTATGTTCAGCGCTCGTATATCACTGAAGGAAAGCAAGTACAAGAAGGAGATACGTTGCTAGTATTTGACCGACGGGAGTGGGCAATGGCTGTACAGCAGGCACAAAATGCCTATGAAGAAGCCCTTAATGCATATCAGATTGAGATGGGCATGCGTTCGAGTTCAGATGCTAACGGCAAGAAGGGTGGAGACGATCCTGGAGATCGGATGGTACGTATAACAACTGGATTGGCCCAGGCAGAGCTTGAGTTGCAGCAGGCTAAATTAGAGTTATCATATACTGCAATTACAGCGCCGTTTACCGGCACCTTAGCTACCGACCGACGCATTTCATCTGGTACCTATATTAATGCCGGAACCCAAGTGGGAGAACTGGTTGATGATCGCATCGTACGAGTTCGTTTTGACGTACTGGAATCCGAACTTAGCAATATTGATCGTGGTATGGAGGTACAGTTGACGGCCCCGGGCGGAGAGCAGTTAATGGGAGCGGTGGAAGCGGTATCCCCGGTAGTTAACAGTGATAGTAAAACAGGGACGGTAATTGTTGAGGCGGATAATCCCGATGGAATTTTGACGCCTGGTATGACCATAGAAGGACGCATTCAGATAATACGGCACGAGGGAAAAGTGCGCGTGCCGCGTTCGGCCATTCTTTCGCGCGACGGCGGTCGCACGTTGCTGTTTAAGTTGCACCCTGGAAATAATGAGGTGCAATGGGTATATGTAGAGCCAGAAGCTCAGAATAGTGAATGGGCAATCATCAATCACGAAGAGATAGCTCCGGGCGACACTATTGCCGTGGATCGGCATTTTGCCTTGAGTCACCTGCAGATCGTAGAGCCACAGATGGAGATGCATGCTAGGGGTGAGCCAACAATTAATTAAAGAGTTTTACAGCCTTAGCGAGTAGATGTGTGATCATAAGAGAGCACTTTGATTGTAGATTATAACGCGTAAATAAAGGGAGATAAATGTTTCGAAATACTTTCTCAAAAGAGCTTAAGGAGCTGTCAAAAATTACATTTTTATCCATTATTATCCTTTTCATAGGATGTTCACCCAATGCTAATCAACTGTATAATGAACTATGTTTATCTGGTTGTATGGATATGGGTGATTGTGGAGGGTGTGGTCAGTTTCCTGCATGAATTAATGATGACAATAGTATTTAGGTAAGTAGTTCTATAAATCCCTCCCTATCCACCTGGGTGGATGGGAGGTTATTTTTTGAAGATAAGAGCCAATACGTTAATTATAGTAAGAACTTCTATACAAATTTTAGTTTAAAAAATTTGGATTCCCATATCTTTTCCAAAAGATGAAAATAATCAAATTGACACAATTGGTTCTGCTACTTTTAATTATCGGTATTTGGGGATGTTCTCTAGAAAAGAAGAAAGAACCTCCCCGGAAATTTCAAGAACTAAATAATCTAACGGTCTATTCGATTGGTAAAATACCCCCTAAAACCATAGAGTTCGAAAAAGAACTTGTTTATAGAAGTTCCAAAAATGTTTTAATAGGAAGAATGGGAGATATCACTGTGGATGATTCGGGCCGGGTTTTTATTGCAGATGTAGAAAAACAGTTAATTCATGTTTTTGCCCCTGATGGACAGTTCATTAACCAACTTGGACGAAAAGGTAGGGGACCTGGAGAATTTAGTTACATTAAAAAGCTACAGATACGCAATAATCATTTATATGTCTCTGATGCTAATTTTGGGGTAGAAAAATTAAGCCTATTTACGCTCGATTCGTTGACCGTTGATAAAATAATCGTACCTGCCAGAAATAGAAATGAATATGAGCCACTGGCAAAGGCTTATCCGGGAGTACGTGAAATATACGTGAGAGATAACAGTACTTTCCTTGCAGAGTTTGTATCTCATGGCACTAATCCAACCAAAAGATGGCAAAACAAAGAAATGAAAGGTCTGTTGTATCCTCTTGACAGTACAGGTAAAATTGCATCCGATAAACTGATCGAATTCAAAGAGGAAGTACGTACCTATCATAAAGGATCTCTTATGGGTTTGTTGCCCATAAAGCCCTTTTTTGGAAATGCATTTATTGTCTTGTCAAGTGACAATACCATCTACTGGGCCGGACCTGAATATTTTTTGATTAAAGAATATAGCCTGGAGGGCGACTATCAACAGGCGTTTTATTATCCACTAAAGAAAATACCTTTAACACAAGAATCCGCAGTTGAAGTCGAAGTTCGTGACTTATATATCAGGAACATGAAAAATATGGACCTTCCTTCAACCTGGCCGGTCCTCACTGATATGAAAATGGATGATCAAGATCGGTTTTGGATTGCCACAACGGTAGAAGATATGAACGTGTATCAGTGGTGGGTGCTGGAAAAAAATGGTGAAATCATTACGAAATTTGACTGGCCGAGGGCTAAACCTATCGAAGAAGTGAGGAACGGCTATATATATACCCGAGAAACAGATGAGAGGGGGGTGGAAACGATTGTAAAGTATGAGATTACATTGGATGAGGGGTAGCTCTAGAAAGCAAAAGCAGGTTTTACCTGTACCTGCTAATAGAAAAACAGGTATTAATCTAAATTAAAAATAAAAGTTAAAGGTGACTTATTATGAAGTTATCGAAAACCCTTAGTCGAGATGAAATGAAAAATGTAAAGGCGGGTAGAGTAGCTTCGGGCTGCCAGTGGAGTAGTTGTAAAACTACAAGTACGTATTATAATTGTTTGTCAAGCAAGTGCATGGATTGGTATAGTGGTTGGGATCAGATAGACTGTGTAAATACTGTTCAAAGTGCGCACGATAATATGATTGAACAATGCAATATGAATTATCAATAAATTATATAATTAATAAAACAAAAGGGTATTAAAATATCCTTTTGTTTTCATGCATTACGAATATAAAACATGCAATATTTTCAAAAATTAGTACTGATCATATTTCTGTGTGCTGCTTTTGCAGGGTGCTCCAATAGTTCTTCACAAAAAGAAGCAGATCAAGTAGCATATATTCATGTCCTCGACGAAATTCCCCAACGTATTCATGATCTTGATAGCGTTTCGGTTTTTAAAGGAGATACAAAACCCAAGTACGCAGTAAAGCTTGTCCCCGAGCAAACGTTTGGGAAATCAGGAGAGCCGTATTTAACGCAAATTAAAGGCTGCAAAGTGGATGATAAGGGTAGAATAATCATCAAGGATTTTGATAAAAAGAAAGACTTTGGTTTCCCAAATGTACTATATGTGTACAATGTTGATGGCAGCTATCGTACCCAGATCGGGGGCCCGGGTAAAGGCCCCGGTGAGTATGGCTTTATCGTATATATGCAGGCTAAGGCCGGTAAAGTGATCGTTTTTGATTTCACCAATAAACGGTTAAATATATATAATACCGATGATTATACCCTTGAGCGCACGATTCTACTTGATCGGTTTAAAAACACGGATCATAAGGCTGCTTCGGGTTTTGAGTTTGGATACGTTAGGCCCCGATCGGACGGAAATTATCTTGTTACGTTCATTGAACCAAAATCTTCGGCCGGACGCATGGAGAGTAAATATCTGTTAATGGATAGGAAGGGACAGGTATTAGATTATAAATCGCATAACTTTTCATCAATGCTTAAAATAAGAAACTCATCGCCAACATCTTTCCCTTCTGCTCCTTTACGTTTTATGGGAAAGACCCTAAAGGTTCTGTCCGTTAACGATGACATATATTGGGCCTGGTCGCAGGAATTTTTGATCAAAAAGTACGATTCCGACGGCGCCTACCAATCTGCTATTTATTATCCTGTGCAGGGATCGCCCTTTGACCTGAGCGATTATACCGAGGAGGCCAGTTATAGCCAAGATGATGTCATGAATAAACTGGATGAAGTTGATGAAGAGCTGCCGGAGGCGAATCCGGTAATCGCTGATTTGAAGGTAGATGATAAGAACCGAATTTGGGTAGCCGTCCCTACGGGGGTAATCAGTGATACGTACGAGTGGTGGATTCTGAAAGAATCAGGTCAACTGCTTGCAAAGCTAAAGCTTTCGCGTGACCAACCAATTTATGATATCAAAAATGGGTATCTCTACAGCAAAAAGACCAATGAAGAAACAGGATCAGAGTATTTAGTTAAGTACAGGATAGTACTAACCACAAAATAATTATTTGATATACAAACGTTCAGAGAACTTGGTCGAGAAAGCAAAAACAGGTTTTAATCTAATATTTAATAAAGTCAAAGGTGACTTATTATGAAGTTTTCAAAAACACTTAGTCGAGATGAAATGAAAAATGTAATGGCCGGAGCAGATTCAATTGAAGGTGATTATTGTCTCCGCTGTGATAATTTAAGTAATGCCGTTTGCGTCTGTTAATTTAAATGAATAGGGAGGGGAGATTTTGCCCCTCCCTTAATCTAATTTTATGAGAAATGTCTATAATGAAAAAAAACGTTGTATTTGGTTGTTCTTTGTGTTGCTAATAGTTGGTTGCGAAGAAGAGGGTGTGAAAGAAAAGGCCAGCCTCCTAGCACTTGAGTTTAAAGAGGTTGCTGTTTTAGATGGAGGAAAAGAAGATTCAGGAGCATTGCATTTAACGTCTCCAAAGGATGTAAAAGTTGATAATGAAGGTCGAATATATGTTTCAGATAGCGATCAGTTGGCTATTAAAGTGTTTGACCAAAAAGGGAACTTTATACAGTCTATTGGTAGGGAGGGTAAAGGTCCCGGGGAATTTAATAGCATATCTGCTTTTGAAGTAAGCGATGGCAAATTAATAACAGTAGATGGGAGGAATAGGCGTATTACATATTTTGATTCTACAGGAAATGTAATTAAGACGGTCAAACCCAATAAGGACGCCATGGTTTGGCCAGGCAAACTATACCAGCTAAGACCCGATAAGTTGTTGATAAATCGAAAAAAGCCTAGTGCTGAGAGGGAAGCGACCAACTTTCAAGCTAGCGCACTACATATTTTTGATGAAAACTTTGAAACCCGTTTTACATCTTTTGCTCATGTTGATGATTTAATGAATGCAAATAATGAATTTGTAAAATTGTACAATGTCAATATTAATGCTGGTCATGCAGTGGCAGCTGATTCAAGCCGCATTTATTTTGTGCCGGGCATTTATGATGGCCATATATATGAGTTCCAGAAACAGAGGAATGGGTGGGTTAATACTGATACATTGAATGGTAGTCTGGCACCAGATAAAGCTTACACGTTAGCTAATAATAGCAACTCCCAGGATGGTACGATACAGTTTACTGTATTCAGCGGAGGCGGGCCTTACATTGGGAAAATAAATAGTGAGAGCTTGGCCCTTTTTACGCTAGATGATGGTCGCCTAGTTCATTTTAGTGCTCAAATTGCAGATAACAAAAGAGTGACTAAGGTAGAAATCTTTGATCAGTCTGGAAATATGCAGGGAGTGGGTGAATTAAATGAGTTTTCATTTTCAAGCGAGACACAGCAAGCCAAAATAACTTCAATGTGGAAGGATGATAACAATCGATTTTATATAATTGATGCGCGGAACAATCCCACCGTTAGAATCGGACAAATTGAAGGTCTAAATGATTATTAAATTGAGGTTTGCCTAACTTAACTTATATAAGCAAACTGTTAAATATTTGATTTGGAGGATTCATCGGTTATTCGGACAACGAAACTTATACCCACAAACAAGGAAGATTATAGTAAACTCCAAGGGCATTTCCTTATCAGATTTATCCTCGTGAGAGTGGCAACTGTTTGGTCTCATATAGAAAGAGCCACAGGACTATACGGAAGCCACAAGTTATATTCGGCATACTATTTTAGCTATGCAGGAATCCTCATTTAATAATAAGTAATGTTTTTATCCAAAAAGTGTCATCTTATATTTTTACTTGTGATTATTCTTTCCTGTTCTTCTGATCAGAAGAACAAGACCTATGAAAGGAATATAGTTGAAGATATTTCAGTAATATTGAGTGCGGATAATACAAAGGATATAGCCAATCCCGCCTGGATAAAATCAGTATCCGATGGATTTCTTATTTATGATGCAAAATTAAATGAGATTTTAAAATTTAACCTTGAAGGTCAAAAGTTGTTTTCCTTTGGTAGACAAGGAAACGGTCCGGGAGAATTCCTGAGTGTGGGAGGTTTTTGGAAATTTGATCAAGGTTTTTTGATTCATGATAATAATGCCCAAAAATTAATTAGGTACGATCTTTCGGGTAATCACATTAAAGATATATCCTTAGATTTCTTAGATACTCCTACCTTACCAGTGGGAATGGAAGCCCTTAATTTTCAAGAGTTTGTAATGCCATCTGGTGGTGAAGCTGGTTCTTTGTTGAAAGTAATTGATGTAACATCCCAAAGGTCGGAATATGTCGGTGATGCAGTGAGTAAGAAATATGTACGAAAGCCATCTCTGGATGAGCGGCGCCAGGCTATTTCTTCGGGTAACATCCCTGCAATGGATGAGAATAATGTTTTGCTGAGCAGTAATGAGTCTGGGATTTTTTCCTTTCAACAAACTACAGCCACTTTGAAGAAATATTCCCATTCAGGAACACTGTTATGGCAAAAGAGTTTGAAGATCCCGGAAATTGAAGGGCTATTCGATTATCTGTTAGAAGAAAATAAATCGCGATTAGATAGTGGGAAACCCCTTTTGCAATTTGCATATGCCCATGGTATTTCAGTAAATGATGAGGGAGTAGGAGTATTACTAAATGTTCTTGAGGGACAACCGGTTACGATAGCTTGGCTTCCCAATAATGGAAGAGACTTAACCATAGTGACTTATAAAGGGTTAGAACATCCCTCTCCGATACCACTTCGATTTGCTATATCATTAGACGGATCACATATTCTTTTTGGAAACACTTTAGAAGGTAAAGTATCTAAAGCCAATTGGCCCTTATAGGATTAGTAAGATAGATTTTTGAATAAAAGTGGCTTAAAAAATCCCCTGCCAGTTGTGTGCACAGGTCTATATGTATTGTCAATATGTTAAAAGGACTATTCAACAGACGTTACTTTATTTCGCTCAGCTATGTGCTGGTGGTTGTCATCGGCGTGGTTGCCTGGCAGAATATCTCCCTGGAGATGTCGCCTGATTTGAGTCTGCCCTCTATTACCGTTAGCTACAATTGGGGTAGTACTTCACCCGAAGTGATGGAGCAGGAGGTGACCCGCAAGGTAGAACAGGCGGCCAATCGGCTGCGAGATGTGGAGCGTATTGAATCTATTTCGAGAGAAGGACAGGCGACAATAACCGTTACCTTTAGTAGAAAGGCCCCGGTCGAATACCGTAAAGTGGAGCTGCAAGAGTACCTTTTTTCGCTTCAGGATGATTTGCCCGCCAACTTACGACGGCCCTCGATCAGCCGACGGGTGCCCGAGGAGTTACAGGATATGCAAACCTTTGTTGTTTATTCGCTAAGTGGTGATCGTCCTGTTCGTCAGCTTCTTGAGTATGCCCGCCAGAATTTACGACTGCCGTTGATGGGACTCGAAGGGGTGGCGGAGGTGGAGATCAATGGGGCACGCGATCCGGCCTTAACGGTAGAGTTTGATACCGATCTGCTAGAACGCTACAATATTAATCCGCAACAGGTGCTTAATACCATTCGTGATAATTTGCAGTGGCGCTCTTCGGGTTATGTAGAGCCGTCCGGCCAGCGAATCAGTATGCTGGTGGAACCGCAGTTTTCGAAGTTGGAGGCTATACGAAATCTGCCTCTCGAGTTGCCGAGTAGTCCGCGGACCATCAAGCTGACCGATATTGCAGAAGTGAGTATTCAGGATTATCCTGCCAAAAGGTTGAAGCGAATCAATGGGAGTCCGGCCCTGAGCGTGGAGTTTGTTAAAGAAAGTGGAGCTGATGCTATTGGGGTGGCAGAACGCATTCGTGCAGAGATGGATCGGATTACGGAAGTCCTCCCCGGTGATATGACGGTGCAGTTGGAGCAGGATGCTACCGAAGAACTCAGAAAACAGTTTGGGACTTTGCAATATCAGTCGCTCGTGAGTTTGTTAGTTGTTTTTTGCGTGCTCTTGCTTTTTATCCGTCGCCTGAGAGCTCCTTTTGTGATATTGGGCAGTATTCTGTTTTCTCTGCTGATGAGCGTAAGTACCCTCTATTTCATGGGTTATACGCTTAATATTATCACGCTTGCTGGACTTACGGTTTCGCTGGGTATTATCATCGATAATGCTGTGGTTGTTTTTGAGCAGGTGAATCCGAATCTACCCGAGGATAAAAATGATCGCATTACTCATATCCAGCAACAGTTGCCCCGAGCGTTGGTACCGGTACTGGGAAGCACCTTTACGACGATTGGAATATTTATCCCGCTCTTTTTTGCTATGGAGGAGCTGCAACTTTTTCTGATTCCGCTGGCCATTGCGCTTTCCCTTACGCTGATTTCCTCCATACTGATTTCATTAAGCTGGATTCCTTATGCCCTGATCTGGATCGTACCGGCAGCTGATGGGAATGGGTCAGAACTCGGAAAATTGGAAAATGGATTTTTTGGGATGATACGCCGGATGGTAATGCATTTGTTTGTTTGGCGGTACAAATTCCGCTGGTTGTTTTATGGGGCACTGATATTAGCCATTGGTATCCCAATTTTTGCAGTTGAAACGCCTGAATGGGAAGATACCACGTGGCCTGAGTTTACCCAGGTTTATTTTGATAATCGAGATAATATTGATCCGTGGATTGGCGGCATTACGTATCAATTTTTTAATGAAACCTATTTTGGAAGCCCGTGGGGAGGGAGAGACCAACAGCAGCGCATCTATGTAAATATCCGTACGCCGCAAGGAACACCGCTGGAGGAGATGGACAAAATGGCCCGAAATTATGAAGCAATTGCTGAACCCTATGAAGAGGCCTTCTCATTTTATGAGACGCAACTTTCGGAATACAGTGGTGCCCGCCTGACGTTTTATATCAAAGATGAATATCTGAGTCGTTCCGAACCCTACCAGTTTTATGCCGAGGCTATGTTTTTAGCCGCTCGAATCGGCAACTCAGCTATTTCGGTAAGTGGGCTTGGAGATGGTATCAGTACCGGGTATGGAAGCAGTTCAACAAGTCACCGTATTTCGCTTACCGGATATTCGTACGATGAATTACTGGTTCTGGCCCGCGATCTACGTAGTCGCCTCATGCAGAACCGCCGCGTGCAAGAGGTGGATATCCACGGAACAGGCAGCTGGAGTAGTCGGGACGATCTGTATCAGTATTATCTACAGCTAAATGATCAACAGCTGGCATTGAGTGGACTTAACCGCAGGGAAGTATTATCGGCTATTTCGCTGGATGTGAATCCCACCAACACCTTTGGACGCGTTGAACTGGATGGTCAACAAATGTACCTGATTGGTAGAAATAGCAATCGCCAAAACCGGAGCGAAGAACTGATGACCGAAAAGCGATTTTCACCTTCCGACAGCACGATGTTTTCACTGGCTAGTGTGGCAGAGCTGGGACGCGAGAAAAGTCAGTCGATGATCCGACGCGAAGACCAGTCCTATCAGCGGGTGGTAAATGTAGACTTTTTAGGACCGTATCGGCTGGGGCGCGATTATGTAGAGAGCGTTATTGAGCAGACCCCGGTTCCGGTGGGTATGAGTATGGAGTTCGGAAGTGGAGGGATTTTCAGTATGGAGGATGACAATACGCGAAACCTACTGCTGCTATTAGGATTGACAATCCTGAGCGTCTGGATGATCGTCTCGGCACTGCTCGAATCTTGGAGAGATCCACTAGTGGTAATTCTGGCCGTGCCACTAAGTCTGATCGGCGTGATGATGGGGACGCTGTATCATGATCTGGCCTTTGATCGAGGAGCTATCGCCGGTACATTGCTCTGTGTGGGCGTTGTGGTCAATAATGCTATTTTACTTATGCACGAAAAGCAGTATATGCGATCATTGGGTATAAAGGGGCTCCGTAGCTGGCTTTACGTCTATAAGCACAAGATGCGTGCGGTGCTTATTACTACGCTTACCACTATTGGTGGCCTGTTGCCTCTGATGATAATGGAAGGAAGCGATTTTTGGGAGCTACTTTCGACCATTGTCATCTGGGGATTGGGTACGAGCACATTACTAATACTGTTGTTGATGGGGATGTGGGAGAAAACAAATATTGGCGACAAAACTTCGCGGGTTTGACGGTACTTATACGGGGGCATCTTGTCCGTTCGATATAAAATCGCTAAATATCGAGAAGAAATTATTAGCTTAAACATAGTGAGTTTAGACATGGATAGGTGGTATCAATCGGGGATCATATATTTGTTATCTGTTTTAACCTTAACTTTAGTTCTGGTGTCCTGTCAAAAGGATGATCACTCCGTCGAGCAATTTCTGGAAAGCTTACCTCACGAGTATCCCGAGGAAATAAATAGATTTCAGCAGGTCGATTCTCTTTATTTTGGACATTTGGGCTATACATCGATCCCAAGGGATGATGGTTCTCTTTTGTTGTATGATCGAAACCAAGAGGTATTACTTCAAACGGATCAGCAGGGCAATCTCAAAAAGTTGGTAGCCCGTAGAGGCAAAGGTCCGGGGGAAGTATTGGATATTAATGCTATTACAAAAAATGGTGATGGCGGTATTTTGCTTTACGATCAGAAAAATCAGAGGATGGTTGAATTTGATAAGCAGTTGGAATATCTGAATGAATATTCTCCCACGCCTTTTGAAGGAAATACGATTTCAAAAGTTTATCCTGCTCCTGCCAATAATAAATATATGCTCTGGCATTCTTCGTATGCTTATTTAAGAGATAAAACCAAACAGCCCCATAGTTTTTTGACAAGGTACAATGCTGACACCGATACTTATGAACAATCTCTAAAATTACAGGACCGGCGATTTGCCCGTTTAGTTTTAGACGGTGAGGTGCGGGGTGGAACGACGGTCTTGTTTTCTTCAAAGCAACTAATTGTACCCAATCCACTGGAACAGACGTTATATACATATTGGACAGATTCTGATGTAATTGCAGAGATATCTTCGGCTTTTGATACTCTTAAGACTATTTCTGTTGAGTTGCCTTCCCAACCCATCAGTCAACAGGAACGTGATTCTCTTAAAGAAGCATACCGCTCACAGCAGTGGAATACACTAGGTGATCTACTGCCGGAGCAGAAAGTTCCGGTGGAAGAGATGAAAACAGATTCCCAGAAGCGATTATGGTTAAAACTAAATTATCGTGGAAATACATCTCAGTGGTTAATTATGGATCAACAGGGGGAACCACAAAAAGTTGTGCATTTGCCAAAAGAGAGCATGCTTACTCATGTGTCAGATCATCACTTGGGAGTGCGATTGGATGATATAACCTTTGCACTTTTTGAATCTGTCAAGTGAGAGGAGAATTTAAACTTAACTTGGAATCTGAATGATGTGGTTGTTGATACAAAAGTAGGCCCCTTCAATTAAGAGGACTACTAAATATCTAAAAGAATTTGTGTAAGATCCTTTTAGTAAAACCTCCCATCCTTATTAAAATTCTCCCACCGAACTGATCAATAACTATTCGCAGTTCTTGTAGAAACAGATCTAGCAGGCGCTCTTTTTCTTGAGAAGAGAGTTTTTTCCTTTTGTGTATAGTTTGAAAGGGAGGATACACAATTCTGTTGTCCCTATGTTGTCCCCGAAAAAAGTAAGGAGGTATTTTCGATGAAATTGGGAAAAATAAATAAGCCCCTAACTCTTTGAAAGTCAGGGGCTTACGAAAAGCGATCCGGACGAGATTCGAACTCGCGACCTCCTGCGTGACAGGCAGGCGTTCTAACCAGCTGAACTACCGGACCAAATGAGAGCCCAAATATAACGACCTTTTGGCTCTTATGTCAAGCATAATTTATGCTATTTTCAATCTTTTGATTCACATGGGGAATTTATTACTATAGGAAAAAATTAAGCTAATTTATTTTATGTATCAGCCCACATTTGTTGAGGTTTCCCACGATATCAGTGTTGAGGTGAAGCCTACCTATTTAGAAGAAGAATCAAGCCCTGTTGCTGATAAACATGTATTTGTGTACTTCGTTACCATTCGAAATTTGGGGGATCAGCCGGTACAATTGTTACGAAGATATTGGAAAATTAAAGACTCCGGCGGACAAGATCACGAGGTTGATGGAGCAGGGGTAATTGGAATACAGCCCACGATTGAGCCGGGAACTGAGCATGAGTACAACAGCTTTTGTGTGCTAAAATCGTATCGCGGTAGTATGCGTGGTTATTATACTATGCAGCGTAGTGACGGGAAATCAATAAACGTTCGAATACCGGAATTTTTACTTACATCACACTTACTCAACTGAATAAAAAAAGGGAGGACCGTAAGTATCAGTTACGGCCCTCCATCGGGATGGTGATGGGATGTATTAGGGATACATCATATCTAACTGTTTAATTCCTTTTCTATTGCCCTTGATATCTCATCGCTCTGTGGTTTAACATCACTCCGGAAGCGATGAACTAATTTGCCGTTCTTGTCGACCAAAAATTTCTCAAAATTCCACTTAATGGGACCAGTAAAATCAGGATTATTGGCCGTTGTCAAATATGAGAATAACGGATGCTGGTCGTCACCTTTAACCGATACCTTTGAAAACATCGGAAAACTAACGTCATAGTTCACCTTACAAAACTGTTTAATCTCCTCGTCCGTTCCCGGTTCCTGTCCACCAAAATTATTAGCAGGAAAACCCAATACCACGAGGCCATCATCACTGTACTTTTCGTATAATGCCTGAAGGCCTTCATATTGTGGAGTATAGCCACATTCCGAAGCGGTATTGACGATCAGCAAAACTTTTCCCTCATATTTATTTAGGGATGTTTCTTCTCCGTCAATGTTTGTAGTTTTGAACTCGTAAACGGAATCTGTGGTTGTATCAGCAGTATATAATGACATTGTTAAAAGAATTATTAAGAGTCCTGCGGTTTTCATAGATTTTGTACTCATTTAAAGGATGACATATATGAAATGTAAAGCTATAAAAAAGAATTCCTTGTTTTTCGAAAAAAAATATAAAGTTTTAGCCTCCTTCTTGTCCGTTCTGTTTATTCTTATGACTGTAGGTACCAAGCAGTTGCAGGCGCAGATGTTTTCGGTGGGAGCGACAGAACCTCGATACGGAAGCCCGTTATCTGAAGTATTTATAGGCATAGAGTCTATGGAAGCTTCATTCAGGGGAAGTTTCAGTGGAGATGGAATGGCAGGAATTTTTGAATACGACGGACCTGTAATAATAGCCGGATATAATACAGTAGGACTTAACCTGTATCTTTCGGCAGGGGGCAAAATAACGGGCATTGACGATGCATCGTATTTTCATACTGGCGGGAATTATGATTTTGGGCTTAACATTTATAGTAGCCCCAACGTAAATATTAAGATTCCCCTTCGTATTGCATCACGGTATACAAACATTACGAGTGATCGATCACTGATATTTCCTACCGTAAGTAGGTTTCAATTTGGAATGATTGCAGCGGGAGGAGGTATAAATGGAGTTTGGCGGCCTGCCAAAAATGTTCGTATTGAGGTGGGAGCAGTGCCCACCTATGGATTTTCTTTTGCAACGGGCGGATTCTTTGGTGGATCAATAGGAACCGTTAATGCTCATGGTAAGGTGTATATAGATCGGTTATTTGATGACAAGGGATTATCTATAGGGTATAAATATGATTTACGCAGATATGATATCGAAGATGATATCTACGATTATGATTTGAAAGGTCACAGTGTTCAAATAGGAGTTACGTTTTAATCTGATGAAAACCGAAAAGCTGATTTTAGAACTTGAAGAGCTTGTTGAACAACTGGGCTATACCATTCGCAAAGAAAAAGGAACTTTTCGGGGAGATTCTTGCGTGATGGAGGGACAAAAGCTGGTGGTTTTAAACAAGAAGAAACCCGAGCAGCAACAGGTGGGATTGCTGGCCCGAGTTCTTAAAAATAAAGAGCAGGAATTAGGCGATATTTACATCAAGCCGGTGGTACGTAAGCAGCTTAAGGAATTGTGGGATCGGTTTGATAAGTACAAAGACAGCGAAATTGAAGAAATGGATATTGATATTTAGGCGATGAAGTTAACGTTTTTGGGTACCGGAACTTCGATGGGCGTCCCAACTGCCGGTGGATTTGGCAAAGAGCAAATCGATGGAGATCCCCGAAATATACGCTGGCGCTGTTCGGCGTGGATACAAACCGAGGAGTCTTCTATTGTTATTGATACCGGACCCGAATTTCGCTTGCAATCCATTCGTGCCGGACTTTCGGAAATTGATCTTGTACTGATTACACACGAACATATGGATCATATCGCCGGGCTCGATGACCTTCGCCCATTTTGCTATAAGCAGGAGCAAACCATTCCGGTATATGCCAGTTCTACATGCTTGGATGCTATTCGACGCCGTTTTGAGTATATGTTCGGGCCCAACCGCTATCCCGGGGCAACCGATATCGATTTACAGGAAATTAGTGATACGATCACTTTTCAGGATTTGAAGATTACGCCACTTCCGGCCGTTCACGGTAAGGTTACGGTGTTGGGCTATCGCGTTAATGATGTGTCATATATAACGGATGTTAAAGAACTGCCCGATGCAACGAAAGAACAAATTCGGGGTTCTAAAGTGATGGTTTTGGATGGGTTGCGGTGGAAGCCGGAACACCCCACGCACATGACGATTCCTGAGGCAGTGGATGTCGCTAATGAGCTTGATATCCCGCAAACTTATCTCTGCCACATGAATTCATATGTAAATCATGAGCAGTCTAACAAGCGATTACCTGAACACGTGCGATTGGCGTACGACCAATTGACGCTTACGATTGATTAAAAACGGCTCCTTATACAAATCGTTTTAACTTGTTATCCTTTCGGAGCTTGTTTACTACCTTTTTAACCCCCTGAGAGCTGTCCAGATCACAAACCAAGATAGCATTATCTGTTTCCACGACCGCGATATTTTCAACGCCCACAAGGGCAATCATTTTTCCACTTTCACTTTGTATAAGATTATTCTTGGCGTCAGCCGTCGCAGAAGTATTTGTTTGAACGACATTGCCATCCTCATCTTTGGATCTTAAGTCGTAAACCGCACGCCAGCTTCCCACATCATTCCACTCAAATGAGCCGGGAACAACATACACGCTGCCGGCCTGTTCCATAATACCATAGTCAATAGAAATGGAAGTGCAACCGTAGTAAAATTCATCAACAGCTTCTTTTTGATTCTTTGTCCCCACCGAGGACTTTAGTTTTTCTACTTCATCAAAAATGGTAGGAAGATGTTGCTTAAATTTATCCAGAATGGTTGAAGCCTTCCAGATAAACATCCCGCTGTTCCATAAGAAATTACCCGATTCGATAAACTCTTTCGCCGTTTCGAGGTCGGGCTTTTCACGGAACTGATTCACTTTTTTAACTTGGCGGCCTTCCACGTTTTCCGAAGTATCCTCATCAAACTCGATATAGCCGTAGCCTGTTTCGGGGTGATCGGGTTTGATGCCGATAGTCACCAGCACACCCGGTTCCTGGGCTTTGGTTTTTGCTGTTTCCAGAATGGATAAAAAGATTTTGGGCATACCGATTAAATGATCCGCAGGCAAAACAACCATTGTTCCATCGGGATCCTTTTTCTGGATTAGCGTAGCTGCCGCTGCAACACAGGGAGCAGTATTTTTGCCAACCGGTTCACCGACGATATTGTTAGCCGGTACCTCAGGGAGCTGCTCTTGCACCAAATCAACATATTTGTCATTGGTAATCACCCAAACGCGATCGGCAGAAACCAGGGGCTTAATGCGGTCAACGGTATCCTGCAGCATAGTGCGTTCGCCAAAAATATTCAAAAATTGTTTGGGACGAGTTTCAGTGCTTTGCGGCCAGAATCGGGTGCCCGATCCGCCGGCCATGATTACGGCATGTAACATAAAAATAGATGGATGTTTGTATTGATGAATTTGGAAAGGGAAGGTATCGAAAATACGAACAAGTGTGAAGTAATTTTGTCCGGAGCACTTGGCCTTTAAACGGTGACCGTGTATTCTTCGTCGAGGTGTTGTTTATTGATAAGATGAATAATATCTCGGGCGGATTCTGCAAATGGCGTATTTGGGTAGTGTTCTACAATTTTCTCAGCTGCAAAAATAGCCTCAAGATATTGTTTGTTGACGACCTTCATCCGTGTTTTTTGCAGGATAGGCATTGCTTTATGCGATCCACAGGCTGTAATGAGGCCGGTTATCAAAAATAGAATAGTGGTTTCCGAGTTGTTCATCAAAATCTTTATTGGGACTTAATCGGTTGGTTCAGCTTCTTTGGATGTAAGATTAACTTTGCTGAGCGTAAAGCTAAATGAAGAGCTCACATTGGGAGTACTTTCAATAAACAGTTCTTCATTATGAGCTTTGATAATATGCTTTACGATAGCTAGTCCCAAGCCGGTGCCTTCGCCGTCTTCTCGAGAACGAGATTTATCTACCCGGAAGAACCGCTCGGTAACCCGTTCAATATGCTGTTGGCCGATACCAATACCGGTATCCTTTACATACACCAATACCCGATGTTGATCTTTCGGCCATGGCTTTACCCCTACGGTAACTTTTCCACCCTCAACGTTGTATTTGATGGCATTATCAACCAGGTTTATTAGAACTTGTCGAATTTGGTTACGGTCGGCGCTGACTTTGTAGGACTGCGGGATATCTGTTTTTAGTAAGACCTCGGCTTTTTCCGCCTTGTATTTCAGATTATTAACAACCTCGATAATCAGTTCTTCCAGATTGATGTTTTGGATATCAGACTTTAATTCTCCTGTCTCAAGCTTGGAGATTTCCATCAAATCTTTGGTGAGATAAATGAGGCGATTGACGTTTCGCATGGCTTTTTCGAGGAATTTTCGATTTACTTCCTCATCATCAATAGCACCGTTTAGCAGTGTCTCGATAAAACCCTGTATGGCAAATATGGGTGTTTTAAGCTCGTGCGAAATATCCCCGATAAACTCCTTGCGGTAATTTTCAATTCTGTTGAGCCGTTGTATTTCTCGCTCGACGGTTTTGCTGGCCCGCACCGACTGCTTGATCAGGTAGTCAAGCTCATCGTGGTTTTTTGCCTGTAGTTCTTCATAATCACGAAACCGTTTTTTCAGGATATTTTTATTAATTTGATTAAGCACTTTAAGGCGGGAAAATTGCTGTTTATTGATAACGAGGAAAACAATACATCCTGATAGCACGAAGGTTCCCCCGCCGATAAGCAATAGGTGGGTTAGAGTAGTGTCCAGAAAAAATTTAGCAGCAACACCGGCCGCAATGCCTATTAATAGTGCCGAATAGAGGGCACTGCGGAGTGCAAGAAGAGATAAATGTTGAAAAGGTCTTTTTCTCATTCCTTAAATTTGTAACCGACGCCTTTAACTGTTTCAATATACTCACTGCCGATCTTTTCACGAATTTTTCGGATGTGAACATCTACCGTTCGGTCGACTACGTAAACATTGTTGCCCCAAACTTGATTGAGCAGTGTTTGGCGATCTAATACTTTGCCTTTGCGACTGGCTAAAAAGTATAGAAGCTCAAACTCTTTTCGTGGCATTTGAAACTCCTCATCACCTTTGGTGACAATATATCGATCTTTATCGATGACGATATCATGCACTTCAATTTTATCCGTCATCTGACTGGTCTCCTCAAATCGTCGTAATACAGCATTAATACGGGAGATCAATTTGGTGGTACTTATGGGTTTAGTGATGTAGTCATCGCCCCCTTTATCCAAACCTTCAACTTCTGTTTTTTCATCGCCCCGGGCCGTCAGAAAGATAATAGGAATATGCTTCAGGTTTTTATCGGCGCGCATGCGTTCCACTACTTCCATGCCATCCATTTTAGGCATCATGATGTCTAAAAGCACAAGGTTAGGCTTATGCTCGCGAGCCATTTCGATACCCTCTTTGCCGTCTTCGGCTTTCAGGACGTCATACCCTTCTTTTTTAAGATTATATTCAATTAAATCGAGTAGATCTTGTTCGTCGTCGACTACTAAGATGGTTTGCTTGTCAGACACGGCTCAAAAATTGATTGCTATGTTATCTAAAGATAAGTAAAGAATTGCTCATAAATGAAGAAGCAATAGTACAAAGCCCCATCGGCAATTGAAACAGCAAGCCTGTTAAATAATTGTTATTTCTTTTGGGATGATGGAGCTTTTTATAATTTTGGGGCATTCGATTTATGGGATACTGCTCTGAATTATAGCTTTATTTGACAGAGTTCTTGATTGGTTATCATTTCCACACGTTTATTAATGATAGAAATTAAATTGTTATGAAAATACTAATTGTTGGTGCAGGGCAGGTGGGGTTGAGTGTAATGGAAGATCTTATTGATAATCATGAAATCGCAATGATTGATAAAGACGCCAGCAACCTGGATCGCATACCGTTTGAAGTTAATGTGACTGCAGGAAATGGACTTGAGGAAGAGGTATTACAGTCAGCGGGAATAGATGAGGCTGAAATTGTACTATCAACAACGTCCGAAGATCGCACCAACGTTCTTATCGGCAGTATGGCAAAGCTTTTAACAGATTGTTTTACCATTGCACGTGTATCTGACCCATCTTTTGCAAACATCTGGAAAACACGAGAGGGTGCATTTGGTATTGATGCCATGGTTGACCGCTCAAATTTAACAGCAAAGCAAATAACTGATCTTCTATGGTTTCAGTCCACTCGGCAAGAATCAATTAATGAAGAGTTGTACTGCCAGGGAAAAGTTAAAATGTCGGAATTTAGACTGGAAAGTGGCAGTGAACTGATTGATAAAACCGTTCAGCAAAGTGATAAATATTCGGAAATTAATATTGCTGGAATTTTTAGGGATAGTGATTTTATACTGGTATCGACGGATACGGTCTTTGAAGAAGGAGATCGTATTATGGTATTTGGCTCTCCCCAAAAGGTGGATGAATTTG
The DNA here is from genome assembly GCF_058386955.1 of Fodinibius sp. GM21. NCBI lineage: Bacteria > Pseudomonadati > Balneolota > Balneolia > Balneolales > Balneolaceae > Fodinibius > Fodinibius sp. GM21. The sequence goes on along the minus strand of NZ_JBYEIQ010000003.1, from coordinate 542,787 downwards.
GAATATCAATCGCATCAAAGGAGATTGAACCGGTGCAAGATACGTTTGATATTCTTGGTGGTGGAGATGTTGGTTACCAAACGGCCTTGTTATTGGAGGATACCCCGTTGAGCATACGTATCTTTGAAAAGGATCCGAAACGGGCTCAGTTCCTTTCCGAGCATCTGTCCCAGGCCATGGTGCTACAGGCAGATATAACCGAGCGTTCGATTTGGGAAGAAGAAAATATTCCTGAATCTGATATCATATTGGTAAGTACAGATAATGATGCCACAAACATATTGGCAACGTTGATTGGAAAAGAATATGAAACCCAGCGATTAGTAAGTGTTGTTCATGAACAGCAGTATTTATCGCTTTTTGAATCATTGGATATTACGCGAGTTGTCCATCCCAGAGAAGTTGTTGCATCCAGCATAACCAGCTATATACAAGATAGTTATACGGGCAACGTAACGGAGTTGGAGCATGATATTGGAGAGGTGTTTGAAATAAAAATTGATGCAGAAAGCCAAATTTTAGATAAAACTATAACAGAATTGAAACAACGTTTTGACCAGCCATTCGCTGTTGGGGCGATAGTTCGCCATAATCATTCTGTTATACCCTCATCGGATACAATCATCAAATTGGGAGATAAGTTAGTTATTCTGACAACGGGTAAGGCTGAAGATATGGTGGAAAAATTATGAGGAAGCAGGTTGATATTTTCTGTGTTTTAAGCCTGTTCGGGGCTATTTTGAAGTGGCTTGCAGTACCACTAAGCGTGCCATTTGTGTATTCATTATTTGGGCAGGAAAACCCTCTTGTTTTTATTATTCCAATCGGGGTGTCTTTAATTGGTGGGTTTTTATTGCAGCGACTCGATACAAATCCCAAACTTGGATTGCGTGAAACTTTTTTGCTGGTATCATTAACGTGGCTAGGAGTTACATTGGTTGGCGGACTTCCTTATTTGCTGGCCGGCAATGGAACGATAGCTACCCCCATTAATGCCTTGTTTGAAAGCATGAGTGGCTTTACAACAACGGGTGCTACCGTGATGGGTTCCATTTCATTTGATACCCACAGCCCTGAAATTATGCTGTGGCGTCAAATCACACAGTGGCTGGGGGGTATGGGGATCATCGTACTTGGGATAGCTATTCTTCCTCGTTTATCCGTAGGGGGTTCAGAATTAATCGAGGCTGAAGCCCCGGGCACGCAGTTCGATCGTATTACGCCCCGGATTGTTGAAACAGCAAGGATTTTGTGGTTGCTCTATGTTATTCTTACGATAACGCTCGGCGGCTTGCTTTATGGATCTCATCTACTTGGGCTTTCCCCTGAAATGGATCTTTATAATGCGGTAGCACATGCATTGACGACCATGCCCACCGGTGGTTTTTCACCTGAAGCTGAAAGTATAGCTGCCTTTTCATCGACAGTACAATGGATAATTATTCCATTTATGTTTATGGCAGGCGTTAACTTTGCCTTGATGTGGAGGGCGTTTACCGGTAATCCCCGAAAACTGTATAAAGATACTGAATTTCTTTTTTACTGTTTCATTCTCCTTTTCACAGGGGGAATAATTTTTGTAATGATTTCTGGTGACATTTTTGATAATCCACAGGATGCTATACGCCATAGTTTATTCCAAGTACTGACTTTTGTGACTACGACCGGATATGCGAGTTATGATTTTAATACATGGAACTCGATGGCAAAAACGATGTTATTTATGATGATGTTTATCGGAGGCTGTGCCGGGAGTACCGGTGGAGGAATTAAGGTTTTTCGGTGGATTGTGACTATAAAAGCATTCGTTAAGCAGCTCTTTACAACCATCTATCCACGTGCAGTTCAAACGATTCGTGTTAGCAATAATATTATCAAAGATGCAACTGCTCGGCGTGTCACAATTATGATTCTGCTGTATATATTTACTTTTTTGATAGGAGCTTTGATTATAGAGATAGAATCGTACCGTATTGGTTTAGAGCTGGAGACCTTGGAAGTTATGAGCGCATCCGCGGCGTGTATAGGAAATATTGGCCCGGGATTTGGGGTTGTAGGACCAATGGATAACTATCTTGCCTTTTCGCCGCTTTCCAAAATGGTGATGGCCTTTTTGATGTGGGCCGGACGTCTCGAACTGTTTACCCTCTTTGTAATATTTATTCCCAAATATTGGAGAAATTAGAACAGTATTATTTATCCATTTGTGAGAGAGCTTTTTTAACCAGTTTTTGCACGTTGCCATCAACGTCTTCGCCCTTGGCTGCAAGCTCAATCGATTCTTCGGCATCCCGCTTTTTAAAGCCGAGCGATTGCAGGGCAGAAACGGCTTCCTCTTTTACATTGCTACTAATATTTGCGGATTCTTCCGGTGAGTAAGTGGCATCAACCATTTCTGATATCTTGTCCTTAAGCTCTAAGATCATCCGCTGGGCCGTCTTTTTGCCAATACCCTTAATTTTCGACAGAGCAGATTTATCCTCTTGCACAATTGCGCCCGTTATTTGTTGTGCGGGCAAGCCCGAAAGAATAGTAAGCCCAAGTTTTGGACCTACGCCTTTTACCGTAATCAATAGCTCAAAAAGGTCCTTCTCATTTTGACTGGCAAAGCCAAATAGCCGCTGATCGTTGTCAGTTACATGATGATAAACCAGCAGTTCCGCCTCGTCGCCTGTATCCGGTAATTTATCGTATGTTTGATTGGAAATTTCAAGCAGGTAGCCCACATCACGGACATCAACAATAACTTGGTTCGGTGATTTATTGTGGACGACGCCTTTTAAATATGCAATCATGTGAAAAGTAGGATTATGAAAACAGAAATAAGATTTAATGTCATCCTGAATGTATTTTCAGGTTCTATAATACAATAAATAAAAGCTTACAGATTTTGAAACAATGTCTTGTCCCTACATATCGGGATCCAGAGTGGTATTCGCAAATTCAATCTTTAACCCGGTCAGGATTATTTGCTACAAAATCGGCCCAGCTTGATTTACTGTTATTTTGATGCGATTTCTCTTGGGATTTGGGAGCCTGCCGGTTAAAACTGTTTTGCTTCATCAGATGGCACCATGCAACAGCCAATGCATCAGTGGCATCTTTGGATAGTTTTTCGTCAGGCAGATCTACAGTTTTGCGCAGCATGAAAGCCACTTGCTCCTTGCTGGCATTGCCATTTCCGGTAATCGACTTTTTTACTTGTTTGGGATAATATTCAGTAACCCCAATGTCGTGATTAGTGATAGCCAGCATCGCCGCTGCTTGGGCTCGTCCCAATTTTAGCATAGCCAATGGGTCAACGCCATAAATGGGTGTTTCTACGGCACAGGTATCGGGATTAAAAGAAGCGATAATCTTTGAAACTTCCTCAAAAATGTATTGCAGCCGGTCGGAGTGGTCGTCCATATGGGCCATCTTTAATACGTCACAGCGCAGTGCTACCAGTTTGTTGTTCTCCTCGGTGAGGATAGCATAGCCGGTGTTACGCGAACCTGGATCGATTCCAAGGATGACATCAGCCATAATCAGTAGTTAAATGAATTTACTTGAATATAATGGTTTTAGGATGGATTTCTCACCGGTAAAATTTAGTTGGCCTTGTCACTTAAAGGTCTCAAACGTATCAATGCGACTAAAATAACTGGTGGCCGCTTCTTTCACCTTGGGCGCCAACAGGATGGTTGAAACCATCGTGGGTATTGCCATCAGGGCAAACATACCATCAATGAGGTCAATTACAGCGCCAATAGAGGCAATAGATCCAAATATGATGGAAGCCACATAAAAGTAATTATACCAATGTTGTTTGTCAGCACCAATCAAATAGCCCAGGCACTTGGTCCCATAATACGAGTAGGTAAGCATAGAACTAATTGCAAAAAATACCACACAGATCACGAGCAGATATGTACCAAATTCGGGGAGGGCCTCATTAAAGGCGTTTAGGGTAAGGGTAACGCCATTTGCTTCGGTGGATTTCCAGACTCCGGTGACCAAAATTGCAAGGGCAGTCATCGTACAAGTGATTATCGTATCAATGGCGGGTCCGAGCATGGCAACCAATCCTTCACGGACCGGCTCTTTGGTTTTTGCCGCACCATGAGCAAGTGCTTCGGTTCCGAGGCCGGCTTCATTAGAAAACACGCCGCGCTGTATACCAATGACAATCAAAGATCCCACCGCACCGCCCATCACAGATTTTCCGGTGAAGGCATCAGTAACAATAAGTCCCAGGTAGTGGGGAATCTCAGTTATATGTGCAGCAAGTATAGCAATCACGCATCCTACGTAAATAACAACCATTGCAGGAACCAGTCGAGAGGTAACCTTTCCAATACGGGTAATGCCACCAAAAATAACGATGGAAACCAATACAACGAGCACAAGTCCTGTAATTAAATCCCCGCCCATATGTGCGTTGGCTGTAACCCAGCCTTGAGGTATGTAAATACTATCGCGCAGGATTTGTGTCAGCTGATTGGCTTGAAAAATGGGGAGAGGACCAAAAATCCCAGCCAAGGCAAAAATTCCAGCTAAGGGTTTAAATAGATATGTCCAGTTATCCCCCCATTTTTTTTCGAGTCCCTCGCGAATCACATACATCGGCCCGCCCTGCACTTTGCCTTCAGAATCTTCGCCTCGATACAGAATAGCCAGTGTGCAGGTAAAGAATTTGGTAGCCATGCCTACAAAGGCGCTGACCCACATCCAGAAAAGAGCACCGGGGCCGCCCATGAAGATAGCTACAGCTACGCCGCTGATGTTTCCCATGCCTACGGTTGCAGCCAGGGCACTTGATAAGGCCTCGAAGTGGGTGATATCGCCGGGATCGTCTGGATTATCATAGCGGCCGCGAAGGATATCAAGGGCGTGTTTTAAATATTTAAAGGGGGCAAAACGTGAATAGATCAGAAAGAAAAGTCCGCCGCCTACCAGAAGGTAAACGAGCGGCATGCCCCACATAAAACTTGAAAAAGCGCTGAGTGCTTGTTCTATAAGTTTCAAACTAAAAGCCGTTTTTTAGTGATTGCGATTTTTGGAGGGTGAATATACTAATTCGAACGGGTAAAGAAGATAAAATCGGTGGCCGGCGGGTCAATTTTTGCATTTCGTAACAATTTGGCGATCTGTGCCCGGTGATGTTGCCCGTGAATGATAACATGATATAAAATATCGGAGAGGGATGTATCGTAGGGAATTCCTTTTGAATTGGTATAGGAGATGATGTTATCCAACTTGTTTTTGTTGGCCCCAATCAATTGTTTCCATTGCTGATTTAACGTTTTAAGCTGCTGAAGTGCCTCTGGTAATCCATAATCCGGCCAAATTTGAATATCGTCCAGCGGTTTACCATTAATGCGATTCATCCACATTTGTTGGGAGCCGGCAATATGGGCAAAGTATGTAACAGCTCTTTCAGATCCCTCAAAACCAAGGTGGTCTTGCAGGCTCAATAAGACTTGTTCGTTAGCCCAGTTATCGTATTCAAACAATCGATGCAGGCGATCCGCTGATTCCATGATGTTAACTTTTATTGCAGTTGTTCGCTGAAGGGAGCATATCAGAAATGATAATATAATACAAATTTTGAAGTAGTTGAGAGCCCTCCTATTTTAGCTGCTTGAAAATGTTAACCAAATTATTGTGGAAATATGCTGCTCGCCCTTGATATCGGAAATAGTAACATTGTTATTGGAGCTTCTTCAAAAGGAGAATGGAAACACCAGTGGCGCATCCAGACCGATACCGATAAAACGGCCGATGAATATGCGGTGCTTTTTAATAGTTTGTTCAGCGAATTTGATCTTGGCTTCAACAGGTTTGATCAGATTATCATCAGCAGTGTAGTGCCCCAGCTTACACAGACGATTAGCGAGGTTTTTGAGAAAAAATCACATACCAAAGCTTTGATTTTGAATGGGGATGTGGAGACAGGGTTAACTATTAAACGGTTAAATCGCCGAAGTGTAGGTGCTGATCTTATTGCTGATGCCGTGGGCGCTTATGGGTTGTTCAAGGATGATTGTATTGTTGTGGATTTTGGTACGGCAACGACGGTGATGGCTGTGAGAAAACCGGGCGAACTTTTGGGAGGGTCTATTTCTGCAGGACTAAAAGTTACCATTGATGCGTTGGTGGGGAAAACCGCTCAGCTTTCGCAGATTCCGCTGGAGCCCCCGAAGCAGGTTATTGGCGGCAGTACAATGGAGGCCATGCAGTCGGGTTTGGTGCTCGGTCATTTATGTATGATTGAAGGACTCATTGATCGAATGCGAAAACAGTTGGGAGGATCGGTAAAAGTGATTGCCACAGGAGGTTTATCTGAAAAAATTGCCGAACATACCGACTACTTTGATGTTATTGATCCTATGCTCACCCTTGATGGCTTGCGGCTGATTATGGAAAGACAGCGTTGAATAGGGAAAAGGCAAAAGTAAAAAGATAAGATTGTAAGTTATTGCTTAGTGAAGGTGCTTACTAAAGAATCTTAACAAGACCCTGATAAAATGTTAAAATTTGATCATAAAAAGTTAGAAGTTTGGAAAAAGGGCATCTTAATTGTAACAGAGATTTATTCAGTTACTAATAATTTTCCGAGTAAAGAAAAGTTTAGATGAATTAGTCAATTACGAAGGGTCTCTGTTTCGGTTCCATCTAATATTTCTGAAGGGGCTTCTCGATCTTCTAAGCGAGAAAGGAAAAGGTTTTATGAAATAGCTAGATCTTCCTTGGTTGAAATAGATACACAATTGGAAATCTCAAAACAACTTGGCTTTACTAAAAAATGCGAACTCGCGCGTATCGATGATTTGATAAATGAATTTTTTGCTATGTTATCTAAGTTGAAACAGCTTTAGCAATTACTGTAAAATAGTTGCTTTTTGGTTTTTCTTCTTGCTTTTCACTTCTCACTTTTAACTTTCTCAGACCCCAAAAAACTTAGAAATTCCATTCAGGATAAACTGCACACCGATGGCCATTGCGATAAATCCCATCATTCTGGTAATGGCATTCATCCCGGTGGGACCGATATACTTTGCTGAAAACGGAGCCAGCCGTAACACACCGTACGAAATAAGAGCTACCAATACGATGGCACCGCTCATGATGATTAGGTCGAAAATTCCCTCAGCCTGTGAAGCCAATCCGATAACGACTGCAATACTTCCGGGGCCCGATAACATCGGCATAGCCATGGGACTAAAAGAAATATCCTCTTTTTCCTTTGCTGCTTCTTGGGCCTCATCTGATATTTTTTTCTCTGATACACCTGGATTTAACATAGCGTATGCAGCGCGTAAAATAATGAGTCCACCTGCTATACGAATTCCCGGCAGACTGATGCCAAAGAAGCTCATAATATAGGTTCCGATTAAAAGAAAAATGATCAGAACTAAAAACATGTAGAAAGATGATTTCTTGGCAACATAGATTCGTTCAGTATCGGTATTGTTATCAGTCAGCGAAAGAAATACGGGCATGGCAGCCAGGGGATTAGCAACCGATATAATAGAGGTGAAGGCGGCAATAAAAAGAGTAGTGGTTCCCGATAAGTAAGTAGTAAAAACGTTGCTTTGGCTTAATAAATCTTCAAACATAGACCCTAAAGATAGGAAATGGTGGATAAAAGTTGAACCATTTTTCCCAACGAAGTACCCTTTTCAAATGTTAAATTTAATCTTAGATTTAGATTCAAATTTTTAAGCATTTAATAGAATATTGATGGAGCAAAAAAAAGGACAACATTACGAATCGATTGTTGGTACTGTTAGCAAAATTGCAGATCGTGAGGATCAATCCCGTGAAAAAAAATTGCAGCAAATCTGTGAGTTATTGGCTGAACAGGTTGACGCCTTCGACTGGGTAGGATTCTATCTTGTTGATCCCGAGGTCGATCGTGAGCTTGTGCTGGGACCATATGTCGGAGAAGAAACCGATCATACGCGTATCCCATTTGGAAAAGGGATTTGTGGTCAGGCAGCGGAAACGAACGAAACGTTTGTTGTGCAGGATGTGAGCAAGGAAGATAATTATCTGGCATGCAGCGTGCATGTGGAAGCAGAGATTGTAGTACCTGTAAAAAAAGACGGGAAATTTGTTGCCGAGCTGGATATTGATTCGCACAAGAAAGATTCCATGACCGAGGAACACCGCAAGATGCTTGAGAAGGTTTGTGAACTTGTTTCGCCATTATTTTGAACCGAAAAAGATAAAATCGACCATGAAAGATTTAGCTATTATCATTGTTGGAATATTATTGTTAACAAATATCGGTGTTGCCCAAAATGCAGCTGAAAACATACAGCTGGCAAAGCCGGTAGAAACGGGAGAGAATTATGAGGTTTATGGCAGTGAGTTCCCGGAGGATACCCAGTTTTTTTCGCCGGGATATTTAGTTAGAAACAGTAATATATTTAAAGGTCAGGAGGTGGCAACCAAGGGGGTTATAAAACAGGTATGCCAAAAGAAAGGGTGTTTTTTCATCCTTCCAGCCGGAGATCAAAGTATTCGCGTTACGTTTAAGGATTACAAGTTCTTTATTCCGAAAGATGCTGCCGGTTCGAAGGTGCAGTTAATGGGCGTGCTTAAGGTTAAAGAGCTTTCTGAAGATCAGGCCAAGCATTATGCAGAAGATGCCGGCGCAGATCCTGACGATATGAAAATGTCAGGAAAAGAGTATAACATAGTAGCAACTTCGGTGAAGATAATAGAGGCGGAAGGAAGCTAACGCACCTTGCAAATAAGCCCGTTATGAGCTTTGATATATCCGGCGCGCAAGATATCAAAGCCGTGTTCCCAGGCATAAAGTCCCATCTGCTGAACATCCATAAGCTCGCGGTAACCGTAATTCATATAGTCGCTCATTACCGTATAAAATGCTTTGCTCCGCAGCTGATTTCGAGGAGTGGTAAGAATAGCATAGCCGCCGGGTTTTAAGAACCGACGATGCATTTCAAAAGCCTCGTGTTTGTATTCATCGGGAAAATGCTCGATGAGTCCTATACTGACTACAATATCGAACTCTTTGCCGTATTTTAAGTTACGGATATCCTCGACTACAAAATCAATATTTATATCCTCTTTGTAGTATATCTTCTGGCTGCCGGTAGCCGGATCGTTTCCCAAAAACGGATATTGAGCGGGAAATTTACCATAGCGGTCGGTCTTGCAGAACTCATCGTAATCAACCAGTACGGCGTGTCCGCCGGGATATTGCGCCATTAATTGCATGGCTTCGTATCCGTCGGCTGCACCCAAAAACAGTACTTCTGGTTTTTCAACGTCGAGGTCTTCAAATAGCGCACGCTTGCCGCGGGGATCCCAGATGGCGTCTTCCACACGATGCACTTTGTTCCAAACCAGCAGTTGTACAAGCTCTTCCAGTGCTTCGCCCGCCCCATGGATATCCATGCTCATCAGGTTGTTCCAAATGGCTGATCTTGTTTGCTGCTTCTCTTCGGGCACGTCTTTTATAAATAGCTGATGAAAAGATTTGTTGAAGTGCTTCCAGCCCTCTTTGACCCCCATGCGTTCGCCGTGTTCTTCTTCCCACTTCTTTTTGCCCTCAGCCCATTTGTCCACTTTATAGGGACGATTTACTTTTTCCCAGCTCAGACTCGACCAATCCGTAAAACTAACATCTTCAAACACATCGGGCGGGGTGTCGCGGAGATCGCGGACATGGGTGGCTAGGCGTTCAAAATATCCCACTTCGTGATTAGGGTTTTTGGCTTTTTTCCGTGCTATTTCTGATTGCATAATCGAGGCCCCTGAATTGGCATTTAATGTATTATTATAACTAACAAGGAGGGTAAAGTCATTTCCTTTTTCTTTCGGTGATGGTATGCCGAAATCCTGAGGTCATAATATTATGGCAAGATTTGTATAAGATCGGTAAGCCGTACTGCTTCTATAGTGTTACCGAGAAAGAGTTTTGGTTGATTTGTTTATTTCAACGCAGTGTTATCCAAAAGATACGGAAATATGCAGATCCTGAAACAAGTTCAGGATGACATAGAAGTTAAAACTGTAAGTTTATAGCCTAAAAAAGGTCTTACACATTGAATCAGTTACTATTTAATACATGTTAAGGGACAATGATATGGCGTATAGAAATTCATCAGGGAAAAATGGTTATGTTTATTTCTTATCTAATATTAAGCGCACCGTACTTTATATTGGTGTTACCAGCGAGTTAGATGAAAGAATACTAACTCATAAATATGGGAAAGGATCAACATTCACAGCTAAGTATAACTTGAATGTGTTACTTTATTTCGAAGAGTATCCGAATATAGAAGAAGCGATAGAACGAGAAAAGCAGTTAAAGAATTGGCACCGGGAGTGGAAATTTAACTTGATTGAAAAGTCAAACCCAGAACTAAAAGATCTATTAAATCAAAAGCGTAACTAATCAGATGTCATCCTGAACTTGTTTCAGGATCTGAAAAAGCTATCCCTAGAGCCATTTAAGCACATCATTTTTGGGTTTTTCCACCTGTACATAACTCTCAAAAATCTCGCTGAGGCTGGCATCTTTTTGCAGTTTCTTGCGGGTTTCTGAATCGAGGTAGGCAATAATTTTCTGGTTGTGCAAAATGGCAATATCATCACAAAGGTTCTCCACTATTTCCAGAATATGACTAGTGATGATAATGGTAACCCCCTTTTGTTGCAGGCGATTGAGAATGGTTTTCATGCGTCCAATTGAAATAACATCGATGCTTTCAAAAGGTTCATCTAAAAACAAGATTTTAGGATCACTGAGGATGGCTGCACAGAAGGAGAGTTTTTTCCGGCTTCCGGCGGATAGCTTGTTAATTTTTGCATGCTCAAATTCCATGAGTCCTAAATATTCCAGCAGTGAGTCCATTTTTTGCTGACGTGTTTCGGGATCAACCTCATATATATCACAAATATAATGTAGGAAGTCATGGCTGGTGAAGTGCTCGAAAAGAAGAGGTGGCTGAAGTACGGAGGCTACTTCTTGTTTAATCATAAGTTCATTTTGCTCGTTAAGTTCGCGTCCGTTAATCACAATATCTCCTTCATCGAAATCGAGCAGGCCTGTTAATATGCCTATCAGCGTACTTTTGCCGGCACCGTTTGGACCAATAAGGCCAAATATATTTCCCTCGGGAACCGACAGCTCAAAATCATTGAGTACAGAAGTAGCGCCGTATGATTTTTGTAGTCCCGAAATTTTGATCGCTTCATCCATAGTAGCAGTAATAGAATATTAGACTTATTGGCCGGAATCTGCCCAAACTTTGTGTAATATATGTTTATTGAAAGCGCGGACTAACAGATCCATATCACGCCAAAGGTAAATTCCTATAGCAATGATTAATCCTCCCATCACCCAAAGTCGATAAATCTGGAATTCTCCCAGCGGCGCAAAAACGGCATAGCCGAGTCCGAATATCAGGAACATCATCATAAAAGTGACTTTTTGGGAAATGATCGGATGCTTGAAGCTAAAGGAGGAATAGTTAACTTTTTTGTAATAATAAAATGATGCCCAAAGGAATACGAGTGTAAAGCAAACAAAAAAGAAGGTATTGGCAATATAAATTTCAACAACGGACCCAAGCTGTGGCAGATAAATGATCTCAGCGGTTGTAATCACATAGAATATGAGTAGAGGAACGACAATGATCCCTAAAAAGCGCTCTTTGAGTTGCTTTTCAAACGAAACGGGAAACTGTTTATGAAGCAGGAATTCTTTGTTTTCATAGCCAAACATATTGGCCATGCCCATGGCAAGCAGTGCTACCGGAATTGCCGCCAGCATGGTAGGGATAAGTAAGGCGCTGTAATAACTATTACCCAGCTGCAACAAAAGAGGGATATATACAGCGGGAATAAGGGCAATGGTTAAGAGCTGCAAGCGGTTGTAGGAATGAGATAATACATAGTGATAAAACTTGCCGGCATTAAGTCCCAGCCATTTTTTCAGATAGTACCACCGCTTATCCCGTTTGAAAATTTTGCGTTCTCTAACAGGTTGTTGTAATCCTTCACGGGTTTTAAAAAAGTGATCGCGGAAAATCAGGAAGATAAGTAATGCGCTAAATGCATAAATGGCTGATGCCGTGGGCAAGTTGTAGGTGCCGGTGGCCGTGAATTGCAGCAAACCGCCGGGAGTGTAGAATAGATAGCTGTTAATGATTTCGACGCTCGGCAGGTAATGGGTAATGATTTGTTCAAAACGGCGCGAGATGATGGCAATCGCCTGAATGGAGCCAAAGATTATAAACAAGGCGCTGAAAACAATGATTTTAAAACGCTTTTCAACGATTTTGAGAAACCGGTGTTTAATGGAATAGATAATCGCATAATTCAATAGTACGACCGTAATGACTACCGGGATGTACATCAGGTTTTTAATCTGCATCAACAAAAAAACCAGCCAGGTGAAATTGTAGATGACGTTGAGTGGATGGAAAAAGCCCATTAAATTTAAATACCAAGTCAGCTTTTTTACAGGGTATCCATAGGCTAGTAGCTTCCTGTTTTCCTTCATATTGAGCAGCCGGGTGCTGGTAAAAGAGAAATGGAGAATCCAAAGAACATTGGCAAAAATAAGGATAATAAGCTGATGGATTTCAGCGGTTAGCCAGGGTAGTTGGTCAGTGACAATGGGATTTTGATCGAATAACACAATAACCAGCGCAGAACCGATCAGGTTGGAAAAGAGGATCAGCAGGAAAATAATATACCCCACCACCAGAAAGGTCTGGAAGTTGGTAAGTCTGTTCAAAAATGCAGACCAGTTGAGATATATGAGCTTACGCAGCATAATACGCTGATGAATTCGGCAGTTCTTAAATGTTCAAAATACCATTTCGGGAATCAAGCTGACAATATTATCTTTATAAAGCTGTTTAAAGTGGAGAAGGAAGTGATGATATGACCTCAAAAAATACGCTCAAATACATTTTTATAGCTCTGGTCGTGGTGTTGGCTTCGGTGGCACTGGCTGATGCACTCGGATATTTTAACCCGAATCCGTATACGGCTGTCTCTCACGGCTCACATGTTCATTACGTGCCTAACGATCGTGATCCTAATGTGTCTATAGATAAATTTCCACAAGAAGAACCGGGTCCCCGCGAAAAAATAACGCCTACGGGCCAAATTGTACCGATGGACCAGTAGCTTGTTACAACACATCTTTTAGATACTGATTAGCTTTTGCTTTCCTCCCTTCAATAAATAAAGTAGTTGGGAACTTGTCTCGTAATAGTAGATTATTGGGATTATTTGTAATGCCGTAATCTGTAAAGACAGTTAGATAATCAATTTGTCCTCTTTTCCTAAAATCTTACGCATATACTAAGTGTAGGTAGTTTCTTATTGAAATAGATTTGATCATTGGTAAATGAGAACATCCCATAGAAGGAGAACTATCGTAAATATTTACGCCCAATTTTTTAGGAAGGATGGTTTCCAATAAGTAAATAGTGTCAAGGAAATTTATTAATTCATCTCATCAATACTAATTAAATAAGCATAAATAACTATGACTTATTTAAAAACGAACAATTTACTAATGTTTGTCTTATCACTATGTATAGGATTGGCAATGATCGTAGGCTGTGAAGGCCCCGAAGGGCCACAAGGCCCGCAGGGACCACAGGGAGAGCAAGGGCCACAGGGTGACCAAGGTCCTCAGGGCGAAGAGGGAACCGCCAATGTAATTTACTCCGATTGGACAGAATTTACAACAGATACCACTTGGAGTGATTCGCTTGTGGAATTTGGTACTACGTACAGAAAATATTGGGTTGAAGAAACGAAAGTTGATTCTAGTATAATAGATAGTGGCTCAGTCAATGTTTATATAGATTTTTCTGCTAATAATGGAATTCAACAGCTGCCACATGTAGAAGCTATTACTGGATGTGGTCCTACCGATCGGCAAAGACTTGATTTTGACTTCAGTTACCAAGAGATAGAACTTAGAATGGAAAACCATCCGAAAGGGGAAACTGATCCATGTACATTTGATACCGGAAATTTTTATAGGTATGTAATTATTCCCGGAGGGCAGTCTGCTGGGAAGACCAAAGGAATGAATAAAAATTATGAAAACATGTCTTACCAAGAGCTTAAAAATCGCTTCGACATACCAGATGAAGGATCAGGAGTAATACGAAACGTTAGGATCAAATAATCGCTGAACTAAATTTAGTTACTTTAAAAAGCTGTGCTTCAAAGTGAAGCACAGCTTTTTATATTTGAAAGATCGGAACAATTATAGGACTATAGCACATCCTCCAAGTACTGACCGGTGTAGCTTTCCTCAACCTCGGTGATCTCTTCCGGTGTGCCTGTTCCTACCACTTGTCCGCCCGCAAAACCACCTTCTGGGCCGATATCAATGATATGGTCGGCACATTTAATGACATCTAAGTTGTGCTCGATAATAATGACGGTATGTCCATTATTTACGAGCTCGTTGAAGGAGTCGAGCAGCTTAGCAATATCTTCGAAGTGAAGTCCGGTCGTGGGTTCATCAAAGAAATAGAGCGTGCTGTCGCCGGCTGATTTACTGAGAAACTTGGCCAGTTTTACTCGCTGGGCTTCACCGCCGGAAAGGGTCGGCGCACTTTGTCCGAGTTTGAGGTATCCAAGCCCGACATCTTCAAGTGTTTGCAGTTTATTGGTGATGCGGTCCTCGTCCACAAAAAACTCAATGGCTTCTGAAACCGACATATTTAGCACGTCGTGAATATTTTTGCCGCGATATTTAACCTGTAGCACATCTTTGCGATACCGCTTGCCGCCACACTCTTCGCAGGTTAGCTCGATGTCAGCCATAAACTGCATCTCTATTTTTTGGATGCCTTCGCCTTGGCATGCTTCACAACGTCCGCCGGGGACGTTAAAGGAGAAGTGGCCCGGCTCGTAGCCCATTATTTTGGATTGACGCGTCTCGGCGAAAAGGTCGCGAATGCCATCAAAAGCTTTAGTATAGGTGGCAGGATTAGACCGCGATGACCGTCCAATAGGGGATTGGTCAACCATTTCTACCGAGTCGATATAATTGGTGCCGGTAACTTTCCGGTGTTGACCAATTTCATCATTGTAAGTACCCATTTGATTTTGGATAGCTGCATAAAGTGTATCGTGGACCAGAGTAGATTTTCCCGAACCGCTTACACCGGTGACACAGATCAGCTTTTCAAGCGGGAATTCTACATCGAGGCTTTTGAGGTTGTGTTCCATTGCCCCTTCAAGGGTGATCGTTTTGCCACTGCCTTTACGACGTTTTTCAGGTACCGGAATTTCTTTGCGTTCGCTGATATATTTCCCTGTCAGGGTATTGGCTTCGAGCAGCTTATCGTATGATCCGCTAAATACCACTTCGCCACCGTGTACGCCGGCAAAAGGACCTATATCAATGATATTATCAGCCGCTTTAATCATCTCGGGATCGTGCTCTACAACCAGTACAGTATTCCCGATATCACGCAGCGATTTTAAAATGTTGATCAACCGGTCGTTGTCCCGGGGATGCAACCCGATAGTGGGTTCATCCAACACATACAGGCTGCCGATCAGCGAGCTGCCCAAAGAGTTTGCAAGGCTGATGCGCTGTGCCTCGCCGCCGCTTAGCGTTTTGGCTAATCGATTTAATGTGAGATAACTGAGGCCAACTTCGTCAAGATATTTGAGCCGTTTTCGGATTTCAAAGAGGACCTGTTCGGCCACTTCTTTTTCAAATTCCGTAAGCTCCAGGTTTTCGAAAAAATCCCGGGCGTGACCGATGGTCATTTCGGCAACTTGCCCAATGTGTTTGTCGTTCACTTTTACATATAGAGCATCTTTTCGCACCCGGTAGCCCTTACAGTCGGGGCAGCGGCTGTATCCACGATAGCGCGAATAGAACACGCGCATGTGAACCTTGTAGGATTGGCTTTTAACGTCCTCAAAAAACGGACGGATACCGATATACTCATCTTTGCCTTCCCATATAATTTCTTTGACCTCGTCATCAAGTTCATGGTAGGGAGTGTCAATCGGCAGACTGTATCGCGCCGAAACTTTGATGAGATCCCGCAGGTGACGACTAAATTTTTCTCCGCTATAAGGAGCAATAGCTCCATTACGAATCGTTTCTTCGGGATCGGGAATTACTAAGTCTTCATCGATACCCGAAACCTTGCCAAACCCTTCACATTTGTCGCATGCTCCAAAAGGATTGTTAAACGAGAACATCTGCGGCTTTGGTTCGATAAACTCCATGCCATCGCGTTCAAAACGCTCACTGAAATTAAGTTCTTTTCCATCGCGAATTTTTACTGAACAGCGTCCACCACCTTCTTGAAAGGCCGTTTCAAGGGATCCCGCAATACGTGTTCGGGTATCTTCATCGTCTTTTAAAATTAAACGATCAACCAGTACACGATAATTTTCAGGGTTGATGTCATCGGGATCCACATCATCCGTTGTCAGGTCTAAAATACTTTCGTCTTCAATATGGAGCAGTCGTGGATAGCCTTTTTCTTTCAACACCCGAAGCTCGTCTTCCAGTCCTTTTTCTTCATGTTCGGGAATAGAAAACAGCACATAAAATTTCGTATCCTCATCAAACTGATTGTGCAGTTCTTCAATAGCAGTCTTGGTGCTGTCTTTTTTTACTTCTTTGCCTGATTTTGGAGAGATCGTATGGCCAATACGTGCATATAGGAGCCGCATGTAGTCGTAAATTTCAGTGGTAGTGCCCACTGTAGAACGCGGATTTGAAGAGGTGGTCTTTTGTTGAATAGCCATAGCTGGAGAAATGCCCTGCATGAAGTCTACATCAGGCTTGTCCATGCGTTCCAGAAACTGCCGCGCGTAGCTGGAAAGGCTTTCCACATAGCGGCGCTGTCCCTCTGCGTAAATAGTATCAAACGCCAGGCTGGATTTGCCCGAACCGCTGACGCCGGTAACCACCGTCATTTTGTTTCTGGGTATTTCTACATCAATATCTTTGAGGTTATGAACACGAGCCCCTTTAACTATAATGGGGCGATCTTCGTCGGTTTGTGATTGGTCTTTATCGGAGATCGTATCGGTCTGAGACATTCAGTTATTTTTGCGTTTGTATAAACGGGTAAAGGTACAAATTTTATGACAAAAAGTGAGGTTTTAATCCACACAAGACAATTGGTAAAAACATGTCAGAGTATAAATACGTTCGCTTATGATGGCTGAAACAAGTGATACTAAACAGAATCCTGGGTCATCGATTTTAGGACTCCTAATATTGGAAGGGATCGTCATTTTTATAGGACTGCCGTTGGTGGAGTATTGGGAAGTAAATCTTCTGCCTAAGTTGGTATTACTTGTGTTGGTTGCCGTATATTGCGGCTATATGCTTTGGCATGACCCCACTTTCGGAAGAGGACTGTTTCGAAGATCTGATGATAGCGAGATAAGTAAAACCATAGTACTTCGACTTTTGATAATTGCCCCGGGGCTCTTTGGATTAACGTGGTTCTTGCATTCCGAATATTTATTTGCTTTCCCTATTGAAAGACCCTGGATTTGGATGCTCGTGATGGTGTTGTATCCGTTTTTTTCGGCATTGCCGCAGGAGTTTATATATCGCACCTTCTTTTTCCACCGGTACAAGGACTTTTTCTATTTCAAAAACAGTGATATTTTATTGAGTGCATTGGTATTTTCTTTTTTACACATTGTATATGGAAACTGGGTGGCAGTAGCGCTCAGTTTTGGCGGAGGTATATTGTTTGGGATGACATATAAACGCACACAATCCCTGTTTTGGGTTACTATAGAGCATGTTATTTATGGCTGGCTGATTTTTACTCTGGGTCTGGGGAGGTACTTTTTTGAGGGCTTTTAATGCTTTTGGATGAGTGCTGTTTCAGCTATGGCGTTTCTGTAGAAGAGAGCTATATTCACCTATTTCATATCAAATATTTCAACACAAATATTACAGATAATGAGTCTTGATGTTTCCCTAAAACAGTTTAAACGCTGGATAGATCAAGCGGGTAAATTGATTATATCGCACTACCGAGAACACAGCGAAGCACAAGTTTTTGCCGGCAAAAGTCCTGTTGAAGTGCAGGAACTTCTGGATGAACCTTTGCCGGAAGATTCACAAAACATGGATTCTCTGCTGGATGAGGTCGGTGAAAAGATATTAAGCAGCATTACCAATAGTGCCGGGCCGCGTTATTTCGGATACATCACCGGTGGTGGAAACCAAGTGGCCGTGCTGGCGGAGATGATTAAAGCGTCAATCAATCAGAATAACTTGAAGTGGCACTCATCACCGGCAAGTACCGAACTGGAACGCTTGGTGATGCGCTGGATAGCTGAGTTTATCGGCTATCCAACGCGTAGTGCAGGGGTGTTACTTAGTGGCGGATCGGTGGCAAATTTTAACTGCCTTGCCGTAGCGCGTAAAATTAAAGCACCCGTTGATGTTGCGGATGAGGGGATCTATGGCTCCCGGCCGATGACCGTATATGTTTCGGAGGAGGGGCACTCCAGTTTTGACAAGGCGATGGATATGTTGGGCTTGGGCAAAAAGTATCTGCGCAAGATTCCAGTTGATGATGAATTTCGTATTGATATCGATCAGCTGGAAGAGCAAATTCGCACCGATAAAAATGCGGGATTTCATCCTGTTTGTGCCATTGGCGTAGCGGGTACGACAAATACAGGGGCCGTTGACGACCTGAATGCCGTTGCTGATATTTGTCAGCGCTATGATCTGTGGTATCATGTTGATGCGGCTTATGGAGGGCCGGCTGCGAAAGTCGAGGGGGCAAGTGGTTTGTTTTCAGGGATTGAGAAAGCAGACTCGGTGGTGGTAAATCCCCACAAGTGGTTATATGTTCCTTTTGAGGCGGGTGGCGCCCTGGTTAAAAATCCCGACCACCTGCGAAAGACATTCAGTACTATTCCCGATTACCTGAAATCTGATGAGCAAAATGGCGGACGGACCGACTTGATGGAGTACAGCCTACCGCTTACTAAAGAGTTCAAGGCACTAAAAGTTTGGATGACAATAAAGGCATTCGGAGCAACTCGTTTGCGCAAAGAAATAGCTTCTGATATCGATAAGGCAACCTATTTTTCGGAACTCATAGACTCAGATGAAAACCTGGAACTTATGGCCCCGGTTCCGCTCTCGATTGTTTGTTTTCGATATAACCCCGGCGGGTTTGAAGAGTCGGTTCTAAACCGCTTGAATGATAAACTCATACAGGAAATTGAATCGGATGGGCGTGTTTTTCTAACGGGCACCAAAATCAGAGGGAAAACGGCACTTCGGGTTTGTTTTATCAATCCGCGTACCGATAAGGAAGATATAGAGCTACTCAAAAAGGTGGTTTTGGAAAAGGGTAGCAAGTTGACGAGTAGGAACGATTAAAATGATATACCGGGAAGTAAAAATTTAAAAAGAATCGACCTGTATTATCCCTAAATACATTGTTATCAATATTTTAGGGGGCTATAATTAGAGGGGTGCTCTTTTTGACATGCGGGTTATTTTCATTACCTTTTTTAAATGTTTTTACAGCCACTTTTTCGACTTTTCCAAAAGATCATCTACACATAACCAAACAATTAGTATAGATTAGTTTATGGATTTATTTGATAAACTGGAGTCCAGACCAAGCCCGTTAGGGGAATTTACTTCGGATGGATACGGATATTATACCTACCCCAAACTTGAAGGTCCGCTGGGACCTGTAATGAAATTTAATGATGAAGATGTTATCGTCTGGAGCATCAATGATTATTTGGGTATTGGCAGCAATGAAGAGATCAAAAAGTACGACGCTAAAATAGCCCAAGATTACAGTTTAAGTAGCCCAATGGGTGCCCGCCTGATGACAGGAAACTCTACTGAACACGAGAAACTGGAAGAAGAGCTGGCCGATTTTGTGCATAAAGATGATGCCTTTCTGTTGAATTATGGATACCAGGGCATTATGAGCGTTATTCACGCACTGGTAGATCGCAACGATGTTCTTATTTATGATGAGCTGAGCCATGCTTGTATTGTGGATGGAAAGCAGTTGGCGATGGCAGAGAAGTATGTGTTTAAGCACAACGATATTGATAGTTTTAAGACTCAGTTGGAGCGTGCCCACCGTAAGAAAAAAGATGATGGAGCAGTTTTGGTGGTAACAGAAGGCGCCTTTGGCATGACCGGAGACCTCGGTATTCTCAATGAAATGATTGCCCTCAAGGAAGAGTATCCGTTCCGTTTACTTGTTGATGATGCGCATGGCGTAGGTACCATGGGTGAAGATGGTTCCGGTACGGGGACACATTTGGGTTGCCACGATGGAATTGATATTTATTTTGGTACGTTCGCCAAGGCATTTGCCCTGATCGGAGCTTTTGTGGCTACTAATGAGCGCGTTGTAGAGTTTCTGAAAGCGAATGTACGGAGTCAGATTTTTGCCAAGTCGGTGCCCATGCCGATTGTAAAGTCGGCGCGCAAGCGATTGGAGATGATTCGTAATAATCCCCAATGGAGAGAAAAGCTGTGGGAAAATACGAATATGCTGCGTGGTGGACTCCGGGACATGGGGTACAATGTATTACCTGCAGAATGTCCGGTAACGCCGGTCCTGACCAAAGGAAGTACCGATCTCTGTCAGCTTATTATGCGTAAAATGCGTGAAGAGCACGGTATTTTTGTTAGTGGTGTTGCTTATCCGGTAGTACCCAAAGGTACTGTGTTAATTCGCCTGATACCGACGGCTGCTCATACCAAAGAACACATTGAAAAAACACTCGAAGGATTTGATGCCATAAAAGATGTGGTCTTTGCTGAAGCGGAAAAACAGAAGCAGAAGATGACTGCTTAACTTTTTTTAACCATCGAAGTTATTTAGAAGCCTTGCTGGTTATCCGGCGGGGCTTTTTTTATGACTAACGGTGTGTGTTACCTATTCTTTTGCATATGATAATTAGAGCTGGAATAGTTCTGCCACCCTCAAATAAAAAAAGGACGAGCGTCAACCCGTCCTTCTAAAAAATCTGTAATATTATTATAAGTCTAAGAAAAGAGCTTCTTGATTAGGCCGATAACACCATCTTTCTGATCTTTGGGGGAATCGCCCTTCTTACCGCCACTAAGCTTATCGTAACTTGGGCGTGGGAGCTGCAGCTCATCATCCTTTTTCTTCTTTTTGCCACGGCCATTGTTGCCTCGCTTGGATCGGTTATCACGTTTACCGCCGCGTGACTTTTTCTTCTTCTGTTTCTTGCGTTCTTCTAGCTTCTGTTTCACTTTATCCGGAAGCGGTAACTCTTTGGGCGCTTGCCCCAAGCTGTTTTCCAGTTCGTTAATATCACTGCGATCCTGCTTGGATACCAGCGATACAATACGTGATGCAGTGCCTGAGCCTACTAAGCTGGCGCGATAACGATATTCGTTCGGATCGTTAGGTACATCATAGTTGATAACTTGCGTTACGCGATCGAGACCGAGTTCTGCAGCAGGAATATCGGCAACTAAGAGATACTGGACATCACCACTAGTAAAGTTAGCAAAGCGTTGTGACCGCTTTTCATCCGAAAGTTTTCCGTGGAGGCTTGTGGCCTTCATATCATTTTTTCGCAGGGTTCGATAGAGGCGATCCGTCCCGCGCTTTGAGGCTGTAAAAATCACGCAGTTATCATCAGGGGTATTCTCAATGTGAGCCATCAGGGTAGTAATCTTCATCCGGTTAGGCACATAGATGTATCCCTGTGTCAAGTTTTGATCCACCTTTGGAGGTTCTGTCAACATACCCGGCTTATCCTCAAATCCGATAGCAACGGGATCTTTAGTATGCTGTTTGGTAAGCTCTTTGACATCATCATTAACCTCTTTTGAATATACGAGGGTTTGATGTTCACTGAGTACACGCTTTAAAATATTCTGGATTTTATCCTGAAGGTTCAGAGCCACCATTTCGTCAGCGGCATCGATAATCACTAATCCAACGTGTCGGAATATAAATCTCAGATCCTGACAAACATCAAGGAGGGGGCCGGGATTGCCAGCGATAACTTCCACTTCACTTTGGATAGCCTCTTTTTGTTCTTCGAGATCGGTATCCATATCGATGGAAGCGCACTCAATTTGAGCGTGATAGCCCATAGCCCAAACCAGCTCATCAATTTCTTGCGATTCTTCGGGATTAGGGGTTAAAATAAGAACTGAGGTGCCATCTTTATCCTCTCTATTGTTGACCTGTTCAAGGGCAGGGATTACAAAGGAGGCGATTTTGCTGCTTCCCGGTTCGGCTTTTATGAGTGCATCATTACCTTCCAGTACAGCTGGGATCACTTCTTCTTGCAGTTCAGTAAGTTCGGTGTAATTAATGTCTTGGAGCCCGCTCATGATATTGGGGCTTAACGTCATTTCTTCAAACTTCAACGTTCTAACCTTTCATTTTATTAATGTTTGTTCTTCATGCATTCGCTTCAAAACCAAGCGATGCGTATCAATAGCAGAATATACAAAACTTATGCCGTTTGCTCATCTGATTTCGTGGTTTGTTGATAGTCTTTTGTAAACAACTCATCAATGTTTAGTTCACGACGGCTATTCTTTATATAAACGAGTGATCCCCCTAACATTATTGCCATTCCCAGTAATCCAAGAATACCCGCTTCGGGGCCAAAAGCGCCGCCGGTAAAGAAATCAGCTCCGGATTGTTTAATCTGGAGCATAGAAAATTCGATATTCTTACCGCTCACGGGAAAGCCAAGAACACCTCCCATTACAAAATTCCAGCTGAAGTGAAGTCCTACCGATAACCCAAGACTACCGGTCAACACGTAGGGAACAGCCAGGACAACACCAGCTAAAATAATATTGAATGTAGAGATAAATGAGGCATTGGGGTTAAAGAAGTGCATAAATCCAAAGAGGGACGACGTAAGTAAAATGGCCATTATAAGGGCGCTATTTAATCCAACAGCGGGATATTTTAATCCCTCGGTGATATTGAGAAGTTGGTAGCCCCGTGAGAATAATTCTTCATGAAATCCTACCATAAGCATAGCTATAAAGAAACTGGTAATCCCGGTAAAAAAGGGTGTTTCCAATTCTGCTTCCCATCCGTATTCAATAATAGTTATCCACCCCAATGACCACTGAATGAGAAAAATAGTGCTAATAGAAAGGGCAGCAATCAGGCATCCCGTGAAAAAGTCTCTTACCCACTGCTTATTAAAATGAATTCCGTAATCAAAAAAAGAGCGTTTGTCTAACAGTTTTGCAGCAAGCCAGACGCTTAAGATTATTCCCAAAAATTGAGGAATGGTGGTGTACACCATGAGCGGATCAGCCAAAAGTTGCTGCACGCCCAGTATGCCGAAGCCGACCAGCAAAAACATGAAGATGAATTGAATTAACAGTCGCCATCCGGCTCTAAGTCGCTGTTCGTCGTCATTAATGAAGATGTTCATGGTAAAAGAAACATTGGCGGTTTTAATTCGGTTACCTTAGTATAAAGGCAACATAATCTACGTGAAAAGCTAAAGGAAATCATTAATTTATGAGTGATCGTTTTGTCTTAGAGGCATCCAAAGAGGAAGCAGAAGAACTATTTGGCGTATCAACGGCGCGAGAAGATTTTTTTAAACCGGACTATAATATTACCCCCGGTTCGCTTATTCCGGTGGTGTATGAAGAGGATGGAGAACGAAAAGTCTATAATTTTCGCTGGGGATTAATTCCGCCCGATGCCGAAGAAGAAATGGAGGGTAATGACAATTTTGTTGTACCCATTGAGGATCTGGAAAAGGATGAATGGCTTACGGAATGTGTCGCTCGGCGCCGATGCCTGATCCCCGCAAATGGATTCTACAAATGGAAGTTTAGCGAAAAGAAAAGTACCCCTTTTTATATCCGATTGCTTTCTAATCAGCTGACCGCCATAGCGGGAATATATTCTGTTTGGGAATCTTCAGCAGGGCGTGATGTATATTCCTGCGCGATGCTCACGACAGAGGCCAATACGCTCGTTCAGCCGGTTGATGATCGCATGCCTGTTTTTGTGCATCCTGATGATCGTGACCAGTGGCTGGGAGAGGGGACATTGAGTGAATCGGAGCTAGAAGAAGTTATCAATGGTTATGCCATGACTGAATTGACGGTCAATCGTGTATCTGAGGATGTCAATGATCCCGAAAACAACAGTCCTGAGCTTATCCAGCCGATTCCCAAATAGGAGAAGAACTCAGGATATACCAATCACCTGGTTACATTACTGCTTGCCTTCGCCTTCTCTAAAAATTCGCATGGTGGGATAAGCCAGTTCAATATCATCGTGTTGACCAAATTTATCTAAAATATCTTCCCAGATGGCTTCTCCAAGACTCCGTCGCCGGCGGGGGTTCGAGAGGTGGCGAATCGTCAGGCAAACACCGCTGTCATGTACATCTGTATAGACGGTAGGGGTCAGGTAGCGATAATGGATGAGATAGGATTTTTTGGCGCGGCTTATCTGGTTTTGGGCCTCTTTCACGTAATCCTTTAAATGCTCATCGGCAACTTCTTGGAGAATTTTTTTCGCTTTCCTCCAGTCACTTTCAAAGGTAACGAGCACCTGTAGTTCGTTCCAGATGAACTCAAAATCGCTGGTGTAATTAGCCAGCGAATCATCAAAAACCAAATGGTTGGGCACATGAATTACGCGACCAGTGCTTTGATCGGCATGCACCCAGTTGCCAATTTCTAACAGAGTAAACTTAAAAACCCGAACATCAATAACATCCCCTTTGACATCTCCTACCTGAATGCGATCACCAACATCAAAAGGTTTACGCCAGATAAGGAAGATCCATCCGGCAAAATCGGTGACGGGCCCCCTCAGGGCAATGGCTAAACCGGCAGAAAGTAAACCTAGAAAGGTGGCCAGTGATTGCAATCCTTCAAACCAGATACGTCCAACAACTAAAAAGCCCAGAAAAACAGCAATATACGTTAGGTTTTTGCGCCATTTATATTGGGCCTTTTCACCCGGTAATTTCTTAGTGATGATGCGTATAGCGATGAGGCGAACCAGCCAAATTACAAAAATGGCAATAATCGAAAGGGTAACCTGGTAGGTAATACCGGGCGAATTCTGGATAAACTCTTGAACTCTATTCGGGAAATCTTGCACGGCTATTTAGTTAGGCGATGAAATATTTGCCAATTTATGTAGTTAGTATAGGTGCATCACAGGTAAATTTCTATTATATCTTCATTGGAAAGAAAAGGAATTTTGAATAACTTTATGGGTCTGAAAATTACCGTTATATAGATTATAATCATGCTTTATACAATAATACTTTCGATAATTACTCTTGTCAGTGTTCTTTTGGTCATTGTAATTCTGTTGCAACCGGGTCAGGGACAAGGAATTTCCGGAGGTTTGGCAGGTGGCCAAGCTGGTGGACAGGGCCTTGGCGCACGTCGCACAGCTGACCTATTATCAAAATCCACGACTGTGCTTGGTACGGCGTTATTAGTTCTAAGCGTATTAGCGAACTTTGCGATTGACCGTGGAGGACCTACTGAAAGTGCGGTACAACAGAGTGGTGTTGATGCTCCGACGGAACAAACGGATGGTTTGGATGCATCGCAAAGTCCATCTGCAGTACCTGAATTGCCACAAAATCAAGGTGGCAACAATGGTGGTGGAGATAACGGAGGAAATTCCGGAAACGATAACTAATTTCCGTATTGATTAAAGATTTTCAGCCCGATTTCTGAACAGGAGATCGGGCTTTGTTATTGGCCGGCCATAATTTCAGATAGAAGACGGTGTGATTTAAGTCGCTGATCATGGTCATAAATGTAAGTGGCAGTCATAATCTCATCGGCAGCGGTTTTTTCTACGAACTCGGAAAGCTCTTCTTTGACCGTTTCTTTGCTGCCCACGAAGGTATATTTCAACATCTGCTCAACCGCCATTTTTGTTCGTAAATTCCAGACGGTATTCATATCGTCAACAGGGGGCGGCATGGGATCACGATTGCCGGTGACCACGCCCATAAACATCTGCTTTAGTGATGTAGATAAAAATTCGGCCTGTTCATCAGTATCAGCAACAACAATATTAACGCAAGGCATTACGTAGGGTCTATCCAGTTGTTCGGAGGGCTCAAACTTATCACGATATACCTGTAAGGCCGCATGCAGTTGCTGGGGCGAAAAGTGACTGGCAAAGACATAGGGCAAGCCCAGTGCCGCGGCCAGATGGGCGCTGTCAGTACTTGATCCCAAAATCCACAGCGGTACTTCAGTTCCTTCTCCCGGAATGGCACGGACATCAGAAGAGCTGTTATCGGTAGAAAAATACTGCTGCAGCTGTTTCACGTTTTGAGGAAATTGCCGCACCTGCTGCATCCGGTCGGGACGAATGGCCTGCGCGGTTTTCTGGTCAGTGCCGGGAGCCCGACCGAGCCCCAGGTCGATGCGATCGGGATAAAGCGTAGCCAGCGTGCCGTAGTGTTCGGCAATAACCAGCGGGGAGTGATTTGGCAGCATTACGCCACCCGAGCCAATGCGCAGCGACTTGGTAGCTTCCGCAACATGTCCCAAGAGCACCGAAGTCGCCGAGCTGGCAATGTTTTCCATATTATGATGCTCAGCCATCCAGAATCGGGTATAGCCCCAGTCTTCGACGTGGCGGGCTAAATCCCGGCTGTTATGGATGGCATCGGCGGGTGTATCTCCTTCGGTAATTACGGCTAAATCTAAGACAGAAAACCTTACGTCAGAAAGGGAATTCTTACTCATGAATTACTTGAAAGTCTTTAAAAAAATATAAATTCAGAAAATACGATTGAGAATAAAAGCGATTACTTATTTAATTGCTCAATTTTAGTAGAGTCAAAATGAGTGGCCGGGAAGCGTACGGTCCAAACACCGCGCAAATCGCCCATTGAAAAACCGGTAGCCTGATCTTTGGGATACAACTCCTGGATGGTAGCCAGGTTTTCCTTGCTGATGTCTTCGTTGACCTTACCGTGACAGTTCAGACAGAGAGAATTGGTAATAGTAATTGGGGCGTGAAAAGTGATCCTGTTTTCATCGGCATAGGTAACGGGTTGTAACTCGTCACCAGATTCCAATTTGTCAATATACTGTTTGATGACTTCAGCTTCGATAGAGTCAGCGGTATTGTATGGGTTACGGGGTTTATGGCTGGCTCGACGGATGCTTACATCATGATGTTTAGAAAGAGAATCGGTGAGAGGCATGGCCTCAACGTTACAGAATTGCAGGGCATATTCGACACCGCCTTTTGTCATGGCCTTCTTCAGGTTCGAGCTAAGCGTTTGAAAAGTAGCCTTTGCAATTTTTTGTCCTTCATTAACTACAACCGTTGTATCATAAGAAATGCTATTATCTATTTGCTGTTGTGATTCGGTCTGACAGCCGTATCCCACTGCCATAATAAATGCTATTAATATTGTAT
This sequence comes from Fodinibius sp. GM21, assembly GCF_058386955.1. Classification (NCBI taxonomy): domain Bacteria; kingdom Pseudomonadati; phylum Balneolota; class Balneolia; order Balneolales; family Balneolaceae; genus Fodinibius; species Fodinibius sp. GM21. The sequence continues at coordinate 515,326 of NZ_JBYEIQ010000003.1, read as the reverse complement.
ATCTCATCGTGAATAGTGGTTACGTTTCTGAGGATCTTCACTGTAATCTAATGGATAAATAGCTGCTATTCTATATTAATAATTTGCCCGGTTATGAGTGTTTTTAGGCTTTTTTCATATCCGTCAACAACGTGCTCCATTTTTGCAGGTGTATGGCCGGGAAAGAAGTCACCGAGTGCATCAGCCGAATCTTCGACTAGCGCGGGACTTACGACATTAATACGAAACCCTTTCTGCAGGAATTCTCCGTATGCGCCCGTCACAAATCCATTGACCGCGCCATTGATTGTGCTCAAAATAGTTCCCTGTGGGATAGGATCGTCGGAAAGAATTCCGGAAGTCAGCGTTACACTGCCGCCTTCATTAAGGTAATTCATGGCGGTAAGGGCTACATTGATCTGTCCCATCATCTTGCTTTGAACCCCCTCCAGAAAATCCTGATTGGTAGACTCAGCCAGCGGTTTTACAGGCGCCGATCCCGCCGTGACTATCACCGCATCGACGCTTCCTGTTTCTTCAAAGAGGTTTTGAATAGATTCCGGACTGGTTATATCCACTTGCACGTCGCCCGAACTACGTCCGGCAATGATGAGTTTATTGTCGGCATCAAGTCGTTCTGCGACTTTCGATCCAATCGTTCCGGTTCCGCCTATAAGTAAAATGTCCATATCTTTTTACTTGTGTTTATATTTACTTGGTTAAAATGAGAAAAGCTTGTGAGTATAGCTATTGTCCGATTGATTTTTCCATCAGAATTCGCCACACATTCATGTGCAGCCATTGCTCATAATTGTTCAAATGTTGGTATTTGGGCAGTTTTACTGCTGTTGGAATTTCAAAAAAAGGAGTATCAGCAGCCAGTTCTTCTTCTACTGCTATATATAAATCCTCAAAATATTGTTGCATCAGTCGCACATCGCTCCGATTACCGATAGCTCGAACGTGCGAAAAGTATGATTCTTCAAAATTTAATTGTTGAATTTGCTTTAGATCCTGCACCCAATTTTTAGGGGATGCATCCGGAAGATAGGTATAAAGAACACGATCAGGAACGACAAGATCAGCAATAAAGACCGCGTTGTGTTCCGGAAATCGAAAAACGGTCATCCCGTTGCCATGATTGAATCCATAATAGTACATCTCAATAAGGGTATCGCCTGATTTGAAAATGTTCTTGGATCCATTCCATGTGGTATCCGGCATAACTACATTGTCATTGGGAGTAATATGTTGCTCGGCCTTTTGATGACTGATAAACTTTGCTCCATCCGATTTAAACACTGCTCCCCCACTGATGTGATCCCAATGGTTATGGCTGTAGAAAACGTGTGTTACCGGTTTGTTAGTCAGGCTGTCAATAGCCGCCTGCGTTGCCCGGGCATGCTTTTCGTTAATAGGATCGATAACAATTACGCCCTGATCAGTGATGTAAAACAGGGGATAGGTGCGGTCACCAACTAAGTAGAGATTGTCTTGTGCTTTAATGGTTTCATATGGTTGTGCTTGTAGAGCATCAGGATATGCGCCTGTGCCAAGCAGAAATAAAATGACAAAAGCTGGAATGAGCGATTTTTTCATACTGAATAATGAATTGGAATTCTCATCTCCAACAACGAAAAGGAAGGGTTTTTAAGTTCATCTTTACTTACCAATACAAAACCGCGAAAATATCGAATCCAAAATATCTTCGGTGGTAATTTCGCCGGTAATGGTTCCCAGATCTTTGAGGGCCGACCGCAGATCAATAGAAAGAAAGTCGCCCGTCATACCCTGTTCGAGCGCTTTTAGGGCACTGCGTACATTTTTCTGAGCATTTTGTAAGGCATCGCGGTGTCGGCTGGATGTGACAAGCAGGCTTGAAGAGTCGTATTCTTTATTTTCGAGTGCTCGCTGTTTCATTAGTTTTTTTAGCTCGTCAATTTTTTCGCCCTCAATCGCCGATATCTTTAGGTCGTAATCCATGCGTTCGTCCTTGACATCCAGTGCGATATCGTTTTTGGTACCGATAAGTACAAAAGGTGTATCTCCCGCACTTTTTTGAAAGCGGGCGATATCTTCCCGCTCCTTTTGAGTTAGCTCTTGTGATAGATCTTTCAGGTAGACCGCCAGATCGGCTTTCTCGAATGCTTCCTGCGATCGCTTTACGCCCTCGGCTTCAATGATATCCTCAGTATCGCGAAGTCCGGCCGTGTCGGTGAGCTTAAACCGGAGTCCATCGTAACTCCAGTCCACGTCAATGGTATCGCGCGTAGTGCCCGCAATATCGGTAACAATCGCACGCTCTTTGCCCACCAGTGTATTTAGCAAGGTAGATTTACCCGCATTAGGCAATCCGATAAAAACAGTTCGCACGCCATGTTTAACCAGCCGACCTGTTTCGTAGGTAGCCAGCAGGTTATCAATTTCTTTATCCAATTCTTTCAAGAGACGCTCCAGCTCTTCCTTGTCGGCAAATTCGACGTCTTCTTCCACAAAATCGAGTTCGAGTTCCACCATGGCCGTGGCATCAATAATCTGCTGCCGAAATTGCTTGATGTGTTCTCCGAGCTGTCCTTCGAGCTGTTGGTGAGCCGCATCCATCGCCTTTTGGCTTTTTGCGTGGATAAGATCGGCAACGGCTTCTGCCTGACTGAGTTCCATTTTGCCGTTAAGAAAAGCCCGTTGGGTAAACTCTCCCGGTTCGGCTGAGCGGATGCCCAACCCCAGCATAGCTTCTAAAACAGCCTGGGTAACGAGTACACCGCCGTGACAGGAGATCTCAACTGTTTCTTCACCGGTGTACGATTTGGGAGCGTGGAACAGCGTAGCCAATACTTCATCTACCACATTTCCATCTTTATTTATAATTCTGCCAAAGTGAACGGTATGGGAATCTTTTTGGGTAAGGTCTGTTGCTTCAAAAGCTTGGTTGACGATCCGAATGGCGTTTTTGCCCGAGACTCGAATTACAGCAATTCCCCCTTCACCTACAGGTGTGGCAATGGCTGCAATGGGTTCTTTCTGGTTGATTTCTTGCTCTTTTTTTGTATCGGGAGTGGCTTCTTGTTTTGTCATAGCAATAAATATAAGGGGTTTTGTGCCTTATATCATTCAAATAAAAAACCCTGTCAAAGCTGTACACTTTGACAGGGTTCTGGGAAAAGTTTCTAAATAATTACTCTACATCGCCCATTAGCTTTTGTACGAATGGACTTGCGATTAAGGCAATGACTCCGCCACCGCCAACAATCATGGCTACCCACCAGAAGAGGCTGGCTTCAGAGAGAACTTCGAGCTGACCAGCCATAAGGCCTGCAAAGAGGTTACCTACGGCGGCCGCCACAAACCAGATACCCATCATTTGGCTAACACGTGATTTGGGTGCCAGTTTGGTCATGGATGAAAGTCCTACCGGTGATAGGCAAAGTTCACCAGCTGTATGTAAGAAATAGGTAACGATAAGCCATGCAGGACTTACCGGGTTTGCTTCGGTTGCATTTGCAGCACCCCAAGAGAGGACAAAGAATCCGGCAGCGAGGCCAAACAATCCTAAACCAAATTTAACGGGAATAGATGGATTGGCATTACGCGCGGCCAACCATGTCCACATAAATCCGAAAATAGGGGCAAATACAACAATGAAAAAGGGATTAATAAGCTGTAGCGTACTGGCTGGCGTTTCCCATCCGATGCCAATGCGCTGGATGAGCCACCATAGAAAGATGAGTACTCCAACCGAAGAAACAGCAACAACGCCTTTCGCAAAGTTCCATAAGTCATCGCGTTTATATACGCGATAAACCATATAAAAGACCGGAATAGCGATTAATAAAGTGATTAATCCGGCTGTAGTTGGTCCAAGCCAAGCAACACCTCCAATGGCACGATCAGTGAGATCTTTAGCAAATAGGTTTAGCGAAGAGCCGGCCTGTTCAAATCCACTCCAGAAGAGTGCGGCCAAGATAAACAGCCAGAAAATCACGCCCAGTTTCTTTTGCTCTTCCCTGTTGTGTCCTCCAAAAAAGATGATGTATGCAAAAAAGATAATCGTAATTGCAACGGCCGCCCCACCAAGGTATTCAGCGAGGGTTTGGAGGGTGATATTTATAACGCCCGAACTCATTAAAAAGCCGAAGACCACAATAGCTCCTGCTACAACTGATAAAATTGTGTAAAACTTTCGGCTTCGGGCATTAAGCACTTCTTGACTTTCACCGGTTTTTAGATCTCCGGCGTTTCCCAGGAATTTATATCCGTACTTGTAGGAAATAAGTCCAAGGACCATTCCAAATCCGGCCAGTGAAAATCCCCAGTGCCAATTGTAGCCTTCTCCAAGAACGCCACAGAGCAATGGTCCCAAAATGGCACCGAAATTAATCCCCATATAAAAGATGGAGAAGCCGGCATCGCGTCGGGCACCACCCTCGGGATAGAGGTCACCAACCATGGAACTGACGTTGGGTTTCAGTAAGCCTGTACCAATTACGATAAGTGCCAGTCCGAGGTAGAAGAATTCTATTAGTGGGACGGCCATGCTAAAGTGTCCGGCGGCAATGATACAACCACCTACAAAAACTGCCTTACGCTGTCCCCAAAGTTTATCAGCAACCCATCCACCGGGCAGTGAAAGTACGTAGACGAAAAAAGTATAAAGTCCATATATGGCAGTAGCTTTGCCGACGCTGAACCCCAAACCGGGATTTGCGGTCATAGTTTCAGCTGTCATATATAGAACGAGCAATGCTCGCATTCCATAATAACTGAAGCGTTCCCAAAGCTCAGTAAAGAATAGCGTTGACAGCCCCCTCGGATGACCAAAAAAGTCATTTTGTTGGGCGGTGTCTACCGTCCCTGTTTGTTCGTTTGCCATTGAAACTGGTATTTATTTAGAATTGCAATTCCCAATAACATAATTGATTTACGCCGTGCATGATAATTAAACCGACATAGTGAAGCAACTTTAAAGTTGTTCTGTTGTATAGCAACGTAAACGATGTTGTCTTTTACTGGTTTGAATGGTACGCAATGCCTATTAAATTTATTACATTGCCCAAAAATCCGAAGTAAAAACAGTGGTGATGAGTACAGATAAAGGCGTAGTTAAAAATATTAAAGCACCAACGGGAACGGATCTGCATTGCAAGGGCTGGCACCAGGAGGCTGCCCTGCGCATGCTGATGAATAATCTTGATCCGGAAGTAGCTGAAAAGCCGGAGGAGTTGGTCGTCTATGGTGGAAGTGGCAAAGCGGCGCGCAACTGGGAGAGCTATCATAAGATTGTTGAAACGCTGAAAAGACTGGAAAATGACGAAACGCTCTTGGTGCAAAGCGGCAAGCCGGTGGGAGTATTTCGGACCCACGAAGAAGCCCCGCGCGTACTTATCGCCAACGCTCACTTGGTGCCAAATTGGGCTAATTGGGATGAATTTCGTCGTCTTGATAAAATGGGATTGACCATGTACGGACAGATGACGGCAGGCTCATGGATTTATATCGGGACACAAGGAATTTTACAGGGCACGTACGAGACCTTTGCCGAATGCGCCCGCCAGAAGTTTGATGGTACACTCGAAGGTCAGCTGTTAGTTACGGCCGGACTTGGTGGCATGGGCGGCGCTCAGCCGTTAGCAGCTACAATGAACGGTGCGGTATGTATTGCCATAGAGGTGGAGGAAAGTCATATAGATCGCCGTATTGAAACTGGTTATTGTGATATAAAGTGCACTAATCTTGACGAAGCGCTTGACAAGGCACTGGATGCCAAAGAAAAAGGAGAAACGCTCTCCATTGGATTGCTAGGCAATGTGGCCGAGGTTCTGCCCAAAATGCTTGAAAAGGGTGTGATTCCCGATGTGTTGACTGATCAAACTGCAGCTCATGACCTCCATCTTGGATATATTCCGGCAGGAATGTCCGTCGAAGAGGCTGCCGAAGAGCGCGAGCTAAATCCCGAAATGTATCAGGAGGCCGTGCTCGACTCGATGGTCACCCACGTGGAAACGATGCTTAAAATGCAGGAAAAAGGAGCTATTACCTTTGATTATGGCAATAACTTACGGGGACAGGTGGCCGACCATCGTGGCATGGAAGAGGCCTTTAATTTTCCCGGATTTGTCCCTGCTTTTGTACGTCCGCTGTTTTGCAGAGGATCTGGACCGTTTCGATGGGCAGCGCTGTCCGGTAATCCTGAAGATATTTATACGACTGATCAGGCAGTGTTAGAGACTTTTCCTGAAAAAGAAGCGCTTCACCGGTGGATTCATAAAGCACAGGATCAGGTGCAATTCCAGGGGTTGCCGTCACGTATCTGCTGGCTGGAATACGGCGAACGCGCCGAGATGGGTGCCAAGTTCAACTGGCTTGTCAAGAATGATAAAGTGGATGCTCCGCTTGTTATTGGTCGTGACCATTTGGATACCGGATCGGTGGCATCCCCGAACCGCGAGACCGAAGGAATGAAGGACGGCTCTGATGCTATTGCCGACTGGCCGCTGCTGAATGCCATGTTAAATACAGCAAGCGGTGCCAGCTGGGTATCGCTGCATCACGGTGGAGGCGTAGGTATTGGATATTCGATTCATGCCGGAATGGTGTGTGTGGCCGATGGTACAGAATCAGCCGATGAGCGCCTCGAGCGTGTGTTGACTAATGATCCGGGCAGTGGCGTTATGCGTCATGCGGATGCCGGTTATGATGAGGCGATCAAGACAGCTAAAGAGCGCGGCGTAGATCTGCCGATGGTGGAGTAGTTGATGCAGAATACAGCACCCAAGCGCATACTTCCAGTCATTGTGTTAGCCCAGTTCGCCGGGACTTCGCTCTGGTTTGCGGGCAATGCCGTTATTCCCGATTTGGTGCAGGAGTTGCAGCTGACCGAGATGGCTGTTGGATATATCACGTCGGCCGTGCAATTTGGATTCATTATCGGTACGCTGGTATTTGCACTTCTCAGTATTGCAGATCGTATTTCGCCAAGTAAAGTGTTTATGTGGTGTGCTATTTTGGGGGCTAGCGCAAATCCTCTTACGGTGTATAGCGGTACCTTTTTCTGGCTGATACTCAGCCGATTTGCCACGGGATTTTTCCTGGCGGGCATCTATCCGGTGGGTATGAAGATTGCTTCAGACTGGCATAAAAAAGGATTGGGCAAAGCCTTGGGCTATTTGGTGGGAGCTTTAGTAGTGGGTACGGCGTTCCCTCATTTGATAAAATACGTGAGCGCTGATTTACCCTGGAAAATTATTTTATTTGCGACCTCGTGGTTTGCTACAGCGGGGGGAGTAGTGCTTTATTTTGCAGTTCCTGATGGACCCTATCAAAGTAAAAAGGGCGAATTCAAGCCATCGGCAATGGTTCGGCTCTTTAAGAATAAGAACTTCCGATCGGCGGCATTTGGCTACTTCGGACACATGTGGGAGCTATATACGTTTTGGGCGTTCATCCCCATTATGATTGAATTTCATGGGCAAATAAATGGCTTAGCAGCATCAAATATCTCACTATGGTCATTTGGGGCTATTGCTGTGGGAGGTATAAGTTGTGCTTTGGGCGGACATTGGTCGCTATCAGCTGGCAGTAAAAAAGTGGCATTTGTATCCTTGATAGGGTCGGGACTTTGTTGCTTGGCGCTGCCATTTTTTGTGGAGCTTCCATTCGCTTTTTTTATCACACTACTCTTGGTATGGGGGTTCTTTGTGGTCTCAGATTCGCCCCAATTTTCAACGCTTGTAGCCCATTCATCGGATTCTGACTACGTGGCTACAGGTTTGACCATCGTCAACAGTATCGGTTTCGCGATTACGATTGTAAGCATACAATTAACAAATTGGCTCTGGGCGCAGTGGCAGGAGCCTCTGGTGTTTCTGGTGTTGTTTGTGGGACCGATATTGGGAGCGATCTCAATCAGTAAATACAAGAAGCAGGTTGATCCGGGATAGAAAAGAATATGGCCCAGTATTAGTTGGTTAAATTAATCTTTCGGAAAACTTCCATCTGGATTTAAATTCCAAGCTTCGTAAAAACCTTGTATTAGTTCATTATATTCAGCACTATCTTCAATATCTGGATACTTTCCACCAAGTCTGCGTAATCCATCCATAGCTCCAAAGTATTCCCAGTCCGTTGGTTCGAGCTGTTGATATGTTTCGATAGCCTTTTTTGTTTTTCCAAGTCCCCAATATCCCCACGCCAAATAACGTGGTGGGAGGTTGGCAGTTTCTAGATTATCAAGATATTTTTGAGCTGTGAGCGTATCCCCTTGCATCGCTGTAATCTGTACTAGATAGGCTTTAAACCATGGTCCCATAATTGTTTCCAAGTTTTCTTTTGCAAGCCGTTGGGCTTCCTCATGTTTTTGTAAGTCCATAAGTGCCCGCACCTCACCACCAATTGCTACGGCGTGTTCAAGTCCCATCTTTTTTTGAAGACGGGCTTCTTTAAGACTTTTCTCCGGTTTTCCAATGGTATTGTAGGCATCGTAAAGCAAGTGACGGGCACGGGTGTGTTGAGGGTTGAGCTCAGTTGCTGTTTTTATATGGGTTAAAGCCTGTTTAGGACGCATAATCTTATAATACAATTCGCCAAGTAGGTGATGAGCCTCCCAATAACTTGGTTTAAGTTCTATGGCACGTTCTAGTTGCTCCAGGGCTGCTGGAGCATTCATGTTTTTAAGCTTTACATGGCCCATAGAAGTATGTGCCTCAGCTAAATTAGGATTTAGCTCTAATGCTCTTTTGGCCGCTGTTTCTTGATCTATCGGTAGAAAGGAAAGAGTATCTGATCGTGTTCCGTAGTAATTTGCTGCAGCATCTGCTAAGCCCGACCAGGCCAGAGCAAAAGTTGAATCTAACTTGGTCGCTTCATGAAAGTATTCTGTAGCTTTTTTTACGTGTTCATCTATACCATATGTCCGCTGAGCCAGTTCTTGCCTACCTTGTGCATATAGACGATACGCCTCAAGGTCTCCTGATGGTGCGCCAGCTATCCGGTCCTGTTCTCCTGCAGAGAGCTCCACTTGCAAAGCATCGGCAATTTCTCGAGCTATTGCTCCCTGAATAGCAAAAATATCCTGTGCGTTTAGTTCTCGCTGATATGTTTCGGCCCAGATGTGGGTGTCTGTAGAGGGATCAATGAGTTGTGCGTTAATTTGAACTTTGGAACCGCCTTTTTGAACATTTCCTTCTAGTATCCATTTAACATTTAGGCTATCAGCAATGGCAGGAAGAGTTAACTCACTTCCTTGAAATTTTTCGACCGATGTACGGGAGATAACCTTTAGGTCAGAAACGTTAGCCAATCGCGTTAATAAATCATCATGGAGCCCCTCTGCCAGTGGCAAGGGTTCATCCCTGCTGCTTATACTTTTTAAGGGCAATACAGCAATAGAATAATCACTGATATTTTGTGATGCAGCTTGTTTGTTATTTAGCCCTATTGTTAGATACCACCAGCCACTAAACAAAATTAAAACTACAACAGAAACGCCGATCCAGAAAGTATTTTCATAGTCTTGGTTGTTTCCTGATTTTGGACCCGTCTTTCTGATCCCATCGGGGGTGACCTCAAAAGCCCAAGTAATCACAAGTGTAATGGGAAGTCCAAGTAGGATGAGAGTGATGATCATCTTCATCACCCAGGGAGGAGCGCCAAAGGTGTCGGTTGCTATCGAGGCAACTTGAACTAGCACCCAAGCTGTAATAGCATATACGACGGATACCCTATAAATATTACGCCTCTTGAGTTCGCTGAAGAATGATTTTAAATCCATCATCCCTACATTTTTTGTTTTATGGCCCCCATTGTTAAGACAAGTTTAGGACTTTTAACATCCAATCGTAAATTTTGGATGTAACTTGTTGGAGAATTTATCGTTTTATATAGCCATCGGGTCAACTTTTAAGGTAACAGGCCGTTATGGATATAATTCTTCTTATTCTTGGCACACTGCTAATAATCGCCGGATTCATTGGATCATTTCTTCCGGTAGTTCCGGGCACGCCGGTAACTTATTGTGGATTGCTTGTTTTACAGCTTTCCTTGCAACCATTCTCAGCTACATTTTTAATTGTCTGGGCGCTGATTGTGGCAGCTATTATGATTTTAGATAATGTGATTCCCGCCTATGGGACTAAAAAGTTCGGTGGATCGCCTTACGGCATCTGGGGAAGCCTGCTGGGCATGGTAATTGGGATCTTTTTCTTTCCTCCCTTTGGCATTATCGTTGGACCGCTTGTTGGTGCTTTTGCGGGCGAACTTATTGGCGGAAAAACCTCGGATCGTGCGTTGAGATCAGCCCTTGGTTCATTTGTCGGCTTATTGGTAAATACGCTGATGAAAGTGATCGCCAGTGGGGTAATGGGATATTATTTTGTGATAAATGCCTTCTGATTAATAAGACTTTTGAAAAAGTATGACCCGATCTGCAGGAAAATTCACCGAGGCATTCCAATGTTTGGCCAGCCAACGGAAGGTATCTTTGGTATAAAAGGTTACGTGGGTAATGTCGAGTCGATAGTGCCAGTCTTCAAAAAAATCGACATCGTCTTCAGCTATTTTTGTCATAATCCCCAGATATCCTCCGGGACGCAGGCAACCCCACAATCGTTCTAATTCCTGCCCGGGATGAAAGAGATGCTCGACTACTTCTGTGGCCGTGATAAAGTCATATGTTTCATTAAATGCTGAGGGGTCGTCATCATAAAAAGAGTCATAGATCGACATATTATGACCTTCTTCCTCAAACATCAGACTTAGTGTGGGGCCGGGCCCCGATCCAAAATCCAGGCCCTTGCTCTTTGGTTCTAGTAAGTTATTCAGAGGATGAAAAAGCTGGCTCAGAAAGTTGCGATACCCTTCGTCTTCGGGGTCGTTTTCATGGGTTTCGTATCGCTCAAATTCTTCGTTGCGATCGGGGCGATCGTTGGGTGGGGCAAAAATCAGGCGGCAGCGCCGACATTGGTAATATTCCGAAGAATAATGTTCAGAGGTATCTTTATAGAAATGGTGGATCTGATCGTTATTGCACAAGATACATGTTTCAGGTTTCATCATGTGTCATCCTAACAATTTATGTCCGATCATCCCGATAGCAAAGCCCAGAACTGCCCCTAACGGTGGTTTCCAATGATTCTGCATTCTAGCCTGTGGGGCAATATCTTGAAATATTAGATAAAGGATACCACCGGAAGCAAAGCTCATAATACCAGCGGTCCAGAGTTCATGATTCTGTAAGAAAAAATAGCCCACACAGGCTGCCAGCGGTCCCAGGAAGCTTATTAAAAATAACTGCTTTAGAATTTTTCGTGTAGCAATGTCCGATTGTCGTAGTTCTCGATATGAGTTAAATCCTTCAGGCAGGTTTTGGGCAGCAATAAACCCGCCTAGCAGTATACCCAGATTTTTGTTTTGGCTGAATAATGCCCCCAAAGAAATAGCCTCGGGAATAAAATCAAGCAGCATCGCCATAAGTTGGGCTTTGCTACCGCTTTTTTGGGTGATTAAAGCATCAATCAGACAAAATACGAGTCCTCCTGAACAAAATGTGATGCCAAGGGTAACGATGCCTAATGTTTCAACAGCTTTTGGTGCAAGGGCAAAAGCAATGGCCGCGAGCAGAATACCTCCGCCAAGGGCGACAATACCATAAATAAACTCCTGCTTTGCTTCGGTGTCGGCAGAAGGTTCGAACCGGGCAATGACGCTGCCGATGAAGGCCGTAAATCCCGCCAGCCATGAAATGCCGATAATAAGGAGGAGTTGGTTCATAGGCTAAAGTATCTTTTTGGTTATACGATGATAAGCATAAGCGATATTAAAATCTAAGTTGGGATGGGCCGTGAGTCCTCGTATTTTTAATAAAATTACCGGGAAGAAAATGTTAGCACAGTGAAAATAACGATAGCCAATTTATACGATGATCTTTCTAAAAGTATTGCTCATCTGAAAAGAGATAAATCTACTATTCGGGATGCGAGATCAATAGTTGAAAGCGCCCTCGACCGCGACGAGCCGATGTATGGGATTAATACCGGCTTTGGTGCGTTGGCAAATAAGCGAGTGAGCGAAGAGCAGCTTGAACAGCTGCAGCGTAATTTAATTTTGTCGCATTCAGTAGGGGTGGGAGAACTTATCCCCAAAGATATCTCGCGATTGATGCTTCAGCTTAAAATTCATGCGCTGGGATTGGGTAATTCGGGGATATCGGAGAAGACGTTTGACCGACTGGTTTATTTCTCAGATCACGACCTGATCCCCGCCATGCCGGAAAAGGGAAGTGTGGGAGCTTCGGGCGACTTGGCTCCACTGGCACATATGTCCCTTCCACTGCTCGGTTATGGGTTGTTTTGGAATGAGGACGGCACGGATACCATTCCCGCTGAAAACGTATTAAATGAACATGATTTGGAGCCTATAAATCTCGAGCCTAAAGATGGGCTATCGCTGATAAACGGTACGCAACAGATGGGGGCATATGGAGCTTATGTGCTGGAAAAATCACTTAGTCTGATAAAGGCCGCCGATTTGATCGCGGCGATGAGCCTAGAGGCGCTACAGGGAAGTATCAAACCGTTTGATGAGCGCATTCACGACATTCGTCCGCATAACGGGCAGCAGGAAGTGGCTCGAAATGTGCGGGAGCTTTTAGTTGAAAGTGAGATTTTAGAGTCGCATCGTGATTGTGGAAAAGTGCAGGATCCGTACTGTCTGCGCTGTGTTCCACAGGTGCATGGGGCCAGCCGCGACGGCCTGCGTTATTGCCAAAAGACAATTGAGACAGAGTTGAATTCCGTAACGGATAATCCACTGGTGTTTGAAAACGGGGATATCATTAGTGGTGGAAATTTTCACGGTCAGCCGTTGGCGCTTGCACTAGATCATGCTAAGATTGCACTGGCCGAGCTAGCTAGTATTTCAGAGCGACGAACATATTTGTTGCTCGAAGGTCATGATGGCTTGCCGGAACTGCTGATGCAGGAGACAGGCATCAATTCAGGATTTATGATACCGCAATACACCTCGGCGTCGTTGGTATCCGAAAATAAAGTGTTGTGCCATCCTTCTTCAGTGGATTCCATTCCCACCAGCCTGGGGCAGGAAGACCACGTGAGTATGGGCAGCATCAGTGCGTTAAAGCTTCTGGAAGTGTATCAAAATGTGGAACAGGTGCTGGCGATTGAGTTGTTTACCGCGGCGCAGGCGCTGGATTTTCGAAAGCCTTTAAAGCCGGGAAAGGGAGTCAAAATTGCTCATGAATTTGTCCGCGATGCCATTCCGCATGCCGAAGAGGATCACTATTTTAAGGATGATATTAGCAAAGCGGTAGAGCTGTTACAGGATCGTCGATGGATTGCAGCTGTACAGCGTGAGCTAAAGCCACTTATTTAGCATTTTCAAAGCTTAATTTCTGAAAGTTTTTGTAGGCGGGCTGCAACGTTGAGGGACGTGGGAAACTAATGGTAAAAGCGTCTTTGAATGTAGATGAAACAGTTTTTTTAATGTTCTCTGCTTTTTCTCTGGTGTCGAATGGTCCGATTAATACCTGGAAAAAGGATCCTCGTTGTGCTATAAACACATATTCTTTGGAATTAGAGAATCTTTCTTCTACAAGGTTTATCGTTTGGTTGCGAACCTTTTGCACAGTTCCCAGTCTATACGAAGAAAAAACCTGTACAAAGTTTCCAGTCTGAATCAACTCTGCATTGCCGGAGTTCACTTCGTTGGCTGATTTTTTGGTACTGTCCTGTATTTGTTGCGAAAGCGCTTCGATTCGGTCTAATCGTTGAGATAAATTGGCAACGGCTTTGGAATTGCGATCATGAGTGTCTTTTTGAGCCTGTTCTTTTTGCTCGACAGATTTTGATAAGGTCTCAACCTTGTTTTTTAAGTGATCTACTTGCCGGCTCGTTGCTTTAAGATTGTTGTACTCCTTTTGAGACAGTTTTACCGGTTCGGGCTTCCAGGAAGGGTTAATAGTTCGGTTCGATAGACCGGCAAAATTAAATCGTATGCCCGCCGATAGAGAATTTAATAGATCGGCATTAAATCCTGTGCTTCGGTTGTCAATAGTATTTGAAGCAATATGGTACTCATAATGGGTAAAAAGATCGATACTTTCGTTGACTTTAAAAGCTATTCCGGCCCCCAAATTGTAGCTGGCACTGTTACCGCTGAGGTTGCTGGAGGGTGTATCAACGGTATAGAAATCGTAGCCGACGCCGCCGCTAAGAAACGGATTTACGCCCGATAAGCGATCACCGAGGGAAAATACTTGGTTCAGATTGACTATATTTTTAAAGGCTATGGTATTTAATGATGTTGAAAAACTGCTGGTACTACCTTCTATGTTGGAGTATTTGTAACCTGTTTCAATAGTCCATGTTGGAGTAATTGCATATTGTATGCCCGCACCGAAAGCAGTAGAAGTTTCTGTGAGCCGGCTAAGATTGCTTCTCATGATCGGAAGTCCCGATCCCGAACTCATGTTTTGAAAATTTATTCCGCCATGTGCTGTAAAGCTGATGCGATCTGTGGTCTGCATCTGTGCTTTGGTATTGCTGCTGAATACGAAAAGGAACAGCAATAGTAATGAAATGAAAAGTTTGCAAATTTGTTTACCCGAACTGCCCATAATAGTACTCTTTTTGTTTTGTTTGCTGATGACCTAAAAATGCAATTTTGCCAACGCTACCTTTAGCTTATTGAAGCAGAAGGAGTTAAGTTATTTCATGAAGGGACAAAAAGTATATAAAATCATTCAGCATTTACATTGGAATTTTTTAATGTGGTTATGATCTTTGGTTTTACCATCGGATGAATCATCAACTATAATAATAACGAACCAATTTTTTAATGCCTGTATTAACAAATATTGGGTTTTTAGCAACGTGCACAGATGAAGGTGGACAGGGCGATATCCATCCCATAAAAAATGCGGCAATTGCCTGGCAGGATGATACCATTTCGTGGGTGGGATCAGAATCTGAGCTTCCTACAGAATATGATAATGAAGAAGTATTCGATGCCAGCGGGAAAATGGTGATTCCCGGTCTTATTGACTGCCACACGCACTTGGCCTTTGGCGGTTGGCGACCTGATGAGTTTGCGATGCGCGTGCAAGGGAAAAGCTATCTCGAAATTGCTAAAGCGGGTGGTGGAATTCTTTCTACGGTTAAGGAGACGCGAAAAGCCACCGAAGATAAGCTTTATGAAAAGGGATCCGGATTTTTAAAAGAGATGGCTAAACTTGGGGTTACTACTGTTGAGTGCAAGAGCGGTTATGGGTTGTCATTGGAAGATGAGCTGAAAATACTGCGGGTTTATCAACGGTTGGCCGAAGACCAGCCGATGC
Source organism: Fodinibius sp. GM21 (assembly GCF_058386955.1). Taxonomy (NCBI): domain Bacteria; kingdom Pseudomonadati; phylum Balneolota; class Balneolia; order Balneolales; family Balneolaceae; genus Fodinibius; species Fodinibius sp. GM21. The sequence continues at coordinate 500,001 of NZ_JBYEIQ010000003.1, read as the reverse complement.
ATATCATCCCCACTTTTTTGGGGGCACATACCATTCCGCCCGAATTTAAAGAGAATCGGGAAGCATATATCGATTTGGTGATTGAGGAGTTGATCCCCACCGTAGCTGAACAAAAACTGGCAGAATTTTGCGATATTTTTACCGAAGAGTCGGCCTTTTCGGTAGAAGAATCGCGGCAAATTTTAACTGCCGCCAAAGCGGCGGGACTAACCCCTAAGCTGCATGCCGATCAGCTTACTTCTTGTGGTGGAGCAGAACTGGCCGCGGAGATGGGAGCTGCCAGCGCGGATCATCTCGAAAAGATTTCAAATGAAGGAATTGAGGCAATGGCGAAAGCCGGTGTTGTGGGCGTAACACTTCCACTGGCTTCGCTGTATACGCAGGAAGAACCTCTTAGCTGCCGAAAGTTGGTTGATGGAGGTGTGGAAGTGGCCGTGGCTACAGATTTTAATCCCGGATCGGCGCCCAGTTTCGATTTGCCGCTGGCGATGATGTTGGCGTGTAACCAGGGACGACTGAGTCCGGCGGAAGTGTTGAAGGGAGCTACGATCTATGCAGCCAAGGCCATTAAACGAGGCAGCAAATTGGGTTCTATTGAAAAGGGGAAATCTGCTGATTTTGCTATTATCGATGCTCCCGATCCAAATTTCTGGATATATCATTATAAGGGGGCTAACTGTATGGGAGCTTTCGTAAAGGGCAATAAATTAAGTTGAACGTAAAACTTAACAGCTACCGAACATCATTTGCTGCCGTACTTTAATGCTGCGATGGGAGGGTTTGTATTGCCCATGACATTAATCACGGGGCTTTTTATGTTGGTCAGAGAATGGAAAAACGGAACAAAGGATTTTTAAAATGTCATTATTAAAACAAGTATCTGTAAACATCCCAAAAACAACCGGTAATGACCCGAGAATTGGTCAATTAATTGAGTCTAATCTCGAGAAGAATGATACTCCTCAAGCCGTTATTATAGGTTTTCCATCGGATAAAGGAGTGACCATAAACGGAGGTCGTGCCGGGTCTGCAGATGCTCCTGAGGCTATTCGCAAACAGTTATATAAAATGACGCCAAACCCTGAAAACTATAAAGCTTTTGTGGATTTGGTGAGTAACATACTGGATGTGGGAGATCTAAATATCCATTATGAAGTAGAGGAGGATCAGCAAAATTTGGGCAAGGTATTGGCAAGTTATTTAGAGCGGGGAATAATTCCCATTATTCTTGGTGGTGGACACGAAACTGCATTCGGTCATTTCTCGGGATATGCAGAAGCAGGGTTAAAAACAGCAATCTTTAATTTAGATGCCCATGCGGATGTGCGTCCGTTAAAAGATGGGAAAGCGCATTCGGGATCACCTTTTCGTCAAGCTATTGAACATGAAAGTGAATGTGCTGAAATGTATTTGGTGGCGGGATTGCAGCCGCAATCAGTAGCACAGTCGCATTTGCAGTATATAAAGGAAAGTGGCGGGGAATATAAGTTGCGAGATGAAACGAATATCACCTCTATTTCCGGATTATTTCATCAGCACGAGAGTGAAAGACTTATGGTAACGTTTGATATGGATGCCGTTGATCAATCGCAGGCACCGGGGGTAAGTGCTCCTTGTGCAAATGGTTTGCCTTCTGATTTGTGGCTGACAGCTGCATATCTGGCCGGCAGAAACGAGCAGGTCACCTCATTTGACTTGTCGGAAGTAAATCCGCGTCACGACCGTGATAACCAAACGGCAAAGCTAGCTGCGGCTACGATCTGGAATTTTTTGCTGGGGTTAAGCGAGCGTTAGGCAACCTGAACTATTCAATGGAGATGAATATGACTCTCTATAAGCAAACGCCCACAACATTTGAAGCGTTAACGGACCCTTTGCCCCAAGAGATACAACATATTGCCTTTCGTCTTCGCAAAAGTATAAAGAAAATCCTACCGGAAGCTGATGAAAATGTTAGTGGCGGCAAAAAGATGGGTATGGCATTGTACAGTTTTAAAAACCCTGACAATGTAATTTGTGGGATTCAGCCTACTGAAACAATGTGTAAGCTTTATTTTCACGGATGGAAAGAGTTAAAAAAGAAAGGGTTTGAGCTGGAAGGCTCAGGCAAAAATGCCAGGCATATTAAGCTGCAGTCCGAGTCTGCTCTTGATCCGAAAATAATTGAAGAAATGCTTGTTGTCCTAAAGAATGTACTGATGAGATAAGATTAACCCATTATAAAAATTTACAATTGGATTCACGCTCTGATATGGTGGGTAGCCCTTTGTAGTCATCAGATATTGTACTATTAGGGGTGCAAGCAGGTTAAAATAGGTGGGATGGAACCTTTGCTTGTGGTTATGTGGTTAGTGCTGCATTATCGGACAAATTACAAGCAAACAAATAGCTTTCCATGTATACATTGCAGCAAGAGCAAATGTTAGATATTTCAGCAGATCAACTTTGGCAATTTATATCCCATCCGGCAAATCTTAATAAAATCACGCCTCCGGAACTCGACTTCACGATCATAAGCGACGTACCGGAAACAATGTACAATGGCTTACTAATCGAATATGATCTAAAGCTTCCCTTGTTGGGACATTCGAAATGGGTTACTGAAATCAAGCATATTATTCCCGGGAAAGAGTTTGTTGATGAGCAACGGATAGGGCCATACCGTTTTTGGTATCACCATCATAAAATTGAAGAGGCGGAATCGGGGGTAAAAATGATCGATCAGGTAAATTATGTGCCTCCGTACGGGATATTGGGTAAAATCGTGAATAAACTACGCGATATTTTTGAATACCGAAAGCAGGTCTTGCATCAGCGGTATAACAAATGAACCCTAAACTAAAAAGAAGTAAGTGTCATACTGAAATAAGTTCAGCATGACAGCTTTCCTAAGGCCGAATCTTGATATCGATTTTTTCCGTGGGATCCTGCTCTTGGTTCCGAATCGCCAGTTGCTGAATCACATTGTTGGAAAGTTCTACAAATTTTTGTGCTGATTTCGTTTCCATATCCCCCAACACAATAGGTTTGCCATCGTCACTGCTCTCGCGCACTTTCTGTTCCAGTGGGATTTCGCCCAGGAAGTTGGTACCCATTCGCTCCGCCAGATTACGAACTCCGTGCTTGCCAAAGATATAGTATTTCTTGTCCGGCATATCCTCGGGGATGAAGTACGCCATATTTTCAACCATACCTAATACCGGCACATTTACCTTCTTAAACATAGCCACCCCTTTTCGGGCATCATCAAGTGCAACATCCTGCGGGGTAGAAACAATAACAGCTCCGGTCAGCGGAACGGTTTGTACCAGCGTCAACTGAATATCGCCCGTTCCGGGTGGAAGATCTAATACCATGTAATCGAGTTCGCCCCACTCCACTTCATTCATAAATTGTTTGACCGCACTTGTTACCATGGGACCGCGCCAGATCATAGCTTGGTCAGGGTCAACCAGCATACCCATTGACAGAAATCGGACCCCATATTTCTCTTTGGGGATAAGTTTCTTGCTGGTTGTAATATTGGGTCTTCCGTGGGCATCCATCATGGTAGGGATGCTGGGGCCGTAAATATCCGTGTCCAACAGCCCCACTTTTGCACCGGTTCGTGCCAATCCACAAGCCAGATTCACAGCAACAGTAGATTTGCCAACGCCACCCTTGCCGGAAGCTACCGCAATAATATTTTTAACGCCCGACAGTACCTCCTCATCGCCTTGCTCTTGCTGCTCTTCACGCTTTTTGCGATGGCCTTGTCCCGGAAATTCGCCCTTGTCCTCGTTATTTCGAAATTTCGAAATGTTAACGGCCGTCGTTATATCAAGAACGGCATCTTTATCCACGAATTTGCGAATCGCATCTTCGCACAGATCCTTTAGCTTGGATTCCAGCTTGGGATCTTTTTCCGGAAGATCAATGGTGAAAGTGATAAACGAATCCTGAACAATAAGATCTTCGATCATATCGAGGGTGACCAGATCTTTTTCCATCTCAGGATGCATCACATGGGTAAGTGCCGTACGGACTTGTTGCTTGTTGATGGCCATTGGGTAAAAGTGTTCTGTTGCAGCTAAATTTTTGAGTCTTGTAAGATAAGGATTTCTTTTCAGATGCTAAACGCTGATTGTACAGAAAAAATTCGGTTATGCAGAACACGAATGGTACTTACTGATCGGTTTTTCATAGCAGACTTTCATCTCGGACAGATACTTTTCAGGAAAAGTAAAAGCGTCTTTTAAGTTATACACTTCTTTTTTATTGCTACAGTCTTCTGTTGAGGACACATCGCAAAGTAGATCAAAGTTTGATAATCATTCTCAATTCTATTGCGAAATCCGTATTTTGGTCGACTGGAAATTGATATCTTGTAATTAAGAGAAAATAAGCCCAAAGAAGTCTGAAATCACAGTAAAACAAAAGTAATCGATGTCAAAACGAACGCCCTTTTACGATCTTCACGAACAAGCCGGAGCAAAGCTCATAGATTTTGGCGGATTTGAAATGCCCGTGCAGTACGATAGTATCCGTAAAGAACACAACACCGTGCGCGAAAAGGTGGGGATGTTTGATGTGTCCCATATGGGAGAATTCTATGTTACCGGTGAGGAGGCGCTGGATTTAATTCAGTATGTGACGATTAACGATGCCTCAAAATTGGTGCCCCGGAAGGCACAGTATTCGGCGATGTGTTACGAAGACGGCGGCATTGTGGATGACCTTTTGGTGTATATGCTGGATGAGAATGAATACATCCTGGTGGTGAATGCCTCCAATATCGAGAAAGATTTTGATTGGATTGCTAAGAATAACTCCTTTAATGCAGAGCTGACAAACCTTTCGGATGATACTTGCTTGTTGGCCGTGCAGGGACCAAAATCCGTGGAAACGCTTCAAAAATTAACTGATACTGATCTTTCAGCTATTAAATTTTACACATTTGAGTTGGGCACGCTGGCGGGCTATGATGACGTGACACTTTCGGCCACAGGGTATACAGGCGAAAAAGGTTTCGAGTTGTATTTCAATAAAGATCATGTTGACCCGGAAGCTATCTGGAATGCTATTATGGAAGCGGGGGAAGAGTTCGGTATAGAGCCTTGCGGACTCGGCGCTCGGGATACGCTGCGACTGGAAAAGGGATTTGCACTCTATGGAAATGACATCACCAAAGATACGCATCCGCTTGAAGCCCGCATGGGCTGGCTCACCAAGTTGGATAAGGGGGATTTTATTGGTCGCGATGCACTTGTTGAGGTTAGAGAGGAAGGGCTTTCACGAAAACTCGTGGGTCTTACTATTGATGATAAGCGCTCTATTCCCCGAAAGGGCTATGCGATTTTTGATGAAGATGATAATGAGATCGGTTTTGTAACCAGCGGCTCTCGCTCTATCACTTTGGGTACCAATATCGCTATGGGATATGTGGATGTAAATCATACCGAAGAGGGGGCATCGGTTTTTGTAGAGATCCGAAACAAAAAAGCTGAGGCTACAGTAACAAAACCACCGTTTGTAAAATAAGAAGTGGTTGCATAAGAGAATAGTTGCTAATATATCAACCGGGATAAACAGGGAATATGACATTATTTACAGCTTATGATAAATCAAATTGATGTGTTTTCATCGGCTCACTCTTTTAAGGAAGAGGATATTCGCGACAAAGCAGTGGTAATGATTGATGTACTGCGGGCTAGCTCAACGATGGTTACGGCATTGCAAAATGGGGCCAAGGGCGTTATTGCGGTTGAGGATATGGACGATGCCAGTAAATTTTCACATAACCTCGATGCGGAAAGTTTTTTGATGAGTGGCGAAAAAAACGGTGTTACCATTGATGGATATGATTTGGGAAACTCTCCGTTGGAACATACCAGGGAAGTTGTAAACGGCAAGACAATTATCCTAAATACCACGAATGGCACAAAGGCGATTCGGCGCTGCAGTTTGGCCGATCAAATTATTGTGGGGTCATTTCTGAATCTGAATGTCATCGTACAATATTTGCAGAATCTTGATGAAGAAGTACTGCTGGTATGCGCCGGATGGAGGGGGCGACTCTCACTGGAGGATATTCTTTGTGCCGGGAATATTATTTACGAACTTTGTGGTGGGAATTTGCCCGATGAGGCCAGAGACGGAGCAAAAGTTGCTTTTGGTCTTTATGAAAAATTTAGTGATGATATAGAAAAGAGTATCAAATCATCGAATTATGCGATCCGCCTCAAAGATATTGTAAGCAAAGAGGATCTTGAGTATTGCTGCCAACGCAGTATTACGGATGTTTTACCGGCACTTAATGAAGGAATCATTACAGATATAAATGGCTAAAAAAAGTAATTCAGATAGTTTTTTGGGAGGTCTTTCGGAATCCCGGAAAATGGAAATACTGGGGATTTTGGTGATGGCTGTTGGCGGCCTGCTTGGGTTTAGTATTGTGACGTACAATCCGGCCGATTACACGCTTATCCAATCGCTGTCGACCGATAGTTTATTTGCACTGGATCAAGGCCCTGCTCTGCGCATCCAAAATGGATTGGGCGTTATTGGAGCTTATTTGGCTCACTTTTTTGTCCACCTCTTGTTCGGATATATGAGCATCATCATGCCGCTTATTATCGTGGGGTACGGCTGGTTTATTTTCAGAAATAGGGATGTCGGCCTAATGCTGTGGCCCACGGCCTACGGCATCTGGAGCATGGTGTTGTTATCAACTATTTTGGGATGGCTGAACACCAATTACGAGTGGGTTGAGTCGGTATGGAATGGCTCGGCCGGTTTTTATATAGCTCGCATTCTTCAAAATATTACAGGGATCGGTTCTATTATTATTTTGTCGGTATTGTTGTTAACGACCTTATTGGCACTGCTCGATCGCGATCTCCAATACACGGTGGAACGAGTAAAAGAATGGGTTGATAACATTAAGGTCTCGTATGCCGACTGGAAAGAGCGCCGACGCCAGAAAAAAGAAGAGAAAAAGAAACGCAAGCAGCAGGAAGCTGAGCAAAAGGAGATTGAGAAGCAGCGACAGGCCGAACAGCGGATGCGTAAAAAGTCGCAACAATCGGAGCAGCAAGCTGAAGCTCAAAAAGAAACGAAGACCGAACCTGAAGAAGAGGAGCCTGAATCCCGCAGTATTGATGACATTGTTGAAGAATCGCAGAAGCGAGATCGGGAAAGAATGCGTCAGCAGAAAGAAGAGGTGAAATCACTTGATCAACGTCCCCGGGCAGATATTGAAAAGAAAAAGATTGCCGAGGATGAGGAAGACGATGTTGATATTTCGGTGTATGTCGGGGAAGGTGATGAACAGGCCGATGAGAAAGAGCTTGATAAGCAGAATAAAGATAAGGCCAAGGAAGTCCCCAAGGTTCGTTACAAATTTCCGACTATAGATCTGCTGGATTCACCTCCAAATGAAGGGAACGAGGTTGATCTCGAGGAAATCAAAGAGAACAAACGGATTATCCTCGATAAGCTGAAACGCCACAATATTGAGATTCGCAGCATTAATGCCATTGTGGGTCCCACGGTTACGCTGTATGAGCTTGACCCTGCTCCGGATGTCAAGATTAGTAAGATCGAGAGCTATGCGAACGATCTGAAGATGGCAACGGCGGCGAAGGGGATGCGTATTATGGCGCCTATTCCCGGGCGTTCGGCAGTGGGAATTGAGGTGCCCAATGGGTCACGCGAAACGGTATTTATCAAGTCGGTCATTAATACCAAGAAATTCGTAGAAAGTGATTATGAGCTTCCCGTGGCCTTTGGTAAGACCATCGAGAACGAAGTGTTTATGGTGGATCTGACCAAGATGCCGCACTTGCTTATTGCCGGTGCCACGGGATCGGGTAAAACAGTAGGGATCAATACGATCATTACGTGCCTGCTGTACAAATGTCATCCCGATGATCTGAAGTTTGTGATGATTGATCCCAAGAAAATTGAGCTCTCGCTGTTTCAAAAAATTGAAAAACACTTTTTGGCTACTCTGCCCGGTGCCGAAGAACCTATCATCACGGATACCTCTGCAGCGAAGGAGACGCTCGAAAGCCTGACGAAGGAGATGGACGAGCGCTATGACTTGCTCAAGGACGGGATGGTCCGCGATATCCGGGCATACAATGAAAAATTTGACAACGGGGAGCTTGATGAGGATGAAGGACACCGTCATCTGCCCTATATTGTGGTGCTTATTGATGAGCTGGCAGACTTAATGATGACAGCCGGAAAAGATATTGAGGAACCGATTGCCCGACTGGCTCAGCTGGCGCGTGCGGTTGGCATTCACCTTGTTGTGGCAACACAGCGTCCATCGGTGAATGTGGTTACCGGTACGATAAAAGCCAACTTTCCTGCACGTATAGCGTACCAAGTGGCTTCGAAAGTGGACTCGCGTACCATTCTTGATACCGGGGGCGCCGACCAGCTTATTGGTCGGGGTGATATGTTGTTTACCAACGGTGGTGGTATGACTCGAATCCAGAATGCCTTTGTGTCGACTGAGGAGGTGGAAGAGATTACTGATTTCATTGGAAATCAACGGGGATACAATAATAAGTATGAACTTCCTGTTTTAGAAGATGAAACCACATCAAGTGGTGATATCCCTGATCCACTGGACGACATTGATGAACTTTTTGAGGCGGCTGCCAAAGTTATTGTACTGCATCAGCAGGGATCAGTGTCACTGTTGCAGCGTAAGCTTAAGATTGGCTATAATCGTGCCGGACGAATTGTTGACCAGCTGTATAATGCCGGTGTTGTAGGTCCTTATCAGGGCAGTACGGCGCGTGATGTGTTAGTTGACGATGAAGAAGAATTAGAAGAATTATTAGATGATCTGGAAGAATTTGAACGATAAGGTACCTATAGTTTTCATTGCAATAATTATTGGTTTGGGGTTGCCTTCGTTGGCTTTGGGACAGCAGTCCTATTTCTCAGACTTAAAACAGACATTTGAGGATGGATCAATTTTTAAGGCTGATTTTTATCATCAAACTGTAGACTCTTATACGCAGGATACTGTTGCCAGTGATGGGCGTATCTGGGTTGGAGGTCAAAAGTATAGAGTAGAGGCCGACAACAAGTCTGTTGTTGTGGATGGGGAAACATCAAAGGTGTATGACGAGAATAGAAATCGGGTTATTATTAGTAATTACGAGCCGGAAGATGACGATTTTGCACCCTCGCGAATCCTGAACGGAGTGGACTCTACCTTTACGGTGCAGACCCAGGAAAAGCGAGATGGCGGGATTTACATCTTATTATCTTCGGATGATCCTTTCGCTATATATAAGAAAGTCGAAATTTTTCTTTCGAATGGTCTGGTGCCAAAAAAGATTGAAGCTGTTGATCCGGCTGATAATATAATTACAACAACCTTTTCTGACGGGGAGTTTATGAAACCGGAGGAAGGAATGTTTACCCTTAGCTATCCCGAGAGTGCTGAAAAAGTTGACATGCGAAACTAACAGATTGTTAGATATTAATGTATAAAAAAGTAATTAAGATAGGGCTCGCATTATCTTTGGGAGTCCTTTTTCTGTGGTTGGCTTTTCGTAATGTGCGCGTACAGGAAGTGTGGGAGTACTCGAAGAACATCCAGTTTGGTTGGTTGTTTCCTTTCGCGATTACGGCCCTATTCAGTCATATTTTTAGAGCTGAACGCTGGCGCCTTTTTATTGAGCAGGACAAAGAAGAGCTTGATCGCATCACCTTGATTTCGGGGGTTTTGGTTGGATATATGATGAACCTTGTCGGCCCGCGCTTTGGAGAGGTTTCCCGTCCGGTGTATGTAGGCAAAAAGGAGGGATTGAGCAGTTCGAAATTAATGGGCACAATCGTATTGGAGCGCGTAATCGATATTGCTGTTATGGTATTTCTGATGGTTGTGGTGTCGGTGTATGTTATTGCGGACCTGAATTTACTGAGACAGATCTTTGGGGATGAAACCATTAACTTTCTTACGAATGAGTCAAGTTTACTAACGTATGTATGGGTAGCGTTTTTATTGGCAGCTGTTATTGGTATTGGCTACTTGTTGATCAAGTTTATAGTCTATCTCGGTTCCAGGTTTGAAGTTCTCCGAAGGTGGATTTTTAAGGCTAAAAGAGCTTATATCATGTTCAGAAATGGACTCTTGGCGGCCCGCGATGTAGAGCGGTGGTGGTTATTTATTCTTTATACCGTTTTAATCTGGTTGTGCTACACGTTGATGACTTATATTCCGTTCTGGATGTTTGATATGCAGGAGGCATATAACTTGGATATGCTGGATGCTCTCGTAATTACCGTTATTTCTGCCATCGGTATTGCTATTCCGTCGCCCGGTGGCCTCGGAACCTATCACTATTTTGTAAAACAGTCGCTATTAGTATTATTTGCCGTGCCCGCCGTTACCGGTATTGCATATGCAACGGTTACCCACGGAGTGATGGTATTATTTGTATCAAGTATAACGCCCATATTTTTATTTATTGACAAGCTTCGATCGACCAAGGCGGGGAAACCGGTCGTTTAAAGTTTATTTGAGGATTGTTTTAGGGTTTTTTTCTGCAAGTCGCGCCTTCTTGCAATTCTCTCATTCTTTTTTCGTTATTCGAAACAGACGGCTCAGAACCGGGTATAAAATGGCCTTAATTGAGACATTAATCGTTGCTAAAAAATTAGTACCTTTAACACTGATTTATGAGCATCATAGCAGTAAAACATATATGAAAGGGATATTATCAGCATTAGCATTTACTATCGTTACGGTTTTGGCGGCCAACCCCTTGGCTGCTCAACAGCAACAGGATGCGGAATCATCCATGCTGCCCGAGATCGATCCACAGGACATTGAAATACGCAGCCAGTTTCAGGCGCGGTTTCCGGGCTTACGCCGGCAGCCTATTCTGGGGTTCGATCCTAATCCGAGGGTATATCAGATTGATCCTAATCGCAAGCCTTTTATGGAAACGCCTGAGCAGGTTGTTGCCAATATTCCGGTAAGTCAATTGTCCCGCCCGGAACCGCCGGCCTATATGAGTTTTCCTTACTCCTCGACACAAAATATATTCAGCCGATTGGGTTTTGGAAGTTACATGAGTCCCGAAGCAAAATTTTGGGGGGTGAAGCGACTCAATAACAAAAGTTACATCGGTGGCGATTTTGATTACTCTTCTTCTGATGGGCATCTCGATAACCAGAACAGTAGTTTTCGATTTTTTGATGCCAACGCAGAGTATGCTACAAAGCTTAGCGAAAAAATTGAGCTATCAGTGAATGGGGGCTTCAAAACCAGTTTTAATAATATGTATGATCTGCCCTCGTCCACGATCCCGGCCGGTGCTCGCAAAGAGTATAATGGCATTAATTTGGGAATGGAATTTCGACATTTTAAAAATACTGTCACCGGCTGGAAAGCAGATGCTAATATTCGCTACTACAATATTGATCTGAAAAATGCAGATGCGTTGACTGGAAAGAGTGACGAGCGGGTGTATAACGTGTCGGTAGCTAAGCAATGGGCCGGTAGAAACACCGACCAGACCTTTACTATAAAAGCAGGTGCCAAGGGCGGAAATTATGAAAACGCCATCGCTCAGGATTCTTGGCTGACCGCCCAGGGTGGCATGGTGTATAAGCGTCAGTTTAATTATGCTACCGATATTAAAGTGGATGCCAGTGTCTATTATGCACAAAATAATGTGGATGCAGACAAGATATACGTGGGGCCGGAGGTGACGGTAGAGCATCCGTTGCTGGATATTCTGACGTTGAAAGTGACGGCCGGAGCGCAGCCATATATAAAAACACTGGAGCAGCGACACACAGAGAATCGATTTTTGACCGTTGAAAATACGCTTCGCCATACCTATCGCATGTATGGAAAGGCAGAAGCCAGTGTAGAATATACCGATCAGGGAGAGTTTAGTTTTGGATTTCAGTACGAGGATATGACGGATTACCCCATCTATCTGCGTTCCGAAAACGGGCAAACGGATGGAAGTGGAAATCCCCTGTATGAGTTTTATGAAATGCAGTATAGGGATGCTTATAAAGTATCAGCCTATGCGGGCGTAGTGCATCAGATTATTCCTGAAAGACTACGAGTGGATGGAAAAGTCTATTTACGTTCACCTAAACTTGATGGTGGCGGACGTATTCCGTTTGAGGAAAAAATAGGAGTAAACTCTGGCTTCACAGTGCAGCCTTTTGATGGAATATCTTTCGAAGCATGGGCTGATTATGTAGGTTCACGTAGAACCTATCAGACGAATGAAAAGCTGGACAGCTTTATATTGCTCGGGGGGCAGGCTGATGTGCAAATTACAGAACGGATTGGAGTTTATGCTAAATTGGTAAATATATTAAATCAGGATTACGAGGTTTGGCAAGGGTATAATGAGCGACCGTTTCAAGCGTATGGCGGGGTAACAGTAAAATTATAATGGTGATGGATAAAGAGTTTATCAAAGCATTTTCTGAGGTTATTCGTGAAGAGATAGCCCGGAAAAATGACGTATATCTCGAAGGCGTTGGCCGTTTCGAGTTTGAGCATCGAAAACAATTTCAAAAACAGTATGACAGCGGCCGGGTTGTGATGATGCCGCCCAAGGATACCATCACTTTTATTCCGGAAAATTAACTGGGGATATGACTATCGATAAGGAACAACTGATATCACTTCTTGAAGAAAAAACGGGATTGGAGCGTGAACAGGTTGAGACACAGCTTTCTGAATTAATCAGCCGAATACAAAAGGCTTCTGAAGAGGGAAAAGCTTTTGAAGTGGAAGGGTTTGGTACTTTCAGCATGGAAGAGGAAAGCTTGCAGTTTGAGCCCGGCGATACCCTCGAGACAGAGATTAATAACAAATACGCGGGCATGAAACCCATTGAGCTTATCGGGGCGTTTAAAGAGCCTGAAAATGATAAGGAAGTTCCCGAAGTGGATATGACTGAGGCTGAGCCGGAAGGTATAGATTCTGAGAATAAATGGGCTTTTGATTCTGATGCTACCCGGCAAGAAAACGAAGAAAAAGAAACAGAAGCTGTTGAGCCTGAATCCGAGCCGCAAGATGAAGAACCCGAACTTGAACCGGAACGTGAGAAAGATACCGAACAAGAAGAGATAGCAGCCGATCAACAAAAAGCGGAAGAAGTTTTTGATGCCGTGTTTGGGAAAACAGCAGGGGAAGATCTCGAAGAAGAGGAACCTCAAAAAGATCCGGAGCTGGAAGAACCCGTCGCAGAAACTGAAGAAGAATCCCAAGGCGATACGATTGGAACTGTTATCGTTGCCGTAGTAGTGGTACTGGTTGTGGGTATTGGCGGGTGGATGATTTATGACTTTGGGTTTACGGGAACAAACAGTACTGAAACATCTACGGCATTGCCTCAATCCACAGAAACGGTAAGTCCTGCTGATGGTAGCAATACGCAATCAGATGAAGAACCTAGTCAAGATGAAGAGGTCGTGGAACCTGAGCAGCCGTCAGTAGTATCAACAGAGGGAGAAGATACTGGCACCCAACCGGCTACTCAGCAGCAAAATCGTTATGGATTGATGGGGGAACCCAATCAAGACATTGCGGACGGTTATACTATTGTGGTACATTCTCTGCGTGATCAACAGCAAGCAGAGCAAAATCGGCAGCAACTACAGGAGGCCGGTTTTCGTGCGTTGATAAGTCAGGCCCAGGTTGAGGGAACAACCTATTATCGTGTGGGTATTGGCCAGTTTGAGACCGTCAGTGATGCCCAGCAGGCGATGGGTGAAATTCCGCAGCGATACCAAGACAATAATTTCATAAAAAGAATTCAATAACAGACTCGTAACTATAAAACATTATGCAAGCGTTATTCTTTTTGATAGTACAGGTACAAACTGATACCGCAGCCGCTGACACATTAAGTATGGCTGCAGAACAAGAACAAATGTCGATGTTGGAACTGCTGGCTGAAGGCGGGGTACTGATGATTCCGCTGTTTATTCTGTCCATTGTTGCCATTTATGTGATCGCCGAGCGCTGGCGTTCACTAAATAATGCGCGAGTAGAAATCGATGGGTTCTTGCGGACGGTGGAAAGCATGCTAAAAGATGGGGATCGTCAGCGTGCCTTAACCTATTGTGATGGCATAGATAAACCTCTGGCGCGCATTCTTAAGGCGGGTATCCGCAGGTTGGGACGACCCATACGAGATATTGAGGATGCCATTGGAAATGCCGGCAAAAAAGAGATTTATCACCTGGAAAAACGAATGAATTGGCTGGCTACCATAGCAGGTGTTGCCCCGCTGATAGGGTTTACCGGAACGGTTACCGGTATGATTGAGGCTTTTATGGATATACAGTCGCTGCAGGGGAATGTGAATCCAAGTGTATTGGCCGGGGGTATTTGGGAGGCCTTGATTACCACGGCAACGGGATTGATTGTTGGTATTATCGCCTATGGATTTTACAACTTCCTGCTAGGTAAAATCAACCGCATGGTTCACGAGCTGGAGAACGCATCTGCAGATTTTATCGATTTGCTGCAGGCGCCGTCAAACAAGAAAGGAAAAGAGCGTGAGAAGGTGGGATAATGGATTTTAGAAAAGATGATAACCGAATGGAGCCGTTGACGCTGTTTTCACAGTCGTCACTGACAGATATTGTATTATTGCTCCTTATTTTCTTCCTGTTGACCTCGTCGTTTGTTACCAACTTTGGGATCAAGGTGGATATCCCCAAAGCAGAAACCGGAGCCCAGACAGAGGCCCAGTTTATTACCGTTGCGGTAACCAAGGACGGACAGTTTTATGTTGATGGTGAGCCTACCAGCAGCGGCATGTTGGCCTCGGCCCTGCGCGAAGCCAGAGGAAACAAAACGCAGGCTACCCTTGTTTTAAGAGCAGATAAGGATGCCATTATCGATAATGCGGTGCGCGTAATGAATATTGCCAAGGCGCTGAATTTGCGAATTGTGATGGCTACAGAACAGGCATCCCGGTAATACAGAGACACGTTTATGGAGCAACCTGTATTCAATAACGAAGAAGATCGTTTTGCGCTTGCCGTAACCGGCGGGGTACACGTGGCTCTGATGATCATTTTTTTGCTGTATACCTTTTCTATTGAGTCAAATGTACGACCTTCCTTTATAGAGGTAGAATTTGGAGAGTTTCAAACAGGTACGCCTGCAGAGTATGCTGAGCAGCAAGCTGAACAGGTGGCTACACGTCCTGATCCTTCAGAGAGGGAACCTGAAAACCCGGAGCCCGAAGAGCCGGAGCCGGTTGAAGAGCAGCAGGAATCCACAGAAGAAACGACGAAGCCGGTAGATGCACCCGATCAAACGGAAGAGGTTGAGGAAGAGCCTATTGAAACACCGAAAACGGACAAGGTGGATCCACAGGAAGATACTAAAACTGATGAGCCCAAAGAGGTAACCATTCCGCCCAAAACAGAGGAGGATGAAGTACAGCAAGAGGGCGCCGAAAACAGCGGCGATGAACAGGGGAATACCGGAGAACTCAATGCCGACCAGGGGACCGGAAATGAGCAAGAGAAATCGGCCCCGTACGAACTCAAATGGGAGGGAGATATCGAGCGCAATCCCATGGTGCAGCCGTTACCGGATAATACGACCGATGCCGAAGCTACTATTACTATTCGTTTTGAGGTAAAACCCGATGGCTCAATTGGCCGCATAGTGCCGCTCAAGAAAATGAATCCGGAACTGGAGCGAGAAGTTATGCGAACACTACGCAGTTGGCGTTTTTCACAGCTTCCTTCAGGAGTACCCCAGCAATCACAATGGGGGACGATTACCTTCCGATTTGTGTTAGAATAAGTACTTTTTCGGTATTATGTTGGCGTATTAAGCGTAGCGCCTATATTTATGGAAGAATAAGATCTCCCCATAAGCATCAAAAGATTGATAGATTGGACGGGTACAGTTCCTTTTTATTGCGTTCGGGTTAATAGATGATTATGAGTTTTTTTACTTCCTAAATGAGCTAATTTCTTTGCAACCGAAATACCAAAGTAAAGCATCAAACGTTTGCTTCGGTTTTGGGAGGCGCTATCGGCTTTGATCATTGCGTAAGCGTGATTTTCCCCTTCATCAAACCCGCCTCAGGTACAATTATCCACAAAGAAAGTGTTTTGCTTTTAGCAGGTGGGTAGATCAGCTTCGAAGCTTTGATGAGTAAGTGGCAATCTATGGATTCAATAATAAGCCCGTCATTATTGTAGGTGCCGGACGTGTGGGATATGGTACGGCCTAAGAATTTGAAGAGCGGGATATGGGTTGCCGTGTGATCAAAAAAATCCCGAGCGGGTTCGCGATAATGATAAATATATTTTTGGCGGTGGTGAGGATATTGAGATCCTTAATGTATTTAACCTGGAAACGCCAAAATCATTTATTGGTAAAACCCTGTTAGAATCCAATATCAGAAAAGATACCGGATGTGGCGTGTTATCCATCAAACAAAATGGGCAACAGGAAATTAATCCTCATCCGGATACCAAACTTAACTCCGATAATGAGTTAGTCTTAATTGGAAATGTGGAACAGGAAAGCCAGTTTATGAATCTTTATTTCGAAGAACAATAAGTAATAAGCCGCTTAATATTATCTGTACAAGAGGTTGTGGATTCCGAGACAAAAATTCCAATAATCTCTTTGCAACAGGGTTAAATTTTCAATCCTTTCATTTTTAGTACTAACCCCTAACCCTTATTCGCACGCAGTCCTTTTTTGCTTACGAACGAGTTTTTTGTAATTCCTCAATGGCTTTGATAAGTGGATCGACACTACCTCTTTTAAGACGATTGTTTACAGCTTGAGGGGTAATATCAAGATGTTTAGCAATCATTTTTTGAGTGATATCCGCATCGATCATCATTTTCATGACCTCTTTCTCAGCCTCATTGCGCTTTCTGTTTTGCATTTGTTTTCGATTTAAAAGTTGTTTATTTATAAATTGAATATTTGTTTATTCACATATTGTGAACTTATAAAATGTAGACATTAATACAAAGTGAATGTAATATTAGAACGCATTAAAGAGGCGTATCATTTAGAGACAGACGCAGAAGTTGCAGATTTTTTGGATATGAAACCCAGCACCCTAAGTATGCAAAAGAACAGGGGAAGATTAGATCTCAAGAGAATAATTGAGAGATGCAGTGATTTAAATAAAAATTGGTTGCTGCATGGTGAAGGTGAAAAAAGAGCTGTTAGTGGGGTAAATATACAGACAGCAATACCAGTTTATACCTCGCTGTATATAAAAGATCTAAAACCGGATTTTGATAGCAGTCCAAAGGCGGGAAATATCTATACTGATATTTCAAATGATATTGGGGGATTTACAGATCCTGACAGTTTAATAGGATACGTAAATTCCGAGGATGGAATGGCACCAACAATAGAAGAGAATGACATTGCTGTTGTTGACCTTGATGGGGAGCCTGAGGATGATAGCATATTTCTTATTGCCTCATCACAGGGGGCATTCTTGCGACGTTTGCAAAAAGAGCAAAGGAAGCTGATGGCCCAATCTGAGAATGGGAAGGAGCATTATACCGAAATTAACCTGGGTGAAACTCATCACTGTATTGGAGAGTTGATTTGGGTATTGCGAAGAGTGTAGGGATATCATAAGTTGATAAAAATTATGGTCGGGAAGTCGGTTTTGTAAGGCTTCCGGATTTCTAAAAGGGCATATCTTTAAACAAGAATCAAATGGAAACTTTGGGGTTCTTGTACAGTTAAAAGACTAAATACAGCCCGTATTCTTATGAAATTATCTCTTTATTCTCTACTGTTTGTTGTTGCAATATTAGTTTTAGGTTGCAGCGACAATACGACAAATGTTGGCAATTCCGATAATGGGTTTGATATATCTGCTGACTTTGAATGCACAGACGGACTATCAAATGATAGGTACGAATGTAACAAAATTGATTTGGTGGCTACGGTATCGCCCCAGAATCTATTGGCTGAACCGCTGGATGATGGTCAGGCGCTTAATGATATATGGGGATGGACTGATCCGGAAACGGGGGTTGAATATGCATTGGTAGGACTCGTAGGTGGCGTTGCATTTATAGATCTTTCAACCCCTTCTGAGCCGCGGGTAATTGGAAAATTGGAGGAACCTGAATCTGTTTCGAATACATCCGCAAAAACGAGAAGACGTGCTGAGCTTTTGCATGATGAAAAATCATCATGGCGTGACTTCAAGGTGTATCAAAACCATTTGTACGTGGTGAGTGATGGTCAGCCTCACGGCATGCAGGTCTTTGATTTAACACGCCTCAGAGAAGTGGAAGATCCGCCGGTGAGGTTCCAGGAAGATTATCTATACGATGGTTTTGGGGAAGCTCATAACATTGCTATCAATGAAGAGACCGGGTATGGATATATTGTGGGATCGGATACCTATGGCGGGGGGTTGCACATCATAGATCTTCAGAATCCGCTTGATCCCCAATTTGCAGGATTTCACAGCGACAGCACGGTCGGTTTTGATTCAACAGGTTACGTACATGACACGCAGTGTGTGATATACGATGGTCCGGATGCCGACTATCAGGGGGATGAAATTTGCATGAATTCCAGCGAAACACATCTGGTGATAGCAAACGTGACCGATAAAAAGAAGACTGAAACCATCGCAAAATCAACCTATGAAAATAATGGCTATGCCCACCAGGGATGGTTAACCGACGACCATCGCTACTTTTTGCTTGATGATGAATTTGACGAAGCACAAAATGGAATCAATACACAAACGTACATCTGGGATATACAGGATCTTGATAATCCTGAGTTGATTGGCGTACATGAAGCAAATACGCCGTCCATTGACCATAATCAATACGTCAAAGGCAGCTATGCTTATCAGGCTAATTACACCGCGGGGCTTCACATATTAAGTCTTGATGATATTGCCAATGGAGACTTAGAAGAAGTTGCTTACTTCGACACATTTCCGGACAATAACAATCTATTGTTTGATGGCGCCTGGAGTAATTATCCCTTTTTTGAAAGCGGGATCATTATTGTTAGTGATGTTACAAATGGTTTATTTATACTTCACCCTACGTTATAACTGCTTAACCAAAAGCATCATATTGTGAATCTTACCACAACTTTTATCCTCATTGTTGCAACGATATTTTTGTTAGGCACTTCAGTCAGTTATGCACAGCCCGATACCCTAAGCAAAGAAGATCAGATAAAAGCCGCTGTTAGTCCGGCCCCTGATGGAATGAAAAAAGACGCCAGAGTTTTAGGGTATAATGACAGTGGAGAACTGACGACTTTGCGCGAGGGGGCAAACCCGTTGATATGCATCGCAGATGATCCCCAACAGGCTAATTTTCATGTGGCCTGCTACCACAAGGCCTTGGAGCCATTTATGAAACGAGGTCGGGAACTAAAAGCCCGGGGACTGTCACGAGAGAAGGTGGATAGCATACGCTATAAGGAAATTGAAGAGGGAGAAATCGAGTTGCCACAAAAACCGATGGCTCTGTATTCACTTACGGGATCCGCACAAAGTTTTGATTACAAAACCGGAATGGTTAAAAATGCCTCCCCCCTTTATGTTATTTATATTCCTTATGCTACCCAGGAATCTACCGGATTATCAAAGAAACCGGCCAGCAAGGGAGCCCCCTGGATTATGGAACCCGGCACCCCCTGGGCACATATTATGGTGATGACAGGTCGAGATATGTATAAGTAACTTGGCCCTAAATAAGAACGTCCCATCTTTTATAAACCAAACTAATCTAGCCCCTGCTAAAGAAAGATTAGATAATTTGGAAGTAGTTGACCTCCATCCTAAAAACCGGACTATTCTTATCTAACGGACAACTTTCGGGTAAGCTTACATATCTGATTTCTTTTTTTGTCTAGCGCCATTCAGCTTTCCTTCTGCTTCAGTTTTTTACAGTTCTCCTTGAAAATTAGTAAATATCCCATGTATAATGTACCCTCCCATTTTAAGTCCGCCACCTTAACTAAAGAGATCGAAAGGTATTACCATTCATACACTTGTTTCTAAATCGTATTAGTCCTAAACAAAATTAAATTACATGTTTTAAGTGGGTAGGGTCTCATTATTACTGTTGGAATTATAACCGGGTAATCGTCGTCGTAAGATGAATAAAAAATTCATTAAGATAGGTAGAGGGTCTTCAAGAAGCATACCTCCCAATACAAAATCACCTCTGTATGTTTTTAACCAATCTTTCCAATTTAATAGACCTGCATTTTTATATTGAAAAAAGGCTTTAATATCTTTCCCTAGGTCTATGTATTTGACCCCTTTTTGATAACTATTATTTGAGGGAGGTTTTTTATCGGTAAGGCTACAATAATATAAATTTGAGAGATTAACACCTGCCTCACATCCCAAGTATCCCCAATAACTATTTCTTGTATGAATTTCCATAAGGCGAGGTTCTCCTGTTCTTGAATCTACTTTGAATTGTATATTCAATAATCCTTTCAACTGAAGTTTTTCAGTAATTTCTACTGCCAAATTTGTCATTTTCTCATCTTTGACTGTTACAATATAACAGCCAGTACCAGCAGAAATTGGATAGATACGTTTTTTCCTGGCTAGGAAATAACCTTTCAAGCTTCCCTCATCATTTACAAACATATTAATACTGTAGAGCTGATTGTCATCCCCAGGTACAAATTCTTGTACTACGGCGCGTTTATTTATTTTTGAAATTTTGGAATAGAGATTTTTTAAATCATTCGGAGTATCACATTTATAGGCTTTTTTATAAGGACCCACCTTTTCTTCAAAGTCAGAATGCCACCAATCTTGCTTGTAAGCAGGTTTTATGATGACAGGAAATGGAAGTTCAGTTGCGGCATTATTTACATCTTCAAGGGATTTAACTTCAAATGATTTGGGAGCTGGTAAATTATAGTTGTCACATAGCTCTACGAAAAGCCTTTTATCCAGAATTTGTTTAACCATTTCATGATCGGGTAATAGAAAACGATAATACTCTTGTAGTTTATCACGAAAGCGTGATATAAGTAGCAAAGCCCTATCATCATCACTAAATAGAACTGGTTTGGAATCTATTTTTTTTCCAAAATCACAAAGCTGGGCGATAAATTCAGTATTATCGTATTGTTTGAATAATACTTTTCTTTGGGAAAATCTAGAATACAATGCAGGATTATCCTTAAAAAAGGAACCTGCGTAGGTAGATATATCAGCTTTCCCTAGAGCTTGAACTAAGCCAATTTCACTGCATGATAATGCCGGGATTTCCATTTCATTTTCCATAGTGACTGATATTTTGTTATTTAGTATTAAAAAGCATCTTAATCTTTAATTTTGTTGATATTTGTATTTTAGCATACTGTAACGGGTTTTTATATAGTTTATAACCATTAGAGGCGTACCTTTCAGTTTTTTCTGAACTTTCATTAGCGTCCATTCTCGACTGATTATGGCGTGAAAGGAAGTTCCAATTTGTAAGATTTTAGATAATATTTTTCTTGCAGGGCTCCTTTTGGTACGCAGAGGTAGAGAAAGCCTCCAGTTTTTTTGGACCTTGGATGTCATATCAAACTTATATCGTTCATCACCACGGAGGAGCTCTACAATTTCTGCATTCCCTTTTTCAATGGAATCTTTAATCATTAAAGTAAGTAAGCCTATACCCGGTCTATATTTTGAAGATGGACAGCTTGCATCAAATCCAGACATATAATCATAAAACCGGTTATTAAATTTTAGTGCTAACCTCGTAGCGGCATATCCATCTTTATCAATCGCCTGTTTAAACCAGACCCATCCCTGATCATAAACCTCTTCAACAAATTCTTTTAAAAAATGGTCAAAACGTGTGTCAAAGAAAGCTCCGGGATATCCAAATCCATTCCATCTGCTTTGATGCATTTCCCGCAGTTTTTCCAGTTCCTCTTGAAGTGTTTCTGACGAATCAACTTGTTTGGTTTTATATCCATCTTCTTCTCCAATGGCTCTGAGCGTTTGGCGTAGTCTTCGACGTGTGTTTGAGCTTAATTGTTTTAGGTACTCCTCCATTGTGTCAGGTTCTCGTAGCGTTATATAGGGACAAATATCAGTCTGTTCTAAATCGTAGTCGATATCCTTGTCATCTAAAAGTGGTTGCAGTTTGCGCTTTACGAAGCTATTATCCCTTAGATGCTGTAATGAAAGGGTGTCTACCTCAAGTTCAGGCTTTAATAAAAAAGATAGGAGTTTGTTCGCTACTTCTTCCTCATGGTCCGGATCTGCAATAATATCTAAAAAATCACTTCTCCCATATTCATCATGAAAGCCTAGAAACTCTTGTTTACCTACGCCGCACCCCATCATATGTAGTCGTACTTGAAAATCTATAGATCCAATTGCTGACCTTCCTTTATATAGTGGGGCGAGACCAATAAGCGTGTCATTCTTATATAAAGCAATAACAAAAGGGTTACGTTTGGGATGTCGCCCAAAATGTTTCCACCAGCAAGATATCCATTCCCGAGTAACGTAAATCGGGGTATCGGCTTTAGTAGCTAATTTATTCCAATCCCCCTGTAATTTTTGAAATACTTCCTCGGTATTAAATACCTCTATCGTAACTGGAGAAGAATTAGATACAGGGTTCGATTTTTTGTGAATGGTAGATTCTGTGTTACTGGGATCGACTGTTTTTATTTCTTCAATCACTTGCATAATCTTCGATCTTAGTTTTTTGATGAAAAATCGGATTTTAGTATTCCAAATATTTTCGTTGATAAAGTTTGATTTCATTTCACTTTTTAGTCTCGTTGTCAAGAATTGTATTGTAGGTCTCCTCGATATGATTGCCAATTACATTCCAATCATATTTATTTTTAATCAATTCATATCCATTACTAATTAGTTTATTTCTCAGTGATTCTTTACGAATGAGTTCAACAATTCCATTAGCAAACGATTGGCTTTCATCTCGGATGAGTACAGATTCTCCATCTACCACGTCAATACCTTCACACCCAATACTTGTCGTTACTACAGGTTTTTTCATAGACAGTGCTTCAAGAACTTTAAGTCGTGTACCGCTACCCATTTGTAGGGGTACTACATATACATTGGCTTTATGCACATATGGACGAACATCATCAACAAACCCCGTTACAATTACATTATCAGAAGCCCGTTTACGAACTGATTTCGGCGGGTTCATTCCTACGATATATATCTTAATATCGGGTAGCTGTTCTTGAATAAGAGGAAATATTTCATCAAGAAAGTATAAGATTCCTTCAGAGTTAGGTACATAGCCCATCGAGCCGGTAAAAACTAAGCTTTTGGATTCAGGTTCATTCTCGGAAGGGCTGAAAAAATTTGTATCTACTCCGTTGGGTATCACAAACTTTGGTACATTTGGAATATCTTGGTCAAAAATTCCCTTGTCCCGTTTACTTGTCACAAACATGGCATCTTTTTGATCAATGATCTCTATCTCTTCTTTTTTTGTTTTTTTATATTCACGTTTATAAAAATACTTCCGTAAAATGGAGTCTTTAATTTTAGACATCCGTTTAAAATTGTGGTACTCCACATTGTGTGCATCGATGATTTGAACTGCATTCGTATCAAATTGATACTTTCCTGTTGTTGGAAATTCGGTCAACACAACATCAAATTCATTGGAATGAACCAGTTCATCAATAGTACACTGAAGCTTTGTTGACGCAGTTACATTATAGGTGTAGCTGTGGTTTGTAAATAGAGAGTAAAACTGAAATATTCGCCTGTAACCTTTTTTAAATGGTCGTGATACAAAATGAGCTTTCCCTTCTAACTGTGGAAATTCTTTAAAAAAGGCATCTTTATCGCCACGATCATCAAATCCACATACGGTAACGTCGTGATGCTTTACGTGATGTTTTAGGATATGATAGATCCGTAGTGCACCACCAAAAGTTTTCGGAGTAGGCAGATATGGAAAAACATGTAAGATTTTCATGCTGTTGATTCCCCCTTGTTTTTAATTAGTTTCCAAAATTTTCTAATGTCTCGATATTTACGAAGCATTTGCTGTTCTTTTTTATCAAATACATTTAAGTACCATATGCTTACCAGGTAACTAATTCCGGCAATAATTGCTTGAACCATCCAATAGATTGGTGTAGTAGAAAGCAACCAGCATAATAGCCCCATTAGAATAGAAGCTGGTATCACCCGTAGTATTGGAGAGTAGCGGATAGTATTGAAATATTTGGAAGGGAGCATTGTCAGCGCTGAGACCATAATGAATAGCTCAGTTAATAGTGTGGTAACTGCGGCCCCAATCCCCCCATTTTGCCAGCTTGCCTCGGCATAAGGAATAGCAATATAGTTTAGCACAACATTGATAATTATTGCTACAAAACCGACGACGGCCCATTTTTTTTGTTTATCTATAGCTAATATCGTATTACCGAGTATAAAATCGATATAGACTAAAGGTATTCCTATTGAGAAGATCTTTAGGACAAATATTGAAGGCTTATATTCAGCTAGTCCAAAGAAAAGTGAGACAATATTTTCTGAGTAGAATACGATCAGAATAGAAACAGGTAGTGCTAGCAGAACCATGTATTTAAGGCTCTTTTGAAACGTTTTGAACATCTTGTTTTCCTCATCAACCCACAATCTGGAAAAGATCGGAAAAATCACCGTTGTAAATATGCTTGGAAAGACCATAACCACATCAAAAAAACGATAGGCAGCCCCGTACCAGCCAACCACTCTATCGCTAGTCAATAGCGATAACATAACGGTATCAATCCGATAATAGATGACTGAAAATAATGACCACATGAAATAGGGAATGCTTATTTGTGATACATTTCGAATTACTGCCCAATCAAAATTTGGAAGGTCCTTCACAATTTTTTTTGAGAATTTGGCTAGGACCAAGAAATTTAAAAGGACACCAACGGCCATTATTATCGCTATTGTTATTGCTCCAGCCCCCAACAGTAAAGCTGAAACTGCAGAAGCCGAGATAAATACCCTTTCAACAATAGAACCAATGGACGGATATTCCATCTTTTCATGGCCCTGGAAACAGCTTTTCAATGTTCTTTTGGCAGCTTGCCAGAGTTTTGAGAAGCCTAATATTATTATCAGGTATTGGGTTACAGCAGGATAGCCAGCCAACCAGTTAAAGATTAGCAATCCAATCATGGCTAAAGCCCAGATGACAGCCCGTAATGTTAAGAAGTTAACAAGCAGATTAGCTGTTTTGGGTTTTTCTCTTGAAACCTCTTTGGGAATTAAATGCTTGCCACCAAAATCAATAGTTACTTCTAAGATTATAGAAATTGAGATAGCCAGATATAATCTGCCGTATGCCTCACTACCCAAGTAGCGAGGCAAGAAAATCAATAGTACAAAGCTAGATACCCAGGTTATGAGTTGCGCTCCCATCATAACCGAGGTATTCTTAGCAATCGATTTTTGTACGTTTGATAACATTCGAAAATCTTTTAAAATATTGATTTGAGCTTGTTAGGCACCTTCTGTTTCAGAATAATCAGAGGAATAAAAAGTGGTATCTCTATAAGAATACGGTTCCATTTTTTAACGGGTTGTTGTATAAAACGATAGAGCCATTCAAGGCCGAGATTTCTCAACCAACTTGGTGCGCGGGGTACAGTACCAGATATGAAATCAAACAAGCCACCAACTGCAAATGAAACCGGAACCTGTAGCTGGTCTTTATTTCGACTTATCCAATTTTCTTGCAGTGGTGATCCCATTGCAACAAGTAGTATATCCGGATTCTTTTTGTTAATGGTTTCAATTATTTCCTTCTCCTCACGTTTTTTGAAATAACCATTACGGTAACCGGCAATATGAAGTTCAGGATATTGTCTCCTAAGATTCTGATGGCACTTCTTTACTACCTGTTCCTTGGCCCCCAGCAAGTATATTGACCAATTTTTTTTCTCTGCCATTTCTAGAATTTGGGGAATGAAATCAGTACCATTTAGATTGTCTCGCATCGGACTATTCAATATATGTCCGGCAACTTCTAGCCCCATACCATCTCCAAGAACTAAGTCAGCTTGATTAATCTTGGATTTGAATCGTCTATTTTTTCGGCTCAAAAATATGCTATGCACATTTACAAAAAATATTGATTGTGTACAGGTGGAATTTTGATTGCCTTCGATCACCCTTTTTACTTGTTCTCTAGCTTGATGAAGCCAAAGGTTATCGACCCTTACGCCCAAAAAATGTTGTGTATTTAATGATGACATATTTAAAGTTCTTTTGATTAAAAGGTCTTATATCATCTTCAATCTTTCTTATTATTCACGTTTTGTTATGATCTTCTTCTTGATTCTTTTCTCCGAGATTTTCTATGAGTGGTAGTAATCCCATCAAAGTGCCAAGGTATATCATGTTACGGTAGTACGTGAGTTGAAGATCGAAATATGAAACTACCATTTGATTAATGACGGCCAGGATAACCATGATACAGACTGATTTTAGATAGGGATCCTTCAATTTATCCAGAACTGTTACTCCCTTGTACACAAAACCATTGAAAAAAAACCAGAATAGGAAAAATCCTATACTACCGGTTTTAATTAAATACCAAAATATTTCATTGTGAGGTATGTAGTCTCGCAGTGGAAATGTGATACGCGCCAAGTTCAGTGGCATATCATATTTTTTGCCAAACCCAATTCCAATGACTGGATTACGTCTATAAGTGACTGCTAAATTATAGTTTTCAATTTCACGATACATATTGGAGTAATAATCTTGGCGAGACTCCTCGAATGAAGGTTCGGTGACTCCGGATTTTATCAGTTTAACCGGGCCTGCCAATGTCGATGAACTATTCCAGAATGCAAATCCATAGATCAGCAGAAACACTAATGTGGGCAGAGCATACTTTAAGAATTTTTTTTGATACCGAAAGGGCAATAACCATATCATTGCGGCAAATGAAACCAACATGCCGGCAATTGCGGCTCTTCGAAGCGATAAATAAACGCTGAGAAGGAGGGGTACAGCCAAAATAAATAATACCCAGCGCTGTTTATTTTCAGACTTGAATATCGTCATTGCTGTCAACAATATTAACAGCGTGGTTATAAATACCGGATCCTCATGGTTTGCTAATGTTTGCAGGCCGGCAGTACTAAATCCCATGCTTACGAATCGTTCAAGTACTTGGAAGCCCTTAAATGAAATAGCGATAATAAATATCCAAACCAAACCCTTAAGCTGTTTTCGGGTTTGGATTATTTGCGGAACCAGAAGATAACAGGCACAGAAGTAAAACAGTGCTCTCACTTCCCAAAGGGCAATAAGAAAATCCCCACCAGAGCGTATGCCATTAACAAATGCTACTAAAAACCAAAGAAAGAAGCCTATAAATGCCCCCCAGACAGGGATTTGCTGGAGTCGATAGTTTTTTTTAACGACAACCACTAAAAACCATAACGATCCCAAAAGTATTAAATAAAGCTCAATTGGATTTACGACTCCAAAAGGAAGGTAAGGGATATAGGATATCTCTTTGAGATTCCGAAAAAAATCGAGTTCATAAGTCCAGGGAGAAAATCCGGGAATAGCAAATTGATCAAATAAAAGTACACAAGACAATAAAATATATAGGCTATAATCCAACCGATAAATAGAGATTAATATCAATACATAAGGTGCAAGAGCTGCTATGGTTGCTTTAATATTACCCTCTGTTAAATACAAAGTGGTACTACATAGGATTATTCCAAGTAATGTGATCCCTAAAATTGCAATTGAATTATGGTTTAGCCTCAATGGCTGCAAAACCAATTGTTCAAATCGATTTTTAAATGACACTTTTCTGTACTTGGAAGTAAACATCCCTAAAAACCTATTCTGGGTTCTGGCTTTTCCATCATATACATTCCCAATGCTACCCATCCTACCAACAGAAGGGTCAGGATGATGATTATTGTATTCTCTAAGAGACCTTTATTCTTAAATTTCCGACCACTTATGATAACTAATAGATGTAAGGCGATAATCCCCATCAGTGTTGTCATAGTTTCTAAATTCTATTGCAATCACTAGTTCTCAGTACCATATCTATTCATTATAAATCCGAGAACCTGATTTTCATTTAAATGATTAAACATTTCTTCAATATCGTCCCTTCTGGTCTTTTGAGTATCTAATACAGCTAATAAACCATCTACTTCGTTAGCAAATAGGACGGGAAAATCTTCAATTGGTAGTACTGATGACATATCTACAATTACAAAATCAAATCTCGTTCTTAGAGAATCTATTACATGTCGGATGGCCATGATGTTATTCAACTCAAGTCTAAAATTTTGAACGTCACCGGTTGGTAGTAAAAACAATTCGTCCACCTTTGTTTGTGTCAGATCAATTTTCCCCTTGTCTATTGCCTTAACCAGTCCCGGTCGTTGATCTACGCCAAAAATTTCATGCTGTCTTGGATTTTTATGATTAAGGTCAACCAGTACCGTTTTCCTCCGATATCCTAAAGCAAAAGAAACGGCCATATTTGAGGAGACCAATGTTTTTCCTTCTCCCTTTTTAGCACTAGTAACACCCAGCGTAAGTTGAATATTTTTATATTCTTGGGGTAACTTGGAATAGTTGAAACTATTGTAATACTTACTACAAACTACATTTGTATCTAGATAAGAGGCTTGTTCGGCATTGATTTTTATATCCAGAGGGGGCTTATTGTCAAGCTTTGATGGTCGTGGTTGTAATTTCTGAATTTCTTGAAGCTCGTTTTCTTTTTCACTCATAATACTATTCTATTGGGTTCCATCTGGTATATAGGCAATTACAGGTGCTTCAAAGTCGTGGACGTCTTCTTCTTTTCGAATGATGGTATCTAGAATTTCGGCAGCAGCTACTGCAATGACAGCGAGAATGATTCCTATACAAAAACTCCCGGCTGTAATTAACGCTCGATTTGGAGATGTGGGTTCTTCCGGATAATAGGGAGGATCAATGACTATGAATTGGCTTTGTGTTTTCTCACCGAGATCTTTCGTAGTGCGGGCTTGTTCTAACTTAACTTTCATTTTGTCGTATAACTCTCGATAAATCCCATAATCTGCTTTCTCTACTTCGTCTATGCGGTTGGAAGCAATATTTTCCTGTAAGGCATTTTTGACCTGTTCCCGTTGTTGTTTCAAGTCTTTTAAATTGACTTTTTTTAATTCAATTTCGGATTGAATCGCATTGGGAATTCGATCTAACACAGACAAGATTTGTTGGGTAACCTTGTCAAATTCAGGATAATTTGTAGTGTATTCTTGTTGTAGATTATCATAGTTTTCCAAGTTACTTCTTAGTTTGTTACCCAGCGGGATATTATTTAAGGGCAAACTATAAAGTGTTTCAAAATCACTTTCTGCCAACGTATTTCCTGAGATATTGGTTACAATTTTCAAAACTCTATTTAATTCAGATATCCGATCTTCCGTTGATTCAATTTGTTCTTCGATATTTTGGAGTTTATTGTTGAGGGCTGCTTTATCATTAGGGGATTCTTCTATTCGTTTTTGGGAAAGAGTTAAGAGTGTTTCTTGTCGTTTCTTGACAGCCTTTTCCAAGTCCTTAATTTTATTCTCAAAAAATTCAACAGTCTGTTCATTACGTTTATTTTCAATTGAGAGTCTGGTTTCAATAAAATGATTAGCGAGAATCTCAGTCCCCCTCTTGGCTCTTTCCGGGTCTGTATCATAATAGGTAATGTTGAATGAATCAGACCCTTTAAAGTTTGTTTGAATGTTTTGCTTTAGTTTTTCAATGAGGTCCTGCCTTTCCATGCTATTTGTTACATCTTGTGCAAGGTCTAAGCTATCTATAAGTACCTCAATGGTTTGTCGACTATAAATGATTTCATTAAATGATTGTAGGCGGTCTTCGGATGCAAGACTTACTGCCATGTCATGTAGAACAAGAGGATTAAGAGTCTGCTCTTTCTGTACCAATATTGAGATTGAGGATTCATATTTGGGCGTAATTAAATAGGAAATAGCAATACCAATTATTGTCATTAGGACAGGAATGACAATTAAAAGCCGCTTACGCCTTTTAATGATTCTTTTTAGCTCCTGTACAGTGATTTGTATTGGACTCATGCCAATAAGTTTTTTTAAAATTCTGATCCGCCTCTCAGTTAGTTGTATGCCTGTCTAAGTAATTGCAATACTCATGCCAAATAAATGATAGGTAGGTAATTTCAATGGCTATATATATATCAGGATAAAAGTATTTATCTATTTCGGTCTAACTTGCTTTTAAAAAAATAAATAAAAGGCCAATAGTTTTTGTCGACTAGGTTCAAGTAAGTAAATCCAAAATTTTGCACACCTATCTTAATCTTTAGTGTGCAGATAATTCTCATTTTCATTATCTGCTTCTATGGTTAGGATATATGATTTGATACAGTTTCCGATGTGCACTCCTAAGAGTGCTACTTGTTGAGTGATTTTCTGTTTATGGCATGCTTCTTGAAGGAATGTTTAATGAAATACTTTTAAAAAAGAAGCCAAATATGATCTCTAATTGTCGTCTTCTGATATTAATTATCCTTGCTCCAGTACTCATTTTGGGATGTGTTTCAACCAAAAAAGCTTCTCAAAATCAAGTCGTAAGTTCCCTTACCTCGAATCAAAGTGTAATGCCAGATAGCACATTTGAGCAAGTAACTATACGGTCTGGTGACCAATTAAAAATAATGGTTTGGGGGCACGACGATTTTAATACTCAAACCAAAGTTTCCAGCAGCGGTACTATCGCAATGCCATTATTAGGAGAGATAAAAGTAGATGGAATGACAAAAGAGGGCTTGAAAAAAGAGTTGCGGGAAAGACTGAAAAATTATGTCAAAGGAGAAATTAAAATCACTGTCTCAATATTAAATAAGAGTGATAATGTAATTACTGTATTGGGTTCAGTGAATCAACCTAATAATTTTGAAGTAGTTGATGATATTTCTGTTTTCGCCTTGCTCTCAAAGGCTGGGGGAACAACGGGAGACGCTGATCTTGCGAATGTTAAAATATATAGACGGGAGCATAATCCTCATTATCAAAAGGTTGATATGACAACCTACTTTAATGAGGGGAAACTCAATCCTGAGGTAACGGTGGGACCAGGAGATATTGTGTATGTCCCTCAGGAGGAAAATTTGGTTAGGGAGCTATCATCATTCCTGAGAGATATAATAATGGTATTTGGATTATTTCGGGCTGTAAATTGATATAATCTTAGAAAAATTACGCAAAAATGTTCAATAATATCTTCAATCGGAGTATTCTTCTTTGCTTGATATGTGTGGCATGTATGCACTTTTCAGGTACCGAGAGCGTAGCTCAAACCCGTTGGGACTTTTTTAATGGTGAGGAAACATCAGCAAGAACGTACGCTTTAGGTGGAGCAACCCTTGCCGATTATCATGATGTTACCAACATGAGCCTAAATCCAGCTACTTTGATCTATAATGAAAACCCTCAATCGATAGTAATAAGCAGTGACCAGAATTGGAGTAACAATATTGCGTCAGAATATATTGATATTCCGGTATTTAAAAATTCCTTACATGCAATAGCAGCGGGATTTTCAGTCCAAAATAACGGCCTTGGAGGACTCAGATATATAGACAGTTCCCCTATTACGAAGCTAGATCTTAGAAGAATTCAATTAAGTGCCGGTTATGCTTTAGCTGTTACCCCTAAATTAAGCGTTGGTATTCGGGGAAATTTAATACGCGGGTGGAATAGATTTCAGATAGCATGGGCAGGAAATTTAGATATAGGAGTATTATATGCACCAACCTCGTCAGTCAGTTATGCTATAGCTTTCAGAGATATCGGGCCCGATATATGGTATCATAATGATTTTGATGATACTACCATACTAAGAGGGGATTGGGCAACGCCCAAGACTTTAGAACTTGGTGCAACAATGACGTTTCCCGAAAATGCGGATAGTCATTTTTTGTCCGTTTCCCTGGGGAATAAAAAAATATTTGGGGAGGATGGCCTTATTTATAAAGGAGGCCTAGAGATAAAACCAATAAATAAGCTAGCAATCAGAACGGGTTATGTTAGGGGAATAAATGAAAGAGGATTCCGATTCGGGCTGGGAGTTATAACAGAACTGGTACGAATTGATTATGGTCTATCTCCTATTGCTAATACCATGGGAGGGCATCACTTTTCCGCCACTATTAACTTCTAGCTTAAAACAAGAAACAGGACAGATAATATGGTTAAAGTAGGAGAAGATATAGATATAGAAACCTTGATGAATATCAGCAAGAGTGCGTTGATGAAGGATATTTATTCAAAACTTAAGATTGTGGCAGAAGAGAATTCCAATGTAATAATAGTAGGGGAAGAAGGAACAGGAAAGAAATTGTTAGCTCAAATAATTTATGAGCAAAGTAATTGTGAGGGGAAATTTCAAAGCTTTTTCTGTCCTGCCATTCATCATTCCATTTTCAAAAGAAATTTTCAGGGTCATTTAGATATTGAAGAGGATGAAATTAAAATAGAACACGAGGCCATTGAAAAAGCAAAAGGAGGGGTTTTATTTTTAGATCATTTTGCTGAGCTCTCTTTCGAAAATCAGATCCATATTGCAGAGATAGTATCCAGCTCTCAGAAAAAAATGAAGAAGTCTACAGGTTATGATCGGGGACTAAATAACTTTCGTATCGTTTTAACAATTAGCAAAAGTGAATTTAAAAAAGTTGCCAGCAAAAATTACTGGGATTATATCCAGCATCATCTTAATCCAGTATGTATTTGGCTTCCACCGTTGAGAAATCGTCGAGAAGATATTTATCCAATAATTAAATTATTATTGTCAGAATATCGAAAACAAAAAGGAAGTGATCCACGGATTTCACTACGGGCTTTATATAAGTGTATTACATATTATTGGCCCGGGAATATCCGTCAGCTTGAAAATGCCATCAACAATGCATTGATGCAGGCCCAAAGTGGTAGCATTAAAACCAAAGATCTCCCGTTTTCTCTTGATTGGGATCAGTGGAATAGACCGGAGCTAATTGCAACTGAGCGGAGTAAAAGTTTTCAAAAAGCAGAAGAACAATTATTAGCAGAAATCATGAATAATTCAGCATTCTCTTATCTAGATAAAAATTCTATTGAGATGAGTATGTCTGGTCTAAAAAGTAAAGGGTACCAGTTGCTTAATACAGCTTGATTTATAGAGTTATGGTTACATCGGTTATACAATCAATAGCGGCGTTTCTGATTCCAGTGATAATTGCCCTTTTGATAACACCATATATGATAAAGCTTGCGTATTCCTTGCATGCGGTGGATAAACCAAATGAAAGAAAAGTCCATCAAAAAGCGACTCCCTATTTGGGAGGAGCCGTTTTATTTATCAGTTTCCTTTTCTCTCTACTTGTCTTCTATTTGATATTTCCTCACCTATTTATTGACACTAATGAACATATTTTTCAGCTGGGGTTATTGGCAATAGGAATAACGTTAGTCTTTATACTTGGAGTTTGGGATGATATAAAAACATTAAGCCCAGGCTTCAAATTCGTTATTCAGTTTATTGCCGCTGGGATAGTTTATTTCGCGGGATTTGAAATATCCACAGTTATAAATCCTGTTACTCCCTTTTTGGTTGATGTTGAGTTTATAAACTTTCCTTTAACTATCCTGTGGATTATTGGGGTTACTAATGCAATTAACTTGATCGATGGATTGGATGGGTTGGCCTCAGGTATAGCTACGATTGCATGTGTGACCATTTTTATTGTTTCCTTTCAATATCTTGAGCTTTGGAATGGATTGATAGCTTTAATGTTGGCAGGAAGCCTGGTGGGGTTTCTTAGATATAATTTTAATCCTGCCAAAATATTCTTGGGAGATTCAGGCAGTCTTCTTTTAGGATTCGCACTTGCAATCTTATCAATTCACAGTTCAACTAAAATTACAACAGGTTTCTCAATTCTGTTCCCCATTATTGTACTTGGACTTCCGATTACTGACACTATACTCTCGATGTTACGCAGGCTTCTTTACTATTATATTCCTTCGAGTGAAAAAGCGGAGGAAAAGTCACTAGTGAGCAAACTCTATTCCATGTTTGTACCGGATAAATCACATATCCATCATCAACTATTGGCGCAAGGCTTTACACACAGAAATACGGTTATCCTTCTCTATATTGTCTCAGCAATTTTTGCTATTGGTGCCTTTACTCTTACATGGATGAACTCTTTTAAAGACACTATTATCCTGTTTATTATTGCCGGAATTGCTTTTTTCTGGGGAATAAGACAATTGAAGTATCGGGAAATAGATATATTCAGGAACGGTATTTTCTTACCCTTGTATGAGAAGTTTTTGATTAATAAAGTAATATTTCAAAGCCTTCTTGACCTTGGATTTATAACGCTATCATTCGGTGCATCATTTTTTGTTGTAAACTGGATGGATCCAAATTATCTCCAAACATCAAAATTTCAGTTTATCCTTGTGCTTGCTTGTATTATACAGTTGAGTTTATTTTGGGGAACAGGCTTATATAAAGAAAATATTAGACTTGTTGGGTTAGGCGATGTCTTAAAAGTCTTGAAAAGTGTCGCTTATGCTGTTATAGCATTTGGTTCCATTTTCCCACTTGTTATCGATTCGTTTGGGTTGCCCCATTTGTTATTTCTGGTGCTGGATTTCTACTTCTTGCTTACTTTTGTGCTAGGGATACGGTTCTCTTATCATGTTCTGAAATATCTATTCAAAAGCACAACAAAAGCAGAGAATAATATTTTAATCCATGGCGTCAATGAGTCGGGACTTATGTTACTTCATCGAATTTTAAATAATGAGGATTACAAGGATAAGCCGATAGGATTTCTTGATGAAGATCCAGAATTGGAGGGTACATATGTAAATGGATATCCTGTTTATGGCGGACATTGGAAGCTGCCTCGACTGTTACAGACAAAAAGCTTCGATCGGATTCTAATTTCCGCAAAACAGCAGATTAAACCAGTTATCAGAGAAAGGCTTAAAACCTTTTCAAAAAGACATAACATTGAGGTCAAAAGATGTGAATTTACGATGCAGGAATTTTCTATAGAAGCTTCGGAATAAATAGAATTATAGTCAGCCAGCAATGAAGACCAAACGTTATATAGTAGTACCGCTTTTAGCAGTAATCTTTGTTTCATGTACTATTTTAACCGATGAGGGTAAAGAAAAGTTTTACTCTGAGGATATCTGGGTATCTGCATATTTAGCTTCTTGGAATCATTATGTACCACCTCAGGGGAATTGGGGAAATCTGCCAACGCATGAAATTGATTGGGGAGCCTTCACCCATTTAGTTTATTTTACATTTATTCCACAAAATGACGGATCAGTTATTTCTGTAAGTTCGTCGGATAATTTGAATGAAGGTCGAATTACTTCGATCGTAGAGGCTGCCCATGAAAATAAAACTCCTATTCTGTACTCGGTGGG
This sequence comes from Fodinibius sp. GM21, assembly GCF_058386955.1. NCBI lineage: Bacteria > Pseudomonadati > Balneolota > Balneolia > Balneolales > Balneolaceae > Fodinibius > Fodinibius sp. GM21. The sequence goes on along the minus strand of NZ_JBYEIQ010000003.1, from coordinate 464,471 downwards.
TGGATGGAATACCAGAACAGAATTCTTGGGAGCTATCTCAGATGCAAACCGACAAGACTTTATTCAACATCTTATAAAGATATTAAATAAGTGGAATTTTGATGGCATAGATATAAATATGGAACCAATAAGAGAGGAAGATCGGGAGGCGTATACCACATTTATCGATGAGCTTTATACGCAGTTACAGGACGAGGAGGCTGCTTTGGTATCTACGCCTTTATTGACGGCAACCGTTAGCTGGCAACCAGAACTATTTGGTAAGCTAAATGATAAATTCGATCAAATAAATATCATGACGTATGACATGAGTGGTGTTTGGGATGGTTGGGTAGCTTGGCATAACTCTCCTTTATATAATGGGGGGCAAACTTTTCCAGGGGCTACAGATCAGCAGTTGCCTTCAGTGAATCGAGAGGTTCATGAATTTTTAAGGGCAGGAGTAGATCGCAATAAACTAGGTATTGGTGTCAGTTTTTATGGTTACGTATGGGAAGGTGTATCGGAACCAATGGATAATTGGACAGAAGATAATCCGCCAGATATTTCACCTCGGGGTGGTATAGCATACCACACTTTGTATGAGAACTATAATCTTGAAGATTTTGTGTGGGATGATAAAGCTCGGGTTCCATATGTTAGCATTGATGAACCCGAGACTTTTATCTCATTTGAAAATGAGCGATCAATAAAGCACAAACTTAACTTTGTGCGTGAAAATGGTCTTGGTGGAGCTATGATTTGGGAACTTGGAGGTGGCTATAGAAGTAATGCCCGAGAAGTTGAGAGGGATGCACTGTTAAATGCCATTAAACAAGAATTGCAAGAAAGTGGAGATTAAATCCAGAGGGTATTTAAAATCATGTGTTTAAAAAATAAAGACAGATATTTTTTTATTGGTGTGATTGTGGGTGTTTATTTTCTGCTCTCAGGCTTTGCATCTTCGGTATTTGCTCAAACTAATAATGAGAACCTTACTAAAGGCCAAGGCTCAGATATTTGGGTTTCTGCTTATTTGGTTTCTTGGAATCATTTTGCTCCACCTGGAGGTAATTGGGGGCATTTGCAAGCTAGTGAGATCAATTGGGACGCTTTTACACATCTAATATATTTTGCACTAACTCCTAACAAAGATGGAACCCTTTCAAAAGTTGAGCCATACGAGAATATTAATCCAGACCGATTAAATTCAATCATTAAGGCTGCCCATAAGCATCAAAAACCAGTCTTATTGACAATAGGAGGTTATGGGTTACATGACAAATTTGTTGGTGCTTTTTCAGATAAAAGTCGGTCAATTTTTATTGATAACTTGATATCAACAATGAACAGGTGGGGGTTTGATGGTATCGACCTTGACTTAGAACCTATTCGAGAAAGTGATAAGAAAGATTACATTACATTTGTCAATAAACTTTATGAGGCTCTACAAAAAGAAACCACTCCACTTTTAGATAGACCCCTACTAACTGCTGCGACCAATTGGAAACCTGAAATGTTTGCAAAACTATATGAAAAATTTGACCAAATTAATTTAATGACATACGATATGAGTGGGGCTTGGCAAGGTTGGGTGACCTGGCATAACTCTCCACTTTACAATGGCGGAGATACTTTTAGCAATGGTAATCCATTGCCATCCGTTGATCGTAAAGTTCAGGAATTTCTTGAAGTGGGGATACCTCCCCAAAAAATTGGAATTGGAATCGACTTTTACGGATATGTATGGCATGGAGTGAATAGCCCTAGAGAGGGTTGGCAGGATCAGACACCGAAAGTAGAGCGAGCAGGTGGAGTTCCATATTATGAACTTGCCAATCGGTATAATTTATCGAATGCTAAGTGGGATAAGTCAGCGAAAGTACCCTATCTAAGTATTGATTCGCCGAAGCAATTTGTGAGTTTTGATAACGCAAGGTCAATCAAAGAAAAAATAGAATATGTTAAAAATAACAACTTAGGAGGTGCTATTTTATGGGATGTTTCTGCTAGTTATAAAAAAGATAACCATTCAGGAAAGAAAAATGTACTCTTGCAAGCGGTTAAAAGGGAGTTGTATCAATAATAGATTCCTTGTAGAATCTTCATTGATACGTGGCTATACTGAGCCGCTTTTCTAATAAGCAAGTATTATGTGTTCAAGGCAAAGTAATTTATTTCTGTTAAAAAGCTTGATGTGGTTTTAAATATGAAGCAACCCAATTTTTTTATTGTGGGATTTCCTAAGTCTGGTACTACAGCCTTATATGATTTTTTAAAACAACATAATCAGATATATATGCCAGATTTAAAGGAACCTCATTTTTTTTGTACTGATTTTCATGATGAGGTTGATCAATATTACCAAGAAAAAAGTCGGTTTTTAGGTATTCAAAAACGATTTAGATTTAGAAAGTTGAAAGAATACCTAGAGCTTTTTTCTGATGCTAGGGAAGAAAAGATGATAGGAGAGGCTTCTGTGCACTATCTGTATTCAAGAAAGGCAGCACAAAAAATCTATGAATATAATCCTGATTCCAAAATCATAATATCTATAAGAAATCCGATACATTTTGTAAGATCGTGGTATCAGTGGAATAAGTTTGATTTATTGGCTGAAGGGGCTGAGAACATTGAAGAAGCTCTAAACTATGAAGAAAAAAGGAAGAAAGGAATGGCTGTCAAAGTTAAAAGACCGCCGTTATCTCATCTTTTTTATTTAGAGCAGGCAAAATACGATAAACACATAAAGAAATTTTTGAATCTTTTCCCTCGCAAAAATATTAAGATCGTATTATTTGATGACTTTTACGATAATAATTTAAAGGTTTGTAAAGAGATCTATTCATTTTTGGAAGTTGATCCGAATTTTACACCGCGTATAAAACAAGTAAATAGCAGTTCAATTCCATTAAGTATCTCACTAAGGCACTTATTAGATTTAAAATATGTCAAAAAATTCAGAGAGTTTATGCGAACTTGGTTAAGTAAAAGATTATATAAACGGGTAAAGACCGTCTATGATAGTGTTGTTTACAAAGATAAAAATAAGGTTCAAATGAGCGAGGCGGTAAGAAAAGAGATAATAGCGGAGTTAAAAAGCCATGTCAAAAATGTAGATCATCTCCTCCATAGAGAAAATTTAATTGACTCCCGCACTAATTTAATTCGGTTGTGGAATTTTGAATGATTCCCTTTTTACTTCTTCTAAAGAATTTCTAGTATTAATTCTTAGCATTTAGTAATAAATTTATTTTGGAACATTTCTGTATTTGCAAAGTTTATTAGTACCCAATTGATAACTGTTTACTAAAATAGTTATTCATAAAAACTTTATATCATGGTCTAAATGTGAGATAAAGTTCAAATTTTTAATACAGTAACTTCTTATAATTATGTCATCTTGTAACAAATTGCCTTTCTATTTATTTTGTAAAAGGAAGTTGGAAAAGACTATTGCCTTCATCAGTGTTGTGCTACTTGCTTTTTTGTTAACACATTGTGGTCTGCTGACAGATAGTTCACCAGATGAAAGTGTAGAATTAGAAAAGGTGCAATTATTGCAACCTAACGATGGAGAGACAGATTTGAGTACTACCTTAACCTTTGAATGGGAGTCTCAAAATGCAGCTGACAACTACCAAATAATGTTAGCTGCTACGGATAGTTTTAATGAGATCATGGTTGATTCCACCTTAGATGCTACCAGCTTTTCAATGAGTGGTTTACCATCAGATTCAACTATTTCCTGGAAAGTTAGGGCTTTAGCTGACTCAGAGTCTGGCCCTTGGTCAGATACTTATGCCTTTCAGACTCAGTCAAGTAATGGCGAAGAACCGGTTTCGACCTCTTTGCAATCACCGGAAGATGGGGCATCTGACTTGGGAACTAACATAACATTTGAGTGGAATGCAGTTAATGGTATTTCTGAATACGAAATTGAGATTGGAACCTCTCAAAATTTTTCGAATCCTTTCATTCAAGAAACCGTGTCTGGTACTTCGTATGAGGGTTCAGGCTTTGACAATGCCACCTCATACTACTGGCGTGTAAAACCGATTACTAATGCCGGAAATGCAGAATGGACAAATCCTTGGACGTTTAATACTGAAGCTGCTCAGCCGACTGAGCCACCAAGTTCTTTTGTCGGGGTAACCAATGGCGAATTTACAGTTGAAGGGGAATCCTTTGCCTTTGTGGGAACGAATGCCTACTACCTGCCAAACTATGAAGAGCTAGATCCCAGGGTGGTAGACCGCGCATTTGATGCTTTTGAAGAAGCTGGAATCAAAGTAATACGAATGTGGGCTTTTTACGATGGATATGATTGTGGGTATAGTGCGCAGGATTCTAGTGAGACGGTTATCCAACCTGAGCCTGGTGTTTACAATGAACAAGCGCTTCAAGCCCTGGATCGGGTTATTGCTGAGGGTAAAAACCGAGGTATGCGCTTTATTTTAACATTGGTGAACTATTGGGATGATTTAGGGGGAATTTGCCAATATAATACCTGGGATGGTGTAGATAATCCATCACGCAACCTTTCACACTTCATCAGTGATGAAGATACCCAACGATGGTTTAAAAACTATATTGAAATGTTATTGACTCGAACCAACACAGAAACTGGTATTGAGTATAGAAATGAGCCGGCGGTATTCTCTTGGGAGATCATGAATGAGGCACAGCTCGACGGTGGAGATCCTCAAAGGATGCGTGACTGGTATCAAGAAATGGCACAATACATAAAATCAATTGATTCTAACCATATGGTATCTACCGGAGAGGAAGGATATGATGCAGATACTCCATCAGAATATTCTGTTGATGATTATTCAAATACGTATGTTCTTCGGGCCGATCGTGGCACCAGTTATATTATGAATACTGCTATTCCTGAAATTGATTACGGTACAGCTCATTGGTATCCCGCTAATTGGGGATTTGGTACATCAGCTGATTCTGATTTATTAACTGCCCAAGATGCCTGGATTAGGGACCATCAGGAAATTGCACAGAGTTATGGCAAACCATTTGTGCTTGGAGAGTACGGTTTTCCGGGTTGGGGGGATGAACGAGTAGAAAAGGTTTATCTGAGGCTGTATTCCGCATTACAAGAAAATGCAGTTGCTGGAGATTTGCTTTGGCAATTTACTGCCGACTGGGTTAAATGTTGGGAATATGGCGGCAATATTTGTTGGCCAGGGGGTCGTACTGATGAAACGCTTTATAATAATTATGTAGACCATATTCAGACGGTTGAATCAAGAAACTAGTTCTTATGAGGAAGAATTAACTTCAGTAATTATCTGTCTTTCATATTAATTTTATAAAGAAAAGCCTGCCAGATGTATAGTTTTGTTAAATTTGGCAGGCTATTTTAATATCAAGCAATATCATGATTGGTGTTGTTTTTTGGTTTCAAGACTAGATCATTCAAAAGCATCTCAAGGTATTAGTTAGGTTATGAGGGAAATTGGTATCAGCTAATTTCACTTATCATTCTGAATGGAATGATTTAGTAAGAACCGTGCTTGCAGTTTTTCTTCCTATCTGTTTATCCAAGGAAATTATCCTATCTGATATCCTCACTTTATCAATCCTGTGATAGGTTTTAGGGACAATCGAAAAATTTGCACGTTATTAATGATATAGGTTGTAATAAAATTTCCCATCCTTTTGACGGCTAATTTAATAGTCCATTCTATAACTATTAAATACAATCATGAAAGCTGGCATAGTAATTGATTCTATTATAATAGGGTAGGGAAAATGAATCAGAATTCGGAGAGAAAGGATGGACTATTTTATTACCGATACAAAAGAAAGGAGTGTTCTAAAAAAGAGTAAAGAACAGCCCAATTTTGATCTTGATAAGATTGATAGCAGGGTCAAACACATCAAGGTGCTGATGTATCATCGCATAATCGATGAAGAAAACGACTTTGATCATTGGACGGGTGTGGGGGTAAGGAATTTTGAAAATCAAATGAAGTTATTGGAGCATTTCGGATATACCCCTATCACCTTTAATGATTTTAGATTATATCTGCTCAACCGGTTAGAACTTCCTAAAAAGCCTATTATTCTCACATTTGATGATGGGTATAAAGACTTTTTTGATTGTGCCTATCCCATCTTAGGAAAATATGGATTTAAAGCGGTTATTTTTGTTTTAGGCAATCGTTCCCTAAAAAAGAATATCTGGGATAACTCCGAAGATTTTCCATCTGCTAGACTGTTAGATAACGAAGAGATTATAGAATTGCATAACCATGGGTTTGAAATCGGGGCTCATTCAATGAATCATCCCAAGCTGACAGAAATAACACCGGAAAAAGCCCGATATGAAATTAGGAATTCAAAGATTCTGATTGAAGATCTTTTGGAAGATAGGGTTCATACGTTCTGTTATCCCTACGGGATGCAAAATAAAGATGTGCAAGAGATGGTTAAGAAAGCTGGATTCACTTTTGCATGCAGTGTATATACCGGTCCCCACCAATTTGGAAAGTCATTTTATAATATTAGACGATTAACAATTAAGAACTCAACGGGACTTTTACGATTTGCGCTGAAAATCCTTGCCCCAAATGAGTATCTAAAACTGGCGCATATAATGAAGGGAGTCAAAGAACTGGTTTGATTAGTTATCTAAAGTAATGGGGCTAAATATTTAATTCTGATTTGGCATGAAGAGCTGGTTGCTAAAAATATTGGATACAATGCCATTCAATAATTGGCTGGTGGATAGGGTTCGCAAAAGTCTGAATAGAGATTCAAAATTTCCAATACGATACTTGATCTATAAAGGAGCTACTTTATTTAAATCGCTGATGCTCTCTCGTTTCTACTTGCGGAATTGTGATCGTGTTGGTAAGTACCCGAGAACGGAGAAAAAACCCTACATCATTAATAACGGACAGATAAACATTGGGGATCACGTCAATATTACGTCCAGAAGTGTACAGTGTGAGCTGGTTACCTATCCAACAGGCAAAATCGATATTGCTGATAATGTATTTATAAATTTTGGCACGACAGTAGTGGCTAATCAATGCGTTAAAATTGGCAATAACGTTAAAATTGGCCCCTATTGTATGATTCATGATACTGATTTCCACGTACCCGGCGAAGACTTTACACATAGTGAAGGGAAGGCAATTACTATTGAAGATGATGTATGGGTTAACTCGAGGGTATTGATTATGAAAGGATCCGTTATTGGGGAAGGTTCGGTTATTGCAGCCGGGAGTGTGGTTTCGGGAATTATACCTCCTAATGTTGTTGCCGGAGGGGTGCCTGCAAAAATTATTAAAGAACTAAATGGTGAAGATAGTGCTTTCCCCAAAGCGAGCTATAGCCAAGCGTTTGCCACTACGGTTAAACAGATAATGGCAAAGACGCTAGATGTGAATACGGAAGCAATTGCCCCCAATACATCCCCGTCTAACGTTTCGGGTTGGACTTCCAAGACGCATGAAACCCTGATAAGAAAGCTGGAACTACAATTTGATATTGATATTAAACCGAATGATAAAATAAGGATGTCCAACTTTGATAAAATTTGTCGGATTTTAGAAAAGTCCTATTTGAATTCAATCACACATGAAGGTGAATATATTTAGATAAGATTTATTGCAAACTATTCAGTTGGATAAAACATTATAGCTCTTCATTTATGAATCATCGTTGCAATCATAGAAGATTTAATAATAGCCTCTTTTTTATAATTGTATTGGTGTGTGGTTGTTGGGGTTGTGAGGAGGAAAAGCCCAAACAAATCGTTGTTAATGGGGTTGGATATAATCTTGATGAGAGGAAGGTGGCATTCGTTTCTAATGTGAAAGCCAAATATTTTCAAATTATCAATAAAAAAAGCAGTGAGGTTGTTTTTAAGGGTGAAGTTAATACAAACTATTTAAAGGATCCCAGCTCCGGGGATGTCGTTCACGCTATTAATTTTAGTGAGTTGGATAAAAAAGGATCATTTAAGATAAAGTTGAAGGATAAGGCTATTGAATCCCCAGATTTTCGAATAGGAAAGAATATTTACCGTAAGCCGGCAATTAAAGTATTAGAGAGTTTCTATCTGCAAAGATGCGGAGTTGCTGTAGACAATAGCAGTAAATGGAGTCACCCCGTTTGTCACTCAGATGATGCGGTATTTTATAAAAACACTGATCGAGCAAAGGATGTAACCGGAGGGTGGCATGATGCGGGCGATTATAATAAGTTTTCAATCACTACTACTTTGAGTGCAGGATACCTTTTATATCAGTATCTGCATAATCCCAAAAGCTATTATGATGGACAGCTGGATCTTTCCGGAGAGAGTAGCAATGGAATACCAGATATATTAGATGAAATAAGATGGGGTTTGGAATGGCTTTTACGAATGCAGCGAAAGGATGGGGGCGTATTTTTTAAGGTATCGGCTAAAAAATGGACCGGTGAGCATTTACCTCACAAAGAAGACGATGAACGTTATATTTTTGAAGTTAACAGTAATGTAACTGCCAATTTTGCTGCTGTTGCAGCTTTGGGAGCACAGGTATATAAAGAATTTGATTCTGAATTTGCTTCAAAACTCGATAATGCTGCACGTGATGCCTGGCAATTTTTATCTAAAGAACCAGTAACTGTTCCATTGGGTGGTTTTACCAATCCCAGAGATGTTAAAGGAGGAGAGTACAATGATAACGATGATAGAGATGAACGCTTATGGGCTAGTGTTGAACTTTATCACCTAACCGGGTTAGAAAAATACCATAATTATTTCCTGTCACATTTTGAAAGGGGAGACGGACCTGGTAATCCCCCAATAAGCTGGAAAAATGTGGAAAACTTTGCTTATTACAGATACTTGGAAGTCTCCAAAAATAAGGCTGATCCAAGAGTTCAAAAACGTGTTCTCAAACAATTGACAAAATTTGCAGATCGCTTGATAGACAATATTGATCAAAATAGATATAACTATGTATTACGACCAGACCAATATTATTGGGGCTCAAATAGTATAGCGATGGGGTATGCTTTTGATCTTATACAGGCCTACCGGTTTTTAGAAAAAGATCAGTATTTGAATAAAACGAAGGATCAACTGCATTACGTGTTAGGCAGAAATCCCATGCAAAAATCGTATGTAACCAATGTAGGAAATCCTTCTGTTAAGCATCCATACCATCAATTTTCGATGTTAGAATATCAGGAGGATCCTGTTCCCGGGATGTTGGTAGGAGGACCGAATAACCACACGTCACTGGATGGCTCATTATCGGAGTATCCAGCGAAAAACTACGAGGATAAAAAAAAGAACTATATGGTTAATGAGCCGGCCATTAATTATACGGCTGCTTTATCCTATGTTCTAGGTTTTTTTGTTAAGCCGTCAACGAATAAATCTATTTATAAAAAGGGCGACGAATGATTGTACTTACGATATTCCAAGGTATTTTACTAATAGTATTGGGCTCATTTCTAGTGTATTTGGTAATAATGAGCATTATGGCCTTAACAGCACCCAAGAGAGAAAATTTTGAAACCGAATCATGGAATAAATTTGCTGTTGTAATTCCCGCTCATAATGAAGAGCTGATGATAGAGAAGACATTATATAGTTTGTTTTCCTTGATTTATCCCCAAAAGAATTATGACATTTTTGTGATAGCAGATAATTGTACCGACAGTACAGCTAAGATTTCCCGCAATATGGGAGTACATGTGATTGAAAGGGATAACGAAAAAAAGAAAGGCAAGGGATTTGCCTTGCGTTGGGCATTTGATAAGCTCACCAATGAATATAGCTATGATGCTGTTGTCGTTTTTGATGCCGACAGTTTAATTTCCGGCGATTTTTTAACTGTAATAAACTGGTATTTGAATAATGATGCTCAAGTTATACAGGCCAATGATATGGTCCAACCACAACCTGGTGTCTGGAGTGCTGAGATAACACGAATTGGGTTTACGCTATATAATTATGTTCGACCGATGGGAAGAAAGGCCCTAGGCCTCTCAATGGGACTTCGGGGAAATGGAATGTGTTTTTCGACCGAGGTTCTAAAGAACGTGCCCTGGCAATCTCACTCATTAACAGAAGATATTGAATACGGGCTTACGTTACTGCTGAACGGAGTAAATATAACTTTTGCGCCCGAGGCGGAAGTAACAGCTAAGATGCCAGAAAAGAAGGAAGATGCTAAATCGCAGCGTGAGAGATGGGAAGTAGGTCGCTTTCCGATTATAAAAAATTATTTTGGGAAATTGATTTCGGCCGTATTTACAAAACAGAAACCACTTATTTATCTGGATACTCTGGCTAATCTTATAATGCCACCGCTTGTTAATATGGTAGTCATTATTTGCTTCATGATAGCATTTAATTTGTTAGGTGCATTTATTGGTTTAACAGGATCATTGGGGATGGCTGTGGGATGGAGCGCGTTATTTATACTTGCCTTATTACACCTCTTTATTGGTTTCAGGGCTGCTTCTGTAGACAATAATCTTTACAAAGCACTACTATATACTCCTAGATATGCCCTATGGAAAATTAAAGTATATACTAATCTACTTTCTGATGGTGGGCCAAACGAATGGATTCGAACCTCGAGAGAAGGGAATGACTGAATAAATCAATTAATACTTATGAATATCGATGGCTATGCAAATAGTAAAAAATCAAGAATCTTTGCACGGGAAGAATTTCATTTCATTTTTTAGATCGATGAATAGGTAAATCAGTTAACTATTCATATTGAAATAAGCATTGCAGGGATCAACTCTTGGCAGAAAATCAATCTTAGCGTTATTCTAATTATATAAATAATCTGATAATTATGGCTAAAGTTCACCAAAAAGATTTATTTACTGAGAAAGCTGAAGCATATGCAAAATATAGGCCTAGTTATCCTAATACAGTAATCGATAAACTTTTGAATAATATATCCGGCAATGAAGAGATCATGGCTGTTGATGTAGGAGCAGGTACAGGCATTTCTTCTGCACTTTTAGCCGATAGGGGAGCCCGGGTCATTGGTATTGAGCCGAATAAAGCTATGATCGAAATGGGAAAGGACCATCCAAATATTGAATATATGCAGGGATCAGCCGAATCGATTCCGCTTGAAGATAACGCTATTGATCTGGTCACCTCATTTCAGTCCATGCACTGGTTTGATTATAAGAAGAGCCTGAAAGAATTTAATAGAATTCTGAAACCTTCAGGGAGGCTGGGGATTGTATGGAGTTACTGGGATGAAACAGATTCGTTTACAAAGAAATATTTAGACCTGATTAGTGAGGCTACCAAACATAATAAAGATAGTGTTTCTCCTTATGACGGTATTAAGGGGAAAATACGCCAGTTTCGAATTAAGGTCCTATGGAAGTTTAGGCTTCTCCCATATTTTAAAAATGTAAGCCGATTTAAATTAAAATATACACAGCACAAAGATGAAGAGGGATTAATTGGTTGTGCCCGTTCTCAAAGTTATATCTCGCACGAAGGGAAAATTTGGGACAATTTAGTACAGAGTATAAAAGGATTGGCTAAATCAGTGCATGATCCCAAACTTATTTACAATATCAACTTATTTGTAGGTACGCCAAAGTTATAGCATACATCAAGAATACTTTCTAGAGGCGTACCTTCCCATACTCTTTCTTAGCTGTTAATTTTATATTTTTCAAGCTTATTGTGGAGGGTCCGCCTGCTGAACCCTAAAATCTCCGCAGCTTTCGTTTTATTATTATCAACAATCGAAAGCGTTTTGGAGATAAGCTTTTGCTCAGCCTTCTCGAGGGAAGTGCCAACCGGAATGTGGACGTAGTTTCTAATATCTTTATCATGATCAAGTAGCGAATCAAATTCCTCTTTAATCCCCTTGAGTCTTTGCGGTAAAAATTTCTCCTTGACAGTTTTTCCATCTGACATTATGATGCAGCGTTCAATAACATTTTTTAATTCGCGAACATTACCCGGCCAATCATAGCTCATAAATATATTCAGGCAATTATCACAGAACCTCTTCTCGTCCACGTCATATTTTTGTTTGAATGAGTTTAGAAAATATTTTGCAAGCAAGGGGATATCTTCTTTTCTGTGCCTGAGAGGAGGTATATGCAATTCAACCACATTCAACCTGTAGAATAAGTCTTTGCGAAAATTCCCGGCTTTTATTTGGTCCTTTAAGACCTGATTCGTAGCCGAAATAACCCGTACATCAACATTGATCTTTTTCTCTCCTCCGACTCTTCGGAAAGATTTTAGCTCTACAGCTCTTAACAACTTTGCCTGTAACGGATAATTCATTTCGGCAATCTCGTCAAGGAACAAGGTTCCGCCATCAGCTTGTTCAAAACATCCTTTTTTCAGTGATTCGGCCCCGGTAAATGCTCCCTTGGTATGACCAAATAACTCGCTTTCAACAAGATCTTTCGGAATAGCCCCACAATTAACAGTAATAAATGGGTTGTTACTTCGAGAACTGTGGTAATGTATTAGCCTGGCAAGCACCTCTTTACCAGTGCCATTTTCACCAGTTAAAAGAACGGGGGCTGTACATTTCGAAACCTGCTTTACCTGCTCCTTGAGTTGTTTAATTGCAGAACTTTTGCCAACCAAGACCGGTTTGTTATTACCCTGATTTAAAGACACCGATCCTTCAATGCCACTATCTATTTCCATACTGAACCCTTTTGATTGCCTTAATTATTTTAAGGATAAAATGGGTATTTACTCTCTTATAGTCATTTCATTAATCCTAACCTTGTTACCACTACTAATTTGGTAACATCTGTAACAAATACTATCTACGGTGCTACAGAATTTTATGCCAAGTTACATTTGTGTACTTGGCGACCCATTCACTCCTCTCTAGCAGTTAAATATTCAATACCAACTAGCTCTAGCATTTTTCTATTTTTTTCTTTGAATGTCAAAGGGATTAAAGAAATATAATGTGTGAATTGAATTCTTTTAAGTCTTGCTTCAGATTTCATAAAATTTTGAAAGTGTGATTTCTTTGTTTTGTTCTTGTGAACCTTAATCGACCAAGATAACGAGATTATTTGCAGTATAATGTTGAATGATTAGGTTGGGGCATATAGAAAGTTTTTGCCTCGGTCGCTAAAAGAAGCAATTTTGGGTTCTTGTAATTAATTTCTTTTCATTAGAATTGTTCTTGGAAAAGCGGGAATAGCTCAGATGCGCAGAGCGTCAGTCTTCCAGACTGAAGGTCGCAGGTTCAAGTCCTGCTTCCCGCTCTTTTATTTGGATATTTTTTGATGGCTTTATTTGGAAAATGGCTTACAGATGCCCTTAGTTGAAGTTTAGGGAAACCGTTCCTCCGGAGGTACGTGCTGTTACTTTAGGTCCGCCGCCATTCAGTTTGCCCTCCACTTTGTTATTTTCCATCTCTCCCGTAAAATTGTTCAAGTTCCCGTGTACAAAAGTACCCTTCAGCTGTAAGTCTACTCCAATATTTTCAGGAATCGAAAGGTCTACATTACCGCCACTGGTTTTCAAGTTAACAAATTGATCTATTGTACGAAGATTGGCTGTTACATTGCCTCCGCTTGTTGCGGCCTGAATACTTCCACTAATATCAGAAAGTGTAATATGTCCACCACTGGTTTTTGCTTGTAATGCACCTACAATGCTGTTGGCGGTAATGTGCCCCCCACTTGTTCGAACGTTCAAATCTCCTTCAAGATTAGAGAGATTAATATGCCCGCCGGATGTTTTGGCATCGACTTGTCCTTTTAAGTTTGACAGGTTTAGGTGGCCCCCGCTTGTTGCGATTGTTTGATCTCCTTCAAGGTTCTTTGCCTCAATATGGCCCCCGCTTGTTTTGAGGTTGGTACTCATTTCCCTTGGGGCAAACACTACAAATGAAATAGAATGACGCTCATTATTCCATGAGGACCAGCCGTTATTATCTTTATGTTTGGCAATTGCATTAACAGAATTTCCGGATTGTGAAATATCAATATCCCACTTATCAAGGTTAGTGTCGCTTGGTGTGAGATTTTTACCATCTTTGCGAACATACATCTCAACGCGAACTGAGTTGGAATTTGACCCCTCAACGGTAATATGTCCGCCCGAAGTACGAACCTGGAGCTCTCCGGGCGCATTAACATTAAATTTCTCAATCCGGTAGGGATCATCTTGATCGAGTGATTCTTGGTTAGCAGAAGCAACTGAGGAACTCACTATTAGAAGGCTAAAAATGAGTGAGAAAGTCAGTGCAATTAAAACCTTGGTTAAGTATGTATTTCGGGCAGTCATAAGTTCTCCTCGTTTTATTGATGAAATTACAGTTTTGCTATACGCTATTAATTCCAGAAGTGTTTCACATATCATTGATTTGATAAAAGTTTGGGGGTAGGAGAGCTGCTATCAATTCATTATTTTCAGACAGCTAAGAAACAGCATAAAATGAAAGTTACTTATGAAGTTACCATTTGTACTTGCCAAGCGATTTGTGGCGGGAGAATCATTTGAACAGGCGGAACCTAAAGTTAAAGCACTGAATGAAAAAGATATTAAGATCACCCTCGACTTGCTGGGCGAAAATGTAGAAGATCGGCAGACAGCAGAGGAGACCGTCGAGAATTATATACAGCTTTTGAATGATATAGATGATTCGGAATTGGATAGCACGATATCAATTAAGCTCACCATGATGGGGCTGGATATCGACCGAAATTACTGTAGAGATAACCTGTTCAGATTGCTCGACGTTGCCCGCGAGAACGATCAATTTGTTCGCATTGACATGGAAGGATCCGATTATACCCAGCAGACTATCGACATTTTTGAAGAAGCTTTCCAAGAATATGGCAAGCACGTAGGTATTGTGATTCAGGCCTATCTGCATCGCACCAAGAAAGACATCGATCAGCTGGCCGAAATGGGTGCTGATGTACGACTTTGTAAAGGGGCTTATAAAGAGCCTAAAGATATTGCCTTGCAAAAAATGGATGACATTCGTGAGGCGTTCAAAGAATATGCTAAGGTACTATTGGATAAGACCCCTTATCCGCGCATCGCAACGCATGACGATGAGTTGATAAACTGGACCAAAAAGTACACCCGGGAAAATGATATAGGGAAATCTCGATTTGAGTTTCAGATGCTTTACGGATTGCGCCAGGAAACGATGGAAGAGTTTGCAGCCAACGATTATAATGCTCGTATTTACGTGCCCTTTGGGACTATGTGGTTCCCCTATTTCAAGCGTCGCCTGATGGAGCGAAAAGAAAATATTTGGTTTGTCCTTTCTACATTATTTCAAAAATAATATGGGTATCTCACCCGAAGTCCACCGCTATTTACTTGCCGTACTGTTCTTAATAACAGGCATATTCCATTTTGTAAAGCCGAAGTTCTTTACCAACATTATGCCTGATTATATTCCCTATCACCTGGCAATGGTGTATATAAGTGGAGTGGCAGAAATAATGGGCGGATTGGGAATTCTCTTTGATAAGACCCAGTTATGGGCAGCTTGGGGACTAATTCTCCTGTTGATTGCCGTATTTCCTGCAAATATCAACATGACGGTTGAATCAATTCAGAAATCGGGATATACATCACTTTTCAGCTTAGCGACTATCATTCGGCTGCCCCTCCAATTTGTGTTGATCTACTGGGTGTATTGGGCGTGTTTACGTTGAGTGAGATGGCAAATGTGAAAAAGTGAAACAGGGGTTCTGTATTACCTTTGTCATTTCACGTCTGCCTTTTACATTAGGTATTATGAAAAACTGGATAGAGAATAAGCACTATACGTTATTTATACCGATTATTCTTGGGATTATCCTGCTTTTTATTCCGTTAGTGGGTGATTTTCACATCGAGTCTGCCCTTCTTGTTTCTTTAGTGGGATGTTTTTGGGGCGGCATTCAGGCAAGCAATAAATTAGCGGAAAGAGATTTTTATGTTGCCCTTAGGATTGCCGGTTATCTATTTTTGGTTGGTTTGCCGCTGCTCGTAAATGCCTTGTTTACGGACTGTTTCAGCATGAACGGATTGGCATTTTGGTTGCTCTTTCCCTTGCCCAGCGTGTTTTTTGGATACGCAGTTGGTCGATTAATCCGCAGTTTACGCTTGTCTTATGCGAAGGTGATAACGGTTGGGATGTTAATCTTTATTGGAGTGGGCATTCTTTTGATTGAATTGTTGACCTATCCGCAGGTTTACTTCTTTAATCACGTGTGGGGGGGCTGGCCGGGGCCCATTTATGATGAGGTGGTGAGAGTAAATGGAGCCACAGTCTTTTTCCGAATGCTGACATTGCTTTGGTCTGCACTGCTGTGGCATATTCCGGATTTAGATAAAGATCGATATACGAAATGGATTGTAGGATTTTCAGCAGTCGCAATTCTAATCAGCTATACACAGCTAACTGAATTTGGTGTAAATACTCCGCGATCGTATTTGCAAAAGGTATTGGGTGGGCATCATTCCACCGAGCACTTTGAGCTGTATTACGATCAGCGTCTGTACAGTGATTACAAAATCGACTTACTGGCAAAAGAACATGAATTTTATTTTGATCAAATAGCCAACAGGCTGAAATTACCACACAGAGATTCAACGCATAAAATTGAAAGTTATCTCTACGGTCATGCCTGGCAAAAGAAGCAGTTGGTGGGCGCAAAATTTACCAGCTACGTGCCGGTATGGCTTGAGCAGGATCAACTGCATATTGCCAAGCAGCAGATTCCGTCAAGTCTCAAGCATGAACTTGTGCATGTCATGGCCAAAGAATTTGGTAATTGGTTTAATGCAAGCTGGAGCATTGGATTAATTGAGGGTATTGCCGTAGCTGTTGACGGAGGGCCCTCTTCTACTTCAACCATTCATCAAGTAGTGGTATCCGAAAAGCCGTATCCTACGGCCAAAGAACTGCAAAGGGCGTTTTCATTTTGGGGATTTTACGGTGGGCGATCGGGGATGAATTATACTACCAGCGGCTCGTTTGTGCGTTTTTTGATACAAAACTATCCTATAGAATATTTAAAGGAAGCTTATCAGACCGGGAATGTACAACAGGCGTATCAAACGGACTGGCACACACTGACGAATGAATGGAATACAGTGCTCGATACGGTTGAAGTGGATTCGTTGGATCAACAGGTTGCGCGACGTATTTTTGGGATGCGATCGCTATTCGAGAAAGCATGTCCACACGTAGTTTCTGATTTTGCTACTGCGCATGATAATTATCGTTTTTCTCTGGCAAACCAAGATACAGCACAGGCCCTGCAATTTTTAGATGAGGCCTTGATTGAGGCAGATAGCGCTGAACCAATAAAAACTGAGTGGAGCTATCGTAATCTGATCGAGGGGCATTCCCAAAAAGTGCGTAAAGCGGCAACACTTAAGGATACGACCATAGATTTGCAGCTTCTTTATGCGGATGCTTTTGCCCTTTCTGACAACTGGGGGGAGGCGGAAGCACATCTTTCAGAAGGGCAGAAATTGTTTGCCGAACATCCTGATTCGTTGCTAAAACCGGCGTTGGAAACACGGAGTAATCGGCGCCAATGGGAAATATATCGCCAGATGACCTATGACAATGTGTTGCCTGATTTCGCTGCTTTTAATATAGCACTACACCGGACAAAGATTCGGAGTATCCGCAAAGCAATTGAACAGGAGCGGTGGGATAAGATGAAGCTGTATGCAGGTCAGCTATTGGAGGAGTCACTGCAGCAAAAATATTTTGATGACTATCAGCAACTAATTCACCACTTGGCATTTCAAAATAAGATGAATCTGGCTGAACAGCTTATGGAACAGTTAAAGGATTTGCCACTGCGAAATCGCTATCGGGAACGACTGCAACAAGAATGGGAATGGATACAGTTTTTAAAGGGTAATAAAGATTCTTGATTTCTAAGGCCGCGGGTTTTTGTATTTTGCTACAGATAAGTATATCAAACAAAAAATACGACGATGAAAAACATATTATTAGCAGTTTTGTTGATGGGTTGGGCTGTTACGGGAATAGCCCAGGATAGTAAGGAAATAACTGAGCCGGAAACGTTTACAATGGAGCAGGGCGATACGACCTATGTAATGCAAAAGTATTTTATGGTGTTTTTGAAGTCGGGTCCGGAACGAAGTCAATCCAAGGAGGAAGTTATGGAGATTCAGGAGAAGCATTTGGCATACCTGCAAAAGATGGCTGAAGAGGGGAAAACAAGCATTACCGGTCCGATGGGAGATAACGGTGAAATTCGTGGTGTCGTTGTTTACAATACAGCCACTGCCGAAGAGGCAAGAACCCTGGCAGAGGGGGATCCGGCGGTAAAAAATGGACGCTTAGTAGTTGAAGTTCATCCCTGGTGGGCCGCCAAGGGGTCAATGTTAAAATAAGCATAGCTAATAATGAGAGAATATACGCTGTCATTTTTGGAAGCTAATATCTATTCGCTGTTAGTATACATTCCAATAATTGCGGGATTCTATGTGCCCTACGGATTTTTATATGGATGGTCGGCGTTCGGAACAGATATTGTACGGGCACTTCATAGTCCGCTACTATTTTTAGCAATCATATTTATTGGTATTGCAGTACACGAGCTGATTCACGGTGTAAGCTGGTGGTGGATGGATGATATTCCGTGGGAGAACATTCATTTTGGATTTAAGTGGTCGGTCTTGACCCCTTATGTTCACTGTCCCGAACCAATAGAGGTAAGAAATTATCGCTGGGGCGTTGCGATGCCGGGTATTGCATTGGGGATTTTACCCTATGTGATAGCGTTGATATTGCAGAATGGCTGGCTGTTGGCATTTGGCTTATTTTTCACCCTTACTGCCAGCGGTGATATCTTAATTCTATGGTTATTGCGTAATGTCAGATCCGGTAAAAAAGTCCAGGATCATCCTGATTTGGTCGGTTGTCGCGTAGTCGATGAAAACTTAAATGTCACTACACCATGAGTAAAGAAAAGTTTGTTTCCCATACGGATTATAAAGAGTATCCAATTGAAGAGATGAGGGAGCGAGCCCGTTCATTTTATGAGGAGATGAAGAGACGCCGGACGGTTCGTGATTTTTCGGATCGAGAGGTGCCAATAGCAATTATTAAGGATTGTATTCGGGCAGCGGGAAGAGCTCCCAACGGAGCTAACAAGCAGCCTTGGCATTTTGCGGTAGTGAGTGATCCGCAAATAAAGAAAGAAATCCGCGAAGCGGCCGAAGAAGAGGAACGAGAATTTTACGAACGCCGGGCTACTGATGAGTGGCTCCAGGCATTAGCCCCATTGGGTACCGATGCAAGCAAACCGTTTCTGGAAGAGGCTCCCCATCTTATCGCTATTTTTTCTCAGAGTTATGGGATCACCGAGAAGGGCGAAAAAGAAACCCATTATTATGTGAAGGAATCGGTTGGCATTGCTACGGGAATGTTGATTACGGCAATTCATAAAGCTGGATTGGCATCGCTTACTCACACCCCAAGCCCAATGGGATTTTTAAATGAGATTTTAGATCGTCCGGATAATGAACGTCCCTTTTTATTATTGGTCGTAGGCTATCCCCAAGAGGATGTAAAAGTGCCGGATATTAGTAAGAAATCGTTGGATGAGATCGTAAGTTACCACTGATTGAGTAACTGAGTTATTTGTTGCCCCTTGATACATCGGTTTAATAAAATCAGAATATAAAATATATTACGGCTAGGCCACTTGAAGCCACTCCAAATTTTTCAACGGTAATAAAATTCAGATCATTGTCTGAGGCTCGCAATCCACTATTAGATCGGTACAGGTTAGCACTGGATGGTGCCGATATATGTATCTGGGACTGGATGGATGTTGATAAAAAAGAGCAGTGGTGGTCTCCGGAGTTTTATGATGCGCTGGAATACGAAGAGGAAGAAATTGAAGCAAATATTGATAATTTCAAGTCCTTGCTCCATCCTGATGATTTTGAAAAAGTATTTGGAGCTATGAATGATCATCTTGAGACAGGAGCCCCGATTTCTTTAGAATATCGCTTACAGACCAAATCCGGAGAATATAAGTGGTTTCAGGGTTCCGCCAAGGCTACTTTTGACGATGAGGGAAACCCTACTCGCATGGCGGGAAGTATTATTGATATTGATAGTCGCAAAGAGACGGATCTGAGATTACAAAAAGATCATAACTTGCTACGTACTATTATTGATAACATCCCGGCCTGTGTATATGTAAAAGATCTGGATGGACGAAAGGTGTTGGCGAATCGCTCAGAGTACGAGTTATGGGGCTTTGACAGGGAAGAAGAAATGCTGGGAAAGAGAGATACAGATTTAAATAAAGAGGGGATAGCAGTACTGTCAGAAAATGAAGACCGGCAGGTTTTAGAGACTGGAGAACCTATTATCGACAAGGATGCTTACACCGAAATCGATGGGAAAGAGTATGTGCTGCTGGTTTCCAAGCTTCCTTTGAAAGACAGCAACGGGAATATCGTGGGACTGGTGGGAATCAGTAATGATATAACCGAGCGCAAAAAAATGGAGAATAAGCTGCGCGAACGCAACCAACAGCTTGAAAAACTTAACAATATGACGAATAAAATTTATTCGGTTGTTGGGCATGATCTTAAAACACCGCTGTCATCTATTTTGGGATTATCGGACTTGTTGCTAAGTGACATGGAAGATTTGGAGGATGAGGAGGTCTTAAAAGAAAATCTAAGCATTATCCGGCAGTCGGCTCTAAAGATGTCTGATCTACTGGGTGATCTGCTAAACTGGGCGCGTATTCAAACAGATGATTTATCTCTCAATAAAAAACAGTTTTCAGTATCCGAAACCGTCCGTGATACTGTTAATTTGCTCACCGTTACAGCCGAGCAGAAGGGCATTAGCTTAGAGTTCGACAATGAAGAATCATTCCAGGTGTATGCTGATAAGCAATTGATTGCTACGATTATCCGAAATTTTATCTCCAATGCGCTTAAATTTTCTAATGAGGGAGATACCATAGAAGTGAGTGTAGATCGTAATGGGAAGCATTGGCAGGTTTCTGTTAAAGACGAGGGGGTGGGTATGTCTAAGAAAAACGTAGATCGGCTTTTTCATAATCGCAAGCATCCCCAAAAAGAGGGAACGCAAAATGAAAAGGGCAGCGGTATTGGACTACGACTTTGTAAGGAGCTTGCTGAGCGGCACGGTGGGCAAATATCGGTTGAAAGTGAACTTGGTAAAGGATCAACATTTACCCTAATGATTCCCATTAACCGGGATCCAGAGTAGGTAATCAGGCAAAACGGTCAGCCAGCCGGTTAATAAGGTAGCCGCTTTCTTTAAGTGCCTGGGATGCAAACTTGCCAAAGAAATCGGTGACAGATTCAAACTCTTTTATGAAGCCTTCCTTGTCATCCTTTTTTACCATTTGAGCCAGCTTGTCGTTGTGTTCAATAAATTTGAGCAGCAACTCACGACGTTCCTCATTGGCAAAGACGATATCGGCATAAAGCTCAGCACTCTGGGCAAAAATACGTCCCGTCATCATCAGCTCGGCGCGATAGATTGGAGAAGAGTAATCAAGTATATCCTGTGGCTTTAGGTCGTAAGTTTTCATAAATGAGCCGTGCGTGAGCGCCACAAAGTGACGAAGGCCCTGTACCATGTTCATCACGTGGTCGTGCTTTTCGGCGTCGGCTTTTACTACGCGCATGCCCCAGAGTTTTGATTGTTCAATAATCCACTGCGAAGCGTCGGCATTCCGTACCGGACAGGCAACCATCAGCTGCTTGGAGAGGTTATCCACATCAGGTCCATGCATAGGATGTAATCCCAGAACTGGGCCATTGTGAGCTTCTTGCATCGCCTCAATAGGTTCGGATTTATTACTGGTAAAGTCTGCCAGGATAGTTTCGGACCTTAGCTTTGGTGCCAGCCGCTCAATAACCTTTACTGTCACATTAATAGGGACAGCAACGATAGCCAGATCAAGTTTGGGGGCAATTTCTTCTAGCTCGTGCCAATTGTGCTTGTCAATTTTATAAACCCGATGTCCGGTTTGCTCGATGATGCGAGCGTAAAGGCTTCCCATGCCACCTTTTGCTCCAACTATCAGAATGTGTTTGGGTTCTTCAGTAGCACGTGGGAATTCATTAGAGGATTGGCTTGCTCGCGAGGAAGCCATAATCATCCGCAAAAAATCCTCGGCCCAGTCGGGATCGAGATCGTGTTGAGCAGCCATTTTACGAAACTTCTCTGTCTTTTGATCTTCCCGCTTGGGAGCGAAAATGGGCAATTGATTTTTTACTTTTTTTTCGATGACCTCATGCACAATCTCCCTTCGCTCGGCCAGAAGTTCGAGGAGTTTAGAATCAATTTCATCAATACGATTGCGTTGTGGTCCGAGTTTCTTTTCTTTTGGAGTCATAAACTATTGATCTGAAAACTACAATATCGTGCTGACCTTATGCTGGCAGCTAAAGCTGGCTAAAATACAAATTTATCTACCGTGAAATAAATTTATCGTTCAATTTAACAACGACTCGGGAAAAGGAAATTAAATAGAAGCTTTGCTGTCAATTCCACGAAAAATATGGGATTTTAACAGAATGATTTAGCGCTATTTTCGTTTTATTACAATGTGAATAGAAATTCCTCTAAAAGCATTTAAAAGGTTATTTAATTACTACATGTCCCATTTTGATTTACAATCTCCCTGGCCACCGGCCGGAGATCAGCCCGAAGCTATTGAACAGTTGGTCGAGGGTGTTGAAAACGGCGATAAATATCAGACGTTACTTGGAATAACGGGTTCCGGTAAAACCCGCACTATATCGGGTGTGATTGATGAAGTTGAGCGTCCTACGCTGGTGATGAGTCACAACAAAACACTGGCCGCTCAGCTGTATCGGGAGCTCAGTGACTTTTTTCCGGATAACCGAGTTGAGTTTTTTATATCCTATTATGATTACTATCAGCCGGAGGCGTACCTTTCTTCGCAGGATAAGTATATCGAAAAAGATCTGTCGATTAATGATGAAATTCAGCGACTTCGACTTCGGGCTACGAGCTCACTGCTTTCCGGTCGACGCGATGTGATTATTGTCTCTTCGGTGAGTTGCATATACGGTATTGGCTCACCGTCTGAGTATGAAAAGCTGATTATTAACCTGGAGACCGGTACGGAAGTCCCCCGGAATAAATTACTGTATGATTTGGTGGACTTGCACTACACCCGAAACGATCGTGAATTTGAACGTGGAACGTTTAGGGTGCGCGGTGATGTGGTGGATTTGTATCCCGCTTATGCAGAGCATGGATTGCGCATCTCGTTTTGGGGGGATGAAATAGAAAAAATGCAAATCGTGGATCCGGACAGCGGAGATGTGTTAGATACCGTAGAGGAGTTTCGCATTTATCCGGCATCGCACTATGTAACGACCGAAGATCGACTTCAGGAAGCCATTGAACAAATTCGAGATGAGCTACACTGGCGTGTAGGTACGCTCAACGATGAAGGGAAACACCTGGAAGCCAAACGGCTGGAGCAGCGAACACTCTTTGACATTGAGATGATGCAAGAGATTGGATACTGTTCCGGTATTGAAAACTACTCACGTTATCTGAGTAATCGTAAGCCGGGTGAGCGCCCCTACTGCTTGTTTGATTATTTTCCTGATGACTTTCTGTTGGTTGTGGATGAGAGCCACCAGACGGTACCGCAAATTTCAGCAATGTACGGTGGTGACCGATCCCGAAAAGTTGAGCTGGTAGAGCACGGCTTTCGATTACCCTCGGCCATGGATAACCGACCGCTTACGTTTGAGGAGTGGGAAGAGGTGACCAACCAAGCCATTTTTGTAAGTGCTACGCCCAGTGATTATGAGCTCGAAAAGAGTGGCGGTGTGGTTGTTGAACAAATTGTGCGTCCCACCGGATTGATGGAGCCCGAAATCGAAGTGCGTCCTGTTGATAACCAGATTGATGATCTTCTTGAGCAGATTCAGGAACGGGTTGAAAAAGGACATCGGGTATTATGTATTACCTTGACAAAACGACTGAGCGAAGAGTTGAGTGAATATCTCAAAAGCGTAGGTATTTCGGCAGCATACATGCACAGCGAGCTTAATGCCATGGAGCGGGTAGAGGTGCTTTTCAAGTTCCGGCGCGGCGACTTTGATGTGCTTGTCGGTATTAACCTGCTGCGAGAGGGAATTGACATTCCCGAGCTTAGTCTGGTTGCTATTCTGGATGCTGATAAAGAAGGGTTTCTGCGTTCTGAGACGTCACTGTTTCAGATTATCGGTCGTGCTGCTCGAAATGTGGAAGGAAAAGCCATACTTTATGCCGATAAAATAACCGATAGCATGCGTACGGTAATTGATGAAACCGAGCGACGTCGTGAGATCCAGAAGGAATTCAACGAAGAGCATGGTATTACACCTAAGACCATCGAGAAGGAACTAAAACCACTCGTAGATCCGGCATTGATTTCAAACAAAGATTTCGATCTTGAGGATAAAGACAGCGATGGTGAAGATCCACTTGAACTGGTAAAAGTGGCTGACGATGGTATTAAGTACAAGGCCAACCCGGCGATGAATGAAGTTACTTTTGATGATAAAGAAGAATTTTTGGAATATCTTCGGGAATCAATGTACACGGCTGCACAGAACATGGAGTTTGAGGAAGCAGCCCGCATTCGCGATCAAATAGAACAGCTCGAAAACGAGTTAGATTAGAAATTATTAGCGCGGGAGCTAATTCCCGCGTCAGCAACGAATAACCCAGTATGAGTACGTTAGCATATCTCAAGAGTTTTTTTAAAGACAAAGACGTCGCTTCGGTAACGCCCACATCACGATTTTGCGTGCGTACCGTTTGTCGGCCGATCGATTTCTCTAAAGACATTACCGTAGTTGAATATGGAGCCGGGGCGGGCGTTTTTTCTCACTATCTGCTTGATCATATGACACCAAATTCTCAACTGCATCTTTTTGAAACCAATGAAATCTTGTTTGAGAAGCTGCAACAAATCGATGGTACGAGGACCATGCTTTACGATCAGAGTGTTGAATATGTAACCGAGTTATTGCCCGAAGATATTATAGGACACGTTGATTTTATTATCTCCGGTATTCCTTTTTCATTTTTGGATGCGGAAGTTAAGTCGTCTATTCTCGATCAAAGTTATAAATTGTTGCGCGATGGCGGAGAGTTCCTGGCCTATCAAACATCAGGACATCTTGAAGAACCATTGCGAGAAACCTTTGGAAACGTAAATACCTCTTGGGAATGGCGTAATATCCCACCAATGACGGTGTATGAGGCGGTAAAGAGATAGGTTTTCGAGGACGGTTCTGATAGGATTCTTATATTATTTGAAATAAAAAAGCCATTCCATCCACAGTAAAGGGATAGAATGGCTTCAAATTTTTTGCCTGACTATCAACAGATCAAACCAATAAAATCAACGCAAATATCGACGAAAACTATTCTTCTTCGTCAGCGTTTTGCGCTTCTTCTTTAGCAGCAGCTTTTGCTTCTGCCTCTCGGTTCAACTCACGAACCTCATCTCGGTTCTGATCTTTCTCTTTAATACGAGCAGATTTTCCTTGTCTGTCGCGCAGATAATAGAGCTTTGAGCGTTTAATATCTCCTTGTCGCTTCAGCTCAATTTTGGCAATAAAGGGAGAGTAAAGCGGGAAAATACGCTCAACGCCAATATTTCCTGCGGAAACTTTGCGCACCATAAATGTCTGGTTGGCACCGGTTCCGCGTCGAGAGATTACGAGTCCTTCAAACTTCTGGATTCGCTCCTTGTCGCCTTCGCGAACGCGATAGTGTACAACAACGGTATCACCGGTTTTAAACTCGGGATACTCATCGTCTATTAATGTCTGTTCTGCTAATTTTAACTTATCCATAATGTTACCTTACTACTGTTCGTTTCGAAATTTCTTGTAAATATCCGGACGTACTTTCCTGGTACGCTCAAGCGACTGTTGACGTCGCCATTCCTTCACTTTTTGATGATCACCTGATCGCAGCACGCTCGGCACTTTCATCCCCTTAAATTCAGCGGGACGCGTATAAACGGGACCTTCCAGCAAGTTCTCATTTTGGAAGGAATCCGTAAGAGCACTTTCAGAGTCGCCTAAAACGCCGGGTAAAACTCGCACGATGGAATCAACCATCACTAAGGCCGGCAGTTCGCCGCCCGAAAGTACATAATCGCCAATGCTGTAGGTCTTGGTGATTAATGAATCTATCACACGTTGATCGACACCTTTGTAGTGACCACAAAGAAACATGAGATTTTTATCAGTCGATAGCCTGTTGGCATCTTCTTGCTCAAACGGTGTTCCGTTTGGAGCCGTGAATATAATCTCATTATAATCCCGCTGGCTTTGTAGGTGCTCAATACAAGAAAAAATGGGCTGTGGTGTTAGCACCATGCCGGCACCGCCACCATAAGGATAATCGTCTACTTTATTATGCTTATCCTCAGTGTAGTCACGCAGATCATGAGTATGGATTTCAACCAACCCTTCATCTTGAGCATTGCCCACAATACTGTGTTTTAGAGGGCTCTCCAAAAGCTGTGGAACGGCCGATATAATATCAATGCGCATCATACTATATACCTTTCAGTTGTTCCAGATTTCTGCATTGAATTTGTTTTGCTTGCTCATCAATATCGGCAACATACTCATCCACAAGGGGGATGAGTAACTCCTCTTGCTCATTTGTAACTACCTGTAGTATCGGATGTGCCGGGGTTTCCAGCATTTCTTCAACTGTACCAATGGATTGTCTCTCGCTTACTATTGCAAAAGAGGTTAAATCCAACGGCAAAGCATCCACATCAAGCAGAAATTCGACGATCTCGCGATCAGCAAAGACCGAAGCGTTTTTCAAGTTTTCGGCCTGCGTGCGATCCGTTATGTGTTCAAATTTTACAAAGAACGAAAGCCGGTTGTTTTTTTCTTGCACTCGAACCGACTCAATTCGAGCGGGGACTAAATCCCCTCTGGCCGTTTCAAGACGAGCCAGATCAATAGTATCAAAAAGTGTTGGCGCGTAAACCTCGGGAATGATTAATAC
This sequence comes from Fodinibius sp. GM21, assembly GCF_058386955.1. Taxonomy (NCBI): domain Bacteria; kingdom Pseudomonadati; phylum Balneolota; class Balneolia; order Balneolales; family Balneolaceae; genus Fodinibius; species Fodinibius sp. GM21. The sequence continues at coordinate 437,406 of NZ_JBYEIQ010000003.1, read as the reverse complement.
TTCTCCCTGTACGCCGTGTGATCGGGAAATATACCCGATCTTTTCGTACTGGTTTTCAATTGGTTCCAGCATAGCTTGTCTGGTGGACTCCACTTTAAGGTGGGCCCCACCTACTTAGCTTATTTAACTATTTTCTTTCTTGTCATCCAAAGCACGCTGAACGGTTACCCGATCTTCGTCTTCAGGGACAAAGCCTTCAAGCTCATCAAGAGGAGTATTTTCGATATGTTCGATAGCCTCTTTGGCTAACATATCAGTAGATACTTGTCCTTCTGCTTTTGATTCTTCTTCATCCTCATCCGCAGCATCTTCCTCTTCATCGTCATCAGAAGCTTCAACCTCTTCCTCTTCGGTATCTTCTTCCTTGGCTTCGGCTTTTTCAGTAGATTCGTCCTCGTCAGACTCCTCTTCCTGAGCTTCAGCTTGGACTTCTTCAGTCTCTTCTTCGTCAGCAGCTTCTTCTTGTACTTCAGCCTCTTGCTGGCCTTCCTCTTCTACTACTTCTGCTTCTTCCTCAGCTTCAGCAGCTGTTTCTTCTTCATCAGACTCCTCGTCTTCCTCAGAAGCAAGAGCTTCTTGTTTGGCTTTCTCTTTGGCAGCTTCTTCAGCTTTCTTCTTAAGCTGCTTTTGGAATTCCTTTTCTTCGGCTTCCAAGAGTGCCTGCTGACGTTCTTTGCGCGTAGGCACTTCCTTTTCTTTTTCTTCGCGTTTTTCACGCCATTCGGAAAGAGCTTCTTCAATTTCTTCTTCCGATTTGCCCCAGCGAATCAGGTGCATCTCGTACATGATCCCTTCATTCTTGAAAATAGAACGAACGGTATCGGTGGGCTGCGCTCCTTGCTTTAACCAGTGCAGAGCACGCTCACGATCTAAATCAAGCTGATTTTTTGGGGTTATGTTGTCAAAACGACCTAAATCTTCAATAATTCGTCCATCTCTGGGTTTGCGGTTATCCGCAACGACAATATGATGGATCGGTCGTTTTTTTCGACCTCTACGTTGTAATCTTATTCTTAACAATGGATTATCTCCTTAGTTATAATTTTAAATTTGCGTTGATTTCAAATAGAGGATATTGACGGAATCTTGCGCAATATTTTTATCTAATTGATGCGTGACTGGGCTAAACAGCCAGCATCAATGGTGTTAACCAAATGGTAAATTTCCTCTCATACCCTTCATGCCTTGCATCAGTTTGCCCATCTTGCCCATGCCGGAGAACGACTTCATCATCTTCTTCATCTGTTCAAACTGCTTTAAAAGATCGTTAATATCCGAAACGCGTGTTCCGGAACCTCTGGCGATGCGTCGCTTTCGAGTGGCATTTAAAATATCCGGATTATGTTTCTCTTCCGGAGTCATTGAACAAATGATTGCTTCAATTGGCTTGAAGGAATCTTCATCAATTTCTGTGTCAGATTCTTGCAGGGCTTTACCGGCTCCCGGAATCATTCCTACGAGATCCGAAATATCACCCATGCCTTTTACTTGTTGTAGCTGCTGATAAAAGTCTTCGAGATCAAACTCGTCAGACTTAATCTTCTTCTGCAGCTTTTGTGCTTCTTCTTCATCAAATTCTTTCTGTGCTTTCTCCACAAGTGATACCACATCACCCATACCGAGAATACGCTTTGACATTCGCTCGGGATAAAAGGGAGCAAGGGCATCCAGCTTTTCACCGGTGCTTACAAACTTGATCGGTTTTTGGACCACATTCTTAATCGAAAGGGCTGCCCCGCCGCGGGTATCACCGTCAAGTTTCGTTAATACTACGCCATCGTAATTGATGGTCTTGTTAAATTCTTTTGCTGTATTTACAGCATCTTGTCCCGTCATGGAGTCAACAATGAAGAGCGTTTCATGTGGCTCAACAGCTTCTTTAATTTCAGCCACCTCGTTCATCATCTTCTCATCCACATGCATACGTCCGGCCGTATCAATAATGACAGTATCAAGCGCCAGGCTTTTAGCCATCGAAACGGCTTCTTTTGCAGCTCGTACCGCATCTTTCTGATCAATTGAATAGACGGGCACATCGATTTGGCTGGCCAGGGTCTTAAGCTGGTCAATGGCAGCCGGACGATAAACGTCGGCCGCTGCTAAAATGGGATTTCGGTTGTTTTCCTGCTTTAGGTAGCGAGCAAGCTTGGCGCTGAAGGTTGTTTTGCCAGAACCTTGCAGGCCTGCAATCAAAATAACCGTGGGCGGTGTGTGTGCAACAGAAATATCCACACGCTCTTGACCTAAGATGTCGGTAAGCTCATCATGTACAATCTTGGTAAACTGCTGACCGGGATTAACGGCCGTAAGAACATCTTCGCCCATCGCGCGCTCTTTGACCTTGTTCGTGAACTCTTTGGCAACGTCATAGTTCACATCGGCATCGAGCAGGGCACGACGTATTTCTCTCACCGTCTCCGCAATGTTTACGTCGGTGATCTGAGCTTCTCCTTTCAGCTTTTGAAAGGCGCTATCTAATTTTGATGAGAGATCTTGAAACATGTGTTCGTAATTATCTAATCTTTAAAACTGTTCATGCTATTCCTGAATAGAGCATGGGAATAAGAGTCCCGCAAAATAAGGACATTTTTTTGTGTTATCAACAGAATTATTTATCAGAAATAATGGTAAGGGTTTAGGCAAAATGTGTAATGACAGTTTTTATGTTTCTTTTATTATCTTCCCACAGAAATCTATTGAATTCTAAGAAATTGAGGATCGTAACTTATGGCTGATGAACAAGGATATGGACTGCTTAAGGGAAAGAAAGGATTGATTTTTGGTGCATTGGATGAACGCAGCATCGCGTGGAGAATTGCTTTAGCGTGTAAACGAGAGGGGGCGGAGTTCTCATTATCCAATGCTCCGGTAGCTCTTCGCTTTGGAGATCTGGATGAACTATCCGAAGAAACAGGAGCAGAAGTGTTCCCTTGTGATGTGACCAACGAGGATGAAATTGAAGAGCTGATGCAGAACGTAAAAGAGGAGCACGGCAAGATTGACTTTATGCTTCACGCTATTGGGATGTCGCCTAATGTGCGCAAAAAGAAGGGCTACGAAGAACTAAATTATCAGTGGATGCAGCAGACGATGGATATTTCTGCTATTTCGCTGCATAAGGTGATCCGCTATGCAGATGAGGCTGATATTCTTGCTGACGGCGGAAGTATTGTGGCGTTATCGTACATTGGTGCGCAACGTATTTTCTCGAAGTACAGCGATATGAACGACGCAAAAGCGCTGCTCGAAAGTATTGCTCGTAATTACGGCAGCCGTTTGGCCGATCGTGGTATCCGCGTGAATACCGTTTCGCAGGCGCCGACCAAAACATCTGCCGGAAGTGGGATTAAGGGCTTTGACGGTATGTACACCTTTGCCGAAAAGATTGCTCCTATGGGGAATCCTACTGCTGACGAATGCGCGGACTACTGCGTGACGCTTTTTTCTGATCTGACCCGAAAAGTGACGATGCAGAATCTATATCATGATGGTGGATTTGTTACCTCCGGTATCAACGAAGAGATGATCAATGATCTCGCTAAAATGTACGCGGATAATGAGGGTGATGAGTAACGCTTAAATCTTTTTTTAGATGCTATTCAATGCCCGACACTTGAAAGTGCCGGGCTTCTTTATTGATTTTAGTATTTTTGAGTATGATAAAAAGCTATCATCTCCCTGTCCCCGCAACGTCGCTAAAGCTATGATGCGTCGGCGACCTTCGAAGGGGGAAAACTGACGGTTTTTGTGAGTAGGGGGATGACAATGAATTTAGTTATACAGGGACTTTATTAATTTTTAACTACTAATCATCTCAAGGACCTTTTTTGATGTTGGAAGGTTCAGTTTTGTGGTTATAGTACTTTCTTTAAAAGATGTATCCTGATTTTAATCTTTTCCTGAAAACCAGTTACTTACCATCGGTTTTAACTTTCTAATTAAATATTGCACCGATGAAGCGACTGCTTGTATTAGTTTTAACTCTTTTGTTCACTGCGGCCACCGGCTTATCTCAGGACCTCCCCTCAATCAATGAGAAAACACAGGGGATGGAACAAGAAGAAGGTTATTTTACGTACTACTGGGATGATACTGCCGGTAAAATATGGCTGGAGATCGATAAGTTTAATACGGAATTTTTATACGTTAATTCTCTTACGGCAGGAGTCGGGTCCAATGATATTGGGCTCGATCGCAACCAGTTGGGTGACGACCGCATCGTCAAGTTTGAGCGTCGCGGTCCTAAGGTTCTGATGGTGCAGCCTAATTATTCCTACAGGGCGATAACCGATAATCCCAAAGAAAAGGAGTCGGTGCGTGATGCCTTTGCACAATCCGTCTTATGGGGATTTGAAGTGGCCGCCCAAAACGAAGATGCGGTACTTATTGACGTTACGGATTTTCTGATGCGTGATGCTCATGGTGTGAGTGAGCGTTTACAGCAAAGTAACGAAGGGAGTTTCAGCATAGATAAAAGTCGGTCGGCGTTGTATCGCGAGTCTACGATGAACTTTCCAAAGAATACCGAATTTGAGGCAACGCTGACGTTTACGGGCAGTAATCCCGGGGGACAGGTTCGCTCGGTGACGCCTACTTCGGATGCGATCACTGTTCGCCAGCATCATTCTTTTGTAGAATTGCCGGATGATGATTTTGAGCCGCGTCGATTTGATTCCCGAGCGGGATATTTTGGTATCAGCTATCAGGATTATAGTACGCCGATTAGCGAATCGCTGACTAAAAGATTTATTACGAAGCACCGCCTGAAGAAGAAAAATCCCGATGCTGAGATGAGCGAGCCGGTAGAACCCATCGTTTATTACCTGGATCCCGGAACGCCGGAACCTATCCGTGGAGCCCTGCTCGATGGCGCTCGCTGGTGGAATGAGGCTTTTGAGGCGGCGGGATTTAAGGATGCCTTTCGCGTAGAAATGTTGCCCGATAGTGCGCATCCCATGGACGTGCGCTATAATATGATCAACTGGGTGCATCGCTCTACGCGGGGTTGGTCATACGGTACGTCGGTGGTGGATCCGCGAACGGGAGAAATCATCAAAGGTCATGTACTTCTTGGATCGCTTCGCGTACGGCAGGATTACCTGATTGCCGAGGGATTATTATCACCATATAAAGAGGGTGAAACATTCGACGAAAATAATCCAATGCTGGCGATGGCCCTGGCAAGAATCCGTCAGCTTTCGGCGCACGAAGTAGGACATACAATAGGATTGGCCCATAACTTTGCGGCAAGTACAAATAACCGTGCTTCGGTTATGGATTATCCGGCTCCCAAAGTGAATATCACCCAAGATAGTACGCTCGATTTATCTGATGCTTATGATACAGGCATTGGCGAATGGGATAAGGTGGCCGTGAAATATGGTTATAAGGATGTCTCTGAGTTACCGGATGAAGAGGCTGCATTGAATAATGTGATCGAAGATGCTATCGATGAAGGGTTACTGTATATCTCGGATGCGGATGCACGTCCGGCAGGTGGCGCGCATCCCAAAGCCCACCTCTGGGATAATGGTAAAAATGCGGTCGATCAGCTGCATCATATAATGAATGTTAGAAAGATTGCATTGGAGAACTTTTCGGAGTCGAATATCCCACAAGGTACGCCAATGGCTGAGTTAGAGGATGCGCTGGTGCCCATTTATCTCTATCACCGTTATCAAATTGAAGGAACCGTAAAACTTATTGGCGGAAAGGATTACAGTTATAATTTGCGTGGTGATAATCAGTCGGGGCCAGAACCGGTAGCGGAATCAAAACAGCGGGCTGCTTTGGATGCCATGCTGAAAACCTTATCTGCTGAAAAATTAACTATGCCGGAGCGCATTGTAGAGCTGATTCCCCCTCGTCCCATCGGCTATTATGATTCTCGCGAACTCTTTAATAGTCATACTGATCCGACGTTTGATCCATTGGGCGCAGCTGAAACAGCGGCTGCAATGTCAGCCAAATTGTTATTTAACACTGAGCGTGCGGCAAGACTAGTAAATGCTGAGGCACATAATGCCGAAAACTTGGGGCTTGGCGATATGCTTGATACCGTAATTGATCGAACGTGGAAACAGTCCGTTGCAAAAGGCTACGAAGGAGCAATACAGAATACGATCAATCATGTGATATTGTATCAGATGATGAATTTGGCTGCGGATGAAAATGCTTCATCACAAGTACGCGCAGTGACAAATTTTAAGCTTGAGGCGCTTCGGGAATGGATGCGAAATGAGGCAGAGAACAGGGCCGAAAATGAACAGAGAATCGCTTCCCTGCTATATGGCTATCGAACATTGCAACAATTTAAGGACAAAGGAGAGATGTTTATGCCAACAGAGCCCTTGAGTCCGCCTCCGGGTTCTCCCATTGGCAGTAATATGGAAACATTTATGCAATGCAGTTTTCGTAGATGATTAAACCGAACGAGCTACTTAATGCCTATGCCAACGGAATTTTCCCAATGGCCGACTCTCGGGATGATGAGGAGGCTAAATGGTATACCTCAAGCCGACGTGGGATAATACCAATAGATGACTTCCATGTCTCTTCTAACGTGCAGCGGATCGTTCGCAATCATCACTACCACATCAAGTTTGATTACAACTTTCGCCAGGTAATGGAGGCCTGCGCCGATCGCGATTCAACATGGATATCACATCAAATTATTGAATCGTACTGTCGTTTGCATCAGTTGGGATACGCTCATTCAGTGAGTGTATATAACAAAAAATGGGAGCTTGTTGGTGGACAATATGGCGTGTCGCTGGGAGCAGCCTTTTTTGGGGAGTCGCTTTTTGGATGGGCTAAAGAATCCTCAAAAGTAGCATTGTACTGGACGCATCAGGCACTAAAGCAAGGAGGCTTTGAGCTTTGGGATACGCAATTTTGGACCGAGCATCTGGCGCAATTTGGGTGCATCGAAATCCCAGCCGAGGAATATGAAAAGCACTTACAAGCTGCACTAAAAAAGGAAGCAGAATTTGAGCCTGTAGCAACAAAAAACCCTCAGGATTTTTAATATCCTGAGGGTTTGGGAGTTAGTTAAAAGGAGTGGGGTTTACGCTTTCAAAGAAGCTGCTTCATGCACTTCGCGCACTTTCTTTTTGATGCCTTCCGGATCAAGGCCCACTTCGTGGTGAAGTTCTTCTTGCGTACCGTGTTCCACGATGCGGTCGGGGACGCCCATGATAGTTGTAGGAATATGGTGTGGCTTGTCGGCAAGGTACTCACCAACGGCGCTTCCAAATCCACCTAACTTAGTGCCATCTTCAATGGTGATGATACGCTCGTAGGTATGACAGATTTCGTCAATGAGATCGGTATCAAGCGGCTTGGCAAATCGCATGTTAAAGTGTCCCACCTTGATGCCTTCTTCGGCCAGATCATCGGCAGCTTCCATTACGTAGTTGCCGAATGGACCAAAGCTGAGGATGGCAATTTCATCACCGTCTCGCAGCTTCTGTCCTTTTCCAATTTCCATATCCTTAAATCCTTCGGGATAATCCATGCCGGTCGCCCGTCCACGTGGATAGCGAATAGCCCAAGCGTGATCGTCAAACTTTGAGGCGGTGTACATCATATCGCGCAGCTCCTCCTCATTCATCGGAGAAGAAACGATCATATTTGGTACACTGCGCAGATAAGAAATATCGTATAATCCGTGATGGGTAGGTCCGTCGGCACCCACGAGTCCGGCCCGGTCAATACAGAATACAACCGGCAGTTTTTGAATAGCTACATCGTGAATTACCTGATCATAGGCCCGTTGGAGGAAGGTTGAGTAAATGGCAGCAAATGCTTTTTTGCCTTCGGCTGCCAATCCCGCTGCAAAGGTGATGGAGTGCTGCTCCGCTATGCCTACATCAAAAGCACGGTCGGGATATTTATTCATTAACGGCCACAAGCTCGATCCACTTGGCATGGCCGGTGTTATTCCAACAATATCTTCGTTTTCATCAGCGAGCTCGACAACGGCTTCCCCAAAAACGTGCTGGTACTTTGGTGGCTTGGGGGTGGTATCCGGATCAATCTGTTTGCCGGTAATTTTATCAAATGGACTGCTTTGTGCGTGCCATTTGGTCTGTTCGCGTTCGGCGGGAGCAAACCCTTTTCCTTTCACCGTAACGGCGTGCAGCAATTTTGGCCCTGGAATATCTTTTAAATCTTCCAGATGGCGACGCATGGCATCCACATTGTGCCCATCAACGGGACCGTAGTATTTAAATCCTAATGCCTGAAATAGCCCGCCGGGTGTGATGGCGGTAGAAATTGCCTTTTCAAGTCGCGATGCAACAGTGCGCATTTTTTCGCCGGCCGATTTGAAATGACCGAGCATATCATAAATTTCATCGCGCAGCTTGTTAAAGGTCTTACTGGTCGTAATCTCAGTCAGATATTCTTTCATTGCTCCCACATTGGGATCAATGGACATATTATTGTCGTTTAGGATGACCAGGATATCGGAATTCATGACGCCCGCATTGTTCATGGCTTCGTAGGCAAGGCCGCCGGTCATGGCCCCATCACCAATAACGGAAACGACTTTTTTGCCGGATTGATCAAGGTCACGAGCCACGGCCATACCTAATCCCGCAGAAATCGAAGTGCTCGAGTGTCCTACGCCAAACGTGTCATATTTGCTCTCGCTGCGTTTGGGAAAGCCCGAAAGTCCGCCATATTTGCGGTTTGTATGAAAATTATCGCGCCGACCCGTAAGGATTTTGTGTCCGTATGCTTGATGACCAACATCCCAAAGCAAGAGATCTTTGGGCGTATCATAGACATAGTGCAGCGCCACCGTCATTTCCACTACGCCGAGGCTGGCGCCAAAGTGTCCGCCATGAATAGAGACGATATCAATGATAAAATCACGGAGCTCATCGCAAACATCTACCAACTGCTCGGGATCTAATTTTTTTAGATCATCAGGCGAATCAATTTCTGCTAACAGCGGACCGGGTGTTACTTTCTCAAATTCCATAGTCGGTTATTCTTTTTCATTATCGTCGGCATGTTGATCAGCCACGTTCTTGATGCGTAATTCGGCTTCTTCTAGAGTTTCTGTACAAATTTTAGATAGTTTAATGCCTTCTTCGTAGAGATCAATAGACTCTTCCAGTGAAATAGATTCGTCTTCCAGTTGATTTACAATATCTTCCAGTCTTTGTAAAGCCTCTTCGAAGCTTGGTCGTTCCTTTTTGGACATAAAAATTACTTAAAGATAAATAGATGCTTCCTGAAACCATATAAATAAAAAGTTTTAGTGGTCAGATTCCAACTCTTTTTCGAGTATGGCAGAAATATAAATTGAGTGTTAAGGCATTGAGAGGAACTACCGGCTGTAGATGTTTTTCCCGTCGGAATAAAATTGCACTGCCCCTTCCAGGCTGGTAAAATGGAGGGATGGAATATGCTCGTGTAGTTGCTTGGATGCCTGGCGATGCGGATGTCCAAACTGGTTGCGTTTTGCGAGCGAGACAACACCTATTTGCGGAGAAGTCGACTTAAGGAGTGAAGAACCGGAACTGGTCTTACTACCGTGATGGCCAACTTTAAGGAGATCAGTATCCATCATTTTAGGATAATGTGTCAAGAGGTTCTCTTCCTGAACATGTTCGGCATCACCCATGAAAAGAAATTCCGTATCTCCATAAATGAGTTCAATAACCAGCGAGCGATTGTTGATATTTGATTGGGAGACTGATTCTTCCGGGCCATAAACAAACATTTGTATTGCAGGATCTATTGAGATTTTATCACCGGCCATCAGAGGCTTAATGGGAATATTATATTCAGTGGCTTTTTTGTTGTACGTTTTAAAAAGTTGAGAATCGTATTCTGTGCCCGAATTGTAAATTGTATCAACGGGAATGGAATCGATAATTTCGAGAATACCACCGATATGGTCTGCGTGGGGATGAGAAAGAAATACGGCATCCAGTTTATTGATTCCCTGTTCTTTCAAATGTGGAATGATGATATACTTTGCACTATTGTAATCGGGTTGCCAGCGGCCAACATCAATTAGAAAATGCTTATTGGTTGGCGTAGTTACGAGGGCCGCGTCACCTTGTCCTACATCAAAAAAGGTCAGATTCAGTGTTGCAGGTGACAGTTTTTGAATAACTCTGTTCCCCTGATGAAGGCAGCCAACCAGTAAAAGCAAGATTAAAAACTTCCACCGAAGTTTGGGGATGGGTAGTGAGGCAATTAAAAAGATAATGGCAATCCATATACCGAAAAATAGCAGGCTGTCAACATGAACTTGAACCCAGCTCAAGTGTAGGCTAGCTGCAAAAGCAACAAGTTCGTGCAACCATTGTAAAAATAAATCTACAGGATAATTTAGTGTCTGTGCAAGATCTGGAGCAAAAGGTGTTAGCATAAGTAAGGCCAGTCCACTAGGCACTGCAACCCCAAGAAAGGGAATGACAAAGGCGTTGGCTAGGGGGCCAACGAGAGAAAATTCCCCAAAGTAATAGGCAAGCAGTGGAAAAAGACCAATTTGAACGATAAATGAAATAATGATAATCATGATGGGTTTACCGTACCAGCGGAATCGGATCCAGGAGGGTAACCAGCGCTGAATGACCGGAGCGGTTAACAGAATAATGTAAACGGCCCCGAAAGAGAGCTGGAATCCAATAGAAAACAGATCTGATGGATTAATTAAGAGAATGATTAAAGCGGCAACAGCGGTTAGATTTTTGGAGTCACGGACTTTATGAAACAGCTTGCCATAAGCCAATAGTATTCCCACTAACGAAGCTCTGGTTACAGAAGGGGAAAAATCCGTGAGGCCGGCATAAATAAACAGCGTGATGATAAGCAGTGTAACCCCAATTTGTTTTCCATATTTGAGCGTCCAAAAGAAGGGGATAACCAGCCAGAAGGGAAACAGTAAGAATCCAACGTGCAAGCCAGATACTGCCATGATATGGGAAAGTCCGGCTCGTGAAAACAAAATTTTCTCTTCCCGGGCCAGCTCGTTCTTGTACCCGATTAACAGGGCTTTGGCCAGAGAAGAGCTTTGGTTGCTGAAGTTAGAATCGATGGCATTGAGTACGTGTTTTCTGAAAAAGCTCCACCGCCAGATGTTGTGGATCGGAGTGATTGAAATAATTTGCTTTATGCCAACTTGGCTATAAATGCCTTGGGAGGCAAGATATTGCTTATAGTTAAATTGAGATGGATTTCGCTTTTCTTCGAGTGGATACACGGTAGCTTCGAATACAATATTGTTTCCGAGCTTTAATTCCGTAGGAATATTGTGATCAGCGGGATTAAGTACAGCACGTAACTTAAATGATTTGTCCCATATAATATTATCCGGGAAAATCGTGGTATCTACTTCGACATCAACCTGAAATTTGCCGGTACTCGTTTGTTTGATCTGTTGGATGCTACCGATAAATGTAAGCTCTTCCCATGTGTATGAATTAATAATCTTGGCCTCAGGTGGAGCCTCTCGATAATCCCAGAAAGAATGCCATATGCCGCCAAAGCTGATGATAAATCCTAAATAAGACAGGATAACAATACTATAGATGTGGCTATTCAGGGATTTGCGATAGCTAATTTCTGCGATCAGATATACAATAGCAGCAGATCCGAAAATAAGGATCCAAAATGGCAAGATGGGATCAACCTGATAATCTACAATAATTCCTGCTGCCAGCAGCAATGTTATCCTGATTGCAGGATAGGAAGCAAAAGGAAATTGATATGTTTGATGACTATTCACATTAGTATGACCGTTAACTGTGAAAAACCTTACAGCTATTAAATGTTGTTACAAAACACTTACATACTTTGAAGTGGCAGTTTTGCTGCTTATAATTTTGCAAATCAACATTAACCAACTGTAATTTAGTATGGGGATTATGAGAAAGGTAATTGGATTAGTGGTGGTTGCGCTGATAGCTATAGGCTGTACGCAATCCGATGCTCAGCAGGAACAGCAGCAAAAAGAATGGGCAATAGCATTACACGGTGGGGCGGGAGCGATCTCGGAAGATCGACCCGATTCGGTGAAGCAGGCCTATTTTGATGATCTGGATGAAGCATTGACGATTGGTGAAGATATTTTGGCTGATGGGGGATCTGCAGAAGATGCCGTAGAAAAGGTGATTAACTATTTGGAGGATAATCCTCGTTTTAATGCAGGGAAAGGGGCTGTATTTACTCATGACGGCGAACACGAACTGGATGCCGCATTTATGGTTGGAAATACCCTTGAAGCCGGCGCGGTTACCGGGGTTAAAACGGTGAAGAATCCGATTACGCTGGCTCGGAAGGTGATGGAAACCTCTGAACACGTGATGTTTGCGACAGAAGGAGCCGAGCGGTATGCTGATAAAATGGGTGTTGAGCGCGTTGATCAGGATTATTTTTATACTGAGTCGCGATACCAGGCCCTGCAGCGTGCCTTGGAGCGTGAGAAAGAAGGGGATGGCCAGCAGTCGAGCTTGATCCCCAAAGAAGACAAAACAGCTTTGTATGCTGACGGAGAAAAATTTGGTACGGTAGGTGCCGTGGCCGTGGATAAAGAAGGTCAAATTGTGGCAGGTACTTCTACTGGTGGTATGACGAACAAGAAATTTGGTCGCGTGGGCGATGTGCCCATCATTGGAAGCGGAACGTATGCCAGTGATGTGGTGGCTGTATCGATGACTGGCTGGGGCGAAAAAATTATGCGTGCTGTATCAGGACATACGGTAGGTTCGTATATGAAATATAAGGATGCTACCTTGCAGGAAGCCGGAGACTATCTGTTAAATGAGGTACTTAATCCCGGTGAGGCCGGCATGATTGCGGTAGATAAGTACGGCAATATCTATACGGATATGAATACCAATGGTATGTTCCGCGGGAGTTCGGACTCCGAAGGGAATCGGGAAGTAGCTATTTGGGATTAGGTTGGCTTAATTCAAGTGCTGGAGTGCTTTTGCTCTGGAGCTTCAGCACTTGAACACTTTTTTAAATCCTATTGTGGAATTCCTCTCTTAACTCCTGGATATAAATGCCAATATCATTACGGAGCGTAAATAGCTGTTCATGGAAGTGGTAATATTTTTTTGAGGGGATGTAAGAACTTCCTTTAAGGTCTCGCTGTAAAATTACTAGAGCATCGTTAGAACAGTATAGGGCTTTTTTGGTGTAGGCGATATTACCACCCAGAAAATCGCGATCAAAACCAAAGCTGTATCCGCCGGCAATTTTAGCTCCGATTTTTAAAATGTTGCCTACGAACTCATTAAAATCGGGAGTAATATTCTTGGGATTCATACTTTCGGCCCACTGTAGTACTGCGGCTGCCAATGTTCGGGAAGTATTATATATGTAAAGTGTATCTATGGACCCCATGTTTGTCATTGCAAAGTCTTCGCTGAGCTCCTTCCATTCTTCGCCTGCATCAAAATCATCTTCTTCCTCTTCGAAAAAGAAGTCATCTTCAAAGTCGTCAAACAAAAAATCTTCCCATTCCTCTTCCCCGTCCTCATCATCGATTTCATCATCATCTTCGCCCGGAAAATAGGCTTCGTCAATGAGCAGTTCTTCTTCAATGAAAGCGTCCACAGCGTCAAACTCGTCCGAGCTTTCCTGCAGAAGCTTGAGCCATCGGGGTATGTTGCCGGAGTGTTCGGGAATGATGAACTTTCTCAGGCCGGAACTCTTCCGTTCGATTTCATTCAGGTGAGATTCCCATTGATGCTCATCCCAAATATCATCATTAAAATCACCGTTAAACATATGATTTAAAATTGGGTGATATGGTTTATTAATCGCTTATGTGCTCTTTATAATAAAAGCTTCTGCAAATTAACGCTTTTTGAATAAAAATTGATATAAATTTTTATTTCTGACTATAAATTTTTCGTACTGTAAAGCTGCTGCCTGTTTTTATCGGGCATTGAACTGTATCGGAATGGTTATAAACATATCAACGGCTTTGCCATTGCGTTTGCCCGGTACAAATCTGACGGAATGTATAGCTTCACGAGCCGCTTCTTTATATTGGGAATAGTTATCTTCGTCGAATGAAACTTGTTTTACGTTTCCATTGCTGTTAACCAAGATGTTGGCTTTTAACGTAATGTTTAATGACTGTTGGGAGCTATTTGAGGGATACCGCAACTGCTGATAAAGAGCATCTAATCCACCAATAATAGCAGGAGTGGTTTCGGTCACCACTTTTAAATTTTCTTTGGTTACTTCCGGTGCCGGCTTTGTTTTATCGGTGGTACCACAGCTTAAAAGAAGAAGTGAAAATCCAATCAGAAAAATGCGGCCGTAGGGAAATGACATTTGGATGGATGGTTTAATTGGGATATCAAAGTTGTTGTAGTACACCGGTGATTACGGTGGTCATATCTGGTTCGGCTTCACCGGCAGCCTTCAATACCTTTTCAATATCAACAGGTTCTAGAGCATCGGGGAAACATTCGTCAGTTATCACCGAAATGCCAAGTACGTCCATCCCCATATGGACGGCTGCAATCACTTCTGGAACAGTGCTCATGCCTACCACATCAGCGCCTATATTTCGGAGAAATCGATATTCGGCTTTTGTTTCCATTGTTGGACCACTAAGGGCCAAATAAACTCCCTCGTGCATTTTAATACCTTTTTCTAACGCTACGTTTTCAGCCACTTTTCGCAGCTTTTTCGTATAGGGATCACTCATGTCAGGAAAACGGGGTCCGAGTTCCTCATCGTTGGGACCGATTAACGGATTGTCGCCAAACATATTAATATGGTCGTTAATCAGCATAATATCGCCGCGGGAATAATTGGGATTCATGCCGCCACATGCATTGCTAACAATGAGTGTTTCCGCCCCCATGGCGTTTAGCACCCGAGGAGGAAAGGCGATCTCCTGCATAGTGTAGCCTTCGTAATAATGAAAGCGTCCTTGCATAGCCACAACATTTTTCCCGCTAAGAGATCCAAAAAGAAGTTTACCGGCATGACCTTCCACCGTTGAATCGGAAAAATGCGGAATATCAGAGTAAGAAATACGGTCAGCAACATTAATCTCCTCGGCCAAACGACCAAGTCCGGTTCCAAGGATAATTAAATAGTCCGGTTGTTCATCAGTCTGCTTTTTAAGAAAGGAGAGGGCTTCTTCACGTTTTTTGCGGAACTCTTCAACGGTTTCTCTTTGCATAAATACAGTAAGCTTAATAGTTCAAAAAGGTTACAGAAAATATAAAAAGCCTAAGTAGATAGGAAATCACATTCGCCAAAAGTAAGCACTAAGACCGATATAATAAGTATTCCAAAAAGTCAGTCAAGCTCGTCAATCAAATCGTCAATATTTTCACTGCCGGGGGGCATGCTTTGACCTTCCTCGTCGAGCTGATTCTCATTTTCATCAAATAGAGCTTCGCTTCGTCGTTTGGCTTGTTTGCTTAATTTTTCAGAAAACTCATCTTCTTCGGCGGGTAAATCAAAAAGATGAGCTTCATCCTTGGAAAACTGTTCCAGTGATTCTTGAGCCATTTCCAGATAGGATCGGATGCCGCCAATAATCTCTTTGCGTCGGTCGAGCAACCGGATGATACTTTGTCGTACCTGTTGACGCTGTTGGGTGGCCTCACGAATAATAGATTCAGCCTCCATTTCGGCTTTTTCAATTTTGTTGCGAGCATCTTTACGAGCACCAGTAAGCTTTTGCTCTGCTGATTCTTTTGCTGTTTGTAGTGTTTCGTGCAATGCCTCTTCAACACGCTCGTAATGCTTGAGCTTTTCTTCCAGCTCGTCGATACGCTTTTCGAGCTCACGGTTTTTTGCTACCATGTGTTCCCACTCATTCGACATGAGATTTAAGAACGCCTGAACTTCGTCTTTGTCGTAGCCGCGCAGCGACTTATCAAATTCCTGCTGTTTTATTTCAAGAGCTGTTAATTTCATAGTATGTATGAGCTATCTGTCAAAAGGGATTAGTTTAACATGCTATTCCCGCAGCATGTTCCGCAAATTGTTCTTGTTATTATCGTTAGATTCCGACTTCTCCGATACATTTTCAGAATCATCAAACTCGATACTTTCCTTTGGGGCTTCAATTTGTTTCGATGATTCTTCGTCTTGAAAATTTTCTGCCGAACCATCCTCAGAGATAATGGCCTCTAAGTTTTGGATACGGCGTTGGGTATCCTTTTTGTGTTCCATAAACGCCCGAGCCAGGCGGTTGAATTGCTCTTCGGGGATAGAGCTGTTGTTTCGCTCGATCCACTTTTTAGCTAAGCTAATAAGCATGGGAATAGTAATCATGCCAAGAATTGATCCAAAAACTATTGCTACAATTAAAGCATCTCCACTCATGATTTTTCACGTTTTTTGTTTGCAAGATTAGAAACTTCCTGTTTGTTTTTTTCTTTGATGTTAGGTTCATCCTCAATCTCGATCTCTTCCATCCCGCGACCTGCCCCGGTAGAAAAATCATCGGGCTCACCGGCAGCGATTGCTTCAAGGTTTTCGATGCGACCTTTTAAGGAATTGACCAACTTTCGAAGATCTTCGACCTCTTCCTCATTTTGTCGACTTTTATTCATCATCGTCATCTTATTTTTTTGATACTCGATGATAAATCCCCCAATGATTGCCACCAGCGGTATAAGTACCCAGATCCATGCTGCCATAATAAGCGAATTTTTGATTATCCTTTTGTAATGTACTAAATCTCAATAAGATTGAAAGGTTTTATAACGATATTTTTGCTTAGTAGTTACGTTCGCCAAATATGGCTCGGCCCACTCTCAGCATGGTAGAACCTTCCTCTATGGCAATTTCCAGATCATTAGTCATCCCCATCGAAAGTTCGTCAAGCTGTATATTTGCTGCTTCATAATCGCGATGTTCATCACGAATTTCTTTGAGCATCTTAAATTCGGGGCGTACTTTTTCGACTTCTTCGGGATCTACAAACGTAGCCATTCCCATGAGCCCACGGACTCGTACATGGCTGAGCCCCTGGGCATATTTTAGAATCTCTTTTAAGTCTTCAGGTTCACAACCACTTTTTTGTTCTTCACCGCTGATGTTAATCTGTATTAAAGTATTGATGACGCGATTAATGCGGGAAGCTCGTTTTTCTATTTCACGAAGGTATTTGCTTTTCTCGATGGAGTGAATCCAATTTACCCGCTCCACCATGTATTTGATTTTGTTGGTTTGCAGATTCCCAACCATATGCCACTGGATTTCTTCATTTTCATAATCATCCATTTTATCCTGCAACTCTTTTGCCCGGTTTTCACCAAAATGGATCTGTCCGCAGCCATAAGCTGTTTTAATATCCTCAATTGGCTTTGTTTTACTTACAGCAACAAGGGTTATCTCATCGGCATTGCGTCCGGCACTTTCGCAAGCTCGGCTTATTCTATTTTGTAGCTCTTCAATATTATTACAAATGTCTTCGGGCATAATCCTCCGGTTTTCAGGGGTGTTTTAATTAAACAGTATGTTAATATTGATTGATAAACAATGATGAATCACTTTAAAAATAAGCTTTTAAGAAAGCTATTAAAATGGTATTTTAAGAGTCTGAATTAAAGAATCGAAGGTAAATTGATAGTTCACACACTGAGTATTTTTTATTTCGACTCTGATATATTTTTACATCGCCTCAGGTGCTGTAGAATCGCAATTTTAAAGCACGGAGGCCGATAGCCCAAATGAATATTCAGGTTCGGCATATATCCACCTTCCTAAATCAATGGGCTCCGCCCAGCACAAAACTCGACTACGATAATGTGGGATTGCTCGTCGGCGATCCGCATCAGCAAGTGTTAAGACTCCTCACCTGTTTAGATGTTACGCTGGATGTTGTCGATGAAGCAATTGAAAATAATTGCGATCTGATTGTTGCCCATCATCCCCTCATTTTTAAAGGTATTGATCGGATAAATCCTACCAATGAACAGGGTAAGATCATTTTCAAACTCATTAAGAATGATATTGGATTGATTGCCGCTCATACCAATCTTGACGCAACTCTCGATGGGGTTTCTTTTGTATTGGCAAAAGAGCTGGGACTCGAAAATCTAAAGTTCCTCGACAACAGCTACAGTATCAGTCGAAAAATTGTGTTGACAACCGGTCATTCCGAGAGTGGCTCTGTACTAAAATTATTGAACTACTATTCGGCTGAAGAGGCTCATTATTATAAGGTGGAGGGCAAAAAAGATGATCAATTTAAGTATGAAGCTATTATTGATGAGCACCATGTGGCAGACCTCGAGAAAGAGCTTGAAAAGAATGGGCTGTTGCATCATGGTAATTTTCAAGTGATGGATGTTGCTAGTCCGTCAAAAAATGTTGGTATGGGGGTCGTTGGTTTTTATCGCGATAAAGGATTGACCCAGCAACAATTCTTGGATACGGTGGCTGAGGCACTCGATGTAAAAGCCGTTCGCTTTTCGGGGTCTGTTGACCGCATCAAAAAAGTGGCTGTTTGTGGCGGTGCAGGTGTTTCGCTTACCGGCAATGCTATTAGTGAAGGCGCACATGCTTTTGTTACTGCCGATATTAAATATCACGATTATTTTACTGACACTGATAATTTTTTACTGGTCGATGTAGGCCATTATGAAAGTGAAGTGCCCGTGGTGACGGCCCTTCAGCAAGAACTTACCGAGGCGTTTGAAGAGCTGGAAGTTTTTGAAACCGAAATAGTCACCAACCCAATGCAGGTGTATTTGCCTGATGTTAAATAAAATCCGCAGGAATAAACGACGTAATCTAATTTATGGAAGAAGTACTACAACAATTAGCAAATCTTCAATATATCGACAGCAGAATAGACGAGCTTAAACAGCTGCGCGGCGATTTGCCAGAAGAGATTCTGGATATTGAAACCGACATCAACCGCCTGGAAGCGAAAATCAGTCGTCTTGAGGAAGAGAAGAAAGAGCTGAAAGTGGAAAGAGATAACCTTGAGCTTGAGATCAAGGACGCTGAAAGCAAGATGGAAAAATATGAAGAGCAGCAGATGTCGGTGCGTAACAATCGCGAATACGATGCGCTGACAAAGGAGATTGAATCTCAAAAGCAGGTAATTGAAAACTCGCAGTCTCGGTTAGAAGAGATCGAAAAGCGTCTTGAAGAGGTTGATCCTGAAATGGAAGAGCTTCAAGAAAAACTTGATGATGTTAAAGAGCTGCACGAAGAGAAAAAAGAAAATCTCGAAGAGGTAAAGAAGAATACGCAGAAAGAGGAAGACATGCTTTTAGAGAAGCGTGAAGAGGTAGAGGAAAATATCGATCAGCGCTACCTGAAGAGCTATAAACGTCTTCGTAATGGACTCTCAAACGGTCTGGCAGTGGTTCCTATGGAGCGTGGCGCAGCACTTGGTATGGCATTGCCTCCGCAGACACAAGTGGAAGTTCGTAAAAAGAACAAAATTATCATTGACGAAAATAGCGGGCGTATCGTAGTGCATCCCTCATTCTTTGAAAATGCCAAGGAAGAGCTGACCCTGTAGAACGTTTTTTGTTGACTAACTGTTTTTGGGATGTGCAGCATATTGTACGATGTTGCGCATCTTTTCCGTTTAAAGGGTTGTTGCTGTTCTTTGAATTAATAGGTTTAAAGGGATGATCGGGCAATCGCTCACCCAATATGGGTGAGAGGAAAGTCCGAACACCAACGAGCACCGTGCTTCCTAACGGGAAGATCCCGAGTCTTCGGGATAGCCAGTGCCACAGAAAATAGACTACCTTCCCGATTCGTTGGGAGGGAAAAGGTGAAAAGGTGAAGTAAGAGCTCACCGCTCCGGTGGTAACATACGGAGGCAGGGCAAACCTCACGGGGTGCAAGCTCATGCAGGCTGTGCGCTGCTCGTCGCAATACAGCCGGGTAGAGTGCTCGAGACCCAAAGTGATTTGGGGGCCAGATAAATGATTGCCATCCCGATATTGTCGGGATACAGAATTCGGCTTACAGATCATCCCGCGAAACTACATCAAAAGGCCGTCCTAAGAGGACGGCCTTTTGTCTTTATATAGAATATTTTACTGCTTTATATAAATTAAAAACAGTAGGTTAAGCCAAAAAATATTTAAGATATAATTCCCAAATATACCTACATTGTTTTGAGAGGTTAGGAGTTTATCAGCATAATAATATTGAGAGGAAAAGATGAAAGGGAGTGGTTTATTTTTTGGAGTGTTGTGTGTTTTGATCGTTAGCTGTAGTGTAAATAAGGGAGAAGATATCGTAGAGGCGCCATTTGTAAAATGGGATAATCGTATTGATGCGGGCAAATATCTGGTAACTATTACGGGCTGCAATGATTGTCATACGAATGGATACCTCATGTCAGGTGGAAACATCCTTGAAGAAAATTGGTTGACGGGATCAGCGGTAGGTTGGCGTGGTCCCTGGGGAACAACCTATCCCACAAATTTGCGTTTGCGTGTTCATGAGTGGGATGAGGAAACCTGGGTAGAGACATTAAGGAATCGCAAGGATTTACCACCTATGCCTTGGATGAATCTGAACAAGATGAGTGAAGAGGATATGCGAGCCATTTACGCATTTATAAAATCGCTGGGTCCCAAAGGTGAGCACGTTCCCATGGCAATAAGCCCTGATGAAGAGCCACAGACTCCATATTTGTCACTGTTTCCACAAAATATGCCTGTAACTACATCCCAAAAATAGGTGGGTACAGTTCCGCTAACTTTTTTATCAAAATGGAGATGAAGTAAAGAACCATACGTCAATCCTGGGCTAGGAGAATTACGTGCTGCTCAAGCATCACTGGGAATAGCCCATAATAAAGACTGACATCAGGATTTGAGATACCGTGCCGGATCTTGAAGATAAAATTCCGTGAATCTTTGGTATAACTCCGGGTGTTTTTGACTAAGCTCTTTCGGTTTTTCAAAAAAGAGCTCTGTAACAACAGCGAAAAACTCTGCCGGATTCGTCGCTCCATATTCGTCGATTAGGCTTTGTTGATTTTGTTTGAGTATGTTCAAGAAGTTCTCGTATTCACGTCCTAACATGTTAGCCAAGGACAAATAGGAAGAATCTGTATTTTGAGATTCTACCTGATCGGTTGCCCCGTATTCGTAATCCAACTGATGAGCAAATTCATGGAATATCAAGTTTTGTCCGTCGTGGATATCAGATGCACCTTGCTGGACTTCATCCCAGGCTAACACAACATAGCCATGCGACCAAGCTTCGCCATGTCGTTGTTCAAAACCCTCCTCGACAAACATACCGTTATTCCGCTGTTTTACTTTAGCTACGTATTTTTTGGGATATACGAGCACTGACCGTAAACCTTCATAAAAGTAAGAGAGATCTTCGGTTCCAAGCAGAAGAATGGAGGCCTGGGCAGCGATGCTTACTCTAATCTGTTCCGTAATTTCAAGGCCGGCACATCCTTCAAAACGTTTCTCGTTCAGAAAAATGTTTGTCAAACCGACCAGCTTTTTCTGCAGATCAGTCGGTAAATAATGATAGTAGGGGACGTTTCTTTTTAGAAAAGCGAATTGATCGTCAGGAAAGCTTTTTTTGAGCAGACGTTTACGCCGCCACTTTTTAAACCCGAACATGGTCTTGTCGGTTACATATTAACTTTATAGGTCCCTTTGTACTTACGTTCGAGTTCACGTCTGGTATCGCGTTCTTTGATGTCTTCACGCTTGTCATGTTTTTGCTTACCGCGGGCTATTCCGAGCAGAATTTTAGCGTATCCTTTTTTGAAATAGAGCTTGAGGGGAACAATAGTGTATCCCTTTTGAGAAACCGCTTTATCGAGATCAGCAATCTCCCTTTTGTTTAGTAGTAATTTGCGTTCACGGCGCTCGTCGTGATTGGTGTAGGAAGCTTCTTTATACGGTTTGATGTACATATCCCGAAGCCATACTTCCCCATCTTTTAAGTATGCAAAAGACTCGCTGAGGCTGGCATTACCCTCTCGAAGAGATTTTACCTCACTTCCCCGTAAAACAATGCCGGCTTCATAAGTTTCTTCGATATGGTAATCGTGCCGTGCCTTACGGTTTTTTATAGTTGGATTGGATTTTTGGGACATGTTTTAAGTTAATAAGCTTTTGTTGAAAATATTTCACTTTTTAAAATATAAGCTTTAGTCCGGTTGTGTGAAAAGACAGATGGCAAAAATGATGCGAAGAGTTACAAATGATAGTCTCATCTTTCATTTTATATTTGCCGTTTTCTAATAATTAAACCCCAGTTCATTTAGTTCTGCAACGATATCCTCTCCGGGCGATTTTTCGGGCATGGTGTTGTAAATACCCATTATTTGCCGGATCTCGGTTCGTGCTTTCTCGTTATCAGGATTTATTTTGAGCACCTCAATAAATTGTTCGAGAGCAGAAGTCATTCGGTCGCGCATGGTACTTTCTTCAGGTCCCCGATACTCCAGGTACAACCCATAATTAAGGTACGTTTTTTCTTTTAGGGTAGGTAGATCTGCATTTGTCTGCTGGGGATCAGCATTTTCTAAGATGTCCAACGCCTGAGTATAGTTGTCTTCGGCAATGAGTTGATTTACCCGATCAGGTACATTTTCAGGAGTTTCGTTTGAGCATGAAATAAAGAGTAAAGCAATGACAGAAATAAACAAGTAACGCATTAAAATAGAGAGATTAGGTTTTGCGGTTAAAGCGACTAAAGATAACGATTTTTATATTAAATATAGGGGGTTGGGACTGATGCAAAGCACGAAAATGGCCATGCTGAGCCATCCTAAGAACTTTCGGGTAGGATCAAGCTTGCGTTCGCGAATCGCCGGTGGGTGTTCAATTCCTACAAAATAGGCAATGAAAAACGACCAGACTACCCAAATTAATGAACCGGATGTCGTAATATTGCCCACTATAAAGAATAGATAAAATGCGGTAGCTGCTAATGAGGCTGTCCAGACGGGTAAGATCCAGTCGAAATCCTCGCGGAAAGCCTTGCGGAGGAGCATCATCAACACTCCTCCCCAAATAATCCAGCTTAACAAGCCATAACTGTAGTCAAATTCACCAAGAGAAAGATGAATGAACGGAATCGAAGCGATTCCCCCGAGAGTTATAAGCACAGTAAAAAAGATGCGTGCTACGATTTTGTGTTTTTTAAATCCGATTAACGAATATAAAATATGTCCGCCATCGAGCTGACCAATAGGAGTAAGATTGAGGGCTGTAAAGAAAAGTCCCAGCCACCCCGCAAACAAGAAGGGATAGTGATACATCTCCCACATGGGGGGCACGTTTTCAAAAAAAGAGGCCAGGAAACTGTAGAGCAGGGTATCTCCGACAATTAAAACGTTGCCATTGGTCTCTTGCAGCGGATTGTCGGGATAAACGCCATATTGGGCAACGTATTCTTTTACTGCTTCGTGTCCCGCAAAATTTTGTATAAATGAGGGATCGGGCAGAGTCGAAAATCCATAGAGTAATACAGCAAGGGAAACTACAAAACCAGCTAATGGTCCGGCTGCTCCCACATCGAACATTTTATAGGTGTCATTAATTTTTTGTTTGATGCGGATAACGGCCCCAACGGTGCCGATACCAAGTGGGATGGGAATAAAATAAGGCAGGGTTACTTTAATATGATGATAGAGTGCGGCGAAATAGTGCCCAAATTCGTGTACGCCCAAAAATCCTAAAAGTAGGCCGGCGAAAAGTAAACCGCGATAAAAGTCGGGTAGAGAAGGCAGGGCAAGAGGAAATAGTGAGGGCTCGAAACCGACAAAGCCGGCTCCGGCCATTGAAACGGTTAGAACCGTAATAAGAAATAAAGCCAGATGCTTGGTTACCGTTTTGGGATCAAGATCGCGCTGCATGGTTTCCCAAATGGTAGGCTCGGCCGTAAAGTCGCTGATTTGAAATCTGGTTGTCTCAGGGGTGGGTTTATTATCCAAAGGTGCTGCTGTATTTTTAGGATTCTCTTGCTATGGGCATGGTCATACATCGAGCGCCGCCGCGCCCTCGACAGAGTTCGTGGCCTATAAAGCTGATGGCGATTTTTTTGTCCGTAGGTTCAAAAGGCGTATCGCTGTATTCTTCAATAAATTCATATTGGTTCATTAGTTCATATCCATGTTTCTTCAACTCGTTGAAGGTGTTTGTGTTTCGTTCATATCCTACGATTACGCCGGGCGCTAAAGCAAAAACGTTAGCACCATCAGTCCATTGCTCACGAAATTGATTGGTGCGTTGTGACCCGCCGCAATCAATAAACGTGAAGTCGCGACCTAACAGTTCCTCGAGCGCCTTTTTTAAAGAAGGTTTTGATTCCGAAATGATAGATCCGTTTTGTGATCGCAGGGCTACGACGTTATTACTGCGTTCGGTGATAGCCGGTGGAAAAACGACACATTCGGTTTCGCTGGCAAAGGTAAAAATAGTATCCAAATGCATGGACGAGCGTTGTTTGGGGATGTCGACGGCAAGAACATGTTCAACACCCTGCTTCAGCAATCCTTCTGTGGCATTCATCAGCCCGCTGAACGATGTTCGTTCACTCATGCCTATAAGTACTACTTTATCAGAGGCAACAAGCACGTCGCCGCCCTCAATAGATTCTTGATCTGAAATTTTAATCGTTTTCCCTTTGATATCCCCAAACAGCGGGTGAAACTTAATTAGCGTTTCCATAAGCACGGCTTCACGAAAACGGGCTTTTTTGGCCGGACGTGATAATAGAATGCTTTCGTTTACGACGGCAGCCAGATCCCGGGTAAACAAAAGGTTGGGCGTGGGATGCATATTGTAGTCAGAAATAGAAGATGTTACTCCGTTGACCACAAAGCGCAACAGTTCATCACCCGAAAGATTAAGCAGATCTTGGTCAATAGCTTTTAGATTTTCTTCTGGCAGTCTGTGGATTAGTTGTTCTATGCAATATCCGCGGGCTTCCTCCATATCTAGAGTTTGCCCAAACAGATCGGTGATTTCATGAATTTTCCCATCTGAGGGCATAGCAGCTTTAAAAACTTTTAGCATGTCCAGGTGTTCCTGGCGGGCGTCACTTTCAAAAATAATATCATCAAAAAGGAGCTCGTCTTTGAGCTCAGGGTTAACCAGCGAAACTTCTTTACCGGGAGTGTGGACTATAACGCTTTGTAATAATCCGGTTTCGGATGTAATGGATAACTTCATGAATATATTTGTTAAATAGATTGAAAAGTTGACCGAGAAGCTTATCGTACAAAGCCAAATATACGTTTTGAACAGGCAATATTTAAATTGAGATTTAGTTAGATAATTCGACAACTTTTTCTCTATTTTAATCGCACGATTTAATGGCTAACGCTGTTTATAAAAATAATCAGACGGTAAATTTATCCCCCACAATAATGTCAGCTAAGAAGTCAGAAATAGAATCGCTTGTTTATCTGTTGGATGACCCCGACCCTTTTGTTAAATCCAAAGTTCGCGATCGTTTATTTGAGCTTGGTGAAACGGCGGTGCCTCTGCTCGATCAACAAAAGAGTGAGACCAGCGATGCAGAATCGCGGGAACTCATTAATGAAATTATCCAGCATATTACTTTTGGAAGTGTAGAGCAGGACTTTATGGATGTTCTCGAAGGTGGACTTTCGAATTTGAAGCAGCTGGAAGAGGCCGTATTTATTTTGTCGCGATTTGATAATCCAACATTGCGCGAGAGAGAATACAAGAAAAAGCTCGATCGTTTTGCGGATATGATTGCCGATGATGTACGCTATTCGCTCAGCGAAACGCAGAAAATGCACAAAGTTCTCAATTTTGTGTTTGAGGATCTGGAATTCAGCGGAAGCACCAGTGATTATTATAATCCGCATAATTCATATTTGCATCGCGTGATCGACCGACGCGAGGGATTACCCATTTCGCTGGCGCTAATTGTGCTGTTTCTTGGACGTCGTCTGGATTTACCGTTTTACGGGATCAATATGCCCATTCATTTTATGATTAAATATAAAACGGCAAATGAAGAGATTTTGATTGATCCCTTTGATCACGGAAAAGTCGTAACCTATGATCAATGCTATTACTTTTTGAAGCAGAATGGTGTAGAGCCGAGGAGCAAACATTTTAAGAACAGCAGTGAAGAGGATATCCTTGCCCGATGTATTCGGAATCTTATTAACAGTTATGAAAAAAGAGACAAGCTGGATACGGTGGAGAGCCTGAAGAAACTGCTGAATACCGTGAATATTATGGTTCGTTAATGAGATTATTAACAAATAACCCATAATTATATTTTGAACTCTATATATAATTAGGCATTTTACAAGGCGCCTTTTTAGGCGTCTCTCTTGATGAATAGTGGAGGCCCTACCTTGATCGGTGGGGTCTTTCTTTTTTTTACCCTCCTTTCTTTCGCAGAAAAGCGGCTTTTTTAGAGCTTAAAACCAAACGCATCTTTTTCTTCGTTGGCAAACTCAAAAGGATTGATTTGCTCTGCAAGATCATAAAATGAGATCGCTTCTTCCTTATTTCCGCTAAACTTGTGAATATCGCCGGCCAGTTTATAGAGCATTGGATTTGCTGGAGCATGATCCATCAGTTCTTTCAGCTTTGGTATGGCTCCGTCAAGGTCTTTATTCTCAACAAGGATAGCTAAGCGATACAACTCGGCGCGCAGCGATTCGTTTTGCGGTTTAAGCTGATTGAGGTAGTGGGTACATCGCGAATAAATATTGCGGTTAAAATAAAAGCGCACCAGTTGATAAATGAGGGATGCAGGGATATCGACATTGATAAGTTTGTCTTCGAGATGACGCATAATTTCACGTTCCTCCATCACCATAAACAGATGCACAAGCTTACAAAGTGTTTCCTCATCATGTTGGGTGTTTAAAATTTCTGTTTTCAGCTCATCGGTAAAAAGCTGCTCAAACTGCTGCTGAACTTTGGGTTCAGGGAATAACGGATTCACCAGATCGTCAAGAGCCAAAAGTTGGTCAAACGTACTGAGTGATTTTAGTTCATCCTCGGAAAAGACTTCGATATTCCACTTTTCATTAAAATAGGATACATTTTTCCAATATTGCTCGCTTTCGGTATCCAGATCCAGTGAAAATGTGGTCGTGCCAAAGTGGTGTTTAACCTGGATGTGTGGAGCAATACCGACTCTGAAATCTTTAGAACGCGCCTGAAAACAAAGGTCAATATCTTCAAAAAAAGCTAGCTGGAAGGCCTCATCCATTTTTAAATTTGCATCGGCTCGCATCATCATACAAAAGCTGTCGAGGTATTCGGCTCGAATAAGATCAGGATCATCTTCTTGAACGTTCCTGGTTGCCTGTTCAGGATTGAGTGTTTTGTTTGTCGTG
This sequence comes from Fodinibius sp. GM21, assembly GCF_058386955.1. NCBI lineage: Bacteria > Pseudomonadati > Balneolota > Balneolia > Balneolales > Balneolaceae > Fodinibius > Fodinibius sp. GM21. The sequence goes on along the minus strand of NZ_JBYEIQ010000003.1, from coordinate 410,096 downwards.
GGACCAATAACGGCATACTTGGGATTAGACTCAATCAGTTCCCGAAGCCGGGTAATAGCATCATCAACAAACTCAATGTCATTGTGGGCTATGCAGGCATACTCCCCGTTTATCTTTTCCAAAGCCTGATTTACAGAGGCTGCAAACCCAGCATTCTTTTTATTAGTGATAACCCGGCAGTTCAAAAAATTCTTTTCTTTAAGTTCATCTAAATAGTCATGGGTATTATCCAGGCTGGCGTTATCGATAACGATGAGCTCAAGTTGAGACGTGTTGCAATGCTCAGAGACCGAAAGCAGACAGTGCTCAAGGGCGGGTTTGCCATAGGTTGTGGTTGGGATAATTAAACTAACAGTAACATCTTCAGGGTCGGATGGTTTTTGGGTTTCAGGTGATGGTTGTTCTTGCTCCTGTTGCGATTTTGAAACCTGGTGCTTGAGCTCCGATGCCTCAACATATCGGCGCTTTTTTTCGAGAATTTCAATCTTAAGATTGCGCGCGCCACTGTGATTTGGATTATTTTCCAGCACCTCCTCGATTAATTCCAGTGCCGAATTGAATCTCCCATCTTCTTTAACCTGCACCGCCTCGTTAAGCAGTTCATTGTCATACGATTTCTTTGATTTTACAGGTAGTTTTTGAAGAGTTTCAAGAATAGTTTCCCGCATTTGTCCGCCGTATTCAGCCCTGCGCAGCAGGGTTAGCAGTAGGTCTTGACGAAGGTTGAAGTCGGGTTCGGGGGCTTCACAAAGACTGCTCGGAAAAAACCAGCTCACGGTGCTTTTTATCGATGAAAGATCACCGAGCCGGGCCGCAAGCTCAAGTCCGTGGAATTCTTTTAAATAGGGATTAAAAAACCTGTTGGCAGTAGTAAGAGCTGATAAATCCCAGATAAAAGAACCATTTTGGGGCCAGTTCTTTTGTTGGATAAGATCAATCCACCCGTTATAACTGTTTGGCAGCGTTTGGTTTTGAAGCGCCAGAACACTATCGGTTGATTCGGTAAGCTGTTCGAGCCGGAGACTTAATTGTTCGGTATCAATTTCAGAAATAGTTTGTGGTGCCCAGAAAAGTCGTCCGTTTCGTTGCGATAAAATTTCATTTAGCGAGTTACCTAATCCCGCGGGTTCTTCGTGGGTAAAATAGAAGGTTTGCTCGTGCTGGTAGTAATCCAGAACAGATTGAATAACTTCATCACTGTGGTCGGTAGACCCGTCATCAACAATAAAGAGTTCAAAGGGGATGCCCGAAATTTCATAAAGCGATGTCAGGGTAGACTCAATAACATCCCGATGATTTTGCACAACGATGGATACCGTAAGCAGCGGCTTATTTGGCATAAGTATGCAACCCGAAATTGATGGTTAATTTGCTGAAATATACGAGGTGAGAGATAAAAGGCGAAAAGTATTCATTAGCGAGTGAGTATCATAACTTCAAAAGTTTGAGAAACGGCTCAATTTACTGGATATATTTTTTTATACTCAATTTTTAAAAGCAAATACAACCCAAAGTTGGTTCTTATGAATACTCTAACAAAACAAGTACTGATACTCTTATCTATTGCGGGAATAGCTTTTTTACAAGGCTGTGGACCGTTGGGGACGGTTGCCGGGGATCGAACAAAGACCTACAGTAAGGATTTTGATACCATGGTTAATACTGTTGAAAGGGCAATAAGAGGTCGGTCATTGGAGATTAACTTTGCCAACAAATCGGATGATGGGAATCGATATTTCGTGACCTTTCGCTCTACAGATTATTATAATACATCGGCGCAGCCCAGCGACGAAGGCGAAATCATCATTGAGCGTATCTCGGATAATGAAACAAAGATTACAATAAATAACCCCGAATATGAACCAACGATCCCCAGTCATCACCGAGAAAAATATGATAAGGAGTTAGTAGAAGAGATCGACAAAATATTAGGACAGTAACGAATCCCGCTTAATGCTTCTTTACTTGTTAACATTTTTGTAACAAACAGACTTCCGAGAACTCTTGGGTAACTGATGATTCATCTAAAGGTATGTTTGACCAATCGGGATAAATAGCTTAAAAAATAAAATCAATGTAGGGCTTAGTAATGGCCGCAAAGAATGATTCGCGCATTTCCAGTGAGGGAATGGACAAAAAAATTGAAAAAAACATTTGGGGTAAGAAGCAACTGGGAATGCTTCTCGGGATTGTGGCCATTCTTGCGATTTTTATATACAGCGTTGGCTTTATGGATACACGATCCACGTTAAATGTGGATCGGGAAAACATAAGCGTTAGTACAGTTCAGCAAGAATCTTTTCAGGAGTCTATTCAGGTTAGGGGAACGGTACAACCTATCCAGACCATGTATCTGGATGCAGTAGAAGGGGGCGTTGTTGATAAAATTTATAAAGAGACCGGTTCAATGGTAGAGCAGGGAGACACAATTGTTACCCTTTCCAACTCCGATTTGCGACTGAAGGTTTTGCAGCAAACCTCTGATATTTATGATCAGATCAACCAAACCCGAAATTCTCGTCTCAATATTGAACAAAATACACTGAGTTTGAAAGAGCGGTTGGCGGAGGCAAAAAATCAATTACAAATCACCAAGTCGAACTATGAGCGCGAGCAGAAATTATATGAACAGAATCTTATTGCCGAACAGCAGTTTTTGGAAACGAAAGCGAATTATGACTATCAGCAAAAGCGGTATAACTTGATTTACGAATCTTTTAAGCAGGACTCAATAAAGTCGAGCCAACAGCTTCGCCAGATCGATCAGTCACTGGAGCGAATGTGGACGAGTCTGGAAGCGGTGCAAAATATTCTGGATCGCCTGGTGGTAACGGCTCCCATATCGGGACAACTGTCTACTATTGAACTTAATCCGGGACAATCTATCTCATCCAGCGATCGAATTGGCCAGGTCGATATATTGGATAACTATAAGGTTCGTGTGCAAATAGATGAGTATCACCTATCCAGAATTAATCAAGGATTAAAAGGTACATTCGATTATAACGGGCAAACCCATCGGCTGAATATTACCAAGGTATATCCGGTTGTGGAAAATGGGAAATTTAAAGTGGATATGGAATTTACCGGGCAGATCCCCGCCGATCTTACTCGCGGGCAGACACTACGCATTCAACTTATGCTTGGGGAATCAGAATCGACATTAGTATTGGATAGGGGTGGGTTTTATCAAAAAACCGGCGGTAATTGGATATATAAAATTTCAGAAGACGGTGCAAAAGCAGTAAAACATGATATTCGGTTGGGACGACAAAACCCCAATTATTTTGAGGTGCTTGCCGGACTGGACAAGGGAGATCGGGTAATAATTTCTGATTATGGTTCTTTTGGTGAAAATGAAGTCCTCAACATAGAGTAACTTTACAAATATTTGAAAGCTTAAAGAGTTAGAAAATGATAAAGACAAGCAATCTTAAAAAAATATATACCACCGATGAAGTTGAAACGACAGCCCTCAACGGTATAGATCTGGAAATAGGAGAAGGAGAATTTTGTGCTATTATGGGGCCATCGGGATGCGGAAAATCGACGTTACTAAATATTTTGGGGCTGCTCGATAACCCTTCGGGAGGTACCTATCAGTTTTTGGATTATGAAGTGTCCGATAAATCAGAGCGCGAAAGAGCTCGACTACGCAAAGGAAATATCGGTTTTGTATTCCAGAGTTTTAATTTGATCGATGAACTTACTGTTTTTGAAAATGTTGCGCTTCCATTGCTGTATTTGGGGATGCCCGAAGAGAAGCGTAAAGAAAAGGCTGAAGCTGCTATCGATCGCATGAATATGATGCATCGACGTAATCACTTTCCGCAGCAGCTTTCCGGCGGACAGCAGCAGCGCGTAGCTATAGCCCGCGCCGTTGTGGCGAACGCCAAATTAATACTTGCCGATGAGCCTACCGGTAATTTGGATTCTGATCATGGTGATGAAGTGATGAAATTATTGGCAGAACTTAACGATCGGGGGACGACCATTGTAATGGTGACTCACTCACCACATGACGCCGGATATGCCGAGCGGACGATAAATCTCTTCGACGGACAAATAGTACAGCAAGAAATCGAAGAAGATTTTCACGTGTAGCAAAGATTCGGCAACCGTAATAATTTCCCGATTGGAACCTTATGATAATATTTATCCTTCAATAATTTGATATATGATTGTAGAAAGCCGAAACAAATTATTGAGATGGTTAGAGTTTCAGCAAGTTTAGTAAAATGGTTAGGGGTTAGCCTCTTGTTAACTTTTTGGGGTGGCATTCAAAAAGCTGATGCTCGTTCTTTATCTTCGGTCGACTCATTATCCCTGCAGCAAATCCAGCATAAGGCTTCCTCAATTAACTCTTTAACCAGCTTATTGATTCAGCACGACGGTAAGCTCTTAGCTACTTATTATTTTAATGGGATGGAAGAGGGGAAAGCGACTAACATCAAATCTGCTTCAAAAAGCATTATTTCGCTATTGATAGGCATAGCTGTCGAAAAAGGGCATATAAAAAACGTCAACCAGCCAATCACATCCTACTTCGAAGATTATTTTCGAGCTAATCCTGATTCTGTAAAAGAGTCGATTACGATTAAAGATTTACTGACAATGCGGTCAGGACTTGAAACCACCAGCTTTCATAACTACGGCCGCTGGGTCATAAGTGATAACTGGGTCGAATTCGCGTTGAACCAGCCGATGGAAAAGCAACCCGGCGGTGATATGGCTTACAGTACCGGGACCTCGCATTTGTTGTCGGCAATACTGAGTAAAGCTACCGGAATGAGCACCAAGGCTTTTGCCGAAGAACATCTTTTTAATCCGATGGACATACAAGTGGGCGGGTGGGATCGTGATCCACAGGGATACTATATGGGAGGAAACAATATGGCGTTGGCTCCGGGTGATATGATCAAAATTGGTCAACTGATGTTAAATAGGGGTCTTTATAATGGACAAAGAATTGTTACGAAAGATTGGATTACAGATTCATTTAAAACCTATACCCGTAGCAACTATAATCCCTACAATTACGGATATATGTGGTGGAATAAACCGGTTGGTGGCTACAAGGTTTACTTCGCCTGGGGTTTTGGAGGTCAATATATCTTTATGATTCCTGAACTTGAGGCTACAATTGTAATAACGGGCGCACTTGAAAATGCAACCCAGTCCCGCAGCTATAAAGAACCCGTTTTTAACCTGCTCGATGATCAGATTATTCCGTATTTGCGAACGTCAAAATAACAGTTTATTAAATTGACTTAATACTAGGTTAATTTTGTAACAAGTTGGGGTCTTTTAACTCTTTTATTCTATCGTTGGTTGTGTTCTTGAGAGACTATTGCGTTTTAGACATTAATAAAAGGCTATGATAAAAAATTATTTAAAGGTTGCTTTCCGTAACCTGGGTAAGCGAAAAGGATTTACATTCATAAATGTATTGGGTTTGGCAATAGGGATTGCCAGTTGTCTGCTTATTGCAGCATATGTGTTTCATGAACTTAGTTACGATCAATTTCACGAAAAATCTGATCGCATATATCGTGTAACGCAAACCACACAAACCTCTTCCAAGAATGAGGCCGGGGCTACTACCCCTTTCCCTGTAGCTCCAACATTGCAGAATGATTTTTCCGCACAGATAGAAAAAACGGTTCGTTTTTTCGACATGCAGGAAGAAGTGCGAACTATTTTAAATACACAGACTGAGGAATCATTTCGTGTTGACCATTTCTATGTAGTAGATTCTACTTTTTTTGATGTTTTTTCTGTTGAGCTCATCCGCGGGAATCCGCAAAAAGCACTCAGTGATCCGATGTCAGCGGTAATTACGGAAAAGCAAGCCCGTCGATTTTTTGGAGATAAAAATCCCATAGGCAAACAGCTGACGTTTAAAGGGGTCGAAGACTTTACGGTAACCGGGGTGATGAAAGCACTGCCCAAAACCTCTCACTTCCAGGTGGATATGTTGGTGTCGTTTAACAGTTTGCCCAAGTTATACGGTTCTCGTTCATTTATGGAGGGTTGGTTTTGGAATCCCTGCTGGACATACGTACTGCTTAAAGAGGGGGTTACCCCAAAAGAAGTGGAATCACAATTTCCTGCTTTTGTAGATAAAAACTATGCCGATCGGGAAAAGGGGGAAACGATTACACTGAGTCTGCAATCGCTCACCGACATCCACCTGTATTCTAATCTGGATCAAGAGATGGAGGCTAACGGCTCCATTTTTTATGTATACCTGTTTACGGCGGTAGCTGTGCTGATCTTAGTCATTGCAACCATAAATTTCATGAACTTAAGTACTGCTCGTTCCACAGAAAGAGCTCGAGAAGTTGGGATGCGAAAGGTGCTTGGGGCACAACGAAAGCAGCTTTTTGGACAATTTATGGGAGAGTCGATGCTGATGACAGGATTAGGATTCCTGGTAGCGCTCTTTTTGGTCTATTTGTCATTGCCATGGTTTAATGAATTTTTGGGTCTTTCGTTGGGAGCCGAAGTGGTAACGAATGGGAAGATAATTGGTGGAGTTCTGATTTTATTTATTGTAGTGGCGTTACTTGCGGGCTTATATCCAGCATTATATTTATCGGGGTTTGATCCAACAACGATTATGCATGGATCCAAGGGGTCGAAAAGTGGGGCGAGAGAAAAATTGCTCCGAAAGGGATTGGTGATTTTTCAGTTCACCCTTTCTGTAGTTTTAATTATTGGCACAGTTATCGTCTATTTACAGCTGCAACACATGCAGAATAAAAAAATGGGTTTTGATCAAGAGCAGGTTGTGGTAATGCCAATTACACAAACGCTCATTGCTTGGGAATTTAATCAGTTTAAGGAAAAAGCCGTTCAGAGTCCGCATGTAGAAGGCATTACGGGGATGAGCAAGATATTGGGATCTGAAAGCCAGTTTTTTTCAAAGTATTCGCCGGCAAATCAGCCGGATGCCCCGCCTACCAATATGACGCTCCACGTAAAGCACGACTTTCTTGAAACGTATGATATAAAATTGTTGGCCGGGCGTAGCTTTTCTCGCGATTATCCTGCTGATGCAGAGAGTTCTATTTTGATCAACGAGGCGATGTTAAATCAAATTGATGCTCAAACGCCCCGCGATGCGTTGGGGACCCGATTTTATTTTACAACTGCTGAAGATGAGCGAGAGCCTCTGGAAGTAATAGGTGTCGTTGATAATTTTAATTATACCTCTATCAAAAAAGAGATATCCCCGCTGGTTATTAACCTGGTAAAGGAAGGACGCCCAACGGTTAGAAATATTGAATTTGCTACTGCAAAATTGACGGCGGGAAGCACAAAGGAAGGGTTAGAAGCACTAAGAACAACCTGGAAGGAGGTCAATCATATAGATCCCTTCACATACTTTTTTCAAGATGAAAGGCTGCAAGAAATTTATAGCTCCGAAGCAAAAATGAGTAGTGTCTCCGGCATTTTTACCCTGTTGTGTATTCTGGTGGCGTGCCTGGGACTTTTTGGACTTGCTTCTTATACGGCCTCCCGACGAACGAAAGAGATTGGAATCCGAAAAACACTGGGGGCGACCGTTCCCAATATTGTGGCACTTTTATCGAAGGATTACCTTAGGCTGATCGTGATTTCAAATATTATAGCCTGGCCGGTTATTTACTATTTGGCCGTGCAATGGTTGCAGGATTTTCCCTACCGGATAGAACTGGGATGGAACCTTGTAGCAATATTTGTGACAGTAGGAATTGCTACAATAGTGATTGGGCTAGTGACCGTAAGTTATCAATCTCTGCGAGCGGCCCTTATTGATCCTGTTGAAAGCATTCAACAAGAGTAGCTTTAGATCCTCACCGTTCAATTTCATATTAGCGTTTATATCCCAAAAAAGGTAAAATATAGCCTTGAGAGATTTTTGAACACACAAATAAAGAGAGAGGTAGCTATGAGTCAGAAAGCAATAAAAAACGAGGGACAAGGCAGAATATTTAATAATAAAGTGCTGGAGCTGATGACCAAAGCTCCGGCCTCGGTGTCGGCAACAATCTATATTAGTATTGCTGTCGGATTACTGTACATGGGCTATGCAAAAGCAATAGCACCGTCGTGGGCACTAGCAGTTGTTGTATTTTTGGGTGCCATGTTTTTCTGGACCTTTTTCGAGTATTTCTTCCACCGGTATATCAACCATCTCGATGAGTATTTTCCGGAATCAAAAGTCGCCCATAGTATTGCTCATACCATCCACGGTATTCATCACGAGTATCCACGTGATAAAGAACGGTTGATGATGCCGCCCATCCCGGGATTAATTATTGTAGGGTTGCTATACCTGGCGTTCTCACTGGTTTTGGATCAGTGGGTATACCTTTTCATGCCGGGCTTTATGACGGGTTATCTCATATACGCTTCGGTGCATATTGCGGTACACAAACGAAAGGTGCCGAGCGTTTTTAAAACGCAATATCGTCATCACGCCTTGCATCATTACAAATATCCGGATAAGGCTTTTGGCGTCTCTACTACGTTTTGGGATCGTGTTTTTGGAACCATGCCGCCGGAAAAGTAAATTCAAAAGAACGGTTTTTGATACTGTTCCGTTGAAGAAGATAGATGGTGGCAACATTACACCTAAATTTTTCGCATGGGAATTCGAAAATATCATCTTGGATGTACCGGTTGGAGTCTGAAAGATTGGGTTGGCAACTTTTTTACCGATGATGCCAGGCCGGATGATTTTCTAAGTCAATATTCCTCGGTCTTTAACGCAGTAGAGGGAAATACAACCTTTTACAATGTCCCTTCTAAAGAGACCTTGGAAAAATGGAAGAAGGCTACACCCGACGGATTTAAATTCTGTTTTAAGTTCCACCGTTCGATTACCCACGAAAAACGTCTGAATGATGTTGAGGAAGATGTTCTAGCCTTTATAGAAACTTTCGATACCATCGAAGATCGGCTGGGACCTTTTCATATACAGCTTCCCCCGAACTTCTCAATCGACGAGTTTCACCGACTGGAAAAGGTGGTAAGTATATTGCCGAGTGCGTATCACTATGCTATTGAAGTACGTCATTCGGATTTCTTTAATCATGGTCGTGAAGAACATCGATTCAATCGATTACTTAAAAGCTATAGTATCGACCGCGTAATTTTTGATACGCGAAAACTGCATGCTATGAAATCCGAGGAGTCCTCGGTGTTGGAGGCGAAGAAAAAGAAGCCGAACGTACCCGTGCGATTTGATAATACCGCTGCACGTCCCTTTGTTCGTTTTGTGGGATCTAATGATCCTGTTGGCAATGAACCCTACTTGAAGGAGTGGGCTATTGTTGTGGCCGATTGGATAAGGGAAGGGCTGCATCCTTACGTATTTATCCATACGCCTGATAAAGTGAGCCAACCTAAAAATGCCAAACGTTTCCATCAATTATTGTCTGATTTAGTCGAGATTGACCCCATGCCTATCTGGCCTATTGATCGGCAAAGTAAGCAGATGAATCTGTTTTAACCTTATAAGAGGGATATCATTACCCACAGATGAAGGTGATATATGCCGGAAATTTCCTTATCTTTACAGGCTTTTGAATATCTAACCCTGAGAACGTTTTCATGTCCAAGACTGATACCAAAACAAAACAGCAGCAAGAGATTATAGAAGAGGCCAAGCGGCGTCGTACTTTTGCCATAATTTCTCACCCTGATGCGGGTAAAACAACACTTACCGAGAAATTGCTTCTATATGGCGGAGCAATACATGAAGCCGGCTCTATCCGTCAGCGTAAGGCCAATCGCTATGCGGCGTCCGACTGGATGGCTATCGAGAAAGAGCGGGGTATTTCGGTGACCTCATCGGTGCTGAGATTCGAAAAGGAGGGCATTAAATTTAACCTGCTGGATACGCCGGGTCACAAAGATTTTTCTGAGGATACCCTGCGAACACTTGTTGCCGCCGATACGGCACTAATGGTTATTGATGTTGCCAAAGGCGTTGAAGAGCAGACCGAGAAACTCTTCGAAGTCTGTAAAATGCGCGAAATACCTATTATCACATTTGTAAACAAGTGTGACCGCCCCGGACTGGAGCCGCTGGAAGTAATTAGTAATATCGAAAACCAGTTGGGTATTGAACCTGTACCTGCCTCTTGGCCATTGGGATACGGACGGGATTTTCAGGGGATTTATGATCTGATTGGCAAGAAACTGCATCTGCAGAAAAAAGAAGAGCACGGAGCTAAGAAAGCCGAGACTGAATTGTATGATTTAGAGGAAGGAATTGAGGAGGCACGCCTTTCTGAGTTTGATAAGGAGAAGTTTCGTGAAGAGGTGATGCTTACCGAAGATATGATGGAGATGATGGACGATGAGGCTTTCGCCAATGGTAAGGCAACGCCCGTCTTTTTTGGCTCGGCGCTTAACAACTTCGGCCTCGATGTATTTTTGGATTACTTTTCGGAGTTGGCCAATCCTCCGCAGCCTTATCAGGATGAAAATGATGAAGATCGGGATCTCGATCGCGGGTTTTCAGGTTTTGTTTTTAAGATGCAGGCCAATATGAATCCCGATCACCGCGACTGTGCGGCCTTTATTCGTATTACCTCCGGGAAATTTGAACGCGGACTGCAGGTCACTGAAAGCAATACCGGGAACAAAGTGAAAATGTCTACGCCCCATACGCTAATGGGTGATGAACGAAATATTCTCGAAGAAGCCTACCCCGGGGATGTTGTATCGTTATTTAATCCCGGATCATTTCGTATTGGGACAACTATCTACAGTGACGATCCCGTTAAGTTTGACGTAATCCCGCTATTTACACCCGAACATTTTATGAAGGTTTCCACCAAGGATCCCTTTAAACGTAAACAGCTGCGCGAAGGACTTAAGCAGCTGGCCGAAGAGGGGGTTGTGCACGTATTTGAGGTGCCAAATGGTGTTGGAAATGAGCTGTTGCTAGGAACGGTAGGCGCCCTGCAGTTTGATGTTGTAAAACATCGAATGTCAACCGAGTATAATACCGAACTGCATATGAATTCAGTTTCGTATCACGCGGCGCGTTGGCTGGGTGATGATGAAACGGTCATCGATAAGCTGGAGAGCAGCTATTCAACTCATGTGACCAAGGATATGGAAGGCAATCCAATCGTATTGTTTGACAGCGGATATGCGCTAAGTCAGGCCGAGGAAAAGGTGGGTGCTGAGAACCTCTTTAAATTTAAGCAAGGTTGATTAGAGTCATGAGATGTGAGTAGTGAGATATTAGCTTCTCACTACTCAATACTCACGACAAATCTACTGAATTACTTCCCGCCATTGGCTTGCAAATCAGTAATACAAGCTTCGTCGAGTGAAGGCACTTCACCACTAAAATTTTCAAAAAAGTTTGCTGTTTCTATGGCAGGCTCCATGAGGCAGCCGTCGGTGGTGCAATGTGCACTGTTATCCGTTTTATGATCGGACTGAGTAGGAGTTCCGTTTCCAACAAGTCCCATATTGTGGCCGAATTCATGACGAAACACCGTGCTCTCCACTTTCTCTCGCGAAGGAGATACTGGTGGGTTACCGCTTGCACTTGCAATTGTTTCACCAAAAAATGCCACTGAAGTATTCCAGTAAGCAATGCCTACTACATTGGAGCTCTGGCTATATTCGCCATCAACAACCAAAAAGTACACATGCAAAGTATTGTCTCCGGCTTCGGTATAATTATCTCTATATTCTTCTTCAATAGCTCTGATATCGTTACTGCTGTAGCTGGACTGGCTTTCGGCATCAATTTCGTTTGGGGTGCTAAACGAAATATTCTGCTTGTTTAGTCGCTCCTCCAAAAAAGTTTGCAAGCTGTTCAGCCCTTCCTGTGTGGGTTCATGGCCCGGCATGTAATCAATTTCAACCTGGAGGTTGGTATATTGATCTCCTGCAAGATACGCATGGGCAGAGTCGCCGGGAGCTGCCTGACTATTGAATTCTTGCGGAGGGGTGTCGGCGGGATCAGTGCTGGAGTCAGAACAGTTCGTAACTAATAATGCCAGTGAAAAACAAAGAAATAGTGAAAGTCGCTTAAATATTTTCATATTGAGATTTTTATATAACATTCAGTTTTAGTTAGAAGTCATAATTTTACATTTCTAAATCCTTTCTCAGGACTTGATTATCGTCCTCCATTGGCCCGTAAATCAGCGATGCAATTAGCGTCAAGTGGAGTAATTTCCTGCTCTCCAACAGTATTCCCGATAAGATCGGTGGTTTGTGTAGCATAGTACATCAGGCATTGGTCATTATCACAATGATTGCCATTTTCCTGATCCTTGTGTGGTTCCTGCATCTCAGTTCCCGAATTTGGGATATCAACGAGACCAAAAAGATGACCAAATTCATGTCGGAACGAAATGGCTTCTACGCGGTAGCGGGAGATAGAGCCCGGTCCGCTGCTGGCCTCATCATAAGCCGGACCAAAAAATGCATTGGACGTATTATAGTAAGCAATGCCCATCAGATCTCGTTGACTATAATCCCCGTCTACAATCATAAGATAGGCTGCCAGGGTATCGCCCTCTGAAAAAGTAGAACGTTCTTTGGATTCTATATTTCGAACATCATTGGCACTGTACGAAGCTTGGTTCCGGGACTCAATTTGGGTTGGCTCTTTGATGGTAACTGAGTTTTTATGCAGGCGTTGTTCGAAAAATGCTTTTAAGCTGTCAAGGGCTTCTGCGTTGGGTTCGTAACCCGGCATGTAATCGACCTCCACAACCAAATGCGTAAAGTTGGAGTCAGCCAGAAAATCATTGGCCGAAGTGCCCGGATTTCGCACATGGGAATAAACCAGTTCGGTTTCCTCTTTTGCAGGACCGGTTGAATCTAAACATGATTGAAAAATTAATGCGATGAAAATTGCTATAATGAATGCGGGTAAATATGAATCGCTTCGTTTCATAAAAGACAGCCTGGCTTATTAACAATTCGTGAACTTATTTTAAATAGATCTAAAAGAAAAAAGTTTCATCGATAACTATGGACGATGCAAAACAAGTAATTAATAGATTAGATTTATTGTCACATCCGGAAGGCGGGTATTATCGGGAAACCTACAAAAGTGAACAACAGGTATCGTTGCTAAAGGGGGACCAGCGTTCTGCAGGTACAGCCATTTACTTTTTGCTCACTGAGGGTGAATTATCCAACTGGCACCGAGTTCGGTGGGACGAGCTCTGGCATTTTTACGCCGGCGATCATTTGATGCTGGAAGTGATTGGCAAAGACGGAGAACTAAAAAAGCTCAAACTCGGTAACGATCTGAAAGATGATATTGAGTTTCAGCAATTGGTGCCCCGGCATTGCTGGCAGCGGGCCTATAGCACGGGCCGGTATTCGTTGGTGGGATGCACGGTGAGCCCCGGCTTTGAGTTTGAAGATTTTGAGATGATTGAGCCTGAACAGTTAGCTGAAAAATATCCGCATATCAGGGATCAGATTCTAACCAATCCCGTATAAGAACCGAATTTTAGATAAGGTATTAATATCCCAAAGAATCATTAGGCAAAACCTTATATCTCTCGTCTATAATTCTTAAATTAGAGCGCTTTTTGAAAGTGGCCGAATGATTGATTTATCAAATTGCTGTTTGTAATGAATTAAGGTTCAAATCAATCATTCAACCATTTTTATTCAATAAATAAATCAAGTAATCCCATGGCAAAAGAATTTGATGTTTGCGTAATTGGATCCGGCCCCGGAGGATATGTGGCTGCGATTCGCGCTTCACAGTTAGGTTTTAACACAGCAATTATTGAAAAGCGTCACCTTGGCGGCGTGTGTTTGAATATCGGATGTATTCCTACCAAAGCGCTGTTGCGCTCGGCAGAAGTGTATGAAAGTATTGAGCATGCCGGCGATTATGGTGTTGATGTGGATGGGTTTTCTGCTAATTTCGACGGCATGATCGATCGCAGCCGAAATGTGGCGAACAAGATGAGCAAGGGCGTTCAGTTTTTGATGAAGGCCAACAAAATTGAAGTTTTTGAAGGCAAGGGGGTTTTTGCATCTAAAGACCAGGTAAATGTGCTGGATGACAGCGATGAGGTCACGGAAGAAATTAAGGCGGATAATTATATCATTGCTACGGGGGCCAGCCCGCGCGAACTGCCGAATCTGCCCATTGATGGTGAGATGATTATCGATTCGGAACGCGCAATGCAGCTCGATGATCAGCCGGATAAAATGGTCATCATTGGTGCAGGTGCCATCGGTGTTGAATTTGCCTATTTCTACAACACCATTGGTACTGATGTGACGATTGTTGAGCTCCAGGATTCTCTGGTGCCGGTCGAAGATAAAGACATAGGCAAAGAGCTTGGTAAGATCTATAAGAAGAAGGGCATGGACATTCGCACAGGAAGCACTGTTGAAAAAGTTGAGAAAGACGGCGACGGTGTAAAGGTTACCATTAAGTCCGGTGATGACGAAGAAGTTGTTGAAGCCGATGTCGTACTTTCTGCCGTTGGTGTAGCCGGTAATGTAGAAGGAATCGGTCTTGATGAGATTGGCGTCGAATATGAGAAAGGAGCTATTCAAGTTGATAAGGAGACTTATCAAACATCGGTAGAAAATATTTATGCTATTGGTGATGTGGCCGGCGGACCTTGGTTGGCGCACAAGGCATCTCACGAAGGTATTGTGTGTGTAGAACGTTTGGCCGGAGAAAACCCACAGCCGATTAACTACAATAACATTCCGGGTTGTACCTATTGTGAGCCGCAGATTGCTTCGGTGGGATATACTGAAGAACAGGCTAAGGAAGAAGGCTATGACATAAAAGTCGGTAAATTTCCATTTTCTGCCAGCGGTAAAGCAACAGGGCTCGGTCACGAGGAAGGTTTCGTAAAGGTCGTTTTTGATGAAAAATATGGCGAATGGCTGGGCTGCCATATGATCGGTTCTCATGTTACCGAATTAATTGCTGAAGTCGTGGTTGCCCGTGATCTGGAAACAACTGGACACGAGATTATCAGCGCCGTTCATCCACATCCAACCATGTCAGAAGCGGTGATGGAAGCAGCTGCAGAAGCTTATGGTGAAGGAGTGCATTTAGGCTCGTAAGTTTCGAAGCTGGTCTATAAGTTTACAAATCCGCAGGTTTTCTATCAGCAGGCACAATAATTTCATTATCATCTGCTTATAAGGCCTGCGGATTTTTTATTGGTTATTTACCTTCTAGAATGATTTTCGCTGGGAATGTACATGTTATCGAGGTCGAGAACTTATCCGATTCGGGTAATCTTTTGATGTCCAAAGTGCCCCCCAGCAAATCTACCCGATGTTCCATTATTTGCAATCCCATGCCTTCGCTGTTTGTTTCTTCGGGAGAAAACCCTTTACCATCGTCCTTAATCTGTAAATGGAGCTGATCATTTTCTTTTTTGATTTCCACGAGAATCCGTTTTGCATTGCCATGGATAGCAGCATTTTTTATGGCTTCCTGCGTGATGTGATACAAGTTTGTAGATAACTCTCTATTGGTAATCTGATCTAATACTTCATCCGACTCAAGAATACATTTAACATTATGAACTTCTTGGGAACGACGCATAAGCAGTTTAAATGCATGTGATGCCCCCTCTTTCTCTACGTCAATAGGTATAATATCGTGGCTTAGATTCCGAATGTTATCAATTTCGAGATCAATCAGTTCTTTGATCTCGCTAATTATCTCACTCAGAGCGGGAGATAGTGTGCCTTCATCCGTTTTGGTTAGTTCATTTTTAAGTTCATGGATCATAATTTTTATCGTTGCAAGTATTTGGCCGAGGTTGTCATGCAAATACTCCCCCAACTCCCAGCGTTCGGCCAGGCTGTTGCTTAGGATCTGCCTTTGTAGGTTTTCACTTCGTTCGACCTCTTCCTTAAGCTGCTGTTCCGCCTTTTTGAGTGTAGTAATATCCACAAAAGTAAGAACCACACCGTCAATTTTATCATTAATGGTACGGTAGGGGCGCAGCCGCATAATGTATTTGTGATCTTCGTCATCAGCTACGACCTTTTTTATCGTTTCTAGATTTTTGTTTACCTGTTTAATATCAGATTGGATGGAATCATAGTTGAGTTGGTGAGTGATGTGTTTAAAAGGACGCCCCTTGTCAGAAGAAATCAGATTGAAAAGATCAGTTGCTGCAGACGTGAAAAATTGAACACAGTTATTACCATCAATAAACAGCGTAGCAATATCTGTGGACTCCATCAGGTTTTTAAGGTTACTATTTGCCTCATTAAGCTTTTCAATCTTGTGTTCAAGCTCAGTATTTACACTCTTAAGTTCTTCGTTGACCGACTGTAACTCCTCTTTGCTAGTTTCAAGTTGTTCAGTGGTAGATCGCAACTCCTCATTCATCGACTGCAGCTCCTCGTTGGAAGCCTGAAGTTCTTCATTCGAGGTTTCATATTCTTCGATCGTGATGTAGAGTTGTTCCTTGGTGTATTCCAGTTCTTTTTCCAGGGCTTCAACAATATCAGCCTCTTCTGCTGATACATCTTTGACCTCCTCCACTGTTTTCGGATGGCTCTTGCGGCTATTGGGATCTTGCATAAAGATAACTTGCAGTAACCCATCCGGAGCATTGGGTTCCATTATTTTTCGCACAATAATTTTATAGTAACTCGAGGGATTCCCAATATTGAGCTGCACCTTTTTTGATGTCAGTGGAGCTTCACCCTGTTTAGCCTTAAATAGAAGACGGCTGAGGATTTTCCGTAATTCAGGAACAATCATATCCATAATATTCTGGCTCGGTTCTCCGCCGGGATATTTTAGAAAACGATCAATATTAGAAGTTGAGTGGAGTACCTCGTTATTCTTATTGATGATGACGCTGGCAGGTTCGTACTGTTTGAACAGCAGCTTATGGTGGAGATTTTCAATATTGATAGTTTGCACGGAGTTGGAGTACCTTTGATGCCTGTTTGATACTTTTGGGACATAATTTTTTTTAGAAAGGGGATAACGTGGTAGACGAAGCTGAGATTTGGTTACCGTATTTTGACGATAAATATTGTATTGGTTGTTTACGGAATTAAAAAGCTTGGTGGCTTCTAAGATTGAATCAGACATGCCAAGGAACAGCCATTTTTCCGGCTTTAGGGCATAATGAAAAAGATTAAAAATCTCCGACTGTAAATCGCGATTCAGGTAGATCAATAGGTTTCGACAGCTGATAAGATCAAGTTTAGAAAAGGGAGGATCTTTTAGCAGGTCGTGGGCGGCAAACAGTATCAAGCTACTTATATTCTGTTTTACCCGGTATTGTATTCCCTCTTTTGTAAAATATTTTGCAAGACGCTTGGTAGATAAATCGGAAGCAATTGATTCCGGATATTCACCTTTACGAGCAATGTCCAGTGCTTCTCGGTCAATATCGGTGGCAAAAATTTGTATGCTTGGCGGCTTTTGAAGCTTTTGGGCATATTCGTGCAGGAGGATGGCCAGTGAGTAGGCTTCTTCTCCCGTTGCACAGCCGGGCACCCAAATCCGAATGCTCTCTTTTGCATTTTTAGCTTCAAAAAGCTTGGGAACAACGGTTTTTCTGAGCTCGTCAAATGCTTTAGGATTCCTAAAGAAGTTAGTTACGCTGATAAGTAAATCTCTGAAAAGTTCTTTAATCTCAGAAGGGTTATCGGTTATATAGTTCAGGTAGTCTGACAACTTATTTACATGCGTGATACGCATTCTGCGCTCAATTCTGCGAAGAACAGAAGATCGTTTGTATTGGGAGAAGTCATGACCCATTTTAATATTTACTTTCCCAAATATTTTGCAGAGCACTTTGGCATCATTCTCCGGCAGTTCTTCAGAATTTGAAATTTTTATCTTTTTAAGGCTTTTCCGGTATTCAATGAGTTTGCCAGGCATTTCTTTGGCAACGAGAGTCATATCTACAAGTCCCGTTTGCAGGGCACTGCGAGGCATCCCGTCATAGGAGGCATCTTCTGGGTCTTGACTGATTACAATACCGCCGTATTCCTTTATATTCTTAAGACCGATGCTTCCATCACTGCCGGTACCGGATAAGATGACGCATGCGGAATGGCTGCTGAAAGCTGTACCCAACGATCGGAAAAACAGATCTATGGTCGTTAGCTTTTTTTCTTTTTTATCAGCCTCGGATAAAATAAGATCCTTATTTTTTACGGTAAGCAGCTGTCCGGGCGGTATAATATAAATGTGGTTGGCTTCCATTCGGGTCTTTCTGGAAACCTGTGTTACCGGCATGGATGTATGTTTTTGCAACAACTCGGCCATGCTGCTTTCATGGTCGGGAGACAGGTGAATAATGACGACAAAAGCCATTCCGGGATTTTCGGGCATGGCATCAAAAAATGATTCGAGGGCTTCCAATCCACCCGCTGATGCTCCCAGTCCTACAACCAGGAGATCATCATCTTGTTTTTTACTTTGGGGATGTTTAGTCATTGAATAATACGGTTCTGAATTATTACTGCTCGCGATAAAGAAGTGTATCTCTTTTGACAAGGTACCATAAATTATAATCTTCTACATTTTTTAAGGATACTTGGAATTAGGGAATTATTGACCGTTGAAAACATAAAATGACTACTATAGTGAAACTGAACGTATTTGATGTAGTACCAGCTATTAAATTTTTGAAATAAATGTATTTGTACTATTGTGGAAATCACTATCTTGAAATAGGAAGAGTTATTCAGATATAGTCTGTACTCTAAACATGGTGGTGAAAGAAATGATTAAAATAGTTATTGCGGATGATCATCCCTTTATTCGGGAGGGGATTAAAAAGGTGGTCAATGGGGAGATGGACTTGGAAATAATCGGAGAGGCGGAGGATGGTAAGGAGTTGTTAGGCATCCTGGAAGAAAAAACACCGAATATTTTAGTGTTGGATATTACAATGCCGGGCAAAAGCGGGCTTGAATTGCTAAAGCAGCTTAATAATTTGTACCCTAAGCTGCCGGTTCTCGTTTTAAGTATCCATTCTGCAGAGCGGTTTGCCATTCGTGCGTTAAAGGCCGGGGCCTATGGGTATTTGACGAAAACAAGCATTTCAGATGAATTAATAGAAGCTATTCGTAAGATTGTCACGGAAAAACGAAAGTATATCACGCCGAAAGTAGCCGAACAATTAGCCTCCCAAGTGAATGCAAGTAAAGAGGAGGCCCTTCATGAGAATCTATCGGATCGAGAGTTTGAAGTATTGTGCATGATTGCTTCGGGCAAAGATGTAAATGACATTGCTGAAGAACTATCGCTGAGTCCCCAGACTATTCATACTTACCGGACGCGAATAAAAGAGAAAATGAATATAAGCTCGAATGTAGAAATGACCCGTTATGCTATTGAAAACGATCTCATTGAATGAGTTTGTTTTTTGTAATAACCATACTTGATTTAAGGATTAAATATTTGAGGCAATTTTCCAGGAATAAGTATTAGGAAGTACTTAGCCCGGTGTTTTGCCCCTTTCATCTCCACCCTTTCAAATAGCAGAGGTACAGCCAGCCTATCTCTGCTATTAATTTTATCTGAAGTTTCCATTTAAAAGGAGAGATCCGAATACCTATTGGTTTAGTAGGAATACAATACGTGACAGGAGTAGTTTGTAAGAATAATTAGTACAAAAAAATAGCATAAAATGTTAGCTGATTTATTTACTGATATCAATAGGTTCTTAACAGAAAATGAATGGAAAGGCAAAGCAGTTGTAAGAGAGAGCCAATGTTCGGGTAATCGAACATGAAGATGTGGGGTGTAAAAGCCTCACATTTTTTTTGTCTCGTTATTTGAAAACTTGTAGTAATAAAGAATCAGGTACTGCCCAGAATATTAGACATCAGGCAGGTTTAGACTTAGTGATTTTTTAATCACAAACTGAAAAAAATGGAGCAGACAACTTTTATTAAAAAGCCCGTATTGTTGACACAAAATGATGTCATGATAGATTTGGTCAACAAAGTCAAGCATATAGCTGAAAGAGGATGTAATGTTTTATTAGTTAATGGAGAGAATGGGACAGGCAAAGAAGTTATTGCTCAGTTGTATCATTATTTTAGTTCCCGCCAAGCTAAACCTATGGTAGCTGTTAACTGTGGGGCTATTCCTGCTGATCTTGTTGAAAGTGAGCTTTTCGGTCACGAAAAAGGAGCATTTACCGGAGCCCATACCCAAAAGAAAGGATGCTTTGAACTGGCCGACGGAGGAACACTATTTTTAGATGAAATTGGTGAGATGCCTCATTCCATGCAGGTGAAATTACTGCGGGTTGTTGAACTTGGTTCGTTTCGCAGGGTGGGAGGGAGCGAAGAAATACAGGTAGATATTTCTCTGATTTCAGCAACAAATAAAGTGTTAATTGATCAGGTTAAATCAGGGAGTTTCAGAGAGGATTTGTTCTATAGAATAAATGTTATCGAATTATATATCCCACCGTTGCGACACCGCAAAGAGGATATCCCATTGTTGGTAAATTATTACAAAGAAAGCTTTATGGAATTATATCACTTAAAGAACATAGAGTTTTCTGAAGACTGTATGGAAGCTTTTATGAGGTATGACTGGCCGGGAAACGTCCGTGAGCTTAAGAATGTGGTAGAGCGATGCATGGTTTTGTGTGAGGACGAGAAGATAGGGCTGGAAATGCTACCGCCCAGACTTCACAAGGGGAATGAGATTCATCCTGCGAATTTTAGAAACTCTTCAGATGAAATAATGCAAATTCCTGTAGGTATCAGCTTGGGTGAAATAGAACAACATGTTATTGTACGTACCCTGCAATCTGTGGATAATAACAAGACCGAGGCAGCTAAAATACTTGGGTTTACGCGAAAAACGCTTCATAACAAGCTCGAAAAGTATGAAGATCAAATCCCCAGGGATTGATACTTTTTTTGTGGGTGAGAGGTTCCTTCAGTAGTTATTGCTCTTCACCTTTTGTATCTTCATAGCGTTATGAACACGGTAGAATTATTTGATTTGGGTCATGCTCCCTACCGTCCGGTATGGGATCTGCAGACCGCCATACAGCAGCGTTTGGTCGATGAAAAATTAGCCCGTCGAAAAGAACAAAAGCTCTATAAGCCGGGCGATGAAAGTAATGATGTGCTCCTTTTTGTCGAACATCCCCATGTGTATACGTTGGGCAAAAGTGGGGATGAGAATCATCTTCTGAAGGGAATGTCCGAGCTGGCCAATATTGATGCCGAATTTATTGAAATTGATCGCGGTGGCGATATTACCTATCACGGACCCGGACAAATTGTGGGCTATCCGATCCTGGATCTCGACCGCCATTTTACTGATATGCATAAATATTTGCGCTACCTCGAAGAGGTTATTATCAGAACCTGCTCCGAATATGACATTGAAGCCGGACGCATTGATGGATTAACAGGGGTTTGGGTGGGCAATCAGAAAATATGTGCTATGGGCATTCGTTGCAGCCGATGGGTTACTATGCACGGCTTTGCTTTTAACGTTAATGTTGATCTAAGCTATTTTAATCACATCGTGCCATGTGGTATAACTGATAAAGAAGTAACCAGCCTCGAAGAGTTGTTAGGACATCAAGTGGATGAATTACAGGTTAAAGAACATCTTCTTACGCATTTCCAGGAAGTGTTTGACGTATCTATAGCAAAAGTGGATTCACTGCCTGAACTGGACGATCAATTTTCGTATCTTACGAAATCTGATAAAAAAGCAGCATCGCAATAATCTTTTTGATTTTAGTTTCATGATTAAAGAACTCAATGTCGTAGACCGTAACGAAACCACACAGCGCCGCCCGGATTGGCTGCGCGTAAAGTTGCCATCCGGCGAAAAGTTTAAAGAGGTTTCAGAGACCGTACGCAATAAGTCTCTAAACACTGTTTGCTCAGAGGCCCGCTGCCCTAATATGGGGGAATGCTGGGGCAACGGAACGGCTACTTTTATGATTTTGGGTGACGTTTGTACACGGTCATGTTCATTTTGTGCGGTTAAAACAGGTCGGCCGGTGCAAGGCTTGGATTGGGATGAGCCGCGGCGCGTTACTGAAGCGGCCAAAGAAATGGATCTGAAACACGTAGTATTAACATCGGTCAATCGTGATGAGCGTGAAGATGGCGGTGCGCCCATTTTTGCCGAATGTCATAAACAGCTGCGCGAAGCGATAGATGGAGTTACGATCGAATCTCTGATTCCTGATTTCCGGGGTGTCTGGGAAGCCTTGCAAATTGTAATTGATACTCCTCCGGATGTGTTGAGCCACAACCTAGAAACCGTGCCTGATCTGTATCGTACTATACGGCCACAGGCTAAGTATGAGCGTTCGCTTGAGTTGTTGCAGCGCTGTAAAGATCAGGGGCTGCGGACCAAAACGGGCATTATGGTTGGTTTTGGCGAAAAACGTGAACAGGTTATCGAACTGATGAAAGACTGCGTAGACAATGAGGTGGATGTGTTGACCATTGGCCAGTATATGCAGCCTACAAAAATGCATCAGCCGGTGGAAGAGTGGGTGCATCCCGACCAGTTTGCAGAGTATAAAGAGATTGGAGAAGAATTGGGTATCGAGCATGTTGAAAGCGGTCCGTTGGTTCGCTCTTCTTATCACGCTGAGAAGCATGTATAAGATTTTTTAGTTTTGTTGAAAGATTAGCCTCGAGATTATCTTTTGATCTTTTATATTTCAACCGGTAGGCATTTCTCATTTAATCGAAAAATATGATTGCACTTGGAATTGTTTTATTGTTGAGTTATCTGGTGGGATCCATTCCCTCATCAATATGGGTGGGAAAAATTGTCAAGGGAGTTGATATTCGCAATCACGGCAGTGGGAATGCCGGAGCTACCAACACCTTTCGATTATTGGGATGGCAGCCGGGCGTTGCGGTATTGGCAATTGATTTCTTTAAAGGGTTTGCCAGCTCGTATTGGATTAGCCAGCTGGCTTATCATATCGGATCCGGGCCGGTAAGTATGTTCGAATTCTGGAGTTTGGATCCCTTTTTGAGTATCACCTGTGGTATCGCGGCAGTAGTGGGACACATGTTTCCACTTTATGCCAACTTTGACGGTGGAAAAGGCATGGCTACAGCTGCCGGCATGCTTTGTGGTATTGAGCCGGTATCGGTAGCAATTGCAGCTGGATTTTTCTTGATTGTACTGCTCACAAGCCGATTTGTATCACTAGCATCACTGGTAGCCGCCTTTGTTTATCCATTGGTGCTTGTGGTTCTTAGATATGGTTACGGCTGGGATATTGATGGAAGTATTCTCATTTTTGCCGGCATTATAGGTTTGGCAATTATTATCAAACACAAAGGAAATATTATTCGTCTGATAAATGGGACGGAAAATAAAATCAGTTCGTTTAAACCTGCAGTAGGTTGGCTCAACAAAGAAGAGAAACCAAAATCGGGTAGCTAATTATTGTGAAAAAAATAACTATTATTGGCGCAGGCAGTTTTGGAACGGCGCTATCTATTGTATTAGCACGTGCCGGCAATAAAGTACAGCTTTGGGCTCGGGAAAAGGAAATAGCGTACAGTATTAATAAAAGACATCGCAACCCTTCTTATATTTCTGATGTAACTTTGCCTGATTCCATAGAATGCTCAACTGATCCCGAAGAGTGTTTTGATGATCCGGAGATGGTTGTATTTGCAACACCATCACATGCCATGCGCGAAGTGGCGGGAAATATCAAGCCCCATCTCAACGGTGAGGAAATGGTGGTAAGCGTTGCCAAGGGGATTGAAAATGATACTTTCATGACCATGTCCCAAGTACTGAGCGAAGTACTTGAAGGCACTATTGTTGACGATCATATCGGGGTGTTGTCGGGACCAAGTCACGCAGAAGAGGTCAGTAAGTTTAAGCCGACAACGGTAGTTGCCAGTGCTAATTCCAAGCGCACTACGCAGATTATACAGGAAACCTTTTTGACGCCGATGTTTCGGGTATATCTCAATTACGATATTATTGGCGTTGAAATTGGTGGAGCGGTAAAAAATATCATGGCTATTGCCGCTGGCATTGTTGATGGAGCCGAGCTTGGAGATAATGCCAAAGCAGCGCTTATGACGCGTGGATTGCATGAAATGAAACGCCTGGGAATGCAGCTGGGGGCATCGCAGGATACCTTTTCCGGGTTGGCTGGTATGGGCGATTTGATAGTAACGTGTACCAGTGAACACAGCCGTAATCGTTTTGTAGGATATAATATTGGCCAGGGAAAGAGTCTGGATGAAGTTATATCAAAAATGAATATGGTAGCTGAGGGAGTAAAGACAACGCGCTCAGTTTATGATTGGAGCAATAAGCTTGGCATTGAAATGCCGATTACCGGAGCCATATATCGTGTGCTATTTGAGCAGGAGGATCCCAAGGATATGCTTTATGATCTGATGACACGGAATCCCAAAGAGGAAATTGTGATTTAAAGTACAAAAGGGTAGAATGTATAAGTGCTGAAAGTTCATTTGAACTTAATATTTTGTTCTTATCTTCGTTTGTACTAAAAAAGATTGAGTGGCTATGTATTCTCAAAATCACAGTACGGCCTCACTTTCTGAGATGGATTACCTCGATGTGAAGAATCTTGCTCAGACGGGTGAAGGAATGTACTTGGAATTTAAACGAACGATCCCATCAGCCTATAAAATTGCACGAGAAATTGCCGCTTTTGCCAACACCAAAGGGGGCACCCTGCTTATCGGTGTGGATGATGACAAGTCGCTCGTGGGCGTGATGGGATATCAGGAAGAAGAATTTTTACTTGATAAAGCTGCCAAAAAGTTGTGTGAGCCTGCTGTGGATATCAAAATTGAGATTGTCCACTTTGGTGACCGCGATCTTCTGGTAATTAAAGTGCCGGAAGTTGTTGACAAACCTGTATATGTAAAAGGTGATGATGAGCAGGTCGTATTTATGCGTGAAAAGGACCAGAATAAGGTGGCCAGTAAGGAACTTATTGAGATTATAAAAAAACGAAATTCGGATGAAGGAATAACTTTTGAATATGGCCCCGATGAGCAAAAACTGTTTCGTTACTTGAATGAATATGGTGAAATAACCGTTAAGAAATTTGCACAGATTGTGAACATTCCCCGAGAACGAGCTTCGGCAGTATTGGTGAATTTGGTTGCGGCTGAAATTTTAAATTTGACCCGCAAGGATAACACGGATTATTTTACATATTCACAGAAAAGTGAAGGTTAATCTTAAGTATTACTATAATGCCTGCAGAACCGGAAGACAATTTAGATAGTGTCATCGCTGACCTCGTTGACGATGATGAAGACGAGAGTACCGAGCAGAACGGTACCTCTCCATTGGAAGAGATGCAGGCGTCCACGGATGTTGAGTTCAGTGGCCCGGCCGTGCAGCTTACCGAGCGTGCCGCTGATCAGGTACGTCATATTCGGGAAGATGAAAACCTGGCCGATGATCTCTGTCTGCGAGTGGCCGTAGAGGGCGGTGGTTGTTCGGGATTGAGTTATAAGCTTGGCTTTGATTATGAGTCTGAGGAAGACGAAGTGATTATTAGTCAGGGAGTTAAAATCATCGTTGATCCGAAGCACATGATGTATCTAAAAGGTATTTCTGTGGACTATCCGGATGGGCTTGATGCCCGGGGGTTTACTTTTGATAATCCCAATGCCAGCGAAACTTGCGGCTGTGGATCTTCTTTTGCCACCTGATTTATTATAATGGGCAAGTTTTTTGTGTCACCCTGAATCTGGTTCAGGATCTATTGCCCATCTCTTCCATACTTTCCCATAATTTCTAACACTTTGTCTATAGGTAGTTCCTCAACGGTATGTCCATTTCTTCCGGTCATTGTTTCGGCATGAAAGAGTGAGTTGATAATCGCCTCCTCGGTAGCTTCATTAACGGCCATAAAGAGTGGAGACATTGCGCTATTACGAAGTACATTCTGCTGTTTAAAATCTTGATCTGAGCGATAGGAAATGCGGACGGATTCAGCTGTTGAGAAGGCGATTACATAGTCTCCACTACCATTAGATGTAACCCCGCCTGTTTTACCCAAGCCAAGCATTGCTCGTTTGGCCAACCGTTTTAAATTGCGTGCATCGAGCGGAGCATCAGTGGCAACGATAATCATGCAGGAGCCTTCAGGTGTTTCATTTAATTTATCACTCAAGTAGTATTTGTTGAGTTCTTTTCCCACAGGTACGCCCGCAATCTGCAGTACACCTCCAAAATTGGATTGTACTAACACTCCTACCGAGTATTCTCCCAGATCTCTTGGAAGCCGTCGGGAAGAGGTGCCAATTCCGCCTTTAAACCCAAAGGCAATGGTACCGGTGCCGGCGCCCACATTGCCCTGATCAATATTCCCAGACTTCGCATTTCTAATAGCAGTGCGCACATCTTCTTTGGACACATGTCGCCCGCGGATATCATTTAAATGGCCGTCGTTTGTTTCACCCACAACAGGATTTACGGAGTGGACGTTATCATTTTCTGAAAAGCTAAATGTGTGATCGATTAAAGCATCAGCCGCTGTTGGCACGCTCAATGTATTAGTTAAAATGACAGGTGTTTCCAGGTTGCCAAGTTCCTCGATCTGCGTAGCGCCCGCCAGCTTGCCAAATCCATTCCCAACGTAAACGGCTGCCGGCACTTTTTCTTGAAAAATGTTCCCGGCATGAGGAAGGACGGCCGTTACTCCGGTACGAATATTACTTCCTTTAATAATCGTTTGGTGTCCCACGGTGACTCCCTGCACATCAGTGATCGCATTTTGTGTACCTGGCTCTAAAACTCCAATTTCAATACCATACTCTCTGAGATTTTGATCTTGGGCATGCAGACATAATGGAAGAGAGATAAGGAGTGAAAGGAGTAGCGGGATCCGAATATTCATATCAAAAATCTGTGATAATTGTTTATTTACTGGGAGTCGGCTTTTCTTCGGGGTCTTCATCTTTGCTGAACCGATCCGTGATCAGCCGTACGCCGCGCTTGAATGTAAAGTAGTGCCACATCCACTCAACAAATACGCGAAAGCGATTACGAAAGCCAATCAAAAAGAATATGTGTACGACTGACCATAATATCCATGCAAAAAAGCCGCTAAATTTAAACCCCCTAATATCGGCAACAGCTTTGGCACGACCAATTGTTGCCATAGTGCCTTTGTCTACATAATGGAATGCCTGCCGGTCTTCGCCATTAATTTCATCCCGGATCATGGTGCCGAGAAATTCCCCTTGTTGTATCGCAACGGGAGCCAGAGCCGGAAGCGGATTGTCATTTTTATCTTTTTTATGAGCCGCATCGCCAATAACAAAAATATTCGAATGCCCGGGAATAGAAAGATCATCATTCACTATGACACGTCCGGTACGATCTTGCTCAGTTTCAAGAGATGATAGCAAAGGCGATGCTGCAACGCCGGCTGCCCAAATAATATTGGGAGTATTGATAGTTCCTTCTGAAAATGAAACTTCATGGTGGCCGATATCAGTTACCGGAGTATTTAATAGAACGCGTACGCCCATATCTTCAAGCGATTCACGGGCACGTTCGGATAGCGAATCAGGATAGCCATTTAGAATTTTGGGAGCGGCTTCGACCAGAAAAATGCGGGTTTCATTTTTGCTAAAGGTATTGTAGTCGCGCATCATGTTGCGTTTGGCAATTTCCGCGATAGCTCCGGCCATCTCAACGCCCGTTGGTCCACCGCCAATAACTACAAAGGTCAGGTAGGGTTCGCGTAGTTTGGGGTCTTCAAGCTGTTCGGCCTTTTCGAGGGATAGTAGAATGCGTTCGCGAATTTGCAGGGCATCACCCACCGATTTGAGTCCGGGAGCATGCTGCTTCCAGTCATCATTGCCGAAGTAATTGTATTGAGCTCCCGGCGCCAGCACAAGGTAATCAAAGTTGATTTGCCTGCCATTTTCTAAGAAAACGAACTTATCTTTTTTATTAACCTCGGTAACGTTACCGAGTAATACTTTTAATCCTTTGCGTTCTCCTAAAATGGCTCGAATGGGAACGGCAATGTCTCCCGGTGAAAGAGCAGCGGTAGCAACCTGGTAAAGCAACGGCTGGAAAAGGTGATGGTTATTCTTATCGATAATAGTGATATCGACATCAGCTTTTTTAAGCTTTTTTGCAAGGGAAATGCCCCCAAAACCACCTCCGACAATGACTACATGTTTGCGATCAGACATTCCGTACCTCTGCTACCTTATCAGTTCATTTTTGCCTTGGTTTCCATTAGCAATTCTTCGATTTCGTCTTTTCTGATATTATAGTGCTCATTGCAATAGTGGCATACGAGTTCTTGCCCCTCGTCACTAATTTCCTTCAGATCTTCGTATCCAAGCATAGCGAGGGCATCTTTGAAGCGTTTGCGCGTACAACGGCAGAAAAAGTCGACCGGCTGGCGATCAAGCTCTTTTACCTTGATGGGATCCATCGCTTTTTCCATGATGTCATCTATATAGAGGTCATTGCCAAGCATCTGGCTGATAGAGTCAAAATGAAGCATTTTTTCCTGTAATTGATCGATGACTCCCTCTGGAGCATCCGGCATGCGTTGAATCATTAATCCACCTGCTTCAGTGACTTCACCGTTCTTGTCAATTCCGACATCCAGCAAAATAGCCGAGGGTA
Organism: Fodinibius sp. GM21; assembly: GCF_058386955.1. Lineage (NCBI taxonomy): Bacteria > Pseudomonadati > Balneolota > Balneolia > Balneolales > Balneolaceae > Fodinibius > Fodinibius sp. GM21. The sequence goes on along the minus strand of NZ_JBYEIQ010000003.1, from coordinate 381,448 downwards.
TCTGTTCTGATTGTACCATATAATAGGCCAGGTCATCTGTGATATTACCGTTGATGAGCTCAATGCTGCTATTCCGGGGTTCTGCTTCGTTGTACAGCGTTTTGCTCACGGTCATTACGCCTACCCCTAAACCATCACTAATATTGGTATCGCCATCATAATTAATTTCCGCTTGGGGATTTTGAACATAACCGCGTACTTCCCCCACGCGATTGGCTTCGGCAACGAGCAGTTTTACAGGGCCTTGGCCTTCTACTCGCATTTTAATTCGTTCTTCTCCTTTTAATTCTGATGCCATAAGCATGGTACCGGTAAGAGCCCGACCGAGCAAAACAGTATTTAGCAGAGATAGACCATGTTTTTTTCGAGCTGCTTTAACTACATCCGTAGTTTTAACGACCGATATTTTAAGGGTTCCGTCTTTTGCGATGCCTTTAATAAGGCGATCTTTCGTAACAAAATCTTCTTTTGAAATCATAACCGTCTAAATTTTTACCTGATTGATCAAGGTATAACAAAAAAGGCGGCCCAAAAATTTGAGCCGCCTTAATATAAGATTTTAAATATTGCTTCTACAGGTTGGCATGTTTGTAAAGATCACCAATGTGGCCTGTAAAGCTACTCTGAGAAGTATATATATTGTGGATTTTTCCTACGTTGTCCATACGCTGTTCGGCAAGGATATTTGAGGCAGTAAAGGTTGGGGTGTCGTTTTCTTCAGAATAATTCAGGATATCCAGAATGGTATCATAAATTTTTTCTGCCTGCCCGTGAGCTCGCTCCTCGTTGTATCCTTCCAGCTCGCTGGCAACGTTGATAAGTCCGCCGGCATTGATCACATAATCCGGAGCATATAAGATGCCTTTATCCAACAACATTTGCCCATGTTTATCTTCCTTATCAAGTACGTTATTTGCTGCACCGGCAATAATATCGCAATTGAACTGATCCATGGTATCATCGTTAATAATACCGCCAAGAGCACAGGGACTAAAGATGTCAACATCCAACCCATAAATATCATCGGGATCAACAACTTCAGCACCAACTTTCTGGGCAAGAGCATTTACTTTATCCTCATAAATATCACAAATAAATAATTCCGCGCCCTCTTTTTCCAGGAATTCAGCAAGGTAAGAGCTGACGTGACCGGCTCCCTGAATTGAAATCCGCTTGCCTTCCAGAGAATCAGATCCGTATGCTTTTTTGGCGCAGGCTTTCATTCCTTGATAAACGCCGTAAGCGGTTACCGGTGATGGGTCGCCGCTGCCGCCAATTGCTTTTGGTAAACCGGTTACATATTTGGTCTCCATGCGAACCCATTCCATTGCTTGAACATCAGTACCCACATCTTCAGCAGTAATATAGCGTCCGCCTAGGCTGTCAACATAGCGACCAAAAGCGCGAAATAAAGCTTCGCTTTTTTCTTTGCGGGGATCGCCAATAATTACGGCTTTCCCGCCCCCTAAGTTGAGACCCGAAATAGCTGCTTTGTAGGTCATCCCGCGAGAAAGGCGGAGGACATCCCGGATGGCTTCTTGTTCATTATTGTAGGGCCACATTCGTACACCGCCCAAAGCAGGACCCAGGGTTGTATCGTGAACTGCTACAATAGCTTTAAGTCCCATCGTAGGTTCCGAGCACACCACAATTTGTTCGTGCTCATAGTTTTGCAATTTATCGAACAGAGGGAAATCCTCGCTTAGATCAGCAGCTGTGTTTTTTTCTAATGTTGTTGATTCCATAATTATATGGTTTAAATCATTAAAACTATTGTTCTAAAAAGTCAGTTATTTTCAAAAACCCCAATAGCACAAAATTCTCGTTTGTTAAATTACCACAGTGGAATATATGTAAACAATGAAATCTGAATAGTCGGTTTAGACAAAGTATGGGAAGGTACAAAAAATGGCGCAAATTTAGTAGTATTTTGAGGTTGATTACTATATCCGCCTGTTAAATTAAATTGGATTGTGCGTAGTTTTCATGATGAATTTTATTCCGGATATTGTATTTTAATTAATAATCATTGAGACCCCCGCCTTTTATAGACGGGCTGTGTGGCTATCAGGTTTGACCGCCGGTACGCTGTTTATGACAAAAAAGAAAAAAACAGATAACTATGTCTTTTCGCTGGGTTTTTACTACGCCAGAGAACGAAGAAGCTGTATCCGATTTACAAGATCAGCTGGGGGTTCCACCCAAAATAGCCCGCCTTTTGGTATTGCGGGGTGTTGATACCTATGATAAAGCTGAAGCGTTTTTCCGTTCCGATTTGAGTCAGCTCCATGATCCTTTTTTAATGAAGGATATGGACAAGGCAACGGCCCGATTGGCAGAGGCCATTCGTAACGGAGAGCGCATTCTTATTTATGGGGATTATGATGTGGATGGGACCACTTCCACGGCCATTTTATATATTTTTCTTGAAGAGTTTGGTGTAGAGGTAGACTTTTATATTCCTCATCGTTTTAAGGAGGGATACGGAATCAACCAGGAAGGAATACAGTACGCCATTGATACCAATACCGACCTAATTGTGTCGGTGGATTGTGGCATAACGGCTGTCGAGGAAACAGAGCAGGCCAAAGAACACGGTATTGATGTTATTATTTGTGACCACCATAATGTTGGTGATGCTATTCCCGATGCGGTAGCGGTACTCGATCCCAAGCGCAGCGATTGCAACTACCCCTTTAAAGGGCTTTCAGGAGCGGGTGTTGGTTTTAAGCTGATTCAGGGCACGATACAAAAACTGGGATTGTCTGATCGTATTGCTTTTAAGTTGTTGGATCTGGTAGCTATTTCTATTGCCTCGGATATCGTACCTATTGAGGATGAGAACCGGATTTTGATGCGTGAAGGTCTTAAGCGTATTAATTCAGAACCACGCATTGGTGTTAAAGCGCTTTTGGAGCTTATAAACTTAAGCATTGGCTCTATAACAACGTCTAATATTGTGTTTTCTATTGGGCCGCGAATAAACGCTGCCGGACGTATGGGCGATGCGACAAAAGCTGTTAAGCTGCTTATTTCTGATACGCCTGCGGAAGCAAAATCCAGGGCCCATGAGCTGGAAAGTATTAATGTGGCCCGCCGTGATAAAGACTCAGAAACCATGGAGGAGGCAAAAGCCATGGTTGATAAAAATTATAACCTGGATAAAATTTCGTCGATGGTACTGCACCATCCCGATTGGCATTTGGGGGTAATTGGAATTGTGGCCTCGCGGCTGGTGGATACTTATGGTCGACCTGCGGTAATGTTGAGTACGGTTGATGGCAAAATCAAGGGATCGGCGCGAAGTATTGACGGATTCAATATTTATGAGGCTTTCAAGGAATGTGAGGATCTGCTCGAGCAGTTTGGCGGACATGAATACGCTGCGGGGTTGACGATCGCCAAAGAAAACCTCCAGGAGTTTCGGCAACGCATTAATGATATTGCCGAAAAACGCTTGTCCGATGAAGATTTCAAGCCCGAATTAAAAATTGATTGTGAGCTCGATCTGAGTGATGTGGATATGCGTTTTTGGAAATTGCTGAGCCAGTTCGAGCCCTTCGGCCCGGGGAATCTCCGTCCCATTTTTGTCAGCCGCGATGTTGAAGTCGTAGGCGTACCAACAATTGTGGGCAAAGGACATCTTAAGATGAAGGTTAAACAAAACGGCTCCGGTGCTTTTGATGTAATTGGATTTAACATGCATGAATACCTGCCGGTCATCCGAAACGGTGATGACAATCAGCTGAATATTGCCTACTCGTTGGAGGAAAATGAATGGAATGGCCGACGTACGCTGCAGATTCGTTTGCGGGATGTTGAAGTAGAGTAAGGTTGCCCAGAAAATCCGGGATATCCTCTTTGTATAAAGTTCAAAAGATTTTATATTTGGCAACTCTTATTCGAGTTGGGACTGTAGCTCAGTAGGTAGAGCACGCGACTGAAAATCGCGGTGTCGGCGGTTCGATTCCGCCCGGTCCCACGCAAAGCCCTGTATCCCAAACTAATTGAGGATGCAGGGCTTTTTGTTTTTATCCTATCTAAGTTTGAAGGTGGGTTGTATTAAGAGAGCAGCTCATAACCTAAGATTAGTGTCAGTTAATTTTAGAAGTAGAGTACTTGGAACAGTAAAAATTTTTAAGTAAATTATATTAAGAAAAATTAATGTTCGTTAGAGCTTTCTAAGTTCTTCAGGCGGTAAATTAATATGGAAAACAATCAAAAGGGTAAGGTACTCATCGTTGAGGATGATATGTTGCTTTCGATGGTAGAAGAGCGACTTATTAAGCGATTGGGTTTTGAAGTTATAGGTAAAGTCACAAAAGGGACGGAAGCAATTGAAAAGCAAGAAGAGCTTAATCCCGATATCATCGTGATGGATATTTCTCTAAAGGGGGATATGGACGGTATTGAAGCGATGGAAGCAATTCGTGAAAAATCAGATGTGCCGGTTATTTATCTGTCCGGTAGCGGTGATCGCTATTCGTTGGAACGGGCCAAGAAAACAGGTTTTACCGATTTTTTGACGAAGCCAGTTACTGGCGGTGATTTAAAGGAACCACTATATTCTGCCATGAATGCCCACAACGCAAATTCGGGAAATAGTCAGATATTGAAATCTGCTTAATCAGTAAGATTTACAAGGACCCTGCCTACCTGATTTCCTTTTAAAATCTTTTCGATTTCATTATCCAATTCTTCTAATGAGCACTCTCTGGCCAACCGCTCAATATTTTTCGGTTTCCATGTACTGGTCAAGTATTCCCAGAGGTTTTTTCGCAATTCCATTTTGCAGTTTCTGCTATCCATACCAACTAAATGTACCCCACGTAGTATAAAGGGATAAACATTGGTATGGAGTTCATGCCCCAGTACATTGCCGCAGCAGGCAACGGTACCATTATGCTTCGTTTCTCGCAACGTGGTGTCCAACATGATACCGCCAACCGTATCAATAGCTCCGGCCCACTTGCTGCTCAACAGTGGTCGCGAAGATTCATCCTGTACTTCATCCCTATGAATGACAGAAACAGCACCGGTATCAGTTAAAAATTCTTTTTGATTTATCTTCCCGGTTGCGGCTGTTATTTTGTAACCTAACCTAGATAGAATGGCAATTGCCATGACGCCCACGCCACCGGTAGCTCCGGTCACCAGAATAGTGCCACTCTCGGGATTGATATTATTATGTCGAAGATGGTGGACCCCTATAGCAGCTGTAAATCCAGCAGTGCCCATGATCATACTTTCCCGCAGTGATAGATTTTGTGGAAGAGGAACAATCCAGTTTGAAGGCACGCGAATATATTGACCGAAACCGCCCGAGGTATTTTGTCCAAGGTCGTAACCAGTGACGATTACCTTATCGCCTGCTGAAAATTCTGGACTGGTGCTTTCAGCAACAATTCCGGCGGCATCAATTCCCGGAATATGCGGGTATTCTTTTGTAACGCCCTTATTGCCTGTTGCCGAAAGTGCATCTTTATAGTTTAGTGAAGAATAGCGAACTTGTACTAACACCTCGTAATCAGGCAAATTGCTGACAGGCCAGTTTCTTACAGAACGCTGAAATGAATTATCCGGCTTTTCCTCAACAACCAGTGCTTTAAACGTGCTCATAAGAATTTAGTAAGCTTTTTTAACCATTTGAGTTTTCCCTTGTAGGGCGGATATCGCAGTGGAATATCTAGCCAATTACTTTTCTCCATAATGCTTTTGGGATGAGTAAACGTATCAAAACTCGTTTTACCATGATACAGCCCAAAACCGCTGTTGCCTATGCCACCAAAGGGTAGCTCCGAATTTCCAAGGTGCGCAACGGTATCATTAATGCAGCCGCCGCCAAATTGAAGGTTGCGTATTACTTTTTTCTTATTTTTGTCATTGGTCGAGAAAAGGTAAAGCGCCAGTGGTTTTGATTTATTTTGAAGTGTTGAAATGATTTTATCCAAATCATCAAATGGTAATATCGGAAGAATGGGCCCAAAAATTTCTTCCTGCATCACAGCATCATCCCAGGTAATCCCCGTTAGAATGGTAGGTTCTATATAGCGGGTTTCAGAATTCGTGCTTCCCCCGTGGAAGACCTTTCCGGGTGTAATGAGGTTGGCAAGTCTATTAAAATGCTTGTCGTTTATGATCCGTGCAAAATCATTACTTTGGCTTGGATCATCCCCATAAAAGGAACGAATTTCTTTCTGAATGAGGCGACAGAGTTGTGCATGCATAGATGTATGAACATATACGTAATCGGGGCTCACACAGGTTTGTCCGGCATTAATAAACTTACCCCAGGCAATACGCTTGGCTGCAAGAGATAAATCAGCAGATTCATCAACGATGGCAGGCGATTTCCCACCCAGCTCAAGAGTAAGAGGGGTCAATTGTTCAGCGGCCGATTTCATAATGATCTTACCCACATGAGTGCTTCCGGTAAAGAAAATATAGTCCAGTGGCTCAGCAAGGAGCGATTGTGTTGTCTGTGCATCTCCCTCAACTACATGCAAAAAGCCGGGATCAAAGTTGTTGTTGATTAGTGAGGTAAGAAGGCCGGACGTATTGGGTGCGTGTTCAGAAGGTTTGAGAATAGCAGTGTTGCCGGCTGCAATAGCCCCTAAAGCAGGATTAAGTGCCAACTGGACGGGATAGTTCCATGGAGCAATGACAAGGACTACGCCATAGGGCTGAGGCTTGATATAGCTCTTAGAAGGGAAGTTGATAAGAGACCCTTTAACTCTTTTGTTTTTAGCCCAGCGGTCGATATTTGTGAGCAGGTGATCGATTTCCTGATAAAGGACAAATAGTTCGGTAGCATGAGACTCGAATGGAGGTTTCCGAAAGTCTTCATCCAGTGCTCCATAAATTTCATCCTGATGTTCTTTTAAGATATCCCTTAATTTGTGCAGTTGTTTTTTGCGGAATGTAGTGTCCAGCGATTTTCCGGAATTAAAAAATTGCTGCTGTGTTTTAACTATTTGTTCCATTGTGGATGATGATAGAGTTATGTTCGTCCTTCAAACGTATCCATAGAGTGATAAACCTGGAAAAGGCGTCCGGCTACAAAATCAAACACCCTGGTGGGTAATATTCCTTTTAAAAAGGGGAGGATTTTAACCATAAACGGCTCTCGAAGGTGTATTTTATCCTTCTGTACAGCTTGCACAATCTTTTTAGCAATATCCCCTGCATCTAATAATGGGGTAAGTAGGGGAGGACTTACACCTTCGAAAAGCCCGGTATTGATATAGCTGGGCTCAACCGTAGTAATATTAATATTCGGATGGGATTCAAGCTCTAATCGCAGTGATTCCGACCAGCCGATAACTCCCCATTTACTGCCGGCATAAACCGACATTTTGGGATTGGCCATGCGTCCGGCTGCCGAAGCAATATTCACAATATGTCCTTCTCCACGATCAATTATTGTATCTAAAAAAGCTCGCGTGGTGTGCATGGTGCCCAGCAGGTTAATTTTAATAAGGCGTTCGATTTCTTCACGACTGTGTGCCCTAAAATCCCCACCCACTACCGTGCCGGCATTATTAATCAGAATATCGATGTGTTGATGATCTTTAAGCACTTGTTTGGCGGTCTGATAAACTTGGTCAGGATCAGAGATATCAACGTTATACATAAACACGCGCTGAGAATAAATAGAAAGAGCATCGTAGCAATTCGAAATATTCTCCTCGCTGACATCCCAGATTATTAGTTTTTTGGCATTACACTCCAAAGCTTCTCTACCCATGAGAAACCCAATGCCACCGGCGCCGCCCGTTATTAAAATGTGTTTGTTTTTAAAAGTACTCATAGACAAATTGTGTTCTTGATAGAAGTATAGTTATAAATGTAAAGGAAGGATAAAAAATATTTTTGCTTACAAATTAACCTAATGACTAATCAAGCGTATGCCTGATCAAACTTACGATAAGTTACAAAGCCGGATTGAGCAATTAGAAAGTCGGGTAAAGAAGTTGGAGAGAAAGCTAAGGGAAACAGGACAAGACAAAATATCATCAGGCCGGCCGAAGGCACAACCGGTGCAAGAGAGTAAAGATAGTAGTTGGGATGCTTTACAATTGGGAGAAAAATGGTTAAACAACATTGGTATTGCGTTATTACTTATTGGCATTGTATTTCTTTTCAAGTATTCCATTGATCAGGGTTGGCTTATCCCGCAGGTGCGAAGTGCAGTGGGGTTACTAGCCGGAATACTTCTTCTTGGATTTGGCCTCAGAATGGAAGAATCCTTGAATCCATTTAGACAAATAGTAATAGGAGGAGGAATAGCTGCTTTCTACATAACCGGCTTTGCAACATTTCAGCTCTTCTCTTTTATGCCTGCTTCCATCGTGTGGGTGTTTATGGTGTCGGTAACCATACTATCCTTTTCGCTATCGTTGCAGCAAGATGAAGCGGTGCTTGCAGTTGTTGGTACGCTTGGTGCCCTGGGTACACCCTTTATGCTTTATTCAGGTGATGGAGAGATTGTTGGACTCATGTTTTATTTTGCCATGATTATCGGACCCGCATCTGTACTCTATGTTAGAAAAGAATGGCAATCACTGCTTTGGAGTATTGCGGTTGGTGGGATGTTGGTTCTTGCTGCTGCGATTATTACAAATATGGTTGGTACCGATGATGTCACTTCTTTTGATCGGTGGATGATGCTTGCCGGAATAATCGTTTGGATATTGGCAAGCTGGCTGATTCCTGTCTTTAAGGAAGTTCGAACCCCTCGTGGTTTACAGATTGAGGGATCTTCTGATAACTCTAAGACTCTTGTTGGAAGCACAGTTCACGTTATGGCATTGGGTGTTCCGGTTGTTGGAGTTTTATTGAGTGTAGGAGTTTGGGAATGGACAATGAACGAAGCCGGCATGGCCTCGATGTGTATGGCTGCTTTAAGTGGTGGCGGATTTTATCCGTTTTTAAAACAACAGAAACTACCCGGATTAGCTTCTACGCATGCTTTTTTAGGACTGGTACTTGCAACGGCAGGATTATTTATGATCCTGGAAGGCAATGTGCTTTTCGCCGTGCTTGTGGTAGAGTTAATAGCACTGCGCTATCTGGCATACCGAACGAGCGATAAGAAGATAAGTGTAGCATCACACTTGTTGTTTGGGGTTACCGTTTGGTGGCTTGTTAATCGCTTGCAGTTTAGTGATGACGCTGCCCTTATGCTAAATTTATCTATGCTCTCAGAATTAACGCTTATTTTAGCGGGGGGATTATGGATTCCACAGTACCTGCAGAAAAAGGACAGTAAAAATATTTACCAGTTGTTGTCACACTTACTGTTGTTATACTGGTTTTATGAGAAATTGGTGCCATTTGAAAATGGTCAGGCCTGGATCAGCCTTGTTTGGGGAGCTTATGCTGTTGTGCTGATTGTACTGGGACTTCTGCGCTTTGGGAACAAAGTGAGGATGGCCGGGCTTCTCACAATTTTAGTCGTGGTTGTTAAGTTATTTCTGATTGATTTAGCCCAATTGCAGGCCATCTGGCGTATTCTTTTGTTTATGGGATTTGGTTCAGTTTTATTGCTTGTAGGATATCTAATTCAGTCAAAATTTTTAGCGAAAAGCGATTGATTATAGCTTAGCAATCATTAAAAAAAGTATTACTTTCAACCCGATACATTTTTTGATTCTATAGTTAACTTAATACGGATATAAAATGAAGAAACTTTTAACAATAGCGTTGCTTTTGGGCTTATTTGCAGGATGCATGAATTCTCCTATTGATCAGGTGGCAGAGACCATTACTGAGAAAAGTTTGATGAAGCCGACCACAAAGCTTTCCTCAAATGAGTTTATGGGGCGTGCAACAGGGACTATCGGCGAACTAAGAACAGTTGACTATTTAGTTAGTCAATTAGAAGAATACGGTTTGCAAGGTGGAGCGGAAGATGGGGGCTTCGTCCAGGATGTCCCTCTTGTTGGTCAAAAGACAGCGCAGGATGCCCAAGTAAAGATTCGTAAAAATGGAAATATACTGCATCAGTTTGATTACTATTCTGATTTTATGGCTTGGCCCTCTAACCTGGAAAAAGAGGTTACTATCGAGGAGGCTGACCTTGTGTATGTTGGATATGGTATTCAGGCCCCGGAGGAAAATTGGGATGATTTTAAAGATACTGATGTAAAGGGCAAGATATTGGTCGTAAAAAATAATGATCCCAGTAACGATCCTGACTTGTTTGGAGGTGATACGCGTCTCTATTATGGTCGATATGATTACAAATATGAAAAGGCACGTGAGCTGGGAGCTGCCGGAGTACTGATTGTGCATACCACACCTTCGGCCGGATATGGATGGGACGTTGTTGCCAGCAGCTGGAGCCGTGAACGGTTCTACCTGCGCGGCAATGGGGCTATGGAAAACTCCCCTACCAAATTTAATGGATGGCTGACAAAACAGGCCAGCGCAAATTTATTTGAAAGTGCAGGTCTAAATCTTGAAGATCAACTAGAAGCAGCCGAAGATCGGGATTTTGAACCGGTTCCTTTGGAAGGATTATCACTGAGTTTGGAGTTGGAGGCAGAATATCGTCAGCAGGATGCCAAAAACGTACTTGGTGTTATCGAGGGCAGCAGCGAGCGATTGAAAGATGAATATTTGGTATTTACTGCTCACCATGATCATCTCGGAGTAACAAGTCCCGTACAGGGAGACTCGATTAATAATGGTGCGCTTGATAATGCAGCCGGAGTAAGTGCAGTTTTAAATATGGCCAGAGCTTATAAAGAAATTCAGCCTCAGCTAAAACGCAGCATGCTGTTTTTATTTGTTGGGGCAGAGGAAGTAGGACTGCTTGGCTCGCAATACTGGGCCGAAAACCCGACCGTACATCCCGGAAAAGTGACGGCAAATATCAATCTGGATGGCATGAATGTCTATGGTAAGACAAAAGATTTAGTGCTTATTGGTTATGACAGGAATAGCGTAAGCGATGTAATAGAAACGGTAGCCGAAGAACGGGGAAGGGTTGTTAAACCTGACCCGCATCCTGATCGGGGATATTTCTATCGTTCGGATCACTTCTCGCTTGCCAAAAAAGGAATACCGGCTATCTTCCCCAATCCTGGAACCGAGTTTATTGACAAGCCGGAAGGATATTCAGCTATGGTTGACAGCCTGCAGGATGCCAACTACCATAATGTAAATGATGAAATAAATAAACATTGGGATCTTTCAGGAATGAAAGCAGATGTGCGCCTGTTTTTTGATGCGGGATATCGCATTGCCAACGGTGATGAAATGCAGACCTGGCGACAGGGTAATGAGTTTAAACAAACCCGGTTAAATATGATTCAGGACGCATCATCAAATTAATGCCGGATTGGTTCGTTAGCATTACAAGTAAGATTAAAGTTTAAATCAATTTTTAATGTATACCACTAATCAGATGAAAAAAGTAACTATTAGCTGTATTCTAATTGCCGGATTAATTTTTGGGGCGGGAACGTGGAATCAGACAACGGCACAAGAAAATTCAAGTGACCAGTCGCCAATCACTATTATCGAGTATAGCGATTATCAATGCCCGGCCTGTGCCTATTTCCATCCTATTGTTGAAAAAGTAAAAGATAAATACGGCGACAAGGTAGAATTCAAAATGAAGTATTTTCCGCTAAACTCGCACCAGTATGCGGCACTGGCAGCACGTGCGGCACAATCGGCAAAAAATCAGGGCAAGTTTTACGAGATGCACAGCCTGCTGTTTGAAAATCAGAAGCGGTGGTCTGGTTCGGGCAGTCCTACCTCTATTTTTGTGAATTTTGCACGAGAGCTGGAGCTGGATATCGATCAGTTTAAGAATGATCTTAATGCTACTGAGACGCAGAAGATTGTGATGGAACAGCGACAAGAAGGACGCAATGCAGGAGTTAATGCTACACCTACGTTTTTCATTGAAGGAGAGAAAGTGGATCCCCTGCCTCGCAATTTCCAAGAGTTTGACCAGCTGGTGCAGCAATATATTGAAGAGTAAATAAGTGATGTTCTGGTCTTATGATTTACGAATTCCTTAATAAAAAACCGGACTATCCAGATTCCGTATTTGTAGCACCTAGTGCCGATATTATTGGTGATGTTTCTGTTGGAGAAGAAAGTAGCATTTGGTTTAATGTTACCATCCGTGGAGATGTAAACTGGATTAAGATCGGAAAACGATCCAATATTCAGGATAATACATGTATTCATGTGAGGAACCAGACCGGTCCCACCAAGATTGGAAGTGAGGTAACAGTCGGACACAATGCAATGATCCACGGATGTACAATTCGTGATCGAGTACTCATTGGTATTCATGCTACGGTGCTTGATGATGTAACCATAGAATCTGATGTGATTGTGGCGGCGGGAAGTCTGGTGCCACCGGGCAAACGGTTGGAATCCGGATTCCTATATATGGGCAGCCCTGTTGAGAAAAAGCGAAAGCTTACCGATGAGGAAATTGAATCCATTAAAGAACACTCCGATAACTACGTGAAGTATGCCCGTGCTTACATGCAAAAAGATACCTATGAGACTAATCCTTTTTACGATGCCGAAGATTGATTAGAAAGAGGAATTAGGGATCAACTTTTCTGCCTTGAAAATTTTTAATTTATAATTCCTAATTCTCATGTCCGGAATCTACCTCCACATTCCTTTTTGTAAGCAGGCTTGCTCATACTGTGATTTCTATTTTGTGACTCGTACATCGGAGCGAGAGCATTTTGTAGGGCGCTTGGTGGAGGATATTAAGAGTTATAAAAATTCGAAGTTTACAGAAGAAACGGTAGAGACGATCTATTTTGGAGGGGGTACGCCTTCGCTCTTGGAACCGTCGCAATTAGAGCAGATAATGGAAGCACTTCATGATGTTTTTGATATAAATGAGCGTGAAATTACATTAGAGATGAATCCCGATGATGTGTCTGCCCAGTTTCTTGCGGATTTGAAATCCCTGGGCATAAGTCGGGCCAGCATGGGAGTCCAAAGTTTTGAGCCGGAGCTGCTGGAATTTATGCACCGTGCACATTCCAGTGAGGAGGCTTTACAGTGTTTGGAGCTACTAAGTATGTCCGATTTCAACTCATTTACTGTTGATCTAATTTACGGGAATCCCGGTCAGTCGGTTGAACAACTCCAGCGTGATGTCAATAAGCTTTTGGAGTTTGATCCCCCGCATATTTCGGCTTATTCCCTTACTATCGAACCCAAAACGCGTTTGGGTAAACAAGTTGAGCTCGGACGTATTGTTCCGCCCGAAGATGACAAGGTGGCCGATCATTATGATATTGTTAATCAGCTATTCAGTTACCATGGTATTGAGCGATATGAAGTAAGTAATTACAGTTTGCCGGGTAAAGAAGCTATCCACAATAGTAATTACTGGGAGCACAAAAACTATTTGGGCTTCGGTCCCGGAGCACATTCGTTTTGGTGGGATGATAACGCCGTACGATGGGAGAACGAACAGGATTTGCGGAAATATCTGCGAGATGAAGATCAGCCAGAAAAAGAAGAGCTTTCATTAAATCAGTTGGCCGAAGAACGATTGATGATGGGATTGCGCACGAGAAAGGGGGTGGGGAGGGAAGAACTGTCTAAACGCTATGATTACATGCTGAGCGACCGGCAACTGGATTATATTAAGGATTGTGAACAAGAAGGTAAGGCTGAAGTGGATGAGAGGATTACCTTAACTGACGAAGGAATAAAAATTGCTGATGCGATAATTTTGGATTTAGTAACCTTGCATTAGATTGCTTATCTATAGCAAGTGACAGGAATAATATCCAATCGAATGACAGGCTGATGAAAGCAAGTATTAAAGCATTTATGCGGGAGATTATTGACTACGCCGGATTGTTTCCGCCGGCTAATCTTTCGCTTGATACCTCTCTCCAAAAGTATAACAAGTATCGCAAGCATGAGGATTCTTGGATGCTTGCACGATATATCATTCCCGCCGGTCGACTGGATGAGCTAAAGCCATACGCCGAAACACTTTTTGCTGAAGCGGAAGCGCCCTTTGTGTTTTCGATTTTGGGGAAAAGAACAGAAACCGTTTCGGATTATAAGGAACATTTGAAAGAGATTGAGACAGCTTTGAAGCAGTTTCATGATCATCATGGAGATCGTGTTCAAACGGATGTTATGGAAGTTAAGCTCCCCCGAGAAGCTGTTTTTGCAAATGATGCTGATCTCCTTACTGATATTTATGAGGAGACAAACCAGCATTTTGGAGATATCTCGGAATTCCCAGACGATATTTTCTTTGAAGGAATTTTTGACAAAAACTGGGAAAAGGAAATTGGAATCATCTTAGAATCTTTGAACCATTATAACAATGAGTCTCCATCGGATAACGGAATTAAAGCGGGTTTCAAGTTACGATGTGGAGGAGTTGAGGCGTCAATGTTTCCGTCGATTGAACAAGTAGCTGTTACGTTGAATAAGGTGCGGAAACAAAACTTAGCCTTAAAATGTACGGCGGGGTTACACCATCCCATCCGATACTATGATCATTCGGTAAAAACGAAAATGCATGGTTTTATTAACGTCTTTGGTGGGGCCATGCTTGGATATGCTCATGACTTTTCTGATAAACAAATGCAGAGTGTTATAAAAGAAGAGGACAGCGAGCATTTTTCTTTTACGGATTCCGGTTTTCGGTGGAAAGATTACGAGGTAACAACCGAAGAAATTGAGGAATTACGCGAAGTGGCGCTTATTTCGTTTGGAAGCTGCAGCTTTGACGAGCCCCGCGAAGACTTACAGCAACTCGGGCTTTTATAGCCAATAACGCTGTCATTCGATTCTATTTAAAATACATAATTCAAAATTATTAATTCCAATTTCTCATCATGCATCCTACAAACGATCCAAACTTAGAATCATTTATCGAGGTAGATTCCGATTCGCATTTTCCCATCCAAAATTTGCCCTACGGGGTAGCTCGGTCAAAAGATGATGGTGAAGTATTTATTTGTACAGCCATCGGTAATTACGTGGTAAATCTGGCCGAACTCGACGCCGCTGGTGTTTTTGATGGACCCGAGCTGGATGGAAAGCCGGTATTTCGGGAGCGGACGTTGAATAGTTTTATGGAACTGGGACGATCGGCGTGGGCGGAGGCACGGTCGTATATCAGCACGTTGTTGAGTGCCGACGAAGCGGTATTGCGAGATAATAAACCGCTTCAGGAACGAGTGCTTACGCCCATGGATGAGGTTGAGATGATGTTACCGGTAGATATAGGAGATTATACTGATTTTTATTCTTCCGAACAGCATGCGACCAATGTGGGCAGCATGTTTCGTGATCCCGAAAATGCGCTCAAACCCAATTGGAAACACCTGCCGGTAGGTTATCACGGAAGAGCAAGCTCGGTGGTGATAAGCGGTACTGAGCTTCATCGTCCAAAGGGGCAGATTTTGCCGCCCGACAGTGATGATACACCTATTTTCGACGCGTGCAAACTCTGTGATTTTGAACTTGAGATGGGATTTTTGACCGGCCCCGGAAATGAGCTTGGGAATCCCATTTCGGTAACAGATGCCGAAGATCACATTTTTGGATTGATGCTGGTAAACGACTGGAGTGCCCGCGATATTCAAAAATGGGAATACCAGCCTCTTGGGCCGTTTTTAGCGAAGAACTGGGCTACTTCTGTCTCCCCGTGGATTGTTACTTTGGATGCACTGGAACCCTTTCGTATGGAGGGACCGGATCAAGATCCTGAGCCACTTCCATATTTACAATCCGAAGGAAAATGGACGTTTGACATTAATTTGGATGTGTATCTGCAGGGCGAAAATATGGATGAGGCGCATAAAATTTGTGCATCCAATGCAAAAAATCTTTACTGGAATATTGCACAGCAACTGGCCCACCAGACCATAACTGGCTGTAACGTTCGTCCCGGTGATCTTTATGCTTCTGGAACCATAAGCGGAAAAGAAAAATCTTCATACGGAAGTATGCTGGAGCTCAGCTGGAAGGGCACCGACCCAATTGAATTCCCAAATGGGGAGACCCGAACATTTCTTGAAGATGGCGATGAAGTGACCATGACCGGCTATGCCGATACCGACGATTATAGAATTGGATTTGGTGAAGTATCAGGGAAGATTTTACCGGCTAAAGAGTTCGAATAGTTAAGTGGCAGGCCGTGAGACGGAAGAGCAAGGATATCTGCCGTCTTGCTTCTTATTTGATGAGCGTCATTTTCTTGGTAGTAACTTCGCCATCAAGAATAATCCGGTAAAAATAAATACCGGAAGCGTAATTCTGTCCGTCAAAGGTTTCTTTATAAATTCCTTCAGTTTGTGCTCTATCTACAAGTGTAGCTACCTTACGGCCCAGCACGTCAAATACCTCAAGTTGCACGTCTTTTTGCTCGGGAATGCTGTATCTGATAGTTGTTTGTTGGCTAAATGGGTTGGGATAATTTTGTTCAATGCGTACGATTTGTGGATCGATGGACTGTACCCCTAAGGCATATTTTGTTTGCTGCTGATATGACCCATTGGCAGCAATAATTCCCAGTTTTTCGATCTCATCCCATCGCCAGTCGGTTTCAGAAAAGATAGACTCTTGTTGGCCATTATATATGATTAGAGGTTCAACACTGCCATCCTTAAAAAAGGCCAGTACGCCGAGCCCGACTTTGGGGTTAACCAATTCAGAAAGGCTAAATGCAATATTTCCGGGGAAGGGAGAGGGGGCGTTATCAAAGTATTTTGCCGATAGAACATTGAGGGTATCTGCAGGTTGAGATATATCTCCCGTAAAATTATCGCTGATGTTTGGAGTTGGGTAAAAGGCACGTTCCTCAAAGCCAAATTCCTGACTGGCGTTATTGCCGGATGCATAGTGCCAGAGTTGTGATTCAATATAATGTTGATTGAAAGAGTCAGGTCCACCCAGTTGAATGGTGAGTGCATCAATCATTGAAATGAATGGATTAGCTTTGATGGTTTTCCAGACATCCACCCAAAACTGCGAACCATATTTTTCTTCAAAAAAGAGAGCCCATGTGATTTCGGCATACGAACCGGGATAAAATCCGAGCGTAGGATTATTAAAAATGGAGTTTTCAGCGTTGATGTAGTTATAGTAGTCATTAACATTGTCGTAGACGAGTTCTTCCATCAAGGTGGCATCCATCTCAAGCCAACTCCCTGTTTCGCCCTGCCACTCATTGGCTTCGTATTGTACAGCATGTTTAAACTCGTGGGCAACTGTTGCTTTTATAGCACCGATTTGATTACCCTCGGGATCATCATTGGGCGGGAATCCTTCGGCAAAATCATTTTCTACACGAATAAAGGTCGTTTGATTTTGTACGGTGGTAACCCCATAAAAATCCTGCCCATAAATATCCCGCATGTTTACAAGTTCAATGTCATAAGTGCCTGAGATAACGGGATCGGTGTATCCCAATTGTGTTACTTCATGTCGATAGGATGAATCAGCTGCTGCCGCCACTTCTTCTACGTAATCGGGTATCCCATCGCTGTTAGTGTCTTCAGGAGGTACGGCGTGGCTTCCCGAAGTTTCATAATGGATGGTAAAGTGTCCGTCCGGTGATTGGTACGTTTCAGAAGCCTGCATGGAAGGGGAAGAGAGTCTTGATTCAATACGGCTAACAGTGGATGTAGAAAGTTCAGATTTAAGGCGATGGTAATCTGAGGTGGCAGGTGTTCCGCATTTTAGCACCTGTTTTGTTACCATGTCGGCAATATTGCTAAGTTTACCCTTGGCTTCAGTTGGGAAAAATTTATAGAGCACTTTCTGATCCAGCGTTAAATTTCCTTGTTGATAGGCGTGATCAATTTTCTGGAACAGGTCGACATTTTTGGGTGCGGGCTGCCCTTGTGAATGAGCAGTACTTGTACCGAGAATGAATAAAAATGAGCTCAAAAAAAAGAGCTGAAGTAAATACTTCATCAACAGGACAATATTTTAAGACAAATGAGGTTCATTTCTTGGAAAATTACCCTTATTTTTGGCATCTGCAAATTATGAGAAAAGAAGAGCTACTGAATTTATTATGTACGAAGTAATACTCTATTACAAATTTACTACTATCGAAGATCCCGATACGTTTTGCGAAGAGCATAAACAATTCTGCAAGGATCTTGGCATTAAAGGACGTATTTATATCAATGAAGAAGGAATAAATGGAACCATAGGTGGTACACCGGAACAGGTATCGAAGTATAAAGAAGCGCTGACGAGCATTCCCGGTTTTGATGGCATCGATTTTAAGACCGATACCAGCGAATATGTGCCTTTTCCGAAGTTAAAATGCAAGACTCGTGATGAGCTGGTGTCTATTCATAAAGAGGATATAGATCCTGATGATGGAGGAAAATACCTGGAGCCGCACGAGTGGAAACAGGTGCTCGAAAATGAAGATGATTACGTGTTGATTGACGTTCGGAATGATTACGAATCAAAAATCGGTCATTTTGAAGGAGCGATAACACCCAGCGTAGAGAACTTTTATAACTTTCCGGAGTGGCTGGAGCAGGTTGAAAATGAAATCAGCAAGGACAAAAAAGTGCTGATGTACTGCACCGGCGGCATCCGCTGCGAGAAATTTTCGGTACTGATGAAGGAAAAGGGCTGGGATGATGTAAACCAGCTGCACGGCGGAATTTTACGCTACGCCAAAGAAGAGGGTGGCGACCATTATAAAGGAAAATGCTTTGTGTTTGACGACCGCCTGGTGGTGCCGGTGAATGAGGATAACCTGGAACCTATAGCGCGTTGCGAAATTACGGGCAAGCCGGCTGATACCTATATCAATTGCGCCAACATGGAGTGCAATAAGCTGTTTGTGTGCTCCGAAGAGGGGGCTCGCAAGATGGAAGGCTGCTGCAGCGAAGAATGTCGCCAGAGTGAATATAAGCGACCCTTCGATCCCGAAAATGCCTTTCGCCCGTTTCGCAAATGGTACAACTATTTTGACAAGGATTTTAAAGAACGCCAGTTAGAAGAAAAACAGTAGAAAGCTGATTTCCCCTTTAATGCTTGTTATGCTTTTATACAAGAGGGTGTGATTGATCATTTACCTTGAAAAAATGCATTGGCGATGGATGTAAAATGGGAAGGACGATCCAAGAAAGCATAATGTCCCGCATGATCGATAACCACCAGGGCCGCGTGTTCGATGCCTTTCTCCATATGTTTGGCTTGATATAGCGGCGCGGCTTCGTCATTCTCTCCCCACAATAACAGAACTTCATGTGGGATGTGAGGCAGACACGGTTCTAGGTATTCAGTCACGGTTTTGACGAATGTTTCGCGCATGACGCCCTCCAGCTTGCTGTAGTCGCTAGACCCCAGTGCTTTCCATAAAGAGGTTGTTCGCAGCCAGCCGAGTGCTTTTTCACGAACGGAAGATGGTAATATTAGAAAGGGAGCCTTAAGGAGTTTAGCCGTATATTTTTTGAAGTAGTACTTCCAGCTCCGTTTGGGTTTCATGCCTGCACCGCCGGTGATGAGTACTTTGTCGATGAGTTGCTTGGCATTGGGACGAGCGCAGAGTTTCAGGGCAATGCGTCCGCCAAAAGAGTGGACAAGCAGATCGACCGAATCGAACTCTTGATCAGCTATAAACTCTTGGATCAAATCCGCATAATCGTCAACACTCCATGGCTGATCGGGAACCGAAGAGTTGCCAAATCCGGGCAGATCAAAAACATAGCAGTCTCGTATTTCCGAAAGTTCTTTGGCCAGCGGCATCATCACCTGTTTACTGCTGCCCCAGCCGTGTAAGATGATCAGAGGTTTTTTATTGTGAACTCCTACCCGGTTGTATGAGACAGAGAGGTTGTTGTAGTGATATATTTTGGTGGATTCCATCATCAGAAGCCAAACATCGAATTATTTTCACCATCAAACAAGAGCGATTTTTGTAAGGATTCTTTTGTTGAGCGGTCTTACTTGTAGTGAATAATAATTAAGGGGAAGAGATCATGAAGAGGCAATTGTTTTTCTGGTTGGAGAAATTGAAAATCGCGCCTGGTGAACGAAAAGCAATATCCGGACTGCTGATATTACTTGTAGTATTGGGTGGGCTAAATCTTGCGTTATCGCCGTCGGTGCCGTTTGAAGATGGGGACTATCTCGAACTGGAACAGCAGTTTGCCGAACGCACAGCTATGCTCAAGGCCGAGGAAGAAAAGCTGATGGAACAGTATTATCCAACTTCGGAAAAACAAATAGCCGAGGTCCGGATGGATACGGTATCGGAGGATTCAACCTCAAATGAAAAAATCGATGACACGGAGAATAAAGTTGAGGAAACGTATGATAACGTGGATATTGAGCTGATAAACGTAAATAAAGCCAATCGGGAGGTTCTTGAAGCATTGCCGGGAATTGGTCCGACATATGCGAAACGGATCATTGAATACCGTAATGAAAAGGGAGAGTTTGAGTCGCTTGAGGAGCTTAAAAATATTAAGGGAATAGCCCAAAAACGATTGGATAAATTGATGCCATTTATCAAACTTAAGGATTCAGAATAATGCAATTGAATCCTGATGGCTACACGTATTTTATGGGCGGATGACGAGATCGATCAGCTGAAGCCGCACATCATATTTTTAGAAAACAAAGATTTTGACGTCACTCCCGTAACCAACGGCGAAGATGCGATTACGCTAATCCGGGAACAGCCTTTTGATATAGTTTTTTTGGATGAACAAATGCCGGGCATGGATGGGCTGGCTACGCTCAATCGAATCAAAACTATTAAGGCGGGTTTGCCGGTGGTGATGATCACGAAGAGTGAGGAAGAGTCGATTATGGAAGATGCGATCGGCGGTAAAATTTCAGACTACCTGATTAAGCCGGTCAATCCCAATCAGATATTTTTGACTATCAAGCGTATTCTGGAGCGTCATCGTATCCGAAATGAAAAGTTTGCACAGTCATACCTGCGAAATTTCAATGAGATTTCTGAGCGGATTCATGAGGATACCGGCTGGGAAGAATGGATCGAGATTTATAAGCAGCTTACGCAATGGGATATTGATTTAGAATCAGGTGATGAATCATTGCGTCAGGTTTTGGCCGATCAGTATCAGGAAGCTAATAAAATGTTTGGGCGATTTATTGCACGTAATTACAAGTCATGGCTCAGTGAGTCTACCCCTCAGCGTCCGGCACTTTCTACAGATATTGTGGGAGAATATGTTTTGCCGCACGTTAAAAATGGACAGACTACACTCTTTTTGGTGATCGACTGCATGCGGTATGATCAATGGTTGTTGTTCCAAAGCTTGTTGAATGAGGATTACGCAATCGATACTGATTTCTATTATTCCATTCTTCCTACGGCGACCCCCTATTCTCGCAATGCAATTTTTTCGGGATTGTTTCCCCTCGAAATTGAAGATATTTATCCAGATTTGTGGAGCCAGGGGGAAGATGAGAGCTCATTAAATCAGTTCGAAGAAGAATTGTTTGCCAAGCAATTAAGCCGGAAAGGGGTTAATAAAAAAGTGAAGTATGAGAAGATATTGCGAACGGATGAGGGCAAGGATGTTGCTGACAAGATCCACAATTATCTGCAGGTTCCCCTAAGCACGTTTGTCTATAACTTTGTGGATACGCTGGTGCATTCCCGTTCCGATTCTGATGTTCTTAAAGAGATTGCACCTGATGTGCCGGCTTTCCGGTCTCTGACCAAAACCTGGTTTCAGCACTCTACGTTGTATGAAATATTTAAACTCTTGGCCGATCAGGAAGTGGTTATTGTGGTAACGAGCGATCACGGTGCGGTGCGAGCCCTCCGGGACACGAAGGTGTACGGCGATCGGGAAACATCCACAAGTCTGCGATACAAGTATGGCAGAAATTTATCGGCGAATGATGATGCCGCGCTGATCATTGAAGATCCTGCTGAGTACAAACTTCCTACACCCGGACACTCAAATAACTATATTATCGCAAAAGAGGATTACTATTTTGTATATCCTACGAACTATCATCGTTATCAGAATCGCTATCGGGATACTTTTTTACACGGCGGTACCAGCATGGAAGAGATGATTTTGCCTATTTCCACATTGCGTCCCAAATCAATGTTGTAATAGATTTCTAATCCGATAGCTCGTATCTTCTTACTCTTTTTGATTAAAAGGTATCTATGGAAAAAGAATTTTCAACAACATCTCCGGACGAAACTATTGACAGGGGAGAAGAGTTTGCAGTGTCTTTAAAAGCGGGGGCTGTGGTATGTTTACAAGGTGACCTCGGCGCCGGGAAGACACACTTTGTGAAGGGTATGGCGGAAGGATTGGGTATTAACGGTGACGATGTGAGTTCACCGACGTTTACGCTTATCAATGAGTATGATGGTGATAAGGCACTCTATCATTTTGATTGCTATCGAATGGAATCTCCTCACGAAGCCCTCGAAATAGGTGCCGAAGAATATTTTTACGGCGATGGAATTACGGTAATCGAATGGCCGGAGCGAATTGAGTCGCTTATACCGCCGGAAGCTATATGGATTTCTATAGAAGCACCTGACAAGAATATCCGAAAATTTGTCATTAGAAAAAGGGAGTTGTAATCCCGTATATTGTGCGACCATGGCAACAAAGAAAAGACTTCCATATCGCTTAGATCGACTGCCGGTTATATATCCGTATAACCGACGAGCGGATAATAATATCCAGCTTGGAGATCTGGTTTACTATGGACCTTGTCCAGAGTATTACGGGATCGGTGAAGTAGTTCGGTCGTTTGATGATTACTGTATTGTAGATTTTCGCCGAACCGGAGAACTGAATATTGAGAAGGACGCTATGGCTATGAAGTACTTAATTCCTATTCACAAATTGAATTTGGGACACATCTTAAAAAGTACCTAACGCTGTGTAAGAATCAGATCCATTCAGCTTTATTCCAGCATCTTATCTTTTGCAAAATCGGTTTCTTCCAGAAGATCTCCATCTTCTTTCTTACCAAAAATCCACATCACTATACTTGCGAATAAGCCGGGATAAAAGGGCTCAACTCCGAGATACGTGTAATTATACATTTCTTCACTGGTGATAGTACCGAGAATAAGCCAAAGTAACGATACCCCGATGCTGCCAATCATGGTGGGAAGCACCCATTTTTTTCTGAGGGTAAAAAATCGAAGATAAACGCCCATCACGGGAATCAACAACCCGGGAATCATCACTGAGCCGATGACATACCACAAGTCAATAACACTGGGATAGATGATGATTAATAAAATGCCCAGCAGTGCAGCCGCCAGCGTACTGAGTCGAGTAAGAGTATTATTTTGTGTATTGGGGAAAATCTTTACCAGCAGATCGCGGCCAAGTGTTTGTCCGGATAAAAATAGATAGCTGTCGAGGGTAGACATGATGGTAGCAAGCAGTGCGACAAAGAACAGCCCTTTTAATCCGATGGGTAAAATCTCGTTGGCCAAATAGGGATAAACCATGATGGGTTCGGCTAAAGAGTCGCCTAAAATAGCGAATCCGTACATCCCGCTGAAAATCGTCAGGAAGTCAAATACCGACCATAAAAGAATAGAAATGAAAATTCCTTCTTTGGCAGTTTTAGGGGATTTTGCTGCCGCGGCACGTTGGTGAAAGCTGGGATCTACAAAAGTCCATAGCGCAATAAAAAACCAAACGAGTATATATTGGATGTCTTGTCCGCCGGTGATATCTCTGAAGTCCGGAGGGATAAAAGACCATAATTTACCAAATCCTCCGAACTCCATCCCCGCAAAAATTATTAAAACTGTGAACCCACCAAACATGAGAGCAATTTGTAGCATATCGGTATGGACGACGGCATTGAAGCCTCCAAAGGTTACATAAGCAACCGAAAATAGTGCTACGGCACTGGCGTACCACAGAAAATGGCCGGCCCCTCCGGTGAGGTACTGGAAAATTAGTCCAAGCATAAGAATATAGGGAGCCGGACTCACGAGAATGAAAATAGGGATAGCAGAGAAGCGGCCGGCAGTATCACCATAAAAATTACCAACGGCTTCGGGTAGTGATAATGCTTTATTCATGCGTATTTTTCCGGCTAAAAGCCAGGCAAATAGGGCTGAGAAAACATAAAAAGGGAATCCTAAAATAAGCCAGGTGGAAATACCGTTTTGGTAGCTGTATTCCCCAATGCCCAAAATGCCGCCGTACCAAGTGGAGACAAGTGTAGCTACAAAAGCAGCCAGACTCATTTTACGACCTGACAGTAAAAACGATTCCTCATCAGTTTCTTCCCAGTCGCGCTGCCAGGTGAGGTAAATCAGTAGGGCAAAATAACATAGAATGAGTCCCCAGTCGAGCAGAGTAAATTGTAGTTCAGTCAACGGCTAATAGTTTATTTAAAAAATGGATGAAAGATATCTGAATAAGGATAGGCGGTCAATCGTAATTATGTTTTACATACAGCAACAGGTCGCCCTCTTTATGATTGATCTGTATCGGGTTTTCAACGACTTCATTGGATGATCCGTCTCGCACACCATTTTTAAGAAATTCATTATTGAGCGGATATTTCAATCCTTTGGTGGTAATACCTGTCACTTTTCCCGAAAGCGGGAATAGCGAGAGTTGGGTTCCAATAGTAAAATCATCTGAGAAGGTAGGAGGCAGCAATCTCGTTTCACCAAAATCATCAACGATTCTTATTTGCTGGAATAGCGGAGAAAATTGTTTGAGGACAGATAGATTTTTAAGCGTTTGATCCAGTCGGTGTCCGGTAGCACCTAAAATGTAAATATGTGTACCCTTCTGTTTCTGGGCGTGCTGCAGGGCCTTTTCCAAATCATTAAATTCCTGGTTTGGTCGAAAGATAATTTCGGAAGCTTCTTTATCGGATCCTTCATAGCTGTCGAGATCACCAATAATTACATCGGGGATAGTGCCCAGCTTTAGCGCTATATTGGCTCCTCCATCAGCGGCAATAAGGTGATCTGTTTTCGCTCGATATTTACTGAATAACTGCTCTGATGGTGGACTGCCGTTACAAAGAATTAAAATCGATTTCATGAAAAACGCTTTTAAATGATTTTAACGCTGGTTTATGCGTTATAATACAGTAAAATGAAGTAAGATTTTACCGATAAAAAAATATTGCTTTCTTCAAAGCTATATACCATTTTATTAAGCTTATTTTTCGCGCTATAAACAGCACTTATGTTTGAAGAACTCATCCAAAAACTGCAAGAATTTGACACCGTGGGTGTTTTTTCGCATATCCGCCCTGACGGTGATTGCATTGGTGCCCAGGTGGCGGCCTGTCTTTGGCTGGAAAAGAATGGGATAAATGCCATCGGATTTAATGATGATGACGTTCCATTGAATTTGCAGTGGCTTGCCGATTTCTATCCCATCCAAAAGCCGGATGAAAAGTCGCTTAATAAATGCGATGCATTCTTGGTACTGGATGGCAATTCTCCAAAGCGTTTTGGCAGCTACTCGGATTATATTCAGGATTATCCGAAGCCTTCATTTATGGTTGATCATCATCCTGACCCGCATGATGGTTTCGATCTGAGCATTTCGGTTGAGGAAGCCTCATCAACGTGTGAGCTTATCTTTCATCTCTTTTTACAGAATGATATTTCACAAGTGGATGAGAAAGTGGCGAAGGCTCTTTACACCGGAATTTTAACAGATACCGGATCGCTACAATACGATAGCGTTACGCCCGAAACCATGAATATTGCCTCAGAACTATTGCGGCTTGGTGAGTTTCGTCCTAATGAGGTAGCCGAAAAAGTGTTTTCAACGAAAAGTCTCAACCAGCTGCATCTTCTTAGCAAGGCGATGAGTACGATCGAGTTATTTGAGGACAATCAGATAGCCATTATGTACGTTACCAAAGAAATGCTGGAAGAAACCAATACTACTAATGATGATTGCGAAGGTTTTGTGGCCTATCCACTGAGTGTAGCTGGCATAAAAGCCGCGATATTATTTAAGGCTTTGGGCGATGGTGTTAAGATGAGTCTTCGTTCAAAAAGCAATGATGTTGACGTTAATAAATGGGCACGCAAAGTAGGAGGCGGAGGCCATAAAAAGGCATCGGGTGCGTGGCATCCGGGACCGCTGGAAAAAGCGATTGAAGATTTGGTAGAGATTGGTGCCGAACAGCTTGTTAGCGTAGATAAGTCGTAATAAAGTTGGATCTTTTAATGGTTAAGCAATCCGTTTTAAGTATAGCGGTATTTCTGTCTGTGTTAGTGGCAGGATGTCTGGATAAGCAATCTCACCCCAATAGCAATACTCAAGCAACAGAGGCTTTTGGTGCAAGCATTTCTACGATTATTAGTGATTCTATGGCCGCCTCTGATTCTGCCGTCCCTGCTCGGGATGAAAGTGGATACCAGCAGTCGGTCGAGAATGCACAAAATTCGGATGAACAAATTAGCACGAGTCGTCAGACAGCTATCACCAGAGCGGTAAAGAAAGTAAGTCCGGCTGTAGTGAGTATTACAGTGACAGAAATGGTACAGGGTGGGCGCCGACTTGAGTTTAGTGAATACTATAATCGTTTTGTTCCGGTACCTATTGAACGGGAGGTGAGTAGTATGGGGTCCGGGTTTATAATTAGTTCAGATGGATTGGTAGTTACGAATCAGCATGTAGCCAACCGGCATGCTAAAAGGGTTGTTGTCTCTTTGCCAAATGGTTCACAATACGAGGCTAAAGTGCTTGGCGAAGATGAGCTTGCCGACTTGGCGTTATTAAAAATTCAGGCTGATAAAACCTTTCCTGCGGTTGAGTTTGGTGATTCTGATAGCGTATTAGTGGGCGAATGGTCACTGGCAGTGGGGAATCCTTTTGGGCTGTTTGAGTCGGCCAAACCATCGGTAACGGTAGGGGTGGTAAGTGCTGTAAATCGTGATTTTCGTCCCAATCCCCAGGAGCCTCGTGTCTATATGGATATGATTCAGACTGATGCTGCTATTAACCGCGGAAATTCAGGTGGCCCGTTGGTAGATAGTGAAGGAAAAGTAATTGGGGTAAATGCCTTTATTTTTACCGGCGGCACCAGCGGTGGGAACGTAGGACTTGGTTTTGCCATCCCCAGTAACCGGGTGCAAAAAATTATAAAACAGCTTTCCACCGCAGGAGAAGTTACTTTATCATACGATCCCGGTTTTAATACTGTTGAAATGACGCGCCAATTAGTGTTGAAATACAATTTGCCTGCCACGCGTGGATTGCTTGTTAATAGTGTAAACAAAGATGGACCGGCATTTGAGGCGGGCATTGTACCGGGTGATATCATTTTAAAAATCGGAGAAGAACGCATTCAAAGTAAGATGCATGCGCAAGCACTTTTTCGTGAATACCAGGAGGGCGATTCCATGCGGGTCGAGCTTTATCGCAAAGGTGATCGCTATGAAACCAAGATGTATTTACGGAAAAAAGTAAAAGAATAGAGTATGTTTACTGCTACTTTCGATTTAAGAACTTCTCTACACGCTCTTCATGAAGGTCACTTTCCCAGAATTGGGCGAATGTGTCTAACTCAGCTTCGATGGCTTCCCATCGCGCCTGAGTGATGCGCATAGCGCCCTCTTTTAGATTCTTGATAAATGGCCGGTCATTTATTGTAAGATTTTGAGCTTGGTCCCAGATTCTATCTTCCCAATCGTCGCTTTCTGTTATAACGTCGATGAGATTGTGCCGCTTAGCTGTTTGGGCTTTTACAATTTTTGCTTCAGCAAGCCAAAGCAGGGCAGTAGAACGGCCTACTTTTTCTACCAGTCGGGTAAGTCCCCCCCAGCCCGGAGGTAAATAGAATTTACCCTGCGTAAATCCAAAAGTGGCGTGCGGAGCCGCCATCCGAAAATCAAAAGCTAGCATCATTTCACAGCCTCCTCCATAAGCTGCTCCGTTGATAGCAGCAATGGTCCAGCAGGGCAACTCCTCAATGCGTTTTAAAATCTTGAGCATACGTCGGGCCATCGGTTTAGCTTCTTCTGCTGTTTTGATGGTGTGGAACTCTCGTAAATCACCACCGGATACAAAAGTTTTTTTGCCCGATCCGGATAGAATAAAACAGCGGGTTTCAGAATCTTTTTCGAGTTCATCGAGCAGGTTTTCAAGTTCGTCCATTACCGCAAAGTTGATCGCGTTGTGTGATTCAGGGCGATCGATAGTGGCGTGACAAATGTAATTTTTCTGTTCGATTTTTACAGTACTCACTGTTAGATTTAGGCTTGTTTTAAAATTGAGTATCAAAATGGAATCTATATGTATCTTGTCAATAAAGAAAAGATTAATCGGTCGCTGTCGGCAAAAATCGTTGATGCACGCATAGCCCAGGTATTTAATACGTTTAGGGATGTGCTGGTAACGTCGTCTTTTGGTACTACTTCGGCGGTACTACTACATCTGGTGAGCAGAATAAAGCCGGGTTGTCCGATATACTTTATTGACACGGGATATCATTTCGAGGAAACGATTGCCTACAAAGAGCGCCTAACACGGTTGCTGAATTTAAATGTGATTGATCTGCGTCCCGATCCGGCACAGCATGCTCATACGTTTAAAGAGGAGCTTTGGGAAGATAACTCGGACAAGTGTTGCGATATAAACAAGGTTGAACCCCTGGATCGTATTAAGGATGATTATAAGGTATGGATGTCCGGTCTTATCGGTTTTCAAAATAGCCATCGGAATAGCTTGCCTATTATGGATGATGATAACGACCTTATTAAGTTTTATCCCCTTATCGACTGGAACGCTTCGTTGGTGGAAGAATATATTGAAAGCCATGGCTTGCCAGAGCATCCCTTGAAAGAAAAAGGATTTAATTCGGTTGGATGTACTCACTGTACTTCCAAGGGCGAAGGTCGTAATGGCCGTTGGAGTGAACGGTCAAAAACCGAGTGTGGATTGCATCGCTGATGGATTAAAGATCTGGCTGGACATCTTCCACTTCGTAGTCAATTTCCTGTTTTTGAGAGTTTTTGAGTAGCCACTGCTGATACTCTTTGTTCCCTTCTTGTTCGGTTAATTGTAGTGAAATAATGCAGGGGCAATCGTAGCTGTGAAGATCCTTTACGCGATGGGTGAGATCTCTCACGTTGTGGTATGGGGTTTTAGCAATCAGAATAGCTTCGGTGTCTTCCACAATTTCCCCCTCCCAGCGATAGATAGTTTCCATACCGTCAACAATGTTGACGCAAGCTGCAAGGTTTTCTTTTACAAGCTTTTTACCAATGGATTTGGCTTCCTGTTTATCTTTTGTGGTAATATAAACCAAGCGAAGATTATAAAACATGGGTTCGGGTCGTCAGGATTGGTGTTTGGTCTGGCTTTAGAAAGTACAAAATTGAAGCTATGACTCATAGTCGAAACACTAATAATTTGAGAATTATTAATGTTGATATCAGAAGAAAAAAGCCATATTTTTCGAGACTCTCAAAATCTGGTAATTCTAAATATTTGCTGGTTTATTGAGCACTTGCGAGAGTGGCGGAATTGGTAGACGCGCTAGATTTAGGATCTAGTGCCTTTGAGGCGTGGGGGTTCGAGTCCCCCCTCTCGTACATATATTTTTATCACTTTTTACCGTTCTAATTAAATACTATTTGGAGTAGTCTTGTGGAAATAACAGTCAATGATATCACCGCTGTAGATAAAGAGTTAATTATTTCGGCCGATCGCGAAGATCTGGAGCCGAAGTTTAAAGAGGCCTATAAAAAGTATAAAGGGCAGATTAATATGCCGGGATTTCGACCTGGAAAAGTGCCTACTAAGATTATTCGCAAGCGTTTTGGAGACGAAATAGAACAAGAAGAAGTAAGCAACTATGTTCAGGAAGTTTTTGAGAATGAGGTCGTCCCTGAATATGAGCCTGTAGGTGAAAGCGAGATGCTGGAGCTGAACTGGGAGAATGATGAGCTTGAGGCGAAATTCAAGATCGGAGCGCGCCCGGAATTTGAGTTGGCTGATCTCAGCGAAATCGAGGTGGATCGTCTGGTTCATGACGTTACTGATGAAGAAGTGGAAGAAGAGCTCGATCGCCAGCTAGAGCAGCAGGGTAACTGGGAAGAAGTCGAAGAAGAGATTACCGAAGATAATCGTGTTACCGTTGATGCTATTCCAATGGATGATGGAGAGCCCGATGAAGAGAATAAAACGGAAGAGACCATTGATCTGACGAAAGAAGAGTCTGAACAGTTTCGGGATGACCTTCTTGGTCATGAAGTCGGTGATGAGGTTGATGTTGAAATTGGGCATGATGACCATACACACAACTTTAAGCTGATTGTTAAAAAGGTTGAAAAACTCCATAAAGCTGATTTGACGGATGAGTTTGCCAAGCAGGCCTCAGACGGTGAAGCAAAAAATGTAGATGAGTTTAAGAGTCTGATCAAAAGTAAAATTCAGAACTATTACGATCAGTCGGCAGATGATCTCTTTAAGAACGATATAATTGATTCGCTTGTTGAGAAACATGACTTTGACGTTCCTGAGGTATTTAAAAAACAAGTGCAAAACCAATATGTTGAACGTGTAAAGCAGCAGTCACAGGGACAATTACCCCCTGATTTTGACGAAGAAGAGTACAAGGAAAATATGGAGGATCGCGCGATTCGTGATGCCAAGTGGTTTTTCCTTAATGAAAAGCTGCAAGAAAAATTTGACGATATCGAGATAAAACCCGAAGATATAGATCAGCATTTAGAGGCTGAAGCTTCGCGATATGGTATTGAGGTTGATCAAATGCGAAATATGTTTGCACAGAATCCACAGCAACTTGAGAGTCTGAGAAACAGTATACGCGAAGACAAAGTATTTGATAGGTTAAAAGATGAGGTTACAATCAAAGAGATTGATAAAGAAACCTATCAGGAAAAGCACGACGAAGAAATTGAGGCATAGTGCCTGTAACATTAGTTATTGAATTAAACTATTATTTCTGATTCACCTATGGAAAAGCAACCATTATACGAAATGCCAAACAATTCAGGTAGTACAGACCGCATCCAGAATAACAATCTGGTACCGATGGTAGTCGAAAAGACAGAACGCGGTGAGCGGGCCTTTGATATATATTCACGCCTGCTAAAAGATCGTATTATCTTTTTGGGCACGCCTGTCAATGATGCAGTGGCAAGCTCTATTGTAGCACAGATGTTATTTCTTGAATCAGAAGATCCTGAGAAGGATATCAACTTGTACATCAATAGCCCGGGCGGCGTGGTATCATCAGGTTTTGCTATCTATGATACTATGCAGTACGTTAAATGTGATGTTGCTACTACTTGTGTAGGGATGGCAGCATCAATGGGAGCGCTGCTGTTAGCGGGGGGAGCGACAGGAAAGCGAAACTTGTTGCCTAACTCGCGTGTTATGATTCACCAGCCGTTGGGCGGAGTCCGTGGACAAGCAAGTGATATTGAGATTGAAGCTCAAGAAATTTTACGCATTAAGAAGCTGATTAGTGAAATTCTTGCTGAACACAGCGGAAAATCGGTAGATCAGGTTATGGAAGATACCGACCGTAACAACTGGTTGTCGGCCGAGGAAGCCAAAGAATACGGTCTGATTGATAACATTATGAAGCGTAATAAGAAGGAAGAGTAATTTTAAGACTTCAGTTAGAGGACAATGAGCGACCAAGAAAATAACAACGACAAAACAATTCACTGTTCGTTTTGTGGACGATCAAGCCATGAAGTAAACAGCATGGTCGCCGGCCCTAACGACGTGTATATTTGTGATCGGTGCGTAGCTGACGCCTCCGGAATTGTGAAAAGTGACTTGGCTTCAATGTCAGAAAAGCGGGAAAAGAATTATAAGCCCCTGTTGAAGCCAGCCGAAATAAAATCCCGACTGGATGAATATGTTATAGGTCAGGAAGGAGCTAAGAAAACGCTTTCGGTAGCAGTTTATAATCATTACAAGCGTATTAGTTCGGATGTAGGTGATGAGTTTGATGATACCGAAGTAGAAAAAAGCAACATTATTCTGCTTGGTCCCACAGGTTGTGGGAAAACGCTCTTAGCCCGCACGATGGCCAATATCATTGATGTGCCTTTTACTATTGCTGATGCTACAGTACTTACCGAAGCCGGTTATGTAGGAGAAGATGTGGAAAGCATACTCTCCAGTTTATTACAAGCATCTGATTATGATGTAGAGCAGGCCAAGCGCGGTATTGTTTATATTGATGAGGTTGACAAGGTAGCTCGTAAAAGTGATAACCCTTCTATCACGCGTGATGTTTCCGGTGAAGGTGTACAGCAGGCCTTGCTTAAGATTTTAGAGGGAACGGTAGCAAATATTCCCCCCAAAGGTGGACGTAAACATCCCGAGCAAAGTTTTATACAGGTTGATACCTCAAACATCCTGTTTATTTGTGGTGGTGCTTTTAGCGGACTCGAAGAGATTATTGCCAAGCGTTTGTCGGTAAGTTCCCTCGGATTTCATTCTGAAGAGCAGGTGACATTTGACAAAGACGATCCCGATATTTTCACGCATGTAGAAGCACAAGATCTGCAGCGCTACGGTTTAATACCAGAGTTAATCGGTCGTCTGCCGGTAATTTCAGGATTGCATCAGCTGGATGAAGATGCGATGATCAAAATACTGGTACAGCCTAAAAATGCGCTCGTAAAACAGTATAAGAAGCTTTTCCAGATGGAAGGAGTAGAGCTTGTTTTCGAAGAGGAAGCGCTCGAAATCATTGTCGAAAAGGCTCTTGAACGAGGTACAGGTGCGCGTGGATTGCGATCTATCATGGAGAAATCTATGCTTGATATTATGTATACGCTGCCATCAATGGATAATATCGAACGATGTGTAATCACCCGAGAGACGGTTCTTGATGAAGCACCGCCCGTTTATGAAAAGCGAAAGGCCTCTGCTTAGAAAGTAGACCAGAAAAATTGTTTATCAGGGCATCATCGATTCGATGATGCCTTTTTTATTTTGTAAAATATATCAGTATATCTTCTAAGAGGTTATATTCGAACCGCATTGCTATGAGAATTCAGCTTACATCCAACAGAATAAATATTGTTTTAGTAGGATTTCTTATTCTTCTTGGGATTGGTTCGTTTGTGTATAATCAGTATTTGGTTAACAGAATTCTCATACAGGAGCGGTCGGGGATAGAGTTGTGGGCTAAAGCCATTGAGTATACCGGGAATCCGACTCAGGAAGAGATTAGCCAGAACTTGTTAGCAGCATCCAATTATCTTAGGACCAATGCAAGTGCTGCAGTACCCGATAGTGTGATAGAAATGATCGAAGAGGCTGAAGCCGATCGTACATCCCAAACTTTTGTTACCCAAGAGATTATACTTAGTGAAGATCGTTTCCAGGTGCCCCGTGTCATTGTTGATGAGCGCGGGGAGATTATGTTTGCTAATCATGTTGATGCCCCGTTAAATCAGGAACTGATAGACCGCTTTGCTGCGATTAACGACCCTATCGAAATTAAATTAGGTAATGAACAGTATTCGCAAACACAGTATGTGTATTATGGCGAAAGTCCTACGGTGCGTTATCTTCGGTACTTTCCCTACATACAGTTGAGTTTACTGGCGGTATTGCTGGGTATCGGTTATGTCAGCTATCGGACAATCTCAAGGTCAGAGCAGTCTAATTTGTGGGTGGGAATGACTAAAGAGGCGGCCCATCAATTGGGGACGCCCTTGTCCAGTTTGTATGGGTGGGTAGAGCTTCTTCGGGAGGAAAAGGAAGATGACTTTACACAACGGATATGTAACGAGCTTGAAAATGATATCAGTCGCTTAAGAGATGTGGCCGAACGATTTAATAAGATTGGATCGAAGCCAGAGTTAAACGCTCAGAAATTGAAACCCATTTTGGAGGAGGTTATGGATTATATGGAGCAGCGGCTCCCCCAGCTGGGTAAAAATGTAGACGTATTGCGTCATATCGACTCCAATGTACGTGCCAAGGTAAATCCGGATCTTTTTCAGTGGGCACTCGAAAACCTGATAAAAAATGCGATGGATGCTATCAAGGCCAACACCACAAAATCATACGTCTCAGTTAAATTGGAACGGATGGAGAATGAAGTAGTTATTGATATTACCGATTCGGGGGTAGGTATCGAAAAGAAATACCATAGCGAAGTTTTTAAGCCAGGATACAGTACTAAAAAACGGGGTTGGGGATTGGGGCTAAGCCTGACAAAGCGAATTATTGAGGAGTATCACAAAGGTAAACTGTTTGTCCATAAATCGGAACTGGGCGAAGGTACGACCATGCGTATTATTCTTAAGGCTGTTATTGAAAAGCCGAAACCTCTAGAAGACGAAGCCAAAGCGACACAAGCATAGCGTGCTTTTTCAGTACTAGTCTTCTTTGTAGCCTCGTTTCTCAGCATATTCTTTAAGCTGAGCCTTTAACAGATTCCGACCGCGGTGCAATCGTGATCGAATGGTGCCGATAGGAACATCCAGCATGTTTGCAATTTCTTCATACGTAAAGCCCTCTACATCGCAAAGCAGTACAACGGTGCGAAAATCCTCAGGTAACTCCTCAAGAGCCTGTGAAATGTCATCATCGACAAGCTCGCGGAACATCTTGTCCTCAAGATCAGAAGTATCTGTTCGATCGGCTCGAATTGTCTCGTAAAACTCCGAAACTTCATCGTAATCAACCTGATTGGGTTGCTTGGATTGTTTTCGGTAGTTGTTGATATAAGAGTTTTTGAGGATACGGAATAACCAAGCTTTGGCATTCGTGCCCTTTTCGTAGCTGCTGAAAAAGCGAAATGCTTTTACAATAGTGTCTTGCACAAGATCTTCGGCATCACTTGGATCAGAAGTAAGGCGAAGGGCAAAATTATACATAGCATCCAAATGAGGAACAATTTCTTCTTCGAAATCTTCCTGTTTTTGGATTTCCTCTTTTGTTAGTTCGGCCATCCCGATAGCTTAACTGTTGGTTGTTAAGTCAATAATGTTCAATTGATGTATGAAGTCAGCAATACCTAAGAGTAATACACTCAAATCAATAGCACTTTCCCTTAAATTGAAATATAACAAATCTTATAATATCAATTATGGCTTAAAACGTAAATTGTTTTAACTGATGTACCTCATAGTTAGTATAAATGTTCTGATGAATAAACACTGTTATTAAAATGATGTCTTCACTTTATACATTCTTACGAAATCAAGTCCGTTAATACACAATGATCATAAGATCATAAATGGCGTGCGTCCACGCGGCCATGCCAAATCCCCGCCATAGATATATAGCATTGAGTGCAAGACCAAATAAGAAACGAAATAAAAATGAACTTAATGTAAAGGGATCCCCGAAAGCACCCACATAATGAACCAAACTAAAAAATACGGCCACCAATAAAATAGCGGATCCAAAAGCTACGGATTTTTTGGCAAAAGCTTTTTTGAAAATAAAAAGCAAGGCAGATACTAAGATGACCCGAAAGAATAGTTCTTCGTATATACCGGCCCCCAAAGACAGAGCCAATTGCTGAAGCGTGGTTAAACTTTCAATGGGGCTCGCTTGAACGATCTGTAACAATCCACTGACTGTAGTATTAATTAAAAGCGCCAGGAAAAAAGCATAAAACGAGGCTTCGATGAGCATAGTAAAAAAATAGCTCATCTTCAGAGAAGATAATTTTTTACGTTCGCGATAGAGTACTACCATACCGACGAGCGCAACTAAAATAAGAGTGATCGAAAGCACATCTTTACCGATATATGAAAACAGCGTTTTTATCCATACATCAACAGAGATGCGGATAACCTGCTCTGAATCAGGTTGAGCTAAAAAGATGAGCACTTCATACAGCAATAACAGAGGCAGGCTAATTAGATAGCTGTATAAAAGTGTATGGGTGGACGAAAAATAATGCTTTATTGACTGTCGAATATTGCTCATTGATCTTGATAAATAGTCACAGTGGGCAGGTTACTGTTAAAGTTTAGTGTTTGCCAGGCTGCGGTTGACAGCTTGAGGCCATTCCCCGAATGCCGGTCGTTGATACGCACATATACACCCCGGTTATTATCGTTGTTTTCAATGTAGATAACTGAACCGAGAGAAATATTAGAATGAGCTGCTGTTAGGTCATTCGGGTTGTAGAGCTCCCCGTTTGTAGTAGGGTTGCCACGCTCATTTTTACCGTATTGAGATACCGCGGTAGACCCTAAATCCTGCAGACTGGAACTCATTAAATAAGGATTTTTATAGGTTCTGGTTGGGGGTGCCAGTACAGTAACTTCACTTCCGCTTTGGAACCGGTCTCTATCTATTGAAGGATTTAACGCTCGAAACTCCTGTTCATCCATGCGGAATTTGTTAAGCAGATTTTGCAATGATTTTGTCCCTCCTGAAATCGTATGAACCATGAACTTACCCTGGGGCGACGATTCAATACCTTCGTCGGCGACGGATGGGGGTGGGGCGGATTTACTGCGAACCGTAAGTTGTTGTCCCACTCTTATCGTATTGGTTGTGAGATTATTTAAGGATTTCAATTCCTCGACCGTCATGTCATGTTCTTGGGCAATCTTATACAGCGAATCGCCACTTTTAACGGTATAATAACTGTTGCGCTGGGCTTCTTTTTCTACCACTAGTGACTGTTGTTCCTGATTGTTGGCTTCGGAAGGGTAGATGGTCAATTCCTGGCCAACCTGAAGATTATTAGAGGATAAGTTATTCCAACTTTTAATTTCGGCAATGCTCACGTTGTACTGTTTGGAAATCGAAAAAAGAGTTTCTTGTCGTTGGACGGTGTGAGTGATGGCAGAATCAGATGAAGGAGCGCTAACAAGCAGTGTTTGACCAACTAATAGTTCGTTTCCGCGCAGATTATTCCATCCCTTTATTTGCTCTACTTCGATTTCATACTGCTGGGCAATACTGAACAGCGTTTCACCCTGCTTCACAATATGCGTCTGACTTTGAGCGAGAGTGACTGTCGTAATTCCAAGTAATACAACAAAAAGAAGTAATAATGCTTTATAAGGTTTCATCATTCTTATCAGCTCGAGCGTTCTTCCATTTCTGTTTCAAGTTGTTCGAGTGCTTCTTTTAATTCCTTCTCCGTTCGTTTTTCATCTTGTTTATGGGCAACCGTTATCCCTTTCTGATACAAGGTGTGAGCGTCATCCAGCCGATCCAGTGCTTCATATAGTTTGCCCAAGTGATAATAAACCCCAACGTAGTCCGG
This sequence comes from Fodinibius sp. GM21, assembly GCF_058386955.1. NCBI lineage: Bacteria > Pseudomonadati > Balneolota > Balneolia > Balneolales > Balneolaceae > Fodinibius > Fodinibius sp. GM21. The sequence goes on along the minus strand of NZ_JBYEIQ010000003.1, from coordinate 344,227 downwards.
GTCGCTAGATAAAATATCCTCAAACAAGATTCGCGCTTTCTTAAACTCTCCTTCTTTGCGGAATTCCAGCGCCAAGGCAAACTTTGAGAATGAGTCGCCGGGATTGTGCTTAATCTGCCGGGCCAGTTTTTTGATCTTGGATTTTTGATCTGAACTCATAACGTATTACGATAACGTTAAAGTTGTATAGGGTATTTTATGTTCCAGTAATAAGATACAGAAATTGGTGAAGGTATGTGGTATTTACTCATCAGGTCTATGAATCATGTTTTTGATATCGTTCCTCAATTTCCTCAATCGAATCTCCACCAAATTTCTTTAAAAATGCATTAGCGAGTACGGGGGCAATTACACTTTCCATCACGACAATTGCCCGGGGCAGAGCACACACATCTGATCGCTCGTAGCGGGTGTCTTTCTTTTTTTTGGTCTCGATATCCACCGTATCAATCGGCGTAAGCATCGTTGGGATGGGTTTCATCACACCGCGAATAATTAAGGGCATACCGGTGGTAACACCACCTTCGAGTCCCCCCATGCGGTTGCTTTTACGCTTGTAGGTATCATCTTCATATATGATTTCATCGTGCACTACCTGTCCGTGCCGTCGTCCAGACTCAAATCCCTGTCCGATTTCGACGCCTTTCATAGCCTGGGTGCCCATAACAGCCTGAGCCAGTTGCCCTTCTAATTTTCGATCCCAGTGGACAAAGCTGCCGAGCCCGGCTGGAAGGCCGGTAACAACCACTTCCCAATGTCCGCCGAGCGAGCTACCCTCTTTGCGCCGTTTGATGATCAAGTCGCGCATCTTTTGGGTAAGTTCTTCATCAAGACAGCGAACAGGTGATTCGTCAGATTGTTCAAAGATTGTCTCAGCTCCCTGTTCAGCAAGCGGATCTACAATATCGCGCACATCTTCCCAAGAATTTTTGTATCCTTCGCTGCCGATACGGGTCACATGTCCACCTATTTCGATGCCAAAATGCTTCAAAAATTTTCGAGCGATTGAGCTACAGGCAACACGCATAGCAGTTTCACGGGCGCTGGAGCGTTCAATGGCGGGACGTATGTCATCATAACGATACTTTTGTATGCCCGTCAAGTCGGCGTGGCCGGGACGCGGAACAGTAATCTTTTCAACGTCTTTGCCGTCTCCTTCTTTTGCCAGTACCTTTGGCCAATTGGAATCGTCTTTTTCGTGAGCACGATTGGGCATCTGCATGGCAATGGGAGCCCCTGTTGTTTTACCGAATCGAACGCCCGATGAAATTTTAGCACGATCTTTTTCAAATGCCATGCGTCCCCCGCGCCCGTATCCTTTTTGACGACGTGCCAAATGCAGGGCAATTTCATCTTCAGTGATCGGGAGCCCGGCTGGTACGCCTTCTATAATGCCTGTTAGTTGTGGACCATGGGATTCGCCGGCCGTTAGATATCGTATCATGCAGATTTTGTGTTGCTTTTAGTTTGATTCATATTTTGAATGAAATCGTAATTAGAAACTCTTTCTTCAAGAGTTCGGAAGTCTTCACACCCTTCTTCTCGAAGGTGCTTAATGCGCTCAATATCCCCTAGGACAATGAGGGAATCACCAACAGAAATTTCATCGTCACTACCGGGATTAAAACGGATATTCTTTTTGTCGTCAGGAATAATGGCAATTATAACCACAAAATATTTTTGCCGAATTCGTGCTTCTGCCAAGGTTTTATCGGCAAGATCAGAACCTTCAAAAATCTTTACTTCATCAAACACATGGTCTTGCGTAGTCCCTCCCAGTATTTGATCCATAAATTGATCAACATTAGGACGCAAAATAACATTCGCCATTCGGTCGGCTCCGATTTCATAGGGAGAAATAACTTTATCGGCCCCGGCCCGTTTAATTTTTTTGGTATTTTGATGATGATTTGTTCGCACAAGAATAAAGAGATCAGGATTTAATTCTCGAGCAATAAGTGTTGTAAATACATTATCCTGATCGCGGGAGAGCGTACAAACCAGTCCCTTTGCTCTTTCAATGCCAGCTTCTTTTAGTACCTCTTCATCCTGTGCATCACCATCTACGTATAATAGTTTATCATCTTTAATTCGTTCAATACTAGTTTCCCTATTGTCAATCACTACAATGGATATATTAGCATCTTGAAGTACCTCAGCTATGCGATGTCCAATACGGCCATAGCCCGCTATAATATAATGTCTTTCCATCTTTTCCAGTTGCTTTTTCATAGCACGTAACCTAAAAATTTCACTTTCAAATATTAGCTGTGTAGTTTGAGAGGCGATATATGAGATGACCCCTATCCCCATAACAAAAACAACCATTGTTAAAATACGCCCACCTTGAGAAAGATTTGTCAGCTCTGCAAACCCAATGGTGGTTATTGTTATAAAGGTCATATAAAATCCATCGAAGAATTGCATACCTTCGATGAAATGGTAGCCAACTGAGCCAACGATAAACACAACAACCAAAATGCTAACAGCTATAGCAATTCTAACAAATATAATGTTGTCAATGATATCGTTGTAAAAATGGAACATATAATGGTTATTGTTACAGCTGATTTACAATAGGGTAATATAGTTGAAAAATTAAAGCGTATGAAATGACAACGACGTATAAATTTAATAGTTTCCAGCGTTCTTTTAGCACAACTTGATTTATGAAAGCTTTAGAAAAATTAGGAAAATACAGCCTGCTGTTATATAGGTCGATGCGCTCATTGTACGAGGTTGACACCTACAAGAAAAACCTTGTCAATGAGCTTTTAAAAATTGGTTACGAGTCGGTACCCATCGTATTGCTGACGGGTGTTTTTACCGGTGCGGTAATGACCATTCAAACAGCATACCAGCTTGAAATTGCTTTTATTCCTATTTCGGTTATTGGCGCCATTACATCTGAATCACTGCTTATTGAGCTTGCAGCGGTAATAACGAGTTTGGTTTTGGCCGGAAAGGTAGGAGCCCGCATTGCTACCGAGCTCGGAACCATGCGCGTTAGCGAGCAGATTGATGCTCTTGAATCAATGGGGTTTAACTCCGTTTCGTTTCTGGTGTTGCCCCGTGTTTTAGCCGGATTAATTATGTTTCCGATCTTGTACATTTTTGCCAGCATATCGGGAATATTAGGAGGCATTGTGGCAGGAGCGATGTCTGGAGCTATTCCACCGGCCGAGTTTTTACAAGGCGCACGAGAATTTTTCTATCCCTGGGATGTAACGTTCGGTATTCTTAAAGCTTTTGTATTTGGTTATGTAATTACTTCTGTTTCGTGTTTTAAAGGGTATTATGCATCTGGAGGAGCCGAAGGGGTAGGAAATAGTACCACCCAGGCTACAGTTTTAAGTTGTATTTACGTATTATTAGCCGATTTCGTACTGGCCGCAGTATTTTTATAAGTTTTGAAAAATAAGATGATAGAGATACGCAATCTTAAAAAAAGTTTTGGCTCTAACCTTGTCTGGGATGATGTTTCGTTTGATATTGAGGATGGGGAAACCGTCGCTATTATCGGGCGGTCGGGTTGTGGAAAATCAGTACTGGTAAAGCATTTAAATGCGTTGATGTATCCTGACTCCGGAGAAGTAATTATCGACGGAGAAAAGGTGTTTGAGCTGGAGTATGTAGCTTTGCGAAAAATGCGCCAGCGATTTGGTGTCTTATTCCAGGGGTCGGCGCTTTTTGATTCACTCAATACCTTCGAAAATATCGCATTCCCATTACGTTACTTTACCGATTTTTCAAACGAGGAGATCACCAACAAAGTAGAAGAAGCACTTAGCCTGGTAAATCTCGAAGGAACAGGAAAAAAATCGCCGGCGGAATTGTCGGGGGGAATGCGTAGGCGTGTGGCCTTGGCTAGGGCAACTATTTTAGAGCCCGATTTTTTAATATATGATGAGCCAACGTCCGGACTTGATCCACAAACATCTTCTGAGATTAATAAGCTGATAATCTCAATGGCTGAAAACTTAAATATTACATCGATTGTCGTGACTCATGACATTCATAGCGTACTCGAAATTGCCGAAAAAGTAGTATTCCTTGAAAATCAAGGGTTATGCTGGTATGGCACAGTCGAGGAGATGCGTAGAAGTGATAATCAGCAATTGATGGATTTTATTACTGCAAGTGAGTATCAAATAAGAAATTAACAGGAGTTATTTTGAAGATTAGCAACGAATTAAAAGTAGCATTAACAATTTTAGCAGCCATCGTATTGGGCTTTATCGGATATCGTATGATGAGTGATCTGCCCATATTTCGGCAGTCTCAAGTTATCCACTCTACCTTTGAGCGCACCGATGGACTGTCTCCCGGTAACTACATCTATATAAATGGCGTAAAAGTGGGATCGGTTAAAAGAATGGAATTGACCGAAGATGACAGTGTAGCTGTAACGTTTAGTTTTGAACTTGGAGTGGATATTCCTCGCAATTCGGTAGCCTATCTGCAGTCGTCAGGATTATTAGATGAAAAAGCCATTGTTGTTGAGCGCGGTGATTCTTCTGAAATGCTTGAATATGGAGATACGATTAGAGGAGAATATCGTGAGGGTATGATGGAAACATTAAAAAATGAAGGACAGGAACTCAGCGAAGACGTTTCGGATTCGTTCCAAAAGCTAAATAGTTTTCTTGCCCGGCTTAATGAAGTTCTTGATGATAAGACCAAAGGGCGGATAGACAGTGTCTTCCAAAATCTCAATAATACCTCAAATGATATTGCGGCTATTTTCGATAACCGGCGTACTGAGATAGAGTCGAGCATCAGACATGCCGAGCGATTTCTTGCTAATGTTGATACTATAAGCACTGAAAACAAAGCAAAAGTTGATTCGGTCCTTACCGGTATAGATCAATCATTGAAAGAGCTTGAACTTCTAAGTAAAGATCTCAATAAAACAAATAGTGAGCTGCAAGAAATCCTAATTAAAATTAACAATGGGGAAGGAAGTCTTGGCAAGATGGTTAATGATCCGGCACTCTATAACAATTTAGAAAGTATGACCCGGGAGATGGATTCCTTGATTAAAAATATCAATGAAAATCCCCGAAAATATCTTAAGCACATGCGGCTTATCGAGGTATTTTGATATTATCAGTTTGGCTTCAGAAAACAATCTTTAGCTAAGCAGGTCGTTAATAATTTCTAGGTCAGTCAGATTGCTCTTAGTACTGCCTTCTTGTATATTTGGAAGCTTGTAAACAGTATGAAAATTTCAATTTTTGAACCAATTAAGACGTAGATAAGAGGATTTTATGGGTGTAATGGATAAAATGAGAAAAAGTACCGGGGCTATTCTCTGGATACTTATTTTCTCATTCGGAGTGCTATGGATGTTGGCTGATACGAACATGTTTGATGTTATTCAGCAGGGGCCACGGACACTTGGATCAGTAAATGGTGAAGCAATTTCTCTGGAAGAATATAATAACCGTCTGCAGTATTATACACAGCAGTACTCTCAGCGAACCGGTAATTCCATGACCCCGGAAGTTCGTGCGCAGTACGAACAACAGGCGTGGAATGATTTGGTGAACAGCAGATTGCTGCAAGATAAAATGGATGATTTGGGCATTCATGTAACTGATCAGGAAGTAGTGGATATGATTACCGGCCCCAATCCCGATCCGCTTATCCGGCAGAATTTTTCTAATGAGGACGGGACCATCGACAGGGTGGCACTACAATCCTGGGCAGAAGCTCCTGAAAATACGCAGTTGCTTATTTCCATTGAGCAGCAGATGCGTCAAAAACGGCAGCAGCAAAAAATGAACAATTACCTGCAGTCGTCTATGGTTGTGAGCGACCATGAAGTTGAACAGCATTACATCCGTAACAATACCCGCGCAGATGTTTCTTTAGTGCGATTCCCTTATGCTGATGTAAGCGATAACGAAGTTTCAGTATCAGAAGATGAGTTGCGCGAGTACTACAATAACAACCAAGATCAATACAAGCGCAAAGAATCATACCGAATAAACTACGTAAGTTTTGATAAAACGCCGACCAAACAAGACACTGCTCGCACATTTGAAGAGATGAATCGCCTGCAATCTGATTTTGCAACAGCAGAGAACGATTCGCTCTTTTTCAACCGCTACCAGTCTTCTACGGAGTATAGTGTAAAAACGATAGGCAAAGATGAAATTCGTGATCTCTATCAGCCGGTGTTAGATATTGAAGAAGGAGAAGTTACGGATGTAATCCAGGATGATGGGCGACTCTTTCTGCTTAAGAAGCTGGATGAAACTTCCAGTGAGGTAACGTTTACGGTCTTTAGTCGTGACATTACAGCCGATCCTATTGCAACCATTGACGCTCGTGCAGAGACGGCCGATGACTTTAGCTTTTATGCTCAGGAAGATGGTTTTAAAACGGAAGCTGAGCGACGTAATCTCGAAATTAAAGAAGGATTTGCTACCAAAGGCAATAACTTTGTATCAGGGATTGGGCAGAGCCAGCAGATTATGCGCTTTCTGGAAACGGCACATGAAGGGCAAGTATCTGAACCGTTAGAGCTTAATGAACAATTTGTGGTTATTAAGGTAAACGAAATTACGGAAGCGGGTACGGAACCTTTTGAGGAAGTTAAAGGTCAAATAGAAACGGTTGTAACTAATAATAAGCGTAAACAACAGGTTGTCGACAATGTTGAGGAGCTTATCGCTCAAAATAACGATCTCCAAAGTATAGCTCAGGCAGCAGGTAAAGAAGTGATGACTGTTGAATCTTTGGCTAAAAACGCCGCCACAATACAGGGCGCTGGGCGAGAACCCAAAGTCGTGGGTGCCATTTTCGGATTAAATGAAGGTGAGCAATCTTCCCCGATTGAAGGCACCTCAGCGGCTTTTGTTGTCCGTTTGGATGAACTGTATGAGGCGAATCTGGATAACCTGACCGCTGATGTACGACAGCGTATTCGCCGTCAATTGCGACAAGAGAAAAACCAAGCCTTTATGAATACCTGGATAGAGCAGCTTAAGGATGAGGCAGATATTGAAGATAACCGAGCCCAATTGCTGCGCGGCTAAGTAGTAGGAAATATTGATTGCAATTTCAGGGCAAGGAGGAACGCTTCTTGCCCTTTTTTGTTTGACGATATCTGATGACTGTGACAATGAGATTAGTGATAGTATCATGAAAAAATCAGATCAAAAATGGATGGAGCTAGCCCTTGAGATTGCTGAACGCGGTGCGGGTTATGTATCACCTAACCCCATGGTGGGATGCGTAATTGTCTCGGCCGGTGGTAAGAAAATTGGCCAGGGATATCATGAGCGCTATGGTCAGCCGCATGCCGAAAAAAATGCAGTAGATTCAGTTAAAAATCCGGATTTGCTTAACGATGCTACAGTATATGTAACATTGGAACCATGTGCCCATCACGGGAATACGCCGCCTTGTTGTGAGCTGCTTGCCGATCTGCCGATCGGCAGGGTAGTGGTGGCAATGGAAGATCCTACACCCAAAGTAGCCGGGAAAGGTATTCAGTATTTGCGTGATCATGATGTTACGGTAGATGTGGGATTAATGGAAGAAGAGGCTCAGCAACTGAATGAGTTTTTTCTGCATTACCAGACCCATAATCGTCCGTTTGTAACTCTTAAAATTGCACAGACGCTTGATGGTTATATTGCTGCTCCCGATGGTGATTCGGAATGGATAAGCGGTCCTGAATCTCGTGCTTTTGTTCATAAATGGCGTAGCCAGTACGATGCGGTTATGGTTGGACGCAACACGGCTTTATTAGACAATCCGCGGCTTACAGTACGCCATGTCGAGGGACGTCAACCCAAGCGTGTTGTTATTGATGGGCCGTTGGATTTGCCTCGTGATTTGAACCTATTTACCGATCAGTATGAGGAAAAGACAATTGTGTTGACCCATAATAAGGATAAGTTTGAAAACGAAGCAGATCCAATGTTGAATATGTTGCAGTCGGACTATTTTCGCGGCCAAACATTGCTGGTAGATAAAAAAGACGGTCATACTGATTTGAATGAAGCGATGCGTGAGTTAGCTCATCTGCCGGTAACTTCTATCTTGGTTGAAGCTGGACAGAATTTAGCCTCGGCTTTATTGCGTTATCGGTTGGTCGACAAAGTGGAGTGCTTTATTGCTCCTAAAATGTTGGGCGGCGGAACAAAATCTGTGATGGGAGTAGGTATAAACAGGATGTCGGAAATTATGGAGTTTCGCGATGTGCAATGGCGACAGGTAGGGAGCGATCTGCTGTTTACAGGATATTTATAAAATAACCTTCTCAGGGTTGGTAATAGTTAAATAAAAATAAGAACCGTGTTTACAGGAATCATAAAATCTGTTGGTACCATTACAAATATTACAACATTAGATGATGGAAAGGAAATTACTATTATCTGTGACTTTGCTGATGAAGTGAGCATAGATCAGAGCATTAGTATAAATGGTGTTTGTCACACGGTTACGGCTTGTGATGCAACAACCTTTACGGTGCAAAGTGTAGCGGAGACGCTTCGTAAAACGAATATTGGTGATTTGCAAAAAGATGACCAGGTCAATCTTGAGCGGTCGCTCCGTCCCCATCAATTGCTTGACGGGCATATCGTGCAGGGTCATGTAGATGCTACAGGATCTATCAAAAAGATTGAGCAGGAGGGGACGGACTGGCTTTTTACGATTGAATATTCTAAAGAGCATAGCAATTTAATTGTGGGGCGTGGAAGCATTGCTATTGACGGCATTAGTCTGACGGTGGCTAATGAGCAGGATAACACCTTTACCGTGGCTATTATACCCTATACCTATGAACACACCAATCTGAATGCCAAAGAAGTGGGGGATACGGTAAACTTAGAGTTTGATGTGCTGGGGAAATACGTGGTAAAGTATTTAGAAAATCGAGAAAAGTAGGGTCATCAAGTTATCATGCTTAAAATCCACGTGGTCGGCGTCCGCTGTTACTGGAAGAACGCTCTAGGTTGTTAAGACCGGGCAGTTTCTGGAAAATGCTCTGCAGTTGCCCCGCATTTACGCGCAGCGAAAAGAAGTAGTATTGGTTATCTCCAAAGGGGTTCATCGTAAATGACAGGTCCCAGCAGTGCAGGTTACGGTTCAAGGAAAATTGTGAAGGGGTGAGTTCTTTTGCGACAAGGTCATAACCGATTTGAGTACGGAAATCCCATTTGCGAGTAAGTTTTAAGTTGATGTTTCGGGCATTTATCGTTGCAGATTTATTGTTATCTCCATTGGGGGACGGATTTAAATTCCAGCGATAACTAAAATCAATAGAAAAGGAGAGTGGTGAATTAAAGCCCCTCACCGGTTGTCGGTTAAAATGGGGATCAACCGGATGGAAGATGCTTTGATTCAGCGGATTGTACTGCTGTGGATAATGTGGTTTGTCATTCGCTTTAAAACCCCCTTCGCCCCACTTCACCGAGTAACTGGTACTGGTGGAAAAGGAGGTAAGCTCAAAGAGTTTGTTGTCTGTTCGAATCAAAAAATCATCAATGCGGGCGCCCTGTTCATTGCGATCATAAAAATTGAAGTTGGCATTGGCGCGAATACTTAATCCCGGTAAAATTTTTGCTCTTAAACTGGTATTCAGGTTGCTAAGCTTAAGACTGTCTGCGGCAAAATTATATCCCGAACTAAGGCTTAACTGATCAATAAGATTAATGATGTCTTCTCGCTTTTCACCGGTGGAATCGCGCTCTACTTTTTTGGCTTCAAAGGTATTATTCAGGCTGAAATTGATAGATCGTTGTTCTCTGCCGGTAGGACCTCTAAACACTTCATTTTCAAAAATAGAGTACCGTTGTGTTGGAGGCTGCTGTCCTGGCGTGGAAGCAGTGTCGGTTTGTACTGTACGATAGTAACCCCAGTAGTCACTTTGAAAATTTGGGCTGTAGTTTAAAGAAATGGAGGGGGTTAGAACATGGCGAACACTTTGGAAATTGCCAATGTTCAGGTTCATCAATCCGTACAGCTTGGTACTAAAGTTTAAACTTGTGCTAAATTCCCGTGCCGAAGTAAATTCACGGACTTGTTCTTCTTCTACGCGAACAGAGTCAGCATTAAATGTCTTTCGGGTTGAAGTAGGATACCAATATTCGGTAAAGTCCCCGCTGGCACTAACATTTAAATATTGGCTGGGGATGAGCTGGTTCATTCGCAGATCAACTTGCTGGCGAAACCCATATTTATAATGATCATTGTTGTCGGTGGCTTCGCGATATTTGGCAGGATCGAGCAGCGCCTCAAACCAATTTATATTAGCTGAGTCGCCAGCAGTCGGTTGAAACTCAAAGTCTGAGCTGAAATTATTCTGGTAGTTTATGGTAAGACTTTTATACCATTTCGATTCTTGTCGTGCACCTTGTTGATTACCTGCAAATGGCGTAAACCGTTTGGGATTGAACGTTATTTCCGGTCCGGAAAGTCTGGTGACATTAGTGGCAAAATTCTGGTTATGGCGAATAGAGGCATTAAAATTATAGGCCCCTTCTGGATGTCGATAACGGTAGTTAAGATTTGATCGGGTACTCGTTTCGGCACGTTCATCAGGATCATAAGAGTTGCGTTGGTTATAATCCTGTGTTCTTAAATTGATATTTGCATTAAGGTTTGCATAGGGTGAAAAGTCCTGACTGTGGCTAATGCTAAGTGATTTCTGTACGTTCGTAGTAAAATTAGGATCAGTAGGTTCAAGTCCGCTATTCTCTTTTGAATATCCAATTTCTATGTTGCCATTTAATTTATTACGGATCCTGTAATTTGATTGAGCATTAAAGTAATAAGAGCCGGATGTAAAGATATCGACCGAAGCTTGTCCAGTGAGATAGTCATTAAAATATTGGAACCATCCGAAATTTTGCAGACCTATCCCACGGCTTTGTCGTTGTTGATAAGCATACGTGGGTTCAAGTAGCCCCGATTGTTTTTGATCAAACTTGCCGGGCAAGTAACCAAATGGAAAAATGAGGGGATAAGGAATATCCAGTATAAAAAGCCGGGCTCGCTCAAAGAAAATTTCTTCCTCATCCACCACTTTCATTTTAGCGGCTTGTATGTAATAGTGTGGGTGATCGAGTTGACAGGTAGAATAGATGGCATCCTCGAGATACACCACATGGGGACTTTCATTTTTTACCTTTGTACCAATCAGATTACCGTCCTGTACACCAACCCGGGCGACTTCAAACCGCCCCTTCTCAGTTTTGTAATTAAAGTCGATCCTGTTGCTGCGCACACGGTCGTCATCACGGATCAGAACGGGTTGTGAGAGCGTATCTTGCGGTGTTTGGGTGTTGGCACTTACCAAGCTGCTGTCCAGATTCATAGCTATTTTGCCGGCTTTAAGTTCGCCCGAGCTGTGGGTAACATTGGCAGAACCAAAAAGGGTGGCAATGCGCTGATTTTCAAAATCGAAAGTGAGTGAATCGCTGGCTTGAAAATTTACCTGCCCCTCCTGTTCGGGCTGACCTGCTGATTGTTGCCTTTGTTGTGCTCCCGGTCGGCCTTCAGGAATCGTTTGTTCCTGAAGAGAATCCCGCACTGCAGTGGTGTCTTGTCCCAAAAGGGGTTTGGTCATTCCTAAGAATAGCAACAGCATCAATCCCCAATATCCGCAAAAATATTTTAACGATGTATTCATGCGATTGATGCCGCTAATGCGTTAAGCAATGTTTGGATGTTAAGAAGAATGTAAGCTTATACAGTATAAGGCAGAAGTGAAAAGAAACGAAGTTTTACGAAGGGCGCAGTTATTCAACTTCTTTAATCTTATAAACTTTTTCTCCTTCTTTCTTCATGCCATATTCTTCGCGGGCAATGCGTTCCAGCAGAAAAGGATCGGTTTCAAGCTTTTCGATTTTCTGCTTTAGAATTTTGGTTTCGCTCTTTAGTTGTTCCTTCTTTTCTTTGAGCTCCGCTTTTTGCCGGTTGAGTTCAACGCGCGCCCAGATACTATAAGTGTCGATAAAGGTAAACCATACGACAATAATGCTGCCCAGAATAAGGGCTAGAAAAGATTTGCGCCACCGCAAGGGGTTTAATAATTGGTAATTCATCAGCGAAGTTGCTTTAAGCGATAGTAATGGCGAACATTAGGCTCGAAAATACTACAAATTATAGATCAAAAACAACCAAATGAAGGGCAGGCTTTTTCTATTGTGCGGATTTTTACTTTTGCTGCCATTCTGTTTGCAGGCAAAAATGGCTGCCCAAGATACCAGTTCGACTGAGTGGATCAAGGTTTATTTTAATCAGCCTGCTGATTATTCGGTCGCATTGCCCGGAAATATGAGTAAAAGTAACGCCGATCTAATTGGGAGACTCGAATCGCTTATAGAGGAGGCCAAGCATAGCGTGGATTTAGCGATTTATGATTTGGAGCATCCGCGAATTGGCAAGGCGTTGGCAAATGCGGCAAAGCGGGGGATAAGGGTTAGAGTTGTGACAGATAATTATAACCGAACTGATGCCGGGGAAATAGATTCTGCCATGTGGTCTATGCTTAGTGAAGCCGATATTATTTCTATCGATGATGATGGGGATATCTATGAGCCGGACGGTAACATAGATGACAACGATCTTGTTAATGCCGGTGCCGATATGCACCACAAATTTGCTGTTATTGATGCATTGAGTCCCACACCCAATGATGATAAAGTTTGGACGGGATCAACAAATCTGACTTACACAGGAGCCTATAATACAAACAACGTCGTTATTATAAAGGACAGCGGGATTGCTTCGGCTTATCTTCATGAATTCCAGCAGATGTGGGGAGATAGTGATGAAACGCCCAATTCAGAGGCATCAAAGTATCACAAAGATAAATCATATGTAGGTAATAACATCTATTTTGTAAATAATACCAGGGTGGAAGTGTATTTTTCTCCCATTAACAGGTCGGGCAGTAAGCCCAGCGTTATGAGTCGACTGGTAGAGGTGATTCGTGAGGAGGCTCAATACGATGTGGTATTTCAGGCGTTTGCCATCACGCCGGACATACCGCTTAGTAGAACGATCTGGCAGATGTCTGCTACGGGAGATATCGAACTCAACGGGGTTATCGACCCAATATTTTATTATCGTTATAAAAACAACGGGTCTATCTGGGCATCGCCCGAAGCGAAAGTAAGCAACCGAATGATTTTGCCCGCCAATGAGATGCGAAAATTGCATCACAAGGTGATGTTGGTGGATGCCAACCATCCGGATCTATCTGATCGAGGAGTGACGATTGCGGGATCGTATAACTTCTCAAAAAATGCCGAAGTTAATAATGATGAAAACCTACTTATTATTTATTCCGATCGCATCACCAATCAGTTTTATCAGGATTTTAGTGGCGTAGTTCGACGTGCAACGCGAGAAGCTGATGTGCCTGCTCCTATCATCGAGCCGGATCGATGGTATCCCGTTAAGGAAGTATCTGATGGAAGCAGATTTGCCGTAGAGGTACTACCGGGGTTTGATTATAGCGTAGAGTTTCTGGGTGTGAATGTTCCGCGTATATATGCTGGAGAGGATTCCTCCGACTATTATGCCAATGAGATTGTGGGGTATCTAAAAAACTTGATATCCGGAGGCAGGGTAAGGTTACAGGGAGCGTCGGGGGAGCGTCCGGATGCAGGTTACGGAGCATTTCAGGCGTATGTGACGCTTAAAACGGAGAATGAAGAGATGATATCATTAAACAAACATTTGCTGCAGAATGGGTTTGGTCGCCATGAACAGTATTACGCGCAGCATGCTGATTCTGTGCAGGCTTTTAAACAGTATACTGCGCAGGCAAAGCGTAAAAATGTGGGAATGTGGCGAAATCCCGAAAAGGTGGGACAGAAGATCCTGCGCGAGGGGAGTTTGGATGGAGATGCCGAGCCGTCAGATGCATTTCCTGTTAATATTAATACAGCCAATACTTCGTTGTTGAGGTTTTTACCAGGCATTGGTCCTGCTTATTCTAAGCGAATCATCGAGTATCGCGATCGCAACGGGCCGTTTACCGATATTGAGCAGCTCGAAAATATAAAGGGCATCGGTCCAAAGACGATGGATAAGCTGCGTCCCAATGTTGTTTTGAAGTAGAAATAACTGAGAAATGCATTAAAATTTGTTTTATTTAAAACGCAGTTTCTATTGAGTAGATACCTATTTTATAAAGGTAGGTCGTGATCTTAATTTGATGAGCTATGAATGAATCTATTGATGCCTTACGCTTGAACTTGGGTGAAGGCGGACTGCTGGTGATGAATATCTCACTGGCTGTAATTATGTTTGGGGTGGCGCTGGAGTTGTCGATTAATGACTTCAAACGCGTTGTTAAAGATCCCAAATCAACTATTGTAGGTATCTTATCCCAGTTTTTTTTACTTCCGGCAATAACCTTTTTGCTGGTATTTTTCTTTGAACCGCATCCGAGTATGGCATTGGGGATGTTTATGGTTGCGGCCTGTCCGGGTGGAAATGTATCCAACTTCTTTTCATTGCTGGCTAAAGGCAATGCCGCATTATCGGTAAGTATGACGGCTATTGTTACCACTTCGGCTATTATTATGACGCCCTTCAACTTTACACTCTGGGCCAGTTTATATGAACCCACAAGTATTATTTTGAGAGATATCCACATAAATTTGTGGGAGGTCTTTAAGATTATTGGCTTAATACTGGGTATCCCACTTATTTTGGGGATGAGTGTTCGCCATTATAGAGAGAGAATTGCTCAAAAAATTTCAAGCTGGATTAAGGGGTTTGGAATCGTCTTTTTTGCGGGATTTGTACTGGTAGCTTTTGGTATGAATTTCGAAAATTTCCTGAGCTACGTACATTTAGTCATTGGTCTCGTATTTTTTCACAATGCTTTTGCCCTTTCCGGCGGATATGCGCTGGCATCCATATTTAATCTACCCTATAAAGATCGAAAATCAATTGCTATCGAAACTGGTATACAGAATTCCGGTCTGGGCCTGCTTCTCATTTTCAACTTTTTTGAAGGATTGGGAGGCATGGCCCTTGTTGCAGCGTGGTGGGGTATTTGGCATATTGTCACGGGATTGGGCATCGGTTGGTACTGGTCGATAGGAAAATCAGCTTTACAACAGGTATTTAGCAATGCGTAAGAATTACCTCTGGTATCAATTTTTTAGGTACGGTATTATTCGTCCGGCGTTAACCTTTTTTTATTCAGATATAAAGGTCATTGGAAGAGAGCATATACCGGAGAATAAGCCGGTAATGTTTATCGGTAATCATCAGAATTCTTTTCTGGATGCCCTGCATATCGTAAACAATACGAAACATTTTGTTCATTTTCTGACTCGTGCAGAGGCTTATGGTAATCCCTTGTTAGATCGTTTTTTCTATTCGTTGAACATGCTTCCGGTCTATCGCGCCAGGGATGGTTTTGGAACCATAAAACGAAATGAACAGATTTTTGAAGAGTGTTACGACCGCCTTGCACAGGATGATGCTCTGTTGGTATTTGCTGAGGCAAGCCATGTTATGGAGCGGCGCATACGTCCGCTTAGCAAAGGATTTACCCGCATCGTATTTGGCGCAGAGGATAAATATAATTGGGATTTGGACCTGCAAATTGTACCTGTTGGTATCAGCTATGGAAACCACCGAAAGCCGAGGACCCCTGTGCGCATAGAGTTTGGGGAGGCGGTCCCGGCTCTGCAATACAAGGAAAAGTATTGGAATGATGAACGCGAGGCTGCCCATCAGTTGAAAATGGAGATTGCCAACCGCCTGAAAGAACTGACGCTGCATGTCCCCAACAAGAAGCACTATGCCTTATACCAATTAATGCTGGATGAGCTGGAGTCTAATCGCCGGGAGCTGCTGGAACCTGAACTGGTGAATCGTCGTGCAAAAGTTATTG
This sequence comes from Fodinibius sp. GM21, assembly GCF_058386955.1. Taxonomy (NCBI): domain Bacteria; kingdom Pseudomonadati; phylum Balneolota; class Balneolia; order Balneolales; family Balneolaceae; genus Fodinibius; species Fodinibius sp. GM21. Next base: position 328,338 of record NZ_JBYEIQ010000003.1, on the reverse strand, counting down.
CGGATCAGTTAAATGGAGAGTTGGTTGAAGAGGCTGAATTTTTACTGGAAAAAGCAGATCAGTACGATATCACTCTTGAGGAAGTGGCTAATCCTGTTTCGGTTAATGCGAGGGATGTGATATTGAGTCCTCTTTACGGTTTTTCAATGCTAAACAATGCGTTGCCATACCAGCTTGTCCGGTGGCTTGTTAACAGCTATTTAGAAGACGAGGCGTTCGAGGCATCCGTAAAGTTTTTGGTGGGATTAATGTTACCGTTCTATTATGGGTTGATCGGGCTTATTCTGTTTTTGGCGGGAATAAGCTTTCCATGGATCGCGGGATATATTTTGGGCAGTCTTGTTACAGCTCCCCTGTTTGTGCGTGGGAAGGATCTGTTGGTATCCAAGCTGTTTGACAAAAAGAAGCGCTCATCATTATTGGAGGATCAGAAATTTGATGAGCAAATAGAGAAGTTTAAAGGCTTGAGATCTCAATTATTTAATCAACAGGAAGAATAATTGGATGAGCTATCGTCCTTGCGTAAAAGCATTTTCAAAGTGCTTGATATCCGGGGCCTCATTATTTTTTTGAAGGATTGATACTATATCAAATCGCACTGGCGCGCCATCCATCTTTCGTTCATAGATCCATGCTTCAGCCGCTTTATAGACATTCTGAATTTTTTCATCATCTACAAATTCTTCTGGTTCACCAAAAGTATTTGAAGAGCGCGTTTTAACTTCTGCGAAAACGATGCAGGTTCCATTATCATAAGCTACAATATCTACCTCGGCGCGTTCAAAATGATAGTTTCGCTCCAGAATGGTGTACCCTTTGGATTCAAGGTAGGCAGCAGCAAGCTCTTCACCCTCATCGCCAATTTCACGTGTCGTTTTTTTACTCATGATGTTGGGGTGATGATGAATCTGGTTTTGATCCTGTAATGGTGTGTTTCATCTCGGCCAGTTTAACCAAATGCTTCAGGAACTTTAGATTTTTCTTGTTAATGTATGGCAACAGGGCTTCTGTAAATCGTTCAAACATTTCCAGAAACTCGGTAAACTTTTCGATTCTTTCCTGGAAATCCTGCTCTTCATCAGTAATCGATTCTTTCTCTTCAAAAAGATCAAGCGTTTTATTCAGGTTTTGTCGGATCGGCGCCACCTCACGCTGCTGGCGCTCTCGGATGATTGTGGAAACAATATTCCAGACATCTTTTTCAGCGGTGTAAAAATCTTTGCGATTCCCTTTGAAATGTACCTTGTGGATCAACTGCCACTGCAACAGGTTGCGCAGATTCATATTGGCGTTGCCGCGGGAAATGTCAAGCTGGTCCATGATGGTATCCGTATCCAGCGGATCGGATTCAGCATACAAGAGGGCGTGGATTTGGGCCATCGTTTTGTTGATGCCCCAGGCGGATGCCATCTCTCCCCAAAGCAAAATAAATTGCTCTAATGCTTCTTCATGCGTTTGGGAGCGATTATTATCCACACTTAGAGAATCAGATTTAGAAAATACTACGCTGTTGAACAAGTTCCGTTGGCGGCACAACTACTGGTTGTACTTCCATTGGCTTGTTTTTTCTCCTGTGCACGTTTTTCTTTGCGGTCACTGTCCTTGTAATCTGTAACATAAAAGCCGTCGCCTTTATATACAACGCCGCCACCGCCTGAAATTACGCGCTTAACTTTTTGTCCGGTTTCGGGACACTCTTCAAGAGCATCATCTTTAATACTTTGCTTGATTTCAAAAGTGGTTCCGTCTTCGCGCTTGTACTTATATGTTGGCATAGTTGATAATATTTTTAATTGATTTCGATAGCAGTGAATAATAGCATAAAATGTGCCAAACTCGCTTTTTTGTACAAATTTACAGTATGTTAAGTTAACTCTTGCAGACCTGTTTTTAATCGTTTGATAGCTTCTTGCAGGTCATCCATGGATGATGCATAACTGAGTCGCATGCCGTTGGGTTCCCCGAACGCATCACCGGGTACGGCTGCCAGTCCATGTTGCTCGATCAGGTACATGCATAAATCGGTACTCGTTTCGATGGTATCTCCGTTGGTTGATGTAGTACCGAGATAGTGAGAAATATCGGGGAATACATAAAACGCGCCGGACGGCTTAAAGCATTTGAGACCGTTGATATCCGATAAGGCATCCACGATATAATCACGCCGCTTTTTAAAGGAATCGCGCATCGAATGTACGGCTTCAAGATTGCCGCGGTAAGCTGCTTCGCCCGCTTTTTGCGAAATGCTTGAAGGGGCGGATGTTTCCTGGCTCTGGATTTTAGCAACGGCATCAGCAAATGGTTGGGGCGCCGCCAGGTATCCCAATCGCCAGCCCGTCATCGCAAATCCCTTGGAAAACCCGTTTATGAGTACCGTGCGTTCTTTAAGTTCTGGTGCGACGTTGAGGATACTCACGTGATCATCATCAAAAACGATATATTCATAAATTTCGTCCGAAATAATATTCACCCGGGGGTGATCAGCGAGTACATCCGCCAAGGCCTTAAGTTCGCTTTCGCTGTAACAGGTGCCCGTTGGATTAGAGGGCGAACAGAGCATTACTGCTTTGGTGTTTTCGGTAATGGCATCTTCAAGCTGCTCCGGCGTCATGCGATAATTGTTTTCAAATGAGGTACGCACGGTTACCGGCGTACCGCCCGCTACGTTCACCATCTGCGGGTAAGAGACCCAGTAGGGCGTGGGGATGATAACCTCATCACCTTCGTCAACCATTGACAGCATACTAAAGCCCAGCGCCTGTTTAGCGCCGTTGGTGCAAACGATTTGGGAAGGATCATAATTGAGCTTATTATCGCGCTTCAATTTGTCAGCGATACTTTGCCTCAGCTCAGGTGTGCCGGTATTCATCGTATAACCGTGAAAGCCATCATTGATAGCCTTAATGGCAGCTTGGCAAATATGTTGCGGGGTTTTAAAATCGGGTTCCCCGGCACTTAGGGAAATGACAGATTCGCCCTGACGCGTTAATTCTTTTGCTTTGGCAGAGATAGCCAGGGTTTCGGAGGGAGAAACAGCTTGCGCTCGTTTTGAGATCATAACGCTATCCAATCAGTTGCTTAAAATCAGTTTCAGAAAGTACTGAAAATAGAAAAAAGTGCGCTCTATTTCTACGCGTTTTAAGGTAGGCATCGTGTAATTGGTAGAGGGTGCAATTAATTGATGATCGAGTAGAGATGGATCGGATTTACTTCTCCTTATCCTTGAATTTTTCGTGCAGTGCCTCTGCTACGTGATCGGGCACAAAAGAAGACAAGTCGCCATCCCAGTAGGCAATTTCCCTGACAAGCGAGGCCGATATAAAGGTGAGCTGCTCGTTGGGCATTAGAAAAACGGTATCAACCTCGGGAGCTAATCGCCGGTTGGTAAGCGCCATACGAAATTCGTATTCAAAATCGGATACTTGCCGAACGCCACGCACCAGCGTTTGGGCGTCACGTTCTTTTGCAAAATCAACCAGCAGGCCGGTGAACTGTTGAATCTCAACGCGATCAGCCCACGGTTTATCGGTTAGACATTCTTTAATAAGAGCTTCGCGCTCATCCCCCGAAAAGACAGTCTCTTTTTTGTTGTTTACGGCAATGGTAATGATGACTTCATCAAACAGTTCGGTAGCGCGCTCGAGAATATCCAGATGCCCGTAGGTGATAGGGTCGAATGATCCGGGATAGAGTGCCAGCGTTTCCATAAGTAGCAAGGGTTAAAATTCAATTCCAGGTTGATCCAGAAAGATGCTTACGTGGGTGCGTCCATATTCTTTGTAGTATGCGCAGTGCGGGTGATCGGTAAAATTATGCCGTTTGTCGTGCTCCAGAATTAACCATCCGTTTTCTGCAAGCCAACCGTCCGTGGTAATGGTTTCGATCATCTCGTGCATGTAGGCATAATCGTAGGGTGGATCAGAGAAAATGATATCATAGGGAAGCGGCATACCTTCCAGAAATTTTTCTACCGGCGATGTCACCGTTCTGATTTGATCACTCACATCAAACTCACGTCCTACACTTTCAATATGCCTGATATTCCTGCGGTCACTGTCGACAAATAATACTTTTGATGCTCCACGCGAAATAGCCTCAAAACCCAGGTTGCCCGATCCGGCAAAAAGATCCAAAATATTGGCGTTGCGGATATACTTTCGGGCGTCAAGTATCGAGAAAAGACCTTCTTTGGTACGGGCTGCCGTAGGGCGTACGTTTAATGTGTTCGGAATATTTATCTGTCGGCCTTTTAGCGTGCCGGTTATAATACGCATGTGCTGCTATTTCTGTTTTTGAAAACCTTATTTAGATGCAAAGGTACAAAAAATAATACTGACAGAGATAATTGCCGAATCAACTCAGCTATTAATCGTAATCGAGAGCCAACATTATCGCCGGGAAAGCCGACTCGAGGTCAAAGCCGTAGGTTTGCTCATCCGCTTCGATCTGTATTTTATCCAGCGTATCCATTTTGGTAATAGTTCCTGCGTCATCCCAGAAGGGTTCCAGAATCTCAATAACTTGAAAAGCATTTTTGCCATAGACGTAAATCTCTTCGTGCAGGCCGCCCATCCAGTTAAGTTGTTGCGTATGTTGCAGCCACAAATAGGGTAAATCCTGAACTTCGTCGTAGGGAATATAGGTGGCGCCACGCAGCTTTCCGAGTATAAATGAAGCTACGGAAATGCAGTTTTGATAACAGGAAATCGTCATAAATGATCCCCCGGGATTGGCATGTTGTATCCAGCGTAATCCAATTTCAAAATCACTGATCAGGTCGGTTGTAGAGGTGTTGCCGGCTAATTTCTGAAACCCGTCGAAGGATTGGTTGTTACGCAGCAACAGAAACTTGTAATCTTGATTGCTTAAGGTGTACCAGGTGGGCTGGATATTCTTGCGTTCGACTCCACTCATCAAGATATTGATATGCTTTTCGCGTTCGTCGGAATCGTCATAAACGATTTTGGGAACCGAGGTCCAGCATTCTTGAGTAGGCAGAGAAAGAATGCGAAGATGCCGAATTTCGTATTCTTCCTTGAACTGATCGATGGTTTGCTTGATACCCCGAAAATGCTGCTCAGAATTTCCAAGCAGCGTTTCGGTAATATCAAAGTTAAAATCGTAACATCCTATACGAGCCAGCTTTTCTGGACTTGTTGGATCGTTGACAGCATAAAAAAGCTGGTTATCAAAAAAGCAAAGCCCTAAGCAAGGATGTTGTTCCTCCATTTGTCATTATTCCCAACTGGCAGCATTAAGTTCAGTTGTATTTTCGAGCGACCCGATGCGATCCTCGGTATCGGGATCTTCGAGCAGATAAATGTTGGGACGGAGGGTATCGTTGAGCGTATATTCAAACTTTTTGTGGGGTGGTCGGGGAGAATATATCAGTGAATCCGGATTGTAGCTTTTGTTTGATTCTATGGGTGCAAAAAGAGAATCCCCGTTGGCAACCATAAGAGAATCCGTTTTCAAATAAGTCACAAGAGTATCGAGTCCGCCATCAGTAGGAGGAAAAGTATCTTTATCTTGCTCATATTGGACTAAAGCATCGCGAACAAGACCCATACGATGACGTACTTTCTCGGTCATCTGTTCACGTTCAATAACTTCTTGGTAAGGGTCAATAATTGAGTGGTACAGCCAATACCCTAATACAACGATGACTATTCCCAGTACAATACTTAATATTCTATTGCGCTTTTCAATATCCATGTGCAGATACGTATATAGTTAAAGTGGTTTTTGAAAATATGACTTTGAAAATACATGCCGACTTGCTGATATGCAACTGCAAGTCTAAAATGGGAATTTTTTTTCTAAGTGAATGTATATGTCTTATGTATGTTGTTATCCACTATTTAATGGTATCAGGTGGAAAATTTTTTCGATTAAACGGGAAGATAATCCACGTTGCTTAAATTTTTGAAGCTCTTCGATCTTTGATTGTTCGTGTAAACATTTAAGTTTAAACTGGTTGCCAAGCAGCCTTTTAAGCTCCTGTTGCTCTACCGAAAAGGGCGGTCCATGCATCTCATTTTGATCATATTCAAAGGTCTGTATCAATATTTGAGTATTAAAACTACTAAGTTCGATTATCTTTTCAGCATGGCGTTGTCGTTTTTCAGCCGGCAAGGCTATAATAGATGCTTTATCGTAGATAAGGTCCTGCGTGGGAATTTGATCAGACGGTAGCTTTGTGAAGTCTCCCTCCCATAACACTAGTGAATCAGAGCTATAGATCGTAAAGCCATGACGGGTGTCCTTGGTAAATGATTCGTGGTGTTGTTGCATCACATAATGCAGTGCTTTTGGGGATATATCAACGCCGGTAACGGTATCACAATGATCGGTAAGCCAAAGCAGATCCAGGGATTTGCCACAGAGCGGTACCAGAACCTGGGCATCAGAGTTCATTCCAATTTGGTTCCAGAGATGGGGCAGTGGTGGATAAACAGTATCCATATGCCAGCCGGTATTTCCTTTTTGCCATCTGCTTTGCCAGTAACTTAATTCCATGGGCGTTCCGTAATCTGGTTTTCGTATGAACGTAAAACAATGGTATGGTGATATAGTTCAATTATTTCAATAAATAAAGAAAGCAAATCACCGGGTTTGCAAAATCGTAATTTTATTAGGATTAGGTTATATTTAGCCATTTCGAAAATACCTGTAGATATAATACATCGCTAATCTAAACGACAAATTTCTGCAAGTCCGTTGAATCGGAAAGTTCTAAATCTGGCCATCCCCAATATTATAAGTAATCTTTCCGTACCTCTGCTTGGAGCGGTTGATACGGCTTTAGTAGGGCACCTCGAGGAGGCTTATTACCTTGGAGCTATTGCCGTAGGGAGTATGATTTTCAACTTCATTTTTTGGGGCTTCGGGTTTCTGCGGATGGGGACAACCGGAATCACAGCACAGGCATTCGGGGAGAAAAACCAGACTGAGAGTATCATGACGCTGGCACGGGCGTTAACTGTAGCCATTGTATTTGGAATTTTAATCGTATTACTGCAGCGATGGATTGCGGATCTCAGTTTCTGGCTGGTAGAAGCATCTCCCGAAGTGGAGCGGTATACTCGTATTTATTTTGAGATACGCATTTTTACGGCTCCGGCAACGCTAAGTCTATATGCCATTAACGGCTGGTTTCTTGGGATGCAGAACGCCCGTTATCCGATGATTGTGACCATCTTTCTGAACAGCCTGAACATTGGACTCGATGTGTTATTCGTATACGGTATGGACATGACCGTAGATGGTGTTGCGCTGGGGACGCTCATTGCTCGTTATGCCGGGGTAACGCTGGCAGTGGTATTGTTGATCTACAAATACCGAAACTGGCTGAGCGGTTATGTGCATGATCTCTTGCTTGAACTGGAAGCCATCAAAAACTTCTTTTTAGTTAATCGTGATATTTTTATTCGTACCCTCTGTCTTATTTTTACCTTTTCCTTTTTTACAGCAAAATCTGCTGAGTTCGGGAATGTAGTGCTGGCGGCCAATTCAATACTTTTGCAACTTTGGATGATTGTCTCGTACGGCATTGACGGGTTTGCTTATGCTGCTGAAAGTCTAATCGGTCGCTATACGGGTTCAAATCAACAAAAGCGGGTAAGGCTGGCTGTAAAATATTGTTTTATTTGGGGGACAGGCATTGGCGTAGCGGCGTCGCTTGCATATGCCATTTTTGATGTTCGAATCTTACAGATCTTTACGAATCAGCAGGATGTCATCGATACCGCCATGGTTTATTTCCTGTGGACCATTGCCGGGCCTACGGTGAGTAGTTTTTCGTACATCTGGGATGGCATTTTTATTGGAGCTACGGCAACCGGTCCGATGCGCGATTCTATGATCATTGCTACACTGGTGGTATTTCTACCTACATATGCTATTGGGGTACATTATTTTGGTAATCATGCTCTTTGGTTGGGGATGACCCTCTTTATGCTGGCTCGCGGTGCTACGTTAACCTATTTTGCCCCAAAGCATATTCTAAAAATAAATGTGTTCTCAAAAGCGTAATCTGTAAACAGTTGTGGACTGGTTATAAACTTAATTTTAGGAAGTTATGAAGACAATAATGCTCATGCGTCATGCCCAATCATCGCATGGAAGGGGAAGCCAGAAAGATTTTGATCGACCGCTCACTAGGCAGGGAGGTATTGATGCCTCGCGGATGGGATTGTTCGTTAAACAAACAGGGGTAAAACCTGCCAATATTGAGGCTTCTACTGCGAAGCGCGCCCGTGAAACGATTGAGCTTCTTATAAAATCTGCTGATCTATCATCTGATATCGTTACCTGGAATGAAGACCTCTATTACGGCGGTGCTCGTGATTATCTGACAGCAGTACTAAAGGCGTCTGATAATGCAGATCGAATCATGTTGGTAGGGCATAATCCATTACTTGAAGAAACGGTTTCGTTACTGTGTAATGGCGAAGGAGAATATGTAGCAAGAATACCATCGGGCGGCCTCATTTGTATTGAGCATCCGGCAATAAAATGGGAGCAGATAAAACCCGGCACAGCACGGTTTCGGTGGATGATGATTCCCGAGCTGTTAGAGAAGATGGACAAGTAATTAGCCAATTACATCTTTATAGTCAGCCAATCGTGAACTTTTATCTTCTTCGTCGATAAGCTCCAGTATGTGAGAAACGGCTTCATGAGGATCCCGGTAAAAATGATTTTCCCCTACAAATTCACGTAATCCTGATTTATCGATTACATCGCGTATGGGTCCTTTTAGTCCGGTGATATAAAGTTCAATATCCCAGTTTTTAAGGGTGCCTACCATGGTCTTTATTTGTTCAACAGCTGTAGTATCGAGTGTATTGATGGTACTGCCATCAATTATGACATAGCGGGTTGACTTATTTCGCTCCCGGCTTTTTTCGATAATGTAATCCCGGAAGAAGTCAGCATTAACGAAAGAAAATGAGGCATCAACGCGAAGGATCATGAGCCCATTAATTGGTTTGGCCTCAGGATTACGGTCTAAATTTTTAAATAGGCGCGTGCCCGGGATAATCCCCAGTTCTGCCACATTGGGACGACTGTATTTGTATAGCATGTGAATCATGGAGGCCACCACCCCAAGCAGAATCCCTTCTTGTATGCCTATTAGGAGGGTACAAACAGCAGTGAAAATGGCAATGAATCCTTCACTTCGCTTGGTTTTATATAGAAATTTAAATTCCCCGATATCAATGAGGTTTAGGGCCGAAACAATAATAATGGCCGCCAGTATTGGCATTGGCAGAAAGTAAAAAATCGGTGTTAAAAACAGTAAGGTAGCGATGATAACAATTGATGTTATAATATTGGCCAGTGGTGTTTGAACATTCGCCTGTTCTGAGGCTGCTGACCGGGAAAAACTGCCGGATACGGGAATAGACTTAAATAAGCTGCCAAAGAAGTTGGAGGCGCCAATAGCAACCAGTTCATGATTAGCGTCAATGATATAATTGTGGCGCTTGGCAAACGTTCGCCCCAGCGATGCAACGCTCATGAACTGTACCAGTGCCAGAGTAAGGGCGGTAGGTAATAGCTCGCGCATGTTATTGAAGTTTATAGCCGGAAGTGAAAGAGCGGGCAATCCTGTTGGGATTTCGCCAACCAGGCGAATGCCGAGCTGGCCGGCACCAACTATCCAGGATAGAAGGATGCTGATACTCAATATGACAACCGAAATAGGGAATATGGGTTTCATATATCGAAAAATCGCCATTATAACAATAGCAATAATTCCCCAGCTAAATGTTTGCCAATGTATCTGATCAAACTCCCAGGTTAGCTCTTCAATAAGCACAAAAATGTACTGTGTTTGGGATAGATCGACGCCAAATAAATTATTGACCTGGCTAAATGCGATAATGAGGGGAGCGGCAAGTGTAAAGCCGGCAATAACCGGGCGGGAAAAGATATTAAGCACAGATCCCAATCTCATTGACCCCATTAACAGCTGCATCCCCCCGGCCATCATTGTAAGTAAAATTGTGAGTGTGATATAGCGATCGGTATTAGGCTCAGCAAGCAGGCTAACACCTGCGGCTACAATCAGCATATCGATGGCTACGGGTCCGATAGATAAGTTTTTGGACGTTCCTAACAAGGGATAAATGAGTAGTGGAATAACGCCGGCATAGAGACCATAGATAGGAGGAACGCCCGCAATTACAGCGTAGGCCATTCCCTGCGGGATAAACATAACGCCGGTTGTTAACCCGGCTGTGAGATCACCACCAAACTTACGGCTGTCATAGTTTGGCAGCCACTCGGCAATTCTAAATGTTTTTCGTAGCCATTCTTCCATATAGCAGGATCTAATCGGTGTCGTAAACGGAACTCAAAAGGTAATAGTTATAAAATTTCTTTGTCTATAGATAATAAGATCATAGCTCACAATATAGATTTTATAATGGCCATATTATAGGAGCTAAAATAATTACAATAATCCAAAGTATTACGGCAAGGGGAAAACCAACCCTAAAAAAGTCGGTAAATTTATAATTGCCCGGACCATAAACCATTAGGTTAGTCTGGTAACCAATAGGAGTTAACAGTGCCATAGAAGATACCAGAGTAATACTGATGATAAATGCTCTGGGTTCCAACCCCTGTGATTGAGCCACAGAGAGGGCAATGGGAAACATTAGGGCAATAGCTCCATTATTAGTAATGGTTTCAGTTAAAATTGCTGTTACTATTACTAATCCGGCCAGGGTGGCTCTCGGGCCGTAAGTTGATGTTAAGCCAATCATGCCATTTCCGATCATCTCTGCGGCTCCGCTTACCTCCATAGCTTTGCCGAGTCCAAGGGCTGCTCCAATAACAATTAAAACTGTCCAGTCTACTGATTTGCGGGCCTCACCAGGCTCAATAACATTGGCAGCTAATAGCACTGCTACACCTAAAATACCTGCCAGGGCAATATGAAAGAAGCCTGCTGTAACGCTGGAAATAACAGCTATGAGTACTGCAACAGAAATATAAAGGTCTTTGCCGCGTTTTTCTTTTTTACTCGATTCTTCATCCGAGTGAGGAGCCTCACCACCAGCTTCACTGGTCATATAAAAATCGCCTGAATCTTCGTGTGCCTGTTGGAAGCCTCGCTTGGTATCGAGCAATAGTACATCTCCCGGTCGCAATACAAATTCACCAAGAGGTTTTTTAATTCGTTTCCCTTCTCGTCTTACTCCGGTAACAGCAGCACCTAAACGATCAAGTAATTTGGCTTCTTCGACGGTAGAACCAACCAGCCGTGATCCCTCTTTTACAACAACTTGGTGGAGTTCCCGATCGTGCTTTTCATCTCTTTTAATAACTCTTGGCGGTTGGACTGCCAAACGCAAGCCGGGATAGTCTGTAAGATCAGGGCTAATGTTTGAAACCCCTTCTTTAGGAGCATAAAACAAATGGTCACCTTCACGTAGTTTTTCTTGTTGTGATACAGGTGCAATTTCGTTGTCGTGTCTGTTAATACGTACGAGACGAAAGCCCGGAAACTCTTGGACCCCGGCTTCAGCAATCGATTGGCCAACTAAGGGGGTATCTTCTGTTATTTCAAGCTCCACTAGGGATTTCCGCTGTGTTTCTTCTTCCTCGCGTATATCGGAGCGGTCGGGTGTTAAAAGAGGTGAGATGAAAATGATATATATTAGCCCGATAACCAGGCAAGGAACACCAATCCAGGCAAGTTCAAAGAATGAAAACCCTGCCAAATCATTGCTTTGCAACAATCCGTGGGCGATTAAGTTGGTGCTGGTTCCGATCAAGGTGCACATACCACCCAGGATAGCAGTATAGGAAAGGGGAATTAACAATTTTGATGAGGATACATTGTATTTTCGGGCCCAACTGCGTATTGCAGGAATTCCCATGGCAACAATCGGGGTATTATTTAGGAATCCGGAATAGACAGATACCCCCGGACACATTCTCAGCAATATCTTTTGGATGTTTTGGCTGCCCCTGCCCAAAATATATTCACTTGCACGTTCAAGAGCCCCACTATTACGTAGCGCTGCAGCTATTACATAAAGTGATGCCAGCGCAACAATCGTTGTATTACCAAACTGATTAACAGCTTGTTCAAGGCTTATGACCCCAGCAGCGGTAACAATGCCAACTGCAGTTAGTAGTATGGCATCAGGGCTCCAGATATCAAAGAATAGAGCAGTAAAGGCTAAGATTGTGACTATTAGAGTTATGGCAATATCTAAACCCATGAAACAAAAAATTTATAAGGTAATGTGGTAAATATTTTGTTAAGGTTAATTAGAAGGAGTTTCTCACAAAATATGCAATTCTCTTAACATGGGTAATCCTTTCGAAAATTCCTTCATTGTTGAATGTCAAAAAGCGCAAATTTAATGCCCTTTTCCCACTTCATAAAGGCCAGATAATAGGAAAACGATGAGTGGAACAAAGAATACAAAGAAGAAAAAATTGAAGAAGCCAACAAGCAGATTTGTAGAGGTACTGATAAGCGTGTTAATTCCGCCCATTATGCCTGCAAAGGCCAAAGGCATTAACAACTTTGAAGCACTGACGCCTATTCTTGCTGCTATGTCAATTACCACCGGAATAATTATCATTATTACAGATGTGTTGTTCATAAATGATGAGGCAAAACTGACAAACAACAGCATGATAGAAAGCCACAGCCAGTAATTTTTCTCCATCTTATCGAAAAAAAGTTGCCGGCCTTATTGAGTAGCCCGGTTCTGCGAACGCCTTCGTTTATTACAAACATTGCAGCAATGGTAATGGTGGCTGGATTACTGACTCCCGCAAAGCCTTCTTGCGGTGTAAGAATTCCTGAGGCTAACCCACCAGAATAATAGAAGCGACATCAAAGGAGACATAATCGGTAGCAAATAAAAATAGAGCAACTCCAAGAAGAGCAAATACAAAAATTATTTCGAATGACATTTATCAAAATATTTTTTGTTTGCGTATTCTTTCTGTGTTTAAATATAAATAGGTAGTTATGCTACGATTATTTTATGAATCAATTACTTTTTTCAAATTATTTTCCTCTCAAATCTTGCTCTTTATTTAACAAGCTTGAGTCAATATACATTTCAGGTTTTTGGGAGTGATATATTGATTAGATAAAGCTATAACCCGGAAAATTACAGGGAGGCAGATTCCTTAGATAATGGTAGGGAATTAACATCCTTCAATAAGGAAGGAGTGTCAGAATGGTTAATAATGTGCTTTCCGATTTTTGAGGTCGGTTCTATTCAATAAAACCCGTGGCACTATAATTTTGTGAATGAAGAATTACGAAGGTGCGTAGATTTTTTCTTACATTATAGTGGTTTGAATGTTATTGGTATTAAAAATTGATTAAGATTTTCGATTATGAATTATAAACACAAGTTTTTTTATCTCTGTAAAACCCCACTTAGCGCTGAAGGTCCCGAGGATGTTGAAATTATTGACCGGGCTGAAAATAGTGATGAGTTTCCAGAGCTTTTTAAGGAGTACGAGGAGCTGCGTTCACATGCATTTAATGAAGATAAGCTCTACAGTATTATCCGTGCGGATGATGTGTTTGAGATCCTGCGAACGGGTACGGAAGAGGAAGCTCGCGAGATGGCCTTTGACAAGGCACAGCAAGAAATTATTACAAACTTGCAGCATCGGGTAATGCAGAAGGATGATAAAGAAGCTAAAGCTATTCTTAAAGAAGTACATGATGTTGAATCGTAGTTGATTTGATGTTATCTACAGCCTCGGACCCGGTTTGTGATGGCTAAAAAACGACCTTTCTACATTGTTAAGCAGGACAAAGATATTTTTGTCGTCGACAAGCCAGCAGGATTGCTTGCAGTGCCCATCCCTGATAGCAACGTCAAGAATTTATACGATCTTGTTGCCGATCACCTTGCCAAGCATGGGGTGCGCGTAGGGGTAGTACATCGCATTGACCGTTATACCAGCGGGCTGATGGTGTTTGCTAAAAATGAGCGTGCCTATAATGATCTTGTTGAAAAATTTCGTAATCACGAGCCCAAGCGGACCTACCTGGCTATGGTACGTGGCATTGTTGAACAGAATGAGGGGACTCTCGAGCACCACCTCAAACTTATTAAAGATGGATTTCGCAACATTGTTGTTGATCCCAGTGAAGAGGGGGCTACTCCGGCACGATTGTCGTACAAGGTAAAGGAGCGATTCCTTGAGAATACCCTTGTAGAGGTACAGTTGGATACGGGACTGAAAAACCAGATTCGCGTACAGTTTGAGCATATCGGTCACCAGCTGGTAGGGGATCAGCATTACGCACCCGAAGAAGAGGGAGAGCCGTTGATTAATCGTCAAGCACTGCATGCCTGGAAATTAGCATTTAAGCATCCGCGTCATGGAAAGGATGTGCAGTTTGAGGCTAAAATTCCCGCCGATATGATGCGCCTGATCGATCGATTCCGATGGAAAAAAGAAGCACAATCCGGGTGAGTTACCCGGATCGGAATGGAAGAGTTGCTACACGTTTGGGTTTAAATCCATATTATTGATAAATAAATATACTCCTCAACAAATACTCTTTATCATGAAAACAGACGCTGTAAAAACTATTGGATCAATTCTTTTTGTTAGTCTTTTCTTTTTTCTTGGGATTTCAGTACAAGCCCAAGGTCAATCCACCTCTGATTTTGAGCAGTTTAAGGATCAGTTTAAACATGAATACTTCTCGGTTGGAGGATTACTGCAAACCATAGGTGATTACCAGTTTGAACGCATCAATGGAGAAAATGGGTTTTCGGTGGGCAATGCACGTCTGCAAGTATATGGAGAGTTTGACAATAAGTTCGGTTACCAGTTGCAGACAAATTTTGTGAGTAGCACCACTCTTCTTGATGCGAATATGTATTATAACCTGGCTCCAAATTTTTCAGTAAAAGCGGGGTTGTTTAAATCTCCTTTCAGTTATGAATATTTAACCGGTGCGGCGGCTATTGATTTCGTAAATCGATCATCGGTAGTCAACCAGTTGGCTCCCAAACGTCAGTTGGGATTTCAACTGCAAGGCAAGCTGGCTGAGGGGATGTTTAAATACACTGCCGGCATGTTTAACGGCAATGGGTTTGGCCCCAATCAAAATGATGATGACCAGTTTTTGTATACAGCGCGCCTGGAAACGAACTCCGGCTTAGGAGGTGGTTTGGGAGATAGTTTTGTAATGGGATTAAATGCTTCGTACGAACAAAGTGAAAGTGCTACAAGCGGGGCGGGGTTACTGTCGCAGGTTGAAGGTGAACAACTGTTGCTTGGTGCAGATACGCGCATAAGCTACAACAACATGATGTTGGCCGGTGAATTTATTTATTCCATGATAGAGACTAATGCCGGTCCGGAATATAATCCATTCGGATACTATGTAACGGGTGGGTACTTTGTAACGCCCAAGATGCAGCTGCTTGCCCGCTGGGATTATTTTGATGGGGATTTTATCGGAGCGAGCTCGGAATCTGTTATTGGCGGCATCAACATCTTTCCGTCGGATTTTTCGGAAGTGCAGCTCAACTATATTTATCCCGTCGAAGACAGCGCTGACTTTTCCCGGATTCTGTTGAACCTACAAATTAATTTTTGATCGTTTCGATTCTGCAATTCCTAATTTATCGGGGAATATCTATATTGGCTATAAGTACCTTCTATTGGTTTCTTGGAATGATTACCCCCATATTCCTGTATTGATAAAGTGATTAAAGAAATAAAAGAGGAACATGTTACTACAGGATATTAAAGAGTTTGTTTGCGAACTTTTAAAGGAGTTTTTCAAGAGCAAAAATAAGGGTTATTACTGCAGTATGAACTGTGACTGTAGAAATAATTAGAATCAAAAAGTATTAAGGTGTTCAATTATGAGTGCCACGAAAAAGAGAGATAAAGCTATGGATATAAATATCGGTATTAGCGAAGAGAATCGAGAAGAGATCGCCGATGCTCTTTCGAAGGTATTGGCCGATTCGTACATGTTATATTTAAAGACACACAACTATCACTGGAATGTAACAGGTGAGCTGTTTCATTCGCTCCACGAACAATTTGAAGAACAGTATACCGAGTTAGCCGATGCCATTGATGAAATTGCTGAACGCATCCGAGCACTTGGATATCGGGCTCCCGGGACATTTATTGAATTCAATGAATTAGCTTCTATTGATGAGCAGCAAGATGAACCGGAAGCGATGGAGATGGTACGACGTTTAGCGATTGGCAATGAACAGGTGCTCAGAACAGCACGCGAGGCACTCGAGCCGGCAAATAAAGCAGAAGATGAGGCGACAATAGATCTTTTAACGGAGCGCTTGCATGTTCACTCCAAAACGGCCTGGATGCTTCGCAGCCACCTGGAATAAATCCGTAAATCAATCAATAAAAAACACTATTATTATGGCTTCACGAGAAGAATACATTGATAAGCTAGAGAAGCAACTTCGAGAATGGAATACACAAATTGATAAGCTCCAAAAGCGTGTCGATAAGGAGTCGCAGGATCTGAAAGCCAAACTCGAAGAGCGAATGGATGAGCTGAGAGAGAAACGTTCTCGTCTGCGTAAAAAATTGGATAAAATTAAAGACTCAGGCGATGATGTTTTTGAAGAAATCAAAGCGGATAGCGAAAAGCTTTGGAAGGATGTAAAGAAAGGCTTTTCAGAAATTCGTGAAATTGTAAAAGAATAATAATATATAGAGTTAATATTCTAAAGGCAGCCGGTCTGGCTGCCTTCTTTTTTATTGATAAATCCAAAATTATTTAAGCAGAAAAACATGGAACAATTCAATTCATTGCAAGAAGATTTAACGCCATATCTTGTAGAGTATGGGTTAGAGTTAATTGGCGCTGTTGCCATATTGATTGTTGGTTTAGTTGCGGCAAAATGGGTTGGTAAACGTGTTAAACGCCATATGGATAAGTCGGAACGCTTTGATCCTACCGTAACACCAATTTTTGTCAAAGCTATCAAGATTGTCATTATTGCAGTGACAATATTAGCAGTATTGAATAAGTTTGGCGTTGAAACAGCCAGCTTAATCGCCGTATTGGGTACCATCGGTTTGGCTATTGGGTTAGCCTTGCAGGGAACGCTCAGTAATATTGCTTCTGGTATTATGCTCTTGATATTACGTCCCTTTAATGTGGGAGATGCCGTTGAAATTGGCAGTACCTCGGGCGTGGTTGATGAGATCGGACTCTTTGTTACCGAAATGCACACTTTTGATAACATTGCGATAACGATGCCGAACTCGAAAGTATGGGGTACCGAAATAAAAAACTTTTCCCGTAACGACAAGCGGCGAGTTGATATGGAATTTGGTATTGCCTACGATGATGATATGGATAAGGCAATGAATATTGTGAACGAAGTACTTGCAGCCGATGATCGGGTGCTTGATGAGCCGGAACCGCTTATTGCTGTTAGCACTTTGGGTGATAGTGCTGTAAGTATTCGAGTGCGTCCATGGACCGAGACATCAAATGTTTGGCCACTCCGATATGATTTGACAAAACGAATGAAAGAACGTTTTGATGAGGAGGGAATCAGCTTTCCGTTCCCGCAGCGCGATGTTCATCTTTTCAAGGAAAATGGATAGTTTTTTGTCCGTTTACAGTAAATGTTTTGGAGCCGGCATCCGTAGGAGGTCGGCTTTCTTAATTTATGGATGTTTTGGTATCCCAGATCGATTGTAATAAGTTCTATAGAAATATTATCTTACTTACTTAAACTCTTGAGGAGCTAAGAGTTTAGAAGCAAAATTTCGAATCGCCAAGCGTTATATAGAGGTACTTGTGAACACTACTATGGAAGAGAACAAGGAAACATCCCAGCATGTGTATGAGGATGAATACGTAATTTTAACCAAAAACAATGAGCTTTTTCTGAAAGGGAAGGAGGAAGAAGATCGAACGAAACTTTGCGAGGTTTCCCCCGAGGATCTTGAGGATAAGCTTTCGGAGCTTAGGAATGCTTTTTCAAAGCTCCAGTCGAGGGTAGAGGAGACACTTGCCGGCGACGTAACGCTTGAGGATCTGAAAGCACTTGAGGATGAGGTTGAAAATATCCAAGCCATAGGCGATTTCAGTACATTGAAACAGCAAGTCGAAGAGAAGAAAGCGGATCTGGCTGAAGCTGAAACAGGCGATGTTGCAGAGGAGAAAGCGAAACAAGAAACTTCTGAAGTAGATGAAGAAGAAGCTGATGTGGAGCAAGTAGAAGCCGAGGTAGAGCAGGATACCAATGAAAATGAGGACCAGGAACAAGAAGACGTGGCCGAAGGGGAAGTTGAAGAAGAGACCTCAGAGGAAGAAAGTCCGCTGGATTATTACAAGAATATCGTAGATAAGGCCCAAGAACTGGCTAAGCAGAATGACTGGTCGTACGTTTCGGTAGAGCTCGACAATTTAAGTCACCGTTGGGCCGAAGGTCCCGATACAGATGATGAGGAGCAGGCGAAAAAGCTTTACAAAAAATTCAATGATATTGTTGATGATTTTGAAGAGCGAAAAGAGCAGCATTATGCTGAGCTTGACAAGAAAAAGAAGGAGAATCTCGAAACAAAGAAAGAGCTCTTAAAGGAACTTGAGGGTATTGTATCTAATGAAACCTGGACGGCAACCCGCCGGGTCAATCAGATGAAAGGACAATGGAGAAATACGGGTCCTTTGCCCAGTGGAAAAGGAGAGGAGCTTGATAAGCGTTTTGAGGAACTGCTCGATACTTTCAATGATCACAAGGTAGACCGCCTGGTTCAGAAGCGTCAGAAAGAGGAAGATAACCTGATGCTTAAATTGACTGTCCTTGAAAAGATGGAAAATGTCGCTGAGTCGATGACGCATGAGACGGAAAACTGGGATGAAATTGAGGAGCAGTTTGAGGATTTGACCAAACAGTGGAAGAAGATTGGTCGAGTACCAAAAGAAAAGTCAGACAAGGTTTGGGATCGGTATAAAAGTGCGCAGGATGAATATTACGATCGAAAGTATAAATACGATCCCGATCACCAGAGTAAGGTAGATAAATTTACTCATAAGAAAGAAAAGATTATTAAAGAGGCAGAGGCTTTGCTGGAAGAGGACGATCTGGCAACGGCTGCTCGAAAAATTAATAAACTTCATCGCCGATGGAAGAAGGTGGGTAATTTGCCGCAGCGTGCCGAGGATAAACTATGGTCGCGATTTAAGTCGGCTACCGATGCATTTAATGATCGTAAGGCAAATAACCAGGATAAAATTCGTGAGCAGGAAGAAGAGCATTATCAGCAAAAGCTGGAGCTCATCGACAAGGCCAATGAAGTTAAGTCAACTGACGATTTTGAGAAGGGCCATTCCCAGATGCAGAGTTTTATGGATCGATGGAAGAAAATTGGTCCGGTGCCGCGTGATAAGTCAGAAAAAATATGGAAGAAGTTCAAAGGGGCGATGGATGAATTTTATGATCGCCGCCGCGAGCACTTCAAAGAGGTAAAAGAGGAGCGCAAAGAAAATCTGGAAAAGAAGAAAGAAATCCTCGAAAAACTTCGTGAGCTGGGCAAACACGATGACCCAATTGAGGCTGTCGACATTGCCAAAGGATTGCAGGAAGAGTTTAAAAATGCGGGTTATGTACCCATCAAACACAAAAATAAGATGTGGAAGGAGTACCGGGAGGCCTGTGATGTGATTTATGATCGCATGCGTGCAGCAAAATCAGGTGACAAGTTTGATCAAGAGTTAGCGAAAGCTGATTTAGATCCCGATGACAGGAGTAAAATCCAAAAGCTGCGCAAAGAGTATAATAAGGTTCAAAAAGAAGCCAAGCAGTTAGAAAAAGAAGTGCTGCAGTACAAAGAGAAAAAAACCTATTTTAAACCTTCCAGCGGTGGAAATAGCTTGCTCGACGAGGTCGAGAATAGAATTGATGAGGTTGAGCAAAAGTTGGAGGGTAAGCAGGAAAAGATGGATTCGATCACGGAAAAAATGGATCAGATCCGCGAAGAGTCAGGTGATTAATTGGAAATTTCTTTTTTTCCTGATTTGTTTTTTATTGATGAAGAATAATACATCTGCAGCTGTATTGGGGTACAGGGCAAGTTTAAAATATAAATGATGATCTGCAGCGGTTAAAAGTTCACAAAATGATATGATTTGATGGGCAATGCTACGCAAGAGATAAGTATTACGTTTTGGGGGGTTCGCGGTTCCACTCCTTGCGCTAACAAGGAGAATATGGAGTATGGAGGGAATACCTCTTGCTTGGAAATTGATATACCCGGCACAGAAGAGATGTTAATTCTGGATAGCGGAACGGGTATACGAAATCTTGGGAATAGTATTGTAGACCGACCGGATAAAATCAGAGGTCGTATTTTTATTACACATCCGCACTGGGATCATATTCAGGGATTTCCCTTCTTTAAGCCTATTTATGGATCTAAAAATTATTTTGCTATACATATGCCCGATCAGGGACAAGAAGGCGGATGCAAAGACATTTTAGATGGTCATCTCACCAAGACATTTTTTCCGGTTACTCTCGATATGATTGATGCCAATCTGGAGTATGTAACTCAACCACAAGATCGGATAAATTATAAGCATTATGAGGTAGAGTTCATGCTGGCTAATCATCCGGTACAAACCGCAGTGTATAAAATACATGTGGGTGATAAAAAGATTGTTTACTGCCCGGACAATGAGTTAGGAGCTTTTGACGGAGAGGGTTCGACTTTTCAAAATCGTCTGAAAGAGTTTGTGCAAGGGGTAGACTTGCTTATCCACGATGGGCAGTATAATCGCAAATCCTATCAAGCGAAAGAAGGGTGGGGACATTCGGCCTGGGAATATGTAGTGAAATTTGCAAAAGCGGCCGAAGTGCAACGCCTGTTTATTACACATCACGACCCTGACTCTGATGATGAAAAACTTCTGGCTTTGGATGAATACCTGCGAGTGGAACACAATGAGTCATTTATCGAGGTGGGATTGGCCAAAGAGGGTGAAGAAATACTAATTTAATTAAAAAAGGGATGCCTGAATATGCAAGCATCCCTTTCGGTAATTTATTTGCTGACAGTTAATAATTAAAAGTAAAAGCGGGCACCCAGCGTACCGTCAATATCAAAGTCGGTTGATGGTGCAAGGTTTAATATTGGTGCCGCTTCAAGGAATAGTCCTACAGGGGCATCTTCAAAGAGATAGTTGATGCCAATCGGCACTCTAGCCCCAATATAGGAGTCATTTTCTCCGAGCACGAGGCGCCCACCTATACCATAGTATAATGGTAAGCTTCCCTCATCAACTTCACTGAATAGATTGTAATTGTGCCATAAATAGTCAGCTTGCAAGGTGATGGCATCATATCGACCAAACGACCAGGCAACACCTACGTCAATCGCATTGCCGTTGCCGGTCCATGACTTAGCTGTTAAACCCGTAGGTTCACCTACCATGAAGCCAACGCCAAGATTTTTGTCGGCGTCTTGAGCATTACTAATAGTATTTAGTGAGAATGTTAAAAGAACCGCTAATATTATAACGGATAGTAGCTTTTTCATAGATGAATTAATTTTTTGAGATTTGTGCATATTGCTATCAGTGTTACTTAAAATGAAAACAGTAGAGAAAGTTCCGAGAAAAGTCCTTTAAAAGGATTCAAATTATCATCAGAAGAGGTAATATAGTTCAAATGTTAGGATCTGCGCTTTATGCCTCTTCTGCTATTAAAATATAAAGGTAATAGCTTGGCAGATTGAAAAAATATATGCGCACAATATTCCTGCACTAATAGAGGGTAAGAATTTGAAAAGTACTTTTAAACAGTTTTAGGCTAGATATATCATTAATAGAAAAGGAAGAGTTAACATTCTGCTAATCTTAGGATTTGTATACTAATATTCGCGAGACAGGGGTATAATAAGTCACTCAGGTTTTTTATATTAGCAACCGATTGAGGGCGACTGAGTCAGCTTATGGTCTTCTGTTCTCAACGGCCTGTTATTTTACATATTGCTTAAAAAGCAGGCGCTTTAAAGGCACAACTCTAATCACTAATCAAAACGAACATAACTATCGATTATGAAACGTTACTTATTTTTACTGGCGGCAATGCTCTTGCTACCGATGGTGATGTTTGCTCAGGGTACTACCTCAGGTTCAATTGAAGGAACCGTTGTAGATACGCAGGGCGAACCGCTACCGGGCGCAAATGTTGTAGCTATACATCAACCTACTGGTACCCGATACGGTACCGCAACTCGACCCAACGGACGTTACTCATTTAAGAGCGTTCGAGTTGGCGGGCCTTACGAAATACAGGTTACATTCGTAGGGTTCAATGCCAATAAAAAAGAGATTTCTGAAGTACAACTCGGCGAAACCGTTGAGGTCAATTTCACCCTGGAAGAAGGTGAAATGAAATTGGATGAAATTTCTGTAGTAGCACAAGCTGATGAAACCTTTAACCGTGACCGAACCGGTGCAGGGACAAACATCAGCAGTGAAGAGATTAGCCAAACACCTACGCTATCGCGTTCTTTAGGTGACTTTACACGATTAACGCCACAAGCAACCGGTGGTGGAAGTTTTGGTGGTGATAACGATCGCTATAATAACCTGTTGGTTGACGGTGCTACTCTGAATGATGTCTTTGGTCTGGGTGAAGGTACGCCCGGTAGCCAGGCAGGAGTTAGCTCACCTATAAGCATTGATGCGATTGAAGAGTTTAATGTTGATATCGCTCCCTTTGAAGTTACAAATAACAACTTCACCGGTGGACAGATTAACGCCGTTACGAAAAGTGGTACCAACACCTTTACCGGCTCTGCTTATTACCAACTAAGGAATGAAAGTTTCGTTGGTAATTATATAACAGAAGATGGTGAAACTTCTGAAGATGTTGCTTCATTTGACGAGCAGTATCTTGGTCTTACACTGGGTGGACCTATCATTGAAGACGAACTCTTCTTCTTTGTTAGCGGAGAGTTTAAACGAGAAACGGCACCGATTACTGGTGGTATTTTAGGAAGTGGACAGGATAACAGTTTTGAAGTACCTGCTTCTACTTTTACTGACATTCAAAATATTTCCCGTAATGTATATAATTATGATCCAGGTTCTTTTGGTAATAATTTAGATGCAACTCAGGATAACAATAAACTCCTTGCCAAGCTTGACTGGAATATTAACCAGGATCATAAATTGACGTTCCGCTATAATTTTGTAGATGCAACGGATGAAGAGGGTATAAGCCGTGGATCATCTTCATATAGTTTCTCTAATCGTCAGTACAACTTTAATAGTACGCAAAACTCTTTGGTTGCAGAGCTGAATAGTAGTTTTGGCAATAACATGTCCAATACCTTTCGTGCTGTATATACTCGTATTAGAGATTCACGGGATGTAGTTGCTCAACCTTATCCGGAAGTTGATATAAGTGTTACGGACAACAATGGTGACTTTGCCAGTATTTTGCAGGGTATTGATCGCTTTTCACAGGCGAATGCCTTGGATCAGGACCTCATAGAAATAACGAATAACTTCACTTACATTCGTGGAGATCACGAATTTACGATTGGGACCAGCAACCAGATATTTAAGTTCCGAAACCTCTTTGTACAGGATGATTTCGGTTCATATGAATTTTGGAGTGTAGATGACTATGAGGATGGTAATCCAGTGGGTTATAATTATAGTTATCTATTGCCGGACGGAAACCGTGCTGCAGAATTTAACGCCATTCAATTAGGCGGCTATGTTCAGGACAAGTGGACGGTACAGCCGAACTTGAAGCTGACATTCGGGTTACGTGTAGATGTCCCCATTATGCCAGATGATCCAACATTCAATTCTAATGTTCCAAACGCATTTCCAGGATACAGTACAGATCGTGTTGCCAGTGGAAATATTCTCTGGTCACCGCGTTTTGGCTTTAACTGGGCTCCGGATACTGGCGAATACACCACGCAAATTCGTGGTGGTGCAGGGATTTTCTCTGGAACACCTCCCTTTGTATGGATTTCCAACCAGTACAGCAATACCGGTGCCGACTACGGCCGTGTAGATACCTTTAATCCAGGAGGACTGGGCAATGGTTTCTTTAGTCCTGATCCCAACAATCAACCCACGCCTGGTGGTAATAATAGTTTAAGTCCTATTAGTACTACAGAGGTTAACCTGATTGAAGAGGATTTCAAATATCCGCAGGCAGCTAAGTTTAACCTTGCGGTAGATCAAGATCTCCCTTACGGTGTTACAGCAACTTTAGAGGGTATATACTCGAAGTCAATTAATGCTGTTGTTTACCGAAATATTAACTTGGGGCAAACGGGGACGTCACCCTACGGCCGCCCATTTTACGGATCATTTGATGGCGGATATAATTCCTTTTTCGGAAATGTAACTGGTGATCCTAATCGTATTAATTCAGGATTTACGAACGCTCTTGTATTAGATAATAGTGACAAGGGTTACAACTACAGCATTACAGCTGAGCTGAATAAGCAGTTTGATTGGGGCTTGCGAACAAATGTTTCGTATACCTATAATCGTGCTGAGAGCGTGAACAACGGTACATCAAGTCGCGCGATCTCCAACTGGCAGTACAATGAGAACAAAGACGTCAACAACCCTCGAATCGGTACAGCCGACTTTGAGCGACGTCATCGTATCCTGGCCAATGTTGGATATACCTTCTCATGGGCAGATCGCATGCGTACCACTATCTCAGTTATCTTTGATGGTAGATCCGGAACGCCCTTTAGCTGGATTTACAATGGTGATGCCAATGCTGATGGTCAACGTGGTAACGACTTATTGTATGTGCCGGCATCAGCAGATGAAGTTGTGCTTACCAGTGGAAACTGGAATGAGTTGAATGACTGGATCGCAAGCGAATCTTCACTGAACGAGTATCGTGGAGAAGTAGTACCTCGTGGTACAGCACGTGAACCATGGACGAACTTCCTTGATTTCCGAATCAACCAGGAGATTCAGACATTCGGTGGTCAAACGCTAGAAATAACAGCAAGCATGTTTAACGTGCTTAACTTCCTTAATGAAGACTGGGGTTTACGTCAAGGCGTAAGCTTTAATAACTACCAAGCAGTTAAAATTGAGGGCTACGTTGACCAAGACTTCATTAACGGTCGCGGTTCCGGACTTGCAACCAGTGATGATATTGGCAAGCCAATTGTCAACTTTGATCCTGAAGACGTAACTGATGATGAAATGTACAATACTTTTGATCTAAGTTCTCGTTGGCAGATGCAGATAGGTCTTCGTTATTCATTCTAACGAATTGCCTATAGATTAGTTTTCAAAGGGCTCCGAGAAATCGGAGCCCTTTTTTATTTTAAATGATTTGACAAAACAAGGCTGTAATGCCTTGTTTATTGCCTTATCTTAGGGCCTCAGTGATATTGCAAAATTAAAATTTTCATAAATCTTCTTTGGCCACATATGAGACGAGGAGCTTATATAATTGCAGTTTTTGTAGTATTTGTAGGTTTTATTGGATGCGGTAATGAACAGCATTCTGAACCTAACAAAACACTTTTGATTTCTTTTGACGGTTTTAAATACAATTATTTACAGAAGACAGATACTCCTCAGTTTGATTCTCTTGCGGCCGGTGGGGCACAGGCCGAGGGTTTGATCCCCGTTTTTTCAAGCAAGACGTTTCCCAATCACTATTCCATCGCAACAGGATTGTATCCCGAGAACAGCGGATTTGTGAACAACACCATGTATGATCCCAAGTGGGAAGAGTGGTATCGCATTCGCGATCGTGAGGCTGTGGAAGATGGAAAATGGTATGGAGGTGAACCGATCTGGAATACTCTCGAAAAGCAGGGCATTAAAACCGGAACGATGTTCTGGGTGGGTTCCGAAGCCGATGTTCAGGATATGCGTCCCACGCACTGGAAAACCTATAACGGTGATATGCCCGGAAAGGCGCGTATCGATACGGTCATAAAATGGATGACGGCACCCGGTGACCAAGCCGTAGATTTTGCTACACTGTACTATAGTGATGTGGATACCAAAGGGCACCGCTATGGTACGGATTCAGATTCGGTAAAACAGGCTATTGAACGTGCCGACCGGCTTATGGGCTATCTGAAGCAAGAAATGAAAGCAAAAAATCTCTGGAACCATACCAATATTATTGTCCTCTCTGATCATGGAATGGTAAATCAGTCGGCCGATAAGATAATTCAGCTGGATGATATTATTGATATGGATGATACCGAGCGCGTTATCTGGGGACCTGCAACAATGATTCAGCCAAAAGAAAAGCGAGAGGAAAAGGTTTATCAAGCATTGAAATCCGCTGAAGAAAACTTTCGTGTTTACAAAAAAGAAGAGCTGCCCGAGCGGTATCATCTTAAAAATCATCGGCGGGTAGAAGATATTGTCATGGTAGCAGATTTAGGGTATACCATACTGGATGAGGATTACCGGGAGGAGTTCATTGAATCACTGCCCCGTGCTACCCACGGGTATGACAATAACCAAAAAGCGATGCAGGCGTTCTTTATTGCTCATGGGCCGGCTTTCAAAAAAGGAACAAAGGTTGAATCGTTTCAGAATATCCATATTTACGAACTCATTAATCATCTGATGGATACTAAAGCCGCACCTAACGATGGATCGCTTGATAGCGTACAGGTGCTACTTGATTATGATTTAGCAGAGAAGTAATTCGATCAGAATTCACATATTGAAAGTTTAAAATTAAGAGTTCGTCTAAATTAGTTTTTGTAACTATAAAACGTTGCATCTATCCACAGAAGCCGTGATATTTAGTCCAATTTGTAAACATCAAAGAATTTTTCAGATCTAATGGCATACGTAGTAACAGAACCATGCATCAACTGTAAATACACCAATTGTGCGGCGGTTTGTCCGGTTGATGCTTTTCGGGAAGGGCCAAACTTTCTTACCATTGATCCAATCGAATGTATTGATTGCGATGCTTGCGTAGCAGAATGCCCTGTTGAAGCCATTTATCCCGATGACGAAGTGCCCATGGAGTGGGAGCATTATATTGATCTTAATGAGCGACTGGCCGAAGAATGGGCTGATCACGTCATTAATCAGACTAAAGAAGATTTACCCGATGCTGATGAGTGGGCAGAAGTGGAAGATAAGCGCGAACATCTTGAGGAAACGTGGGATTAATTGTTTGCAGTGATTAGGTGATTGAGGAATTACGTGAATTACCTAATCACAAAGTTACTTAATCACATCTGCAACCTTGATGAACAAGAATTATCCTGAGAATAACTTCCTTACCATTCGAGATAAGACGCTCGATCTTTCTTCTCCCAAAATAATGGGGATTCTCAACGCTACGCCCGACTCCTTTTCCGACGGTGGTACCTTTAATGAAGTGGAAACAGCACTGGGTCACATTGGGCTTATGATTTCTCAGGGCGCTCATATCATAGACATAGGGGGAGAATCAACCCGTCCGGGTTCTGAGCCCGTTACCGAGCAGGAAGAACTTGACCGCGTACTGCCAATCCTCGAGAAAGCCATTTCACAATTTTCCGATACCTTTTTTTCAATTGATACGACTAAGTATCGGGTGGCCGAGGAAGCCCTTAAGCTTGGCACTCATTTTATTAACGATGTAAGCGGACTCCAAAAAGAGCCCCGTTTTCTGGATTTATGCGTGCAGAATAATGCCGGATATGTGATGATGCACTCGCAGGATGATCCGAAAACGATGCAAGAAGATCCCACCTATGAAAATGTGATTACGGATATCAAGCAGTTTCTGAAAACCCGCATTCATAAAGCCAAAGAAAAGGGATTGGAAAATGTTATTATCGATCCCGGTATTGGTTTTGGCAAAACGCTGGAACACAACCTCAAATTGATTGCCCACCTCAAAGAATTTCAGGATCTGGGATGTCCTATTTTAGTAGGAGCTTCCCGAAAATCAATGATTGGTCAAATACTCAACGATCGACCGGTTGATGATCGTCTCACAGGCACCATAGCCGTCCATTATCATGCTATGATTAACGGTGCCAACATCATTCGCGTGCACGACGTCAAAGAGGCTCACGATTCGCTGCAGGTATTCAATGCTCTTTCATCCGTAGAATAACAAATATAGGATTCTGCTATACTTTTAGCAGATTGAATTCTCTCCCCGTACAAAACTTCGCTAAATAATACTTATATTCTGCTAAACAATATTCAGAAAAACGAGGTACACCGTTGATTCCCATTGGCTTCCTTGAATTTGGAATCAGGGACTTTATCGAAGTCCTGATTATTACCATGGTATTGTTCTACCTGTACCGATGGATCCGCGGCACGTTTGCCATTCAAGCCGCCGTAGGCCTCGTTTTTATCATCATCATCAATGCGGCTGTCAGTGCATTGGGACTCACGACCATCAATTTTATACTTCGCGGTATTTTGGATGTGGGAATCTTGGCAGTATTCATCATTTTCCAGCCTGAAATACGCAAGTTGCTCTATAGCCTGGGACAGAATACGAATCTCGACCGCTTTTTCGTGCGCTCCAATCCCAATACCATTATCGATGAAGTCGTCGATGCTGTCCGTGATATGTCTCACACCAAAACCGGGGCGCTAATTGTGTTTGCGCGCACTTCAACGCTGCAAGACCTAGTCGATGTTGGGGTAAAACTGGACGCCAAAGTAAACAGCGAGCTGCTGAAAACCATATTCAATAAACATACGCCACTGCACGACGGGGCTATAGTGATTCGCAATAACCGAATTGTAGCCGCAAGCTGTTATCTGCCTATCTCACAGAATCAAAATATCTCGTCCGTATTTGGGACGCGCCATCGTGCAGCAGTGGGTATTACGGAAACCAATAACGTTTTTGTTGTGGTGGTGTCCGAAGAAACGGGACGTATCTCCATTGCAAAAAACGGTTCGCTCACTAGTGGCCTAACGATTCAGAAACTCCGCAGTGAAATGCAGGAAGCACTGGGAGAGCAGGACATTGACGAAGAGGATGTGGCATTTTCATCTGCGCAGAGTGAATTGAAGCTTAGTTAAATGCTTCTATTCCTATAACAATTCTTCATATTTTTCGTAGGGTTGTTTTCAACTTTAACAAAAGCTTTTCTATATGAAAATTTCTGTCTCCATTATCACTGCAATATTCTTACTGGTCGGGGTTCTGTCCGTAGAAGCCCAAAATAAGAAATATAAATTAGATCAGGATTATGGTATCGCTGCAGACGGAACCGTGTTTTTGGACAGCGACGATGCTGAGGTTAATATTATTGGCAGTGATCGGTTTGATGTCAATGTTAATGTTTACCACCGTATTGATGTAGAGGGAATTGAATGGGGTTCTGACGGTGAATTCAAGATGAATGTAAAACAACGAGATGGAAATCTTTACATTAAAGAAGCTGAGCAAGATAATAATAGTTTTCGTATTGGAAATATTGACAGGGAGTACCGAATAACTGTTAGAATTCCCAGAGGGGTATCCATAGATGTAAAAGGGGACGATGGGACCTATGAAATTTCCGATGTTGGAGGGGCAATCAATATGGTTGCAGATGATTCCGATATTAGCGTAAAAAATGCCACCGGCGAAGATTTTTCATTCAAAATTGATGATGGCGATATCCATATGGATAAAGGTCAAGGGAAATTGACAGCAACGCTTGATGATGGGGAACTTCGGGTAGATAATGGCCGTTTTAGCGAAATTGATGTCAGTGGAGATGATGCGAGCCTATTTTTTGCTACTGGATTATCAGGTGCTGGTAAATACTATTTTGGTATAGACGACGGAGATCTGGAGCTGGATATTTTAGACGGAGGCGGTAGCATTGATATTATTCATGATGATACTGATATCAATACCATTGGCAACTTTAACAAAGTAAGTGATGAGGAAGAAAGAACCGTTTATAATGTAAATGGGGGAAATGCCAGTATTGAGATTGAAAGTGATGATGGAGACATCGTATTGCGAAATAATGAATAAAAGATTGCTATGATACAGGATTGCCCGGTACTAAAACTTGTGTTGGTATTGGGGCAATGCTATTTTTTTATCTCTCTGAAATATAGATCAAGCAGTTTTTGGGCAGCTTTGAAAGAACTCATCTCTCCATTTAATACCTGCCGTTCAATATCCTGCTGTTTCTTTTTTACTGCGGGATTGTCATAGAAATGCTCCGTAAGTCTATTGGTGATGGTGTCGTACATCCAGTGCTTAGCCTGGCGGTTTCTGTTCTCTTCAAAGTAACTATTTTCTTTTGTTAGCTGAATATACTCTAGAATTATTTCCCATAGATCAGGAATACCCTTGCCTGTTAATGCCGAACAAGTCGTTACTTTAGGAGTCCACCCCGATTTTGTTTCGGGATATAGGTGCAGTGCGTTTTTGTATTCTCGCACGGCCTGATTAACCGCCTTTTTACCGGCTTCATCAACTTTATTAATGGCAATGGTATCGGCCATCTCCATAATACCCCGCTTTATGCCTTGAAGTTCATCCCCGGCCCCAGCGAGCATCAGCAGTAGAAAGAAATCAACCATTGAGTGTACAGCCGTTTCTGACTGACCAACGCCCACTGTTTCGATAAAAATGGTATCGTAGCCGGCCGCCTCACAAAGGTAAATAGTTTCACGTGTTTTACGCGCAACGCCGCCCAGAGAGCCGCCCGTAGGAGAGGGGCGAATAAATGCTCTATCATTATTGGCCAGCGTTTCCATGCGTGTTTTATCACCCAAAATACTCCCTTTGGTTCGGGTACTGCTGGGATCGATGGCTAACACCGCCAATTTATTCCCCTTATCAATAATGTGATTGCCCAGCGACTCTATAAACGTACTTTTTCCTACGCCCGGTACGCCGGTAATTCCTATGCGTACAGACTCACCGGTATCTGGCAAACACTGTTCAATAATGTCCTGCGCCAGTTCACGGTGTTCGGCCTTGGTACTTTCGATGAGCGTGATAGCACGACTTAGAATAGTTCGATTCCCTGACTTTATACCGCTGACATACTCATCCAGTGAAAATGAGGAGTTTTTGTTTTTGAACCGCTCTAATCCTTTGGTATTGATGGCGTTGTTTTGTTCAACACCCTCACTTACCGAAAGGGAAGAGTCGTTATTTTTGTTTTCCTTGTGAGTCAAGAGAAAAGTTAATAATTAAGATCATATAGTTATTTACCACTAAGGAACTAAAATCACTTAGTGCACAAAGTGGCTTAGTGGTAGTTTATTTCTGAGCATCAATCAGGATTTCCAAAATCTGTTGGGCGGCAAGAGAAATAACAGTGCCAGGTCCAAAAATACCTACGACACCTTTATCATAAAGAAACTCATAATCTTGTTCTGGAACTACGCCGCCGACGATCACCATAATATCATCACGTCCTAATTTCTCAAGCTCGTCGAGTACTTGTGGGACCAGTGTTTTGTGTCCACCGGCCAGACTGGAAACGCCCAAAATATGTACGTCATTTTCAGCAGCTTGCCGCGCAGCCTCTTCGGGCGTCTGGAAGAGGGGGCCGATATCCACATCAAAGCCTAGGTCGGCAAAGCTGGTTGATATTACTTTGGCTCCGCGATCATGACCGTCCTGGCCCATTTTGGCTACCATAATACGGGGTCTACGTCCCGCAATTTCAGCAAATTCATCCGCGAGCTGCTGAGCCTTTTTAAAGTTTTCGTCTTTATCTATTTCTGAAGAATACACACCAGATACTGATCTAACGGTTGCGGTATAACGTCCGAACGCTTTCTCCATTGCATCGGAAATTTCTCCCAATGTTGCTCGCTTGCGAGCTGCTTTTACGGCTACGTCAAGCAGATTTCCATCTCCCGATTCTGCTACTTTGGTAATGGCATTAAGGGCTGATTGTACTTCTGCTTCATTGCGTTCTGATCGCAGTTTCTCAAGCCGGTCCAACTGTGCCTTCCGGACTTTTTCATTATCAACTTCAAGAATGTCAATCGGTTCTTCTTTGTCAAGCTGATATTTATTAACCCCTACGATGGTTTCTTTCCCGGAGTCGATACGTGCCTGCTTTTTTGCAGCAGCTTCTTCAATCCGCATTTTGGGAACTCCCGTTTCAATAGCTTTGGCCATACCGCCGAGCTCTTCCACTTCTTCAATGAGTTCCCAGGCCCGACGTGCGATACGGTCCGTTAGATATTCAACATAGTACGACCCTGCCCATGGATCAACGGCTTTGGTGATGCCGGTCTCTTCCTGCAGGTAGGTTTGTGTATTACGAGCAATACGGGAGGAAAAATCAGATGGCAGGGCAATAGCTTCGTCGAGAGCATTCGTGTGCATCGATTGGGTATGACCGAGTGCCGCAGCCATAGCTTCAATGGTGGTTCGCGCCACGTTGTTATAGGGGTCTTGCTTGGTGAGGCTCCATCCCGATGTTTGGCTGTGGGTACGCAGGGACATTGACTTAGGATTTTCCGGATCAAATTGTTTAACCAGCTTAGCCCAAAGCATGCGGGCAGCACGCATTTTTGCTATTTCCATAAAGTGATTCATCCCGATAGCCCAGAAAAACGAAATACGGGGAGCAAAGTCATCAACATCGAGACCGGCATCAATACCGGTGCGCAGATATTCGAGTCCATCTGCCAGCGTATACGCCAGTTCAATATCACAGGTAGCCCCGGCCTCCTGCATGTGATAGCCCGACACCGAAATGGAGTTGAATTTCGGCATATGTTCGGAGGTGTATTCAAAGATATCTCCGATAATACGCATCGACGGTTTGGGCGGATAGATATACGTGTTGCGCACCATAAACTCCTTAAGAATATCATTTTGGATGGTGCCTGCTAATTTTTCTTTTGAAACGCCCTGTTCTTCAGCTGTGACAATATAAAACGCCATGATCGGGATGACAGCTCCATTCATGGTCATAGAGACCGACATTTCATCCAGCGGAATCTGATTGAACAGCACTTTCATATCAAGGATGGAATCAATAGCTACGCCCGCTTTTCCTACATCACCGGATACGCGCGGGTGATCGGAGTCATAGCCCCGATGGGTAGCCAGGTCAAAGGCGACAGATAGTCCTTTTTGTCCCTGCGCAAGTGCTTTGCGATAAAACTCATTAGATTCTTCAGCGGTCGAAAATCCGGCATATTGACGGATAGTCCACGGACGGAAAGAGTACATGGTTGAATATGGTCCACGGAGGTAGGGTGGGATTCCTGCTGCATAATCAAGATGCTCGAGGTTTTCGATATCCGATTGGTTGAACTGCGGCTTTACCGGAATCTGTTCAGCAGTGTTCCATGATTCTCCACTTTTCGCTTTTTGATCGGCAGAAATCGAAGAATTGAATGCTATGTCAGAAAAATCAGGTCTCATAATAATCGCTTTTGTGTCATCCTGAACTAGTCATTGATTTGTTTATTGGCAACAGGTGTCGAAACAAGATCGGTATGACATCTTATATATTTTAATTTTTGATTACATTAAGCTTTTGTTGAAATCTTTTTAGCGTTTCTAAAACGTTACATTTTGCGTAGATAAATTCATCAACGCCAGCTTCTTTGTAGGTTTCTATATCTTCTTCCGGGTATCCTGCCAGCACTACAATGGGTGGATTTTCGAGATTTAAAATGGCATCCGTTATAGCTGGAACGAGCTCTTTGTATTCTTTGTCCGAACTGCAAATTACAGCAATATCCGGGTGATGTTTTTTTATGGCACCAATGGCTGCGTCCACATCTTCAAAACCAATAGGATCTTCGATCTGATAGCCGGCACAGCCAAAGAAGTTGGCTGAGAAGCTTGCACGTCCCTTGCGCCATTTCTTGTTGCCCAATGGTAGATTTAAAACCCTGGGTGTTGACTTGTGTCGCTCAGTTGCAAGGCGCAATTCTTCAAATGCTTGTGGACCTCGATAAGGCGCAACCGTTCGATACTGTTGACGACCAAAAGCAAGGAGCTTATCAATCTCATCCGCAATATTCGCTCCCTGTGAAAAGGCCTCAGCTAGATATTCTACAAGATTTTCTGCGTCACTTTCAATTTTAGTATTTTCCGATTCGCGCAATGCTGTTGTTTGTTCTGTTTTTCCAATATCGCTGCTCATATTTTCATCAGCGTTGGTGTACTGGTTCGTACCTACAAATGTGCGCCCTCGTTTAGCGATGGCCCGATTGCGCTGTTTTTGTGATGCTTGGATGGCTGATTGCACAGTTCCATTTTCAATTGCTTTGAACAGGCCGCCTTCTGCTTCAACATCCTGAAAAATACTCCAGGCTTTATCAGCAATTTTTTCGGTCAATTTTTCGATGTAATATGATCCTGCAGCCGGATCTTCTACTTTATTTAAATATGCTTCCTCACTCAGAATGAGCTGCTGGTTACGGGCAATGCGCTGTGAAAACCTATCGGGCTGACGGAAGTGTTCATCAAAAGGTAAAACTGTCAGGGAATCACATCCTCCAATAGTACCGGACATACCTTCGGTAGATGTACGCAGCATATTGGTATATGGATCGTAGAGTGTTTTATTCCACCGGGAGGTTTCTCCGTGTAAATACGCGGCATTACTTCTCGGATCTATGCCATAAGCTTCAATAAGATTTTTCCAAAGGAGTCGGGCAGCGCGGAATTTGGCAATTTCCAGAAAGTAATTTGATCCGATTGAAAAACTAAAGTTCAGTGCATGGGCTGCATCATCCAGATTAATATCATTTTCAGTGAGTATTGCTAGGTACTCTGATGCAGAAGCCATTGCATAGCCCAATTCCTGCACAATGGTAGCTCCGCTATTGTGATAAAAACGCCCGTCGACACCCAGCGGCCTAACCAATGGTAGGTTCTCTACTGCAATTTGTGCGATCTGACAAATATCACGTTCAATATCTTTTTTGTTTTTCCCGTAGTGGCCGTGTTGCAGCAGGTAGATAAATGGATCGTAACTAAAAGTTGCCTCCACCTTTTTGGGATGGTGGTTTTGGGCTTCATTCCAAAGCATAGCCAGTAGGGCGGGTGCAGCCAATCCTACATCAAAATGCAGGGGCGTATCTTCTAAAGAAATGTTATTAAAAAGTGATGAAAAGTCTGATTGACTCTCAATTGGCAATCCCTGGATATCGCCATCCAGCATTCCTTCTGTACGGCGAAGGGTTGTTTGAAATTGTAAGGCATCGGCACCGCGATCGAGTGCCAGCCGGGCTGTTTTATTGGCCCGGGAGATATCATGTTCAAAAACAGGTTCGCGTATTTCCCAGCTATTGGCCTCGGTATCAGTATGTGATTTTGGAATCGGTGTTGGTCGGTTGAGGCCAGATAAATCCTCACGCCGGTAAAACGGCAGTGTTTCTACACCTTCACCTGTTTTCCAGCGGAGCTTTTCTTTATAATCAGCTCCTTTTAAATCTTGTTTAATAATTTCTTCCCACTCCTCAGTAGAAACAGGAGGAAATTCTTCAAAAAGGGATCGCTTGGTAGAATCGGAGTTGCTCATAGTATGAATTTCGTCTTAGTTATAGCCCCAAAAATAATGAGCTTCGCATTACTTTACTAATGCTCGTTGGTAGATGTAACCGGTTTCAATTCAGGGCCGATATTTTGATTCTGAATCGCTATATTAAGATCAAAATTTAGAACCCAATTTAATATTAAGAGGCTATTCCATGGAAAATATAGACCCACAAATGCCCGCGCTGACAACACTAACCGAAGATGAGAAGATGCTGCAGGAGGCGGCGCGTGATTTTGCAGAGAGCGTAATTAAGCCCAAAGTGCATGAGATGGATGAGAATGCTAAGCTTGACCCCGACCTGATACAGGAGTTTTTTGATATGGGATTGATGGGAATCGAAATTCCTGAAAGTTACAGCGGGGGCGGCGGATCATTTTTTATGTCGATTGTAGCTATTGAGCAGATTTCCCGTGTAGATGCCTCGGCTGGTGTATTTATGGATGTACAGAATACGCTGGTAAACAATGCCTTTTTAAATTTTGGAAGCGATAATATCAAAGAGCGTTTTTTGCCACAGCTAGCGACTGAAAAAGTGGGCGCTTACTGTTTGTCCGAAGCCGGTTCGGGCAGTGACGCTTTTGCATTGAAGACTTCAGCCAAGGAGGAAGGCGATCATTATGTGCTGAATGGTTCTAAGTTGTGGATTACGAATGCAAATGAGGCAGATATCTTTTTAGTGTTTGCTACGGTAGACCCTGATGCAGGTTATAAGGGGATTACGGCTTTTATTGTGGAGCGGGATTTTGAAGGATTTTCTGTATCCAAGAAAGAAAATAAGTTGGGAATTCGAGCGAGTTCTACGTGCGAAATCTTGCTGGAAGATTGCAAGGTCCCGAAAGAAAATGTGTTAGGTGAAGTTGGAAAAGGGTATAAAGTTGCAATGGAAACTCTGAATGAGGGACGAATTGGTATTGGTGCACAGATGATTGGCATTGCCCAAGGGGCACTTGATGCTACGCTGGAATATACTCAAGAGCGCGAACAGTTTGGGCAGTCCATTTCAGACTTCCAGGGTGTACAGTTCCAGCTGGCAAAGATGGCAACAGATATTGAAACGGCGCGACTGCTTGTGTATAACGCTGCGCGAATGAAAGAGAATGGCGACAATTTTCTTAAAGAAGCGGCCATGGCCAAGTACCACGGTTCCGAAGTGGCAGAAAATGTTACTTCCCAAGCGGTCGATCTATTTGGCGGATATGGCTATGTGAAAGAGTACCCTGTGGAAAAATATTACCGTGATGCGAAGATTGGCAAGATTTATGAAGGGACCTCCAATATGCAGCTGAATACCATTGCCAAACTTTTACTGAAGTAACGATTAGATTTGCGAAAAAAATGCTTTGGGAAGTTCACTGCTTCCTAAGGTTTTTGCATAATCAATTATAGAGTCAATTTATTTTAATGTTAAAGTACTTTTTGTCTAAAATTCTTTAAGAAAAATTGAATTAATCGGAATGATTGGGATTTGTATTATTGTTGATGGAAAGTATTAAGGCAAGGTTGGCATGTAAAATGACCATTATCATCTATTAAACTCGGATTAAGCAGACTTTTAATATGGAATCACCAGATATCAATGCACTTAAAAAATGGTGCAAAGATGAAGAATCATTCAAAAAGGTTAAGTCAGTCGTAGAAAGTATTGTCGATAAAGGCAATGAATTGGAAAAAAGATTGAATCTGCTTGAGTCGGCTATACGCAGTGATTACGATTCCATATTGATTACAGAATTAACCCTCGAAAAGCCCGGACCCAGAATAGTTTATGTGAATGATGGGTTTTGTAAGATGACGGGTTATTCCAAAGAGGAAGTTATTGGCAAGACTCCACGCATTCTTCAGGGGCCAAAAACAGACCGAGACGTATTGGATAAATTGAAGCGTCGATTAAAAGAAGGGCAATCCTTTTTTGGCCAGGCTGTTAATTATCGTAAAGATGGTTCGGAATTTGTTAACCAGTGGGATATCCATCCGTTGACTGACAAAGATGGTAATGTAACCCATTGGGTTTCCTACCAGCACGATATAACGGAACGCAAGCGTGCCGAAGAACAACTTGTTGATCAAAAGGTGGAATTTGACGGGCTGCGCGAGGAATCAAAGCGTACGGTTGTTGATGTTGATGTGCAGGGCAATATTGTGATGGCGAATAAGGCGTTTCGTGAACTTGTTGGCTATGGAAAAGATGAGTTAAAACAAGTCAAGATTTGGGATCTGTTTCCTGATAAGTATATGAGTTCAATAAAGGGACGCTTTGATAAGGAAGATGAGGATGCGTATTTCAACGATGAAGAGTTTAAGGGCATTATCAATCACAAAAATGGATTTCCTATCCAGGTTAAGGGAACAACGTCTATTTTAGATCTTAAAGATCAAAAACTCATTCGCGCAGAGATCGAAAATATTTCGCTCAAAAAACGTATTATGGATACGTTGAAAAAACGAAATAAAGAGTTTGGTCGGATTGTACGAAGGGCCTCAGAATTTTCCTATGAAGTTGAGCTCAAAGACGGAAAACCTGTCTTTAAAACAGTTTCGAAAGAATTCCCGGAGATAACCGGTCTTTCCGCTGATGCTGTTGTTGGAAAAGCTGATGCCAGTAATTTTATTCACCAAGACGATCTCGATAAATTTAATACTCACTTGCAAAAGATTTTTGAGGGCAATGATTCTACCTGTGAGTATCGCATCAAAAATAAAAGCGGAGAGTTTGTTGAAGTCTTAGATTACGGGAAGCCCGAATGGGATCAGCAGAACAAAGAGGTGGTTACTGTATGCTGTGCAGTTTCGGTTGATCCGGCTTACGAGAAGACAGAAGTATGACCTTATATTCTCTATAGTTATTTGTATTTTGCTAGTGTTGCAGATAACTATAAATACTAGACGATGGCTGATATTCACGAAATACAACGGCAAATCATAAACGAGTTTAAAGCTCTAAGCGATTGGACCGAACGTTATAAGCATATTATAAAACAGGGTCAAAATTTAGAATCCTTGGATGAGGAGCATAAAATTGAAGAAAATTTAGTCCGTGGATGTCAATCACAGGTTTGGTTGCACACTCGTCTCGAGGATGGGAAAGTTATTTTTGAGGCTGATAGTGATGCTGCCATTACCAAAGGTCTTGTTGCGCTGATGGTTCGCTTTTATTCTGGTCAAAGCCCCGAAACCATAATAAATACCGATCCCACCTTTATAAAGAAAATTGGGATGGAACAACATTTATCACCAACCCGCTCTAATGGTTTGGCTTCGATGGTTAAACAGATGAAAATTTATGCGATGGCCTATAAAACCAAGATGCAAAAGGAGCAGGCCAAGGCGTAAGCCCCACCTTTTATTAGTTTCTTTTAATATCATTCGATAGCTAATTTCGTTTTATTATTCTTAAGTATTATTCTTTTGGAATATCATAAATAGCTGTACATCGAATGTCTTCATTATCGAGTATTAAAAAGTTCGCCTTTGCCAAGGATCTGGTTCAAGACAAGATTGAACAGATCAACAGAACCGGCGTTATAGTAATGCACCATGTTTCATTTTCGCTGGCGGCAGTAGCTATTCTGTTCTTAATTGCCTTTCGCCTAAATGATTCCATTTCGCTGTCATGGTTTTTTATGAGCATTAGTGTGGCATTTGTGCTTATACCAGTGTTGGCTCGCAAGGGGTTTGAGAATACGGCCAAATTTCTACTCTTGGCTTATATAAATGTCTGTATTCTCATTCTTAGTTCAGTGTTTGGCAAAGACATGTTGATACAGGCTTTTTACATCCCCGCCTGTGGTTTGGCAATTTTGTTATTTGACAAAGATCACCAGCAATTGCGCAATATTGGGATAAGTATGGCTGTGGCATGCTATGTTGTGCTCGACTATGTGATTTTTGATCAAATATACCTTACTGCTGATGAAGGGGTTATTTTGAAATGGAGTATTCTGGGTGCAGCATTTATAACTACCTGGCTTACTTTTAACAAATTTTCGGAATCAAAAGAATTGGCGGAGGAAGAAACCCAAAAACTGCTTAAGAAAACACAGTCGCTAAATAAGGAACTGTTAGAAAAAAAGGGACAGCTGGAACAAAATGTGAAAGAACTTGAAAAAGCTAAACAAAAAGCGGAGGAAGGTTCGAAGGCAAAGTCTGAGTTTCTATCTACCATGAGCCACGAAATTCGCACGCCAATGAATGCGATTATTGGGATGACCAATTTGTTGGCAAAAGATAATCCCAGGGAAGACCAGGTTGAGCAGCTTGAAATTCTTGATTTTTCAGCCAAAACCTTGCTTTCGCTTATTAATGACGTGCTCGATTTTTCTAAAATTGAATCCGGAAAAATTGAGTTTGAAAATGTAGCATTTAACTTGGAGAACCTGTTAAACGGGGTGTTAGAGAGTTTCCGTTTTACAGCCGAAAAGAAAGATGTACCCCTCTACTTGGATTTTGATGAAGATTTGCCGGAAACCATTGCTGGAGATCCTAATAGATTAACACAAATATTGAACAACCTTGTCAGTAACGCGGTAAAATTTACTGAAGAGGGAAGTGTTGGGATCATCGTGGAATTAAAAGAGCGGAATGATGATCAGTTAAAAATTC
This sequence comes from Fodinibius sp. GM21, assembly GCF_058386955.1. NCBI lineage: Bacteria > Pseudomonadati > Balneolota > Balneolia > Balneolales > Balneolaceae > Fodinibius > Fodinibius sp. GM21. The sequence continues at coordinate 288,219 of NZ_JBYEIQ010000003.1, read as the reverse complement.
TGTTTACTGTTACCGATACGGGCATAGGAATTTCGGAAGATAAACAGGAAGAAATTTTTAAAAGTTTTACCCAAGAGCGAAGTGAAACGTCGCGGGTTTTCGGTGGAACAGGACTGGGGCTTACCATCAGTAAAAAATTGGTTGATCTACAGGATGGTACTATTGACTTGGAAAGTGAAAAAGGGAAAGGCAGTACCTTTTACGTAGAACTTCCCTTTAAAACACAAGAACATGCTGAGAAACAGCGCTCAAACTTGCGCAAGAATGAAGATGAAATGCCTGACTCGCTGCGTGGCACAAAAGTGATGTTGGTTGAAGATAATGCCATCAACCAAAAAGTAATGATTCGATTCTTGGAAAAATGGGAGATTGAGGTGATAGTCGCTGAAAATGGAAAACAAGCAGTTGAAAAAATGAAAGAAATGGCGTCAATCAATTTGGTACTGATGGATCTGCAGATGCCAGAAATGGATGGTTATGAAGCAACTCGGAAAATTCGAAAACTGGATAATAAATACAAATCCACTGTTCCAATTATTGCTCTTACCGCAGCAGCATTAAAAGAGGTTAAGGAGAAGGTGTTTGCATCGGGCATGAATGATTATTTAACCAAACCCTTTAATCCTCCGGAACTGCAGAAAAAACTGGAGTTCTATATTTTAGATAAATCGTAGATTACCCATTTAGCGTAAAGCCTACTTTTATAACAACTTGCCACTGAGCAACAGCGCCATCTTCAATGGAACCTCGTGTTTCAATAACTTCGAACCAACGCATATCTTCTACGGTTTTTGAGGCTTTTTCTATGGCATTTTCAACAGCAGCTTCCAGCGATTTATCAGAAGTACCAGTTAACTCAATCTTTTTATAGGTATGGTTTTCCATGGGTTTATGATTTTATCACGGTTATTTGTCACAATATAATGGGAACTCTCAGCAATAAAAAAAGCGCTACCGGTGAGGCAGCGCTTTTGAAAATAATGATATCTAAATAATCATATTACAACGGTATCACCTCTTGTGCCTGTAGCCCTTTTTCACCTTCTGCAACAGTGAATTCAACTTCTTGGCCTTCTTCTAACTTTTTATAGCCTTCCATTTCAATTTCACTGAAATGAACGAAAATATCTTCTCCTTCTTCTCGAGTTATGAATCCATAACCTTTGCCATTATGGAACCATTTAACAGTTCCTACTTCACGTTCTGCCATGATAAATCTCCGAAAATTTTTACTTCTTGTGCTACTTAAATGTTTAATAACGCCTTGCTAACGCATTAAATGGCGCTTAAGAGCCTAAGTATAGTATATTTTTTTTGGATTACCTACTATATGTAAAATTTAGTATCTAAATTTTTAAATATTTTTATATATCACTTTCAAAGGCTGGAATTTACACAATTATGTCAGGACAAAAACGTTTATTTGAGCACTATAATCCCATCGAAAACAGGATGGGAAAATCCTTTTTTGAAGAGCTACCCACCAAGCCGGGCGTTTATCAAATGTATGGACGATCAGAAGTGTTGTTATATGTGGGAAAGGCAAAAGATCTCAGGAATCGCTTGTTTACTTACCGTCGCGCTAAGATGGGGACCTCCTCCAGAAAAACGATTCGCTTGATACGAATGACGCATGATATTTCTATTAAGATTTGTGATTGAGAAAAGGAAGCACTGCTGCTGGAAAATGAACTTATCCGTAAACATCAGCCTGAGTTTAATTACGCCAAAAAGAAACCGGAGACGTACTATTTCATCGGCCTAAATCGAGATGAAAAATGTCTTGGTTTCAAACTACAGATGAAGCAGCCTAAAATGGATTATGTGTTCGGTGCTTTTAAGGGGTACCGATTAGTACGTAAATCAATGGGTGGTATCATTCGACTGCTCTATATCCTGGAACATGAAATTTCTTCTGTATTTCATTTACCAGGTATATTGAACCAAAAGCTAACGCCTATGGAATACGAGTTATCGATTAATCAAAAAGGTGAAATAATGAATAAAACGTGGGAGGGTCTATTGGAATTTTTGGGAGGCCAAAGTACACTTTTCATAGATCAGGTTGTAGAGTTATGTAAAGAGCATGGATTACTGGAATCGTTTGCCGGATCTATGGTTTTGGATGATCTGGATTCCCTGAAATGGTTTTACAAGCGGTGTTCATCGAGAAATTATCAAATTAGTCAACAGCTGGAACTGGATTCGCCCTTGATACCGCAAGAAAAGCTGGATGACTATTTAATTGAGTGGGTTTTTGAAAAAAGACTAATTGAAGAGGGGAGGTTCTAAAAGTAAAAGCGTGAATAACGCAAGTCGGTCTAACGTTTGTTCCAGAAATATCTTTTCGTGATAGGCGTGTGCACCTTCACCTACGGCTCCCAATCCGTCGATAGTGGGTGAATACAAATTGGAAAAGTTGCCGTCAGAGGCTCCTCCAGATATGCCCTCTTGTAATTCAAGCTCGAGTTCTTTTCCAAGTTTCTTGGTAGTGTTCCAGAGTTTTTTGTTGGATTCATTTTTCTCCAGCGGCGGACGATTGATATCCCCGGTTACTTTTATTTGGACCCCTTCAATTTCGGGCTGCAGATTATAAATCTGTTCTTTTATTCGTTCGCCGTCTTCCTTTGTAGGTACACGCACATCAACAACCGCTTTGCTTTTTGCGGCCACCACGTTAGAACGTTCTCCTCCTTCGATAGTACCAACATTTACGGTAACACCGGTGGCGGGATCATTCAGCCGAAACAGCTGCTGCACAATATGGGAGAGACCTAAAATGGCGCTTACCCCTTCTTCCGGGGCCAGACCTGCGTGAGAGGGGGTGCCGCCAATAGTCACTTCAAAATCACCTACTCCTTTGCGCCGGGTTTTAATTTTACCCTCTTTACCCAGGGAAGGCTCTAATACAAATGTACGCTCAGCCAACTTTGCATGTTTAACAATGTTTTCTTCAGATTCATGACTGCCAATCTCCTCATCAGAATTGATGAGAAATATGGGTTGTACGTCCGTCTTTATTTCTAAGTCTTGGATCGTCTGCATCCCAAAAATCATCATCGTTAGTCCCGCTTTCATATCATACACGCCGGGACCACTTACCTTGTTATCTTCAATTTCGAACGGCATTTCATTGAGCGTTCCGATATTCCACACCGTATCGCAGTGCCCAAGTATTAATTGACAGGGTTTAGAAGGATCAAAGTCAGCAGGCTTACAAACTAATTGCCCCGCTGTTTCATCACCCGCAATATGATCAACCGCATAGTCGAACTTTTTAAACTGTGTTGACAAAAGTTCCCATATTTTTGTAAAAGTATCCGGTTGATCTGATGGGGTTTCAGTTTCAACCAGTGATTGAAGCAGAGAAAGAAAGTCCGCCTTGTGTTTCTTAATGTACGTACGAATCTTTCTGGACCTATCCGTCATAACAACTATCGTTTGAACTCCTTTGGAAAGGGGAAAATGTTACTTTCTTTGATGACACTAAATCGGTTGGGATGCAAGTAAGCCAACAGAGGATTGTTGTAGATAAGTTGCCCCTCATCGACGCCACCCCCAACTTTTCTGCTCATATTTTTATCAATTCGAGCCGCTACAATTTCGCCAACAACCATTTCCCATTCTCCAAACTTGCCTATAAATTCGGTAAATTTACATTCTAATTGAAAGTAGGAATCTTTCACAAAATGACCATCAATTTGATGTGCCGGAGAAGTGGGAATTTTATCCAGAATGGGTTTCGAATTGTCATCTTCTCGCTGTGTTGCCGCCAGACTTGAGACGGTGAGTTGGCTGGGTTTGGGATAGCTTACCGTAAATACTTTCTCGCGCTGTACATTGCGATAGGTGGTTTTGCGTGGGGTACCCATGAAACCGAAGTGATTACTGAATCCCAGCGGCATAGCCATATGTTTGGGGGCAAAATTATAGTTTCCGTCCTCCTCTTTGCTGCCAATGATAATCAGAGAATATACGGTATAAGTTCGACTCCAGACATCCTGTTCAACATCCAGCTCGACCATGTTGTTATTATTTTCTTCGCCCATAACGATTCCTTAGTTATTTATTACTTTAGGTTGCCAGCTAGTGTCCAGTTCCAGGATCTCAAGTAACTCAAAAAATATTTCCGGAGGATTTATAAGCTGTAGGTCTTTTCCATCTTGTTGCCACTTATACAAAAAAATTATGCCTTCGCTGTCAATGAATTTACATCCGGAAAAGTCAATTTTGAGGGTCTGCGTATTATTGTTGATATGATTTAGAATCATGTTTTTGATCCACAGGTTGAACCCACCTTGTAGTGTAACATTTAGCGTTGTTCCCTTTCTATGTATGCTTGGAATACTCATCAGTAATAAAAGATTTTATTTGTTGCCCAAATTCAGAATGAACATCGACAAGATCAAAATTAAAGGGAATACAAATTTTTTGCAGTCGCAGGTAATCCGATTCATTATGAAAGTAGGGAGCCAGACCACAGTAAATAAAGCCTAATCCTTCGAGCTGGCCTAATTGTGACGGTGTCGCAGAATTTTCGAGCGGTAGATCTAAGTAAATAGCGTTGGGATCTTCCTGCCCAATCAAGCTGTCCAGCATATCACGCAGCACGGAACGGAAATCGGGCCCGTACTTTTTGACAATGATAAGCGCTGTGGAATCCGCATAATTTATTGTCAGCTCGGCGTCCGATTTTTCAGCCATCTTATAGTATTCGGGCTTTTTGGTAGTGATGGGGATATCAAGTAGGTTATACGTTTTTAAAAGAATATTACGGTATTTTTTGGGCAGATAAATTTCCTTAGACCGTGTATTCTGTAGCGGTAACACATCGATGACAACAGAAACCGGCTGTGGATAATCTTCATCGAATCCTTTGAAAACCACATTGTTTGTTTCCAGGAGCATGAGTCCCGTTGATATAAACCCAAACTTTTGATTTACCCGTTGACTTACCGGATGAATCGTTACCGCTTTGCCAAACAGGGCATCGAAATGATGGTCGCGTGCTACTTTTATCAGGTGCTGCATCATCCCGCCCATAATGCCCTGTTTACGGTAGCGGGGCGAAACAACTGCTTCTCCCACCTCGGCAATATTGGAGTCACTTTTCTTTAATATGGCAAAATATCCTAATGCCTCTCCCTCATCGCTGCGTGTGATAACCCCCAGCTTTTCCTTGCCGGTTAATGCCTGTTCGATTTTTTTGGGAAAGTAGAGATCCTCTTTTGTGTAGGAATACTCGTAAGTACGGTAAATAAGCTTGGCAATATCTTCGGCATCACGGGGGGTAATTTGTTTGATGCTGTAAGGGACTTTGGAAGCCTTATCTTCCGGTTCTTCTGGGTTTTCAGCTCTGGACAACTCCAGAAGTTCGTCAATTTCATGAACATCAATAGACTTTTGTAATCTGAATTCCTTACCTTCTTTGCCACGGTTGATGAATAAAAAATCGTCTGTGAATCGACGGATGATCCGTAATCCGGCTCCTTCAAAGTTACCATCTCCCATAGCTTCCTGAGCACTGTATCGGTGTCTATCGGGATCGAAGGGTTCCCCGACCTCACTGGCAATAAGCTCGATATCTGAAAGTGTTTGCCGGAAAGTGAGATCAAAAAAGCCTTGGCTTTTGTCGGGATAGGCAAATAAGATGATATCAGTAATCAGTTCACTGACAGCAATAGTGAACTTTGTGGCTTCTAGTTCGGACAAACCACAATTAAGGCACCAGCTATAGGTGAAGTCGCAAATTGGATTTATGGCTTGTTCATCGGTTGATATATGAAATTGTATATCCATCGATACTCTCTGTTTTTATAAGCTCGTACGCACTATTTCAATGTAGCATTTCTCCCACTACTATACCTCTAAAAATAAGATAAATTCCAAAAGCTGCTGCAAGATACGGTATAAATTTGTTAATACGCTGACGCCATTCAAGGCTCACAAAACCAGGGGCCAAAGACATCATCAGCATTGCCGGCATTGTACCCAATCCAAATAAAGCCATAAACAGGCTGCCCTGGACAACCGAACCCGTGGTTACAGAGCCGGCTAATCCCACATAAACAAAACCACAGGGTAGCAATCCATTTAAAGTGCCAATGGTGAATAATGTGAGGGTGCCACCCTTTTTAAATTGGGTGAGCATCATTTTTTCGAGGTGATGATATAATTTCTTCAGACCAATTTTTTGCTTCCATTCGTCAAGGGATTTGAACTGAAACAACGCCCCAATGAGAATGAAGGTACCCAGTAGTATTGATATGGATTGTTGAAATCCGGCAAGGGCAATAGAGTGGCCAATAATGCCAAAGATGACCCCGAGAAATGTATAAGTCAGCACGCGGCCGATATTATAGAGCAGGCGGCCCCAGATGAGTGAGACCATAGATTCATTTTTTCCCGGCAGGGCCAGAGCAATGGGACCACACATGCCAATGCAATGGAAACTACCCAAAAAACCAATAGCCAAGGCAGACCAAATTTCCATAACGTTTTTTTAAATAATTAAACAAATTTGAATCAGTTGACGCGTATGTAAGGTGCTACATTTTTGGTGCATAAATCCCAGTTGGGGTTGCATAATTTTGCTTTATATTTTAGCTGTTTTTTAATGTGTTAATGATTTATTTTTTTGATAGACTTATAAATTTCAGGTTACTTACAGGGGTCTGTAAAATCATTTTATAGTAGATTTTTCTTAGAAACAATGTTGATTAATCTGGGCTTAACGAAAATAGCCAGCTTACGTGTTTTTTAACAAAGGGGCTAGGGACTACTAAATCCAATCTTTTATATATGTTATTATCAAATGCTTGTGTATATGGTTTGAGAGCTACAGTTTATTTGGCTGCAGTTTCGGATGACTCTTATGTATCTATTAAAAAAATTAGCAATGATCTCGATATTTCTCATCATTTTTTAACAAAAGTATTACAAAAGCTTACCAGTGCAGATATGATGGAATCCATGAAAGGCCCAAAGGGTGGAGTTCGCCTGGTAGGTTCCACAGATGAAATTACTCTGCTCGAAATTGTTGCCGTTATCGATGGGATGGATATTCTAACCGAATGTGCCTTAGGTTTGCCGGGCTGTGGAACAGAGAAGCCCTGCCCGATTCATGATAAATGGGCTGATACACGAGATGAAATCCGAAAAATGCTATCCAGCACCACATTGCAAGATCTTGTTGAGGAAGGTAAGTCGGGTAATTTACGAATAACAGCGGACGGGAATTTCAGATGGGTCTAGGCTAATTTATAGAACAAGAGGGTTGCAGCTATGGGAAGCGTAAATGTTACAAAAGCTTCAGGAGAGACAGAATCCTATGATGAATCTAAGCTGCGCAATTCTCTTGCGAATGCCGGGGCTAATGAGCAGCTGGTTGATCGGATTGCCGATGCTATTGATGAAATACTATATAATGGTATTTCTACCCAAAAAATTTATCGTGAAGCCTTCCGTTTATTAAAAAAGCACTCCAATCGTTCAGCCGGACGATATAAACTTAAAGAGGCTCTTTTCGAGCTGGGTCCCACAGGATATCCATTTGAAAAGTTTACGGCAGAGTTATTAAACAGGTTGGGATACAAGACCGAGGTCGGCCAAATAATCGAGGGGAATTGTGTATCTCACGAGATTGATGTTATAGCTGAAAAAGGAGATGATTTTTTTATTGTAGAGTGTAAATTCCACAATCGGAAAGATCATAAATGTAATGTACAAGTACCCTTGTATATCCAATCCCGATTTGAGGATGTAAAAAGAAAGTGGAGCCGAAAGCCGGGCCACACAGGAAAGAATCATCATGGCTGGGTAGTGACCAATACCCGTTTTACAAATGATGCGCAGCAATACGGCAAGTGTATAGGATTAAATTTGTTAAGCTGGGATTATCCAAAAAATAACGGACTCAAAGACCTGATAAGCCGCGTAAATTTACATCCTGTTACCTGTTTATCAACCTTGAAGAGTGATGAGAAGAAAAGGCTTTTAGAACAGGATATCGTATTTTGTCAGCAGTTGGCAGAGAATAAGAAGCTGCTCCATCAGATGGGTTGGGACAGTCGAAAGGCCGGTGACATTTATCGAGAGGCCAAAGCTGTTGCGAGTTTTAACAACAAATCCGATGAATAGAAAAGTACAGATCCATTTTTTAGGAGGGGCGGGAACCGTTACGGGTTCTAAGTTTTTGCTCAGCTTTCCGAAGAAAAATATTCTTGTGGACTGCGGAATGTTTCAAGGGGTTAAAAAACTACGTGAATTGAACTGGGCTTATCTGCCGGTAGATGTTAAAGATATTGATCTTGTGGCATTGACACATGGTCACATGGACCACACCGGTTTTTTGCCGCGTTTAGTTAAGATGGGCTTTAACGGGCCTATCTGGGGAACGGCACCCACGCTTGATATCACTGAAATTATTCTAAGAGACAGCGCTGAGATCCAGGAAGAAGATGCGCGCCGAGCAAATAAAGAGGGATTCACCAAGCATGACCCCGCCAAGCCTCTTTACACGGTTAAGGATGCCGAACGAACCTTGCCATTGTTCGAGGAATACAACCGTGGCGAGTGGATAACGGTTAGTGATGAAATTTCCCTCCGTTATAGGTATAACGGACACATTCTGGGCGCTACCTTTGTAGAAATTAAAGCATATGGCAAAAAATTTGTTTTCTCAGGTGATGTGGGTAGAAAGGAGGATCCATTACTTGAGGATCCGCAAAAGCCCGAGAAAGTCGACGTACTGTTTTTTGAAAGTACGTATGGAGATCGCTTTCATCCCGATGAGGAAGAGAATAAGCTTGAACATATTGTTAATGACACCATCGGTAAAGGCGGCACGCTTATTATCCCCAGTTTCGCGGTTGAACGTGCTCAGCTTTTGATGTACCTGCTTTGGCAACTAAAAAGAGCAGGAAGGATTCCCTCAGTGCCTATTATTTTAGATAGTCCGATGGGGGCAGATGTCTTGAAGCTTTTCAATAAACACTACGACTGGCATAAATTGAGCCGAGAGGAATGCAAGTCTATGTGTGAGCAGGTACGAATCGTACAATCCTTTAAAGAAACCTGGGAGATTATCGATGAAGATCAGCCTAAAATTATTATTGCTGGCAGCGGTATGGTTGGCGGTGGTCGAGTATTAACCTATTTGCAGAAGTATCTTGATCGTCCTGAAACAACGGTAATGCTGGCCGGGTACCAGGCAGAGGGTACTCGCGGGCGACAGCTGTTGGAAGGGTGTAAAGAGATTAAGTTTTTCGGGAAGTATCATTCTGTGAAAGCCAGGATCGAGTACCTCGAAAGTCTCTCGGCACATGCAGATCAACAAGAGCTCATGAATTGGGTTGATGGTATTACTGAGTCGCCTGAAAAGGTTTTTCTGACCCATGGAGAACCCCAGGCACTGGATATGATGAGAGTAAAGCTCAAGGATGAAAAAGGATGGACAGCTGAGATTCCCGAACTATTTGATATCCAGGAGGTTGCTCTTTGAGCTTTTGGTCTCTTGAGAATTCGAAGCTGCAGAAGCAGGAAAATCTTCATATTGCTTTCAAAGTATAAGGCTACCTTTGTCCGCAATATACATTTCCCGATTATTACAATAATTTCATTCTTATGATTTTTATCCATAACGAAGGTGTTACCGATCCTCATCTGAACCTTGCGCTTGAAGAATATGCGCTCCGTAATTTTGATTACGATCACGATTACCTGCTATTCTACATAAATGAGCCATCTATTATCATTGGCCGAAATCAGAATACCCTTGAGGAGATCAATCACAAGTATGTGGAGGAAAAAGGAATCCATGTTGTCCGGCGAATATCGGGCGGTGGAGCCGTATATCACGATACCGGGAACCTGAACTTTAGTTTTATCACAGATTACGATAAGAAGAGTCTTAATAACTTTGAAAAGTTTACAGCCCCGATTGTTCGTGTCCTAAACACCATGGGAGTCGATGCCGAACTTAGCGGGCGTAATGATCTTCAGGTTAATGACCGCAAGATATCGGGCAATGCGCAGTTTTCGAGCGTAGATCGTATGTTTAGCCATGGCACTCTTTTATTTGACAGTGACCTGGATGAGGTGACGAATGCATTGGATGTGAAGATGAACAAGATCGAATCGAAGGGACATAAATCAGTTCGCAGTCGCGTGGCAAATATCAGCGAGTTTATGGAAGAATCAATGGAAACTGCTACGTTCCGACAAAAGTTGTTGGAAGGGTTGTATGAGGATCGCGATGAATTTGAAACGTATCACCTAACGGAAGCTGAATGGAAAGAAGTGCATAATCTGAAGGATGAGAAGTACGGGCAGTGGGATTGGAATTTTGGCAAGTCCCCTGATTTTAATATACAGCGTACACGGCGATTCGATGTCGGCGAAATTGATCTGCGACTGGATGTTGCGGATGGTCATATCGATAATATTAAGATTTATGGTGATTTCTTTGGCAGTGAGCCGGTGGATCAGCTCGAAAATTATTTAGAGGGTGTGCGGTATGATCGAACAGAAATTGAAAATCGGATTGAGCCTATAAATATCGAGCAATACTTTGGAGCAGTACCTAAACCCGAATTTATTGAGCTGGTATACGGCGCGGATGAATAACTGAATTCAGATAGTAGGATGGAATCTATTTTTGGAGACTTAACTGTTGTGGAGCTTGCCGGAGTGCTTGCCGGCCCCGCCGTTGGAAATTTCTTCTCCGAGCTTGGAGCAAAAGTCATCAAGGTTGAGAATAAACGAAATGGAGGTGATGTGACCCGTCAATGGCGCCAGCCGGGCGAACCATCCGAAGGACCATCGGCCTACTTTTCATCTGTCAACTGGAATAAGAATTCCCTGCTCTTAGATCTGGGTGATACGGAGGATAAACACAAAGTTAAAGAGCTCATCGAAGAAGCAGATATTGTTATTACCAATTTTAAAAAAGGTGATGGTAAAAAGTTTGGGTTGACCTTTGATGCTTTAAAAGCAATTAATTCGACCGTAATACAGGGACACATTTCCGGCTTTGGGACAGAAAGCGACCGCCTTGCCTACGATCTGATTCTGCAGGCCGAAACGGGCTTTATGTCGATGAATGGGCAGCCCGATGGGCCGCCTACAAAAATGCCGCTGGCCCTTATTGATGTGTTGGCAGCTCACCAGCTGAAAGAGGGCATTTTGTGTGCTTTGCTCAAGCAAAAAGAAAAACCGGGACAGGCTTTTCGGGTAGACGTAAGTCTTTATGACAGTGCCATCTCATCACTAATAAACCAGGCTACAAACTGGCTGATGAATGGAAACGTGCCCGAGCGAATTGGTTCACTGCACCCCAATATTGCACCTTATGGCGAAATATTCACTACTGCTGATGACCGGCTGATAACGCTGGCCATCGGCAGCGACCGGCAGTTCCGAGACTTATGTAAGATTCTGGAGGCCGAGGAATTATCGAATCAGTCTGAGTATCGGTATAACGAAGCAAGAGTTGAGAACCGAAAAGAATTGTCAGACCTTCTGAAAGAACCTATTGCCAAATTTGAGGGCGATATGTTTTTAGAGAAATGCGAACATAACTTTGTGCCCGCCGCAGAAATAAAGGATCTGCAACAGGTTTTTAACTCTGAAAAATCCCGCCAGTTATTACTAAAAGAAGAGAAAGAGGGACGACATACTATCCGACCAAAAACGACGGTTTTTAATATCCAACAGTAGCACGCCTGTAGTGTAAAGAATACATTGATAGTTGCGACTATATATTTAGGATAATTCACTCTTTTATTTCTTATATTTCAGTCTGGTCGTTAATATTTTGATTGCTGATATGAAGTCTCCAACCGATTTATCATCTCTTACCTCTGCTCTGCAAGAAAATGTGGATCTATCTGATTTGGGAATAACGAAGCATTTTAATCCCGGGGATACCATTGTAACAGAGAATGCACCCGTACGATCTATACCCATTGTTACCAGCGGTAGTGTAAAAGTAATGCAATCGGATGATACCTATAAGGAAATGGTTCTGTATTACCTTCGCGCCGGAGAGACGTGCATTATGTCATTTTTGGCTGGATTGTATCATGATACCAGCAAGGTGAAGGCTGTCGCAGAGGAGGAGTCAGAGGTGCTGTTTATTCCTGTTGAAAAAATTCACGAGCTGATTCGCGAGCATCCCGAATGGCTGAATTATATTTTTCAGATTTATCATAAACGGTTTGAGGAGTTGCTGGAGGTTGTGGATGCGGTAGCATTTAAAAAGATGGATGAGCGTCTACTGCAGTTTTTACAAAAACGCTGCGAAGTGATGGAAACTGATACGCTGACGATGACCCATGATCAGCTGGCACAAGAGTTGGGAACCGCACGCGAAGTAATATCCCGATTGCTGAAAAAGATGGAGGCGGAAGGACTTGTAGAGTTGGGAAGAAATAAGATTACACTTGTGTGATAAAAGTCACTGACATTGGATGAATGGTCAATTATAATAGCGTTCAATTTGAAATTCGATTTTTGATAGATGGATAAGTCAATTAAATATACCTTGCTCAATAATTGGCACCCGATGCGCTGGGTTGCCCTGGGCATAGGGGTGTTATTTGTCGGCATGGGCGCCTGGCATATAGATATTGTATCGGTTTTACTGGGCGGATTTTTCTTGTTCCAGGCAGCGACAAATACCGGATGTCTGTGTGGCAATTGTGCAGTACCTGCACGGGCAACGACCGAATCCGGCAGTGGTAATATTGACGACATAGAATTCACCGAAATTAAAGAGGACTGATATGGCTGAGACGAAGAAAAAGAAAACGACATTTAACGATATAATTAACGGAGAAAAGCCGGTGCTGGTAGATTTCTACACAGATTGGTGCGGGCCTTGTAAAATGATGAACCCTATTCTGAAAGATTTAAAGAAGAGCATGGGAGACGCAATCAATATTATTAAAGTGGACGCAGAAAAGAATGCTGATGCTGCGATTAAGTATAACGTCCGCGGTGTGCCAACGCTGATTCTTTTTAAAGATGGTCAGATACTTTGGCAACAGTCCGGAGTGGTGCAAGCCAAGCAACTGAAACAGATCATTAATCAAAAAGTTGGACAACAATGAGCGAAAAAAAGCACGAGTATCAGGTAGATTTAGATTGGGAAGAGGGGCGCATTGGTACGTTGAGTTCCCCCGAACTTGATGATAAAATCGAAGTAGCGACACCACCGCAATTCGACGGTGGCGTAGAGGGCATATGGTCTCCCGAACATCTTTTTGTTTCGTCGGTAAGTAGTTGTTTCATGACCACCTTTGTAGCTATCGCCGAGTATTCAAAGCTAAAATTTGAAAACCTTAAGGTGAATGCCACCGGCAAGCTCAGTAATGAAGATGGAAAATTTGTGGTCTCAGAGATTACCTTGAATCCTGAACTCACGATAACCGAGGAGAAGTCTGCAGATAAGGCTAAGCGTATCATGGAAAAGGCCGAAGGGGCGTGCCTAATTACCCGATCCATCAAAACAGAAATTCATTTTAAACCAAAAGTGACCATTGCGGCACTTAAGTAATATTTGAGCAAATCGTTTCAAAATAAGAACAGCATTAATACATACTATTTAATCTAAGAACACAAAATTATGAGTGATTTAAATCAAATAGGCTTGAACAAAGCGAAATCAAAAGAGCTGGCAGAAAAACTGAATAAGCTTTTGGCAAATTATTCGATATTCTATCAAAATACCCGCGGATATCATTGGAATATCAAAGGCGATGACTTTTTTGAGCTTCACGTGAAGTTTGAAGAGTTGTATGATGATTTACTGGTAAAAATCGACGAGGTGGCAGAGCGTGTTTTGACTCTTAACCATTCTCCCAATCATCGGTACTCTGACTATATCGAACAGTCTGAAATTGAAGAAAGCAACCATGTATCGGACGGAAAAACGGCGGTTCGTGAAATTTTAGATGCATTTAAAACGATCATCACGCTGCAACGAGACATCCTGGAGTTGTCTGATGATGTGGGTGATGAGGGAACCAATGCCTTGATGAGCGATTACATCCGTGAGCAGGAAAAAGAAGTGTGGATGTATTCCTCGTACGTTGATGAAAACTAATGGATGGAACGCAGTTTTTGGAAAAGGCCTTTATGATAATTCATGAAGGCCTTTTCTTGGTAAGGTATTGCAGAAAAGACAATCAATAAATTATTAAAGCCGATCGAGTTATGTCATATTACTACAGCAAAACATTGGATGTTTCTTTTGAGGATGCGATTGATAAAACAACCGAAGCGCTCAAAGAGGAAGGGTTCGGAATTCTTACTGAAATTGATATTAAGGCAACTCTTAAAAAGAAGCTGGATGTTGACTTTAAAAAGTATCAAATTTTGGGAGCCTGTAATCCACCACTGGCTCACAAAGCACTTTCAGCAGAGGATCACATTGGATTAATGCTACCTTGCAACGTCATTGTTCAGGAGCATGAAAACGGAGAGGTTGAGGTTTCTGCCGTGGATCCCATTGCTTCTATGCACGCCGTCGAGAACGATGAACTCGGGGATATAGCTGAAGAAGTGCGTGGTCTGCTGAAAAAAGTGATAGAAAGTCTTTAACCCGTAGCTAAGGTGCTCGGTAGACCACAGAGTTGATATTCATACCTGCACCTACGGATGATAAAACAATTGCATCACCGGAATGTATCTGGTGATCATCCATTTGGCCGCGTAAGATAAGATCCAGCAAGGTGGGTACAGTAGCAACGGAGGTGTTCCCAAGCCACGATATTGTCATGGGCATTATATCATCAGGTACATCTTCTTTGCCATACAGTTTGCCCAATCGCTTTATAATGGCTTCATCCATTTTAGCATTGGCTTGGTGGATAAGCACTTTGTGAATATCTTCAAAGTCGAGAGCTGCTTTTTCCAGACTTGACTTCACCAAATCGGGCACGTTGGTGAGTGCGTATTGATACAGCTTGCGCCCATCCATATGCATGTACAGGTTATTATTATCGGCTTCGGGATCAAAGGGAGGTTCCATCCTCAAAAAGTAGGCTTCTTCTTTGGCGTCTGTACGTGCGGCATGACTTAGAATGCCAATCTCCTTATCTGTCTCTCTTGATTCTAAAACGGTAGCTCCGGCACCGTCGGCGTAAATCATACTGTCCCGGTCATTGGGATCGCAAATGCGCGAAAGTGTTTCAGAGCCAATCACCAGGCAGCTCGAAGCATCACCGCTTTGCAGGTAATAATTTGACTGAATTATACCCTGGGTCCACCCCGGACATCCGAATGGAAGATCGTAGGCTACACAATTAGGATTTTCGATTTCCAGTTTTTGTTTTACCCGCGAAGCAAGGCTGGGCACCATGTCGGTAACCGGAATATCGGCACGGACATCTCCAAAATTATGGCCAACAATGATATAGTCGAGCTCTTCATAATCTAGATCAGCATTGTGGAGTGCTTTTGCACCCGCCTCTGCTGCCATATCAGAAGCAAGCATGTCATCAGCTGCATACCGTCGTTCTTTAATACCCGTAATTTCCTCAAACTTCTGGATGATCTCTTCGTTTGATTTGTCATAAGGAGAACCATCCGTATTTAAAAAAGTACGGTTTAAGAAGTCTTTGTTTGTAACTTTCATTGGAGGGATATAAGATCCCGTGCCGGTTATAAAAGATCGATAGGAATGTGCCATAATTATCAATTACAGTAATAAAAGATTAAGAATGTTCTTTTAATGTTGATGCTGTATTGTGGCTATATTTTAGCCGAACTGCAAAAAGAAATACTCCTATAAAATACAAATTAATATTTAAAGGTCTTTTTTTCTGTAGTCTTCATATTGCTTACACACTAAAGTGATTATTTAGAGCTGATTTTGAGAGTTTTTTACTTTATGGTATGTATTGATACCCTTGCATTTAGAAGAGATTTAAAATCACCTTATTGATAACCATTAAATAGTTCAAGATCCCATTTTTATGTCTTACAAAGATAAGTACACTACTGCTGAAGAAGCCGTAAAATTAATAAATTCAGGGGATCGCGTTTTTATCCACAGCGTGGCAGCAGCCCCCCAACCGCTGATTAATGCCATGACGAATCGTGCTCCTGAACTCGAGAATGTTGAAATTGTTCATTTACATACTGAGGGCGACGCACCATATGTAAAACCGGAATACAGCGACACCTTTCATACCGATGCCTTTTTTGTGGGCGCGAATGTTCGAAAGGCTGTTAACGAAGGCAGTGCTGATTATCTACCTATTTTTCTAAGCGAGGTTCCGGGGCTGTTTCGCCAAAATATTATGCCGATTGATATTGCCCTTGTACAGGTTTCTCCACCTGACAAACACGGGTACTGCTCGCTGGGTGTTTCTGTGGATGCCACTCGTGCTGCATTGCAGGAGGCGAAACGAGCTATTGCCTTGGTAAATCCCAACATGCCGCGTACACACGGAGACGGTATTTTTCACGCCAGTCGATTTAATGCGTTGGTAGAGGGTCAGGGATCACTTCACGAATTAAATATCCCGGAGCCCAACGAGGTGGAAAGAAAAATTGGTCAAAATTGTGCTGATCTCGTCGATAACGGTGCTACATTGCAGATGGGCATTGGTGCTATCCCCAATGCTGTATTGGAAGCGCTTGACGGGCATAAAAATTTGGGTATTCATACTGAGATGTTTTCTGACGGGGTTATGGAGCTCGTTGAAAAAGGGGTTATCAATGGAAAAGAGAAGGCAACGCATCCCGAGAAAATTGTTGCCAGCTTTGTGATGGGAAGCCGTGATCTCTACGATTTTATGGATGATAATCCCATGATAGCTATGCTGGATGTTGAGTACGTGAATGATACCGCGGTAATACGACGTAATCCCAAAGTAACAGCGATAAACAGTGCGGTAGAAGTTGATATTACCGGTCAGGTATGTGCCGATTCTATCGGAACCTATCACTATTCAGGTGTTGGTGGACAGATGGACTTTATTCGCGGAGCCTCACTGAGTGAAGGCGGTAAGCCAATTATTGCACTTCCGTCGACTACCAGAAAAGGGCAAAGTAAGATTGTCCCCTATCTAAAGAAGGGTGCGGGCGTTGTAACTACACGAGCACACGTTCACTATGTAGTTACAGAGTATGGCGTGGCTAATTTATACGGCAAAAATATGCGTGACCGGGCTAAAGCACTTATCGATATTGCACATCCCGATCATCGCGAAGAGCTGAATAAAGCCGTTCGGGAGCGTTTTAAGCACGTTTAGTATTCTATCTTCCCAAACTAAGTAATACATCTTTGCCAAGCTCCATCTATTAGTATTAGGTGGAGCTTTTTTGATAGACAAGATTAAGCCTCTTCATAAAATATAACTATTAACTTTGTTTAGTACTTTATAAACAAAGTTAATAGTTTAGGGTTCTCATATTATTTATTTCAAGTACTTCTCATGAATTTTACAGAAATCGGCAAAGATTTTCGCGCACTTTTTTCACTCGATCCCGAGGTGAAAAGCCAGGCATTTTTGATGTTTGTGTACAATTTTGTGCTGCTGAATACGCTTTACTTATTAAAGCCGGTACGTGACAGTTTATTCCTTGAACAGGTCGGGGCCTATAATTTACCGTTTGTCTTTATTTTGACGGCCATCGCTGTTATTCCTATTTCAATTGGTTACTCACGCCTTTCTAAACGGCATTCCGTAGGATGGGTGGTATCAGCTATTACGCTATTTCTGGCGGCCAATTTATTTGTGATCTGGTTTTTTATAGAAATGAATAATGTCTGGCTGTACTATGGATTTTATATCTGGGTAAGCATTTACAGTGTACTGATAACCTCCCAGTTTTGGCTGTTTGCCAATACTATTTTCAATTCAGTACAATCAAAAAAGATTTTTGGCTTCTTAAGTCTTGGGGCAATAGCAGGTGGTGTTTCAGGGGGTGAACTTACAGCCATACTTGTCAATCAACTATCGCTGAAACCGGAATCATTACTCTTGGTATCAGCGGTTATCATTGTAGCAACCACTCCGCTGGTGTGGTTGATTCTCAGAAAGGACGACAAAACCGGGTTGCCCACAGGTAATAAAAATGAGTATAAAAAAGCTGATACATCGATTACGGCGAATCCCCTCAAAGAAATTTTGTCTCATAATCATCTGCTGCTGATTGTAGCCCTTATTGCAGTGACCGTAATGGTAACGACGCTTATTGATTATCAGTTTAAGACGGTAGCTGAAGCTGCTTATACAACCGAAGCTGCCCTGACCAGTTTCATGGGAAAATTCTATGGTCGGGTTAGTTTGATAGCATTACTCATCCAGCTTTTTATAGGTACGATTTTCACCAAAAAGTATGGCGTATCCGGTTCTTTGCTATTGCTTCCTCTTGCGTTGTTAATCAGCGCCGGTGGAATGTTGCTCGTACCCGGATTAATAGCAGGGACTATCAGTAGGGGGGTGGATCAAACCTTAAAGCACTCTATTGACCGTACCGGACGCGAGCTGCTGTTCGTACCTCTCCCTAAGGAGCTAAAGAATAGAGTGAAAGTTTTTATTGATCTTTTTGTCGATCACGGTGCTCAGGGACTCACAGGATTATTATTACTGGGACTGACATTTGGTTTAAAGCTTGATGTACAGGAAATATCAGTAGTGGTAATTACACTGCTTATTGCGTGGGTGGTGATCGCAAAGATGGCCGGCAATTCGTATGTGGATGTATTCCGCAACACTTTGAAGCGCAACGTTAAAGGCGATTGGGGGAAAAGCCCTAAAAAAAGAAGTCGATTTGATGAGGCCAATAAGGAAAGTATCCAAAAGTTGTTAAAGAGCGACGAGGAATCAGATGTGCTTTGGGCCTTAGATATGATGCGTAAGCAAGAGTTAGAAGTGGATAAGGGTTTACTCATTAGAAACCTCAAGCACTCCAGTTGCAAGGTACGCATCAATGTGGTGCAATTGCTGCGTGATCGAGAGCTCAGTGAATGGGTGGACGAGGTTATGGATTTAGCCTATGACAATGATGCTGATGTACGCATGGAGGCAATTCGATATGTATACCAATTTTATGAGGGTGACCGTCGGGAAAAACTAACCGTAGGATTGCATCACGATGATGCCCGCGTACAGGCCGTTGCCATGGCCCTTATTGCCGAAGATGGGGATGAAGAAGAGAAACAGCTGATTACCGATGAGCTATTAGAGGAGGCGGTACATTTTGAGGGAGAACATGCACATGAACTTCGCAAGCAGTCTGCAAAGGTATTGGGCGAAATGTATGATCGAAATTATGCGTATCTGCTGAAACAATTACTTCGGGATGAAAACCCATCCGTTGTTAAACAGGCTATTGAAAGTGCGGGTAAAACACAGGATCGACGATTTGTTCACGATTTGCTGCTACTTATGGGCAACGGGATATATCGGAAATCAGTCGAGAAAGCGCTCAGAAAATATGGTAGTAGAATATATGGAACCATGTACGATCATATGATCGATTCTCATTTGCCGGTATCAACGCGGCGATATATCCCATGGCTGTTTTCTCAAACAGTGAGCGAGGATTCTTGGGATATTCTTAAGATGAGTCTCAAATTTTGTTCCATTCCCATCAGGCACGGGGTAATTAAGGCATTGCTCCGGATGCGCAAACAGCGTCCGACGCTTCGGGTATCAGATGATATTATAGCGCAGAATATAGAACGAGAGATAGGCCGATATTCCAAGCTTAAAAAAGCACTCTATTTCTACCAACGTGGAAAGGTAAAACTATCAGATGAAGCGGATGAAATACTGGAATATGAGATTAACCAGACCTTTGAAAATGTTTTCCGGCTACTGAGTTTGAACAATGATATTGAAGATATTGATAACGCCTATAAAGCAATAGTCGGGGACAATCTGCGATTAAGAGCAGATGCCATAGAATTTATTGAAAACCTTATAACGTGGGATGTGCGCAAGTTGTTAATCCCTATTCTGGAAACTTATCATTCGAATAGATTGCCCGGTAACAGCTTTAGTAAAGCACTTACTGATACTGAAGATGTACTCTACTTCCTAAAGGGAATCTGCCACGCAGAGCTGGAGGAAAAATTAGCACCCAACCTTGAGCAAAAAGAAGTATCCGAACGAGAGGCGCAGATAGCAAAAGTTGAGGTCGAGAAATAGTATGCAAATGCTGAATTTCATAGGTGGTTTTATGCGCAAAAAAGTATGGGTTGTTATATTCCTGTTTGTTATTGGGGTTGTATATCCAGCAACTGCATTTCCACAATCCGGTGATTCCCTTAACACTGAAAGTGAAGATCCCAATACGAGACCTTATAAAACTGAGCATAGTATTGGCCAACACATTTTGGCGGCCCCATCGTATTTGTTGCACTGGGTTAGTCGTCCGATAGGCTACGGGATAAAATATGCCGAAGAGCATTTCCCACATTGGTTTGAAGGGGAGCGGGGTCCTTATGGATTTTTGCCGATGGTAGAGGTTGGAGGTGAAGAAGGTTTTGCGGCCGGCGCGCTTTTATATCATGATCACTTGTTTTTTAAGGATCACCGGGCACGGGCAGAGATGCTTTTTGGCTCACAGGTGTATAACGAATTTGATCTCCAATACCGGGTACCCATAAAAGGAGTTGAAAATGGCAGCCTCACATTTGAGGGCGAGTATGAAAATGCTCCAGAGCGCTCCTATTATGCAGATAACCGAAATGAAGATCTGAGTTACGCCAGTGAATTTGGAGGTATAGAAATAACTTACAGACAGCAGATGCAACGCTGGCTGCAAACCCAAATTAATGCAGGCTATTTTAATAGGACCATCAAAACAAGTAGGTATGAAGATGATGCTGAGGAGCAAATACCTGCCTCGCTGTTAGGTAACAGTCAACTGTTTTCGGTAGGCAACCGTTGGATATTCAATCATAAAAATGGACGTAAGCGAACACTTAATGGAACACAATATGTTGTGGGCGGCAATTGGACACAGTCTATAGAAACGCATTCCCTGAGTTTTATCGAGTATTACGGAGCAATTCATCACTTTGTGCCGATTCCTGTCTTGCCCGAGACGCGCAGGTTGGGATTAAAGATACAGTTGCGTAAGCAAAATAATCTAGCCTCTCGCGATATCCCGTTTTATGAGCTTAATTCATTAGGTGGAACTCACAATCTACGGGGTTTTCCAAGTAAACGATTTCGGGCCAAAGGTACGCTACAGCTAACAGCCGAATATCGCTATCCAATCTGGGATTTTCTGGATATGGTGATTTTTATAGATGAAGGCCAGCCTTTTGATAGTTACGGCGACCTTTCGTTCGGTGATTTTAGATCTTCTTATGGCTTTGGGTTTCACCTGCTTTCGGATAACGGGCTTGCCTTTCGGTCAGAATTTGCATTCAGCAATGAAGGCGGACGATTCATTATCAGTATAACGCCTAATTTTTAGTGTAGATATGAAAGTTAATAACATACACCTCATTTGGATCGCAGGGCTTTTAGCCATTATGGTTATGCAGGGCTGTTCCACCACAAAGCCGTATGCTGAAGGAGATATTAAAACGTTTGATCCTGACACCACAACAATTGACCGGCCGAAAGAGCAACCGCAATACCAATATTGGGATCGCATCGACAATACCATTTTCCATCAGCTCGAAAAACCGCTGGATTTGAATCGTACGGTACGATATGTAGGTCGCAAACTTGGTGTTAGCGACAAGCGCCAGGCCGATAATGTAAACAAGTTGGATGAAGTGCCGGAGTCGAGTTGGTATACACGCCGTCATTATTATAACAAAATGAGTCCCGAAGAGCTGGCAGTCGGTCCTAATACCGTAGCACCTGATACGGCAGGACAATGGACGATATTCAGAGCCAAGTTGGAGGGAGCTAATTCAGGATTTTTTATCAAAGACGAAAACGAAAATCGCTACCTAATAAAATTTGATGGCTATGATTATCCAGAGTTAACAACTGCTGCAGAAGTCATTGGCACCAAGATTTTCTACGCAGCGGGCTACACTGTTCCCGAATCGGTAATTACCTACTTTGATCCCGAAAAAGTTACCATTCAGGAAGGGGTTACCGTTGTTGAAAACGGGGAAAAGCGTCCCATGACGATGACCGATTACCGGGCTATTGTTGCAAAACGTCCCGTTAACCAAGAAGGTAAGATCCGGGCACTGGCCAGCAAATTTGTGGCCGGAATTCCGGTAGGCCCTTGGAACTTTGAGGGCACCATAAAAGAAGATCCCAATGACCGTGTTGCTCATGAACACCGCCGCGAGCTCCGAGGGATGCGGGTGATCAGTTCGTGGCTCAATGATACCGATCGGCGTGATGCCAACACCATGGCGGTATATAACGATAACGGCTATATTGATCACTACGTGCAGGATTTTGGTAATACGCTGGGTGCCAATGGTACTTCTATCCATACACCGATACAGGGGCAGGCCTATTTGATTGATCCCCGATATATGTTGGTTTCAGCCTTATCTTTGGGAGGCTATCTTACTCCCTGGGAAACGATTGAAGCTGAAGTTCCGTATCCGGCGGCGGGTTACTTCAGAGCTGATGTGTTCAAGCCCGGCCGATGGGTGCCTACCCATCCATTACCGCCCTTTGAAAATATGACCCTTCGCGATGCGTTTTGGGGAGCAAAACAGGTGATGAGTTTTTCGAATGAAGATATCCGAGCCATTGTAGCAACAGGCGAATACACCAATCCCAAAGCAGAGGAGTATATCGTAGAAACGCTGATTGCCCGACGCGAT
This sequence comes from Fodinibius sp. GM21, assembly GCF_058386955.1. NCBI lineage: Bacteria > Pseudomonadati > Balneolota > Balneolia > Balneolales > Balneolaceae > Fodinibius > Fodinibius sp. GM21. The sequence continues at coordinate 265,439 of NZ_JBYEIQ010000003.1, read as the reverse complement.
AAGATCGGTCGGTATTGGTTTGCGAAGATAAATCCGCTGGATCGGTTTAAGGTTGAAATAAAGAATGATAGCCTCCGACTTTCTTTTGATGATTTGGCCGTGAGCAGCAACTTGGTGGATGCTTCGGTCCATCATTATGCAGGAAAGGTTAAAATGAAACGAAAAACCTTGGTTGATGAATTGAATGAGAATAGGCCGGAGTTTACGGTGGATTTGAAGGAGACGGTTCCAAATAGAAATCAAAAAATTATTCTGGAATTTGTTATTCGGACACAAGGAAAATTTATTTCTGGGGATGATAAAAGTGTAGAAGTGTATGTTGAAGTGAAAGATGAAGAAAGCAGGGTCGTGGGAATTCAGCGTGAAGAGTAAAAGAATCCCAAAAATTGTTCCGATGAAAAAGTATGTTATAGCTATATCGATTGTCATTTTTATGGGAGGATGTGTTTCCACCAACCCGCCTTTGGCCGATAGCATCCCGGTAGTGGAACGTAGTGCACAGCCCAATGAAAGCGACCGGCTATTTTCAGTGTTTTTGGTTGGGGATGCCGGTGACGCTTCACTTGATCCGCTGGAATCGAGCTTATCAGTATTGCAGGCGAAACTGCAACAGAGCGGAAAAAATAGCGCCGTCGTTTTTTTAGGGGATAATGTCTATCCGCATGGATTGCCTCGAGAAGATCACCGCAAGCGAGAGCAAGCTGAAAATCGGTTGCAGGCGCAGTTTAAATCCGTAGAGAATTATGAAGGAAAAGTACTATTTGTAGCTGGGAACCATGATTGGAATTCTAGTCGGAAAGACGGTTTGGAGGCGGTAAAGCGGCAAGAGCAATTTATAGAGCAATCTCTGAAGCGTGGGAATGTGTTTTTACCCGATAGTGGGAAGCCGGGTCCCGCAGTGGTAAAGAGCAAAAGCGGCGATTTTAATCTGTCGATTGTAGCCTTGAATACACAGTGGTGGTTGCATCCCCATAACAAACCCGGTGCCGGGACGGAAGAAGAATATGCGTCAACAAAAAAGCAGGTTGTCCAAAATCTGAAAAAAGCGGTTGCCGACACTTTGGTGGATCAGGTGCTGGTAGTAGGGCATCATCCCATGTATTCGAATGGTACAAACGGCGGGAAGTTTCCATTAAAAACGCATTTGCTTCCTCCGGTTGGGGGATCGCTTTATGTGTTATATCGCAATACTTTTGGTACGGCCCAGGATATTTCTTCACGAAAGTATGGCAAAATGAAAGAGCAGATGAGCTCCGTTTTCACCGATCGCAACCCCTTGATTTATGCTTCTGGACATGACCACAGCCTGCAGTATATCACTTTTGATGATGAGCGACGGAACCAATATTATGTCGTTAGCGGATCAGCGACGGTAACGAGCTATGTGAAAAGTCCCGAATTACCCAGCTTTGGTATACAGCAAAAAGGTTTTTCGGCACTGCATTATTATAAGAATAGCATTTGGATTGAATTTTGGAGTGAGGAAGGGGAGAGACTTTTTGAACAAGAAATTTCCTCCGTCCGTAAAAAGGATAGGGCAAAAAAATAAATAAAAGTTAGAAATATGGAAGCGACACAAGAAACGGTGTATGAGAAAAAGAAGGCTTTCGTAGAAGAAGTGAGTCTTATTTTTGAACAACAGGGTCATTCTCGAATCAGCGGACAAATTTTGGGTTGGCTGCACGTATGTAATCCACCGGAGCAGTCGTTCAATAATCTAGTGGAGCATTTGAATGTGAGTAAAGCCTCAATAAGTAATATGACTCGGCTACTTATACAGGGAGGATTTATTGAAAAAGTACGGTTGCCCGGTGAACGCCAAACATATTTTAAACTTGTTGATCACGCTTGGTGTAAGGTCATGGAACGACATCTTGAAAACATGAAAAAGTTGCGTGATATCTCAGAAAAGTACCGGACCGAATTAAATGCGGAAGGAGAAACCGAAATTGATCGGTTGAATGAAATGCACGACTTCTACGATTTTGTTACGGAAAACTTTCCGGAATCAATTGAAGCATATAAAAAGAGTTGTCGAAGTGGTGGAAGTAATTGATGAGTTGATCTGATTATTAAACTCAAACCGAATAGCGGTTTGGGTACAATTTCAACGGAACCTTATTGAAACTCTTCTGGATCATTAAAGACTCGACTTTCACGGTAGTTTGTCACAATCTTTGAAGTACCTGATTTGGCTTTTTTAGTTTGAACTTCAAAATTGAAGCTATTGTGACTCTTTATTATCATATCCCTGGTTTAAATAACTTGCTTGCAGATCAAAGTTACCCTGTTACTACTGCCGAAGGGTTCCCATACTCAGACCTCATAAGACATTATTTCGTATCCATTCACAGTTGGGCAAGCTTATGAAATCCTGGTTCGTATATATGATCCGCTGCATTGACGATAGCCTGTATACCGGCTGTACTAACCACGTGATACAACGATGGTACAGACATCGGGAAGGTAATGGGGCAAAATACTTGCGAGCTCACCCACCTAAAGAGGTCGTTTTCATCGAGGAGTACCCCGATCGCTCGGAGGCTTGCAAACGGGAGTACCAGATCAAGCAATTATCTAAGGCGAAAAAGGAATCTCTAATTAAGTAGACTTATCATCGCTGTGCTGGTGAAAGAATCAACAGGCCTATGTTAGTGATAATAGTATTGAAAATGCCGAAAAGTCTTTAAGGTATTTGGCTAAAGCCTTCCCAACCTCTACTTCGTCGATCAATTTATTTTTGTTAAAAAGTTCTAATGTTACCTTTTCCCGAATTGGTCGTCTTACCACTGTAACTAAGGGGTAACAAAATGGGATCAAATTATGGAACATATAGAAGAGAGCCAGACAAAAGTATATATCAAGAAAGCTGATTACACAATATCAGGATTGCACCTTCGTCTCCGATACATGGTTGAGGATTATGATAAGCTGATCGACGAAGAGCTGAATAACAGAAAGTTTTTACCAAGTACTGGTTAGAGAGGAGATTACCTAAACTGTTTATTAAGTCCGTAAAGGTAGCGACGGTTATCATTGGGATCTTTTTTTCGAATAACTATACTGCCCGAGTTGGGGTAGTGTTTCTTAAACTTATTGTTAATCCCTTTGATAAGGTCGTTTCGAAGTCTCCGCCGGTAGTCATAAGATTCGATATCACTCCAAAGTAATTCTTCGATCTCATGCGAATCCAAAAAGCGACCCTGTTCATTCATAAACTCCAGTAATTTTTTCTCCCGGCTATTATACCAGTTGGCCTTTAAAAGTGAATGATACGATATGTCTTCAATATCCTGGCCTTCCGAATTTTGGCTATTATCCTTTTTTCTGTAGAACCAAAATAGAAATACGCCAACTAGTGCTATTCCGATGAGATAATAATATGGCTTAGTAGTAAAATAAAAAGGGGGATTGCTGATCTTGGCTATCAACGAATCAGCAGGCATACGGTGAATACGTACTGGATAGCTGTTTGCGTTCGTGAGATTGTCAATTCCGACAAATACCACTTCATCCTCTTTAGAATTGTGGAAATAATTTGTGGGCAAAAATTTGTTGGATTGATCAAATTCTGGTGAGATGCGCCCTTTGGCATCGTGCGATGACAGGTGTACAACCCTGAAATAAAAGCTGTTATGTATTGGTTTTGGATCAAAGGATGGAATAAACCATAGCTGTTTGTCCGGTAGATATAATGAAGATGATTGTTTGTTAATTTTACCTATTCTTCTGGGATGTGCAATACCCGCCAAACCATTTTCGAGCTGCCCAAGCGTCATGATTTTTTCCCATTTCCGACTGTCGAAAGAAAAGCCCCAAATGTCTCTGAATTCTAGCGATTTTGAACTTTGATCTTCGGAATATCCTGATTCAATCCCACGTCCCCCAAAAATATACAGTCGATCCCGACGGGAATCATAGGTGCCGGTTTTAGGGATTCGGCGACTTGGATAAGGCGAATTGCCGGCAACGCTCTGCATCTCCCACTTATTTCGTGAGCCATTAAAGTGAACCATTAGATTGTGATAGTCCCAAAAGCCATATCCTCCAAAAGCATAAAGCGTGCTGTCACGATAAAAAGGGAAATGCCCAAACTGGTTTTGATGTTCAGATGATTGATCTTCTCTCTTAATGTCATAGGTTTGGGGATCAACACTAAATAGTTCGCCTATTCCCCTTGACCATAATTGAATTGAGTTAGTTTGAGCATTGAAACCGAATTCGTATCCACTAAATGACTTTTCCAAATCATTGAGAGCATCAAGAAAGCGCCAGCTTTCATCGGACAAGTTATATTCCCAAAGACCACTCTCGAGTAACATATAGATCGTTTCGGATGTAGTGTCAATGTCAGCATAGATAAATGAGCCCTCTTTGACCATTGGCTGAAGATTACTTACTGTGAGATCATCTCGGCTACGAGGAGAAATCTGGTAAAGTGTTTTGCCGGTATAATCAGAGATATACCGGATAAGAATGCCACGGATGTGAATTCGGTCTCCTGCATTAAGGGCATCAAAGTTAAAGTCTTTATAATGAATATTGGCACGGGATACGAAAATATGAAGAGAGTCAGAAGAACCGTCAGGGGGAGATATTTGAAGCATCTTAATATTTTCTGAGTGGCTTCTGTCTTGTACGATAGCCTCCCCGCTCACCAGCAGTCCTCTATAGGCTTCCGGATTCTTAAAAGCTTGGCTCAACGGTTTTACTTTAGGAACACGATTGTTTGATTTTAAGATCTTCAGATCTTTGGCCACAATTTCCGGTTTGCTGGCATGTACCTCAAGGGTACCGGTAACCTGGAGACTATCACCTTTCGATACGGAGACTTTCAGCGTATCGGAAAAAACCATGATACCAGCCGTGTTATCTTGCATGTAAAACAGCAGGTATTGGTCGTTAAGAACATTTGTTCCCACCGTAGCTTTACCTCTTACCGTGACCTTATCACCAAGCTGATCAAGTTGTCCATTCCCGTCGCGATCTGCCAGCAGATCTGCTATCCCATCTATCTGCTCGCTTTGAGAAGCAACAGCTTCTGCTTCAATTACTGGCATGAGCACGAATAAAAGTGCGCTGGTTAATAAAAATATGCTTGAAAAAATCTTGGATCTAATTTTAAAACCAAGTCCACTCCTGTATTTGCAAAATATCATCTTCCGTTGTTCAGGACTAATTTATTTATATAATACAATGAGAGTTGTAAGGGACGAACCGTTTGGGATTTACATAGCCGTACCATCTCACCAAAGTAGCTCTGGATATTTTCTAAAAATTTACATATAAGAACACCGAACTTCGCTCTTTCCCTTTAAACGTTGGAAGTGGCGGTTAGTTCAGAAATTCGGTTCTGAACTTGTTCATAAATCTTCTTCCTATCTACCTACTTATCCGGTATTATCGAAGGGACGAAAGGTAATAAAACTATTTCATTATTTGTTACTTAATCATCGGAGATCACAATACTTCAGCGCCATCAAAAGAGACGCTATGAGGATGAAAATTAGTGCTGGAATTAAGCGCTATTACAACTAAAGATCACTGGCATCGAGAGAAGCTGAAGTCCAGCAAAAAGACGCCCCGTTTGAAATAGAGCGGGGTCTTTTTTAATGCTACCTAATTTCTGTGGTAACTTCCAATCACTCATCTGAAAGCAGATCGCATCATTATTTTTCAGAATCCGTTCTCTTGCGATAGTTTGCTACCATATCTGAAGAGTTTTGGTAGGCTTCTCGTGTTCCTTGACCGGTAGCTTCGAAGTTAAAGGTATTTTGAGCTTTGATTCCTAACCCACCGGCTTCTGCAAAGGCGTCTTGATTGGCTCCCCCGTAAATAAACTCCCAGGAATATTTCGATTCCTGATGCTGGATCATTTCTTTTATCTGATCCTTGGTATAATCTGAGCTGGCGTTCTCCATACCATCCGTCAGAATAAAAACGATCACATTTTCAGGTTTTTCTGAGTCTTTTAATTCATTTAATCGTTCTCCAACACGATCTATCGTTCGCCCGACGGCGTCCAGCAGTGCTGTAGTTCCGGAGGGGCGGTAGGTTTTCTTGGTAAGCTTTTCAACTTCATGGATATCCTTGCCATTATGAATTAAGTCATAGCGATCATCAAATAAGACAAACGTCACATTGGCATTCCGTTCGATATTCTTTTGTTCCGTTAAAAAGGAATTAAATCCACCAATGGAATCATCTTTGATGGCATCCATGGATCCTGACTTATCGATAATCAGTACTATTTCATCTTTAGGCATAGCAGTTGGGCTTTATTTAACATTATGACTCCCTCGACTGTCAAGATAAGAGCTATACTGACAAATCCTGTCAGTCAGATTACAAATAATATATTTTAAAGCTTTCCTGAACATTAGGCTAATTCAATCAGACCCTTACCTCATTAATGCTGTGACCGGCTTTGTGATACTTCGCACCTTGCTTTAGGTCTTTCTCGTTGACCCTATTCAATTGAAGATTATTGATATTGTTTTCGTTGTAAGCCTGCTTTTTGTACTATTCAACATTGTAATATCTACAATTCGAATCCATGACTCATTATATTCTCTATGGCTACCTGTGATTTTGAGATTACCTATTCGAAAAGCCGGGATCAGGCGAAGCAAATTATTACTGAAGAGATCACCAGCAATGATGGCAATATTCAGATAAATGATAACAACGGATCGTTTACTATTGCTGTGCCCGGTGGTCAGGTGACTGGAGATGTTGTCTTTGGCAAAGATACCCTATCGGTTAGCATTACGGACAAGCCCAACTTGATTCCCTGCACCATAATTAAATCAGTGATAGAGGGATACCTGTAATGAATGTGGACTTACCGTGCAGCATGCAATTGTTTAGGAGCGCTCCAAGAAATGCGTCTTGCCCGGTACGCTGTCCATGACGGCGGCTTTGGTAATAGTATTGGCGCCGTGTCGGTTGTTGATCGCATCTTGAACCAGATGGAAGTTTCGGGTTTTCGCCTCCTCCTGGAAAAATAGTTCTCGTTGGCCGGAATGATCCACTTTAACTGTGCCAATGCTCATTCGACGAAGTGTAAATCCTTTATTTAACAGTGCCTCGATGCGGGGACGTGCTTTTCGCATGCATTCATAGTGGATATAGTCATCGAGGTTGGTGAATCCGTCGGTACTGAACCGGAAGCCTACTCCTTTATGGTCTTTGTGCTGAATCCCGATAAAGCAAAAGTACTTGCGAGCCCGCATTCCGTATGCCCGCATCCGGTAGCCGAGGCGGGTAATGCCTTTCATCATTTCGCCTCGCGTCTGGATTATATCATCGGTTTGGGTGCTAAAGGTATGATTATAGCTGAGCTGCTCCTTGGTGATATGTTGGCCCGTGAGCACTTTCGCTCGGTCCTTGCCGGCAATCATCTCCCACATAATCTTGCCAAAGTATTGGCCAAAAAGCTCTTGGAAGATTGGATACCCCCGTTGCCTGCCATCGGCGATCGTAACTAGTCCCTTCTCCTTGAGCTTGGTATATCTTCGGGAGCCAATGCCCCAGACTTCATCCAGAGGCATTGGGCCAAGCAGTTCTGAGACCTCTTGTTCATTAAGGACTAAGGTCAACCCATCGGGTTTATTGATGTCACTGGCTAGTTTGCTATAGGTCTTCGAGTAGGAGATACCAATGGAGCAGACGAGACCGATTTCCCGGTAGATTAAGTTGCGTAGGTCTTGGGCAAACTGCTCGATTTCTTCCCTTGACTTATTTTTTAAAAAGTTGATGTCCAGGAAGTACTCATCCATCGAGTACTTTTCTACGGTTGGGGCAAACTCCCCAAGTACGTCTTCGATGAGGGCGCTGACGCCCTTGTACTTTTCGTAGTCGGCCTGCAGGCCAATAATATACGGACAGATTTGCTCGGCTTCGTAGGCGCTCATGGCGGTCTTGATCCCTAAGGTCCGGGCTTCATAGGAACACGTTGCCACAATGCCTCGCGGAATGCCTTGCTTTCCTTTGTACCACCCGCCAATATAGATGGGTAATCCATGGAGCTTGAAGGACTGCTGCTCGACTTGGGCGTAAAAACAGTTCATATCCAAGTGCAGATACAGCCGCTCTTTGATCGAGCTATGTTGCATGTCTCGGCTTACGCACCGGTAGTCGGTAATCTTATGGACGTCCTCGTCGGGATTGTAGGTTCCGACGTCTAAAGAAGGATGGAATGACATGGAAAGTTATTGAATTAGTGGCCATTTTATTTGTAATATACATGAAAAGATATATGTAAAGAAGTGTCAAGGTGATATTATGCAAACCCTCCTCAAAGAAAAGGTGAACGTCGATGCGGTTTTTCGCAGCTTCAAAGATGACCGCAACGCCACGCGTAGCGGATGGGAGCACAAACGCATTGAGCCCCGCTATATCAAGCGCAAAAATCGGGAGGTACTTAAAGTCCAAGAAGTGCGCCGATCCTATGGGCAACGAAAGGGCCAGCGCCTGCAGGTTCACTTCGTGATCCGCTGTGAGGGTGACCGGTATTTTCACCTGGTCTACGACGCCGATAAGATTATCTGGATCCTCCTCTATGAGTTTGACGACCAGATGCTCTTTGATGAGAAAGAGGTCAGCGTCGCCATTCAGTGGGATGGACTTAAGGAATAGCTTGATAACCTCGTTGGGGCAACGAGCCTCTCCGCAGGTCTGTCAGCAACCATTAGTTTTTAGCAATCACCCACACCGCATGGATAATGCCCGGGAGATATCCAAGGAGCGTTAGCAAGATATTTAACCAAAATGATCCCTTGAGCCCCACTTCCAAAAATACGCCAAGAGGAGGAAGCAGTACCGCAAAAATAATCTTTATTAGATCCATATAATGGTCCCAAGTTAGAAATTAAAATTAAACATTTGTATCTACTGACAACCAGCTAGGTCCTTTTTTTTACAGTTGAACTTGCCCCGCGCTATCCGGATCGAAAGATTAATCCCCAATCGTTGCCATTCTTCCAAGCCTTACCTACGTAGGTGCCGTACACAGTAATCTTCTCCCAATCGTCCGGTGTGATGTCAATGGGATCGTAAGAAGGGTTCTCCGGCTGCAGGGTTATACCGTTGTCGCGCTTGCGGATGGTCTTGAGGGTCGTCTCCCCCCGGTAGCGGATAGCACCAATCTCGCCATCACCCGGTTCGCGGGGATCAATGATAATATAATCTCCGTCGCGGATGTCGGCGTCAATCATGCTTTCTCCATCGACGATGAGTGCAAAGTAGTGATCGGATTTTTCGGGATGAATCTCTACGGGAAGGTGCCCGAGGTTCTCGCTGATGGCTTCATGCATCGCTCCCGCAGAAATTCGTCCCTTTACGGGAATGCCGGCATAAAAGCCGGAGAGTTCATTGCGTTTGCTGTGGTGGATCTCGTATTGCCCACGACCATGCTTGGCAAGGTAGTTCTTTTTGGTCAATGCTTGCAGGTGCTGGTAAATACTATTGGAAGAGCTATAGCCAAACTCATCCTGCATATGATCATAGCTGGGGAACTGGCTATAGTCCTCATAGAACTCCAGAATATATTCCCAAAGCTGTTGCTGTTTGTCGGTCAGTGATTTCATAGCTGTAGTGACAGATATTACATGAATAACAATATGAATATGGCTAATCATAATATGAAATAAAAATATATTGTAAGGATTAGGGCCGTCAGGGGTCTTACTAACAGATAAGCCGTTGAAAATATCAAGAGAGAGACATTGAGCCAGTCTTGGGGGACTGGCTTTTTGTATTTGTTACAAATCTAATAGAGGACATTTGCAATCCGCTGGTGAATATTGTTTTATCAGCAGACCATTTCATTTAACACTGAGAAGTAAGGATTATGTTGACTTTAGGTATACTTTCTTTTTCCAAGCGTCGACCCGTGGTAAAAGCATAGCTGCAGTCTGATTTTTATTAATAGGGCGCATTTTGATACGCACTAAAGAGGGGGTTATCAATTTTCTTGTACCATTCTTGTGCCAGAATGAATATCCATCTCAAATAGTGATGATTACTATCAAACAAAAAAGCCCGTGACTCTATGTGAGTCAAGGGCTTAATTAAGAGTACGCCTGAGAGGATTCGAACCCCTAACCTCCTGATCCGTAATCTATATGAGATATTGCTGTGCGTGAAATAGCCCGCGATTTTGTAATTTCATGTAGTACTTTTTGTAGTACCGAAGGGGAATAAGGGGAAAGTCTTTCCCGAAAAGTTATGCATAAACTCCTTTACATTTAGTAATTAAGTTATGGTTTTATCTAAATTATTTTAGATCGTTTTCAACCTTATACAAAAAATTCTTTTGCCCAAATCGGAGCAGATGGGAGTTTCGTTTGGGTAATCTGGCTAACTAGAGGATAAATACTATTTTTTGATTTGTGGAGGTTATTGAATTTACCAGTTAAATCCACCTTAGTCTTATGCCATTAAGGATCACCGCCATTACGGACAACTCATGAACGAGCATGCCGCCCGCCATATGAACGGAACCGGTAAATACCCCAGTCAATAGGGCCACGACTGTCACCAGTGCAATCACTACATTCTGGCGAATATTACTCAGGGTTTTTGATGACAGCCGGAGTGCCTCCGGAATATTCATCAGGTCGTCGGACATCAGGGCAATATCGGCTGTTTCTATCGCCACATCGGTGCCAGCTGCCCCCATGGCAATGCCGATGTCGGCTGAGGCAAGGGCGGGAGCATCGTTGATGCCGTCGCCGATCATCGCCACTTGGTGACCTTGCTGTTGCATTTCAAGGATGATATCGTTTTTGTCTTCCGGCAGGATGCCTGCATTCACCTCATTGATCCCTGTCTCTTCGGCAATGGTTTCAGCCGTGGCCAGGGCATCACCGGTAAGCATCGCGATACGTTCAATGCCATTTTCACGGAGTCTTGATATCATTTTTGGGGCATCCGGGCGCATTTGATCGGCTATCCCGATTGCTCCAAGCAGTTCGTTGTTACGTGCTACCAACACAACCGTGCGTCCTTTATTGGTCGGATTCTGAATCTTTTTATTAATGACTGCACTAATGGATATTCCCTTTTGTTTTAGAAACTCGGCTTTCCCTACAAAGATATGATCATCTCCCAATACCGCCTCAATTCCTTGTCCGGTATGTGATTTAAACTGTTCGGGCTCTGGGATACGGTTTGATTGTTCTTCGGCCAGAATAGCCTCCGCCAACGGATGTTCGGAGGCTGATTCAGCTACAGAGGCCCAATAGAGAAGTTCTTTCCCTTCCGATGGGAGTGATTTATTATTTTGATCAGACAAAGAAACCGTATGTACTTTCTGGGATTCCTCCTCTTGGTCAGCACCGGCTAAAGCGGCTACCTTTGAAAAGTAAATGATCTCGGTAACACTCGGTGTTCCTGCTGTCAATGTACCGGTCTTATCCAGTGCAATAGCGGTAACTTTGCCCGCATTTTCCAGGTATTCGCCTCCTTTGATAAGAATTCCCTTTTTCGCAGCATTACCTATACCCGTGATGACAGAAATCGGGGTTGATATCACAAGCGCTCCCGGGCAACCGATCACCAACAATGTCAGTGCTAGCTCCAGGTTCCCCGTAAACAGATAGGAGGCGATACTTAATCCCACAATACCGGGCGTGTACCAGCTTGCAAATCGTTCGATGAAACGCTGCGTAGGAGCCTTTTCTTCCTGGGCTTCCTCTACGCGTCGTATAATTTTGGCCAGCGTGGTGTCGGCCCCTGATTTGGTCGCACGCACGTAAATACGGCCGTTTTTATTGATTGTCCCCGCATACACTTCCGATCCGGTCTGCTTTTCAGCCGGGATCGGCTCTCCGGTAATTGCACTTTCGTCTATCGAAGTAGCGCCGGATTCCACTATGCCGTCCACCGGAATTTTGGCCCCCGGTTTGACCAGCACCTGCATCCCTTTTTCAACCTGCCGGGCCGGAATTTCTGTTCGATCTCCATCTTCTACAACGATCGCAGTTTCCGGTGCCATATTGATGAGCTCTTTCAGGGTATTCCGGGTTTTGCTCATCGTCCGAGCTTCCAGCCAGCCGCCAAGCAGGAACAGGAACGTTACGGCCGCCGCTTCCCAGTACACTCCAATGGCTAGTCCTCCCGTTGCGGCAATGGTTACCAGTAGCTCAATGTTGGTATGCCGGTTCCGTAATCCTTGCCAGGCCCGCCGGGCGATCTCAAATCCGGCCGTCAGTGTTGCCAGCAGCATCAAGGCGTTAAACGACCAAGCCGAGGTCCAAAAGAAATCAACGACCCACCCGGTAGTGATGAGCAGGCCGCTGACGATCAGTAGTGCTTTCTTCCGTGTTGTTGCATTACGCAATAGCATTTGCAGTGACTTCATAATCTTGTGGATTTAAAACTGAGAGACTCTCGCTTCGTATCCTGACTGCGCGACGACTTTAACCAGCTTTTCATCGGAAACAGTTTCAGGATCATGTTCTACCTCGATGCGTCCGGTATTGAAATGAACCTTGGCTGCGGATACACCCTCCGTGTTATTCAAATTGGATTCAATATTATCTACGCATGTAGGGCAACTTAGCTCATCGCTTCGCAATATTGTTTTTGTTGTAGTCATAAAAACTTTCTCTTTAACTTTTGATTTGTTTGCCTTTTTTGAGTACCTGCCAGGGTATCAAAACCTGACAGGTTTTTGGCTATTTGTATTACTCTCCGACGCCGTGGGGTGGGCCGGCCTGAATTTTTTGATACAGTTTGTGGACATATACGATATACTGTACATAAGCATCAGCCCACTTGCGGCCAGCTTCAACGTTGTTATCCTTATTGTTTTTGGCTTCCATAGCTTTGCTGTACAGTTCCGAGGTTTTTTTCTGGATTTCGTTCGCCAGCATGTCGGTGACAGGGGCCAGTTCGCCTGAGGCAAGTGCTTGTTCGGCTATCTGAATATCTTTCGAGCTTTGTTGAGCAGGTTTTAGACCGGTAAAGGGCATGCCTTCTGCCTCGCGGTGCAGTCGTACCGTCTCACTCATAAAATAGCGTTCGGCAAGCTTTTGTGATTCATTACCTTTGTTATAAACCTTCAGGCTTTGCTCAAATGTAGATTTGAGCTCCTCGGTTTGCTGATCTGTTACCCAAATAAGCGCATGAGAGATATCACCTGTTTCAAGCGCCTCTCGGGCATCCGTCGCCACGGGACCGTTCACCCGATCGCAATGGGCCTGGCTGGTTGAGGCAAAGCCAAGCATAAATACTAACGCGAATATTGAAGCTAATGTGGTTTTTATATGTGATTGCAAGTATTTCATAATGAGTACCTTTTGTGTGGTTTGTCTTTTTGATTCAATCAAAAGGTAACAGGCGGGCAGTAGCACTAAAATGAGCTGGATCAAGTTAGTGCAATTAATTTCTTAAAAAGGGGAGGATGCTGAATGAAAGGGTAAAATAGAGGGGTAATAAATGTATAGGGGAATCAAGATTCGGCCGAAATGCGCAACAACTCCGGTTTGTCGTTAATCGCTACCCATTGGCGGCCGGACGTTATAAGATCATCTTCCTGGAATTGGCTCATGACCCTGCTGGCGGTTTCGGTAGATGTCCCAGCCATATCAGCAAGGTCTTTACGGGAAAGAGGTAATTGAATCAGTAGGCCCCGCCGATCTTCTTCGCCGAACTTGTTGCCTAAAGTAACAAGGATATGAGCTATGCGCTTTGTTACCGGAAGGGTAGAAAGATGTTGGATCCGTTGGCGGGATTCGTTGAGTCGATCAGTGGTGATATCCAACACCGACACTGCAACGGGGGAGTACTGGTTCATGACTTCCCGAAAATCATGAAGTCTGATTGATAGGATACAAGCGGAAGTTTGGGTTTCTGCCGTTTCGTTATAGACATCCTTGCCGCTGGCCGTAGGATTTCCGAAAAAATCGCCCGGTTGCAGCATATCCAACAGTACACTTTCTCCTTCCAGGGTGTGAGCTACTAACTTTACATTTCCTGCTACTACCACCCGAAGCATGGTTGCGGAATCGCCCTGCCGGTAAATCGTTTCGCCTTTGGCATAGTGGCTGGCAGTAAATTTTTTATTAACCTGGCGGAGTTGCTCTTCAGACAGATCTTGAAAAAACGGTACCATTGCCAGCTTCTCCAGCCGCAGATCTACGGTGCAGTGATGCCCCTCTAAAGAGGGACTACTGAGCGGGGTTTTTCTTTTGTCAGACATAGTTTAGTGCTGTTACAAACTCAATATTCTAACTTTGTTTCTTGTTTTTGAGGGGGCAATAAATCTTCAAGGAAAAAGGCGGACAGCTCGGAACGTCCCGAAAGTCCCGACTTGGAATAGATGGCATTCGTCTGGCTTCTGACGGTTTGGGCACTAGTCCCTCTAACCTCAGCAATTTCTTTGTTGCTTAATCCTTTTAACAGCAGAAAGGAAACTTCCTTTTCAGCCTCCGTCAAGTCCCACCGATCCAGCTGATTTTCTATTTCTATGCTAAGGCCCTTTATATATTTTTGTGAAGCCTGCTTCCATTTCTGAGCCTCAGCCTGAAGTTCGCTGGAGGCTTGTTGCTCTTGTTCAAGGTTATGTTGGAGCGTAAAGCGACCTCTAATCAAGTAGAACATCCCTATCAAAGCAATAACTGCTACAATTGCTTCAATGGAAATATGCCACAATGCCACCCCTTCGAAATAATCATTGTATATATCAATAGATGCCAGAACTGCTATCACAAAAAGAATAGCAGCAATGATCCAGCGTTCATTATTCTTCATGTAATTATCGTTTAATCGTCATCATTTTCTTCTTCGTGATATTCCTCCTCAAACGCAGACCCGTTTTCATGTTCTTCTTCACCGAGGACCAGTTCCTGCCCGAAGAAGTCCAAGGTTTGATTGGTACTATTGTATTGTGAATACAGATAGCCCGTCCAAGCTAATGTAAGAATTAAAAATAGCATTCCGGCAAACCGTTTGCTATTCGTAATGCCGGTTTTTTCTGGCAGTGCCTCCTTTTTACCGTCAATCATGCTCGACCACAGCGAATCCCGGTGCTTAATATGATGGAATATAATACCCCCGACATGGGCGATAACCGTAATCAGAAATATATTGGCCAGGAGTTCGTGCGTCTCTTCATAGAAATCAGTTTCACTACCACCTGTCATCATTATTCCAGTGATAGCTAAGCCTGCAGCGCAAATAAACATGATAATCGCAGCATAGCTGGAAGCCGGATTGTGCCCCAGATATCGTTTGGTCTTGGTGATAACCGCATCTTTTAGGTATCGAAGGAATTCAATCGGATGTAATGTAAATGAGGAAAAACGGGCATAGGTGGTCCCAATAAATCCCCACAAAATTCGCAAAATCAACATAAAACCGATGGTTAGTCCTGCCATCATGTGGAGAGTAAAGAGTGGGTTCTCATCATCTACAATTTCGACGATAAGATACGCTCCCAGAAATAGGAAGGCGAAAAGCCAGTGGAAAATTCGTGTCGGCCAATCATAAACCGTTGTCTTGTTGTTCTTGTTCATAACTGTACTCCATAAGTTGACGTTAACGGCTCTAATATTTCGAATTACTACTAACTGCGCATCAAACAAATGATGTATAGAAGTACGGTTTTTAGGTTTTTTGGCTTTAAAACGGATTTTTGTGAGAGTCAGTAACTTTCTTTCTGAATGAAATCTCACAAAAATAAGGTAGGGCTAGGTTGAGTTTACCATACGAACAAAAAAACACAGCAATCTCCTTGGTTAGGGTTGAATACCTCCCCTCAATTCGGATATTTCCAAGAATACTGAGAAAAACACATCGACAGTTCTTTTGTGGATTGATGGTTACATTTCAGAAGATGATTATTGGTTGAGGTATAATTAGGTATTTTTAATCATTGTCATAGCTCCGGTCTGGTTTTGATTTCTCTATTTCCTCGCTTTCCTATAATCCTATCTCCTAACAACGCCGCTTGATTTTATCGTAATATTACGATTAATTAATCCCTATTGATCAATCGTTAATTTACGATTAAATAAATGACAGAACATCTTTGGCATACATATTCTGACCGAGTCTGCCATTACTTCCAAAAAAGATTGGACCAGAAGCATATGGCATGTGATCTCATGCAGGATACGTTTCAAAAGGTTTTGAGCCATGAGGAAAAACTGGAAGGTATTCGTAATTATGAGTCTTGGATATTTCGCATCGCTCGTAATACGCTGATCGACTATACGCGCAAGAAAAAAGAAGATTTGCTTGATGATTTATCTATTCCCGATGAGAGAGAGCCTGGCGATGTTCAGGAGTCTAAAGTTGACGGGATCAGCCAATGCTTGGAGGAACTCATTGAAGAGTACAGCATGGTAGACCAAGATATCCTGTTGGAGGTATTTAAAAAATCCCTCTCCCAAAAAGAAGCGGCACAAGCACTCAACATTCCCTACAGTACATTCAAATCACGGGTACAAAAAGCCCGAAAAGAAATTGTGACGCAGTTTAGCCGGCGTTGTTGCCATCTAAAATATGATAGCAACAGCCAGATTATCGGTTGCGTCCCATTGAATCGATAAGATATTAGGGCCGTTCCTACCTGAACTACAAGCCCACCTTACGTAGTTACTGGTAAATAATCCTATCTCCACAAAAAAGTTTCAGAGAGATAGCAAATCTCGTCTTTTGAAAATCTCATTCGTCTTTATAGTAGAAATAGGAACAAAACTCTAAAGACGATGAGAAAACAACTTACAACGATATCCAGATTTGCTATAGCCGGATTTTTTATCACGCGCGGCATTTCGCGTGTTATCTCCTATGAAGAATTCCTTGAAGGACTAACAGCCGTGGGAATTCCATTTCCATCAGTGCTTATGGCCCTCATAATTGGCATTGAGCTAAGCGGGGGATTATTCCTGTTTTTGGGATATAAGGTTTACATTATCACGAGGTGTATCATAATCTGGACCTTATTGACCATCCTACTCTTCCAACGGCAAATACTGCCGATCGCCAGCGACCTGGCCATTATTGGCGGGCTGCTGTTGCTAACCCAAAGTGGGGGCGGGGAGACCTTTATCGAATATGCAAAAACGGATATCAAGCATTTACCTGATTACAAAACAAGACTTTAACATACGAATAACGACTTATTATGAATACACAAATGGATTATCAAATAGAAAAAGCAACCCCGGAAGAGTTATCAATAGTGCAGAGCATACTTGAACGCTGTGGGCTGCCAAGTCAGGATCTTACCAAAGATCATATACAACATTTCTTTATCGTAAAGGTAGACTCCGAGCCCATAGGGACCATTGGACTAGAAATATATAATGGGCATGGTCTTCTTCGGTCCCTGGCTGTCTGCAGTAATCACCGGGGATCAGGGCTGGGAACAGTACTAGTCCACAAAATTGAATCCTATGCCAAGAAATTGGGCATCGATGCCATGTATCTGCTGACCACTACGGCCGACAGGTTTTTTCGTGAGATCGGGTACAAAGAACTGCCCAGAAAAGAGATTCCCGAGTTGGTACTGCAGAGCGACGAATTCGCCAAGATTTGTCCGTCAAGTGCAGTGGCCATGACAAAAAACTTTGGCCAGGACGAATAATAATACAAAGATCAATCGTCGTCGATCTACCGCTACTTAACTTCAATTGAAAAGTAGAACAACCCAAATTACAAATATTTACTACCTATGCCTATAACAGTAAAAATTCTACAATCTGCATGTAACTGCTCATCTTCGAAGGAAATCAAAGAGGAGATTAAGCAGGCCGCCGCCGAAGAAGGGGTGACGGTAGAAATAGAAGAAACCTCTGATCTACAAGAGACCATGAAATATGGGACCACGAATTTCCCAGCTCTTGTCATTAATGAGGAGGTTTGCAGCTACGAAAACATAGACGGACTGGATGAACTGAAACAATTACTTAACAGAACCCAATAAATTATGGATGCTTTCTTTGATTTATTTGTGAGATTAGCGGACTATTTGATATTTGATGTGTTAGCCCTTTCAAAAGAGCTGTGGTACGCTGAAGCGGCTCATTTCTTTATAGCCAATTTTTCAAAAATAGTGGTTCTGCTCGTGATAGCAATATATGTCATGAGTACCATTACGGATTATTTGTCGTATGACAGGATTGGGGCTTACCTGGAAAAAAACAAAACAGTGGGAACCGGCAATATTCTCGCCTCGGCCCTTGGGGCAATAACGCCGTTCTGTTCGTGTTCGTCAGTTCCGCTGTTTGTTGGTATGATGCAGGGGCGGGTGCCCCTTGGAATTTCACTTTCCTTTTTAATTACATCTCCACTGGTAAACGAGGTGGCGATTGCTGTATTTTGGGTCAGTTATGGCTGGAAGGTTACTCTGATCTATGTATTGTCGGGTATTGTCCTCGGTGTATTAGGAGGAATCTTGTTGGAGAAGATGGGATTCGACAAGTATGTGGTGGATTGGATTCAAGAACTTGACTACAAAGAGATGACCGTGGAGGAAGATTCTAAACCATTTTTGCAACGTCTTCCCAGTATTCACCGGGAAGCCTATACGACCATTGGTAAATTAATACCCTATGTCTTTGCAGGAATGGTAGTCGGGTCGTTTATACATGGTTACGTGCCCCGGGCATTTTTTGAGCAATATATGTCAGATAATAATCTATTAGCTGTTCCTTTTTCGGTTATTATGGCCATTCCGCTTTATTTGGATGCGGTAAGCGTACTACCGGTAATCGAATCGTTAATTGGCAAGGGCGTGCCCATGGGAACAGCTATTGCCTTTATGATGGGAGCCATTGGATTGTCACTGCCGGAGGCCCTACTGCTTAAAAAAGTCATGAAAAAGAAATTGTTGGTAGGGTTTTTCGTGACAATCGGCTTAGGAATGATCCTATCTGGTTATTTTTTCAACTTAGTTTTGAGTTGAAGTGATGGAAAATTATCTCTTTTAAGAAGAGGTACTAAATTTGAAATCCCAATAATGGCTGGAGATAAAAGAGTGGGCCCATCACATTATGGGCCCTACTGATTGATTAGAAGATTTAATATGAGTTTTTGTAGAAGACTAACGTCCGTAAACGTACTCTCCCAAAGTATTGTTTTTTGAAGATTACTCTACCTTTTGTCTTTGTCAAAGGTCAAAATAAAGCAAGAGCCATTATCTTCTGTGATTTCAAGTTCTCCTCCAAGCTGATGGGTAAGCGTATGAATTAGTTTAATCCCAAGAGAACCATTTTGACCTTCCTTTACTTCTTCTGGTATTCCAATACCGTTATCCCTTACTTTTAACGTCACAAGCCTATCTTCTTCATGTACTGCAATTTTTATATGTCCGTTAGCATGATCGGGAAATGCATGTTTAAAGGCATTGGTCAGAAGTTCATTTAATAACAATCCACACGGGATGGCTTGATCCATATCAAGCTCTACGGGCTCGGTATCATAAGAAATCGAAATTTCTTTCGAGCTGTCTATAAAGCTCGATGCAACAGTTTCTCCCAGATTCTGAATATATTCATTGAATTGCAGGGAAGAGAACAGCTCCATTTGATAGAGCTGTTCATGTATCAGCCCCATACTCTGGATACGTGTTTGACTATCTTGTAAGCTTCGATAGGCTTCTTCGTGCTCGGTAGTATCCTTTTGGAGTTCCAGCAGTCCCGAAATAACAGCTAAATTGTTTTTTACCCGGTGGTGAATTTCGGCAAGTAGTATCTTCTTCTCTTCCAACTGTTTTTTTAGTTGCTGTTCTGCTTCTTTTCGCTTAGATATATCCACGTAAATGCCAAAAATGGCAATAATGTCTCCATCTATTTCCACGGGCACTGTAGCAATAAGAACCGGAACATCTTTTCCATTCTTACACTGACGCACTGTTTCTATCTGAAAGGATTCCCCCTGTAAGGTCCGATTGGTAATATCCCGGGCTTCCTGTTGCCGCTCTGGAGGGGCCAGAAACGTATCAAGATTCTCGTGTTTTAATTCCGAGAGCTGATAACCAAACATTTCCTCAAAACTGTCATTCACCCTTGTAATCGAATGATCCTCATCTAACAGTACCAATCCTACCGGCGCATTTTCAAAAAGCTGGCTAAAAAGCTCCATATTTTTCCTCAAAAGCCGATCCTTTTCTTTACGCTCGGAAATATCTCTTATAATTGCGTGCACATAATTTTCTCCGTGGAGGGGCATATGGATTAAACTCACATCGGCATCAAAAGTAGTACCGTCCGAACGTCGAAACTGCCATTCAAAAAATTGATTCTCTCCCTGAAAGGCTTTTTTTACCTTCTCATTGCCCACATCACCTGATGCCTCTCCTGAGGGTTGCATGGTTGGAAAAAAAGTAGTCAGAGAATTGTCTTTGAGCTTATCACAAGAACACTGAAATAGCTCTTCGGCTCGCTTGTTGCAGTCGATTAATTCATTTTTACCCAGAATTAAAATCGCATCAAAGGAGGTATTGTACAGACGTTTAAATTTTTTTTCGCTACGCTTCAACTTTTTTTCGGCATTGTAGCGCTCATATACGCGACCCAACTGGTATCCAATGGTGGCCATCCGTTCCAACAGCAGGGCGTCTTCTTCTAAAACGTTCGACGAGAAAAATTCTAATACTCCTACCACCTCTTCTTCGACAAGAATGGGAAAGCCAAAACAAGCCCTAATTTGTAAGTCTACCTCGGGCAGGCGTCGGACAAAATCAGGATCTTCGTGGGCATTTCTCACCCATTGGGGCTTGCCGGTTTCTATGACGTCACCGACCATACCTTCGCCGGGAGAAAATCGGACGCCCATGGTAAAGCTACGGAAGTCTTCGAACGTTTCCGGATCTTGTAAATACCAAAGGTCAGCCGGATAAAATTCACCGGAGTCGTCATTTGTGGGTTTGTAAACATGACCAACAGGCCAGTCCATAAACTCACAAATTTCTGCAATGCTTTTGTCCAAGGCCTCATCCAACCCTTTTGCTTCGTTGGCAATCTTGGTCAAACGATGAAGCAACTTGGTGAAAGATTGTTCTCGTCTAATCTTATTTTGAGCTTCTTGGTAGTCTGAAATATCACGGACCACGGCTAGCGTATGCACCTCACCATTTTCTTTAAGGGGACCAAGCATAATATCTACCGGTACCTTGGTCCCATCTTTTCGAATGGCTGATAATTCAAGATCAGCTCCCATCGGCCGTTTATGTGGATTTTCAGTATACCGGCGGCAGTGGTCTTTGTGTTCTTCCCGCATAAGCTCAGGAACAAGAATTTCAATGGGGCTGTCCACAAGCTCTTCTTCGGAATATCCCATCATTCGTTCGGCCTCCGGATTGCTGAATAGAATGTCACCCTCTTGATCAACAACAAAAATCGCATCCGGGGTCGCATCAAGTAAGCGTTTGAATCGCCCCTCACTTGCCTGAAGCTCTTCCTTAATACGAATTGTTTCGCTGACATCTCGCAAGATGGACAGATGTTGACCGGGCCGTATATTTGCAATGGCCCTATACTCTGTATAGATAACGCTTCCATCTTTTGCTTCCAGCAGATATTTCCCTTCGTCTGTACCTGTACGCTGGAAATCCTCCCATTTTTTATCCTTGTATGATTGCATGGGCTCGTAAGTAATATCTCCCACACTCATGCCAAGTAGTTCATCTCGGGAATATCCTAACTTCTTGCAAGCCGTCTCATTCACTTGGGTAAACTGCCCCTTGTCATCAGCAACGAGTATAATATCAAGGGCTTTGTCGAATATTGATTTGAAAATGGGATGTTGTATAGAATCTTTTTCAACAAGTGGCGGGAAAAGTTCTTTAATGGTACCTAAATATCTTGGCTCTTCGCCAAGTTCGATTTGCTGTAAGGATAGTTCAACTATCGTATCATCACCGTCGGGAGGTGAGAAGATGATGAAGTCATTTGATATATTCGAATCTTTAGCGGGGTTAAGGGTTGAAGCGAGAGGTTTTGTAATGTCTCCGAATGTACTACCAATAATTTTAGAAGCAGAATCAAATCGGCTCTTAAAAGCATTGTTAATATCTGTTATTTCTTTAAGTTTTCCAGATAGTAAAAACATTGGAATAGGATTATTCCAGAATAAAGCCTTCTCCAAGTTCACGTTCTTCATACAAATGGTATAATTTTATAAGATTGGCTTTCCCTTCTATTAGCCAACAGTACAAATCCTAAATGAAAAAGCACTAAATTTTAATTACACTATACTTAAGCATATTTAATACAGATTAAGTAAATCAGAACTATTTCCCAAAAATGGGAATATTAAAATTTATTATTGATGCCGGCAAAAAAAATATTTAGCGAGAGACTGCAAGAGTTAGAAAATGTATTAGGATTATCTCCTTCAGAAATGGCTGATATGGGCCATTGTAGCCAATCTACCTATTATCGATATAGGAAGGGAGAGTCAGTACCAGATTTAGAATTTCTAAATAACATTCTCAAAAATAAGAATATTATAAGTGTTGAATGGCTTCTCAGAGGCATTCATCCTATCTTGAAAAAAGATGAGTTAAATAATGGGGATCAGAGAAACCCCATACAATTTTTAAATCTTCCGCTTTATAGGATGAGTCCTACAAAAAAAGGAGGGGAAGGACATTTGCCTGTGGAGAAATGGGAAAATCCATCCCACACGATGCCGTTTTGTAGTACGTTTATCAATACAATTGTTAATCCGGATTCAAATAATCTTTTTGCTATTAATGTAAAATGTGATTCAATGAATCCAGTGATCAAGCCGGGAAGCTTTGTGCTGGTGAATAAAGATCAAACTGATCCTACTGGTGATGGAATTTTTGTTGTACGATTTGATGATGAGCTTCGAATGAAACTTGTTCAACGTCTCCCCTCAAAACGCCTGCAACTCTCTACAATCAACGAAAAATTTAATCCTATTGAAGTGGGATTAGATGAGGATAACTTTGAGATCATCGGCCGAATAATCTGGAGGGGGTCAGCGGTGTAATAGAGGTAAATATTTTTGATATATCAATATTTACATTTCCTAAATGATAAGTTGCCTGTCTCTTTTATATACGAATTATTTTCAGTCAATTTGACGCTTCTACCAATCTGCAAATCGAACTTTTGAAATTCTATTATTAACTAAAAAAAGTTATGTCAGTTCCTATTGACATGGAGAGTTTAGATATGTACATTAATGAGTGAACGCTCACTTATTAATACGACTTTAGATATATGTAAGGTCCTGAAGGATACAAGTAAAGAAGATCATTCAGAGTTCATCTCATTGCATCAAATGTCAGAATCATGAAGCTATTAGACAGGGTTACAAGCTCAGGAAACGTTGTAAAGTCAGTAAATATGCCATCCAAACTAGACGAAGAATTTAAAAGAATGAGGATGCTATGTATATGATCAATTTAAGACAGGATGGAGTTGACGGAAATGCTTTTTCGGACAAAGAGCATCTTTTTAATCTCGAGCGAAATGGAAAGATGAAGCAAATTAGTGAGACGAAGTTATTGTCAGCGATTAACGGAAAAAATGTATTGGTACTTGTGCATGGCTTCTATCAGGAAATATTTGATGTGTTGTCATATTACTTAACGCTGGATTATCACTACCGAAAATCTTTAACAGATAAATATGATGCCATTGTGGGTTTTATTTGGCCAAGCGGAGAGTCAAAATCCGCTAATTACAATTCGAAAGAACATATAAGAAAAGCAGGATCGTTTTTTCGGCATTGGGTGTATCGTCTGAATTGCGCCCAATGCACAGTAGATGTTATGTGCAATGGTATGGGATCTTTGGTTGTATACCATTCTTTCCAGATTCCGGGGGATTTTAGGATCCGAAATATTTTTTTGATGGGAGCGGGCATCCCTCAAGAAGTGCTAACAAATGTATCCAAAATGGATAAGATTGTTGATCTAGTAAAGCATGTATGGGTGTTTTATACCGAAAATAACAACTCCTATAATGATAGATCAGTCAATAATAAGGTTAAAAAGCCAATGATATATTTAGAGCGGGAGAAATTGGAGACACATACAGCCCAAATTCGAAATGTTAGTTTAGCAAACTTAACGGGACTGATAGATGATTATCGAGGTTACCAGAGTTTGACATTTGTAACTGAATTAATTGGAGCATTGCTTTCGGATAGTCAAAACCCTTTAAGTACAACTCTAAATGATGTAAAGCAAAGAGTTTTAAACGACAGTTAATGTAAACGGACACTAAAGAAAATGCTTGAAAAACAAGCAGAAAGGGTGCACGTGTTTACGGTTACCAAGATATAAACACGCGCACCTTTAATATGAAATCATAGATCATTTAGTAGAATGATCTAATCAATTAAAGTATACCTTATGGAGGTTGACTATGCAACTTACAAAACAAAATATAAAACTTTACACAAGTATATTAGCAGGAATATTTATTCTGTTAGCCACTTCTCAACTACAAGCACAGGATTATCGTCCAGTAAACTGGGGGGTTAAAGCCGGTATTAATGCAGCAGATCTATATGGCGATGATGTTGGTGGTACTTCAGCAATAGCTGGATTCAGCGGAGGTGTTTGGCTAAACTATCGTCTGGCCGACTATTTTTCTATCCAACCGGAAGTGCTGTTCAGTACTAAAGGATCGGATGTGGATACCGGTCTTCTAGGAGAAGCAGGATCAACTGAATACCGATTCGGATATCTAGAGATCCCGGTTTTGGCAAAACTGCACGTGCCAACAGGTGGTAGCCTCGAGCCCAATATCTATGCTGGCCCTGAATTGGGCTTTTCTCTTTACGGGGATGCAAATGAAATAGAGATTGACAACAAAATGACTGATACTGAATTTAGTTTGGTCTTTGGAGGTGGGCTCGATTTAGGCTTAGACCAGCCTCCAACATCTCTATTGCAAAGTGTAGGGCTAGATTTGCGATATACATTAGGCCTTACCGATGCTTTTGATGTTGTTGGAGATCCCGAAGTGAGGAATGGTGCATTTACAGCAGCTATTTCACTGGGATTTTAAGTTTCAAAGCTAAATGCTAGTAAATAACTGCAATAGCCGGAGGTTGGATAACCTCCGGCTATTCATCAAAATTATTAATGGTATTATCTTTGATTTTAAAAGAGGGATTGGAGCTTCAATGAAAGAGAATATAACGTTCATTTAAGCAATAAACCACCCATGCTGAGCTTATTTATTTCCATAAATTCAATAAAAAAAGATGGGCTTATAATCTGAATTTTATGGGCGAATAGCTAAGTAAGAAGCGTAACCACATCTCAAGCATTTCCAAACTAAAAAGTTAAAAACACTTCTTGACAGTAAGCAAAAGAACATATACTTTGTGAATGAACGCTCACTTAAAATAATTCAAGGAATTATCGTGAAGAATATTTTAACTATTGCAATATCATTAATCCTTGTGATTGGGGTTGCTCATGAATTAATGGCTCAGACGAATAGTGAGAGACACCAATTAGAGATATCTGTTGCGATTGAAAAAGCACTTAATAATGCTACTAGCACTCGAATAGCCAAAACTAATTCCGAGGCTGCCAAATCTGGAAGTAGTCTACTCTCATCAGACTACATCCCGAAAGTAAATGCTAATATTTCGTATACAAGATCCCAATATCCTCAAATTATAACTCCAATACGCCAAAAGGGTGCTTTCCCGCCTTTGGATGATCACATATATGATGCAACTGTACAGGCTGATTGGGAAGTTTTTGATTTTGGTGAGAGTCGTGCCATGCGAAAAAAGACGAAAGCACTTGCTGATGCGGCAAATATCAAATACGAGTTAGCCAAGATGGAAACTATCGAATCGACTAGTTCTGCTTTCATTCAGATTCAGCAACTAAGAGAGCTGAAAAAGGTTCAAGAAGAACGTATTGAGACCTTAAAGAAAAACAGGAATCAATTAGAATCATTATTTAATGAAGGTAGGGTCGCCAAAGTTGATTTGCTGAAAATTGATGATACAATTGTAAGTGCAGAAGCTGCTATTATTTCAACAAATAATAGGATTGACCAAACCTTGTTAAGACTTTCGGATGATTTAGCCCTTGAAAGAGAACTCACTTTAGCTAATATCAAGCCAATTAATTTTGATAGTGATTACGCCTTTAATCCAGATAACGTAGCTCCGGAATATGCTCCATCCGTAATTGCAGCCGAGCATCAAAAAGATGCATCTCAGTTTAATGCCAAGGCTTCGTATCGTGCTTTTCTACCGCAATTCAATTTATTTGCTATGGAGCAGTTCCGGTCTGGTAGTAGCTTAGAAATAGATGATCAATGGATGGTTGGGATTCGAGTGAGTATCCCAATTTTTGCAGGAAAGAAAGTGGTCAATAATCAGGTTAAAAAGAAAGAAGCTAAATCTCAGGCAATTCGACTCGAACAAACCCGTCAGCAGTATCGGCAGCAGTTGAACAAGTTGACAAATGCACAATATGAAACGCAAAAAAGAATACAATCAATAGAAACTCGAATAAAGTATCTGGAGGAAACCTATCGTGTTGAGAACAAATCATTTCGGGAAGGACGGTCTACAATGACCGACTTGTTGACAACAGAGTCTAAATTAAACGGTGTACGTGCTGAACTGATTGCGATGCGTGCTCAACTTAGAATGTTAAATCTAAATATCGCAGTATTAACAGGACAATTGAATAAAGAAATGGCAATAAAACTGGCTGAAGGTGAACCGCGATGAATCTGAACAAAAAAGATATATTAATTCTCTTTATTATAGCTCTGCTGGGCACTACTCTCGTTTTATGGCTTAATGACGATAATACTACGGCAAAAATTCAGGAACAGAACTCTACAAAGAATACTGGTATAGCTGTCGAAGTTACTCGTCCTTCTGTAAAAACTATTGACGAAGAGCTACCTTATCTGGGAACAGTAACGGGAGCAAAAGATGGCAGTCTTTCATTTCGAGTGGGAGGCATGCTTGAAACGATAGAAGTGGAGGAGAGTGAGAAGGTACAAAAAGGTCAGCTTTTGGCTACTGTTTCAGTGCCTGAATTGGATGCTCAGCACAGTCGTGTGAAAAGTGAATTAGAAAAGGCCAAATCAGCAAAGGCTTTTTGGGCACGGGAGGTTTCCACAGACAGCACACTTTATCGAGAGGGAGCTATCTCACAAACTGTTTTTAATAAAACTGCTTTTAACTATGAACAGGCCTTAAGTAGTTTCCATGCCGCAAAAGCAGCATTGAAAGAAGTCGAAGAGCGTATACAGCTGACCGAATTACGAGCTCCTGCACAAGGAACAATCGGATCAATAATTGTCCGTGAGGGAAGTAATATTGGTCCTAATCAGCCTGTCTTCTTTTTTCATCAGGGGCAGACAGTTATTTATGCTGATGTATTGGAGCAAGATATTCAAAAAGGTATAGAAGTAGGGAGTCTAGTAACTGTAGAGTTGAATAATAAGAGTGTTAAAGGCAAAGTTGAACGTATTGATTCACAAGCTAAGCCACCATTTAGAAGTGTACGTGTCTTTGTTGATTTGCCAGATGGAGTAGTTAGTGATCGCCCTTCTGGGGCTGGCGTATCCTTGTCTTTTAAAATAAATAAACAAGAAAATGCTCTGCTGCTTCCTGTGTCATCGATAGATTTAAGAGGTGATTCACCCCGCGTTTTTAGGATAAACAAACAGCAGAAAGTAGAAGAAATACCAGTACAATTAGGTATTCAACAAGGAGAATATCGACAGGTAAAAGGGTCTCTCTCAGAAACTGATAAAATCATTAGTTCCGGAGTAAATAATGTAGAATCCGGAGACCGTGTTAAGATTGTTCGTGAAACAACATTGAATATTTAAATTATAGAAAACACATTTTATGAACTGGGCAGGATTTTCAATAAAAAATAGATATACCATCTATGCACTGGCTCTTGCCATTCTGGTATTTGGGGCACAGTCTTATTTATCGCTTCCAATATCCTTATTTCCGGAAACATCTCCTCCGGTAGTAACCATTATCACTCAATACCCTGGTGCGACGGCTTTGGATGTGGCTGAAAAAGTATCAGAGGATATGGAGGAGGAAGTTGCAGCATTAGACGGTATTGCAAAGGTTTCCTCAAAGTCTCAGGACGGACTTTCAGTCGTAACTGCTGAATTCCAATATGATGTGAGCGTGGATTTAGCTGCTGTAGATGTACAGAATGCGGTTAGTCGAATTCGTGGCAGTCTTCCTGAATCGATTAGTGATCCGCGAGTTTTAAAAATTAGTTCAAGTGATAAGCCAGTTATCACACTTGGGGTAAGTTCACATGATGGTAACTTAAAGAAAGTACGCCAAGTTGCAGATGATGAGATAGCTCCCGCTTTACAGCGCTTAAGGGGGGTTGCCTCTGTAGATATTTTTGGTGGATATCGCCGGCAAATTAATATATCAATTGATCGTGATCGTATGGAAGCAACTAATCTAACGTTAAGTGCGATTAGCCAAGCCATACAGACAGCCAATATTTCAAGGCCGTTGGGCAGCATTGATAACAGCCGTCGTGAAGTATTGCTACGTTTTGATGAATCCCTCACTACAGCTGATGAAGTCAAAAATATCCCCATTAAGAATGAGAATAATCAGCGGTTGCTTATCGGAGATATTGCCGAGGTTGAAGACGGGGTGGCTGATCCACAAAGTGCCTTCCTGGCTAATGGTACGGAAGTAGTAGCCGTGCAGGTATTGCAACAGGATGATGCGAATACGGTGGAAGTGGTAGATCGTGTTACTGCTGAACTACCGGAACTACGAACGGAATATCCGGATCTGAAATTTGAAGTTGCCACTGAAGAAGGGTCTTTTACTGAACAGGTCACAGGGAATATGGCCACTTCAATTGCTCTTGCACTCTTTTTGGCATCTCTGATTATCTTTGGTTTCCTAGAGAGCTTTCGCCGTGCTTTCATTGTAAGTATAGCGATGCCTATGAGTTTTCTTTTGACTTTTGCTCTTATGAAACTCAACGGTATGGAGCTGGATTTAGTTACATTATCAGCTATTATTTTGGCTGTTGGTATGGTTGTAGACGGTGCTGTAGTTGTTATAGAAAATATTAGCCGACATTATGATGATGAGAATATTTCTGCAAAAGAAGCTGCCATTGATGGGACAGGGGAAGTCTTCTTCGCTGTACTGGTTGGAGTTGCTACAACAATCATAGTTTTAATTCCCTTTCAGTTTCTGACAGGTTTTGTGGGTAAAGTTTTTGGCCCCCTTTCGCTTACCATGATTTTTGCCTTTGGCGCTTCTATCTTGATGGCTGTAACGCTTATCCCGCTATTATTTTTTCTTCTTGAGAGAAATGATTCAGAGTTTGGGGCATGGATAAAAAGGTATATTGCGCCATTTAATCGAGGCATGGATAATTTGCGTGACGGTTATCTTGTATTGCTGGATTGGTCGCTTAGTCACCGTACAATTTTATTAACTAGCACCCTGGTAATATTTATTGGGAGCATGGCTCTACTGGGTATGCGGGGAATGGAGGTATTACCAAAGCTTGATTCGGGTTCATTCTTTATATCTATTGAAGCGGAAGCTGGAAGTTCTTTTGAACAGACAAAATCAATAGTACGTGATATAGAAGCATTGCTCAATAAGGACAAGGATGTCATAAACTATACCTCGCAGATCGGTTTCGAACCTGACGCCAAATTTTTCGGTGATGCGGGAGCTATGGGTGTACAACAGGCATTTATTACGGTAGATTTGGTTTCTCGTAAAGAACGGGCCAGGTCGATCTGGGAAATTGAAGATCAGTTGCGAGATAAAATAAACAACATTCCTGGTATTCGTACAGCTGTGTTGAAAGAATTGGGTGGTACGGCTAAAAGTACGACCTCAGCACCTATAGATGTAAGAATTTCTGGGCCGGATTTAGAGCAACTTAATAAGCTGGCTAAAGAAGTGAGCCAACGGGTTCGAAAGGTGGAAGGAGCTGTCAACATTTATCGACAGTGGACACTGGAACGGCCCGAAGTACAGTTCACCGTTGATCGTATGAATACTGCATTCTATGACCTCACGCCAGGATATATAGCACAGGAGACTTTTGCTGCCGTTGATGGTTTGCCTGTTACACAGTTAGATGCCCCGGATGGTACTGATCCGAATATTGTAGTAAGGTATGATTCTACACAGCGAAAAGTCTTAGATGATGTACTGCAAACTAAACTGAAACCGGGTTTGCCGTTATCTTCCGTAGCAAAAACCGATGTGCAATTGGCTCCTAACTTAATAACACGTGAAAATCTTATTCGTACCGCCGATGTTCTAGGTTTTACCTATAATCGTGCATTTAGTCACGTTATTGCTGACATTGAAAAATCTATTGGTGAGATGGATGTTCCAGATGGATATGAAATGAAAGTAACTGGAGAAAACTCTGATCTTCAGGAATCTCGATCAAAAATGCTGTCAGCGCTCTTTGCTGCTTTGATTGCGGTTTATCTGTTAATGGTTGCTCAGTTTCGCTCCTTTATACATCCATTTACCGTCATGCTCGCGGTTCCTCTTGTTGCCGTTGGGGCCGCAATAGCCTTAATAATTACAGGTAAAGTGATTTCAATGTCTGTTCTAATTGGTTTTATCCTGCTGATAGGTATTGCTGTTAATAATTCAGTTATACTCATCGATTTTATTCTACACCAAATGGAAGGAGAAAGCCGCGAAGAAATTGTGAAAAAATCAGTTGCCGTTCGGTTTCGACCTATTATGATGACCACATTCTCGACGGTAATTGGAATGCTTCCATTGGCGATGGAGCTGGCATTAGGAGCAGAGCGATTTTCCCCAATGGCTATTGTCATCATTGGAGGCTTAACAGCCTCAAGCATTTTAACAATGGTTGTAGTACCGGTTTTTTATACAGTTGTTGATGACTTAATGAGCTGGATTAATAATCGCAAACTTGTAAATACAAAATAAGCTCCTCCCTAACGTCCCATACACCTAACATAAACCCCAAATGGTCCCGGTTGACAGCCGGGATCATTTTTAAATAAACCATATCATGGTTACGAAATTTATATTTTTTCCTCTGATCCTATTCACATTTTTAATGACTATCCCTGCTGTTAGTCAGACAAATACCAATACAGAAAGAACTATAAAGAAAATCCCCCAGATAAAAATGGAGACGGTTGGGGGAGAGCGGCTTCAACTTGGAGATGTAACAAACAATGTTACCATTCTTTTCCTTCTTTCTAAGCCTTCTTCCATGTCAAAAGGAAAAACGCTTATGGGAGACGTCAGACATTGGACAAAGGCCCTGAAAGAAAAATATAGAAAATGTGTCCATTCGGTTTTAATAGTAGAACCGATAAAAACCTCGTTTCCATTTTATAATATCCAGAAAGGCAAGCTTAAAGATGAGGCGTTTCCAGTAGTTATCGATAAAGAAGGGGAGGTATTGGAGGATTTTGGAATAGTAGAGAGTGATAAGCTATCAGTCATAATTACCGACGGTGTCTTTAATACTATGCAATTGGTTTCTGCAGATTTTAATAGGATAAATAAGAATAAAATTGCAGATGAAGTTGAGAAGCTTATTTCAAGATTGGAAGATGGTGATAAATGTTATGATTCTTAAAAAATAGTTTGCACTTATTTAGTGATTAAGTAAAACATAACATCAATTACATATAGCTGCATGTTCAATAATTTAAAGTTATCAAAATGGCCAATCCAGAATTTGATTCAGAAGCTAAGGGAATAAGTTTCCTCGATAAATACTTTTGGAGTGCAAATATCCTTTTTGCCCTAATAGGAATATGTTTGATTATTCTAGCAATGGGGGGAGGAATAATTGCGACTTCTACATTTGAATTACTTACGGTAAAAGATAGGTGGATTAACAATCAAGAGGATCTTATAAGAAGGATGATCACCTATGATTTAGCTCAGGATTTCCGAAATAGAAACTTAACTACAAGAGGATTCAATCAGTTAGCAACAATTTCCTTGGGAATCGAAGAATTAGTATCTGGTGAAAAAGGCAGTTCATATTCCAACAACCTATCTTTACAAAATAATAGTACCCTTGATTTTACCAGTAGTACACAATACCTATTTGGGTATATACAAAATACCCCCTCTTTTACTAAGGCATTAGCAGCAAAAAGAAAATCAGATCAGGTAATTCAAGAGTTACACACTGTTTTTGAAGCCATAACTAAAAACAGTTTAGATCAATCCATTTCTGTTGTTATAGAAAAGAATAGAGAGCTATTAAGACTAAATTACATAATAAATAATGCATTTGATGATTCCTTATTATGGATTAAAAAATCTTTCTTTCTGATAATTATTCTTACAGGCTCGGTATTATTTATTGCTGGGGTTACTACGTCATATTTATTTTATAAGAAAATAAAATCCTGGAATGAATCCCTTCAAAAAAACTTAGATGAAAAGAAATTTCTCCTAAAAGAAATTCACCATAGAGTGAAAAACAATTTAGCTCAAACTGCAGGACTACTATATCTACAGCAAGAGCGGTTTCCCAAAGATAGCCTTGCACATCAAGCCATTGTCGGAAGTAAAAATCGAATACAGTCTATGGCGTTGATCCATGAGTTATTATATGAAGGGAGAGATTTATCAACGATAAATTTGCAAGAATATGTAGAAAAATTATCGGAGCAAATTAAAGATGCATTAGGAACTGAAGAGAAACTAGTTCAATTCTACTATGAAATTGAAGAAATATTTCTAGAACCGGATAAAGTTGTGCCAATAGGCTTAATTCTTAACGAGACTATAACAAATTCTATTAAGCATGGTTTTAGTAAAAGGGAAAATGGAGAGATAGAAATTACAATAACAAAGCATTTTGAAAATCACCTTTGCTTACAAGTTAAAGATAATGGTAATGGTATTCCTGAAGACAAAAAACCCTTAAAAAGCTCATCTACTCTTGGTTTTAAATTGATAAGGGTACTTACCCTGCAGTTAGATGGTGAGGTAGAGATTCATTCAAGTGAACATGATGGAACAAGTATTAAAGTCTACTTTCCATTAAATAGATAATATAGATATGGAAACTAAACAGAGAATCTTAGATTCTACCATTAAATTTATTTCCCATAACGGGTATCATTCGGTAACAAATAGAAAGATAACTGAATTAGCTCAAGTAAATTCAGCAAGCATTAATTACTATTTTAATTCTCAAGAGCATCTTTTAAATCAAGCATTAAGGGTTGCTATAAATAACGCCCTTGAACCTATTGAGTTTTACCTCGATTCAACAAGGATTAGTAGAAATGAAAATTTAGGTCAGGCTATTTCGAAGTATTTTACTCATCTAATAGAAGACAAATTATTAATAAGTGCTGTAGTTATTGATCCTGCAAAGGACATCGCACTTAGAGAAAAAACGTTGGAAAGGTATTCGTCAATGTTGTTTAAGATGTATCAAGGAATAATTATTGATAGAAGTGGGGATAGTAAGAGAAATAACGAATGTATGTTCTATCAATTACTTGCTGCAAGTTTGAGTACTTTTTTACATAAAGATGAAGTACAAAAAGATGTCGAGAAAATTTTTCTAGAAAACTCTGTTCAATTCAACATTGAAAAAAAGAGCATTTCCTCAGTAATAAATCAATCTGACCCTGATTGAGATAATCAGAAGCAAAAATTTATAGTGTCCAAATTTCAAGTTTTGATAGTTGGTAATAAAGCATCAATAGTTTGATCTACTACAACTACCTTAGATAAAAAGATCATTTACGTTGGATAAATGTAAAACTTCGTTGAGTCAAACCAACAATCGAAGCTAAATAACAGTTTAAAAGTAGTAAACCTATGAGTAAAAATACTCTGTAAGCTGTATTTCTAATGAAAAATTGATTGTGACAAAGATGAAATAAACGTGCGTCTAAAAGTGTCTGTTTGTCATTAACTTCCAAATAATAATGCATAATATTATTTACCCCATTTCCATGCTTAAATCCATGCCAGTTTTGCTAATTTTAGGCTTTATGCCCTTATCAGTCTTGGGACAAAGCCAGATGGCTTTGTCTAAAGTGGATTTGAAGATTATATCCCAGGTAAATCAGGGGAACAGTTATATTACCGCCCCAGCCGATATTGGGAATATCAAGCCGCTATGGTTCGAAGCTAATGTGATTCCGAATTTTTATCTGCGACAAAGTAAAAATGCTCGTTTGATGGGTATTGTTACCCCCAAAATTATTATTCGAATGTATCAGGAAGAATCCTTTCCAGTACGTACTCCCAGCTATATGCCACAGCTTACGTTGTATTATTTTTTAAAGAAGCGAGCGACCATACAGACTCTCAGTCTGTATGGTCGCATTGGTCACCACTCTAACGGACAAGAAGGAGATTTTTATCTGAAGGATGGAGCCATTAATCTCAAATCAGGAAGTTTTTCAACCAACTATTTGGAACTGGGATTTATAAAAACCAATGTTAGTGGCCCCTTAAATGCCTATCAGTTTTATAAAACTTCGATGGAATTTCATCCCAAGAAATTGGTTGATACCCCGCTTCACGGAATGTACAGCCGGCTTCGATGGAACAATTCCTTTTCTATATTCAGGCTTTCACCTGAGATAATGCAAAATAAGTCAAAACGACCAGCCATGTCGCTTAAAGGTGAAACCACATGGAAGTTTGGCGACTATGACAACCTTAATACTTTTTCACCTCAGAGGTTAAATCTTAGTTTAACGTTCTACTATCATCCAAGTTTTTTTGAGGATATTGGATTTTTCGCTCGCTATTACCACGGATCTGATTATTACAATATTTATTTCGATCACCGATTAGATATACTTCGATTTGGAATTATGACCGAAAAATTAAGTTTTTAGCCCCAATCCTTAACCCCTAGTATCAACATTTTATTTAGCAGTGTTATACAACACAAAAATTTAAATCCCATCAGAAAAGCACATTCATATACTTTTGTAAGACTTTATTCAAAAAAGGAACAACCCGACTAAATTGGTGTACACTTAAATAATTCGGTAATTCAAAGCGGGTAATGATATAACAAGTTGAGGAAGGCATTTTGGGTGGATATTTTCGGCCACGAAGACCTCAAATGCTACATTCAAATATAGCAGAATAAATGATTTAACGTACCTACTGTTTTTGCTGCAATTCAATAGTTGCTGAGAAAGGAATTTGACTCTCCCATTAAGCTTTAATGGTCCGTAATGCAGCATCAATAGTTTGATCTACTAGATCTTCCTTAGATAATGAGATCATACCACTTTGCATGAATATGAAACTTCGTTGAACCATACCTATAATCCACGCTATAGCTATATTTGGATCTACGGAGCGAAATTTACCTTCATCAATACCAGTTTCAAGTATTTTTATAAAGATATCCTTTGGGAGAGGTTTAGAAAGAATTTCCTTGGTAATGATTTCTTCTCGGTGATGAACAATAAGGACATATGCGAATTCCTTTTTTTGGTCAAAGGCAAACTCGAATATCTCACGAATTATGGCTTTTATTTGTTCTTCAGGGTTTTTCTCTTGACCAGCGGCTTCTTTAAAAGCAGTTCTGAAATGATTAGCACATTCAAGAAATAATTTTCGTGCCAGATCATTCTTACTTTTAAAATGACGGTAAATATTCCCTTCTGCTGTTTCAGCACCTTCTGCTATAGCCCTAATTGAAGTGCCGTCTACACCGTCTCTAACAAATAATTCTAATGCCGTATCTAATATTGATTGTTTTTTGCTTTTAGCCACTTATCTGTTTTCAATAATTTTAGTTCTAAAATTAGCATGACAACTTACACAGCCCTGCTGAATGATACTATAATGCTTTAGGATTTCATTCATATTTTTTGCTTTAGCATCTTGAGCTAAAGAATCTGCATGGTTATGTACTTGCTTGTCTAAAGCTACAAAAGCTTTCATCTTCTTACCAAGAATACCTGCAATTTCCTTTCTCTGGCCGAGAGGAATTTTAGGATGGTTTACAATATTGTTCGCTCCTGACCAGATTGTATCATAGTTTTCGTTCCAGATGCCAACCTCGATAGTTTGCATATCCATCATGAGGCGTTGCATTATTGTTTTAATAGGTTGTGTATCCTTTGACTGCTGTAAGAGTTTCTTCTGAATAGAACCAGCTGCAAAGAATACAATTAGCATTAATAATAGCCAAATTCGGTTCTTCATAAATTATGAGGTTAATACATGTCAGTATGTGAGCGATTATTCACAATTTATTAAAATAAATGTGCCCACGCAAAAAGAGAAGAGTTATTGTTTTGAAAATAGATACTGAAATAATATTTTAGGACAAATTACTCCTTTATCCTTTAACTGTGCTTCAAAAGTTTAAATCCATACAATCGGTTGTCTTTTTTCTTTTCCTTGGAGCATGGATGTTGCAGACTATTTCCCCAGTATTATTACAGCAAATAAATCAACATCATGAGGAGGTAATGGTTTGCAACATGGATGGAGACTGTGGGTCAATGTGTTCTAAAGAAGGTAAAAAATGCAGCTGTAACCATACAAGATCTGATAAAACCGATGGAATTTCAGTCATATTGTGTGGTTGTGACCATAATAGCAATCAATCCGTAGTTATTTCTTCTCCATTCAAGATAAAAGCGATACCATTTTCTGAAATAAGTATTACAAATCATACTGATCAATATATCTTTCTATTATTGGATCAGAAGATAACCCTTCTTTTTGCAAAGGATATTTTTCGGCCACCCCGTCTTATGGCATGATTCTCCATATCTCGTAATTACTTAACAATCTATATTCTGCACTCTATTCAGAATAAAGGCCTTGCTATAGCATATCGCTAACTGGCTTTGGTGCAGATATTTAAAACAGTCTAGAATCATGCATTCATATAAATCTTTTAGCATTACTATTGGAATAATTCTCATTCTTTTTTTA
This sequence comes from Fodinibius sp. GM21, assembly GCF_058386955.1. Taxonomy (NCBI): domain Bacteria; kingdom Pseudomonadati; phylum Balneolota; class Balneolia; order Balneolales; family Balneolaceae; genus Fodinibius; species Fodinibius sp. GM21. The sequence continues at coordinate 228,509 of NZ_JBYEIQ010000003.1, read as the reverse complement.
ACCAATTCTGTATGGGCCCAAACGATCTTTAAAGGACAAGTTATCAATGAAAAAACCCTTGCTCCTTTACCAGGTGCGCATGTAGTAGTAACAGGAACAACAGAGGGAACCATCACAAATTATAATGGTGAATATAAACTCCAACCTTCGACAAAAAGAGACAGTATAACAGTATCCTTTGTAGGGTTTCTCTCAAAAACAAAAAAACTACAGAAGGATATGGTAATCTCATTACAACCTTCGGAGACTGAGTTAGATAAAATAGTGGTAACCGCAAGTCGTGATCGACAGAAACGATCTGATGCACCAATTGCGATTTCAACTATTTCAGAAAAAACTATCAATGAAACTAAACCCACAACACCCAGAGAGGTTTTAAACAAGGTAAGTGGGGTATATATGGTAGACCTAGGGAACGAACAGCATAGCATGGGTATGAGACAACCTTTGTCATATGGTAGCATGTTTTTATATCTGGAAGATGGGATCCCTATTCGACCCACGGGAATATTTAATCACAATGCTCTTATTGAGATGAATATGGCAAGTACTAGTAGAATGGAGGTTATTAAAGGTCCCGCTTCTTCACTTTATGGGAGTGAAGCTATTGGTGGAGCAATTAACTTTATTACGCACCGGCCGACCCGTGATCCGGAATTTCAAGCACAGTTGCAGGGTAATAACTTAAACTATAAAAGGGCTGATTTGAAAGTGTCTGATAGCTGGGGGAAAGTGGGAGTTGTTGCAAGTGGCTATTATGCCAATCGTACAGAAGGACCACGAGATCATAGTGACTTTGACAAGCTCGCATTAACGCTTAGGGCAGATTGGCATGTTACGGATAAAACCGTATGGACAAATTCACTAAGTTATATCGACTATAAAACTGATATGACTGGAGGAGTAGATAGCACTAATTTCTTTAGCCAGGATTTTACAAGTTTGCAAACTTTTACTTATCGAAAGGTTGATGCCCTTCGTTTACGATCAACGGTAGATCAATTTTGGAATCCTTCTTCTAAAACAAGTATTACCGGCATTTATAGAGATAATGCAATGGGGCAAAATCCACATTACCGGATTAAAGACGATTATAAACCGTGGTCAGATACAGGAGACCCTACTCTGGCACATGGAGAGGAAAATCTCAATAGTTTTCAAAGTCTTGGTGTTATAGCTCAGCATCGTGAACAATTAGAATTTCTAAATACTGAATGGATTACAGGTGTGAATATTGACTATAGCCCGAATGATTATAAAGCTAACTATATCAAGATAGATAAAAATTCCGAGGGGATATATACGAATTATGTGAAGACAGATTCTTTGTTGAGTAAGTATTCTATTGATCTAATGAATACTGCTGCATATACCCACCTTAAGATTACACCCATTGAAAAACTTAAAATTATAGCATCATTACGTTACGATCGTATTGATTATGATTATGATAACCATTTAAATCCTACAGCTTTTTCCGGTGCACCTGATGAAAAGAATAATTTTGATCAGGTGACTCCCAAAGTGGGCCTAACTTATGATCTCGGTAATAAAATTGGAGTATATGGTAATTACTCAGTTGGCTTTTCACCGCCGGAGGTTTCAGAATTGTACAGGGGGGTAAAGGTGCCCACATTGGAGCCGTCAACATACTCAAACTATGAGCTTGGTGGTTGGCTCTCCTTTGCTAAAAATAAAGGGTACATGGATCTCTCAATTTACCAATTAAATGGTATGAATGAGATTATCAGTGTTAAGCAACCGGATGGTTCAACAGAAAAGGAAAATGCAGGTGAGACACGACATCGAGGTGTAGAATATACTATACGATATGCCCCGATTGATGAAGTTTCATTTAGGGTTAGCGGAGCTAATGCTGAGCATGAATTCATAGATTTTGTTGAAGAGGGGAATGATTATAGTGGTAACCTTATGAGTACAGCACCATCATTCATAGCAAACTCGGAAGTCATTTATCGCCCAGAGTTTTTAGATGGGGCACATGTTGGTTTAGAATGGCAACACATGAGTGAGTATTATATGGACCCAGCAAATACTGAAAAATATCCTGGATTTGATGTATTTAATTTACGCTTGGGATATGAGGTTAGCGGCATCGAATTTTGGGTTCACACTCTCAATATAACTGATAAAAATTATGCCACAATAGTTAATAAGTCAGCATGGGGTAAAAGTTATCGCGTTGGTCAACCTCGCACCTTTACCATAGGCATAAATTATAATTTTGGAGGAGGTACTGATTAGTTATGAGATATCTATTGAAAAAAAATTCACATACCGAGTATTTTAAAATAGCATGTTTGGTTGCTGGCTTAACTCTTTTTTATATGAATAGTTTATATGCCCAAGACGGAAAAGCTAATAACGTGCTTGTTCAACAAAAAGAATCGGAAGCAAAGCTGATTTCAACCAAAAATGTAACAGCCACTGCCCCTTATTTGACTAAGGATAATATGGGGCGGCCAGTGATTTCGTGGATAGAAGAACAGAAGCAAAACATAATGTATTATGCAATTTTAAATGAGGATGGAAGTTTTTTTAAGAGTCCGACCCCAATTCCTCCAAGTGAAGGACTAGATATTCATAATGAAATGATGCCCAAGGTTGTGTTTAGGCCGTATGGGGAAATTATTGCCGTCTGGCCTGTAGATAATCAAAGTCCAGAAAATAAATATGGGGGACTGATATATTATGCTCAATCATATGATGGGGGAGAAACATGGTCTAATCCTATCCCGATTTCGACCGATAAGGCCAGTAACGATCAGCGTTATTTTGATTTGGCTGTATTGAAAGATGGAAACGCAGCTATCGTTTGGCTAGACAACCGTTCTGAAAATCAAACGGAGGGGTCGACATTATTTTATGCTTCAACAGAGGGTAAGAATGGTTTCCAAAATGAAAAAATAATAGGACGTTCTACTTGTCAATGCTGTCGAACGGACATTCATGTCGATAGCCGTGGATACATAAATGTTGTTTACCGGAATATTTTTAATAAAAATATTCGCGACATGGCATATACCGTATCCCGTGATGGAGGGAGTCATTTCTCTGCTCCTCAGCGAATAAGTTTCGATAATTGGGAGATAGCGGGATGTCCCCATACTGGGCCTACTATGACTTCAAATAGCAATGGTTTACACTTCTATTGGTATACGATGGGAGGTGGTAAAGGTGTATACTATACTTCTACAGATAATTACGGGAAAGATTTTAGAGAAAGGAAACTCTTTAGCAAAAATGCACGCCATCCTCAATCAGCTGTGTTAAGCGATGGTACTATAGCAGTTGTTTGGGATGAAGTGGATAGAAAAAGTGGCAGGTTTAATAATAAAATTGGACTTCAGCTTAAAAGGGATGGCAAGCATAGATCTAAAAAAACTTATTTGACACCTTTAATTGTAGATGCAACTTATCCGGTAGTTGTTGGATTAACACATGGCACTTTAATAGTAGCTTGGACACAAGAGAAAAATAAAAGGCAAGTGTATTATTCCTTCATAGATACTACCACATTTAAAAAAGCTGCTGATAAAAATTGACGATTTTAGAAGTGTAACTTCATAGTCTTATATAATGGAATAAAAGAAATAAATACTTAATAAATGGATATTTACTACATCCCAATCGGAAATTATTTCAGAAATGAATAAAAAAATATCAGTAGTTACTCAGCGGGTTATTGCAGTACTTGCTATCGGTTTTGGTTTGCTCACCATTGTAATCGGAGCACAGACGTTGTTGGGGTATTCTGATACAGGATATGTTATATTCCTTCCATTGCTTGTTTTTAACACCGTGATGGGATTTATCTATACCGGATCGGGATTTATGATATGGCGGGATCTTAACTATGGCATTACAGCTTCTAAAATGGTATTCCTGATTAATTTCGCTGTGTTAGTCCTTATTTTTATTCTTTACCTAATGGGAGGAGCTGTGGCCACTGAGAGTTTAAAAGCGATGTCATTTAGGACGATAGTTTGGTTGGTGCTTTGGTACGGCTTATTGTGGATACAGCAATAAAGTTTATCCCAGTGGGTAATTATTCAAATTATTTGGTAACTATTTAAACCTGCTATCAGTAATTGGTTCCTGTAAGGAGTTTTATAATGATGGAGCGGAATCTATAAAAATAATTCTGGGTTATTGAGTTTCTGACTGACTAAGAAAGTTATTTACAAGACTCTTAATAATACCTTCAGCGAGAATTAAAATTTCTCCATCAAATTAATCAATTATAATCTGTAGTTCGTGTAGAAATAGATCTAGTATTCGATGCTTTTTCTGTGAGGAGAGCTTTTTGCCTTCTCCGGTTTTGGGATTCGTGTACTGGGTGTAGTGACGAAGAAGATTTTAGGTTTTTCAATCAAAGTCCAGAGTAGCACTGATGCAGAAAGAGTCGCGATTTTATCTGATTCAGCGGTTCAACTCTAACGATTAGATATATTAGCACCAATAAAAATATTAAATTCAATTTATCCCCCCTTAAATCAGGGGAGACTTCATTTACAACCAACTAATAATAATTATGCTATTATTGGTCCTCATTTTGTTCTGCTTCTTTTCCATTCTGGCCTTGTCTTTCGCCCATCTCGCGATCCAGTAAGTATAGTCCAGAACCGTCTTCTCCGACTAATTTTAGTTTATCAATAACATCTTGCACCATCTCTTCTTCCTCTACTTGCTCATCAATAAACCAAAGTAATAAACTTTCGAGCGGATAATCGTCTTCCTCCCTGGCCAGCTTATACAGCTTGTGGATACGTTTCGTAATATGCTGCTCTTGTTCAAGAGCTAATTCGAACGCTTTCTTCGGTGAGTCAAATTCAATTTTTGGCTTTTCAATATCTTGTAATATTGGTCGCCCGTCTCTTTGAATCAGGTGATTGTAAAATTTCATGGCATGTTCAATTTCCTCTTGCCACTGGGCTTTAAGCCAGTTTGCAAAGCCACTAAGGTTTTTTTCTTCAAACCATGCCGACATTGCCAAATAAGCATATGCTGACTGAAATTCTTCCTGAATCTGATTGTTTATTTCTTCTTCTATATTCTGCTTGATCATAATATCAACTATTTATTTTACTATTGACTGATTTTTTTCTACTACAAACTTACCATTATGATGCTAAATTGTCCTATATATACTTATTATCAAACACATTGTGGGATTCTATTGAAAGAGTCTTGTGTAATAATAGGTTTTAAATATTTCTACATATACTACTTAAAATCCAACTATCTAACTGGGCATTAACACGAACTTTAGTAGGATCGTCAACAAGCCCTTATTCTATATTATTTGATTCTTCACAACCCCCTACGAGTAATTATTGAAGAAAGTAACAAAGTGTAACTGATTTAAAATAATGGTGCTATCCCTTTAATTTATTAATTGATTTGGTTCAAACTATTTATAGATAGTAGAGAACCAGGCTAACTAAAAGGTTAAGCACTAACTTTTAATTAGTGATCGTTCACTCACAAAATATGTACTTCATTGACTTATGTCAATAGGCTTATTTTCAACAATCGTGATGGGATTAACCTATACTGGATCAGGACTTATGATCTGGCATGTCCTACACTTTGGTATCACCGCAGCTAAAATGGTATTTATGATCAATTTGAGTGTTGCTTTGGAGTGTTTTATTGTGAATATGGAAACAAGGATTATTTCCTATTTAAATTATTACTTTAATAACCCTTTTTGCAGTTACTAGTTTCTGCAGAACGATTTTCCAAAGGTGGTAGAGGTATGATCATAATTCTGTAGTATGGATTTACTTATTGACTAAAAGAATTTATGTAATATTTTTTTAGTCAATATACTCACACGTATTAATATGGTGCCACCAAAATGATTAATTACAATTCGTAACTCATGCAAAAAAAGATCTAACAGCCGCTCTTTTTCTTGTGGTGAAAGCTTTCTTCCTTCATCACTATTTGGATTGGTGTATTGAGCATACAATCGAAGAATATCTTGGACTTTTTCAAAGAGTGTTCGAACTTGCAGGGAAGCCGAAAGGGCAACCATTCCGAGTATAACCACACCTATCTCGGCCAGGTTATTCGTGGTTAGCAGGCTGGTTATCCAATCGCTGGTGGTAAGCAGCAGGATGGTGGTAAATAAAAATGTTAAGAAGATAGTCATTGGTTGTTCTTATTAGGTTTATGGGTTTTGTAATGGGAAATATCCATGGCTTTGACTCGGAGGTCGGAGTGGTCGTCATCAAATAAAGAGTTACCTGGTAGCTTTTGATATTGGTTCTTCTGGATCTGTTTGAGCCACTGGTGTCCCAGGGCTTTTGCCTGCTTTTTTTGGAGGCCTTCTCCCTTGCCTTGGAGTAGTTGGTCTATGCCGTTGGTTTGGGCCACACCTGAAGAAATGGCTACCATGCCATAGAGATATCCAATGATCTCTAGGATGGAGAGAATGAGCAAAAGGGTTGTATCAATACCAGATGCAGATAACCTGCCGGTTGACAGGAGTCCGGAAATCGTGAGGCTAGCTACGCCACTTTTTACGATTCCCTTTCCCTTTTCAGGGGTTTTGCTTTTGAAAAGCCCAATTAAGGTGGGGACCGCCTTAATAATTGGTTTTAGTATCTTCAGCATTGGAGGTGTCCTCTTTAATTTGAGTTTTATACCGGTGGATCCCGCGGGGAATAGTTTCGAATTCAATAGATCGAATTCGCCTGTTTTGATCATTGAAGCGTTCATCTGCATGCTGAACATGTGTTTCCAGGCTCTTTTCCAACCGGTGAAGGTTGTCAGCCTGTACTTTCACTTTTTCATTTATGCCAATCATCAGCTCATACCACTTTTTAATCTCAGCGGTCTGGTTATTGATGGAATCATAGATGCCCGTCAAAAAAAGGCAGATGATCGTGGTAACGATCAGCTCTTTGTACTTTTGGAAAAACCCATTGGGTTGTGAGTTGCTCATGGGGCGTACCTCTTGATCGCCTCATCCAGCGTGATGGATTGCTTGTTTGATTTGCAATAGAAATGACCGCTGGCAAGTGATTGGTAATAATAATTGCCGTCAATACGGAGCCACCGCAGCGGGCGCTGGGACCGGCCGTTCCCTGTCCAACCGTCCACGTGCAAACCGATAGCTGGTACTTTGTTACCTTCTTTGTTGGTATAGCTCCAATCAAAGTACAAGCCCACACCTCGGAATCCCCAGGTTGTGGCTAATAGCCAATGTTGGAGGGCCGAAGGTTGACTGGATAGCCACTGGTCAAATAGTAGTACGTCAAGAGCCAGGCCTCGGCCATGGGATCTTGGATCTCCTTTGCGCCAAGCCGAGGATATCATGGCCGGCACCCCGTGCCAGCTACGCCAAGCCAAGAACGACCGCAAAAACCCGGTATCCATGCGACTTAAGGTGCCAGGACCTTGGATTTCAAGCTCGGAGATTGAAAAGTGATTGCCGTAGCTGTCAAGGAGGGCCAAATAATCATTTCTGTTCATATTAGTTACCTCTCGTGGCTAAGGTGAGAAGGAGGATCAGAGCTACTCCGCCAGCGATCTTATAGCTGGACGGTATTTCGCCGTTAATGTATTTTTTGGCTTCGCTGATCAGATCTTTCTGGGTTTCGGGGGCTGTGGCTTCTCCCAATCCTCCGCTGCAGCCGCAATCGGGCTGGGTAACATTTGTACTGCCCGAAAGTCCATTGCCAGTACATCCACAAGAGGATTCATTTACAAAAGTGGTTTCCATAGTATTTCACCTGAATGTTTTGAGTTATTAAAAGAGGATTTTCCAAAGCAGCAGGCCGCCTGCAATTCCTCCACCTGCCATAGCCGCATGGGTTTTCTTGACCTTCACCCCGACAATGCTAAAAGTGCCCGCTAGGATATCCTTGTGGGAATTAAGCTGTTGCTTGCTGGCAGATTTGTTTGTGGTTTTCGGTTTAGAGGTCGGCTTCGACTGCTTAGTAATGGGTTTCTTAATTGTGTTGATATTTAGCTTCGGAGGAGCAGGTACCGGATTTTTGTCAATAACAGGCCGAGGTAAAGGCACGGGCTTTGGCTTTGGAATAGGTCGCGGCTGTACTCGTGGCCTTAATTGCTGGGGTCGTTTGCGAGTGGCTGGTTCCTCCAGAACTGGTCGAAGCATTGACGGACGCGTGGGCATCCGTCCCAATCCTTGGGTTTCCTGGGGCTGGTCGTAGATATAACGTGATTCAGAGTTCATGGGCGTTTAGTAGTCATATAGTTATAAGTTGCAAAGGCGATAGCAGCCATCGGAAGGACATATATGGATAAGCTGGTTGCTTGGGAGAGGCCGAGTAGCCCGCGGATGAGCTGTTTTCGCTCCTGCACATCATGGCTATAATCTCCTCCGGTGGTGACCGAGTCCGGGGGCAGGCCCGCGTAGATGGCAGTTCGCACTTTATTGGGGCCGGCGTTATAGGCAGCTACGGCTTGGGTGGTATTTCCATTGAACTGCCTGTTCAGTTTCGCCAGATACTCGGCGCCATAATCGATGTTGGCCTGGTGGTCAAAGGGGCTGTGGCTCCCGGTAAACCCGGGATGATATCGCCGGTCGATCTGCATGATTCCTACCCCGTATCCGTGATCACCGGTGCCGTCAGCTGACAGGGCTAGCCCCATCCGGCTCTCGCGGGAAGCCACTGCCAGTAGCAATGTCAGAGGTAGGCCATATTGCCTGGAGGCTTCGGAGAAATATCCCATCAGGCCGCGAATTCGAGCGTAGGTAAGCTCGGCCGATATCGAAAATGAGCTGGTCATTACACTACCATCTTGATCTTGTAGCTGACCTTCCGCATTTGCCCAGCCATGATGGTAAACTGGTCAGCAGGGGCCAAGGCCCGGCGGGCTATTAGCTTGGGCACCCACTCGTCATAATCATCTCCCCGGTTGGCATAGATCCCGACTTCTTTGATGGTAATGTCGGTAGCGCCCTGGTTTTCAAACACGCGCGCCAGGTTGAAGTGCGCCTCATTGTTGGCCTCATCAATGGTCACCTGATCATCGATAATCATCCCGTGATGGATTAACTGTCCGTCTCCGCTACCATGGGTAATGCCTCCAAGGCTGTAGGGCGTCTCTTGGGTTGCATCCGGAGACAGGTCGGTGTCGGTCATAGAAACGAACTTGTTGCTTTGGCCGAGTCGGAGTCCCAGATGCCATCCTTTATTCACTTCGGACGCCCGGCGTTCCAGGGAGGTCATCGAGGTGCCCCCACCGGCGATGCACATCAGGTCCCGCCAGTTGGTATTGGTGTTTTCCACCGCTTGTCGCCGGAGGGCGCCCACAAATTCGGCGGTGAAGCCCCCGTTGGAACCGTTAAGGTCAGTGTCCTGGTTGAAGTTTTCGAGCTCAAACCGGCACTCGTAGTCCAAGGTTAGCGTCTTGCCATTGGGCAGGTTCAGAGCTGCAGGCAGTACGTCGCGTGCATAGAGGGTGGCAATGGTGTTGATTTCATGGCGATTGACGTTGATATGCGTCATCAGCCCCATTTCGATAATGGCCAGGTCGCCTCCGGAGCCGTTGGTAAACGGAGCTGATACGGTAAAGACGCTTTTTTGCTGGTCGGTAACCACGCCTGAAACTGACCGGGCGCCCCGAGCCAGTAGCGCGTCAATGGGATTGTGCAGTCCTACATCAGATATGCTTACCGGACGGTTGCCTTGCCCGATGGTGGGTAAAATAACGCGAAAAGGTGGGCAGTAGCTTTCGGTGGTCGTAATGGGATGGTAGTGCTTTGCAATAACCTGCGCCTGGTCGGCCACGTAGGTTGCTGGGTCAAAATTCGTGGGGGCATCTTTCAGGCGGATATAATAGTCGCCGTGGGTACTTTCAACTTCCCAGGTGCCGTTGATCTGTGGGACCGAGCTGCATCCCCAGATATGTACCCAGACGGGCTCCTCACCGTTGGGATTCACCCCGTGCATACCACTAAATATATACTGAAGATAGTATTGACTATAGATTTCCAAAGCCCCATTGGTAATGTGCAGGGACGTGATTTTCCCGTCCTGCACGTAATCGTCGCCGGGGCTAATCAGCCGATCCGTTTTGCCGCCGTGCATCATTCCGTGGACGTCGCGCAGCAGGTTGCCCACGAACGACTCGCAGTGCATTCGAAACAGGTGCTCACCGTCGATGCTAACGTTACAAAACAGGTCCATCCCTGATTTCGGGGTGCCAATGGAAAGGGTTTGATTGATGCTATTCATAAGTTTAGCTAATAATGGTAATGGGGTTGGTGGTGGCATTGCTGCTGGTGGCGCCCGTCAGTTCTGACAGATTCGCATCCGTTGATAGACCGCTGGTTATGGGTTGTGAGCTCGCTTCCGGTTGGTGATCGGCCCGGATGTCCGTTGCTGGTGTGCAAAGCAGATTTCCTTCTTCATCCTCGATAGGCTGCAGCTCTAAGATCACCTCTCCGGTCGGCGACTGGGTCGTGCGCTGAACATCATCGGGGGTAATGACCGAGTAAATGCGTGATTGGCCGACCTGTCCCCCTGCGGTCTTGGATCGAACCCTAAAGTAGTGCCGGGCATCCAGGTAGGTGATGGGGAAATAAAGTGTGTGGTAACGGACCATCTCCGCAGGCTCCCGGTGATACTCGGGAGTCCTGGCCAGATTTTCGGGATCCAAGCCCCAATCCATCTGAGACGAAGCTTTTTTGCCGGTGGCCCAGGATACTTGAATGGAGCCGTCGACCAGCATACCGCTGACAACCCGCATTTTAAATCCTTCGGAAAATTCTTTACCGGTGATTTCGCTCATGCTAGGTGGTCCAGAAGAGTTCGGTTACGAGTGCTTTTGAGTTCTCTAAAGCTCCGGACTCCTCATCCCACAGGCCCATCATACCACCTTTGTAAAGCTCTTTGAACTGGCGCTCGTCCATGTGCAGGGTTTCGCCGGGTTTCAGTCGAAAGGTGTAATAGCGCTCGTCAATACGATTCTCGTCCAGGGCGATCATGAATTCGCCGTCGCTGCTATTCTGGATGATAACGCCCAGGCGCATGGGGTTGCCATTGACCAGTTTTACCGGTTGGATTCCCTGTTTGAGGACCGGCGAAATAGAGGTCCCAATACGTCCGGCGGGGCCGATTCCAATGGAAGGCGAGCCAGCCCGTAGCTGGTCCAACAGGCTGTCCATTTTTTGGGTGAGCTCGCAAAGCGACTGAATGAGGCTATTCCACATCGGTTATACCTCCAGTGGGTTTACGTCCGACTTCTCAACTACGTAGGACTCACACAGAAAACTTACGCCTGCCTGCTGCGCCCCTTTATTGGAAGCATACACTTGGAAAGGTATATTAGAGCCGATGATAAAGGGGACATTGGCATAGAAGGGGCCGAACTCATCGTTAATCTGTTCCAGATACACTTCGTTGCGGATGGTCGTATTATAGACCTTCAGGCTGGCGGTGATATCGCCGGGCCGGTCGCTGCTCATCGCCAGGCGTCGGGCTTCTACGTCGATGCTTTTGGCTTTGACGCCCATATCGATATTGACCGCACCCGCCGCCAGCGTGGCTTGCCCGTAGAGAAAGCGCGGTTGGGGCATTGGGCTGCCAATGTCGGAGTAGATGTTTATCAGCTTGGTCAGGCTATAATGGTCATAGCCGATGAGCTGGATATTTACGGTCTGAGCTGCGTTGTGGGCATTGGTCAGCTCGAAGACCAGGCTGTTACTTTTTTGAATAATAAACGGGGCCAGCAGCCCGTCAATGTGTTGGAACAGCTGATGAACAACCGACAATTGGAGGTCTCGAAACAGGTATAGGTCTTCGTTAAGTCGTGCCGATACGAATATCTTGTTCATGTCAGGGGCATAAGGCAAGATCTTTCGGACGCCAAAACTTTCCCCGCCCATGCCATTCATCATAATATGACCGGTGCCACCGGCTGGAATTTCAATGGCTTTGGCCGGGTTAAAGGGCGTAGATTCGGTTGGTGGAATAAAATTCTTGACAATTTTCATGATGGTCAGCTAGGAGTTAGGGCAATAAAAAAGCCGGCAACGGCTCGGTGCCGCTGCCGGTTAGAGGGTTATTTTTTGGGCTTCATCTCAGCCACGACAATGCTGGCGCGCAGGTACAGCAGGCCTTGGCCGGACGTTGTCCAGTTCTCATCACTCGGGAACACAGAGGAGTCCTCGAAGTGAACTGACAGCGACAAGGTTTGATTGACTGCCAGATCGAAGGGATCGGCCAGGCGATACTCGTCCGCTGAACGAAGGGCAGCGATGCGTTTGAAGACCACCGGGGCATCTACGGTATTCGCCGTGCCGGCTACCAACTGCACGTCAGTGCCAGAGAAGTTTGAATGCTTGGAGATGGGCACGCGCAGGAACTCCTTGTTGTCATTATCAGCCTGCAAAATGACGCCGGCGTCCTTCAGCGAGTTGACGATCCCGCGGGCATCGATGCCGTTGGCCTCATCGTCCTCGATGAATTGTTTGGTCACCTCGAAGGAAAGCGCGAGGATGCGTCGCTTGAGTTCACCCGGGAAGGGATTGCCCACGTAATTGTTGCGGGTGATTTTCCGCGTGGAGTTTGGCGGAAAGAAGTTAACGACAGCGCCGTTTTGGGTGACTTGCTGGGTATCAAAATAAGTTTTGATACGCGCGCTGGCGGGGACAATAGCTTTTTTAGAAATTTGGTTACTCATAGTTCGTTGTTAGTTAAAAGGGTTATAAGTGGGGCCGTTGTGGCCTACTGCTTGTTCCCGCAGGCAGTCCCTTATTCAGTCAGAGCTATGAGAAAAATGGGTTGCCGATTAAACCTCCACGGTATCTTCAAATACGGTTTCGATTTGAGAGACGTGGCCGGTTTCTACGGGGAGTTGTGCTGGTGGTGCTGGTTGTGGCGCTAAGTTTTCCTCATCCCACAGGTATTCGCTGCCTTCCATCAGGCCCTGGGAGGGCGTCCAGTCGGGCATGACGAACTTGATCAGTTCCATTACGCCTTGCACGCCGAGCCCCATGGCCAGACCGCGAAGGTGTTTGTTTTTGGTAAACATGGTAAAGGCCATGCCAAGGGTGAGCGGGAGGCCAACGCGGGCCGCTTGCTGGACGGTAGCCGAGCTTCCGCCAAGGATAGCGGGTACGGCCAGCCCGTTAAGCTGCGCACCAATTGCCTGGCCGCCCACAATATATCCGGCAGTGATAAGCTGCTGCTTGAATTCGCCGACAGCCTTTTCGGTTGTTGTTTGTTTTGCCATAGTTGCAGGTTTTGGGGTTGTTGGGTTTTCGATTACATCCAAGTGAGTTGGATTTTTTGCAAATATTCGTTGGGTCATAGGTTGGTTTGGTAAGGATTAATTAAGGATGCCTCGGCCGTCAATGTTCAGGTTGGTGATGATATACACGTCCCCATATTGGAAGACGGGTCGTTTACCATCGTCGAAATAGTGGTAGTAGTGGTGGTCGTCTCCTTTCTGGTCGCCGGAGTAGATCACCTTGTCGCTGCTGTACATGATGCGTTCGGCGTGACCGATGGAAACCAGCTCGGCGCCGGCCGGTGGAAACAGTTCGTAGTCGTAGCTGTCGGCCGGGAAATGGTGGAACTCCTCGTACATCCGGGTGGCTTGGTCGCTGGCATAAGCCCCTTTGATTAGTTTCATGCGGGCCGTTGGGAAGGCGAACAGCGTGGTGCCTTCAGCGTCAATGATCATCGCCAGGTCTTGGTCTTCTCTGGCGATGCGCTGCATGAACCCCTTGGAGTCGATGAATTCCAGTTCACCAACGGTACCAGCATAGACCAGCGGTTCACCAAAGAGTGTCTTCAAGGGCATAGGGAGAGCTTTTAAGGATGATTCTTTCTCGGACCGGTTAGGGCGAATGTTTTCGCCCGTTGGGCGGTCGCGATAAATACCAACTTCGCGGACGCGGACGGTACCCTTCACTCCGTAGGTAGGTGCAATGCGGTTGAGCTCTTCGTACAATTCCGATCGGTCGGTAAATTTGGTTTTGACCAGTTCGTTGACGACATCTTGCAGTCGGGTTACGGTGTCCTGGTTAGTGGTGAGGTCGGACTGGGCCTGCTCCAGCTCTTTCAGGGTTTGCTGGTGGGTAGTCTCCAGTTCTCGCAATGTCTTTTTGGATCGGTCCAGCTCGGAGCTGATCTGCTGGATGCGTCCTTCGGCCGACTGTTGCCAGCCCTGTTCCAAGGTCAGGAAGAGTTCGGCCAGTTTGATTCTGATGATCGGTAGCCATCGCTCGGTCTTGTACATGCCGAGCTGTTGCTTGATCTGATCGTAGGTGACTTCGCTGCCGTCCGGGCCTGTTTTTTGCTTTTCGGCCTCGATATCTACCTCGTAATGGGCATAAAAATCCAATTCGTCCGCAATAATATTACCTTTGTTGCCTGCCAGGCTTCGCCCCGATTGGACGGGTTCGCCCATACTCCAGCCGAAGGCTGCCTTCAGCTGGTCACCGGCCATCTGTTTGATGGAGCTCCATTTGATCTTATTGTAGAAGCTTCGGCTCGGAGCGTTCGGATCAGGAAGGAGGTTAAACAGCACCCGCCCGTTGGCGTTATTTTTCGGGACTTCCAAAGTAAGCTCGTGACGGAATCGGGGGATGCGCTTGCCATCGGAAGAGAGGTTGTTTTCAATGGTGCCGATCTCACCGCTGTAGTCCAGCCAGCCGATGCGAATAAGCCCGTTTTCAAGGGCCTGTTGGCCCGATTCCGGCAGTTCCGAATCCATAAGGGCTTGCTCCCGCTGGATCGCTGATTCCATTCGTTCACTTTTCTTGGCCACATCCTGACTTGCTTGCGCGAGGGAAGACTCCAGCCGCTGGGTCTCGCTAAGCAGGGAGTCGATGCGGGCCTTCAGCACCTTGGTCTGGGCTTTGGATTGGAAAAATTCTTTGACTCGTGGGTCCGAGTTGGTGGCGGCCACCATCTGCTCGTATTCCAGGGATTCTCCTTCGGAATCGGCTGAGGTTTCCCGACCGTCGCCAAAGAAGAGCTCATCAATCCAGCTTTGCTTCTTGCTAACCAGCTCCAGGCGGTACTGATCGAAGGAGTCCTTCATCAGGTAAAAATGGATGTTAACTTTCTGGTGTTGGTTCCCTTGGCGGAGCCCGCGCCCGTTGCGCTGCTGGATCTGCGAGGGCGTGTAGGGCACGTCCATGTGATGCAGGTCGGTGGTCCATTTTTGCAGGTTCATGCCTTCGGCGATGGATTGGTTACCGATCAGCACCCGGTACTTGCCGATATTGAAATCGTCCTGCACCTCTTTTTTGAGGGCTTCCTTGTCATCGGAGGAAGAGACGAAGTAATCGCTACCTTTGCTGTCGGTGCCAATAATCGAGCCGTTAATGATGGCAATTTCGTTAGCCGGAACACCTGCTTTCGTCAGTTCCTCCTTTATCAGCTGGTGATAACTGCCGCCTTTTTGGCCTTCCACAGAGATCCAGTCGCAGAAGATAATTTGGTTGCGGAAGGTAGGAGCAGCTGGATTTTCGCGCCCACTGTACAGGGCTTCGATAATCATCACCGCCCGGTCGAAGGTTTCTTCCATGGCGTCCGAACCATCGGAGTGCTTTTCGCGCTGTTTTTCAATTTTATTGAGCAAGTACTGTTTGCCGACCGGCACCGCGTGCATGTCGCCTTCGGTGGCTTCGATTTCACTGGCTACTTCCCCAAAGTATTCCAGGGATTTGAGCTCCTTAATTAGTTTGTGCCGCGACTGACCCGCGTAGGGGTTCGGGTTTTCTCTGGCGGGCGGTACTTTGGAAAAGAAATCCCCATAAATGCTTTCCGGAATTCTGCTTGGGGCGGGGTTCTCGCGGGTAGCGTAACTTTCGGCTACGTTTTGGGTCAGGGCCCCGAGCTTCAGGAATTTCCCATCTACGCCTGCGAAACTGTGGTCATAGACGCGCAGATCGGTTGCAATCTTGCTGCCATCGCCGGTAATGACCAGGAAGTTGTCTTTCGTCTGACACCCGCGCTGGCGCATGCAATCCAAGATGTTATCAGCCCGCAGAATGATGTCATCAAATAACAATTTGTGAATTTCGCTGGGTTCAATCACCTGCTGCTTGGTTTCGGCTTCGGGGCGCCGGAATTTGGGTTTAAGCGCTTGGGGATTGCCTTGGTTGTCGGTTACGAGGTTTCCAGAGTCATCTTTGAGTAGGTCTGGAAACTTCTCGTAAAATCCCACCAGCTGATCATAGCTTTTGATGTCCATAACCTCGTCGATAATCGCTCGCATTTCTGGGAGGTTATAGTAGCCGGCCACTACGCGTTCGGTCCGGTATTCGCCGTTGGTCTTTTTGACGATCTTTTCTTCCTCGCGGACAAACTGATTGATAAAGTTGTCCAGGTTGGCAATCTGGTATTTTTCGAGCAGGTCCGGAGCACAGAGGTTGAGCATGTGCCATACTTCCACCGGAGAGTTTACGACCGGAGTAGCGGTCAGTACAAAGACGTTTTTAAAGCCTATTTTGGAAAACAGCCACTTCGTTTTTTGGAGGGCGTCTTCGGCTCGTTGGGACGGTTTATTAGCTGCAATGCCCAACTTGGCGGCTTTGGCGCTGCCCAGGGCATTTTTGTAGAAGTGGGCTTCGTCAAAGAATAGGGCGTCCACACCGAGCTCATCAAAAAAGATATCGGTATCCAGGCGCTGGGCACTGGCTACGTTGCGCAGCTTGGCCTCCCACTCTTCTTTCATCTTCTCTAGGCGCGTGACCATCGACTTTTTGGCCGTGGAGCTGAGGGCATCATCTTCTTCGATCAGCTCGTCAAAGCTATCAATCATTTGATCGAAGTATTCCACGCGCTCAGAATACATCTGCTGCTGGACCGCTGGGGACAACGGCAGGCTCTTAAAGGCGTGGTCGGCGATGAAGATCGCATCCCAATTATAGAGCTGAGCCATGGTGAGCTCCTTGTGGCGCTCGGAGCCCGTCATTTTCATATTGAGGATTTTGGCTTCCGGGAACAGCATCGCGTATTCCTCGACCCACTTTTCCTGGACTTTCCCGGGTACGACAAACATGGGTTTTTGGCAGGCTCCTTGTTGCAGCAGCACTTGGGAGGTAATAATGGAGGAGAGTGTTTTTCCGGCGCCGACGTCGTGGCAGTTGGCGCCGCGCCCGTTCCATACGAGCTTCTCGGCGACCGCGCGGTTGTGTTTGTACACCGCAAAATCTTTGACGCCATAGAAGGTGTCCGACATGCCCCGAACGCGGAGGGTGGCCCCATCGAATTGCGGATTAATATGGGCGTTGTACTCGTGGTTATAGGCCTGCTCGATCAGCTCGCGAATCTCCGTGGAGGCTTTGGTTCGTACCCACTGGTTGAACTTTTGGGGCACGCGCGTGAGCATCTGGTCGTTGTGGGTGCGCTGTTTGGCGCGGGCTCGTTCGATGAGCGCTTGCTGTCCGGTTTGTTCGGCTCGTTTTAGCGTCATATTCGGGAGCACGTTGTCGTCCTCGTCGTAGAAGACCAGCGGGAAGCTGGAATCCTGGATATAGTTATTAATGATCTTGCTGAACGGCGTCTCGCCCCAACCTTGGTTCCAGTCGTCGGCCGTCTCCTCACCACCTTTAATGTATCGCCCGCCTTTGCGGAGTTTCATATAGAACCGGTTGCCGAGTTCGGCTTTATCCTTGACAAGTCCGATATGTACATCCCGATAGCCCAGCTCATCTTTTATCCACTGGGTAAGGACTTTCGTTGGCAAGTAAGTGAAAATGTGGCGCGGATCGACGGTAATGCTATAGGCATCAATCCACTCAGGGAGAACCGCTTTTAGAGCCTGGATATTTTTCTCCAGCTGATTGTCTTCAGCTATTTCCAGCTTGCGGCGGACGTTACCAGCCAAGTATTGATAACGAAACTCGTAATTATTGGTCTCGGGGTTATAGAAGAAATCAGGGTGATTTTTGATCGCTTTAGTGAGTTCATCTCGGCTGGCGGTCCCGCCCCTGTAGGTAGACTGGTAGAAATCAAGCGAGAGCTCTTCGCCGATGGAGCGGCCATACATGGCAATTTCGGCCAGGTCATCGGAGTCGGAGACCGCAGGCACATAATTGCGGTTAAATAGGGAATCCGCATCGATGATATCGGCATATACCAGGTCTCCGCTGATGGGGTCGCGCTTCACAAAGGTCGTAAGCTTATACAGCCGGTTGTCGTAGCGGAATATCTCGCGGATATCCTCGTCTTCGTCCGGAATCCCGTAGGTGTCGATATGAGATTGAAGCAGTTCCCTAAACTCTCCGCGAACCGGCTCTTTTTGCTCGGTGCCGCGGGCCAGCGCCGTAACGAAATCA
Source organism: Fodinibius sp. GM21 (assembly GCF_058386955.1). Taxonomy (NCBI): domain Bacteria; kingdom Pseudomonadati; phylum Balneolota; class Balneolia; order Balneolales; family Balneolaceae; genus Fodinibius; species Fodinibius sp. GM21. The sequence goes on along the minus strand of NZ_JBYEIQ010000003.1, from coordinate 210,202 downwards.
TCATAGGAGTCAAGCATTCGGCAGGCCGAGCTTATCTTGGTGCGAAGTCCATCGCCCGCTTTACTCGATCCACGTAAGGTAATAGGTTTGAAGTAGTGGCGCTGTTTTTCGTAGAATTTCTCCCCGTGCCAGACAATATTCCCGGCGTGATAATCGCGGGTCGTCTCCAGGCGCACGCCTTCGTCAGGGATTCGGTAAAACGGCAATGCCCCGGGAAGTGGGTACGGGAAGCGAAGATCATCTCCAAGTACCTTGCCGGTCAAAGCCTCATCAACTTGGCCTTTGACGCCCATGCGCGTGAGAAACTGCATGTCGTGTCCCTGAATATGCTCGCCCAACACCTGCTCGGGATATCTTTGGTAGTAGGGATTATAGTAGGCCTCGTAAGACTGGCCGTTATGTTCGGTGATACTTGCCGCGAGATCCTCATAGGCAAAGAGCTGATTTAATTCGCTGTTGACATCAGGGTGGGTTTCGCGGTCAACATCCGGATATTTTTGAAATAAGATCAGGTCCGTTGTAACCAGCGTATCGGCATTGTCCTTGAATGCGGTCGAGGGCAACCGGTAAGCACCCACAAACCGGGCGCGCTGGACCATCGCCTGGCGGATGGCTGGATCCTTCTTGTCCATGGTACCGACCGACGTAATCACGGCCAGAAAACCACCGGGTTGTAGGGCGTCCAGGGACTTCAGGATAAAGTAGTCGTGGATGCGTGGATTCAGGGACGCCAGCGGGTCTCGCTGGGTATGAATTTTGATATCGCCAAAGGGGACATTGCCGACGACTCCGGTTAGGTTGTATGGCGACAGGTCGGTCTGGGCAAAGTTTTCGTGGCGGACCAGCTGGCTTGGGTATAGCAGCCCCGCAATGCGGGAACTTACTGCCGACCGCTCGACCATCAGCATGCGATAAGCATCGCGGTTGGGAAGGAAACCTGCAAAATTACCCACGCCCGCCCCGGGTTCTAAAATGTTGCCACCGTCCACGCCCATGGCTCCGAGTTTATCCCAGATGAGTCTGACCAACGGGTAGGAGGTGTAATGCTCGTTAAGCAGGCCACGCTCGGTACCGGTTGCGTCCTCACCATACCCAAGGCCACCGGCGCCGGTGTATTTGCGGAGCAGATCCAGATCTGATTCGGTAATCGCGCGATCTTCTTTTTCCAGGACGGCTAGGGCCGCCTCGTTGGCTTTCCGGCGCTCAGACTTCGAAAGTTTGATAGGCTGAAAATTCTTCAGATCAATACCGGAAAAACGGCTTCCAAATCCCGCTTCTCCCGGCCGATCTCCGGAGGGTTGGTATGATGGGTCGCCATTATTTTCAGGGGTTTTCGCTTCCTGTTGGGCCGCTGAAAATACCTGGTCGAAATTGACGCCGATGACTTGCCCGTGCCCCCGAAACAGTTCCAAGGCTTGCTCCCGGTACTCTGTGGGAAACTTATCGAGGGAAAAGGCCAGGGCCAGTTTCGTTACGGTTTCAGTAAAGGAGTCTTGGAGCACCTGCAGCTCACTGGTAGGATTGTTACGGGTCGTCAGCTGTTGCGTCAATTTTGTGGGATTGTCCAGAAGAGCATCTATTTGATTGGCAGAAACTTCATCCCCTTGGTCCGCTTGCCAGGCCAGGTCTGTAAGCTCGTGCATACGCCCGGTATTAAGCTGTCCGTTTTTGTAGGGGCTGTGGGCGGCACTCGCGATTTTAGCCATCCGCTGGGTCTTTACCTGTATTTCGACGGGAATGTCACCGGCCTCCCCAGCCATCACGATGAAGTGATGCGCTCGGTAGCCACCGACGGGTTCGGCGTATTTGTCTTCATGTTCAAATACTTCTCCGATTGTTCCTGATGTAATTTGGTTGACTACATGGTCCAGCTCAGCTTGACCCGCCAGCACGATCATGCATCCGGCCATATCGGTTAGGCCCTGGGTATAGAGCTCACCAGAATTAGCCTGTTTGATATCAGTCTTGATACGCTTGCGACGCAGTTTATTGATGACCGAGTACGGAGATTTTACGCGGCCCTTCACGGTGGCTTCCGGTTGCAAGTCTTTGAGCTTGCTGGTCACCTCGTCCAAGGCCTGCTGGTAGTCCCCTCGCAATTCGATTAACTGTTTGATTTCGTCGGTAAGCTTGGTTTCCTCGACCGTATCGGTGTCGCCGAACTGTTGTGGGTTGGGGTCGTCGGCATTGGGAATCCCGTCCCCATCAAAGTCGCCAAAAATGCCGGGATAGTCCTCGGTTGTAATGTCTTCAAAAGGAGTAACAGTAGGATTTTCTCGCATGGGGTTAGCCTAATACTTTGGTTAGGAAGGCGTCCAATTTGGCCTGACTTTCTTTGGCCGCTTCAATGTCTACCTGCTGCTGGGGTTTTTGGTCAGATGTACTGTCCTTCTTTTTTGTAGTAGTTTTCTTCGATCGCTTAACAGGAGTTGGTATCTTTTCAGCCGCTGGTTTCTTCTTGGCCTTTGGCGCAGGTGAGTTGGTCGCAGTAGATTTGGACTCCTGTTTGCCACGCGCTCGTTCCTGTCGCTTGTACTCTTTGGCGCCCAGCACGACTTTGGCGTGGTCCTGCTTGTAAATTCGGATCTCCAGATCGCCATATTTGCTGACCAGTTTTTTCCAGCACGCTTTGAGTCCGCCTCCTTTGCCTTCCGTGCAGGCTTGGTATTCCAAGTGCCCGTCCAGAAGCAAGTCCATGATGTACCGCTTCTTGGGATAGTCGGCGGTGTACCGGATAGACAGGTGGGCGTTTTCAGATTCCCCAGAATGTTTGGGGGCATAGCACGGCATTTTACTTCCAAACATGGAGTTGATGCGTTTCCAAGAGCGAATTTTGTGGAGCTTATCCAGCTCTTTTAAGGTGATTTTGAAAGGGGTATCCACGGGGTTTTCGCGGCTGTCTGGGTTGCTTTCTTCTTTGGTGGTAGGGTTAACCGGTGCCACCTCGCGATCTTGGGCCGTAAAGGGTACGGCGATAGCGGTAAGTTCGCGGTAGCGGTTCTTTTCGGTTTCGGCCCCGCCTTCCTTGGTGACCTTGATCTCAATATCACACTCATGGGCGATGCTGGTGTTGCCTTTGTACTGCCCGTCCTTGGTGGCATGGGAGACCATAACAAACATGATTCCGTTTTCGCGACACCACTGGGCCAGCTCGACCGTTTCCTTCGCGTTGGCATCAATCACCGAAATGGAATCCAAGATGCAGGCAAAGGACCGGTTTTTAAGCAGAATTTCTTTGAGGCCCTGAATGGATTTCCATTTGGTAAAATTCAGGTTCTGGTGGGTGGCTCCCAGCCGCTTGACGCGGTCGACCAGGGTTTTGCCAAAATGCTCTTCGGCGGGGATATATTCGATACGCCCATGTTCGGCTAAGGCGTCGGCCAGTCCCAGGCTCATCGTGGATTTACCCGCGCCTTTTTCGCCCCAGATAAAAATGACGGCATTCTTCTCGGGTTCGCCGAGCAGTCGCCCGTAGGGTTGGGCTATTGTTATTCCTTTGATATTCAGTTTTGCAAGCTGCTGGGCAGTCATGGATTCCATATTACTTCTGTCTGGTTCGTTTAATTGCGATTCCAATTCCAATGATGGCGATGGTCCCAAGTGCAAGGAGAGCTGGTTTGGGTAATGCATTTTTTGTTGGCACTTGTAGGGATTGCTGGGTAATGCCAAGCCTGCTTAGTAGTACTCCGTCAGCTATTCCGCTGATTGGGAGTCCCAATTTTTGTTGGGCCCCTTTGACGGCTGCCTGAGTTTCGGGGCCAAATATCCCATCGATGCCGTATTTGGGGAGCCCGATACCGAGGGCTTTCAGTGCCGATTGCAGGTGCATGACCTGCGGACCTTTATCGCCTATGCTAAGAGTCATGGTGAAGATTGTTTTCTGTTATATAAGGAGAGGCCGGCCACACCGATGGCAATACCGGCCGAGAGAATGCCCGCATGTTTGATCATAGACACAGGCTTGCTTTTGGCGACCGAATCCTGGAGGCCAATCATATCGCTTACCGCCTGCAGATCGACATGCTCGAAGTACTGATTGATGACGTCGGCGTTTCTGTTGAATACCTGCTGGAAGGAGCGGCTGTCTTTGGTCAGATCCGCCAGGACAAGGGCCGTAGTAGCGGCTTGTCCTTTTCGCCCGCTCAGGGCGCGGTCGGCTAACCCGATTGCTTTTTTAAAAGCATTTCGACTGGTTTGGCGCAGGTAATTGCTTAGATCACCCATTCCGTCATCAACGATTTGGTAGTCTCGGCCTTCAATAAGCTCATCCATTGGGCTGTTCCTCTTGTTTCTTGTTGCGCCCGGCCAACTGCTTTACGCTGTCTCGAAGTCCGGGCATGAGGGGAGCCAGGAAGTACGCACCTGCGCCAATACTAATCAGCCACAGGGCTTTGTTGAGCGTACTATTGACGCCACTGAATGCACCCACAGGGTCCGGAAGATTGATTTCATACCAGGACTCGGTGGGCTGGGCATACACTCCGCTTTGTTGGCCTTCCTCGATATCTAAATCAAGGGTCATGACATTCGAGGAGGCCAGGGGTTTGGCCTGGGAAATATTCGCCTCGGTAACATTGCTGTAGTGGAGCTCAAATATGACGGGATGATTTCTGTCGGGCCGGAACGAGCGACCGAAAACAAGCCGGGCTTGGCCGCGACAGCCGTCCCACATGCTGGTGACAATACGGGAGATCGCCAATACTTGTCTGGACTGGGGATCCAAAGCCGCGACTACCACATCCGGGCAAACGACAAAAAGAAACGAGTTCCAAAAGGTGCGGTAGATATCGACCTCTACATCTACCGAAAAGGGGACCCCGGATTTCGGGAGCCCGCGCTCAGGGTGACGTCCGATGATACGAAGTTCGCCGGCCTCCGAGCTAATGATATTGCCGGATATGGCCGCCGACCCTAATCCGTTGTCACTATAGTTAGAATAGCTCATCGGTTACCTCTTTCTGGTTATAACTCGCAAGACCATGTATCCACCGGCGATCCATCCCAGCGTAGCTTTGTTTTGGTTAAACCACGCGCGAATTCCTTTGGTGGGATCCTCTTCGGCCAGGCGCTCGCAGAGGGATTGCTTGGGCTGATCCGTTACTTCCGCACCCTTCGCTACTTCTTGCAACTGCACGGTGGGTTGCAGGTACACGGTTTCTTGTGAGGTCGTGGGATTGGGATACCGCCCGTTGGGAATATGTCCGTCAATAAAGTGAGAGATCCCAACCGGATGGGCTGTTGTTTGAATAGCTTCGGTCATATCAGGACTTCTTTTTTAACAGGGTGTACATGAGGCCTCCGCCTACGACGACAACGCCGCCAATCAGCAGGAGGGAGGTCATATTTCCGCCCGACTTTTGGGCTTGCATTAGCGCCATCTGTTGTTCGGGCGTCAAGCTAGTGCCCCCAGATTGGGATTTCCCACCATTGATAACTCCATCCACAGTTACGGCGGTATCGGCCGCTGTGGTTAAAAAGCTGGACAGGTCATTGAGGATACTGCCAAACTTGGTTTTCTTTGAGTTAGTTGTGGATCCAACAGGAGGGAGGAAGCTGTTTGTGTAGTTAAACGGTTGGGTCGTTTGCAAAAAATCTAATTGATCGTAGGAGCTGCTGTTCATAGGGATTGGATATGCTTATTGGGATTTGGCTTTTTTCTTTTTGGCGACCAGCAAAATGGCGGCTCCCAGAATGGCAACCCCGCCCACTGCTGCGCCCGCGATCATGGCTGTGGATGCTGTTTCCTGTTTGGCAGCTGTATCGGTGACGTTGTGCTGTAAGGCCGTCATGAGCTGCTGTTTTTCCTGTTCTATTTTCTTCTTTTCGGCTAGCTTGCGTTCGTGGGCTTTGCAGAGGGCTTGCGATTTTTCGCGCTTGCGTCGGCATCTTTTTAGGGCCCCGAACATTTTGCCCTTGCAGCTTTGGTTGGCATACCGGCAGGGATCATCTTCTTCCCAGCCTTCTAATCCACCGCCAGACAGCTGGTTGGATATGATCAGCTGATCATTTTCGGGTTGTATAGCAACGGGTTGCAGATAAGAACTACTCATAAACAGTGGTTAATGGTTGAAGGCCCAGTAGCTGATCCCGCCAAGCGTAAGAAGCCCGGCCGAGAGTCCGCCGTACAGGAGCCATTTTTTGTTTCGGGATTGTTGTTGGCTGGCCAGAAAGCTGTTGTCCAAGCTTCCAAATTTGTTTAGGTAATCAACGGCCGGTTGCCCGTGCTCTTGAATTACTATAGCATACTGCTGGAGGATGGCGTTATCCTTTTGGGAAAAGGAAATGACGTCCGAGCGGACCCCTCGGGCCATCAGGTAGTCCCGCCATTGTCCGCGTGCGATGCGTTCGTCCTTATCTTTGGCGCCAAACCATTTGGAAAACAGCGGTTTCATAGCGGCTCCCGTTTTCAGAGCTGTCGTGGCAGCAGCCGTCAGGGTAATGGGGTCAATGCCTAATCCTTCCGGCATCCGGTTGGGCAGATGCTTGGACTTTTTGATCAGCCGCTCGTCAAACCTGAACCCGGGATATTTGGCGACGGTCGTATCAAAGGATTTCCACCCCTCTGGGGATCGGAAGACGGTATAAATATGGTCATAGGTTCGCCCCGTTCGGCTGACAATCCGAAAGCCGGTTTGGATGCCCAAGCTTTGCAGCAGGGCCGCCGACAAGATCGCGTGGTCGTCGCAATCCCCGGCTTGTTGCCGAATGGTGACATCGGGGGATTGGATCCGCTCGATATTCCATGGATCGCGCACGTAGTTGATATTTTTCGTTATCCACTTGTAAATGGCACCCGCAATTTGGTCTACGTTCCGCAGGTCAGGGAGGCCGGTATTAATATTCCTGGGAACCTTGCGGGTAATTTTTAGCGCTAACCCGCGGATATCCTCACGTCCGGTATATTTGGTAACCAGCTCCGAAGCCAGTTCCAGGACGCCTTCGATTCCCGGGTATTGCTTGCGGTGGGCAATAATAGAGGCGGCAGCATCTCCTTGTGGGGAGCCTGCTGCCACCTTGTTGCTCATCACTGAACCATGGGTCGTGACTGCGTTGCGGGAAGTTGGTATGGGATAGCTGCTACTCAATAGTTGTTGATATCGTTGATATGAATATGTTACCGGTTGGTTTTGACGAGCTTTTGCAGCTCAGCGATGACATCGGTGAGCAGTCGCCGGACCTGCGGGCTGACGGTCGTGCTCGTAAAGCTTAACAACTGGTTGCAAGCGAAAGGGGCAGGGATATAGCAAAGCGTATTAGCGTGTTGCCCTAATCCATCCACAAGGGGATATATTGTTTTTGCAATGCGTTCGGCTCCTATATCCCTGCTTATCGCTTCCACAGAAAGTATCTTTGCCATCTGGACCCAGTCGGCCGCGGTGATCGGTTGCCCGCCAGCTTGCAACAAGGCCAGCTGCGATTTAATGCGCTTGGCATAGCAGGCGTAACCACAAGGTTGACCCGCCAGGTATTCCAAGGCCATTTTCAAAAGGGTTAGTTGTCCGGGATTCATCGTGGTCGCTACAGGCTAATGGTTGGTTCGGCGTGGCCGTTGGTATGGGGCGGGTTAAACATGCCGTTTAGAGTGGCTGGGGGTTCAAAATCGTCGGATTCCTCTGAGTTCTCCTCGGAGGGAAGGTGCCGAGGAGTCTCCTCCCCGGCACCTTTGGGTTGGCTCGCCTCGTCGGTAGAGGGGCTATGGGGTTGTTGGGGTAGCGAGCCAGAAGTGGGTCGTAGTTGGTGTTTGAGCGATTCGGCCATTGCCTTGGCCTGCTCTTCGCTGATATCAGGGGCGGCAGGCGATGGACTGAATTGTTTATTTTGCCCGCCCTGACCGGCAAACAGTTGAGAGATCACGGTAAAAAACATAGGAGCATTTTCTTCCAGCATATCCAGCATGCGGCTTCCGGCATCGCGGCCGCCGGCCCGCTGCTCCATCTCCATGCGGAATTTGACCTTTTCCAGTTCGCCAAGCTCTTTTTCAAGAGCCTTCAGGTTACTTCGTTGAATTTCTTTGAGCCGGTCTATTTCGTTGCGGTGGGATTCCTTGAGGTCGCCCAGCTCTTTTTGGTGGGTCAGCAGCGTAGCCGTTTTGTCTTCAGAGAGCTGTCGCTTGAGCCCCATGATTTCATCAACGAGCTGGCGAATCTTGCGGTCGGCGTCATGTAGCTCGCCTTCCAGGCGGAGGGCCCGTTGCTGGTAGTAGTTTTCGGGAGCGGTACTGTTGGTGTTCGGTCCGTTGGCCTGAGTATCCGGCTGCTCCTCGGGTCCGTCAATGCGAAACCCAATGACAATATCTTCTTGGGTGCCGGTGTGAAGGGAGTACAGCCCTGGTTCCAATTTGAATATGGCTTTCACTACATTGAAGGGCTGCCGGAAGTTGAATGGGAGTTCCTTTTCTACTTGCTGGAGCCCATCGGTGGTGCCAGTGATACGTCCAAAGATCGGCAGCCCCTGCTCCAGCTCTTGTAGGCAGGTGGCGTAATCCCGCTCTTGGGTCTCGGTCGGCAACTTTTCCAGCGTTTCAGGCATCGACTTAGCGTTGGTTAGCGTAATGCAAAAGCATCACTGTGATCAGTAACTGATGCTAACGTAACACTAATTCAAATCAGGAAAAATACCCCGGGATAGGCTGGAACAGGGTGCAATGAACTGTTATTGGATGGGACAGATTGGGAAAATATGAAATATTGAATGCTTAAAACGTATTCTTTTTTACGGAAGAAGGGCTGTTAAAAATAATATTGTATCGCAATATTATATCAATTAGCTGTGACATAATACATATTTTGCACTTTGTATTGTTATTATAGACACTTATTCATTGTAACTTAGGTGTCAGTTTTAAATATAAATTTCTAGCCTCTTTGGAAGACAATAAGCTTCAATCAAATTTAGGTAAATACGCATCTGATGCATTTTGTATAACATTATCAAGAGATGTAAATGTTATACCTGATTTTGAAGAAAATGAAAATGATGAAATACCATTTGAAGTCTTTGTAGATAACAAAGCAAAATTTTCAATATTCCTCCACGAATATTGGCATTATCTGATTAATGTTAGTTCCCTTGCAAGATATAGAGATTTCAGTTTGAATTTTCACCTTTTTGCTCTGTTCTCCAAAACTTTAACAAAAAAAGAAAATGGGATCTCTTCTGGAAACAAACTATTGTCAGATTCTGAAAAAAGGATGGTTAAGACATTCTTAAAAGCCAAGAAGGTGTATCTGGGTTCAAAAGTACCTGTTTTTAAAGATGAGAGTATAAAAGGAAGACATATTCAATCATTTTCTGTGACGGATATAAAATCGAATAAAGAAAGCTTTAACCTCAAAGGGAAAGAAAAGGAATACTATTTTTATCAATTAATTTTAAATGTTGAAACCCAGTTTGGGCATAAAGAAGCTACGTTTAGATTTGGAAATATCTCGATAGAAGAAGGATTAGCTCATAGTATTGAAAGTTTCATTTATGAAAACGATCAAATTCCAACTTTTCCTTATAAAGTTATAAATCGAATACCAATCCACTTAACTGGTGAAAATATTCCAAAAATTGATCTTTGTATCATAGCCACCCTTTCTTTACTAACACTCAATCCAGCTCGAGCTTTTATCCATTTGGTACAATTTTATCAGTCTGATTGTAGAGAACTTGAAAACTCAAATGATAGAAGGATTTTGTTAATACAACAGGTTAGAAACCACTTTGAGGAGGGGGCTAAGCTAGTCATAAAAGAATTAGATGAAATAGTAACTCTCTCTAAAAACCGAGGGGCAATAGAATTAGCTGTGAAATATATTAGACAATTGTATCAAAAGTACTTTGGTATAAGAAAAAGTCATTACCTATTTGATCTTGCACCTTTTCTATCAGGAAAAGTAGATATCGATTCGTTGGAAGATAATATTGAAGAGTATTATCCTTGCGATTTAATACAAAAGGGCGGCCATGGAGAAGATATTATTGGAAGAGATCAACTCTACACTTTTGATCATCAATCTTATGATTGGAATAAAACTAATAAGACAGCGCCGTATTATTTAAAACCCTTTTATGCTCTTCAAGCATATGTATTTAGCCATTTAACAGAAGATGGTTTTAAGAGTTCTGACAATGCTAAATGCAAATGTCCCTTTTACAATATTTGTGAGTTAAGCGACAGAAAAAATCACTCTGAGTTATGCAAAAATAAACCTTGGGAGTTATATGAAAAACAAGACGAATTATGTTGGTTCACCCAAGGAGTTAGTAGCCTTCTAGGTATTACTGAATATAAAACTGACACATAACTCCTTTTAAAAGGAAAATGTCAAGCAGACAGTCCTCACCCATTCTTGCCGCCTTCTCATTTATTAGTTAACCTTTCATTTTATAATTAATTCAATAGGTTGGCGCCTGCAGCTTATGCGCAATGTCGTTATTCCCACAAACATTCCTCAAACTTCAACTTTATCCAGTCTCCAATTTAATTCTCTCCAATAGTCTTGATCAGGATCAATATTTACCTCTATGTCTTCTCTTGTCCAATGATTTTGATTTAGCTTTTCAATTAGATCAGAAACTTTTATTGGATAAAATACTCGATCAACAGGATAGGTTAAAACAATTTCAGCACCATTCTTTTTTTTCAATTTTTCCAGAGCATTTGACCTTAAACGATACCAAAGATTATTTGTGGGTTCATTAAAATTTTGAAAATAGACGAGTTTCCCATCTAAATTAAACAGGTATCGATATCTGCCCACCTTTTGTGGTCGGCCTTCAAAACCATAGTGTTCACTAATAATTTTTCTCACAAATTCGTCAGATTGCATAGTTTTTTCCCTTGAATTGTCATTTCGATTTCTAGCTCTTTTAGATTTGTCTAGTCCAAGTTCTCGTCTTAAAACTGAATTTGGAGAATCATTGAAAGGATCTGCCTTACTTTTAAGATAATCCAAAACATCATCATCAATCTTTATAGTATTCATAACCATAGACTTTATAGCTCTTATTAGTTCTTACAAGCACTATAAGCAGCTTAAGAATTATAAGCAAGATTCGTGGGCATACCCCGCCTTTAAACGGACACCCCTCGCCAATTCTTTGCCTCTCTTGGTTTTGAAATTCATCTTTCGTTAGTTGCTAAACCAACATTCAGTCGCGTGCAGCTTTGTGCGTCAGAACGTTAGTAGTGTTAATAAAAAATCTTAGAAATGGCAGACTTACCCATTTATGAAGATCTAGATTCTAAAAGAGAGTTTTTTAGTAATGGAGAAAAAGATAGCTTCAGGATCGATAGCAAAGCACAACTTGATAAATGGTTTAGTGAAGTACAAGATGTGGAAAGATATGAAACTCAGACAGATGCAACGGCATGGATTTATAGAGGAATGCCAGAAGCTAAATATAAATTACTAACCTCTTCACAGAGACTTTGGATTAGAAATGAGATGCGTCAGTGGGCTAAACAAAGTTATATTGAGTTTATATCTCGTTTGGTTAAAAATGCTAATGATAATACCCTCATTGAAAATGTTTTTGATTTATATAACTATTCAAAAAAGAATCGAGAGTTTCCAATTCTAAGTTTACTACAACACTATGGTGCTCCCACCCCTCTAATGGATTGGACCTATAACAACAATGTTGCATTTTTCTTTGCTATTGATGGACTTCAGAAAAAGGAGGAGCCAAAGAAAGATATAGATAATTATTTTTCTGTTTATAGAATCAACAAGAGAGAATACATTTCTGAGTTTCTTAATATTATAGACTTTATTCCTGAAGAAAAATATCCGCAAATAAAATCCTTTGAGAACTTTGGAGATGAGATAAATAATGCCAATGGAGTTTTTTATATATCGGATTTTGAAAGAGCGGGTGAATCAACTGGAAAAACTAAGCCGCAACCAAAGTTGATGATTAGGAGAAAAAAGCCACTAACTTCAATTTATAATCAAAACATTATTCCACAAGAAGGGTTATTCATTTTCAATCCTTATAGTTCTAAAACACTTGAGGATATTTTTAATACAAACCTAAGTAAGGAAGGATGGAATCTAGCTTTAACACCATTTGACTGCTTTAATATTCACAAAGACCTGTCAGAATATTTGAGAAGAAAAATTGATGTAAATTATAACATAAATAGGAGCTTTATTTACCCAAATCTGAATGATGAAGCCAAAAAAATAAAGGAAAAAACTTTAAATCAGCTCGTATAAATAATCCCCAAACAACCGTACTGTTAACCCGCCTCGTCCCCACTTTTCAGCTTTTGGTTTTTTACCTCGTCGTTAATTATTTAACGACGTAATATTCACTTGAGTATAGCTTATGCGCCATGTCGTTATATGCCATGATTACTTAAAATCCATCAAGTATGCTATCAAAAGATTTAATAAAACATATCCAACGAAACTATTCTGGAATTAAAGAAAAGCTAAACCTTTCAAAAGACGTATTTATTGCTAGTGATTTTCGAGAGAAGGATAGAAATAATGAGTACTGGGGAATTTCATTTCTGCTCTCTGATTTAGAATCAATCCAACCTTTTAATCAACATAGGCTAGAGATAAAAAAAGAACACAATGTCGAGGGGCAAGAAATTAGTTATAAGAAATTAAACTCTTCCCAAAATCACCCTTCCATAGTCAATGAATTCCTAAGCGCAATTGACACTATTGATGGGATTCTCTTTAACTTTATGATAGATTCTAGTTTTGATACAGTATGTAACGATTCAAAATCAGTCTGGCAAAATGATGAAGGACTCTCAACTTACAAATTTAATCAATTCCAAAAGTTAGAGCTTTTCAGTCATTTAGCCGGCTTAGTTATTTCCTCAATAAAAAGTGAAATAGAAACTTTAAAATGGATTACCGATCACGACAATGTAATCAATAATCAGTCTAGAAAAGAGATCGCGATTAAATATTTCTTTGAGGTAGTCTCAAAATATCTTAGTCCTAATAAAATTAGATATGAGTTTATCGATCCAGACAGAGATAGTGAAGATAGGATTTTAGCAGACCTAACAAATATTCCCGACCTAATTGTAGGACCAATGGTTGATATTAAAAATTCTTATCTGAGGGAAGAAATTGAAATAACAAAAAGAGGGGTATCTTTCCCATCAAGCTCTAAAGTTAAGTCAATAAGCTACTCCGAATGGTTTTTCGCCAATGATAAAAATCTTAAAAAGATAAATACTGAGATTGAATTTGATCCAGAATCAAATATGATAAACTACATTGATATTTATCCTAAAAAGTGAAGCATATGACCCGCCCTTAGATTACTTCAAAGACAAGCTATGGTACCTATCCAAGCTTCCAATCTATAGCTTTGAGCCGCTCGGAAACCTTCTTAATATCCTGAAGCACCGCATCACCTTTCGGGAGATCACTAATCACTAACTCTTTAAAAGTGCTGTTATAAACAGGCTTGACCTTTTCCCAGGTTTCTTCTGGTTTGTCAAAAAGCAGGGCAGTGGCAGGATGCTCGTATAGCCAATCGTATTTGTCACCATAACTTTCTATATCATCGGCTCCGACTTGAAGCAGCATTTCATCCAGCTGATCACTTTCAAAGAAGTCTTGAATTGACGGTTGCTTTAGCAGCATGTGAATGTCATAGGTATGGCGGACCTTATTTCCAAGATCCTCATAGGGGTTTTCGGAATAAGAGAAGCGAACCAGGGACATTATTTTCTCGCAAAAGGTCCGTTCTATGGTTAGTACTTTTAGGGGGAAGGGAGCTAATCCATATTCTTCAATGAGCTCTTCTTGGCCTCTCGCTTTCATCATGTCGGCAATAAAAGAATGAACCTCTACTTCTTCATGAGGTTCGAAATGGCCTAGTCTCGATACTTCTACAATAATTTTATCGCGTGCCTGGCCATAGGGTTGGCCGTATCCATGTTTCGCATACTCGTAGGCTACTTTTCTGTTTTTACCACGTTTCATGGTAATCCCCGGCAATGGGACTTCCTCCAAATCAGTATCGTCAACCACCTTGCTAACGTCCCTGACTCTTTTGTCCATTTGGGTACTGGATAGGTCGGGATCTTCTAATACTACAAGATCTATATCCTCAGAAAACCGGTTGATCGCCTGGTAACATTTGGAAAGGGACGTGCCACCCTTAAATACGGCAACGTCTTTCATATCGGAATGAAAGATCGCATCAAGGGCATAGGTAACCCAGTAGTCTTTCTCGATATAGATTTCCCGAATATTCTTATGATCAGCGGTAGCCCTTATGGCATCCCGAAAGATTTCGGCCTCTTCGTGTAGGTTCATCTAAACAATATTCCAGTTTTGAGCTGTCTGCAAGCTACTGCTTAGACTACCGAATTCATAGCTTGATAGGGGGTTCAAGCTATTCTTCAGTTTAGGGAAGGCGCTATTGAATTTCTGATCGGTAAGCAAGGCTCCCAGCAGTGCACGTACGCGGGGAGGGTATTGCAGGGCAAAGGTAATCAGTTTATTTCTATCAGAAGTACTCAAATCTTGTATACGGCCTTGCAGTTGCCCGATAGCATTATCGATATCCAGGTCCGGAATTTTCTTGAAATCTTTTATGGCATCCAGGATCTTCAGGAAACGGATGTTCTCGTCAGTAGGATCTACGTAACTTTTGACCGATTTTACTTTCAGGTTATCGATCTGGGTATTGATCCTTTTCTTATTACAAGCCAGGGTAATGGTTTTGGGCACCTGTGTCGTAAGCCCCATCCGATTGTACAAAGACAAGCCGGTGATATAAGCGATACGATTATCGCCTTCGTACATATAAGGTTTGAGCAGCTGCTCTTCATTAGGTTTTAAATTGCCAAACAACGACTTCTTGGGCTTGTAAAACAGGCCTTTGGAAATTCTTTTTACGGCACCCGTAGATATCAACCGCTCGATGGCCTTGGTAGCAGCTCCGTATTCGCTGTTATCTATGCCGAGCTGGTCATATTTAAATGTCGTACCTTCGTCAAAGGAAGAGACTTTGTCTTTTATTCTTTTTGCAGTACTCATAATGCTAGGTGTTATGCTGATGATCTTTCAACAGCTCGTATTAATATAGCATTTAATTGCTAAGTATGTCAAGTTTTTTACGTTATTTGCTTGACATATAAAAGCAATTATTTGATACAGTAACTTTTGAAATGCTTATTGAAATAGGTTCACCTGGTTTTCTTGGGGGATCAAGGTAGCATAGAACACACCGATTATCACAAATGGAATGGTAGCCTTTCCTCTATTGATGAAATTAGAAAACTATTCTACACCGAATTCACCTATTCAACTTATCTCAGAGATAGTATCTGCTTCTTCTCTAAATAATTAATTTGTGCCAACCATAGTATTTGTCACCGGCTCCCAACTTTCAGCAATTTCCTTCAAAGAATAGTGTTGAGCCTTTTTAGGGTTTACGATATAAAAATCATCCGAATTGTGATAGCATATGGTAACTCCACCACTTTGGGTACGAAATAGACTCCAGGCTTCATCTTCTGATTTATTGTGAAAGAGGTCTTCTTCTGCATGAGGAAATTTGCTTTTTAATAACTCTTTATGCCTTTCCATAAATAAAATTAATTGATGTTGTAAGCTTGATGGATATTCCTGTTTTGCATGAGATTCAGATAACTCATCGCCTAAAATTAATTCTCGATTTTTGATTAAACTCTAGAAGTAGATATCCAGTAGTTTCTTCAACAAAAGTATTACTTCACTAAAAAATTATTTATAGAGAATACTTTTTAGTGAATCATAAAGAATATTATCAACAGAAGAATTGATGAAATCGTCATCTTCCTTAACGTATCTTGACTTATCATAGGCAAGGTTTTTACAAAAATCGGTCGTTGATCGTATAAGTGTAGTGTTTATTTTTGTATCCCGAAATAGCAAATCGAAAAGGAACTCCAATTTATTTTTATCTAAAGTTGTATCGTCACCACTATCTGCCAAATCTAAATAATACGTCTTATTGCCTGTATAATTATAAATATATGAAGTCTTTTCAGGTAGATTGGTAACTCTTCTCATTATTCCTTCAACATTGCTAATACGCCCACTACTTTGCAATAGGGATTCCTTTTCTTTCATTATGTCATTTTCAACCAAAAAGTGATATGATTCTTCAAATACATTTATCCAATTTTTCTCATACTTGTCATTCTTAATATTCATAACAGAGTTCTCGGAAAAACACCTTATCCCAATAAGGGATAGAACTGCAAGTTTTTCATCTTCTTTTAAGGAATCTACATTAGAATCAAACTTAAAATCCCTTTCCTGGATAAAAGCTATTAGATCCTCTTCCGAACAATCATAATTCGCTTTGTCTAAATACCAAATTCCTTTTGCTGTTAGTACATATTTATCTTCTGTTAAGCCACCCTCAATCTTTTGCAAATAGTCCTGGTTATCAAGATAACTTATATGACCAAAGCTGAATTTAACTGAAGAATATCCTGATTTGAGAATGATATCTTTTCTAGGATTTTTTTTAGCTCCTATTAAAGATATCAATACAGAATCTCCTTTCAATGAATCACTTTTAATTAAGTTTTCTCGTAAATTATCATAAAATCTTTCAAGAGTCTGTTCAGTTAAACTGTCCATCACTATTTAAGTCTTCTATATTTATTTTTTTGTCTTTTTGAACAATTATACCAAGAGAAAGTTGCTTGTTATTGTACAAGTTCACCATTCTCTCCTTGACTGGCCTTAAGCTATCCTCATCCATCATACCGACTTCATCAAATAAGGCTATTATTTTTCTATTATCGTTCATACTAAGAATACCATCTATATAAGCAGACTGACTTTGCCCCGTCCCCATATCAGGCAAATATATTTGTTTACCTCCCGTCGTAATAACCAAATTTTTAATTAGATCGACTTTTTCTAGCTTGTAATTCTTACTACCGTTATCATCTTGAGTCCCATGCTTAATTTGCCCTATTCTTTCTGCTATGTATGATGATATTCTATCAGCAAACTCCTCATATTCACTTCCAACTTCTGGCTCATTTCCATCTCGAATTTTTTCAATGTAGTCGAGATAGTCTACATCTAACTTTCTAAGTAGGCTATTGAGTGTTCCTTGTAACTCACTAAGCTCCTCACTATAGTCAATAAGTTCATGTGTTTCTTGCTCGCGAATTTCTTCTAATTCAGTTTTGTCTAATTCAATTATTTCCTCAGTTTTTTCAATCCTTGATTTAATTTTGTCTATTTCTCCTTCGAGCTTATTTATAGTTACTTCTAATTTTTGTGCAGGTGAGCCATGAAACTCTTTTAGTTCTTCGTCTTTTGACAGTCTTTCGTATATCTTTTCAACTTTTTCTGGATCTATCCCTTCATCAAGAATCTTTTGTCTAAACTCTTCAGCTTTATCCGAAACTGCCTTTAGCATTTTTTTCTTTATCTCTAAATCATCAAAGTCATGATTTTGATCTAAGCTTTCCCTTAAGGATTCATCTTCTTCAATTTTTTTATTAAGTAATTTTTGCTCTTTAATAGCTTCGCTTAAATCAGACTTAATCCCTACCAACACATCTTGTAATGTAAGAAGGGTATCTTTCTCATCAATTATTGATCTAAAATTGTTTAATCTAGCATCCAAAGTTTTAATATATTCATCTATGCTTTTCTCAATTTCTGGAACAATAAACTCTGAATTTTCAAACCTCTGCAAAAAACCAATAAATCTTTGAAGAAATTCTGCTTCCTCTAATTGTTGGTCTTCATCTAGTTCTTCAATTCTTGCTTCTACTTTTTCCTCAAACCATTTAAGATCATTTCGGAGAATATTCACATTTTCGTAATCTTTAATCTCATCGAGTATATCCCTTTTTGAGAACAATTTAATTCGGCCATCTGATATTTCATTCTCAAAAAGTTGAGTCAAAAACCTACATGCCTTATTCACCTCATTGTTAATACTCTCAGAATATGATTTAATTCTATCAACTATCTCCTGTACCTCATCTGATATATTTGCTTTTCTCTTATTCTGTTTCTTTATTTCCCTTTCAAGCTTCTTTTTTTGTTTCTTCTTATTCTGTTCCTTTTTAGAGTACTCTAGATACGATTTCGAATAGTAGTATTTTTTTACTTTTTGATACAAAGAATCTCTTTCCTGTAACAGCTCTTCATCTTCCTTTAGATCATTTTTAAGATTTTGGAGCTCTTTTAAAAGCTCGTCTTCTCGCTCAGGATCTTTAGCCTTCTCAACTTTTTCTTTTTCATCCCTCACGAACCTATTTAATCTCTTTATCTGCTTTGTTTTATCTGTTAGTTCATTCTTAATGTTATCAAGGATTTTTTCAATTCTTTGAGTTGGGTTTTCAGGAATATCATAAATCAAACGATAGTTCTTTCTAAACTCATCAAAATCTATGAACCTTTCATTACCATCAGAAACCTCTTTCATTATAATCTGATCAGAATCAAAATCTGGCTTCTCAGAAATAATAGTTATTCCCGAATTAGGATTGTCAAGAATTATTTTGAACTTTAATTCTTGATGACTCTTATTCAGCAATCCCTTAATCTTTCTAAGAAGAGAGGGTTGAATTTCATCTCGAGTCATGCGGTGAGCAAAAAATCCAATAGCTAATACATGTAGTAAAGTACTTTTACCAGTTGAGTTTGGACCCTTTATATAGCTAACGTTAGGTAATTGATTGCCAATCTTATCAGGGGTATAAGGTACGGTTTCATCTTTTTCATCCCTCAAAATTTTGTATTGGACTTCTAGCATACGGTTACTCAGATTCTTTATTAAATCCTATTAACTCTTTAAGAGTCTCTTCCAAACTTTCCTTTTCCAAAATTACCTCTAATACTCTCTTTTCATCTTCCTCTAAAAGATCGTGCAAGTAATTATTTATTTCTTCCCTGTTATTCATTTCTTTAATTTTTGTCTTCAATCACTCCTGCATAAGCAAGAGGAAATTTTAGAATTTTTAATTGTGGTAGTTCATGAATATTAGCAACGGCAAATCCTTTTTTCAGAGTACTAATCTCTCGCGATGAAACTCCAAATGTTGATTTTTTTATATCATCTGATTTAAAAAATATTTTTGTATTTATTACGCTCGAAAGTCCTTTAGGTATATCATTCTCATTTTGAGAAGAGAAGATTACCCCAATTTCTTGACTTCTACCAGTTCGACATATAGTATCTAATTCTCCTAATGCCTGTTTTGAGGCATCAGTATTATAGAATTGATGAACCTCATCTATAATGACAAGAATGGGGACATCTCGTTTTTGTTCACTTTTTGCTCTAACAATTTGCTTAAGTAAGTGACGTAAAAGTATCGATCCAAATATAGTCCCCTGCTCAGCTGTGACGTTTATTACAGATAGCTTTCCAGGATTTAGAATATCTTCATAAGTAAGAGATTTCGCACTCTCGTTATCAAAGAATTGAACTGCATCAGCAATATTTCTACTAATATTTCTAAATGTACCAGTATGTAATGGAACTTCTCCCTCATCTCCATTTACATTTAGAGTTGGAAAAATTGGGTTATCCTGTTGATTGTTAAAGTATTGCACAAATGAGTTGAAAGTATCAAACTCCTCCATAATTTCACTTTGCCAATACCTGAAAATATCTGGAAAGCTTTGAGCTCCAATATCAGATATATTTTGAAGCAAACCAGTTAATGATTCTGGCTTAATACTCTTTACATCCAATGTAACGGGGATACAGTTGTCGTAATCAATACCTTGAATCTCTTCAATATTAGAGGTGGCAGGATAATAAATCTTGTAATTATTAATTCCTCTTGCCTCTTCACCTAAAGCATCCCACTCTCTTCTTATACTTTCATTCATTACATTTGATTCTTGGTCCATACGGAGAAAATCAACGTCCTTAACGTTAATAGCTAATACTGCTCCACCCAATTCTTCTACAAAATATTGGGATAGATATTTTGTAGCTACAGTTTTACCACTTCCTGTTTTTCCACAAACTTGTGTTTGATAATAGAAAAATTCTTTAGGAAGGTTTACTTTGAGTAGATTCTGTTCATCATCTACAAGTAGTTGATTCTTTCCAGCATGTATAGTTGCAGGAAACACTTTTGGGCCTTCGAAATCTCGATCTCCAAAAGCTATATCAATTTCTTCTTGATTTGACCTTCGTGCAATGGATTGAGTAGGTATAAAGTCAATCAATCCATCATTTCTGTCAGTAATATCTTTGATACGGTATCCAAGTACAATATTCTGACTCTTACGTTCCGCACTCAAAGTTGACAAGTCCATATCAACAACCAGTGGACTCGGTGAGAATGGATCATGTTGTGTACTATCCTCAACTCTTAATATAAATTTTGAATCTGTACTCTCTGGGTCTACTGTAAGGAAAGACCCCTTAGGAAGAATACCATTTTTGTCTGATGACTTGCTAACTAATTTAATAAGCCCCTTTTCTTGGCCAACAACTATCCACGACATATTTATTCACCCAAATCTTTCTTGATTCATTGTAGGAATTAATCCCGATTTCTTTATCAGTTTATAAGTATTAGAATAATTCAGTAATTCTCGTGCGTATCTTTCTGCTAATGCTACTTGTCTTACTTGAGGATTAGATTTATCCCCATTTAAAATCAACAGATAATAGATCATGTCAGCTATTGAATCTATCACGCCTCGGTATTTTTCAAATGTATCTTTGTGAAATTCAATCCGTTGGGGGCTTAAATCAAAAAAGCGTAAATAATAAAAAACCTTAGCATTTTTAGGGTTATACTGATCTGTATAACGGAAGTAATTGGTTCTTTGTCCATCACTCAAGTAATTATACGACCAATGTAGGTCTGAATTATAACTTCCTTTGAGCTGATCTATATTATCTACAACCAGGTTGCTATCACTATTTTTTACTATGAAGACTGGAATAATATTATTTTCATGTAGTTGTTCAACAAGATCTACAGTATAAGCTGAAATATTACCCCCAATAAGTGGTCCATCAATAAGAAGAATAGAGTTTTCTGCTGTATATTCATTTAGAAAAAAGTTTCTATCCTCAACGTAGTCAAAGTTGGATTGAGATTCTGGCTCATCAGTGAAACGTAAGGTTTCATACTCTTCAGAAAGTTTTTCAGATTTCGTATAGAAATAAAAAGAGAGGTAAGTGACAGGAATGTGTTCATTCTCAATAGTTATTACTTGAGAATGACTTACAAATGAAGCTACGCCTTCTAGGGTTTTGTATTTTAGTTTTGATTCATCGTATCCAGCTACGGTATTTGTTTTAACATTTTTGTATCCGTTCTCGGCATTTAGGTCAATCCGATCTATTTTATCCTCAACCTTTAATACTCCACCATCAGGATAGCTATCAGAAAAAGAAATATTAGTTATTTCAGGCTTACTGGTAATCTTAAGATTTGTTTTTTGTATTTCACTAATGCTTTTAGCAAAGTTGGGGTGCAGTACTATTTTGTTAAGGTGAGATTTAGTTTTAAGCCTGTTTATCTTTTTCATGAGTTTGGATACATAAAGTCGAAAAAAATCTTATTTGTAGTGGCCAAAAAAGAAATGTAGTCATCTCTGATGAAGCCAACTTCCTCTTTAAGTATTATCCATTATCGGCAAATGATAAATCCTGTTCATTTTCAAATTTAACTTTAGCTGGATCATCAACTTCGGGGTAGTTAAGAGCATCAGAAAAGAAAATTATTTCCTTACCCTCATACTTTTTTTGTGCACTGTAGTTCAAGCCATAACTAATGGATCTATAATTTGAATACATCTCACGAATTTCAGAGACATTGTCGTAAGAGAGGAACCAGTTCTGATCAAGTTGTGCGATTTTATTTTTTAGCTCTACATGATCATCTTCTACAAAATAATTGCTGTATAGGTTAGAGCTTCCTTTTACATAATATGGGGGATCAAAGTATGTAAGGGAATTAGGGGTAAATTCAGTTACATATTCATCAATAAATTCTAAAGCATCATATTTCGTAACCTCAATTCTGTCAGAAAATCTACCTATCTTTTTGATTCTTTTTAAAAGAGTAGACTTAGTATATCTGGCTTTGATGTCATAATTCCCGTCTTGTTCAAGTCCGCCTATCACCCCGCCAGTAATAATGCCTGACCTATTTGTCCTATTCAGAAAAAATGTAGCGAACGCTCTTTCTATAAGGTCTGAACTTTCATCATTTAAAATATCCCTTTGTTTATGCCATTCATCCATAGTAACCTCTGTAGAAGTAATTAGGTTACGTAATTCTGAATTATGGTTGATACATGCTTCCCAAAAGCTATAAATATTCTTGTCAAGATCATTTATGATGATTCTAGACACGAATCCTTCTATAAGTAACGAAAGGGCTACACCCGATCCGCCTGCAAATACTTCGGCATACAGACCATTCTCAATGCCGTTCCTTGCAATAAGAATTTTAGCGAAATCCGCTAGTTTTGTTTTTCCTCCTGGATATCTAAGAGGAGAATAAAATTTCCCCATTCTATTAGAATAAGTTATTGATATGATTATACTTACAGTATTTATTTATGGTAAATACACTGTAATATAGATAAACTTTAATTTTTCAACTTTAAATTTAATTAAAAAAAAGCATGCCATTTTAACAAAATACTGTCAATAGGTATTGATTCAGATGGTTGGATACATTTAGGATTGTTGCCACCTATAGGTTTTCCGCCTGCGGATTATCCCTAATTAGGGTAATTAGGTCATCCACTTCTGATTTTCGACACAGCTTAATGGCCTTTCGCCCGTTTTGAATGTTCCTCCCGTAACTGCGCACGGTTATCATTTTGCGATAACCGCACCGGTAAAAGGTGGTCCGGGAGATACGCCCCAGCTTTTCACACATGTAGCTTATTGCTTCTCCGATGGTCATAAAGTCTTCATGGTTGGAGCCGTTTTCCGTCGATGAATTGTGGGTGTTTTCAGGATTTTCAAAATTAGACATCATCTTTCTTATTTTCTTAGTGGGTGGTGTTAAGTACAATAAAAACTGATGGTTAAGTGTCTAAGAAATCCGCTAAGATTCATCTTAGATATCTTAGACCGATCTTAGACTTCTTAGTCATTCCTTAGTGGATTTCTTAGTTATATTATTATTTACTAACTAACTATATATTATATACTTACGGTATGTTATTGGGCCCAAAAATTGGGTTACTAAGAAAATAAGATGGTTATTTCAGTTTCTTAGTATTTCACATATTTCAGGCTATTTTGGTTAAAAAGGTGCTGTACTTTCGGTTTCCGTTACAACGTATTCTGTGGCTTCTTGGGAATTTCGTTCCATCATCAAGTTGGCCTCTTCCCGTTTACCAAAAGCCCGCAGCCACGAAGGTGTTAGGTTCTTTCTGGGTATGCGGTAACCATGCCTGTTTTCTTTGACTGTTCCCTTAATCGGATCCTCGTAACTGTAATAATTGGTTTTCGCTTTTCCGTTCAGGTCCAACGCTTCTATCTCTTCGCGGATAACATCTTGGCTGATATAGTCACGTCCTTTGTTATAGTTGGTGTAGGCATCCCAAATGCCACTCCAGTATATTACCAGCTCATCTTTGGTATTCCAGCCGTAATAGCGATTGGGGAGCTCACCATTTTCGTTCATGATTTCGAGGCTGGACAGAAATTGCTGTAGCGGGGTTTGCTGAATCTCGCGTTCGGCCGAATTGGCTAAAAACTCCACGCTATATCGAAAGATCTCAGAGTTGACGCGATTCTCTTTTATTAAGTCCTTCAGTTCATTTAAATCTTCCTCACTGGACACGTGCCGGTTACTTTTAGTATCAAGAGAAGGAGTAAAAAACTCAGCGAACTCAACATCACCTGGGCGGCAAACAAATAGGTCAACCGTAATAAGGGCCGCCATATTTTCGATCTGCCGGTCTTTAATTTGGAACTGGGTTCCTTCTTTGTCGCTACGTTTGGCAAGTTCTTCCTCTACGGCTTCGGTAAGCAAGCGTTTGATCCAGTGTAGTTCACTTTTAAACAGCGTTCGGTTAAAGTCGTTGAACTTGTACAGTAGCGAAATAAAAAGCCGTTGCATCTCCCGTTTGTGATTCTCAAACCACCATAGGTTTTGTACGTCTCCTCGTTTCTCTTTGGCATATTCAATCATAATGCACCGCGAGCGAAAGTGGTCTTCACTGGGTTTATAGTTAGAGATAAACATTAGTTGCGATCGTACAGGGCTCCAGGCATTCTTCGAGCGGTCATGGGCTGCACTAACGCCACGTTGCCGCAACTCGTACCACATGTTAAATACCTGTGGCGTGATTTTACCTTTTCCGGGGACAAATTCGTCCATGATCACCGGTATCTTGCTGTGGTTCGCCAACTTGTTTTCTGCTGACTTTAGGGTAGGGTTGGAATCAACATCCGTAAATGATTGTCCAAAGAAGTTCAGCATAATCTGTGATAGCTGTCCCTTTCCGGTTGAGGGATCACCATACAAATAGAGAAAAACGACATGTTTGAATACATCATAGATTTCATCGAAGAATAGAAACGAGAGCATGTAAGAGAAAATGAGGTGACCCTCTGCTCGTTTTTCAGGTTGCTGTCCGGCTATGAGTTCGCCAAACTTATCCCGAACAGTATCAATGAAGTATCGCAGGTTTTGATCGGTATAAAGGTGATGTTCGTCATCGGTGTGGAATCCATCGATGGGAGGTTTAAGGTCCAGATGGGGTGCAGGCTCAATTCGACCAGGTTTAACATAGAAGGTAGTGTCCGCAGCTACCATGGGGAACAGGCCAGAATCTGCATTAGGTGCGATAATGTATTGTGGTTCCCGAAGATGATCGTTAGGAATATTGATTAACGCATTGCGCGTCAGATAGAATTTATACCCATGATGTTCTATGAAGCCGTAATAATTGAATTCATAAACCGTCTGGGGCTGCCACCGGTTACACAGAAAGCTCATAAAGAAGAGGATCTCATCATCAGACTTAAATCGTGCCGACTGATAGGAATGTTTAAAGATCTGCACCTGGAATGCTTTCTTTGAGAGAAGGTCCACGGGCTCCAATATGAACAGCTCGCTTTGCGTAAGGGTACGACTATCGGGCAGCAGCCAACTTACTTGGCACTCATATAGGGTTTCATCCCATTTTAGCGTCTCAGGATTATATCGGATGATTTTAGAGTGAATTTCAATGTCGAAGCTACCAATCTTCCTGCTTGTACCGTCAGACTCATTGCGGAACCAACCGAAGTCAGCATGATTTGAGCTATCAATATATTCGAAGGGATCTGTTCCCTTTTTATACGATGTTTGTGAGTTATTTTCCGTGTCGGGATAATCGGGGAGTATTGCCTGCTTTTCGGCGCTCATGTACCTTTTGTTGAGAGATTAAAATTTGATGTTCGCTAACATGGCTGGGGTTATAAATATCATCCCCAAAGCCATAAATGATCCACAGGCCAAATCCTTCGACCAGCTGTGTTTCAATCATCCGTACGGTTTCTGTTTTATAGTTTCCATCCGGATCGATAAACTCAATGGTATCCCCAAGGGTATATCGGGTTATAATCTTTGCCATATCTGTGGTTATAATTGGTTTTCGAAGTTGGGAAGGCGGATCCCTTTTACCTGACAAAGCACATCGGTGGCAACCTCAAACTCATCGGTAATACGATCACATAATGTCTGTGTTGAAATGCCGAGAGCCTGCTCCATTTTGCAAAGTCGAGCGTCCGAAATGTAGTAGGGTTTTTTGAACCACTGCCGAAAAGTATTCAGTTTGATATTAGGGAAGAGGGTCTCCCTAAACTCATTATAAGTGTCATATTGATCGATTATCTCACCTTTGATCATGTGTAGCCGCAGTCGGTTTATATCATATTTTGTTATAGCTGGATGCACTGAAAAATTGTCTTTTTAATATTGTAGGTTAGTAGTATTATAAGCGCGTTGTAGGTAAGCACTACCGTTACCGCAGGTGCTAATTTAGTGATGCGATAACAACGAAACAATATAAAAATGTCGTGTTTACGTCATTTGCTATGAAGAGAGAGCGGAAGTACGGCTAAAACAACCACTTAAGTAAGGACAAAAAAAGTGAAAGAAATTGAAGAAGACATCCTCCGGGAAAATGTCCAGTATTTGCTGGATGAATATTATGATGGGAACGTCTCAGAAATGCAGCGCCAAACAGGAGCGAATCGCTCTGTAATTTCTGAACTGAAGAATGGGACTAAGAGCGAAGTAAACAGCTCGACTTTACGTCATTTTGCAGAGGCGGGTATCAACATAAACTGGCTCTTGACAGGAGAGGGACCACATTTTGTGATTGGTAATGAAGAGGAGCTAAAAACTGAGCTGAAACAAAAGCAGTTGCTTGAGAATAGGATGGAGGAGATCAAGGGATTGGTGTCAGATATCGACCAGCAGTTGGAAGAACATCCGGAGCTCAAACTGGATCCGGATGTCATGTCAGCTTTGTTAGATTTGCTGAAGAAGGCCATTTAGTAGTAGCGGACATGCTATTCATTCTGCTTGAATAGCCGTTCAATTACACGTCGTTCAAAGTATTTACGACGATCGCCTGCCTGGAAACTGGGAATATGTTTTTTGTGGCCCGGAAGAAAATTGCTTCGGTTTAAGACAGTTCGATGAGAGATTCCAAATTCCATCTGAATGTCTTTAGCGGTCATATATTTCGATTTGTCAGGTTTGACCATGATGGAGTCTAATACGAAATCTAGTTTGGCTTCGAGGGTAGCTATTGTTTGGAGCAGAGAATCTTTGGGGTTCTGTTCTGTCATGAATCTTCCTTTGATGCGATGTTTTTTTGCCGCAAAAAGAAATGACTTTTCAGAACAAAATGCACTTTTTAAATCAACATTTTTTAAGAAAAATCCCTATCCGGTCTGGTTCGTTATAAGGCCATTTCGATTTGCAGTATTCAGCAAGTCATTAGCGACTAAATGGACATATTTATTGGTCACTTCCAGGCTTTTGTGTCCCAGCATGTTCTTCACTTCTATCACGTTGAATCCGTTGCGCAGCAGAAATGTAGCACAAGAGTGCCGGAGACCGTGGAAATGGATGGAATCTTTCAGGTTGGCTTCTTCAGTCGCAAAGTATTTGAAGCGTTTTGATACATTGCCCCCTCTGAGAACTTTCTCGCCACCGGGTACAGACATTGGACTTGGAAACACGAGTCCCCTTTTAGGATTGCCGTTAAATTTTTTCCATCGTTTAAGTTCGGTGTAAAGAGTATCAAAAATCGGCACCGTACGTTCGTAACCATTCTTGGTGTCGGTAACGCGAAGAAACCGACTACCAAGATTTACATGCTCCCATCGAAGCTGAATGATTTCTTTTCTTCGTAGTCCGGTATAAAAGGCGAGGGTGATAAGTGGAATAAACCAATGCTGTTTTTGCTGATCGGTTTTAATAGCACCGGACTCTTGATGCTTTTTCTGATAGGCTTTGAACTTCTCGAATATTTCGTTGAGCTGTTCCTCATCAATAATTTTATCCACGAGGTTATCACGCGTTTTAGGGATGCCAATATTATCGCAAGGATTGGAATCCAGAATTTCATTATCTACGATCCAATTGAAAAAAGCTTTAAGATGTATGAGATAGTTCTTTTTGGAAGCGTTGGCCAGGTGAGGCTTCAAGCAAAACTTTTTGATATCACTACTGTTGATCATTGTCACCGGCATACTGTATCCGACCTCTTCCATAAATTGGCTAATAATTTGACGATAAGTTTTTTTTGTCTTTGCTGTTACATTTGTCTTATCCTGTAAAAACTGTTTCTGAAGAGTACTAATAATTGGACTGGTAAGAGAGGTTCCTTCCAGCTCTTGCTCTTTTTCATATTCCTGGAGATTCCAATTATCGTCAAACGGATTTATTTTGCCTGCATCATACAGCTTTTGGTATTCTAGCTTTTTTTGATCGGCTATCTTTTTGTATTTGGTCCCGAGGGCATAGGTCTTTTTGTAAGACTTTCCATTTACGGTGGTTTTAAAAACTATCGAGTAGTACCCGTTTCGTTTGGTTAAACTGGCCATGACAAATTGGATCGTGTTGGTTTAAGTATACACCAGTAATGTAGTACCATATGTAGTACCGAACAAGGAAAATAGGGGCGAATAGGGAAAAGCTTTCCCGAAAAGGTGGGATGGTAATTAGTGTATATACCAACAAAAAACCCCGCTTATCGTTAAATAAGCGGGGTTTTTGAGCTGAAAAAGAAGAGTACGCCTGAGAGGATTCGAACCCCTAACCTCCTGATCCGTAATCAGGTGCTCTATCCAGTTGAGCTACAGGCGCAGTTCAATAAGAGGCCAAAGATACGCCTATATTTATTTCATTTCAACTCTTTTGTCTCGTTAATTTTTACTTAAAGTATTAACATTTTAAAACATTTTTGATTTCCATCCGTAAGGCATTTCTGGTTATAATAATTTCTAAAACTATACCGAAACCAATCAACAAAAGTAAAATGATATGAAACACTCATTTCTGATACTATTGTGCACCGGCTTGGTATTTACGGCCTGTTCAACAACCGAACAAGCAGTAAATAAACAGAAAAAGGATGCACAGCAGGAAAATAAATATGAGGAGCTTACCAAAGACGCCGATAAATATGAAGGCTATTTCGATTTGTATCAAAAAGACAATAATCTTTATCTATCGGTATCCGAGGATCAGTTGGATGAACTTTTCCTTATGAATTTTGAACTTGCTCGCGGTATTGGAGCAGCCGGACTTTACGGTGGAAGCATGCTTTCCGTTTTTGAGGGATTAGTAGTATCCCTGGAAAAATACGAAGGCAAAGTGATGTTGGTCCAGCATCCCCATAGGTATACGGCCGGAGGAAATGAAGCGCTTGAAAAGGCGCTTAATCTGGCCTATGGCACATCGGTGCTTGAAACGGCCAAAGTAGAAGCATTTAATGCAGACAGTTCCGAAATGCTCATCAATGTATACGATTGGTTTGTAGGAGATTTGTCGGGCATATCTCAACGCTTGAAGTATGCCGTAGGGGAAAATGGACGTCCCGGCCGGGTATCGTTTGATAAAAACCGATCCCACCTTGAAAAGGTGCAAGCTTTTCCGGAGAACGTAAATATTCAGGCTAAACTTACGTTCAATAATGCTGAAGATAATGCTCCCCGAACGGTAGCCGATGGTCGTTACGTTCCACTATCATTGTTTTATACGATGGTGAAGCTGCCCGAAGATCCAATGGAGCCGCGCATGGCTGATGATCGCGCGGGTTATTTTATGACGGTACACAAGGATTTTTCGGACGAATCCAATGATTTTTTTAAACGCTACGTTAACCGCTGGCGATTAGAATGCGAAGAGGGAGCAGGTGAAGGAGAGCTTTGTACGCCCAAAAAACCCATCACATATTATATCGATCACACCGTTCCCGAAAAATATCGTGAGGCAATGATGAATGGTATCGAAGCATGGTCTGATGCCTTTGAAGATGCCGGATTTAAGAATGCAGTTGAGGCTAAAATGTTGCCTGACAGTGTTATGGCTGAAGATATTCGCTATCCGACACTTCGTTGGAGTACTTCCGATCAGCCTTATTATGGAGCCATAGGTCCCTCAGTAGTAGATCCCCGGACGGGTGAAATTCTAGACGCTGATATCCTTTTTGAAGCAAGTATGTTGTTGGGGGATAAGAATGCTTATCGTAACTTGGTTGAGCCACGGGCCGCCATCGATGAGGTATTTAATGTAAGTGATAAGGAGTTGTCTCTGATGAGTCAGGGAGTGAAAACAAAGTCGTTTTATAGCGAAATAAATGCCCAGTTTGATTTGATTCACAGCTTCTTGTTGGCTAACGGCGAAATTAAAGCGGGCGATCCGGTTCCCAAAGAGTTTGTGGATCAGGCCCTGAAATGGGTAACCATGCACGAGGTAGGTCATACGCTGGGACTGCGTCACAACTTCCGATCATCTATAGATACGCCGCTCGATAAACTTTACGACAAAGAGTGGGGAGAAGAAAAGGGAGTTTTCAGTTCAGCCATGGAATATCCCTCAATCAACCTTCATCCTGAGGAGAAATCCGAAGATGCCTATTACTATAATCCGGGAGTAGGTTCGTATGACCGGTGGGTGATTTCTTACGGATATACGCCCGATGATGAGAAGGCTAATGAAATTGCTCGTCAGGCCGCACAGCCCGGTCACGCCTATGGAACCGATGGAGATGCCTTTGGAGTTGGAGCAGTAGATCCCCATGTAAACGTGTTTGACTTAGGGGCTGATCCGCTGGCCTGGGGTAAGGAGCGGGCTCAGTTGTTACAGGGACTGATTCCCAAAATTAGTGAGATCAAACTGGAGGATAATGAGCCATATTATGAGGCTACGGACTTATTCCAAAGTTATCTTTATCAGTATGCTCGCGTATTGACGCCGGCCGTAAAATATATCGGCGGACAGCATCAATATCGCGATCATGTGGGTGATCCCGATGGACGTATGCCATTTGAGCCGGTCGAATATAAAGAACAAAAGGAAGCACTCGATATGATCGTGAATTATGCTTTTGCGGCGAATGCAATGAGTTTGCCGAAAGATATCTTCCAGAAAATGGGTGCCAACCGCTGGAGCCACTGGGGCAATAGTACGACGTACGGTGGACGTGTCGACTATCCGCTGCACGGAGTAGTGCTCGGTATTCAGAGTTCACTGCTGGAGCAGCTGCTGGATCCGGTTCGCTTGTCACGTATTCGGGATACCGAAGTTAAATTCGGTGCCGAAAATACAGTAACAATACCCGAATTGATGAGTGCATTGACAGAATCGATTTGGTCAGAAGTGCTTACATCGCCCGGTAAAAATATTGAAACCAATCGACGGGACTTACAGCGTAATCATTTGAACCGAATGGTGAAACTGGTAACCGATGCTCCGGAGGAGATGCCTGCGGATGCTCGATCAATAGCACGACAGCAGCTTAAAATGCTGCAAAATCAGTTAGAGGCTCGTCTTGCTCCACCGACGTATGACTTTAATGATTATACGCAGGCTCATCTAGAGGAGTCTGTTTCAAGAATTGAAGCGGCATTACAAGCGAGCTTTGATATCGAGAATTAATTTATCTCGATCGAATTATTACAAAAGGAGTTCACTTTGCAGTGGGCTCCTTTTTTTATTGGGATTCAATTGGGAGTCGAGTCAAGAGGCGAAAATAAAAGAATTATAGTGGAAGTTATTTGAGGCTACATTAGTAAATGTGTTCAGGCTTACAATTCTGTCGTAGCATGCCCAACACTTGTTGGAAATCACCAGGAAGTTCTGAATCAAACTCCACCATTTCACCGGTAGTGGGATGTTCAAAGCCCAACGTTTTAGCGTGCAGGCATTGCCGTTGAAGCGAAGAAAAAAGGTTTTGAAACATTTGTTTGCGTGACCCGGTGTTGGGTCCGTATCGTACCGAGTCGCCCCCGTATTTTTGATCTCCGAAAACCCACAGGTTATTATCGGCCAAGTGCACACGAATTTGATGCGTGCGGCCGGTCTCCAGTTTGAGTTCCAGCAGGGTGAGGTGATCAAAATACTCAAGAACTTTGTAATGGGTCGTGGCACTTTTTCCTTTGTCTTCCGGGACTACTGCCATTCGTTTTCTGTTATGAGGATCGCGACCGATTGCCCCGGTAATAGTGCCTTCTTTATTATCGAGTGTTCCCCAGACGATTGCCCAATAGGTGCGTTCAATATCTTTAGTTCGAAAATATTCGCTGAGAATCCGGTGGGTCTTATCGTTTTTAGCAACAACAAGAAGCCCACTCGTGTCTTTGTCGAGCCGGTGTACAATGCCGGGACGAATAGAATCCTCCTCCGGTTCAGATAGTTCATCGGTATGCCACATAAGTGCATTAACCAGGGTCCCCGACCAGTTTCCTTTAGCGGGATGAACAACCATATTGGCACTTTTATTAACGAGCAACAAATCATCATCCTCATAGATAATATCCAGCGGTAATTCTTCGGCCTCTATCTCGGGCGGTTTTGGAATGGGAATGTGTACATCCAATAGATCCCCAGGTTCCACAGGATAGGAAGCCTTTTCCTCTTTCTCATTAACGGTTATATGACCTTCCTTTATGGCTTCTTGGATTTTGGTCCGGGAGGTATCTTCTATTATCGATGCCAGGTATTTATCTAAACGAGTGCCTGAAGTTTCTTCTTCCGGAACTTGCAGATGATATTCTTGAAATTGGTTGCTGTTATTATTGGACATTGAATCGTTTAAATAAGTTTTCTATAGATTACCCAAGAAAGTACAAATTTATTGAAATTATTTTGTAAGGATTGCCTTCCTTAAGGGTCTTACTAGTGACTGTTCATTAAGATAGATACCTTGAGGCTACAAACAAATTAGGCTCCCGAAAAATCGGGGGCCTTTTTTTATTTTGAGGATGGAGTAGAATGAGGATGAATTGGGATAACAGGGATTGCAAAAGAATTTTTAATCAGATTATTTATCAGGGGAAAGCTATACAGGGATAATTAGCGTAAATCCGTGTTCAATTTTTTGTACTTTTAGGGCCTAACTAAAAACTGGCGGTTATGATAAAATCCTTATACATCAAAGATTTTGCACTGATTGATGAGCTGGAAGTCTCTTTCGAGGAGGGGCTCAATATTCTAACCGGTCAAACAGGGGCGGGTAAATCAATTATTGTTGGAGCCCTTAATATGATTTTGGGTGAACGTGCCGATACAGAAGTCATCCGTCAAGGTGCAGGAAAAGCCATTGCCGAAGCAATCATAGAAATAGGAGAATATAAAGAGGTAAATCAACTGCTCGAAGAAAATGCTGTTGAGAAACGTTCGGAGCTGATCCTAAGACGGGAGATTCGTTCTTCGGGAAGCCGTGGTTTTATCAATGATACACCGGTCAATATTTCAGTATTGCGACAGGTGGGTAATTACTTGGTTGATTTGCACGGTCAACACGATCACCAGATGTTGCTTAAGGAAGAAAATCATCGTGGTGTTATCGATGGTTTTGCGGAAGTGCAGCCGGCCTTGAAAGCGTATAGGGAATCGTATCAAGAGATGGTGGAGCTGCGTAAGGAATTGCGTGAACTGCAAAAACGAGAGCGCGAGTTGCAGGAAAAGGTAGAGCTGTACCAGTTTCAGGTTGAAGAGCTTGAAGATGCCGAACTTGATCCGGAGGAAGAAGATAAACTTGAGGAAGAAATACATCTGCTTGATAATGCGGAAGAGTTGGATCAAAAAGCAGGAGCGATTGTGGAGATGGGTGATCACAATGAAATAAATGTGATGGAATTGCTGAATCAGATTAAACTGCATCTCGAAGATATTGTCCGTATTGAGCCGGAGTTCGAGAGTTATCTGGAAGAGATTTCCTCGGCACGTATCAGTATCCGTGAAACAGTGCAATTTGCCGAACGCTACCGTAATAAGATAGAATTCAACCCTAATCGGTTGGATAAGCTTCGCAAGCGGAAAAATCAGTTAAATAGTTTGCAGAAAAAGTACCACCGCAGTATTCCCGAGCTGATTGAATATCTGCATGAGATCAAAAAAGAATTGAGTTTGGCCGAGAATTTTGATCTTGAGCTTGAGAAGCTGGAGAAAAAGATAAACGGCCAGGCTAATGTGCTGGCTGAGAAAGCCAAAAAACTACATAAGATTCGTGAAAAAGTGGGAGAGCAACTATCAAAACAGATTGAGGATGAGCTGAGCAAGCTGGGCATTCCGCACGCTAACTTTGAGGTGCGCGTGGACTGGATGGTGACATCTGAATCCCAGGGATGGATCACGGTTGAAGGTCAGCCGGTGGAGTGTGCGGAGCACGGTTGTGATGAGGTTCGACTGTATATTTCTACCAATAAGGGCGAAGAACCGAAACCATTAGCCAAGATTGCCTCGGGTGGAGAGATCAGCCGAGTGATGCTGGCACTTAAATCTATAATAGCTCGTGAACAGAGTCTGCCGGTGATGATTTTTGACGAAATTGATACCGGAATAAGCGGGGAGATTTCTGAAAAGGTGGGGCGCACGATGCGACGGCTCTCCGAGCGATGCCAGATAATAGCGATTACCCATCAGCCACAGATAGCCAGTCAGGCGCACAAGCATTATAAGGTACAGAAAGTAGAACAGGACGGACGAACGGTGTCGCGTATTATTCCTCTGGATGAAAATGAGCATGTAACCGAAGTGGCCACGCTGATGAGTGGCGAGGATATTACTGAAGCTGCGCTTGAAAGTGCCCAGGAACTAATCAACAGAAATACTTTTAAGAATTAGTTTTTGATAGACCACAGATACAGGCCCACGCCTGTCAATATATGTATATCATATTAAATTCATCTGCTTATATCTGTGCAAATTGATAGCTAAAAAAGATATTACTTATGGGGAAACATCACTCCGATCGTTTTGTAACACTTGTCGATGATGCAAAAACTCGTATTGAGGAAATTACTCCGGAAGAAGTATGGCAGAAACAAAAGGATGACGAAGATTTTGTCTTGTTGGATATCCGTGAGCAGGATGAATGGGAAGATACACGAATTGCGGGTGCCGAATACCTCGGACGCGGCATTTTGGGGCGTGATATTGAAGAGGAGTATCCTGATATAAATGAGGAATTAGTATTGTATTGCGGCGGAGGTTATCGTTCAGCCCTAGCGGCAGACAATCTGCAAAAGATGGGTTATCATAATGTAAAATCACTTGCGGGAGGTATTCGCTCGTGGATTGAGGGCGGCCTTCCTATCGAGAAGAAAGAGATATAAAAAGAGGTTGGATGCTTGCGCACCCAACCTCATAGCAAGGGAAGCGGGATAAGAGATGTCTGCAGATGCAGATCAGATGAGCTCAGGGTGGACTCATATTTTTGAGATCAGATCAGCTTAATAATTTGGATCGCTATTTCCATCAGAAGATGGAGAGCCGGTTCTAATATCATGATCGTGAGCTTGGTTGTTAACCCATACTACTTGGGTGCCGGGTGCTACCTCAAGGTTTTCGGGGACAAATTGGTCGCTTTCCATGCTAACAGTATCTCGATCTACCGCTTCCGTATTACTGGTAACGGTAATTTGACCGGTCATATCCGGTGAATGGATAGTACAGTAATAATCAACGGTTTCCTCTTCCTCAAAGGTATAGCTAAAGGTGTCCCCGGGTGCAATAGGGCCGCTTGAAAAGGTTGCCGATTGATTTTGGTTGTTGTTATTATTCTCGTTGCCGGAGTCTGTACTCGATTCGCTGCATCCTGCTACAATCAGAAACAAAGACAGAACAATAGTCAAAAGGTTATTGTGATGGTTGCTTATTAGCATAATAAATCCCTCATAATTGTGATTAGATTGCTGGAGTCCGTTTCTTATCTGTACAGCAATATTAGTATGAGGGTTGCCTCCGGAAAGGTTTTTTCTCAGCTAAAATTGTCAGCGAGTAGTTGGGCTGGATGCAGAGCTTTTAAATTACACCCATCTTTTATTTGATGACGGCACGAAAAGCCCGGTGCACAAATGATAGTATCTTCCGCGATATTTTGCAGGGCGGGGAATAACCGTTGGTTCCCAATATTCATTGATACCTCGTAGTGATTAGCTTCATACCCAAAGCTGCCGGCCATTCCGCAGCAGCCGGTGTCGCCAACTTCAACCTCATAGCCAGCACTTTCCAGCGTTTTGTGAATAGCTGAATTTCCAATGAGTGATTTGGCGTGGCAGTGTCCGTGTACAAATACCTTCTCCTTTTTTGAGGATAAAGGAGAATCTGCGAGCAAGGAAGCGGCGAACTCCTCAAAAGTATAGGTGGCATCGGCTACTTTTTCCGCTGAGTGAACCTGATCTTCGTTACATAAGTCGAGGTATTCATCGCGGAGGGTTAAAATTTCTGAAGGTTCGAGCCCGATGATAGGCATCCCCTGATCAGCGAATGTAGCCAATTTGGGTAAATGAGTATCAAGAATTTGTTTAGCATGCGTAAGCATCCCCTTCGAGATCTGTGGGCGTCCCACTTCGTGAAAGTCAGGGACAATAACCCCGATGCCTTGAGATTCTAAAAACTGAACGGCTGCTTTGCCGATTTCCGGCTCATGGTAATTGGTGAAAATATCAATTAAAAGTACCGCCTCTTGTCCACTTGTTGAATCTGTCACCGAACGGTTCTCGCGGCTATTCCACCAGTCCATAAATGTTACATTGGCGAAAGTCGGCAAAGTGCGGCGCTTGTCAATATCTAAAAACTGGTACAGTAGTTCCTTAGTAACAGGTTGCTTTATCATCCAGTTAGATATGTTAGGAAACATACTTGCCAGGGGATATAATTTAGCAGCCTGACCAAAAAAGCGTTCGCTCAGCGAAATTCCGTGTGCTTTATGCCATCTCTGCATGAATTCGGCTTTCATTTTTGCCATATCCACATTGGCGGGACATTCGCTTTTACAGGCCTTGCAGCTCAGGCACAAGTCAAGTGCATCCTTAAGTTCCTCGGATCGAAACGCTTCTTTTTGTTTTCCGGAAAATAGTTGTCGAAACAGGTTTGCTCGTCCACGAGTGGAATGCTTTTCCTCTTTGGTAGCCATATAGCTGGGGCACATCGTGCCGCCACTTTCGGATAGCTTTCGGCAAACACCTGCCCCGTTACAAAGTTCTACTGCATCTGCAAAACTCTCCTCTTTTCGCCAGTTGAACTGGGTAACTACTTTGGGTTTTTGATACGACGGAGAATACCGAAGATCCTGTTCCATCGGCTTTGGTTCCGTAATTTTACCGGGATTGAATATATTTTTGGGATCCCAGATCTGCTTTACCTTTTTAAGCAGCGGTATCATCTCTGATCCGAGTACTTTTTCAATATATGGAGCTCGTGCTCGGCCATCACCATGTTCGCCGGAAAGCGATCCGCGGTAATTACGTACCAGATCAGCAATTTCACCGGCCATCGTTTTCATTTTCTCAATCCCTTCCGATTTTTGCAGATTGATAACCGGCCGCAAGTGTAGTTCTCCCACCGAAGCGTGGGCATAAAACACACAGTTGGTGTCATGCTTATCCAAAATCTTTTGGAAATCATCAATATAGTCAGGCAAATCAGGAACGCGAACAGCCGTATCTTCAGCGAAAGTAGGGGTTCGTCCTTCCGACCCCAGCCCCATGAGTAATCCCAATCCCGCTTTGCGCAGGTTCCAGACACGTTCCATTTTATTTTCTTCAGTGATGATAGGCGTGGCTTCGCTGAGACCCAATCTTTGTAATTTTTTAGATAGCTTTTCAGCTTTTTGGTGAAGTTCGCTGGCGTCATCACCGTCGAGTTGTACAATCAGAATTGCCTTGGGATCGCCATCCAAAAAGAAACGATTTTCGCGCTGTTCGATGTTGCCTTTGGTTGCGTTTAGGATAATATCATCAACCAATTCTACGGCAGCAGGATCTTCTTTGACGATTTCGACCGTGGCTTCAAGGGCTTTTCGAATCGTTGAAAAATGAGGTACTAAAATGATGGATTCAGGATCTCGAGAGACGAGCCTGAGTTTTGCCGAAGCGGTCATGGCCAGTGTGCCCTCACTGCCACAAAGCAATTCGGCCATATTAAACTTTCTGCCGTCCGAATGGAATGGCTGCATTTCACAAAGACGATCAAGCGCATAACCGGTATTTCGCCTGATAATTTCGGGATGGGGATAGTTTTCTAAAATCTGATCTCGGTGTTTACGGATAAGCGTACTCATTTCTCGATAGATATAACCCTCGAGCGTATCAAGCTCCATCTTGGCCGCCAATTCGGTTTTGGTCAGCGGCTTAAAAGTAGCCTGGGATCCGTCGCTCAGTACAGCGTCAATCTCAAGAATATGTTCCCGCGTGGTTTTATGTTTGATCGAAAAGATACCGCAGGAGTTATTACCGATCATTCCGCCAATCATGCAGCGATTCGTAGTGGCGGTATCAGGTCCAAAGAGCAGGTTATATTTTTTGGCTTTCCGGTTTAGGGTATCCCGAATTACGCCCGGCTGTACCTTAGCAAACTGTTTACGTTCGTTAAGTTCAATAATCCGGTTCATATTGCGACCTACATCCATAACAATACCACCACCGGTGGTTTGTCCCGCAAGGCTGGTTCCCGCTCCCCGTGCGGTAATGCTCTTGTGATTTTCCCGTGCCCATCGAACAATTTCGGTAATTTCATGTAGCGATTCTGGAAAAGCTACGCCTTCGGGCAATTCTTCATAACTGGAGGCGTCGTTGGCGTACAGGCGGCGTGTTTGCTCGTTGGTATGAATGTCGGGAGTGGGGGGTTCGAGAGATATATCCATAGGAGAAAGATATACCAATATTTGGATGCCTTTGCAAAAAATTGCTTCAATGTTCCGGAACACTTTTATGGCTACAAAAAAGTGTTTTCGGCGCGTTTCAGGATCTCATCACCGATGGCAAGGCCGGCCGTTGCGGCAGGACTCGGGGCATTGAGTACATGAATTTCACGATCCGTAACTTCAAACTGGAAATCATCCAGGATTTCGCCATTGGGCTTTAGTGCCATGGCCCGCACGCCAGAAGGAGAGGGCTTTAGATGATCGGGACGAATGGCTGGAATGAGTTCTTGCAGTCCCTTAACAAAAGCTCTTTTGGAGAATGACCGGTACCACTCATCCAAGCCCATCTTCCAGTACTTTCGGGCCAGATTGTAAAACCCCGGGAAGTTGAGTGTTTCAATGGTTTCATCCAGATCAAATGAAAGCTTATCGTACCCTTCGCGCTTGAACGCAAAAACGGCATTGGGTCCACATTCTACAGCCCCACGCACCATCTTGGTAAAGTGTACGCCCAGAAATGGAAACGCCGGGTTGGGCATGGGGTAAATCAATCCGTTAACAAAATGCTGGACCTCGGGCTTAAGTTCATAATACTCACCTCGGAAAGGCACAATTTGTATATCCGGTTGTACACCTGCCGACTCGGCGACCTGATCACTGTACAATCCGGCGCAGTTGATTAGATAGTTCCCATGGAAAGTATCAGTAGTTGTGTTAACAGATAGTCCGCTTTTGTCTTGATCGATATTTGTAACTTCTTGCCCACATGCGACCCGGTTGCCGTTTTGTTCAATAAGTGTACGCAGTTGTTGACAAACGCCCACGTAATCCACGATGCCTGAGCAGGGTACGTGAATGCCTTTCACGCTATTGGTCACGTAAGGTTCAATTTCGGTAACTTCATCTGGGTCGATTTTCTTAATGCCTTCGATTCCGTTTATCTGGCCTGTTTCAAAAATATTATCCAGTCTTGGGATATCGTCTTCTTCGGTAGCGACGATAACCTTACCACATATTTCATACTCAACACCGTATTGCTCACAAAAATCAACGAGTTGGTGACGCCCGTCCACGCAGTTTTTTGCGCGATAGCTGTTGGGCTTGTAATAGATACCTGAGTGAATAACACCTGAATTGTTACCGGTCTGGTGAGCAGCAACATTATCTTCTTTTTCGAGTACCAGAATATCTAAATCGGGGTAAGACTCTGAAATTTTAAAGGCCGTAGAAAGACCGACGATGCCGGCTCCTACTATAATAAAATCGTAAGTTGACATGAGCTAAAGTTTGTTCATCCCTAAAATTAGTCGCCTAAAATACAAAAATGCAGACTGGGGATAAATAAAAAAGGCCATCCCAAGTTTCTTGAGATGGCCTGCTAAGGTGGGGTAGAACTACTGGCTTATATTTTCATTCTCGGGAATGGGGAACGATACCCAAACATTATCATCCTGGCGATCAATAGGAAGTTCATCGAGTCGATCATATCTACGCATGTCCACCCAGCGGTGACCTTCAAAGAAAAGTTCGTAACGGCGCTGGTTGAGCATCTCGTCAATAACTTCGGCTTGGCCTCCCGTACCACGGCTGAAGTCACCAAGTCCCGCCGCATTGCGGATGACATTCAGATCGTCTTCCGCAGCATCCAAATCACCTGCATTATTACGCTGTGTCAGTGCTTCAGCCCGAATTAACAGGAGCTCGGCATTGCGAATAATGGGCATTGGAGCGGTTTGCGACTGATAAACAAACAGTCCGTAGTCACTGGTAAGTGAATCAAGAGTAGCAGGTTCATTGCGCAACTGAACTTTCTGATCGATGCGCAGATCACCGGCCTCGGCATCTTCTACCCACGAATTGTGGGCTACCCAGCTGTCACGTGATCCCGATTGCGGATCAGCAAAGACCTGGTTGAGCAGGTCGTTGGTAGCGGTTGAAAATAGATGATACGACCCAAAACGCAGGTCTGCCGTTTCGTCGATAAACGATTCCGGCAGATAGGTCGTAAGAACGGTATTCCAGTCTGGCTGCGGCCGATATACTTCGACGCGTGCGCGCAGGGCACGGTTAAACTCCCTGAACGTTGCCGGGGTGTTTAATCCATCAAAGCCACCCGATAGGTTAAAGGGAAATACCGCTCCTGCATTGGTCAGATTTGTTGCGGCTTCATCCAGGAGATCAGCAATAAGCTGATACGATGCGGCAGTATTTAGCAATTCGCCGGCATTAAAAATATCCGTTTCGAGTTGCCGACGAAGACCATTTTCGTTTGTTTGTGTCAGAGCCATCAAATATTGATAGGCTTTCATGGTTTTGGCATAACCCAGTACGCTGTTGAATTCTTCATCCGAATAAACACCATCATTATTGAGTGTGGTAGCAGCCTGGATGGTGATGTTAGCGTTCCGGATGACCCGATAGAATGAGGCCCATGTTCTCGTTATATAGAACGAGCCGGCATCAAGCTGTGCATTTCCTTTACCGAGCAAATCTCCGGTATTACGAGGTTCAGCAGAAAGGAAACGGTACATTTCGCGGCCAATCATCCCCATGTTAATATGGTAGATGCGCAGTTCAGTACGGAGTCCGGCTTCGGTTCCCACAGCAAGAGTGCTAATATCTGCTCGTGATGGGTTGTCAAGAATACTCTGAAGTTCTGAGTTATTGGGATCGGCACGGTCATTGATATTGACGATATCACAGCTAAAGCCCCAAAACATCATAACGACAGTTAACAGTACAATTTTGGTAAATCCTTGGTTTGATAGTTTCATAATAATATACCTGCTTGATTAAAAGTCGATCTTGAAGTGGAAATAATATTGCTTGGATGAGGGATAGGGCGCTACCTCAATACCTTGAGCAATAGGTTGGTTTCCAAAGTTGGAGGCCTCTGGATCATAGCTGCGATACGGCGACACGGTAAAGAGGTTGGTTGCCGAAGCACCCAGCCGAACACCGCGTATGCCGTTGCTGACGTTAGCCAGCCATGTGCTGGGAACGTTGTAATACAATCCTATTTCCCGCAGGCGCAGATACGAAGCATCCTGTACAAATTGGTCGGTGCTGATACCCAGCAGACTTAGTCGTTTAATACCGTTAGGCGTATCATCGGTAATTTCTGCCGCTTGATTCTGGTATTCGGCAAAGGTCAAGTCTGTATCATCATAATCAGGTGTTGTTCCATTGAGATCGAACAGCAACTCCGTAAGGTTGATCATGTCGCCGCCCTGTTTCCAATGGAGCAGGAATGAAAAGTCTACGTTTCTGAATATTTTAAACTCATTCTGCATCGACATCTGGAAGTCAGGCTCCCCATCACCCAGTTTTTTCGTTAGAATATTAGGGTTGCCGTTTGCATCGGTAACAAGGTTTCCATTACCGTCGACCTCTGGATCAAGGCCTACGATTTGAGTAGCTGATTTACCCTCTTCGATTCGATATACTCCTAATGAGGTACCGAACCCCCCTACATCAAAGGCGGGCACAGGTAGATCGGTTACTTCGGAGACATTTTTCCAAAAGTTGATGTTAGCGTTCCAATTAAAGTTTCGTCTGTTTACAGGGAGCAGGTTCAAGCTCACCTCAACACCTCGATTTCTCATTTTTCCCGCATTAAAGCTTTCGAAACTGAATCCGGTTGATGGTTCCAGCTCGCGCTGTAATAACATGTCTTCAATCTGTTTTTGATAGACTGTAAGTTCGAGTGATGCGAGTCCATCTTTGACGGAGATATCAAAACCTGCCTCGATCTCTTTCTGGCGTTCGGGTTTGATATTTTCGACCCCACGAATATTGGTCAGTAAAACGCCTCCCAATCCACCGGTATTGGAGGGTGCCAGGGATGTAAATTTAGCTCCGAACGTGGAAAGGTTACCGGTTTGCCCGTAAGCAACACGGAACTTGAGGTTGTCAATGGCATCGGCTGACCAGAAATTTTCGTTGGTAATATTCCATGCCAGTGAGGCTTTCGGGTACAGATATATTTTATTGACATCGCCGTTTCGATCGGACTTATCACCGCGTAATCCCACCGTTGCGATATAAGTATCGGCATAGTTTACTTCTTCCTGGAGGAAGAAACCGCGGTCGCGCTGAAATATTTTAGTCTGATCTACTCGCACAGATACGGCCTGATCTACATTGGTTTGCGTACCCAAGACTCCATTTGATACATTCAAAACCCGGTTTTGGTCATTATTAAAAGAGGTGTATCCGGCCTGTGAAACAAATGAAAGTCGGTCGCTTGCCGTAAAATTATGAACCAGCAGTGCCGAGGTGTTGGTGTTTAAATTATTGGTGTTGGTTTCGATTAGGGTGCCGGGTGCTCCACTGGCCTGCTCAAACTGCAATTCGCTGGGAAATACAAGCTTGTTATTTTGACTGAAGTGATCCACACCGCCCGTAAATCTAAAGTTTAATGCATGCTTTGATTGTTGTATGATGCTGTAATCTACCTCAACCGATGTTAACACTCGATTCACGAATTCACCGTTAGAAAACAGGTCGCGTGTTTGTAGCTGATTGGCCGAGTTAAACGGATGGTTGGGGTATATTCGGTTGGCATCGGGACGCAAATCAATGAAGTTGGGGGTAGCTACCATCGATACCCCGAAAGTCGTGCCGGTGTTGTCGTTATTGGTTAATCCTCGAAACGTTTCGGAGTGGATATAATTTGAGGATACTTTAACGTTTAGATTATTGGTAAACCGGTGATCTATGTTGGCTCGTATTGATTGCTTCTCATATCCCGTCGTCGGAATAATTCCTTCATCATCCTGCAAACTTCCGCTGATAAAGAAGCTGGTAGATTCATTTCCGAAACTGCTGCTTATTTGAGTACGTGCAAGCATACCTTCTTGACCGTACATTAACTCTTCGTAATCTAGGAATCTTCCTGAGTTTTGGGCTTCATTAAAAAGCGCCAACCCGGTTGGACCAAAGGCATCTTCAGCTGTTTGGGCTGTAAAATCACGTGCACCCAGTTTTTTGATGATGGTATTGAAACCGACAGACTGAGAAACGCTGAATTGTGGTTGTCCTCCACTACCACGTTTTGTTTGAATGATTACCACTCCGCTGGAGGCTCGTTGTCCATAAATGGCTGCAGCTGAGGCTCCTTTTAAGATCTCAATGCTTTCAATTTCATCGGGATTAAGATCAGCTATTCGATTTACGGGATTATCTTGATTGGAAGCACTACCGCCGGCTGCGGCCGCTGTTACAGCATTGGATCCATTTGGAATAGCATCGTTGTTAAGATAGATGCCATCTACAATATATAATGGCTCCGAAGATCCGTTAATCGTTGTCACACCACGCAGTTTCATCGAGATACCTCCGCCGGGCGCTCCTGAATTGGCACTGATGTTAGCCCCGGGAATTTTACCATACAGATCCGAACTCAGCGTTTGTGATTGTGTGGTTCCTCTCAATTCCGCGGATGAAATAGAGGTGACCGAATTAGCCAGGTTTTCCCTTTTTATGGAGCTGGCAAGACCGGTTACCACTACTTCTTCTAGATTAGCTACATCAGAAGATAGTTCAACTACGAGGTCTTCTGTATTGATGTCTACATTGATGTTTTTTGCGATATAACCCACATAACTGATGCGCAGAATGGCCTCAGTTCCGGGTAATTCAATTGAAAATTCTCCATCGACATTTGTTGTCGTGCCTATACTTGTTTCGGCATGAAATATATTTGCTCCTACAAGTAGCTCTCCGGTGCGCTCGTCTACTACTGAGCCGGTTACTGTGAACTGTGCTAAAGCTATATTAGAATACAATAGCATTATAGCCAGCGCGAAAAGGAATTTGTAACTGTTATACATAGCTATAAATTAGTGTTATTATTATAGTTACAAGCAATATACTCGCAATAACTATAGGGGAGAATTTTTTTTGGCCGGCAGGTGTAAAAACAGAAAAAAGTCAAGGATTTAAGCTTTTTTCCTAAATTAGACGAAAGAAAAAGATCTTTTTCCTTATTTTTTATGGTGTGGATATCACAGATGGGTCGCTGATGTATCCCACAGATGATATTATTTGAATGCTTATCTTATGATCTCTGTTTTGTATCTTTGGTCAAACAAACATTCAATTAGATTTGATAAGATGAGAAATTATTCTTGGGCGATTATACTTTTATT
This sequence comes from Fodinibius sp. GM21, assembly GCF_058386955.1. NCBI lineage: Bacteria > Pseudomonadati > Balneolota > Balneolia > Balneolales > Balneolaceae > Fodinibius > Fodinibius sp. GM21. The sequence goes on along the minus strand of NZ_JBYEIQ010000003.1, from coordinate 165,729 downwards.
GGCAATTAGTTCAATTGCTTGTGGTGGATCGGATAAGCAGCAAAAGGAAGCAGCAAGCTCAACTGAAAATGACAACAAGGCCGATCAAAAGTTAACGGAAGCCCAATATGTGGAACAGGCTACATTTACCGATTTGGAAGGGAACGAAGTATCCATTTCGGATTTTAAAGGAAAGGTAGTACTTATCGATTTTTGGGAGACATGGTGCAAACCCTGTCTGGCAAGTTTTCCAACCATGCAAAAAGTACAGGAAGAATATTCTGACAGTTTTGTAGTATTAGCAGTAACTCCCGGATTTACAGATACAAGGGAAGATGCCGAAGCTTTCGCCCAAGAGCATGATTATACTTTTGAGTACCTTATGGATTCTAACAACCTGCATCGGAAGTTGGGAGTACAGGGTATTCCTTACAAAATTTACGTAGATGCAGAGGGGAATTTTATAGAAAAATCATTGGGCACATCCGGACCAAAGGGCGATTACAAGAAGCTAAAGAAGATCATCGAGAAGCATAAATAAAAAGTAGTACTGCGAAGGAATGTATTTTTAGCTGCCGTTGTTGAGTAACGTCAGTAAATCTTGTATTTTTAGAAACTTTCACAAAACGGAAATTAAGCAATCAAATTCATGGCACAGAAGGTAAAAGAGAAACTTCCTTATAAAGTTAAGGACATTGGACTGGCTGATTTTGGCCGGAAAGAGATACGTTTAGCCGAGGCAGAGATGCCGGGCTTGATGGCGCTCCGCGAAGAATATGCGGATGAACAACCGTTGAAGGGCGCACGCATTGCGGGCTGCCTGCACATGACGGTTCAAACAGCAGTATTAATTGAGACACTCATTGAGCTGGGAGCCGAGGTACAGTGGTCTTCCTGCAATATTTTTTCAACACAGGATCACGCGGCAGCAGCTATTGCTGATCAAGGGATTCCGGTGTACGCCTGGAAAGGGATGAACGAAGAAGAATTCTGGTGGGCGATAGAACAGACGCTCTTCTTTGAGGATGGCGAACCGCTGAATATGATTTTAGATGACGGCGGAGATCTTACGAAATTAGTACATGAAGATTATCCCGAGCTGCTCGACGGCATCAATGGTATTTCTGAGGAAACGACCACTGGTGTGAATCGCCTGTATAAGATGGCGAAAACTGGAACGCTTGGTGCTCCTGCAATCAACGTTAACGACTCAGTAACCAAATCGAAGTTTGATAATAAGTACGGTTGTCGCGAGTCTTGTGTGGATGCGGTTAAGCGTGCTACTGATATCATGTTGGCCGGGAAAGTTGCAGTGGTGGCCGGATACGGTGACGTCGGAAAAGGTTCTGCTGCATCACTTCGTGGAGCCGGTGCTCGTGTAATTGTTACGGAAATTGATCCTATTTGTGCACTTCAGGCGGCCATGGAAGGCTATGAAGTGATGAAGATGGACGATGCTGTTAAAGAAGCCGACATTGTCGTTACGGCAACAGGTAATAAAGATATTATTACCGAGCGTCACTTCAAGAATATGAAGGATAAAACGATTGTCGGTAATATTGGCCACTTTGATAATGAAATTGATGTATCATGGCTCAAAGAAAATTCTGAGCGTGTTAACATCAAGCCGCAGGTGGATCTGTTTAAGCTCGATGACAATGGAAAAGAGATTATTCTCCTTTCCGAAGGTCGACTGATGAATCTCGGTAATGCAACAGGACATCCTTCTTTTGTGATGTCAAACAGCTTTACCAACCAGACGCTGGCTCAGATTGCACTCTGGAATCGTCCGGAAGATTTTAACTTGGAAGTAAGTGTACTTCCAAAAGATCTGGATGAGAAAGTAGCGCGTCTGCACCTCAAGAAAATTGGCGTGGAGCTTGAAGAGCTTTCTGACGAACAGGCGGAATACATTGATGTTCCCAAAGAGGGACCATATAAGCCTGATCATTACCGCTATTAATTTTCTATAGCAGTTTGTAATTTTGGCCTCATTCATTTTGCGATGGATGAGGCCTTTTTATTTGATCATAACATGTCATCCTGAACTTGTTTCAGGATTTCTATAACAATAGTCTTTGTAAGTAATAGGTTGATTTATGTCTGATAACAAGAAAGAAATTAGCATAACCGTAGAACTCGACGACAATAATGTGCCCGAAAAAATCGATTGGAATGCAACCGATAAAGAGGGCGAAGGTATTGCCAACTGTAAGGCGATGTTTTTATCAATGTGGGATCCCAAAAAACAGGATACGCTGCGACTGGATTTATGGACGAAAGAGATGACCAAAGACGAAATGAAAATATTTTTTCATCAGACGTTGGTAACGATGGCTGATACCCTGGAAAATTCTACTGAAGAAGAGGGAATGGCCGAAGATATGCGGGACTTTACTTCCTACTTCGCTGAAAAAATGGAAATTCTGGATCAGTAGGAATTAAACAGCAGCAACTGAAAAAGGAGGAAATATAATGTTATTATTGATAAAGAATGGAACCGAAAGTTACGGCACTCTCGCGCTCCCGTTCATCCCATAAATCGTAATTTAACACTTCCCCTTCTACTTGGGGCATCGTCTGCAAGAAAGTATAAAGAGGTGGGAATCCACAAATGCGATAGGGGTCATACTCTTCTTTCATCAGGGCAAGCATGGACTGCCGGTCATTGTTAGTACCGTATTTCAAGAATTGCTTGTCGAAGCTTTCTATATCATCAAACATCGTTGCAGCAGGAGCGTCATCTCCAAACTTTTTGCCGACGTGTGCTAAGTCACCACTGATCAGGAAAAAAGTGTCGCTGTCGTTGCCGTACTTTTTGTTTAATAATGCGGAAAAGTTATCAAGTTGCTGAGCTAGGTGCCCATCCTCCATGTAATATAAGTCATCCAGTCCTCGAATAACGAAAGGCACAATTTCGTATTCATGATCCCAAAGATAGCTTAAAAATAACAGATGGAGCTCAAGGCTGTGCTCCATACGGTGGGCACGATCGTGGATAGAGATTCCTGCATCAGTTTTGAAATTTTGTAATTCCCCAATAGCTTGCTGGTCTCTGTGGACGGTCCCCAATGGCATTTCAAAATCCTTATTGATTAAGATGAAAGGATCACTTTGATAGAGATCGGGAAAGAGTCCGGCGTAATGCGACGTAGCTAGCATAATCACGCGTTTGGGTTTTAGATAACGGATGGGAGCAAAAGCTTTTACATAACTGTTCAGTGCTACGCGAGGATCGATATGGGGAGCATACAGAGCTTTGGCATTGCTGGTTGACTCGATATCTTTTTGAGCATGCTCGGCAAAAGCCTCATCCAGATAATCTTTTAACTCTTTGGGATCAGCAGGGTAGGAGCTGCCGGCTGTTACGGATTGATGAACAGTTGATTTCTCATATCCAGCCTCGATCTTCTCTGAATGCTGCTCAAAATAATCAGAAGCCAATACCCGGTTTTTGTCTAACAGCTGGATAAATTGAAGCAGATCATCTGTGTTGATTCCGTTCCCCAAATGAGGTGCAAGATCGTGAATGCTTTTTTGCCCGTCGAATAATGAAATAATCTGTCCCGCTCCCCGCTTTAAAGCAAAGTCTGCGGTAGCATATTCCCGTTGATCATGAAAATAGAGGAGTGCATCCCCATTGTCTTGTATGGGGATGAGTTGCAGATCTTGCCGTAATGGAGGGATTGGTTTTGATTTAGAATCGAAAAGCTTTTGTTCATTCATGAAATAATCGTTTTAAGAGCATGTGTCCTGCTAAACTTGTTTTAGCATCTTTAATGTTCGTTATCGCATAGCTCCTGAAATAAATTAAGGATGACACGGTGCAATTTATTTGTTTTCCCGCATCGCTTGGCACTCGCAGTTAATTCCATACTCTTTACATAGCGGATGGTCGGGCGGATCAGAAATTCGTGCCTTACAGGCATTTCGCCCATGATGAATCATCAAATGCGAAAGATTGGTCCAGTGTTCCCTTGGAAATAGTGCCATAAGGTCACGCTCAATCTTATCCGTATTTTTTTCGTGTTGGGTAAGTCCATACCGGTTCGAAAAACGACGTACATGGGTATCCACAACAACACCTACATTAATCCCAAAAGCATTGCCGAGCACTACATTAGCCGTTTTACGGGCCACACCGTAAAATTCCAGCAGATCATCGATATTTTGTGGAACTTCCCCATCATGCTTTTCTACAATAGCCTGTGCTGATCGCTTTAATGCTTTGGCTTTGTTACGGTAAAATCCGGTAGAGCGAACCAGTTCCTCCAATTCCTGGAGAGGCGCCTCGGCCATAGCTTCAGGAGTTGGGTAGGATTCAAACAGGTCAGGGGTCGTCTTATTCACTCGAACATCGGTGCATTGGGCACTCAGAATGGTAGCACATAATAATTCAAAAGGGTTTCGGTAGTCCAATGCACAATGCGGATTGGGATAGTGCTCATAAAGCGTGTCTAGAATTTTCTTGGCATGGGCTTTTTGCTCTGTCGTTTTTTCGGGAAGTTTAGGTAAATCTTCGTACTGCTTGGTTTTCGCCATGTGTGATGATTCTGTGTTGAAGGATTTTTTTTGATGTCATTCTGAACCATATACCGAGTTTATCTCAGTATTTCTTTCAGAATCTACTACCAAATCGATACCGAATAGAAGATCAAAAGTAGTAGAAGTCCATCGTATTTAAGGTGGAAATCAATAATTATTTTGTCCTACCTTTGGCTTCACTAAATAAATGAAAACAAACGGAATGTCTCTACCAAAAGAAAAAGCCAGAAAATTAGTTGCAAGCCCCTATGCCTGGTTAGTGTTAGGATTGTTGACGCTTATCTATATTTCAAGCTTTGTAGACCGACAAATTATTGCAGTTCTGGCACCGGCTATTCAGGATGAGCTTTCGCTCAGCAATTTCCAGGTGGGCATTCTCTATGGGACTGCTTTTTCGTTTATTTATGCGTTATGTGGCATCCCGATGGGGCGGCTCGCTGATATTTATTCCCGCAAGCTGATGATTATTTCCGGCTTGGTAGTATGGAGCCTAATGACCGTTTTAAGTGGATTTGCGACTTCCCTCACCTTTTTAATCGTTGCTCGTTTTTTTGTGGGCATGAGCGAGTCGGCCTTGAGTCCGGCGGTGTATTCTTTGCTTTCGGATTATTTTAAACCTCAGCAGCGGGGGACCGTTTTTTCCATATATGCTGCCGGAATTTTTTTAGGGATTGGTGTATCATTTTTGGTGGGCGGGGGCATTGCCGAAGTCTATGATTGGCGTACCTCGTTGATAGCCGTGGGAGCTCCGGGACTATTGATTGCTGCCGTAGCGTGGGTTGTCGTAAAAGAGTTTCCTAGAGGAGTGACGCGATCCGAAGAAAATCGGCGATTTAATATCGAGCAGAGTTTTGGTGAAGTAGTACGATATATTATCCGCAAAAAAACGGTACGGTACCATTTTCTGGGTTTCTCATTCATGGCATTTACCGGTTATACCATTTTAGGTTTTATCGGGATTGTCCTTACCGATATTCACGGGGCGGGTTCGCTTGTTCCGCAGTACGGGTGGTTTATGATGGCAACGGGAATCAGCGTAATGGCCTCGGGCAAAGCCGCTGATTGGCTGGCAAAAAAGTTTGGAGCTTCGTATCGGTTTGTGCCGGGTATCGCGGCAGCTTTGGGCTGTCTGCCACTGTATTATTTTGGACTGTTTGCGGAGTCAGCAATGACAGCACTGATCTTAATTGGATTGGCGAATGTGATCTCCTCCTCCTATAACGGTATTGCTGCGGCTATTTTACAGTACCTCGTGAAGCCAAATATGCGAGCGTTGGCCAGTGGATTGTACTTGTTTGTAATTAGTGTGGTAGGTTTTGGGATAGGTCCACCGCTTACCGGCTGGCTGATGGATACGGTTTTTACCGGAGATTACGGTGCAGCTAAGGCACTAATGACAGTATTTACCTGCTGTGGAATATTGGCAACAGTTTTCTTTTGGATGGCTATGCAGTATTATGATCGGGATGCGGAAAAAGGTTAATCCGCAATTTATACGGCAAAAAGAGTTTTTGGCGGTAACAAATGTTCTTTATCGTGATCAATACATTTGTTTATAAATACAAAGCTGTTAACTTTTGAGTGCTATAAGTGAATTTCTAATCATCATTAATTCAATAAAAAAATGACTATGAAATCTTTGACCACAAAACTAGGAAGCTTCGCTTTGTTGCTGGTATTTATGGTGGCATGTGGAGGTGAGTCCACAGACACGGTGGAGAGCGGAACCTATGAAGGTACTATTCAGGAGGTTAATGCAGAAGAATCTGAAATATATGTAAACATTTCGGATGAGCAGACCTTGGAACTCTATTTCATTGATGAGACCGAGCTTGTAAAAGATACTACTGCGGTTCCGTTTGATAGCTTGGCAGTGGGACAAAAAGTGCGCGTGGAGGTTGAAAAAGTAGGGCAGCGTTTGGATCCGTTACGCGTAGAGATTCTTGAATAGGAGTTTTTGATCTGATGCAAGAACCGTTGAGCATGTGGCGGGTGGAGTTGATCCACCCGTTTGTTATTCATATTCCTATCGCCCTGCTGATAGTTGGAAGCTTATTTTGGATTGGTAGTCTTTGGCTGCACAAGCGATATGATTTTCTGCGCCCGTCAGCGCGATTGTTGCTGTTAATTGGTACAATTAGTGCCTGGATTGCGGTTTATACGGGTTCGCTTGCAGACACTGAGGTTGCACGCACATTATGTGATCCAACAATAGTAGAACAGCACGAAAACTTGGCTTATATCGTAGGATACTTGTTTTCGGCTTTTGTAATGATTGATTGGCTGGTTTTGAAAGGGTACTTAGATTTTTTCAAAAAGCGATATCTGCGTTTCGGATTGGCGGTTTTGCTTGTTGCAGGATGTGGATTTTTAGGATACGTGGGACACTTGGGCAGTACCCTTGTCTATCAGCAATCGGCTGCCGTATATCAGCCTACCGAAGGATGTGTGGAGTTTGAGTAAGACAAGATTTAGTGTTTTTCAGGAAAGTATACAGTCTGGTTTGGGGGAGTCTATTTGTCATGGATATCAGAATTCACCCTGAAGATTTGACTTTTTAGCCATCCTAAAATAAAAAGGTATGCTAAACCAGGTATGTACGGGTTGGGAATCAATCTTGCCGGGAGTGAATGTTGTTTCTTTAACGAGCCGGAGAGCTTCTTTTGATAGCATTGGATGGGGAGAATATTCAATATAATGTCCGATTCCATTTCCCTCTTTAGTAACTAACACGTTAACAACCACTTTTCCTTTTATTCCTCTATCTCTGGCTTTCCGAGGGTATTCCATTTTCGATAACAAATATTTGTAGCCGCCTACCGGTTCAGGTTTCGTATCTACTTCGGCTATAGAATAAGTTTCCAGAGAATCAACGGGAATAGTGGTATTTCGGGGAATATGGTAGTTTGAGTTACAACCTGCGAACAAAATGCTCAATGCCCATAATAGTATGAGCAAGAGGGTATTTTTGTTAGACATCATCCAACGATTTTGCCAGGGATTGCAGCGATTCCTTCGCATCTCCAAAGAACATCTGGTTGGATTCCTTGTAGAAAAGCGGATTATCAATGCCGGCAAAACCGGGGCTCAGGCTTCGTTTAAAGACAATCGTTCTTTCAGCTTCATCTACATCCATTATCGGCATGCCGTAAATGGGACTGCCGGGCTCTGTTTTGGCAACTGGGTTTACTACATCATTGGCGCCGATAATCAGCACTACATCTGTTGATTTAAATTCCGGATTAATTTGCTCCATATCATAGAGTTGATCATAAGGGACATCGGCCTCGGCCAAAAGCACGTTCATGTGTCCGGGCATTCGCCCCGCAACGGGATGGATGCCGTACTTTACTTGTACCCCTCGTTTTTCAAGTTTGTCGGCAACTTCTTTGAGTACGTGCTGGGCCTGAGCAACAGCCAGTCCGTAACCGGGCACAATCACAACACGATCAGAATAGGCACACTGCAGGGCCACATCATCAGGGGTCGTTTCGTGGACAGTTTTGTCGGTGTCTGCGGCCGGACCACTTCCCGAGCCACCATCACCGCCAAAGGCACCAAAAAGCACATTGCCGAGCGTGCGATTCATCGCCTTACACATAATATTTGTAAGAATGAGGCCTGCAGCTCCCACCAATGCACCACTGATAATGAGCAGGTTGTTGTTGATCACAAAACCAGCCATCGAAGCAGCAATTCCAGAGTAAGAGTTCAATAGCGATATGACGACCGGCATATCAGCACCGCCGATGGGAATAACTGTTAGGATTCCAAGCAGGAGTGCTATTCCAAATAAAAGCCAAAAAGTTAGTTGACTTGTGGGATCATACGTAAGCCAGCCAACAAGCCCCAGGGTACCGACCGTTAATAATCCATTAAAAATATTGTGACCGGGGAAGGTGATAGGGTTTCCGCTGATAAAACCTTTGAGTTTTCCAAACGCAATAAAACTACCGGTAAAAGTAATAGACCCAATTAGGATACTTAGTCCGATCGTTACCAAGTCCTGTGTTGCAATAGCAGCGGCTTCGAATCGGGTAAACTCGCCCCAGGCAACTACGGCTGATGCACCACCGCCAAAACCGTTAAAAATAGCAACCATCTCGGGCATAGCGGTCATTTCAACTTTTTTGGCAGCCGTAGCACCAATAGCTGCCCCAACAATAATACCTGCAATAATGTACTCGTAAGTGATAATTTGCTGATCAAATAACGTGACGACAACACCGATAAACATACCCAGCGCAGCAAGTTGATTGCCCGAACGAGCAGTTGCGGGAGAACCGAGTCGCTTAATCCCAATAATAAAAATTCCGGTAGCTACCAGGTAGATCAGCTGGATCAGATCAGGTAGAATCGATTGGATGGACGGTGGTAAAAAATCACTCATTGTCTTTGTCTTTTTTCTTAAACATTTCCAGCATGCGGTCGGTTACCATAAATCCGCCTACCACATTAATAGTTGCAAAAACGATGGCAGCAAATCCGATATATTGGGCGATTTGGTGATCGGCCTGTCCGGCAACGATGAGCGCACCCAAAATAGTGATGCCCGAAATGGCGTTGGCTCCTGACATCAGTGGAGTGTGCAGCGTGGGAGGAACTTTTGAGATGAGTTCGAAGCCTATAAATGAGGCCAGCACGAAGATAAAAAGATTAAATATTAGTCCGGACATAGTTGTGAATTTTATTAATGTCTCATGTCATCCTGAAGTTGATTCAGGATCTGTATCATTCTTTTAAATTATAAATGCTGAAAGGAATCTGGCATGACATGTTTTTCTATTCTTTTTTAAGTGTTGGGCTGATAATCTCACCCTGGTGCGTAATGGTAGTATTCAGCGTTATTTCATCCTCAAAGTCGAATGTTGGTTTGCCGTCATGAAGTAAGTGATTTAATAAGGACATCATATTCTTCGAATATAATTGGCTTGCGTGATAGGCTAGCTGACTGGCAATATTCAGTGGACCGATTATCTTTACTTCATTCATAATAGCTGTGTCTCCGGGATCGGTAAGTTCACAGTTTCCTCCCTGTTCAGCGGCCAAATCCACAATGACTGCCCCGGCGTGCATATCTTCAACCATCTCTTTGGTTACTAAAAGGGGGGCGGGTTTCCCGGGAATGAGTGCTGTGGTGATAACGATGTCTGATTTTTTCGCGTGCTCGTGAATAACTTGTCGCTGCCGTTCTTGTTCGTCTTCAGCCAGTTCTTTGGCATAGCCGCCTTCGGTTTCAGATTCTTCATCCAAGTCAGGGACCTCGACAAAGGTAGCGCCCAAACTTTCAACTTGTTCTTTGACGGCAGGACGTATGTCAAATGCTTCTACTTTTGCTCCCAGTCGTTTAGCTGTGGCAATGGCCTGAAGTCCGGCAACCCCCGCTCCAAGCACTAAAACTTTGGCCGGAGCTACGGTACCTGCTGCCGTCATCATCATCGGCATATACCGATCTAATTCGTTGGACGCGATCAGGGCAGATTTATATCCGGCGATAGAACTCATTGAAGAAAGTGCATCCATACTCTGGGCGCGTGAAATTCTCGGGATGGCATCCATCCCCAATGCCGTAATTTTATTTTCTTGCAAGTAAGAAACCGTTTCCTCGTTTTGAAGCGCCCACAGAAAGCAGATTAGTATGCTTTCAGGTTTCATTTGTGCAAGATCTTCTCTTGGCGGCGTTTGGATGCTGATAAGGATATCAGAATCAGCAAAAAGTTTGCTGCGATCGGTGATAATGTCAGCCCCCGCCGACTGATAGGCTTCATCTAAATAGCTGGAAGCCTTGCCGGCATCAGGTTCAACCCAAACCTCGTGGCCGTTTTCAACAAGCTTTGAAATTGTATCTGGGATAAGGGCCACCCGTTTTTCTCGTTCCGCCGTTTCTTTTGGAATAGCAATAATCACAATAGATACCCGAAAAGTTTAAGGTTAAAGCACAACTTATTGAAAAGTCACAGTATTGCAAATGAGATTTTTAAAAATTGAATCGTCGTAAATCTATATTTAGGACTGCATTGTGTTCGTGGAAACTTCCAGCGTAAGATTTGGGTTGGTCAAGTTATCGAAGATAACAAGAAGGATTTTAATTGATGAGCCCTATGAAGGAGATAGGAAATATCGACTCAATTCTTACTTCTTATTTTTGTACTTTTAGATGAAATTATTAAGCGAAAACAGGTAAAATTACTCATGGAAGATATTGCAGGAAAAACGTTTGATGTTGTCATCGTGGGAAGCGGTCCCGCAGGATTAACGGGTGCGCTGTATGCGGCGCGGGCCGATTTAAATCCGATAGTTTTTGAAGGGCCCGAACCCGGGGGGCAATTAATGCAGACGACTGATGTGGAAAACTACCCCGGATATCCGGAAGGTGTTATGGGACCTCAGATGATGCAGGACTTCCGCGAACAGGCACAGCGCTTTGGCGCCGATACCCGCTACGGAATGGTCACAAATATTGAGTTTGATGAGCGTCCTTACAAAATGACTATAGACGAAGAGGTGAATATAAAAGCCAAGGCTATTATTATTTCTACAGGTGCATCTGCCAAGTGGCTGGGACTTGACAGCGAGCAAAAAATGCGCGGAAAGGGAGTTTCTGCCTGCGCCACTTGCGACGGTGCGTTCTTCCGTGATCAACATGTGATTGTGGTAGGCGGTGGCGATACAGCTATGGAAGAAGCAACATTCCTGACAAAATTTGCCAGCAAAGTTACCGTACTCCATCGACGGCAGGAGCTGCGCGCTTCAAAAACCATGCAGCAGCGTGCCTTTAATGATGATAAAATTGAGTTCATGTGGGATACCGAGCTTGAAGAAGTACTGGGCGAAGATGCTGTTGAGGGCGTAAAAGTCATCAACAATGAGACCCAGGAGATTACCACGCTTGATGATGTAAAAGGAGTCTTTATTGCTATTGGACATAAGCCCAATACTGACCTTTTTAAAGGTGTATTAGAAATGGATGATGTCGGATACATCAAAACCAAAGGCCAATCAACCAAAACAGATATGCCGGGCATTTTTGCCTCCGGTGATGCCATGGATGCGGTATATCGCCAGGCCGTTACGGCAGCGGGCACCGGTTGTAAGGCTGCCCTCGATGCTGAAAGCTATCTGGCTGAAATGGAAGTATCCAAAGAAGCCATGGCCGAAGAGCACTGGAAATAATTTTTGCAACAGTGATCAGATGTCAGTTTAGCAGTACGAAATTTACTGTTAACTGGTGTTACTGGTCACTGTTATTTTTGCCGACCGTTTTATCCGTCTTTTCTTCTGATTTGGGTTCTTCTTGTTCATCAGAAGTATCGGGCTCTTCCTCATCTCGAATTTCGATAAAATCGGCTTCAACCTCATATTCATCGCCATTTTCTTTGGTTTCGTCTTCGGGATAGCGTTCGACAATAATTTTCACATCGTTCATAAACAGAGCAAACATCCCAATAGCTGAAACCACCGGGGCAATACTTGTCAAAACGGCCGCCCCGCCTACGCCAACCGTAAGTTGAGATTGAAATAAGACCTTCCCTTCGGAGTTTTTGATCATTACCCGTCGAGCGTTCCCCTCCCTGATCAATTTTTTGACTTGGCTGATAATTTCAGAAACGGTGCCCTGAATTTCTTCCGTAAAAGTTTTTCGGGAGTTTGAAGTATTCATAATGTGAGTATTCATCTTAAAATTTATGCTGATTACATTAAAAAAATAAACTCCTTTTGTAAGGAATCATTTGCTTCAAGGTCTTACTACGTTAAATAATTGTAAATGATTCATCGGGAGTTAATATGTTATCACGTGTTTATTGCGCTTCTACCATTGGAGTTGATGCCCGCCTGATAGAAGTAGAAACAAATATGTCTACCGGCGTGCCCAAGTATTTTTTAGTGGGATTACCGGATCGTGCCGTAAGCGAATCAAGTGATCGGATTGAGGCAGCCTTAAAAAATTCGAATGCGGAATTCCCACGGGGACGTATTACGGTTAACCTGGCACCGGCCGATCTGCCCAAAGAAGGCAGTGCTTTTGATCTGCCTATTGCAGTAACGCTGTTAAATGTATCGGGACAGATTAAAACGGATAAACTGGAGGAAACATTAATCTTGGGAGAATTGGCGCTGGATGGTAAGCTGCGCTCCGTAAAAGGAGTGTTGCCAATGGCCGTTCAGGCTCGTGATAAGGGGTTAGTAAATATGGTGGTTCCGGCAGCAAATGGGCCCGAAGCAGCTGTGGTTGATGGAATTGATGTGTATGCGTTTGAACATTTAACAGAGGTTATGGAATGGTTGCATGATATGGATTCTTATCAGCCATTGAATGTAGATGTGAAAAAGATGTTCAGACAAAATGGGGAGGCCGAGATACTTGACTTTAGTGATGTGCGTGGGCAGGAAAACGTTAAACGTGCGTTGGAAGTTGCCGCGGCCGGCGGACATAATGTTATTATGGTCGGTCCACCTGGATCGGGAAAAACTATGATGGCGCGACGGTTACCTGCCGTATTACCTCCATTAACCCTTGATGAAGCATTGGAAACTACAAAAATTCATTCCGTAGCGGGATTGTTGCCCACGGGTGAAGCGTTGGTAACAAAGCGTCCGTTTCGATCTCCTCATCACACCGTTTCTGATGTTGCTCTTGTCGGAGGAGGAAGTATTCCTATGCCGGGCGAAATTTCCATGGCACACAACGGGGTGTTATTTTTAGATGAGTTACCCGAATTTAAACGTAGTGCTCTCGAAGTGATGAGGCAACCGCTCGAAGACGGGTCTGTTAGTATATCGCGTGCGCGCATGAGTGTTAGCTATCCCAGTAGGATAATGTTGGTTGCTTCCATGAATCCCTCACCCACGGGAGATTGGTATGATCCTGCAGATCCAGGTGGTGCTTCTCCGTCACAAATGCAGCGCTATTTGAGTAAGATAAGTGGTCCCATGCTTGATCGAATCGATCTACATATTGAAGTGGAAAAAGTCAGTTATGATGAATTGTCAAGCAAATCAAAGGGAGAGCCATCTCATGAAATAAGAAAAAGAGTCATTAGGGCTCGAGAAATACAAACCCAACGCTTTATGGGTATAGCGGATGTCTATTGTAATGCGCAGATGAATACCAAAATGTCGCGTAAAATATGTTCACTTGATGATGCCGGCAAGCAGATGCTCAAAAAGGCCATTACCTCATTGGGATTATCGGCACGCGCTTATGATCGCATTCTCAAAGTATCCAGAACCATTGCGGATCTTGAAAGGTCGAAAAATATTCGATCGAACCATATTGCGGAAGCCATTCAATATAGAAGTTTGGATCGGGAAGGATGGTTGGGATAATTAAATAGAGCAAAGAAATATCCTAATCTAAGTTATTAAAGCTCCTTGGGAGAATGACCAATAAATGTGATGAGCCGTCTTTACTTGTTGATAATAAGTTTGTACCATTTTTGGTGAATAAACTTAAAAACAAAGGAATATTGTTATGGAAATGGTAAACAAAGGAATAAAATTGCTTGTTGTTGCATTACTATTAGTTATGACTGGATGTGCCACCAGTAGCACAAGCCAAAAAAGTACGGCTGGGACTGAAGGAACAGAAAACATGACCTTAGAAGATCATCTTCGTCGGATTAATGGTGTGCAAATAACAGGGAGTGGTGATTATGCCAAGGTTGTATTACGACCCAGGGGATTTTCGGGCGTTAGTAGAGGGGCAACTAGTGACAGAAAAGGAGAATATGCTCTTGGAGATAGCGATCAACGGCAGCCGTTATTCGTTGTTGATGGTCAAAAAGTAGGACGTAATTTTCCGAATGTAGCTCAGATGTTTTCTCCGGGAGAGATAAGGTCCGTGCGATTACTGCCCGAATCTGAAGCTTCACAATATGGTAGTGAAGGGGGGAGTGGGGTCATTGAAATTGTTACTAAAGCTGCAAGTAACGATAACTAGTCAGTAAAATTGACAGTTTTAAGCACCGGACTATACAAGCTTCGGTGCTTTTTCATTGTGTAGGTGTTTCCCTCAAAAATATGTAGGGATATCAGCAAATTTCCATCTTGAAATGAATTAATTGAACTATTCTTATTTTTAAATTGCGTGTCATGCTGAATTATTGGGATCAATCGGCTTTAATAAGCTATAAGCCTTGAAAATATCCTCTCTACAGTTTATTTATATGAACACTTTAACGACCATTTCCTAGAACGAAATATTGATTATTAAATAAGTTGTGAATCACGGTAACGAATAAAGAGTGGTTTAATTTATTGCCTTGCAAAAAGATATAGCTACATATTTGGCCTATATTACACTAAGGATGGGCACAACGAGCCTTCGATATGAAATATTTTCTTCTTTGCACAATTTTACATATATAAGAGGGTGGCTTAAAAGCCGTTCAAGAGAGTGTTAAGGTTATTTTCTTAACACTCTTTTGGATTTATTCTAATCATAACTAAAACAAATCAGGGCTATGGTAAAAAAACTACTATCTCTATTCACGTTATGCCTGATATTTTCCGCTACTGCTTTCGCGCAGTCCGGGACAATAACAGGTACAGTAACCGACGAAAGTTCGGGTGAAACATTGCCTAGTGTAAACGTCTACATTGTGGAGTTGCAGCGGGGTGCCGCTACCAATGCACAAGGTGAGTTTACTATCGAAGGGGTTGAGTACGGTACATATACCGTGCGGGCCAGCTTCGTAGGCTATAACACCTTCGAACAAGAGGTTACGGTTGACCAATCAACGGTTACGCTTGATATTCCACTTTCATCATCAATGCAACAGCTTGATGATGTTGTAGTAACAGCGTATGGCGTTGAACAAAGTATGAACGATCTTCCCTATTCTGCTCAAAAGGTAGACGGTGAGATTGTCGCTGAAAATAGAAGCGATAATTTTGCTGCATCTTTGAGCGGTCGTGTGGCGGGTCTAAAAATTAGCCAGTCTAATGGAATGGGCGGGTCCACGAACATTGTAATGCGTGGATACAAGTCTATTTCCGGAAATAACCAGGTACTATTCGTTGTTGATGGTGTGCCTTATGCAAACCAGGAATTCAACAGTTCAAATGTCGAAGCTGGTTTTGCCGGTTATGACTATGGTAACACCGGAATTGATGTTAATCCGGATAACATTGCATCTGTTAACGTATTGAAGGGGCCTGCAGCGGCAGCGCTTTATGGTTCTCGTGCATCGAACGGTGCTATTGTTATTGAAACCAAGGGTGGAAACAAAGGAAACCGACCGGTTGAGGTAACGTTTAACTCCAGTGCTACAATCCAGAAGATCAATAAGAATACATTTGTCGATCACCAGATGCAGTACGGTGGTGGATATGTGCCTTCTTTTGGAGAAATAGATATCGATGGAGATGGTACCGACGAAACCATTGGTAATCCCTGGGATGATGGATCTTTTGGTCCTAAATTCGAAGGGCAGCCAGTGTATCAATGGGATGCCTTTGTTGAAGGAGGGCCGAACTTTATGACGCCTACTCCTTGGGAAGCTCCCGAAAACACACCTATGGATTTCTTTGATACGGGTACAGACTTTACCAATAGTATCCAGATTGATGGTGGTTTTGACGGCGGATACTATAATATGGGCTACAACCAAACGAATACTACCGGTATTGTTCCAAATGCAAAGCTTGATAAGAACAAGTTGAACTTTGCTGCTGGATATGACGTGAGCGACAAGCTTTCCGTTTCCGGTAAGATTCAATATTCTCAAACTTCAGGTTATGCCCGACCTTCTCGTGGTTATAGTACCATGATGAGTGAGTTTCGCCAGTGGTGGAACACGTCCGTTGATATTGAAGATCAAAAACGTGCTTATTTCCGCAATCGTACCAACGCAACTTGGAACTGGGCACAAGGTGGATTGGGCGAGCGTCCCATTTACTGGAACAACCCATATTGGGATCGCTACGAAAACTACTCCACTGATGAACGTGATCGCTACTTCGGTAATGTTGAGGCAAACTATGAAGTGCTTGATTGGTTAAGCCTCACCGGTCGAATCAGCATTGATAGTTATAATCAGCTTATTGAAGAGCGTAATAACGTTGGTAGTATCGGCCATGGTACTGACTATGCCGGATACTATCGAATGACAGAGAACTTTACGGAGTTTAACTACGACGTTCTTGCCAATTACCAAAAGCAGCTGAACGAAGATGTTCGTGTTAGCGGTGTGGTTGGTATGAACTTGCGTCGTAATCATAGAGAGTCTATTTCTGCTCAAACAAATGGCGGACTTGTAGTTCCCCGTTTGTATTCTTTGAGTAACTCTGTTAATTCAATCCAATATCCGGATGAAACAGACCAGAAACTGGGTGTAAATGGTTATTTTGCCAGCTTGAACGTGAACTATGGTGGATTCTTTAACTTGGAGGCTACCGGCCGACGAGATAAGTCTTCCAGTTTGCCTGATGGCGAAAACGTGTATTACTACCCATCGGTTTCTGCCGGATTTACGTTCAGTGAGTTTGTTGACGCAGACTGGTTGTCATTCGGTAAGATACGCGGTAGCTGGGCTGAGGTTGGTAATACTGCACCTCCGCACAGTATACGTGATACCTACTCGCGTCCATCTAACTTTGGATCTGCAGGTCTCTATACACTGCCATCCACGAAGAACAATCCTGACTTGAAACCAGAGCGTACCAAGAGTTGGGAAGTTGGAGTTCAGTTGGGCGTATTTAACGACCGTGCTACGTTAGACGTGAATTACTACGACCAGAACACCACTGATCAGATTCTTGCTACTGAGGTTTCTCGATCTACCGGTTATTCAACCAAGTTTGTAAACGCTGGTAGCGTTGTAAACCGAGGTTGGGAAGTTTCTGCAACAGTACGTCCGGTTACAAGCCGCGACTTTACGTGGACTATGAATGTAAACTGGAGCAAAAACATCAACGAAGTTAAAGAATTGGCTCCGGGAATTACCAATTATCAGCTTGCCTCTCCACAGGGTGCTGTTACCATTAGTGCGGCAGAAGGTGAAGCCTACGGTGCAATCCGTGGTACTGACTTCGTCAATCTTGATGGTGAAGCCTGGAGTGAAAATGGCGGCAAAAAGCTGGTAGAAGGTGGTTATTATGCAGTCACTTCATCGTCCAATAATATTATCGGGAATATGAATCCTGATTGGACAGGTGGTATTTCAAACCGTTTAAATTACCAGAACTTCTCGCTCAACTTCTTGGTTGACGTGCGGTGGGGAGGAGATATCTTCTCACTTGACCAATATTACGGTCAGGGAACGGGACAGTATCCAATTACTGCCGGAACCAATGAGTTAGGCAATCTTAAACGTGATCCTGTTGCTAATGGTGGAGGAGTTATCCTCGACGGTTACAAAGCTGACGGAAGTAAAAACGATGTACGTGCGCGTGCTGATGTTTACTACGGAGCTTACGGTTGGGTAACCAATCCTGCTGCCCAGTACTTGTACGACGGCAGTTATGTGAAGCTTCGAGAAGTAGGATTAACCTATAACTTGCCACAGAACCTGCTTGACAAGGTAGGACCGATCAAAGGTGCTTCTGTTTCTGCTATTGGGCGTAACTTGTGGATTATCCACAAAAACATACCTCATGCAGATCCTGAGCAGGGAATTGTTGCAGGTAACGTGCAGGGTTATCAAGGTGGTGCTTATCCAGCTACACGCAACTTCACGTTTAACTTGAAACTTGAATTTTAGGATTGAATACCATGAGAAAACTATTATTACCTTTATTAGTATTTGCACTGGTACTCAGTTCGTGCGAGGATGATTTAACCAGCTTGAATGACGATCCTAAAGGCGCAACTGATGTACCGGCTGATCCCTTGTTTTCCAACGCTCTCGTTAGTCTGGGAACGTTGAATACAAGTGTGAATTACAACACGAACATGTTTATGTTCATGTCTCAGTACTGGGCAGCGACCACATATGCTGATGAATCCCAGTATAACTTAACCGGTCGTGCTATTCCTTCTAGTTATTGGAGCGAAATTTATCGCGATGTTCTCAATGATTTGAAGGAGTCCTCGAACCTAGTTGCTGAAGATGAGCTTATTTCAGAGTCGCAGAAAACGGTTATGCAGGCTCAAATCGAGGTTATGCAGGTGATGGCATACCATCAGCTTGTTTCTGTATTTGGTGATATTCCTTATACAGAAGCTTTGGATGCTGAAAACCCAGCACCGGCTTACGACGATGATGCAACCATTTACTCAGATCTGATGAGTCGTTTAAATACGGCTATCAGCGATCTGAATTCTGGGAGCTCGGGCTTCTCTGCTACCGCAGACCTTTACTACGGTGGCAATGTTGATGCATGGGTAAAATTTGCCAACTCGCTTAAAATGCGCATGGCAATTCAATTGTCCGATGTAGATCCGGGTGCAGCACAGACTGCAATTGAAGCCGCATCGCCCAATGCTTTTCAGTCAAAAGCTGAGCAGTTGGCAATACAATTTCAATCTGCACAGCCTCATACCAACCCGGTTTGGGAAGATGTAATCAGCACAGGTCGTAACGACTTTGTTGCTGCAAACACCCTTATCGAAATGATGAATAGCCTGGATGACCCGCGTCGACCAATACAGTTCACCCAGGTTGATGGGAACTATGTTGGTGGGATCTATGGTGAATCCAACGATTACGTTGATTACTCCCATGTTCAAGGTCCGTTAATCCAACCGTCCTTTGAAGGAGTCCTCTTAGGTTATGAGGAGGTTGAATTCATCCGTGCAGAAGCAAATGCTCGAGGTTGGTTAACCGGTACTGCGGCCCAAGCAGCTACACACTACAACAATGCTATCGAAGCCGATATGCAATATTGGAGTGAAGCGGCACAAGCCGGTGGTATTTGGGAGCAAGAACCGTCTGCCTCGGAGAAGGAGATAGATTCAGGTGAAATCACTGATTATCTAACGCAACCTGAAGTTGCTTATCCTGTTGGACAAGGTGAAGCTGAACAACTAAAGGCTATCGCCGAACAGAAATGGTTAGGTCAGTACATGAATGATAATCTGCAAGCATGGACTGATTGGCGACGATTGGATCATCCGACATGGTTTGTTGCCGATGATAATCCGAACGCTGATGTCGAGGATGATATTCCCGTTCGCTTTATCTATCCAGTAGACGAGCAGAACCTGAACCAGTCTAACTATGAAGCTGCTGCTTCTGCTATAGGAGGAGATGAAACAAGTACGCTTCTCTTCTGGGATACAGGGTATGCGAGTTCTGTAAACTAGCAGTCAGAAAAACTTAGCTTATCGTTCTACGGTAAGTATCAAATTAAAAGGGCTCCGAGCAATCGGAGCCCTTTTTTATTTGCATTATCTATTGATTCAGAGCCATAGAATGAATATGCTTTGCAGCAGTTTCAACTCAAAGTAGGTTTGGTAAATTCAACGCGTCATCCTGAGATCTCAAATAAATGGAGATGCCAAGTTCAGTATCATATGGATAGCTATAGAAAAGTCTTTTAAAAATTAATTACGGTCATTCGGTTTGTCTTCATACGCAGATATCGTTTTTCCCACCGCTGTTCGTCGGCAGTTTACCTACAGCTTGCCGGAGGAATATCAGAAGAATGCTGAAATTGGTAAACGTGTATGGGTCCCCCTTCAAAAGCATAAAAAAATTGGGATCGTAGTTAATATCCATAAGCAGGAACCTGAGTTTAATACTCGTCCGGTACAGCAGGTGCTTGATGACAAGCCGATTATTTCTGATGAACTATTAAAGCTTACCGAATGGATACATCGTTTTTATTTCTGTGGTTGGGGCGAAGTTATTCAAGCAGCATTGCCGGTTGGATTAAATTTTTATGCGCAAAAACATCTAAAAGCAAAAGAGGGCGACCTTCCCGAATTTCTTAATGGCGAGGAAGCTGAAATTGCTAATGAAATCAAGCAGAATGAGTCGTATTTGTTAGTTGAAGCCCAAAAGAGGTGGGGCGAAAAAATTATTGATAAACTGGTAGGACAGAAGGTCTTTGAAGTTTGGGAACAGCCTGCCATGAAGATGGATCCAAGTACGGATAAATTGTGGCAATGGAATGAAGAAAAAGGTAGAATAGAAGCGAAGAGAATTATCGAAGAGCATGAAAAAGCTGGGAAAAATTATAAATGGGTTCAGGCATTACAATTATTGACCGACTTAGGTCTACCAGAGTTTCAAAAGGAGCTCACGGACTTTGAGCTGTTGGAACACTATACGCTTAACAGAATTGCCGAAGAAGGGGTAATTACATTTGATGAGGTTGAGACCACGAATCTTAGTATGAAGCTGAAATATGACCCGGCACAGCTAAAAACATTGAATGATGAGCAGCAGGCAGCTTTCGATGAGATTAAGGAATCAATATATAGCGATCGGTTTGGCAGTTATTTGCTGTATGGTATAACCGGAAGCGGTAAAACAGAAGTCTATATTCATGCCTTAAAGAAAGTGTTGGAACAGGGGAAGGGTGGATTGGTGTTAGTTCCCGAGATTGGGCTTACTCCGCAGATTGTAAAACGCTTTCATCTGATATTCGGGGACGACATCGCAGTACTGCACAGCAGGCTGACCGACCGTGAGCGGTATGATGCCTGGCGTGCGTTGCAGAAGGGAGAAAAACGAATTGCTATAGGGGCACGATCAGCGGTATTTGCCCCCGTACAGAATTTGGGTCTCATTGTGGTGGATGAGGAGCACGATATGTCGTATAAGCAGGAAGATCCGGCCCCACGTTATAATGGACGAGATGTGGCAATCATGCGCGCTCATATCAACGATATCCCGGTAGTTTTGGGGTCGGCGACCCCAAGCATGGTTTCTCTATACGGGACGAAGAAGGGCAAAAGCGAATACCTTGAGCTTAGCGAGCGTCCCTTCGATGCAAAACTTCCTGAAGTAAAATTGCTTGACCTTAAACAATATCGGTCCGCGATGAAAGGACCGATAGCCATTCCTCTTTTTGAAGCAATTAATGCGGCCATTGACAAAAATGAACAAGCAATTCTGTTATATAATAGAAGGGGTTTTGCATCGTATCTGCAGTGTGCTACATGCGGAGAAATTCCCGAATGCCCGAACTGTTCCGTGAGTTTAACTTTTCATAAATCCAAAAAACAGCTGCGCTGCCATTATTGTGGTTATTCCGAACGTCAGCCCAGACGATGCAAAGAATGCGGAAATGATTCGGTGGAAGCCAGGGGAAGTGGGACGCAGCAGCTGGAAGAGCAGATTGCTGAGTTGTTTCCAAATGCAGAAACGTTGCGCATGGACTTTGATACGACGTCTGGAAAAGATGCCCATTCAAAAATTTTAAAATCTTTTGGACGAAAAGAAGCAGATATATTAGTCGGTACTCAAATTGTGGGGAAGGGATTAGATTTTCCTGATGTGACAGTAGTGGGAGTGATTGATGCCGATACCGAGCTGGCTTTCCCTTCGTTCCGTTCCGGAGAGCGGATGTACCAGCTGTTGAGTCAGGTTGCGGGGCGTTCGGGGCGCGCTGACAAGGAAGGAAAGGTATTTTTTCAGACCTGGCAGCCCGATCATCCGGCTATACAAAAGGCGAAGGATCATGATTACAAATCATTTGCTCGGCAGGAGCTGGCTTATCGCAAAATGCTGCAGTATCCTCCATATTCGCGCATTATCAGGTTTGTATTTAAGGGAAAGCAAGAGGGGCGCGTTCGGAGCGTGTCTGAAACTTATACCGAATGCCTGACCGAGGTATTAGGCAGTTTTGAATCAGTATTGGGCCCATCACCGGCAGCAATTTCCAAAATGCAGAATTTCTATCGATGGGAGAGTTTTATCAAAATAAATCCTACTAATGGAGCTTCGGCTATTGAGCAAATGCTTAATAGAACGTTTGATCTTTTTGATGACCGAAAACCAAAAGGAGCCAGCTCTGTCCGTATTAATGTAAATGTGGACGCGCTGGAGTAATCGCGATTCCAAAAGGTTATTAAATGATTAGCAATGAACATTTGTTAGGCAATACGAATTATAAATTGCAACGTCGACCGCTTGCATTCTGTTGAATAAATTCGATTATTACAGCGGTAAGATACCGTTATAATTAATAATGAGGTGCCTATGGGCGAATCGCGGGTAAAATTAGCCGACAGTCAGGAAGAAGTGCAGCGCTTTATGAAGTATGTGCTGAAGGATCTTCGAGCGCTGGACCGTATGCTAAACGAAGGGGGTTGGTTTGAAACTGATCCCATACGCATCGGAGCTGAGCAGGAGCTATGTCTGGTTGACCAACAGGCTAAGGCCTGGCCTCATAATATGGAAGTGCTTGAAAAGTTGCAGGAAGTTGAAAATGGCAACTTTACTACGGAATATGCAAAGTTCAATCTCGAAATAAATATGGAGCCCCTTGAATTTAAGGGGGATTGCCTTTCGAGAATGGAGAAGAACCTGCAGCAGCAGGTTGATAAGGTACGAACCGCGACGGAAGAGCTCGGTGGTGAGATCGTATTAACGGGTATTTTGCCCACCATTCGCAAGGTTGACATCGACCTGAAAAACCAGACTCCTTTGCAGCGGTACCGGGCCCTTACCCAAGCCATCAATAAGCTGCGCGGCGGTGATTATGATCTGCGTATTCAGGGCATGGATGAGCTGCTCATGAAATTTGATTCTCCGCTGCTCGAAGCATGTAATACCGGTTTCCAGGTGCACCTGCAGGTAGGGCCCGACGAATTTGTTCCCAAATACAATATCGCTCAGCTGGTTACAGCGCCTGTGCTGGCCTCAACGGTTGGGTCTCCCATCCTGTTTGGTAAGCGGCTTTGGAATGAGACTCGCATTGCACTTTTCCAGCAATCAGTAGATACGCGAACGGTGGGAGATCACCTTCGCGAAAGTAGCCCGCGCGTAACGTTTGGAAATCAATGGGTGGACGAGAGTATTCTTGAGATCTTCCAGGAAGATACTGCCCGCTATCGTGTTATGCTAAGTTCCGAAGTTACTGAGGATGTTGAAAAGTTATTGGATGAAGGTACGCCTCCGGCATTGCGGGCTTTGCAGGTGCATAATGGAACGGTATACCGCTGGAATCGCCCCTGTTACGGCGTTACTGATGGCAGGGCCCATCTTCGTATTGAGAATAGGGTTTGCCCCTCTGGTCCGACAGTTACGGACGAAGTGGCCAATTCTGCTTTTTGGCTGGGACTGATGAACAAAATGGGAGATTATTATCCCGATGTTTCTGAGAAGATGGATTTTGATGATGCCCGGATGAATTTTGTAGCGGCCTCCAAAATGGGACTCGATACGAAGTTTCGATGGTTCGATGATCAACGTATTAATGCGGTGGATTTGATAACAGAAGAGCTACTGCCCATCGCCAGAGAAGGATTGGAGGAAGTCGACATTAATAGCAGCGATATTACAGAATATCTGGATATTATCGAGCAGCGAGTAACTTCGGGGCAAACGCCATCGCACTGGATGCTGAATAATTATGCTTCGCTGATGAAGGAGCATGGATCTAAAGAGCAGACTCTGGCGGCCATAACTACGGCGATGATCAAAAATCAGAAAAAAGGTGAGCCGGTACACAAATGGGGACGTGCCCGCATGGAGGATCTGGAGCACTGGAAACCGTCTAGCCTGATTGTCGAAGAATTTATGACTACCGACTTGTTTACGGTACAAAAAGACGACCTGCTGGAGTTTACAGCAAACTTGATAGATTGGAGGCGTATCCGGTATGTTCCGGTAGAGGACGACAAAAAACATCTTGTCGGTTTGGTGACCATGCGAATGGTTTTCAATGCCTACTCAAAGGCCGTCAATCATGATGAAAATGTTGTAGAGTCGGTTGAAGATATCATGATTGAGAACCCCATTACTATTCATCCGGAGGCTTCGATTATGGAAGCAATGGAGATTATGGACAGCCAACAGATAGGGTGTCTTCCCGTCGTAAAGAATAACAGGCTTGTTGGAATTATTACCGAACAAAATTATATGAGAATAGCACGCAGATTGTTGAAAGTATTGCATTTGAATAACGAGGAGAATGAGGAATCCGACGAAAAGTAACATCGCACCAAAAACAGAAGACGATCGGATTTTAGGAGTCATTGAAGGAGATCCCGGTGGACCTACTGTAGTGGTGATAACCGGGATGCATGGCAATGAGTCTGCGGGCGTTGATTCGGCCAAGAATTTATTTGATATGCTCGACGGTATTCGCCCACGCATTTTCGGACGAGTGGTTCTGCTTCGTGCTAACTTGCCGGCGCTTGAAAATAATGTCCGTTATCTCGACGAGGACATGAATCGACTGTGGTTCCCCTCGATAATAGAAAAAGTACGTGATACCCCGGAAGCGCAGATTAAGTCGAATGAGCGCAGGCAGATGAAGCGGCTGCTTCCTATTCTTGATGATATTGAAGAGCGTAGTGATGCTCCGGTTGTATTAGCGGATGTTCATACGTTTTCTGCTGAAGGAAGTATGTTCAGCATTACCAGTTCTGATCCCCGTCAACGCGAACTGTTGTCCAACTTATATGTGCCTATGGTTTTTGGGATCGAGCAATCCCTCCGCGGTACTGCACTGGGATATTATCAAAATCGGGGATTTATATCATTTGGGCTGGAGGGTGGCCAGCATCAAAATGAGCTGACAGAGTATAACATAACGGCTTCTCTATTGCTTTTGCTGCATGCTGTGGGTTCCATTAAAAAACAATATGTAGAAAAAATTAAAGAGTTTGAAAGACACCTGAAGGATCATACAAAAAACCTACCTGTAGAAACCGAATTGGTGTATCAGCATATCATTGAGCCCGGTGATGGATTTGCTATGCGACCGGGTTATACAAACTTTCAGCCTATCAAAAAAGGAGAGTGGCTGGCTAATGACAATGAGGGAAAAATTATCGCACAAACAGACGGCTATATTTTGATGCCCCTGTATCAGAAACAGGGTAACGACGGCTTTTTTATCATTAAAGAGAATGAAGGGTAAAAATTTTATTATTTTATGGCCCTTGTAAATTTAGCCGTAATCTAAAGAAGAGTTTTTCCTACAGCGGGAACAGTTATGCAAGACTATCAATTTGTTGACGGTACACGATTATCTTCCGTAATAGAAGCGTTGATTTTTGCCAGTCCGGAACCTATTTCTGAAGAAAAAATTTGTGAGATTATTGCCAAAGGGGAAGAGAATTTGGGTCTGGAAGTGGATGCTATAGCCCCTTTTGTAGAAAAGCTGAATCAGCGTTACGAAGAAAACGGATTAGCATTTAATATTGAGCACGTGGCGGGTGGATATACTTTTTCGACCAAGAAGCGTTTTGAACCCTGGCTCAGTATATTTCAACATGAGAGTGCCTACCGAAAGTTATCCCAGTCGGCCATCGAAACGCTTGCTATTGTGGCGTATAAACAGCCGATTACCAAGCCCGAGGTGGATGATATTCGCGGTGTGGATTCAGGGTATATGTTGCGCCAGTTGTTGGAGAAGGTGCTCATTGAAGTTTCGGGTCGTTTGGATGCACCCGGAAAGCCACTTTTGTATCGTACAACCAAACACTTTTTGAAGCACTTTGGCATTAACTCTATTGATGAGCTGCCAAAGCCGCGCGAAATAAATGAGATTCTTAAAGATGATGATATGGCTGAGCATCGTCAGTTTTTGTTTGATCGTCAGCTGGAGCTTAAAGAGCTGCAGGAAACGGCGGAAGACGAGGATGCAACGGAAACCGCAATGTCATTAATTGAGGCTGTTGAAAAAATTGATGAGGATGAAGTCCCCGATCTGGATGAATATACAGCGGATGTTTTGCAGCTAGATGAAGAGCAAGAAAGTGAGGAGGATGACGAGATCAAGAAGGAATTAGAAAATGAATCGGATAATACCCAGGAAAATTTAGAGGATGAGTCGACGAAGAAAGAAGAGGAATAATCGAGGAAAAATTGAAGAACCTGATCATCAGGTTGACCAGAATTATAGTGAAGACGAGGAGATTCGTCTGAACAAATATATTGCGCACTGCGGATTTACCTCCCGTCGTAAGGCAGATGATTATATCGCTGCCGGCAAGGTGAAAGTGAACGACGAGGTGGTTACCCAGATGGGAGTGAAAGTCCAGCGAACGGATAAGGTTGAGGTGGAGGGACAGACTTTAAGCCTTGAAAAGTTTGTATATATCCTTCTTAATAAACCAAAAGATACTATTACCACTACAGACGACCCCCGCAATCGTGATACAGTGATGGATAAGATTGAAAATGCGACAGGCAAACGCGTATATCCTGTGGGGCGACTTGATCGTCATACTATGGGACTGTTGATCTTAACCAACGACGGGGACTTGGCGAACCGGTTAATGCATCCCAGCTACGAGGTGCGAAAAACCTATGAGGTGGAAACCGAACGCGGATTAAAAGATGATGAACTCCAGAAGCTTTCTCAAGGTATTGAGCTTGAAGACGGTACAGCGCAAGCGCATAACATTGCCCGCACGCCGGATGGTTTTATACTTTCCATTTTTGAGGGAAGAAATCGTCTTGTACGTCGAATGGTGGAATATTTCGGCACAGAAGTAACGAAGCTGAAACGCGTTGAATATGCCGGATTAACGCTCAATAACGTTAAAATGGGTCGCTGGCGCTATCTTAAGAAAAGTGAGATCAACGGTTTGCGAAAGTTGGTGAAGCTTGATCCGCTGGATTTTGATTGAGTGAAATAAGCATGTCGTTTTAGATCGTAAACGAGCATAAAAATTACATAAGCATAGTTATATTCATGAAGGATATTAAGATATCAAAGATTACAGGTTCGGTACCTTCAAACGAAAACCTTCCTGTATATTACGATTTATACTATCCGGCGGATAACAAAGAGGATAATTTGCCGGTAATTTTATTTCTGCACGGATTTAAGGGATTCAAAGACTGGGGCGCCTTTCCTGATGCATGTAGCGAACTCAGTAAAAAAGGTTTTGCCGTTTTGGCAATGAACTTCTCACTGAATGGAGTAGGTGAAAGTATGACTGAATTTGATCAGCTGGATCTGTTTGCCCGTGAAACTCTGAGTCAGGATTTGGAAGATGTGGGGACAGTCATCGAGGTGTTGAAAGACAAAGATATTAGGGCTCAAGATTATTCATTAAATACCGATAAAATTGGTGTGTTGGGACATTCTCGGGGTGGACATACAGCTGTGGCCGCATCGGCCGAATATCCCGAAATAAAATGTTTAGTTACATGGTCGGCAGTAGCCGATTACAATGCCCGCTGGAGCGATGAGATGATTACTGACTGGGAAGAAAAGGGCGTCACTGAAATTAAAAATGGACGAACAGGGCAGATAATGCCGGTTAAAGACGTAGTTTATAAAGATGCTATAGAAAATGCTGATCGCCTGATGGCTATAAAACGAGTCCGGGAATTAGATATACCGGCTCTTTTTGTTCATTCTAAAGGCGATGAGGGAGTACCCTACAGTGAGGCGGAAAAGCTGTACAAGCATTGTAATGCTGAGGATAAGAAATTAGAGTTAATTCCTGATTCTGGCCATACCTTTGATACTGCACATCCATTCGAAGCGGAAACATTGCCGGAACCATTTGCGAAGGTTGTAAATATAACTAGGGACTGGTTTCAAGCCCATTTAAAATAAGTTGGCTCCGGATTAGTTATTACAGTAAAAAAGTGAAGATTATCCGCTACATATTTTTTCTATTCCTTGTTTTAGCAATTGCCCATCCGACCAAAGCCCAAGTCCCCGAATTGATTAACAATCAGGATTTTAGGACGGATGCAAAGGCCGCTGTGGATTCGGTCTACAATTTAAATTTTGAGGGTGCTGAAGAACAGCTGGCTGTATGGCAAGAAAAATTTCCAAATCATCCCCTTTGGACTCTTTTTGAAGGTATGCAACTCTGGTGGACAGTGTTGACTGATCTCCATGATCGCTCGCACGATGACCAATTTTTTGAGATGATGAAAAAGACTGATTATCAAGCGGGCAAATTACTGCATCGCCAGCCTAAACATGTCGACGGACTGTTGATTCGAGCAATAAGTAATGGTTACATGGCGCGTCAATATGCAAACCGTGAGCAGTGGATAACCAGCCTTAATTATGGTCGCAAGGCAATACAGGCCTATAACTATCTTATTGATGTCCAGCCCGAATTAAATGATTTAAAACTTGCAGAGGGGCTAAAGCTCTATTATTTGGACTATATTCCTGATGCATATCCCGCAGTAAAGACCGTTAGCTGGGCACTGCCGGACGGTGATAAACAAAAAGGGCTGGAAGCGATCGAGGAAGCATCACAAAACGCAATTTTCGCACGAGCAGAAGCCACTTATTTTCTGGGTAATATTCATTACAACTATGAAAATAATTTTGGAGTGGCTGTTCGCAATTTTGAAAAGCTACATCATCAATATCCCAATAACAGTTATTATATCCGGATTTTGATAAAGAGCTATTATAAACAATCTCGTTTTGATAAAGCCTTAGCATTAATTGAAAGCAACCTGCAGCGATGGAGGGATAAAGACCTTGCGGACCTGAAGGTAGTGCAGGAAGAGTTGCTGACGTGGAAGGGGCGCATTTTGGAAAAGAGAGGACGTACCGACGAGGCCATCGATTGTTATACCAGAGCTTTTGCATTAGGGCATGAGTTGCCGGATACAAAAAATCGCTCCTTTTACGTTGTTTCAGGTTACTTAGCCGGAAAGTTGTTAGCTAAAAATGGAAGTAAGGATAAAGCGAAAGACATCTTAAATAATGTCATAGAAGCGGAGACCGAAAAAGATTATCGCCGACAAGCTGAGGAGTTGCTTGCAGAGTTAGAGTAACGAATAAAAAAAGCGACACCCTCATTTTAGGTATCGCTTTTAATAAAATAGGTCAAATATGCAGAGGTTTAGTTCCGGTTTTGCATTCCCTTAATCATACTGCTCATATCGCGATATCCTTCCGGGACTTCAAACAGGTCATCAGAAAGTGATTTTTCTACAATCTTTGTTGCCTTCATCTGAACAGTGCGATTTCCGTTCTTTATTTCAACAATTTCAAGTGGCATAGATCCATCTTCTGCAAACTTTTTAGCCCAGGCCGGCGCGTTTCGTTTTTGCATTTGGTTTTGAGGCATCATAAACGTACCCATACCTTTGGCCATACAGGTTTCAAAAGTGCCGTCTTCCGATTGCATTCTCCAAACTTCGCAGGTTCTGCCGGCAATGGTCTTGGTTTCGCCGGTATTAGTCATGTCCGGCTCAGAAGCGTTATCCATTTCTGATTTGCCGATGTCATCATTATTGAGATCCATTTCTATATAGCCATTCATCTGTTCAATAATCATCACCATTTTAGACTCCCCGGGCAGCATAAGCATGGCATTTTTTTGACCTTGATGGTTTATCTCCATGCGGCCTTTATTTCCCTTTACCATATACGGCATTTCGCCCATGCCCTGTTTGGCTAAGTCTGCCATCTCAAAATAAATAATACCTTCAAAATCTTGGGCTGTTGTGTTGGTTGGCATCCCAACGAAACAGATAATGGATAAAGCCAATAAAAACAGTGATTGTTTTTTCATAATGATAGCGCCTCTGTTTAAAGTTATTAGTCAATTAGAGTGATAATAATAGAAATTACTTTTTTTAAAGCCAATAATATTAGTCAGTTCCAATGATTTGAAATCTCGTCATAAATCTTATAACTAATTACAAAACAAAAAAGTGAAAAAACTATGTTGATTGGACTTATTTCAGACTCTCATGATCATGTTCGCAATATCGAAAAAGCAGTCACAATATTCGAAGAACGCAACGTAGCGCTTGTATTACATGCCGGTGATTTCTGTAGTCCTTTTACCATTCCTCCTTTCAAAGGACTATCGCTAAAAGGCGTTTTTGGTAATAACGATGGAGATCATTATTTGATCTTGCAAAAATTCAGCGAGATAGGAGCGAGGCATTTGGGAACTTTTGGCGAAGTAACGGTTGGTAATAAAAGTATTGCATTGTATCACGGGACTGATGTACCTATTACTGATGCGTTAGAACATTGCGGCAAGTATGATGTAGTGGTATCCGGGCATACCCACAAAAAGAAGGTCGAATTTGTCGACAACACCTTAGCGGTTAATCCAGGAACGGCTCATGGATTTGACGAAGAAGCCACCATAGCCCTGCTAAATACCAAGGCTATGGATGTGCAGTTTATCAATCTTTGATTACGTAATAGCTGAAAACCTAATAGGGATAAAGCCAGCAACTACTTGCGCAGATTGTGGCATACGGCCTTGGTAAAGGAAGTGGTGGTACCACTTCCACCAATATCGGGTGTGCAAACTTCTTTATTTTCCAGTGTATAATATACTGCTTGCCTAATTCTATCAGCTAAATCATCTTCTCCAATATGCTCAAGCATCATCAAGGCAGAGAGTAAGAATGCGATAGGATTGGCTTTATTTTGTCCTGCAATGTCAGGAGCTGAGCCGTGAACAGCTTCAAACATAGCGGCATCATCACCAATGTTGGCGGCGCCGGTAAGTCCGAGTCCACCTACAAGTCCCGAGGCAAGATCAGAAAGGATATCTCCAAATAAATTTGTGGTAACTATGACATCAAACTGTTTCGGATCCAGGACCATCTGCATGGCCATGTTATCGACAATCAGATCTTCATATCCAATGTTTGGATAATCCTTGGAAACTTCTTCTCCCACTTCCATAAAAAGGCCGCAGGTAAATTTTAGAATATTCGCTTTGTGTACCAAGGTAACTTTTTTGCGTCCTTTCTTTTTAGCGTATTCAAAAGCTGAACGTATTACTTTTTCACTGGCTTCACGGGTAACAACGGCGATGCTTTCGGCATGACTGTTTTCTTTAACCCATTGTTCTTTGCCTATGTAAAGTCCTTCCGTGTTTTCACGGAACATTACCAGGTTAACATCTTCGTATCGGCTGTGGATATGAGGCAGTGTTTTGGCCGGACGAATGTTACTGTGGAGGTTAAACTTTTTGCGCATGGCAACATTTACGGAACGGAATCCAGCTCCTACAGGAGTCGTCAGAGGCCCCTTAAGTGCAAGCCGATACTGATCAATGGCATCCAGGGTTTCATCGGGCAGGGGATTACCAAGCTCTTCCTGTGCTGTAAGTCCGGCGGTGCATTCAATCCAATTAATATCTGCACCGGCTTCATCCAAAATGGTAGTTACAGATTTAGTGATTTCGGGGCCAATTCCATCGCCTGGGATTAAAACAATATCATGCATGAGAATAAATGTATTTAGAAGAACTCGGATTATTTTTTATCTGCTATAACAGCCCGCAAAGATACAAATAATAGGAGTTTATGTCATAACTTATCTGGGCAAGCAATGTTACTCATCGCTGATCAAAAGTACAGCCGATCCTTCGAAGTTACCGGCTCGTAAATCATCAAGTGCCTGATTGGCTTCTGTAAGGGAATAGGTGGTAACTTGGGATTCAATCGGGACTTCGGGAGCCAGCTGCATGAACTCTGTTCCATCGCGACGCGTAAGGTTAGCTACGGACTCGATAGATCGCTCTTCCCACAGATCGCTATATGGAAAACTTGGGATATCACTCATATGAATGCCTGCACAGACGACATTACCTCCTTTTTTAACTGCTTTTAGTGCTTGTGGGACAAGCGGACCAACAGGTGCAAAGATGATAGCGGCGTCTAATTTATCGGGAGGCAGTGTATTAGATCCTCCGGCCCACCTGGCTCCTAAACGTTCAGCAAACTCTTGGCCTTTTTTATCGTCCGGACGAGTAAAAGCGTATACCTCCTTGTTTTGATGTAGGGCAACCTGTGTAAGGATATGAGCCGCCGAACCAAAGCCATAAAATCCCAACCGCCGCGCATTGTTGGTTTTACGTAACGATCGATAGCCGATAAGCCCGGCGCACAGTAGCGGTGCTGCTTGTACGGCAGGATAATTTTCAGGAATGGGAAAGCAAAAACGGGCATCGGCCACAGTATATTCAGCAAATCCCCCGTTGATATCATATCCGGTAAATTCGGCATTGTCACAGAGGTTTTCCTGATTTTTATGACAAAATTCACAATTTCCACAAGTGTAGCCCAGCCATGGTACCCCCACTTTATCGCCTTTTTTAAACCCGGTTACATTTTCACCCACTTTTTCTATTATTCCTACTATTTGATGTCCCAATACAAGCGGTAAGTTGGGATGTTCCAGCTCACCATCAACAATATGAAGATCTGTCCGGCAAACGCCGCAGGTTAGTACTTTTAACAGTAGCTGATTTTTATCGGGGCTGGGAGTCGGAATATCCCGTAATTCCAGCGGTTTGCCGGCGGTATGTAATACCATTGCTTTCATAGATGATCACTCCTCAGTTGAAATGAACGCAATACCGTCAGGTGTTTGGTCGGTTTCAAACATATTTATTACCTGCCAGCTTTGTGTATCAATGACGGAAATATTGTTACCCTCACTGTTGCTTACATAAAGGCGACGGTCGTCATCCGAAAATGTTAAGCCAATGGGCATTCCCGGGTTAGCGTTTTCTACGGTAGATATTTTTTGGATTTGGCTGTGCGAGGCTACATCAAAAATAGATACTTCGCTCGACCGTGCATTGGATACGGCTACCCATTTCTGATGGTTTGATACTTCGGTACGAATGGGAAATTCTGCACTCTTAAAACTTTGAATAATTTTTTGGGATGCAATATCTAAAACGGATATGGAATTGGCACTACGGTTGGTTATCCAGACTTCATTGCTTTTTGGAATCACTACTACGCCCTCGGTTCCATTTCCGGTTTCAAGGGTGGTAGAAACCTGTTCTTTTCTAAGGTCAAGTATGCTTACCGAGCCGGAACCCAGATTTGTTACATAAGCCTTGGTTTCATCTGGTCCCAGAGCAACCATGTGGGAAACGTTCTCGTTTGTTCTGATAGATTTAAGGATTTCTCCGCTATCAATATTAACAGTGATAACAGTTTTTTGATCTTCAACCGTAATAATTACTTTTTCATTATCAGAAAACCACTCTACGCCATGTGGGCGGGTATATTGTCCAAGTGATATTGTTTTGTGGACTTTTTGATTATCTAAATCAATAACCGTCAGGGAATTACCCGGATGTTGGTCTCCATAATTTGTGATAACAGCTTTGGACTGATCAGGAGAGATGGCCACTTCGTGCGGAGCTACGCCTGTTGGGAATTCCGTTAATTTATTTCCGTTTTGGGCATCAAGTAGCCAAGCCGAATGGGATGATTTGTTGAGTACAATTATGCGGTTGCTACTTTGTGATTTGCTAGCCTGATCGGGTTGGCTGCCCACCAGCAACAACGAAAATATGGTCAATAACAATCTCATATCAACAAGAGTTAGTAGCGTCGTCTGTTTCTTTTTTGGAGTTTTCGATCCAGGCTGTATTTCCCGGGACCGATGAATAACAATCCAATCATAACGATGGCCATTTCAATGCTGTGAGAATAGCTTACAAAGCCATCCCCGGCTCCAATATGTTGGACAGTAGCTACCAGCATTACAATAAAAAGAAATACAACACTCGGCATAAAGAACAGGCCGCCTAGTAAAAATATACCTCCAAAAAATTCGGTAACTCCGGCCATAAAACCAAAAAACATAGGCGCAAAATCGATGCCCAGATACTGCATGGCCGACCCCACTTCAACCCAGGTATCGGGTCCGCCGAACATTTTTGGGAAACCATGTAAAATAAACATGATACCTAATCCCATTCGAATAATTAAAAGTCCAACATTGCGATAGATACCTCGTTTTCGGAGTGGTGACATTCGTGGAGTATAGATGTTTATTTAATCTTTTTGATAACTAATGCGATAAATTACGCCGCTGTGGTCGTCAGAGATAAGAACTGATCCATCCGGCAGTTGCAGTAAATCGACGGGACGTCCCCATACCGATTCATTATCCTGAAGCCAACCTTCAATGAACGGTTCATACGAAATGATTTCACCGTCTTTAAGCGTAACCTTTGTTATACGATACCCGATTTTTTCAGTTCTGTTCCAACTTCCGTGTTCTGCAATCAATATTTGGTTGTGATAGGCCTCCGGAAACATGTCCCCGGTATAAAAAATCATACCCAGGGGTGCTACATGTGGATCTAAAGCCTGGGCGGGATCTTTAAAATCTTTATCCATTGCCTTGCCTTTTTTACCAAATTCTGGATCCCTTATATCATGACCATGCTTGTAGGGATAGCCAAAATGTTGCCCCGTTTGGGATAGATGATTCAGCTCGCAGGGCGGTTGGTTATCTCCCAGCCAATCGCGACCGTTATCTGTAAACCACAGGTTGTTTGTTTTTGGATGCCAGTCGAAGCCTACCGAATTGCGAACACCTTTAGCAATAATTTCGCGATTGGTTCCATCGGGGTTGATGCGAGTGATGGTGGCAAAAATTTCATCAGCAGGATTACAGATATTGCAGGGTGCCCCTACCGGAATATAAAGTTTGCCATCGGGGCCAAAGTCAATGAATTTCCAGCCGTGATGGCCATCCTCAGGATAGCTTTCGGTGATAGCAACAGGGTCGGTCGGATTGGTAAGGTTGGCTCCGATATCATCATACCGATAAACGGTACTTACGGCAGCTACATATAACGATCCGTTACGGTAGGCAATGCCGCTGGGCATGCGCAAATCTTTGGCAATGCTATAAACGGTGTCTGCTTTGTAATCATTATTTTCGTCTACGACAGCATAAACGTTTCCCGCTTCTCGGCTCCCTGCATAAATGATTCCGTTTTCTCCCATGGCAAGCTGACGTGCATTGGGTACGTTGTCTGCGAAAACTTCAGCTTTAAAGCCACCCGGGAGCTGTAGTTTGGATATAATTTGGTTGCCGTCTCTAGGTGATATCTCACAACCCCCGATAATTGCTGATAGGAACGTTAAGAGAAGCACCCATTGTATGGAGGTTTTACATATAAAGGACATTTTCAACTCGTTACCAATGTTAATAGATGCCGCTACCGTAAGACTTTGGCATTATACAATGCTTTGCTATTAATATCGAACGGTTTGGCCGTTTTGTTGTTTAGTAATTGTAAATATGAATACAAAAATATCAGATGGCAACGGCAATAGTTTGGTTTCGAAATAACTTGCGACTCCACGATAACGAGGCGCTGTATCGAGCTTTGGATTATAATATAGTTATACCGGTTTATGTATTTGATCCCCAATGGTTTGGAGAAACGGCATTCGGATTTCCAAAAACAGGGGCTCAACGTGCTCGGTTTTTATTGGAAACGCTGCAGAACCTGAGAGAAAATTTGCAGAATCGGGGATCAGATCTAATTGTGCGACAGGGCAAAACGGACGAGATTTTAGCTGAATTGGCTGCTGCACATGAGGCTTCCATTATTTTTTCGGAAAAAGAAGTTGCCTCAGAGGAAGTTGGCATAGAAGAAGCTGTTGCAAATCGTGTACATGCGGAGGTTGAATACACCCACGGGCGAACGCTTTTTCACCCGGATGATATCCCGTACGATCCGGCCAATATTCCGAAGGTATTTACTAATTTTCGCAAACAGCTTGAAAAAAAGAGCTCGGTGCGTCAGCAGTTTCCCACGCCTGAAGTTTTGCCTGAACCCACAGTGGATGAACCGGGTGATCTGCCTTCGATTGAGGCGTTTGTCGTTTCTCTACCTCCTTCGGATAATCGTTCTGTTTTGCCATTTAAAGGTGGTGAAGAGAAGGCGCTAAAAAGACTTAAGCGGTATTTCTGGAAAGAAGATCAGCTCAAAAATTATAAATTTACCCGCAACGGTTTGTTGGGATCGAACTATTCTTCAAAATTCTCGCCTTGGCTGGCCAACGGCTCGCTCTCTCCGCGCCGAATTTACTGGGAGGTAAAAAAATATGAGGAGGAACGTAAGAAAAACGTTTCCACGTACTGGATGATTTTTGAGCTGATCTGGCGTGACTTTTTCCGCTATTCGGCCATGAAGTACGGCGATGCTATTTTTAAGCAGGGAGGTATTCAGCAAAAAGACCGCAACTGGCGGCGCGATAAAAAAGATTTTAGACGTTGGGCTGATGGACGAACAGGTGTCCCGTTTATAGACGCAAACATGCGTGAGCTGAATAAAACGGGATATATGTCGAACCGAGGCCGGCAGAATGTAGCGAGTTTCTTAGCGCAAAATCTGAATATTGATTGGCGGATGGGAGCGGAGTATTTCGAATCGAAACTGATCGATTATGATGTTTGTAGCAATTACGGCAACTGGATGTATAATTCAACCGTTGGTCAAGATCCGCGTAATCGCTATTTCAATATTGTTAATCAGGCTGAAAAGTATGATACAAAAGGGGAATATGTACGTCACTGGCTACCCGAATTGGCTGATGTACCGCAGGAATTTATCCATGAACCGCATCGCATGGCAGTGGAGCAACAGAAATTGGCGGGAATAGAACTAGGAAAAGATTATCCGAAACCTATGATTGATTTGGAGGCCTCGTACGAAGAGATAAAAAATCGAGACTAGGAAATGAATTTAACGTCAATATTGGTACATCGATACATTCAGATAGTGATAAATACCAATCCACTGTAATGTCATCTCTTATGATCGTGACAGGGAAAGTATAATATGCATTGTCCCTCTGGAACCGTATGAGAAATAGCTGGTTAAATGATAAACAGCTATTGATACTAAACTCAAGAACAGTATCAGTAGTATTATATTAAATAATTAACCTATGGTTAAACACTATGAAAGCTTTAAAAATTATACTGTTATTGGTAGTATCACTTATGATATTAGGATTCGCCTCCCTATTAAATCCTGATAAAACGATATCAGAAAAGGTAGCCGAAAAGCAAGATCTTTCAACATTGTTAACAGCTTTACAAGCTGCTGATTTGGTAGAGATCCTCAAAGGAGAAGGCCCCTATACGGTCTTTGCACCAACAAATAAAGCATTTGACAAGCTTCCTGAAGGAAAACTCGAAGATCTCCTGAAACCTGAGAATAAGGAAGAACTGGCCCGAATTCTCAAGTATCACGTAGTAGCAGGGAAAATTTTCGCTTCTGATATTAATGAGGAGCAAATGGTCGAAACGCTGGAAGGATCCGAACTTAAAGTATTAAGCCAAAAAACAACCGATGATTATATGGGCGATGAGTCGGAAGCGATGAATAATATAATGGTTAATAATGCTTTTGTTACAGATGCTGATATAGAAGTATCAAATGGTGTCATTCACATTATTGATGGTGTGGTTATGCCCTCCGGTCAGGAAGTTCTTGGGGCTGTAGAGAAAGATTAAAGAAACTATTGAGATGATTTGTCTTTCGTTTTTGTCAGGTTGAAATAGCAAGAAATAAAA
This sequence comes from Fodinibius sp. GM21, assembly GCF_058386955.1. Taxonomy (NCBI): domain Bacteria; kingdom Pseudomonadati; phylum Balneolota; class Balneolia; order Balneolales; family Balneolaceae; genus Fodinibius; species Fodinibius sp. GM21. Next base: position 127,818 of record NZ_JBYEIQ010000003.1, on the reverse strand, counting down.
AAGGCCGAAGAAAACTTCGGCCTTCGTGAATGGTATATTGCCTAATAGCGTTAGACCATCACATCACAAAACATTGGTAAGAATGTTTTGTGCTATCACAATCCTAAATAAAAATACAATGTAATTATGAAGCTTACAAGAATCTTAACCATTATGCTGGCATCCGTTGTGTTGCTGGCGTTTACACAAAATCCTGACAAGAATAAGAAGGTTGATCACCACAATAAGATTGTATCTATTGCACAGGGTACCGATCAGTTGTCTACTCTGGTAACTGCTGTAAAAGCAGCTGATCTGGTAGAAACATTGAATGGGGAAGGACCTTTCACGGTTTTTGCGCCTACCAATCAGGCATTCAGTAACCTGCCCGACGGTACGTTGGATATGCTACTGAAAGAAGAAAACAAAGGACAGCTGCAGGGTATTTTAACTTACCACGTGGTTTCCGGTAAAATTATGTCTTCTGATCTTAAGGATGGGCAAATGGTCGAAACCGTTCAAGGAAACAAAATCAAGGTTTCCTTATCTGACGGAGCGATGGTTAATGGTGCCAATGTTGTGAAGGCTGATGTTGAAGCTTCAAACGGCATTGTGCATATTATTGATGCAGTGATTATGCCATCTGATAATGAGGAGAAAGAAGATATGGAGTCAGGTTACTAGTATTGCAATTACCTGAAAATGAAAAGCGAGGAGTGTTGAACTCCTCGCTTTTTTTATTGTGAATAGTTTTAATGTGAAATTTTTGTCCCAAGTACATCAAGAAAAGCACTGAGCCATTTGGGATGCCCCGGCCAGGCTGGAGAAGTAACTAAGTTGCCATCGATCACCACCTCGGTTGCTTCTACATCTTTGTAGTTGGCTCCGGCGGCCTCCATCTCCGGACCACATGCGGGATAGGCTGTTAAGGTTTTGCCGGTTATCACATCGGCAGCAGATAGAATCTGAAGCCCGTGACAAATAGCGGCAACGGGTTTATCCTCCTCAAAGAAGTGACGCACCATATCCAACACGCCATCTTCGCGACGCAGGTATTCGGGAGCGCGTCCGCCGGCAACAATGAGACCGTCATAATCGGCGGGATCAGCCTTATCAAATGTAGCATTGAGGGCAAAATTATGACCCGGCTTTTCGGTGTAGGTTTGGTCGCCTTCAAAATCGTGAATAGCCGTTTTTACGGTGTCCCCTTTCTTTTTGCCGGGACAAACCGCATGCACGGTATGACCTACCATTTGTAATGCCTGAAATGGCACCATAATTTCATAATCTTCTCCAAAATCTCCTACAAGCATCAATAATTTTTTACCATCCATAATAAATCTCTGATTTGTTAAGATTAATAGTGTTATCGTCGCTTATTCTCGGTAGCTATTGTATTAACTTTAGATTGATAACCAGCGTTCTGTATTCCAAATTCTAATTGTAACAATGAAATTAGATGGACGTAACTATAACTGAATAAGGAATAGGATGCAGATAAAATAGATTATGTTTAAAAAATGTTGGTTTTCGATCGCATTTCTGTTGGTATTTTTTGGCTTTTCTTTCGGTAATATTGTTGCCCAACAAACACAGGAAGAATCAATAGTTTCCGATATTGATTCCTTGGAAGCGACCGTTGATTCACTTTTGCAGGAAAATAATATACCGGGAGCGGGAATAGCCTTGGTGCATAAAGATTCTGTTATTTGGTCTAGCGGTATAGGCTATGCAGATTATGAAGATAAGAAACCGGTAATGGCTGATCACCTGTTTCGGGTTGGATCTATCTCAAAAACATTCGTGGCTATGGGTATTATGCAGCTTGTGGAAGAGGGCAAACTAAGCCTCAATGACAAGGTACAGGAGTTAGTGCCTGGTGTTGAAATTAAAAATCCTTGGAAAGAATCAGATCCGGTTCGGGTAAAACATCTGCTAGAGCATACTTCGGGATTTGATGATATGCACTTCAGTGAGTTTTATAATACGCAGCATGACCCTAAAATATCTCTTAAAAAAGCACTGAGTATTAATCCTAAATCTAGAGAAGTGCGCTGGCGGCCGGGCACGCGGTTTTCTTATTCCAATCCCGGTTATGCGGTGGCGGGTTATATCATTGAAAAAATAACCGGCCAGTCGTACGAAGAATATTTGCGAAGAAGTATTTTAAAGCCACTGGATATGATGCAGTCTTCATTTGTTTACAGTGACTCGGTGAAGCAAGGAATGGTTACGGGCTATAAAGGAAAATATAATCCGGTGGAATATCAGCATATCTATTTGCGTCCGGCCGGTATGTTGCATTCTTCCCCCGCTGATATGGGGAAATTTGTGCAGCTGTTACTAAATGATGGTTCGCTTGATGGACAAAAAATAATTGCTGACAGTTTGCTTAGCAGGATGGAAACAACCGAAACTACACTGGCTGCCAAACATGGATTTACTAAGGGCTATGGATTGGGGATTAAGCATTCTGAAATGGCCGGATATCCTAATTTAAATCATAATGGCGGTATTGACGGATTTCTTTCTCAATACATGTATTTTCCGCAATATGAGTTAGGCTACGTACTGCTGTTGAATAGCTCTAATGGTTTTGGAAATATCCGGGAAGCGATTACAAAATTTTTACTGCAAAATGTTAAAAAGCCGGAGCCACAACCCATTGTTGATTTATCCGGCGAATATTTAGAACAGTACGAGGGATATTATGCCTATCGGAGTCCGCGCAATCAACTGTTTATGCCGCTAAATAAATTATCGGCCGGACAAACACTTGAAGTATTGGATGATACGCTGCATACCCAAGAATTTATGGAATCTCCCGAGCCACTGTTGCCTGTTTCGGAAAAGAAATTTCGCCGAAAAGATAAAAAAACGGCCTCTGTCTTTTTTATGGATACGGAAGAGTATGGACAAGTAATGGAGCATGATGGTACGTTCTATGTCAAAACTGAAAGCTGGAAGATATATCTTTACCGTGGAGCGTTTTTTGGCGGTCTGGGTGTGTTGGCAACGTTATTGTTATTCAGCCTGTTCTGGATACCGTTTGAGATTTATCGCAAATACAGCTCTAAGCATACTCCCTTTTCATATCAGTCACTTTTCTGGTGGCCGTTTGTTGCATTGTGCAGCGTTGGGTTGCTGGTATTAGGAGCCTCACAGCTTGAGTTGTTGACGATTGGTGAACGCACTGCCGAAGCGATGGCAATTACCGTCGCCACTTATCTATTTGGGATAAGTTCTATTGGTGCATTGTGGACAAGTCTGCGTAGCTGGACAAAAGAGATTCATCCTGCCATGAAAATGTACTTCTCCCTAATTTCAGTCATATTAATAGGGTTTACCTTGTTTTTAATCTACTGGGATTGGATGGGACTGCGCCTTTGGGCTTATTAATTGAGATGGATAAAGCAATTATTGGTTTCGACTGCAGTAATCAATAAGCCGGCTGATAAACTCACGTTGCGCAGGATTGATTTTCTTGCGGGCTTCAAAAGGTCCAAAATATTCGATTCGATCAATCTCGGGGAATAGTTCAGTGTTCCCCGAATTGGGCGGCCATTCGATCTCGAATTCATTGGGGGCAAAGATAAAATCATCGGGAATTTGATATTCCACTGCCCAACAGTAAACACTTTTGCCGCCTTTCTGTTTGACCGAATCCAGATCAATAAATTCACCTTCTGGGATAAACCCAAGTTCTTCCTTGAATTCCCTTTTTGCGGCATCCAGCAAATCTTCATCATCTTCCACTTCTCCTTTTGGGATTGACCATGCCCCCTCGTCTTTATCCCACCAGTAGGGTCCACCGGGATGGGCCAGTAGCAGTTCTAAGCTTGGTTTACGATTAAAGAGCAGTATGCCGGCGCTGATGTTTGACACTTCTTCTAATAATTATTTTAGTACGTATAGTTTACATCCGATTCCAAACCCAATTAGGTATCAGTTTTACGAACCATCCCACCAGCCGCCAGCGCTTCGTGATATAGACTTCATTCTTTTTATGTTCAATGGCATCGCCAATCTGTGTTGCCGCTTTTTCTGTGGGCTGTACCCAGAACAGGTCCTTTTTACCCTCAGTCATCTCGGATTCTACAAAGCCGGGCAATATAGTGGATACAGAAATATCTGCCTCTGAGTGATTTCCTTTTTGCCGGTATCCTTGTAGATAGGTATTTACAAATGACTTGGAGGCGTTATAAGGGATGTTTAATCCCCATCCGAAAAGCCCGGCCACCGATGAGATGCCCACGATGTGACCGTGTCCCTGTTCCTCAAACAAATTAAAGCTGTAGCTGGCCAGGTTGGCAAAACCGCGGACGTTGACATCGACTACGTGTAGATCAGTCTGACGCCCTACCGACTCTTTTTGATAGTTTGAAACCCCGGCATTGAGCACAATGACATCGATTCCGCCCATTTCTTTTTTAAGTTGATCGAGCTGGGTAATGGCATCTTCTAATTCCACAACATCCATGAATTGCGTATGAATGCGGGTTTCGAGTTGCTGTTCTAATTCTTGGAGTCGTTCGAGTCGGCGCCCCGTGGCTCCAACCGAATATCCACGATTGTGCATTTCTACTGCCAGCGCTCGACCGATACCGGACGTAGCTCCAATGATCGCAACTTTTTTCTTCATGCTAATGAGCTAATGGTTTGTCGAAATTGATGAGTGGCCAGGTTGATCCACTCGGGGTGTTCTTCTTCTCGGAATAACGATGGATGAATGATTTCGGCCAGTATGCGAGCTGAATCTACAAGGCGAGGTCCCGGCCTATTGAAATAGTGATCACCGTCAGCGATAAAAACCTGTTTGTTTTTGACGGCGCGGAGTTGACTCCATCCATTGCGAGAAGTAAGCGCCGAAATTTCTGAAAGCGTTTCATCGATAGAATATCCGCAGGGGATGATTGTGATGATATCAGGATTGAGTTGCTGAACGGTATTCCATGATATCTTAGGAGAATGATCTCCCGCCTCAGCGCCCACGGGAATACCGCCCGCAACTTGTACCAGCTCGGGAATCCAGTTGCCGGCCGTCATCAGCGGCTCCATCCACTCGATAGAAAGCACTTTAGGCGGAGTAAGCTCAATGGTTCTTTGCTGGATCTCCTGCAGTTCTGACTTCATGCGGCCGGTAAGTTCGTTGGCAGCTCCTTCAGCATCAATAGCTTCTGCGATCGTTCGAATGGACTGGACCCAGCTTGATAAATCTGTGGGAGACACCGAAATTACTTCAACATTAGCACCCAGGGTGGTTTGCACGGCTTCTTCCACCTCATCAAACGAAGCCGCGCACACTGCGCAGTGATCCTGGGTTAGAATGACATCCGGCTGTAAGGCTTTCAGCTGTTCTTCATCCACCCGATACACCGAAAGCCCCTCCTGAAGTAGTGCTTTGACCCGTTGGTCAATTTCATAACTACTGCCGTCGGGATTAAATTTAGGCTCGGTACAAGAGGGAAGCTTCTCTATTCCCTCGGGATAATTACACTCGTGGGATCGGCCTACAAGCTCATCCTTTTTGTCGAGAGCTGCGACAATTTCGGTAGTGCTGGGCAAAAGGGAAACGATTCGCATATTTCAGTAGTTATTTTTAGTGCTGTTGTAGATTCTTCTCACAAAATAAAATAGGGAATTTTAGTTATTCCAAACGCTTCCTTGGGCAAAAAGGTTTAATCAATCGAATATTTTATGCATTGAACTATAGTCAATAATTTGACTATATTAATTTCGATTTTTGAAACTATCAGTTAATAACAGTTTGCCTACTCTAAAAAAGATATATCGGTTTGCAGCAGTGTTTACGCTGTTGTTGCTTGCAAGCAATGTTCTGTTGCCTGTGGGAGCATCGGCCGTGAATCTGTATTGCGATATGGATATGGAAGAGCAGGGCGTCCACGAATGTTGTGATGGCTCCGAGATGGATCATCATGAACAGGCGGATGCTGCTGATTGTGTGATGCTATCATTCTGCGAGCAGGTTGTTGACAGTCCGCAGTCGGATACGCCGGCCGTTATGCAGCACGTCAAAAGTCTTGTTGTTGCAGAGCTGACTGATGACATTGAATCCCTACCACTGGAAACCAATTATTCCGTCCCACATAGGGATAAATCCACAACTGACAATAATGCGTCCCCTCTCTTTTTGATGAACAGCGCTTTTCTGAATTAGCGATTGACCACTCTTTTTTAGCCTGAATCACTTTTCAGGCAAACCTTCGCATTACGAAATACGATTATATCTGTATTGCCACGTATTGCATGTTTCGTATTCATTTTTACCGGTCAATTAATTCATCGCTAATTCAATGCTCGACAAAACCATACGCTTTTTTCTTGAAAATAAATTAATCGCTGTTCTGCTCCTACTGGGGATGGTTGTTTGGGGAATTGCCGTGGCCCCTTTTTCCTGGGATATCGATATGCTGCCCCAGGCCCCCGTAGCCGTAGATGCTATCCCGAATCTGGGACAAAATCAGCAAATTGTCTATACCTCCTGGCCGGGACGGTCGCCGCAGGACGTGGAAGATCAGATCACCTATCCGCTTACCACGCAATTGCTGACGGTGCCCGGGGTCAAAACGGTACGGAGTAGTTCCATGATGGGTACGTCAAGCATCTACGTCATTTTTGAAGAGGATGTCGATTTTTACTGGAGCCGTTCGCGCATTCTCGAAAAGCTGAACTCTCTGCCATCGGGAACATTGCCACAGGGTGTGCAGCCATCGCTGGGTCCCGATGCCACAGGGCTGGGACAGATTTTCTGGTATACGCTCGAAGGGCGCGACAGTGGAGGCAATGCCACCGGCGGTTGGGATCTGCAGGAGTTAAGGAGTATTCAGGATTTTTACGTGGGGTACGGATTGTCTGCCGTTGAAGGTGTGGCAGAAGTAGCACCCATCGGCGGTTATGTCAGCGAGTACCAGGTTGATGTAGATCCCGAGAAGATGCAGGAATACGGCATTTCAATGACGGAAGTGTTTAAGGCCGTGAAAGAAAGTAACGCCGAGGTTGGTGCCCGAACCATCGAGATGAATAACGTGGAGTACCTGGTGCGGGGACTCGGTTATATAGAGAATATGGAAGACATCGAGCAGGCGGTGGTGAAAGTAGTCGAAAATACACCCGTGCGCATCAGCGAAATTGCGAAAGTCAGTCACGGTCCGTCACTGCGGCGCGGGGCTCTTGACAAGGGCGGGGCCGAAGTGGTGGGAGCAGTCGTTACGGCTCGTGAGGGTGCCAATCCCATGCAGGTGATCGAAAATGTAAAAGCCAAGATCAAGGAAATTGAGCCGGGATTGCCCTCTAAAACACTGGATGACGGCACAGAATCGAAAGTTTCTATTGTTCCTTTTTATGATCGCAGCACACTGATCCAGGAAACGCTCGGTACACTCGAAGAAGCGCTTTCGCTGGAGGTGCTAATCACCATTATCGTGATTGTGGTGATGGTGCTAAATCTTCGGACGTCCATCCTTATATCGGGAATGCTTCCCGTTGCCGTACTTATGACCTTTATCGCCATGAAGCTGGCCGGAGTGGATGCCAATATTGTATCCCTTTCGGGAATTGCTATTGCCATCGGTACTATTGTGGATATGGGGATCGTGCTCTCAGAGAATATCCTGCAGCACATGGATCGGGCCGACCCGGAGGAGTCGCTGCTTGAAGTTATTTATAGGGCATCGAGTGAGGTGGCGCATGCGATAATAACAGCCATTACCATGACGATTGTCAGCTTTCTCCCTGTCTTTACGATGGTGGCCGCTGAGGGAAAGCTGTTTCGACCGCTGGCTTTCACCAAAACTTTTGCGCTGGTGGCGGCAATCATCATTGTGATTACGCTTATCCCTCCGTTCGCCCACTGGTTTTTCTCTATCAAAATTAAAAAGCGTCCGTTTAAAATAGCCTGGAATGCGCTGTTGATTATCGGCGGACTGTTTGTGGCCGTGAATGTGATGACTTGGGCAGGGGTTGTTCTCGTTGGTTTTGGATTGATAAATGGTCTGGCGCTGTTCATGCGCGATGATCGATATAAGGAGTGGTTGCCTACGCTCAATATGAGTCTGATTGTCGTAGGAGTTGCATGGTTACTCACCAGTGAATGGTTGCCCTTGGGACCGGGTGTTTCTTTTGCCGGCAACTTTATCACGGTAGCACTGTTACTCACGGTTGTCATGGGAAGTTTCTGGCTGGTCATTTATTATTATCGACCTATTCTTGATTGGTGTCTGACCAATAAAAAACTCTTTCTCTCTATCCCCATATCGCTTGTGGTGTTGTCTATGGTTATCTGGCTTGGATTTTCTGGGGTATTTGGTTTTGTAGCCAGTGGATTCAACTCCGTTGGTCTCGATGTCGAAGAAACGTCAGCGTGGCAGGCGGCCGAGTCTACTTTTCCGGGATTGGGTGAAGAGTTTATGCCGCCACTGGATGAGGGCTCGTTTTTGTTGATGCCGACGACGATGCCCCATGCCGGTATGGAAGAGGCCAAAGATGTAATGCAGAAGCTGGACATGCGTGTTTCTTCGATCCCCGAGGTAGAAATCGTCGTGGGCAAAATGGGACGTACCGAATCCGCCTTAGACCCGGCTCCCATCTCTATGTTTGAGAACATTATCACCTATAAAACAGAGTACAAAACCGACGAAAACGGGCATCGTATGCGATTTCGTACAGACTCCCAAGGTAACTTTGCCCGTGATGATAAGGGTGAACTTATTCCCGATTCTGACGGACAGTATTACCGGCAGTGGCGCGATCACATTCAATCACCCGATGATATCTGGGATGAAATTGTCAAAGCTGCTGATATTCCGGGGACGACCTCGGCGCCTAAGTTGCAGCCTATTCAAACGCGACAAATAATGTTACAGTCGGGTATGCGCGCACCGATGGGGATAAAGGTGAAGGGACCGGATTTGCAGACAATCGAAGACTTTGGATTACGGCTGGAGGATCAGCTTAAGCAAGTTCTGGGCATCAAGCCGTCGTCAGTGTTTGCGGATCGCATTGTGGGTAAACCGTACTTGGAAATCGATGTGAAAAGAGAAAAGATAGCACGCTATGGGTTGTCGATGCAGGATGTGCAGCATTACCTGGAGGTGGCGTTGGGCGGTATTCAGCTCACGAACACAGTAGAGGGACGAGAGCGGTATCCGGTGCGGGTGCGTTATGCCCGTGAGCAGCGCGACGATCCGGAGAAAATTAAGCGTATGTTAGTACCAACAGCCATGGGATCACAGGTGCCGCTGGGGCAGTTGGCAGAAATACGTTACCGTCAGGGTCCCCAAGCGATTAAAAGCGAAGATACCTTTTTGGTGGGATATGTAATTTTTGACAGCAAGGATTCGGTAGCGGAGGTCGATGCCGTTGAGAATGCACAGAATTATCTAAGTGAACAGATCGAGGCCGGAAATCTAACCATCCCACCGGGTATCAGCTACGAGTTCGCCGGCAATTACGAAAATCAGGTACGGGCTACCGAGCGTCTGGCTGTTATTCTGCCTATTGCTCTGCTGCTAATTTTCTTGATCATCTACTTCCAGTTTAAGTCGGTGCCGACCTCCATGATGATATTCAGCAGCATTTTTGTGGCCTGGGCCGGTGGATTTATTCTCGTTTGGTTATATGGGCAGGGCTGGTTTATGGATTTCAGCATGTTTGGAACCAATATGCGTGAGTTGTTCCAGATGGGAACTGTAAATCTTAGTATTGCCGTATGGGTGGGCTTTATTGCGCTATTTGGTATTGCCGCCGAGGGAGGAGTAGTGATGGCTACCTATCTGGATCAGGTATTTGACCGCGATAATCCCGGAACACTGCAGGAGATTAAATCTGCCGTGGAGGAAGCGGCCGGCCGACGAATTCGTCCCACTATGATGACCACCGCCACAACCATATTGGCACTGATACCCGTACTTACCTCCACTGGACGAGGTGCCGATATTATGGTGCCAATGGCAATCCCCAGTGTGGGTGGGATGTTCCTGCAGATTATTACGCTATTTGTAGTGCCGGTACTCTATGCCATGTGGCAAGAGCGGAAGCTGAAACATCAGGCAGAAAGAAATGAGGTTTAATATGATAACTCCTAGGATATTCAGAACAATGAAATTTCAAACAACCCAAAATCTCCCTCTCGAGAGGGGGGAGTCAGCATGGATCAATAAAGCAATGCTGACTCGAGGTGTGTGGTTATGCTTAATCTTTTTGATGAGTTGGATCTCACTGTCATGGGGACAGCAGAATCATTTAGAAGGCGAAGCCACCCAAATAGAGCTGTACCTACAACAGGCCGCTCAAAACAATCCGGATCTAAAAGCACAATACCGGCAATATTTGTCAGCCTTGCAGCGATCGCCCCAGGTTAGTATGCTACCGGATCCTGAATTAGCATTCGGATATTTTGTCAATCCAATTGAGACGCGAGTCGGTCCACAGCAAGCTCGTTTTGGCATCACACAGATGTTCCCTTGGTTTGGAACGCTCAATGCTCGTGGTAATGCAGCGACAAAGAAAGCAAAGGCTGAGTTTGAGGCATTCCAGAATGCCCGAAATAAATTGTTCTATGAGGTGCAGAAAAGCTGGTATCATCTTTATCAGATTGAGCAATCGATCCGAATACTGGAGGAGAATATAGAGCTCTTGGGAATTTTTGAGTCCCTGGCTATCCAGAAGTACGAGACCAACCAGGTTGGTCAGGCTGATGTGTTGCGGGTACAAATTGAGAAGGAAGACCTAAAGTCAAGGTTGGAATTGCAAAAAGATAATAGAGAGGTGGCAGCGCAGCAATTTAATGAACTGCTCAATCGTCAGGCCGATTCGAAGGTAGTAATCCCGGATAGTTTGGAAGGGAAGCTTCTGGAGAGATCAAAAAGTGAACTCGAGCAGGTGGCCATGCGACAAAATCCTCAGTTGTTAAAAATTGATTTTGAAGCGTCGTCGGCAAGGAATGCTATTAAAGCTGCTCAAAAAGAAGGAATGCCCAAGTTTGGGCTTGGCATCGATTACATGATAACCGGCGAACGCGATATGGCGCTCACGGATAACGGACAGGATGCGATTCTTGCTCGCGTGGGTGTTCAGATTCCGCTATATCGAAAAAAATATCGGGCGAAGGAAAAGCAGGCCCAAATCCAGTTGCGTTCGGTACAAGATCATCAACAGGCAACAGAAAATAAGCTGTTAACGCAGCTCGGTCAGGCACTTCGGGATTACCGCGACGGCAAACGCCGATTGAATCTATACAAGAATATTCAGATTCAGCGCACCCAGCAGACCATCGATATATTGACCGAGCAGTATTCAACATCTGCAACAGATTTTGAAGAGTTGTTGCGGCTCCAGCGCAAATTGCTGGATTATGAACTTGCCCAGCAGCAGGCATTGGTGGATCTGAATACGGCGGTAGCATGCGTTGAATATTTATATGGTAAGCACAATGCAAACCCTGAAGAAATTTAAATAAAAAAATAATAACCACGTGTCATCCCGGACCTGATCCGGGATCTGAGAAAACCGGTAGTATTTAAAATATGAGATTCTGAAACGAGTTCAGGATGACATGAAAACAATAAAAAGATGAAAAGTTTGATGAACATAAAACAAATTGGAAAGCCAGCAGGAATATTAGTTGTCGGACTGCTATTAGGCTGGCTCTTCTTTGGCGGATCATCTGCCGATCAGTCGCAAAGTACGGATGAACATGTTGAAGAAACACATACCAACGAGCAGGGTGAAGTGCTATATACCTGCAGCATGCACCCCAGCGTAAGACAATCAGAACCGGGCAATTGTCCCATTTGTGGGATGGAGCTTATTCCGGTAAATGAAGAGGGTTCCAAGCGTGGCGCTGAGGCAAATAATTACGAGTTAAAAATGACTGAAGCAGCAGCGCGTCTGGCACAAGTTCAAACGACAGAAGTCGTTATAGATGTGGCCGTGAAGAAAGTGCGCATACCCGGAAAAATTGCGGTGGATGAGCGCCGCGTTTCAAATGTGACAGCACATTTTCCCGGTCGTATTACCCAACTTTATGTGGATTATACGGGCGCACGGATCCAGAAAGGAGAACGATTGGCTTCGATCTATTCTCCACAACTCTTGTCTGCCCAGCGTGAACTTCTTGAAACTCAAAAGCATAAGAAAAGCAATCCTGCTTTATATCAGTCTACGCGACGAAAGCTGGAATTATGGGAGCTGCCCGAGGAGGAGATTCAGAAAATAGAGGAAAGCGGAGAGGTTATAAATGAGCTCGATATTGTATCACCTGCCGAGGGTTATGTGTTGGAACGGAATATCTCGGAGCAGGATCATGTGATGGAGGGAACCGTGATGTATGAAATTGGGAATCTTTCGAAGGTTTGGGTGACTTTTGAGGCGTATGAACATGATCTGGCCAGTTTGGCAGAAGGTGATGTAGTTACGTTTACAGTGGAAGCTTATCCCGGGGAAGCATTTGAAGCCGAAATCAGCTATATCGATCCCACGTTGGACCCGCAGTCGCGGACAGCCACCGTTCGGGCAGAAGCTGCGAATCCCGATAGACGATTGAAACCGCAGATGCTTGCAGAAGGCGTCATATCATCAGAAATTTCGGGTGGCAAGGAGCAAATGCTCATTCCAAAATCGGCGGTACTGTGGACCGGCGAACGATCGGTGGTGTACGTACAAAAGACGGTGGATGGACAGCCGGTTTTTGAATTTCGCGAAGTTGAGCTCGGCGCCCGGGTTGGAGAACGCTATGTGATTAAATCCGGAGTAGAAGTTGGAGAAGAGGTCGTTACCCACGGCAACTTCAAAATTGACAGTGCGGCACAATTGGCAGGAAAAGCCAGCATGATGAATAGAAATCCTGATGGGACAAAGCCAGCAGGACATAATCATGGATCGATGGGAGATATGAATAGCGATGGCGAATCCTCAGAGGCAGGCCACAAGAATTACCAAGACACAACCACAGATACCACCGAACATCAGCACTCTGAGCATCTTTCCGATCTCGTTGATAGTTATCTTGCTATAAAAGAAGCCTTAACGAATGAGCATTTTGATAAGGCAAAAAATCATTTAGAAATATTTAAACAAGAAGTGACTAAAAGTGAGGAGATGAATGAACATCCCGAGCATTCGGCCATGCATCAAAAGCATCATGCCGCGATGGTTAAAGCGGTTAATAGTGCTTCCAAAGTAGGAAACATTGGTCAATTCAGGAGTTCTTTTGCTGAGATATCCAATCAGCTTGTGAAGGCACTCGAAAATCAGGGTTTTGATGACAGGGATTTATATTGGCAATATTGCCCCATGGCCCAGGACGAAGAAGGCGCGTACTGGTTGGATGATGAAAAAGCAATATCAAATCCTTACATGGGCCCGCAGATGCCCAATTGTGGGAGCACAAAACAAACGATGTTGCAGAATAGTTAAATCAAAAGTAAGCAAATAGGATTATGGAATATGATCATGAGTGTAAACAAAGGTATTTAGAATAGTAATATATTGCGTTCATCCGTCACGTGAGTGTCGCTAAGTCCGTTATTGTGGCAATAAATGCTGGGTTGTTTATCAGCGAATAGTTTTGAGTGTAAAAAAATCGGTTTAAACAGAATATCGTTCGAAAGTATGCGTTGCCCTTTTCTAAGCCCCTAACCAAAGGAAATATACCTACTCACTAAATGAGTTGAGTGGTTGTTTTATTTCGGAATAAATAATCTCTATCTTAACAGGGCTTAATTCAAAGCATGATCTATTTAACTTTAAATCATTCAATATATTTATGAAGTTTTTTAAACAATCCGCGGCTTTTGTACTCGGTTTATTGCTAATGGCCGGTTCGGTTTTTGCACAAGGTAATCCCATGCAACAAAAAATGCAGCAATCACAGGCAGACAGTATCACGAATGAAGAATTGAAAAAATTTGCTGCTGTAACCAGCGATGTAAATGAAAAGATTGACGCAGAGATTGTTTCGTTGTTAGCTGACAAGGAAATGGATCCCCAGAGATTTCAAGAGATCATGATGAAACAAAGAAATCCCCGATCTGACTCTGCCGATGTGACCGAACAAGAGCAGAAAACAATTGATGAAGTCCAGCCGAAATTGATGAAGGTGCAGCAAAAAGAAATCATGAATGCGATGGAGAAAAATGGACTCCAGCCCCAGCGATTTCAAGCTATTGTAAAGGCATTGCAATCAAATCCTGAGGTGGTTAAACGTTATCGAAAAATTACACAAGAAGAGCAGAAGCAAAGTGAGCAGAACTAACGTTCTTTTTTGATATCACATGTTAAAGCCTGTTTCGCTTAGCGAAACAGGCTTTTTATTTTTTGCTAACCCATTTGCTGCTTTTGGGATAAAAACGCCAAGGTAGCTTTGCATCTTCGCCCGCATAGTCAACTCCTATGCGTTCGGTTGAAATAAGAGAAGCTGAAGAAAAATCTACCCCCCGATCTTCAATCCATATTTTATTCTCTGAAAGCGATGTGCCATCTAAATCCATAGTAATACCCAGAGCTTGTGATAATCTTCCGGGTCCCGCTGTCAGGGAAGGGGTAATATCTTGCATGTCGCGACGCTGTAGCATTATTTTTTTACCGTCGATTGGTTGAATAGCACGAATAAGAATAGCATCGGCCTTGCCTTCTACATTTGTAACAACATTGAACAAGTGATGTATGCCATAGCAAAGGTAAATATAGGAAATGCCACCGGACTGATACATTGTTTCGGTTCGATCGGTTCGGGTGCCATTGCTGGCGTGACATGCTCTATCCCCTCTGCCACAGTATGCTTCAGTTTCGGTAATAATGCCACTGGTCAGAGGGGCATTGCCAATTTGTGTGCATAATACCTTGCCGACAAGTTTTTGGGCTATAGTCACTACATCCTGCCGCTGATAAAATGATGGAGAAAGTTTTGCATTACTCATCCTCAGGATATCGTCGTGTATGGATTCTCTTGGATAGTTGTATCTTCAAGAAATATTTCTTGATACGATTTTGCAACAATGGTGGTAATAACAAAAAGTACAGCCGAGTAGAAGGCCCATACGCCAATAATAACCAGAATTGTGTATCCCTGATAGAAATAACGATAGGAGCTTAAAGCATACTCGAGGTAGTAACCTACTCCCATCTTGGCAAGTTCGAAGAGGGCCGTATAAACAACTGCTGCTAGTAAAGCTACTTGCGGTTTCATTCGTTTTTCGCTGATATATCGAAAGATGATGTAAAACAGGATGAGGGTAAATAAAACGGGAATCAGGAGGTTGAGAAAGTCATAGACCCAGCCGACCTCAAAGACGATATCCGTAAAGGGCAGAGCAAGCTTGTCGATTGATACCAGGGAAACCAGCGAAATTACAAGGCTGAAAAACAAAAAGGCTCCCCCCACCAAACCAAAAGTAAAAAAGTTATAGACCATTTCGAGGATAGGATGGCGCCGATCATCAATCTCAAAAATATCGAAGACTACATGCTTAAGCGTATGAAAAAAGCCTTGGGAGAAAAAGACTAAGATAATGGTACCGACTATACCAAAGATACGCCGCGCCCCGATAAGCGGTTCAAGGAGTGTTTCAAGTGTTACGGCCCCCCGGAATACATCACTGCTGCGCGATTCGTAGGTAAAGCTTGGAAATAGTTCGCGACCATAGCGTAAAATTTCGGCAAAAGCTTTTTCGTAGGAGAGGATATACCCAATGATCGAAATCATCAGCAGTATAAATGGAATAGAACAAATAAAGATATTAAAGGTGATGGCAGAGGCGTTAAAAAACACATCTTTCTTTTTCGCCAATTTTACGATGAGCCGCCAGAAATCCTTATACTTCTGCACTGATCAGTGAGTACTAATTAATAAGAATGCGAAAGTTACACTGTTCGCTTTTGTTATGCTAACCTAATTTGATCAAAAGTTATCATACTTTACAAAATTAAATTTTAAGCACAAAAATAACTGCTTGTAAATGAGTACTAAATCCAAATCGCTGACTCCGCTGATGCGGCAGTATCATCACATTAAGGAAGAACATGAAGGAGCTATACTGCTTTTTAGAGTGGGGGATTTTTATGAGTGTTTTGCTGATGATGCGGAACTGGTCAGTAAAGAATTAGGGATTACACTGACCAAACGAAATAACGGAGGCGACCAGACTCCTATGGCGGGATTTCCTCATCATGCGCTGGATACTTATCTGCCCAAATTGGTTAAGAAAGGATATCGGGTGGCGGTTTGTGAACAAGTTGAAAATCCATCCGAGGCAAAAGAGGCGGGACGCAAGATTGTGAACCGGGAGGTGACCGAGATTACGACGCCGGGTGTTACAATGTCGGAAAAGCTGCTGGAGCACAAGCGGAATAACTACGCCGCGGCGGTATACTGGGATGGAAAAACCGCAGGGGCTGCTTTTGCTGATGTATCAACGGGAGAATTTTCGGTAAGTGAGGTTCCCAAAGATCGTCTTGATGATCTGATGCAGTCTATAGCTCCGGCTGAGTTGTTGTTGCCACAGAATTTAAAGAACAATGTGCCTGAATTTCTGCTCGACTATAATATGACGTTTATCGAGGAGTGGGTATACGAGGGTGATTACGGATATAATTTACTGACGGATCATTTTGAAACGCATTCCCTTAAGGGTTTTGGAGTAGAGAGTTTGAATGTTGCCCATGTGGCGGCCGGTGCATTAATGCATTACATCCAGGAAACACAGAAGGCTTCACTGGGACATATCAAGCAGATCCAAAAGTTTGAGAGTAATGATTTTATGTCGCTTGACGGATCGACTAAGCGCAACCTTGAGCTTACCACGACCATTCAGGAAGGGGGTGGTAGCGAGGGTACGCTGATCTCTATCCTGGATGATACCGCCACGGCCATGGGCGGACGTATGCTGCGCAAGTGGATCATGCGTCCATTGAAGCGAATGAAACCCATTCGTGCTCGCTTAAATGCCGTTGAATCACTGAATGTGAATCATGATGTGCGTGAAAAGGTGCGCGAAGAGCTTGAAAAGATCGGTGACTTGGAGCGCTTGATTTCGCGTATATGTGTAGGGCGTGCCAATCCTCGTGATTTGGTGAAATTGAAGGACTCGCTGGCGCAGACCCCGATTCTAAAATCTCAGTTTAATCACCTCGATGAGTATCTGCTTAACGATATTCTGGAGCGCATGAAGTTGCTTATTGAGGTACAGGAAAAGATTGAAGAAGCCATTGTTGAAGATCCGCCGACCAGCTTGCGCGACGGCGATATTTTCAAGGATGGCTATAATGAGGAGTTGGATGAACTCCGAAATATCGCCCGAAACGGCAAGGATTATATCGCCGATATTAAAAACGAACTGGCCGAGGAAACAGGCATAGACTCGCTGAAAATCGGTTATAATAAAGTCTATGGATATTATATTGAGGTAACAAACACCCATGCGGATAAAGTGCCCGAGCATTTTATCCGAAAGCAGACGCTGGTGAATTCAGAGCGCTATATCACGCCGGAGCTCAAGGAGGTAGAAGAGCGTATTTTATCCTCCGAAGAGCAGAGCAAAAGTTTAGAATATGATCTTTTTGAGGAGTTGCGGATAGAGATAGCAGAATATGCCGAGGATGTTCAGCAGGTGGCCCGGGCTATTGCTGAACTGGACTGCCTCCAAAGTTTTGCCGAGGTCGCCTATCATAATAATTATTGCAAGCCGGCTATCGCTGATGATCAAAAAATTGATATTACAAAAGGGCGTCATCCGGTCGTGGAAAAAACGCTTCCGCCGGGAGATCCCTTTATCCCAAACGATATTCACGTAGAAAATGAGGATGAGCAGATTTTGATTATTACCGGTCCCAATATGGCGGGGAAGAGTATTATTTTACGTCAGACGGGACTTATTGTACTACTAGCTCAAATCGGCTGCTTTGTCCCCGCCGAGGAGGCACATATTGGCTTGGTGGATAAAATATTTACCCGCGTGGGGGCGTCGGATAACCTGGCGGCGGGCGAAAGTACCTTTCTGGTTGAGATGAATGAGGCCGCCAATATTTTAAATAATGCTACTCGCAATTCGCTGATTTTGCTGGATGAGGTAGGTCGCGGCACCAGTACCTTTGACGGACTCAGCATTGCTTGGGCGCTGGCTGAGTATCTGCATAATCAACCGTCGGTTGCTGCCAAAACGCTTTTTGCCACGCACTACCACGAGCTAAACGAGCTAGAAAATATGTACGATCATATTGTCAATTATAATGTGTCTGTCAAGGAGCATGACGATAAGGTGATTTTTCTGCGTAAGCTGGTGCGCGGCGGGGCCGATCACAGTTACGGCATTCAGGTGGCTGATATGGCAGGTTTGCCCTCTATCGTGATTGAGCGGGCCAAAGAAATTCTGTCGAATCTCGAAAGTCATAGCTTAGATCTGACTGACAGTAATGGCACGCTCGAGGAGGGCGCCAAGAAAAAGAAGGCTGCTGTCAAAAAAGCTGCCGAAGAGATGGAAAAACAGGGTCAGATTACGCAGCCCTCGCTGTTTCAGGCGCAACTTGATCCCAATACAGAACAACTCATCGATAAACTTGAAGCCTGTGACCCTAATAGGATGACTCCCATCGAATCGCTGATGCTGGTTTCTGAGCTCAAGAAGTTGGTTGAAAAGAGAAGTTAATTATTCAACATTCCTGTTTTTTGTTGAAAAGCAGATTGGTGATCATGGCCAAAGTTCCGGGGGAGATTAAAGTTATCAACTTGACTATTAATTCTAATTATGCGATCACCCATCGAAGTGCCTTTCCATTTGGCGTGACCAATGCTGGTTTTAAAATCGCCTTGGTTATTGCGTATTCGTTTTAGGAGATCAAGGGCACCGGCCGGATGATATCCTGCGCGATACATATAAATGATCCCCCAGTAGTCTGCTGAAAATTCGTATTCTTCAAGCCGGTCTTTGATAGTGTATTCGTACATATCGTTGGCCAGTTGCGTTAGGTTCTCTTCCGTTTGCTCATATTTTGTCTCGCCACCTCCAACCTCTCGCTCAAGTTCTTCGAAGCGTTCATCGCCTTTTATTTTGGTTCTCCTCTTATCGGTTTCTTTAATTCCGTGATTTTGTACAATATGGGCTAATTCGTGGGCGGCAAAGAAAGCAAATTCTGTTTCGCTCTGCATAATTTGCAAGGCTCCTTTTGAAACAAATATAATTCCATTGGGAGAAGCATATCCGGTTATCTCTTTGGTATCAAGAATATAAACTCGGACCGGTGTTTCATAGCGATGAGAATTTTCTGCCAAAACCAAGGCAATATGCGTGAGGTACTGCTGAAGTACTTTGTTTTTAACCAATCCTCGTTGGGCAATAACGTTGGCGATTCCCCATCCCGCTTTTTCAAGCTGGGGATTTAATTCAGGCACTTTATCGGGATCTATATCAAATCGCTCTTGTGCTTTTTCCCAGTTCCAGTGCCGGAGCCTAAGGCTTCTAAATTCATGGTATTCGTCTGGATCCAAAAATTCATTAAAATCCTCAAGAAGCAGGCTTTCTTGGTTGCCAGTTTTACTTGAAGTGAAGTCGGTGGCAAAGCCTTTAACGGCCGCAGCAACCTGAGCCGGTGAGGCGTATGGATCATGTTTAGTACTATCATCCTTGCCTTCAAGTTGATCAAACGCGGTTTGTGCATCAGATGTGATTTCATCCTGGTCGGGAGACGTTCGTTTGTTTTCTTGTTCTAAATAGGTTGCCCGATGGGGAATCCAGCCCTCTTTTCCTTTTGCTTTTACCTTTACCCACTGTTGTTGATTGTTAATTTGAGCAACTTCGGCTCCCGGGTTCAGACGCAGGATAAGTTCATAATACGATCCCGGACCGTCACGCATATCTACAGTATTCTTTATCGTGAGGCTTTCGGCCTGTTTTACGAATGCGACAATTCCTGTAACAAATAATATTAGCAGTGTAAATAAGATGGATTTACGTGCCATAATTACCCTATTTTGTTTTTAAGTGAAAAACCCCATCCCAATCTTCTGACGGGGGTTCTTCTTTAAATTTTTTACACCTCTCGATATATGTTTTTGAGGGTCCGTCTTCCGGTTTCAGTGACAAAACCTCCTGAAATTGCTCGATGGCTTTATCCCATTTTCTATGTAGGTACAGGTCTAATCCTTTTCGATAAATTGAAATGACTTTTTCGAATACCTCAGCGTTGGGATCTGATTTTTCACCCATCAGTTCGTATACCCGCACCGGTTTGGTTTTTCCCTTAACGATCAGGAAATCAAGTTGTCGGGCATAGAAGATGTTTTTGACTTCTTGATACGTCTGTTCGGCAATCATAGTACTGCTTCCGAATTGTTTATTTGCTGCCTCGAGTCGAGCTGCCAGGTTTACGGTGTCCCCGAGCACAGTATAATTGAATCGATTATAGGAGCCGATATTTCCAACAATCATATCTCCGGTAGCAATACCAAAACGCGAATGAATATTGGTTTCCTGCGGTGCTAATTCTTTAACTTTGTGCATCATTTCTAAGGTGCTTCGGCACGCCAGCTCCGCATGGTTTTCCTGACTGATGGGAGCACCCCAAAACGCCATAACGGCATCACCAATGTATTTGTCGACTGTGCCGGAATGCCTAAATATAATATCCGTCATAGCCCCAAGATATTCGTTAAGAAAGGAGACCAGTTCTTCGGGTTCTTTTTTTTCTGAAATTGATGTAAAACCTGCTATATCAGAAAAGAGAACAGTTAGCCTTTTCTTCCGCCCACCCAGCTTTAGCAGGTCCGGTTGAGCAATAAGTTGTTCCACAAATTCAGGCTGCACATACTGACCAAAGGCTGAGCGAATTTCTTTTTTCTGCTTTTCTTCGGAAAAGTATTTAAAAGCCGCCGAACCGCTGTAGGCAAAAGTAGCCATGATTAGGTAGAATCCGGTGGAAAACCAGATCCGATCATAGATAAAAAGTGTTAATCCCATACCGATGATTAGCAATAAAACCCCTAAAATGGCAGCAGCTCCTTTTGCAGGACGGGAGTAAGCAACAGCAAAGGGGATGCCGAAAGAAATTAAAAGAAGAATTATTATTGCAATCAGGTTGGGAGGCTGGGTGATAAAATTGTTGCCGATTAAATTGTTTAAGAGCGTAGCCTGAATTTCCATCCCGGGAAATGGTTCCAGCGAACTCATGGGCGTACTTTTAATGTCTCCCAGCCCGGCTGCAGAAGCTCCAATAATAATAATTTTATCTTCAAATACAGAGGGTGATATTGATACTTTAGTGTCAGAGTCGCGCATTTTTTGGATCGCACTTTTTACAACAGCCTGAAAGGAATAATAGGCAAAGGTACCATTCCGAACACCTCCTTTTTTATACCAGTTGATCAGGTAATCACCGTTGTTCTGCAGGGGGATATTCTGTTTTCCGACGCGGAGTCCCTTGTTGGTCCATTCCAGAGAAACAGAATCCGGTTGGAGCTCTAAATATGCTGCCATGGAAAGCGTGGGGACAAAACCCTTATGGGCTAAACTGTCAAAAAGGTGAACAGAGCGAATGAGTCCGTCTTCATCGGGGCTCATAACAGTGTTGCCGAGTCTGGTCGCGGCTTTGGTAAATTTATCCAGGGGCTTCGATGTCAAAAAATGAGGTTCGTTATAGGGGGGATCGTTCTCAATGTCATAGTACGTAATTAGCGGTTTATTATTTTTGGAGAGATCAACAGCAGAATCTTCTTTTGCAGTGGATTTAAAAGCCAGGATCCCATTTTTGCTTTTTTCAAGTGATTGTAGGAATCGCTGATCGCTCATTGCCCCTGACAGGTTTCGGCGATCAAAATCAGGGGTGTCGAAAAGAATATCATAAATAACTAATTCAGCTCCCGATTCATCAAAATAATCCGTTACAATCTGATAAAACTCTCTGGGCCAGGGCCAGTACATTCCATTGCTATTAAAATAAGAAAGGCTTTTTTCATCGATCGAAACAAGCACAATTTTGTTATTGGGATCTTCTTGCTGCAGATATCGAAACTTATAATCGAGGATCATTCGATCTATACCATTAAATACCCCTGTATAAATGCTAAAAACCCCTATCAAAAATACGATAAGTGCTATCAGTGATAAGGTGATATTTTTATGTGATTTAATGCGGATTCCCCGTTACTGTATTTTGAATTTGCATGCCTTTCTTTGGTATCCCCAGCAATTATTTTTTCATAATGTTAGAAAGAAAAAAATGAATCGCAACTACCGGTAAGTTGATAAAAACCCTGAAATGGAAACAAATTATGATAAAATAAGACTGATTATGTTTGGAAAAATTTCAAAAGTTTCAAATTATAGTACGGCAATTATTACGCAGCAGTAATCATTCGAAAAATTTATGGAAAAGAAAATAGACTTAACCCAACAAATTGTAGCAGATTTTGCCGAGGGGTATAGCAATTTTGGTTTGAATCCGCTGATGGGCCGCATTGTGGGGCTTCTCATTATATCCAAAGAACCACAATCGTTGGACGATATTGTTAAAAAGCTGGAAATGAGCAAAGGGCCAATTTCACAAATTTGTCGGCGTCTTAAAGAGCGCGGGCTGATTGAGAAAGTTTGGATTCCGGGCGATCGAAAAGATTATTATCAGGCGGCCGATGATATTTTTGGCAAGGCGTATGCCAATCAGATCAATAAGATGCAGGATAATATTGAGATTGCGGAGAAATACCTTTCTATGGCCCAATCGATGGAATCAGAGGATGCCGAATTTATTAAACAGCAAATGAATCTTATGAAATCCTTCTATGAGCTGATGGATGAGTACAATAAAAAATTTGTTGAAGCCTGGGAAGAAAAGCACGAGGAATTAACGGAGTAATTTTTTCTTAATTAGCGTTTGGAACTTTTCAAATATTTAATAATTTAAATTTCTATGAACTCTAACAGACAAATAGCGGTATTTTTATTGGGATTCATCCTGTTTTTGGGGTTTTCCTCAACTAAGGTCCAGGCCCAAATAACCCAGTTTTCAGATCTGGACTATCCTTATCCGGTCCAGTATCAACAGTTGGAAAATGAGCAAGAGATTGCCTATGTCGATGAGGGAGAGGGACAAGCGATTATTCTTATTCATGGGCTTGGCAGTTATATTCCTGCTTGGAAAAAGACGATACCGGCCCTAACGGAGAAATATCGCGTGATTGCATTAGACTTGCCCGGATTTGGCAAATCATCAAAAGATGTGGATTCTTATTCTATTCCGTTTTTTGCAAAAACAGTGGCTGACCTGCAGGATTCATTGGGAATTAAAAAAGCTGCTTGGGTTGGACATTCCATGGGCAGTCAAATTGCGTTACGTGCAGCGGTAGACTACCCTGATAAAATCAGCCGGCTGATACTGCTGGCCCCTGCTGGATTTGAAACCTTTACGGATCAGGAAGGGGCGATGATGAGCACTTTCGTAACGCCTCAATCTATTAAGCAAACTCCCGATTCGCTCATTCGACAGACGTTTAAAGCTACCTTTTTTGATTTTCCCGAAGATGCACAATTTATGATAGAAGACCGAGTGTCTATTCGGTCAGCAGAAAACTTTGACAGTTATGCCCGCGCCTATGCCGGATCAGTGCAGGCCATGTTAAACGGACCTGTATTTGAGGAGTTATCAGATATTTTCCACCAGGCACTCATTATATTCGGCAAGCAGGATATGTTGATCCCAAACCGACAACTTCATACCAATTTAACTACAAAAAAAGTAGCAGAGTCGGGTCATAAACAATTGCCAAATAGCCAGCTAAAGATGATCGATAAGGCCGGGCATTTTGTACACTTTGAGCAGTCAAAAGTTGTAAACAAGGATATTCTCAATTTTCTAAACGCAAAGTAAATCATGGAAGATTTTACAGGTAAGGTTGTACTAATTACAGGCGGTGCCGGTGGTATTGGTCGCGAGACGGCTCAACAATTTTTGGAAAAAGGTGCCAGTGTTGAGTTGTGGGATATGGATGAGGCAGCCGGGGAAGAGCTAGTAAAGAAATGGAGTGATAAAGGACACAAGGTTCACTTTGAAAAAGTAAATGTGACAGATTTCAGTGCAGTAAAAGATGCAATGACCGATCTTCGGGAGCGATGGGGCCAGCTGGATGTGTTGGTCAATAATGCCGGTATAACCCGCGATGCTACGCTTAAGAAAATGAGTCCCGAAGATTGGCAGCAGGTCGTTGATGTAAATATGAATGGAGTATTTTACTGTGGAAAGGCAGCAGCAGAACTGATGCGGGAACAGGAGTCGGGCGTGATACTCAATGCCAGTTCCGTTGTTGGTGTGTATGGCAATTTTGGTCAAAGTAATTACGTGGCAACAAAGTCCGGTGTAATCGGTCTTACCAAAACATGGGCCAGGGAGCTTGGCCGTAAAGGCGTCCGCGTCAATGCCGTAGCACCCGGATTTATTGAAACGCCGATGGTCGATACTGTCCCCGATAAGGTATTAGAGAAATTAAAAGGGCAGACGCCCTTGGGACGTCTTGGTAAGCCGAAAGACATCGCCTCGGCCTATGTCTTTTTGGCTTCCGAGCAGGCAGCCTTTATTTCCGGAACGGTACTTCAAGTGGACGGAGGACTCGTATTTTAATGAGACATTCTAAAATTATAGCAAGTGGTTCATATGCCCCCGAGCGGGTTATTAAAAACGAATGGTTTAACGAGCAGTTGGGTGAGGATGTCGATACCTGGCTCCGAGAAAATCTAACGATCCGAGAGCGACGATGGATGGAGGAAGATCAAACGACCAGCGATCTGTGTGTAGAAGCAGGTCAAGCTGCACTAGAGATGGCAGATCTTAGGAAGAAAGATATCGATTTGTTAATTATTGCAACCGATACGCCCGACTTCATTTCCCCATCGACGGCATCCGTGGTACAGCAAAAGATGGGGTTGACAAATGCTACCTCTCTGGATACCAATACGGCCTGTGCCGGCTTTCCCACGGCATTGACACTGGCTAACAGCATGATGGTTGCGGATTCAGTATATAAAAAAGTGATGGTGATTGGGGCTTATGGAATGAGTCGTTTTTTAGATCTGAATGACAAAAAAACGGTTACGCTTTTTGCCGACGGCGCCGGAGCAGTAATTTTAGAACCGGCTGAAAATAAAGCTGAGGGATTTTTAGCCTCCGATTTACGAACCAAACCGGAATACTATAAACACATGGGTATTTACGGAGGTGGAGCAGCTGCTCCTGCAGCACGAAGTGAAAACCCAGGAGGTATTCAATGTCTTCAGTTTGTTGAAAAGTTTCCCAAGGAAATTAACCCCCAGGTATGGACTGACATGATTCGTACTATAGCCGAAAAAGGGGAATTTAGTACAGATAATATTTCCGGTGCTTATATGACACAGATAAATATCAATCAGATTTGGGAGACTATGGATAATCTGTCATTGAAGCGTGAGACAGCTCCAACTATTATGGATGAGTTCGGTTATACCGGTTCGGCGGCTATCCCAATGGTGTTCGACAAGGCGCTTCGCAGCGATTCGGTTTCAAAAGGTGATATTTTAGTGTTTGTAGGATCCGGTGGGGGACTCCATTTTGGAGCTTGTGCCTATAGGTGGTAATGAATTGAAAAAATATGGATTTAATCTTGAAGAGGTTATTCCGTAATAGGAAGTCGAATATGACAAGAAAAACAAAATAAGATGGAATTAGCGTCATCCTCAATGGTAACGGCCGGTTGGATTCTAATCCTGTGCTATGCAGGAGTAATCCTCTATTTTGTAATCCGGGGTGCGGGGCAAACCAAAGAGATGGACGATTATGCTCTTGGGAGTATGTTGTTTTCTCCTACTGCAGTAGGACTTTCATTGGCCGCCTCCATCACCAGTGCAGCGACGTTTATTATCAATCCCGGTTTCGTTTCGCTCTATGGGTTTAGCGGCGTGATTGCTATGGGTTTAGCTCTGCCACTGGCGACATTGGGTTCGCTTATCTTGTTTACCAAGGGATTCCGGAATTTTGGAACCAACGTCAAAGCCCTGAGTATGGCTGATTGGATTCGAAAAATGTATGATAGTCCTCGCTTTGGTATTCTCTTCGGATTTCTTTCCCTGCTGCTTATTACGTTTATCGTACTTATCTGCGTGGGGCTCACCAAGGTATTGGCAAGCACTTTAAACATCAGAGAATTTTACGTACTGCTGGGGATCGTCATTTTTATTTTTGGATACATGATGTACGGTGGCGCAAATTCCATGGTGTATACCAATACCATTCAGGCCATTCTTATGGTCATTGTGGCTGTTATGCTATTGGGCTCAGGATATGATCATTTCAGCAATGGTGTAACCGGTTTCATTGATAAGCTAAATACAATTGATCCGAAGCTTACCCAGCTAACCAACGACAGCAGCTTTCTGTTTCGTGATTACTTCGAGATTTTTGTTGCACCTTTTATTGTGGGTATCGCCATCGTTTGTCAACCGCACATTTTGACAAAATCCCTTCTCTTGGATCGCGAAGAAGACGTGAATCGCTATTTGGTGGTCGGTATCACCACACAATTCCTATTCTTTCTAGTAGTAATTGCAGGACTCTATGCACGAATTAGTTTTCCTAATTTAACAGTAGATGGCGAAGCCCTTGCCATGGATGGCATTGTTTCGGCGTATGTCGTCAAAGAATTTACGGTTGCTATAGCCCTTATCATAGTGTTGGGATTAATTTCAGCCGGAGTATCTACGCTCGAGA
Source organism: Fodinibius sp. GM21 (assembly GCF_058386955.1). NCBI lineage: Bacteria > Pseudomonadati > Balneolota > Balneolia > Balneolales > Balneolaceae > Fodinibius > Fodinibius sp. GM21. Next base: position 101,106 of record NZ_JBYEIQ010000003.1, on the reverse strand, counting down.
GTTTGATACAATCACTTTCCACCTCTATCACCAATGATATTATCGAGCCCTTGTTCGGGAAAGAAATTTTTGCAAAAGATATATTTGGTTTGCCCGCCAAGCTGGTATACAACCGTTTTGTAATTGTAGCTATGGCTATCATCACAGTGTTCCTGTCGTGGCAGCAGCTGGTAAATCCCAAGTTAAGCGTGGGAATTTTTGCCCAAAACGGCGTGTATGCCTACTTCTCAGCAGCCTTTGTCCCTATTTTGATGGGCATGTTTTTTAAGAATGTTCCCAAAGAAGCGCCCATTTGGGCTTCCCTTGTAGCGGTAACCGTTCATTTTACGGTATACTATGGACAGATTCGCGTGCCATTTTCTGAGGCCAATGGTGAAAATCCGGCTGTTGCAGCAGCTTTGGCTATTACGAGCGCCGTGGTGGTTGGATTCGCTATTTATGCGGCCAGTAACAAAGGTATTCAACTTCGAAGGGATAACGAGAAAGCAACAGCTTCGGTATAGATTATGAATTACAACAACTGGCTTACAAAAAGAGAGCGATATGCACCGCAGAAAGAGGCGGTGATTGATGCAGTTGGTGGCAAGCGGTATACATATCAAGAGCTCAATCAAAAAGCGAATCGCCTTGCTGGTTACCTGCAGCAGGAGTGCGGGTTGAAAGCAGGAGACCGTCTGGCGGTTGTCTCAAAAAATAATGTCGAATATGTGATCCTGTTTTATGCCTGTGCCAAAGTTGGAATCGTGATGGTGCCGTTGAATTATCGATTGCCGCAAGCCGGACTGAATGAACTATTGGAGGATGCAGCCCCTCACTTGGTTATTTGTTCTGATGAGTTTTCTTTTGTGAAAGAGGATGCTGTCGAAGCTATTTCGTTTGATTTGATTACAAAGGTTTTGGATCGTTCTCAACCCGATCCTGAATTATATGAGGCTGATGCCGAAGACATTGCCATGATTCTCTATACCTCCGGCACCACGGGGAAATCAAAAGGAGCGATGATCTCGTGGCGGCAGATTCACTGGAATTCGATAAATACCGAGATCAGCCTTGAGCTTACCGGCCAGGATTGTGCTTTTGTCAACACGCCTTTTTATCACACCGGCGGCTGGCACGTGCTTTTGACGCCCCTTATTCATCACGGCGGAAAGCTGGTGCTGCAGCCAGAATTCGATGCGAACGAATGTAATGAGCTTATTGAGAAAGAGGGGATTACCATTCTGTTTGGGATTCCAACAATGCTGCGAATGATGATGGAAGAGTCCAATTTTGATGAGGTAGATGTAAGCAGCGTTCGGTTTGCCATATGTGGGGGCGAATCCTGTCCCATTCCCATTATCAATCGCTATAAAGAGAAAGGAATTCCTATCCGCCAGGGATATGGATTGACGGAAGCGGGTCCCAACTGTTATTCATTACCGGCTGAAGATGCCATTCGAAAAAAAGGGTCCGTAGGTTTTCCCAACTTTCATATTGGTGTTAAAATAGTGGATGACAATAACGAAGAAGTTCCGCAGGGGGAAGTGGGTGAGCTGCTGATGAAAGGACCGCATGTGTTTGCCGGCTATTGGAAAAATCCGGAAGCCACCGATGAAGCGATCGACGACGGCTGGGTGCACACGGGCGACCTGTTTCGCTGCGATGATGACGGCTATTACTATATGGTAGGCCGCAAGAAAGAGATGTATATCAGCGGCGGAGAAAATGTATATCCCGTACAGGTGGAAAAAGTTATATACGAGCATGACGCCGTTGCGCAAGTGGCCGTTATTGGCGTGCCCGATGAGCAGTGGGGCGAAACCGGATGTGCTTTTGTAGTCCTTGAGGATGGCGCTTCTTTGATAAAGGATGAGTTGCAAAGCTATTGTCGGGAGTATCTGGCCGGATATCAGACGCCGAAGCACATATTTTTCAGGGATTCGCTGCCGCTTGGAGATTCCAATAAAATCCAAAAGCGTGATCTGGAAGAAGAATTTAAGGAGATAATGCATGAGTAGAATCAACCATCTTCCGGGAATATCGTCGCAGTTTGTAGAAACCAGCCGCTTAAGCATGCATCTGCTTACAGCAGGCAGTAAAAAGAATACACCAATGGTTTTTTTGCACGGTAATACATGTACTTCTACGATATGGGAGGAGTTTATGGTGCAATGTGCAGATGAGTTTTATTGTGTTGCTCCCGACCTGCGTGGTTTTGGGGACACTGAGAAAAAAATTATCGATGCAACACGAGGTATTAATGATTGGTTGGATGATATAACTGCGCTTATTAAAACATTAGATCTGTCTCCTTTTCATCTTGTAGGCCATTCGTTGGGCGGGTTTGTCTGTTGGGGACTCATTGCGCGTCATGCGATCGATATTTTAACGGTAACGCTAATTTCTCCTGGACCACCGATGGGGTTTGGCGGCAATCACGGTGAGCAGGGTAAAGCGAATAATCCTGATTATTCAGGTTCCGGAGGAGGTATTGTGGTTGATGAATTTGCAGATCGATTGATTGCCGGCGACCGATCAAAAGATCATCCGCTGTATTCGCCCAGAAATATGATGAATCGTCTTTTTTGGAAAGAAGGATTTGAAGCGGACCGCGAAGAAGATATTCTCACGGCCATGTTGCAAATCCATACTGGTGATAAGCATTATCCCGGTGATTACAAAGAATCGAAATATTGGCCGGGTGTTGCCCCGGGTAGGTATGGGCCGGTAAATGCCCTTTCGCCGAAGTATAATCAATCGTTGTTGCACGATTTTTTAAATGCTGATCCAAGGCCGCCACTGTTATGGATACATGGCAAGGATGACAATATCATTTCGGATGCGTCTTTTTCAGATCCGGGATATCAAGGTAAAATGAGTTTGCGTAAAGGCTGGCCGGGAGAAGAAAGTTATCCCCCGCAGCCAATGGAATCACAAATTAAATACAGCCTTGCTGAATATCAGTCGAAGGGAGGTAAGGTTTATCGTAAGAACATAAGTGATTGCGGTCATACGCCTTTTATTGAAAAACCTGAGATAACCAGACAGGCATTATTGAATCATGTCCAAAAAATCATAAAGCAATAATTTTTTTATCAATAGTATTTGAAAGTTTTAAAAACTTTGATAACCATAGAAGTAAAGTATGTGGATTTTTAACCTTAATAATAAATCCCAACAAAAAGGGGAATACCTATGAAAATACAATCAATAATAGCAGTGTTTTGCTTTCTGTTGTTCTCGGCGATGGGAGCGACAGCGCAAAATACAGGGACTATAGAGGGTACGGTAACAGATCAGGAGTCCGGTGAGGTGATGCCGGGTGTTAATGTTGCTCTAATCGGGACAACAAAAGGAGCAGCAACGAATGAGGCCGGCGAATATGAAATAACAGATATTGAGCCGGGTATTTATACTGTAAAAGCGACATACTTAGGGTACGCCACATTCGAGAGCGATGAAGTGACGGTGGAGGCCGGCGAAACCATTACGCTTAATATTGGTTTGGAGCAAACGGTATGGCGAGGTAACGAGGTAGTGGTTTCCGGATCACGCAGACCGGAGAAGCTGCTTGAGTCACCCACAACCATTGAGCGGGTTTCGCTGGAGGATATTGAAACCTCAGGCGGATCGACGTTTATGTCTACGCTGTCGAATTTAAAAGGCGTTAATTATACCAATGCCGGTATGAATACGCAGCTCATTTCGGCCCGTGGATTTAACAGCAGTTTTAATACACGCATGCTGTTTCTAATTGACGGTCGATTGGCAACACTCGGCGGCACAGGATTACCGCAGGGCAACTTTTTGCCTTCCAGTAAAATTGATCTGAAAAGTATCGAGGTGGTGTTAGGACCTGCTGCTGCCCTCTATGGACCCAACTCAGGTGCGGGCGTTGTTAATGTGACGACCAAAGATCCCTGGGACCAGTCCGGCGTGGCAGTCGAGGCACGAGCGGGTAATCAATCGCTCCGTGATATCAACTATCGCATAGCGGGGACGGTAAACGATAATTTTGGATACAAGGTGACCGGTCAGTATATGAAGGCGGTTGACTTTAAACCTCAGCGCGAAGATAGCCTGCATTTCTATCAGGCAGCCGGGACAAAACCTACTGCTGCAAATACGGTATTTGAAACCGACGTGGTTGAGGATTATGATGTAGGGGCGACTAAGATTAATGGATCGCTGTATTATAAATTAGGTGATTGGAAAGTCAGCGGTACCTACGGTTGGTCGTCCACTGATCAATTTTCATTAACCGGAAACGGACGTAATCGTATTGAGGATTGGCAGGTTGATTACCAGACATTCCAGGTAAGTCATGCTAATTGGTTTGCACAGGTTACACGAACCGGAAATAAAGCCGGTAGTTATCAGCTTAATCAAGTTGTACCAGCCGTGCAGGCAATGGTAAACAGCGGTATGTCTTTGGATCAGATCGATATCGAGAGTATTCGCGAAAGTGTTGCTTTTATCGATGATACCGAAATTTATGATTCCGAATTACAGTATAACAACCAGTTCGGTGATTTGAACGTAGTAGCAGGAATGAATTACCGTAACTACTTGCCGGAATCGCAGGGAACGTATCTCGCAGATGGGCAAGGGCAGGATATAAGCCGTGAGTTGTTCGGCGGATATGCTCAGCTTGATTACGATGTTGTGCCAGACAAACTGCAGTTGGTAGCAGCGGCGCGTGTAGATGCTAACACTGATTATGATACGCAGTTTAGTCCCAAGGGATCGGTGGTTTATACCGCGGTGCCGGGACACAACATTCGTGCGACCTATAACCGGGCATTTACAACACCCACCATCCTGCAGAGTCATGCCTATATACCGGTACCTGATTTATTTGCACCGGGATATTCGTTTCTTATTGGAGGTAATACCGAGGGATATACCATTGAAGATGCTTCGGGCAATGTAGTTAATACCATTGATCCAACTTCTCCGGAAGAAGTAAACTCTATGGAATTAGGCTATAAAGGAGCTTTTGGAGAGAAGCTTTTTATCGATGTAGTAGGTTATTATTCTTGGTATAAGAATTTTATCGGTACTGATGTTGTAGCCGATGGTATAAATACGATTGCATACCGCAATGGAGAACAAGTATTGGTAGATGGTAGTACTTTTACCGCCTTGCAAACTTATATCAACTTTGGTGAGGCGGAAGTGCAGGGGTTCGATCTTGGGTTAAATTACTATTTCAACGATCGATACAGCATGAATGCTAATCTATCCACTATTAAGTTGGTTGATTTCACCAATGAAACCACCGATGCACAGCTGCCATTGAATACGCCGCCGTTAAAGATCAAGGGTGGATTTACAGCTAAGAAGCTCTTTGATAATGATGTAATTCGAGATCCATTTGTTAAGGTTAATGGTCGCTGGCAAGATAGCTACCAGTTCTTATCCGGATATTGGAACACGAATGTCTTGTTGGATGATAATGGAGATCTTACGGATAAAGAGGAGCTGCCTTCGAAATTTGAGCTCGATCTTTCGCTCGGATTCGATGTCATGGACACAGGTCTTTCATTACAGGCCAGCGTAAATAATGTATTTGATACCGAGAAGGTAGACCAGTTGGGAACCCCGCCGATGGGACGTACAATCTGGGTATCACTTAAGTATAACTTTGAGGGGCTGCGTTTATAGGAGCTTCTTAAGCCTTGATGAAAAGCCTGCTCCGATAAACGGGGTGGGCTTTTTTATTTTTAATTCAACTGTGAGAAAGAGCAGTGAAACACCTATCTTTTGTGCGTTAATTGTTAACACTATTCGCATCCGTTGAAAACATCTGCAAAATATATAGCCGATCGTATACGTCTGATGATTGCTACCAAGCAGTTCCAGGTGGGGGAAACCTTGCCCTCTACCCGTGAGCTGGGCCAACAGCTTGAATCCAGTTTCCATACCGTACGTAAGGCGTATCATATTTTAGCGGATGAAGGTCTTATTCGCGGAGAGCGTGGCAAGGGGTTTATTGTTGAGCGGCAAAATACGAATCTCGACAAAGCAGACCGGCTGGAAATTGGGGCTGAGAAAATGCGCAAGCTTCTGGAAGAGTTGATTGGCTATGGGCTGGATGAATCAGAAATTGATGAGCTGTTCCAGGAACAGCTAAGTTTTATGGACTGGCCTGATCGTATTGAAACCTGTGCCAGCATTGGTGAAACCAACGAACTGGGACGTATGCTGGCCGATGCGATTAAAAAGGAAGTGGGCGTCCGCAGTAAAATTTTAAATGTTAATCAATACAACAAAACGGTCAAGTTTGATGCTCTATTTGTGCCCGTGCAGCTGGTAAACAAGTTCCGTGAGTTTGCCGAAAAAGGTCGTTTGTTGCCCATTGTTTACAGCATTAATCCCGACACGTTACTTTCTATTGTAGATCGGGCTGCCATTGATACAATCGGACTGGTAACAGCTGATGATCAGTCGATTCCTAAAATTATTGATGAATTGAAAGTAAGCATCAATTTTGGAGGATCTTTTGTGGCGGGAGCTACCTATGGCGAATCATTACCCCTTTTTGTCCGCGAAACGGATTTGATTTTATACACTTCGGAAAGTGCTAAACTGGTAGAGAAAAAGATTCCGGAGAAACGCCGCATTATGTTGAGATATAGTATTTCGGAGCAAAGTGCCGATACCATTCGGGCCGAGCTTTGGGATCAGTAGGAAAGATGGGAAGAGGCAAAGATGAAACGTGAATTCGAACTTTCGTTTCACGTCTGCCATTTGACGCCTGTAAGGATAGTTTAATGAAAGAAGTTTTATAGTTGAATGAATATTAACAAAAAGGTTAAAAAACTAATTAAGCGTGCGATTGAAGCGGTGTCTTCAGAAATTGATACCGTGCGCGAAAAGCCGGCTCGCGATGTGCTGTTTGATGGCAAACGGCGTGAAGATCACCCTCCGAATACGTTTTATTATGAGTTTGAATCTCGCAATACCTCCCTTCGTTTTGCTGAAGTCATAAAGGGTGAGATGGAAGATTACGAGGATGAGGTGGAGCTGTATCCTGTGACGGTGGAGGATGAAAAAGTTGTGCTGCATTTTCCGCATAATTTTGGGTCCACGTTGCCCAAAGTGCAGTTGGAATGGGAAAATGATTTCGTATTGCGTCGGCTGAGGATGGAGCTGGAGAAACTGCTCGATTCAAATAATAAGGAAGCTCGAAAACGTATGGGTCGTTTGTTTTATCCCGATCCCAAAGAAGATCATACTGAAGATGAAAATATACGAGTGTTGGATGACAGTCGGAGAAACAACACGCAGCATGAATCACTCATAAAATCGCTCCAAAACAAAGTTCTTTATGTTTGGGGTCCGCCGGGCACGGGCAAAACATCGACACTTGGTTTTATGATTGCCAACTATCTGATTAAGGGTAAACGAGTATTATTTGCGGCTAATACTAACCGGGCGGTGGATGTAGGATTGTTGAGTGCATTACAGGCTTTAACGTCAGTTGAAAAAGAACACCTTGAGGAAAACGTGACACGATTTGGAGAGATGGCTTTGGACAGTGATCGTTTGTCCAATGTGCTTTTTGATCAACATGTAGAGCAAAAAAAGCAGGAGGGCAAAGAAAAAGCCGGAAACTTGGATAATCTGCTGGGCGAATATCAGAAGCTGCAGAAGGAGATTGATAACCTGATGGAGCATGGTGAAAGTGTTCCCGAAGAGTTAGATGAACGTATCAATATGTTGGGAGAACGGGTGGATGAGCATGGAGGGGAAGCCGCCCTGGAAGAAAAAATTGATCGATTGGTAACGGTGAACGAGCGGGTCGAGTTGGAAAAAAAGCAGCTGGTATCTACAACGTTGGCAAAGGTATGTACCTCTGATTTATTCGATGGACAAACGTTTGATGCCGTCGTGATTGATGAGGCTTCAATGGCCAATTTGCCCTATTTGATGGTGCTGGCTGCCAAGGCAAAGTCGCATATTGTGGTAGTGGGTGATCCCATGCAGTTGCCCCCTATCGCGTTGACGGATGATGCTCACGCTCGTAAATTCTTGGAGGAAGATATTTTTACTTTTGCGTCGGATGCCGATACTACCGAAGATCTATTTGCGTGGCACGATAAAAATCGGCCGCTTACCACATTTTATGACACGCAGTACCGGCTGAATGAAGATCTGGCCGAGGTACTGAGTACGGTATTTTATGAGGGACGCTTGAAAACAGCAGAAGCAGATAAGAATTTGGATCCGGCCATCACTCCGCAAGAAAGTAGTGCACCTACGGTTAATGTAATTGACAGTCAAAAATATGGGCCGGTGCTTACCCAAAAGGACGAGGGCCGAGGATTTAGTCCGGTCAACGAGGTTCACAGTCATATCTTGATTAAAATGGTAAAAAGGTTAGTACTGAAAAATCAGGTGCCGGTGGATGAGATTGGCATTATCGTTCCATTCCGAAGTACGGTATATGATATTAGAAATGAGTTGTATGAAAATGATTTTGGAATGATCGAAGTCGGCACTATTCACACCTTTCAGGGACGGGAAAAGGATGTAATTATTTTTGATACGGTGATGAGCGCAGAGCAGCAGTACGGCCGGCGTCGTCATTATTCGGTACGTCCCTTTGATGAGGATAAAAATGGATTGGCAGTGCCACGGCTATTAAATGTCGCTTTCTCGCGAAGCAAAGAGCGGTTGGTGTTGCTTGCTGATATGGATCACATAAACAAGGTTTATGCTGAGAAGTTTTTAGGGCGATTGCTGCGACGTTTCCAGAATCAAGAAAAAGGCCAGTAGTGCTGCTACAAAAGTTGGGTTTGCGGTCGTTTTCTTCGTCTTTAAATGCGGCTATTCAAAAATCCCCTTCTTCGTAGCGGCGGGCATAGTGTTCTTCGTTGATGCGGTTAAAGGCTGCCAACGGTTCTTCACATTGTGAAGCGATAATCATCTCTCGTTTTCCCAGGGCGCCTTGTGTTTTTGCGACCTTCCATCCGGCCCACGCCATGGCTCCCTGGGCTTTGGAGGCCGCGCAATAGGTCGTCAGTATTGCATCCTTGGCACTAAAATCAGCTAATTTTTGAAATGTATTTCCGGTCCATAGTTCGGGATTTACATCCGGTGAAAAAGCATCATGGAAAATGTAATCAGCTTGTATATTATCCGGATGAAATTTCTCAAAAAGTCCATTGAATAAATGCAGTGTAATATCGGAGGTGACCGAAAACTCATTCATCTCCTCAGATAAATCATTAAAAATAACTGGCAAGTGATCGACGAGACTTGGGTTATTGAGATGTTGACCGTAGTTCAGCTTTGCGACGGTTTCGGTACTGATTGGAAATCCCTCGATAGAGTAAAAATCGATAGTGGAATTTGATTTTATATCTAGCACATAATCCATCAGCAGAAGAAAGTTGAGCCCGGTACCAAAACCAACCTCCAAAATAGTGATAGGATTAGAATCTCTAATATCATCCAATAATTGAGACTGCTTGAAAAAAACGTGCTTGCTTTCAGCTACAGCTCCGTTGGGATTGTGATAATGTTGATCAAATTGTGAGGAATAAACGGTATGAGAGCCGTCGCGGGTGGCTACAACTTTTGATTGCTGTTTCCGGGAATCAGTCATTAGTCATTAGGGGTGACATTAACATTGCCGTATCCGCAATTAATAACGATGGGCAGCCCTCCACCATTTAGTGTTCCGGTGATGCGTCCTTGATTTTTTGTACCATTAAAATTGAATACATCATCCAAACTTGCCGACGTGCCGGAAATGTCAAGGTCAGCAGCAATGTCTATCGGCAAGGAAAGCGAAACATTACCGGCAGAAGTAGAGAAGCGTAACTGATCTTGGGCTGATGTAATCGAAGAGGAGATGTTGCCACCGGAAGTTTTTGCTGAAATGCTGCCTTCGCCATTTTCTATGTTAATGTGTCCACCCCCGGTTTTAACCTGCAGGTTGCCACCGGTGTCTTGTATTTTGATATGCCCACCGCCTGTGCTCATCGTTATATCGCCAAAAATTCGGTTGGCTGTAATATGGCCACCGCCTGTTTTAGCATTGGTGGTCCCTTCAATATCTGACAGGGTAATATGGCCTCCCGAAGTACTTAATTGTTGCGAGTTTTTTAATTGACTTGCTGTAACATGTCCTCCCGCTGTTTTAGCTAAGAGTGCAATATCCTGAGGAACTGACAATGTTGCTTCCAGATTCATTTTTTCGGAAATAGAACTTCCTTCAGCAGCATTAACCTTGAATTTGGCGTCAGCGTTATCAACATTTTTTTGGATGTTCAATTCTTGCGCGAGGACAGCAGGGTCGTCAATATCACCGGTTGCGCGAAGGGTTATTTTACTGTTTGATGAGCCATTTCCGATGATGTTCAAATTGCCAAAATCGACCGAAAAGTCCAGTGAGTTTAAATGGCCGGAAGGAAATGAATCCTGGTATACAAAAACGCCCGAACTCACTTCTGTCCATTGCGAATCATCCACATTGTACTTTTGATTAATATATAGCTTTTGGTCTTGCAGCTTTACGTTAAAATCATTTTGGTTGATTTTCTGAAGTTCCTGCTCGAGCTGTCGCAGTTCAACTTCTAAACTTTCCTGATTGATCTCCTTTTGTGCATGTTGTTGTATAAACTTATCCAGATTCTTGATTTCGAATTCGAGTTCTTTGAGGTTCTCCAAATCTTTGATATTGCGAAGCTTGTCAAGATTTTTAAGTGACTCAAGATTTTGAAGGTCAATTACAATGGCGCTCGGCATCGTAGGGGGCGTTGGAGCTGATCGATTGTTTTCTTCTGAATTCGATACGGAATATGCAGAAGAAGAATCAGAAGGAGAAATTGAAGAAAGTAAATAGATGGCAATGCCGATAAAAGTGACACCGGCTAATACAATTTCCCAGGAAATATTACGCTTAATCATAGCTTTCTGGTTAAGTAATTGGATGATGCTTTGTTTAACTTTAAAAGCTTACGAAAACTCCCACGATAATGTTGCAGAATTATCCTCACAGGCTTCAAGAAAATTTCTATTTTCAGAAACAATCCATTCCAATTAAAATAGCACGTATGGAAGTAACTAAATTTAAAGAGAAGGCAAAAGCATATCACAGCAAAATGGTGGACATACGTCGTCACCTGCATCGCCACCCCGAGCTGAGTTATCAAGAGCATGAAACGACTGAATTTATAATAAATAAGCTTGAAAAGCTCGATATATCGGTAGATCGTCCGCTTGAAACGGGATGTGTTGGTATTATTGAAGGATGTAAGCCATCAAAAAAAGTGGTTGCTCTGCGCGCCGATATTGATGCTTTGCCTATTGCAGAAGAAGGAGCTCATAAAAGTGAGTTTTTCTCAGAAAATGAAGGTATCGCGCACTGCTGCGGACATGATGCCCATACCGCAAATTTATTGGGTGCGGCATATATTCTTGCAGATTTAAGAGATGAAATAGAGGGGACGGTATTGCTGGTATTTCAGCCGGGCGAAGAAAAGCTGCCGGGCGGCGGTCGGCTTCTCTGCGAAACGGGATACCTCCAAGAAAAAGGAGTAGATGTTATTTACGGATTGCATTCGTATCCGGAATTGGAACCCGGGCAAATTGCTGTAAAAAAGGGACCGCTGATGGCACGTCCCGATGAATTTAAGATTGAAGTTATTGGAAAGGGTGGACATGCGGCATCTCCTCACCAGGCGGTAGATCCCATTGTAATGGCATCACAGATCGTAAATCAGCTCCAAACAATTGTGAGTCGAAACGTAAATCCCACCGAGCCGGCTGTCGTGACTGTAGGAAGGATCCGGGGAGGATCGGCCCATAATATTATCCCTGAAAAAGTGGAGTTGTTGGGTACAGTGCGGACATTTGCACAGGAAACGGCTGATATGATCAAAAGTCGAATTGAGGCTGTAGTAAAAGGTGTAACGGAGGCTTCCGGGGGACAATACACGTTTGATTTTGATTATGGATATCCTGCAGTTACGAATACCGATTGGGCGACCGATAATTTGGTGCATTCTGCTCAAAACATATTAGGGGATGACCAAGTGCATTTGTTGGATGATCCCATTATGGCCGGCGAAGATTTCGCTTTTTATCAGCAAGAGTTTCCGGGGGCGTTTTTCTTCTTGGGAAGTGGCAGTGAAAAGACGAATTCTACTTATAGCTGGCATCATCCAAAGTATAATATTGACGAGGATTGTTTTTTAACGGGTGCTGCTTTGATGGCATCAGTGGTTTTTGAACCAATTTCGAAAAGTTAACATTAGTCATTAAATAAAGCTGTTGTTGAAATGAGTTATTCATCATCGTACTGGGAAAAAGATTCATTTTTGAAACCTTATGATCTTGTCATTATAGGGGGCGGTATTGTGGGCCTATCGTCGGCCCTGTTCTATAAGCGGCAAAACCCATCAGACAGAGTAGCAGTGCTTGAAAGAGGATTTCTGCCGCAGGGTGCCAGTACACGCAACGCAGGTTTTGCCTGCGTGGGATCAATTGGCGAACACCTGGCAGATATGGAAAAGGAATCTGAGAAGAATGTTAAAATGCGAATTCATCGTCGCTATGAAGGGCTTCAGCTTTTAAAAAATACGTTGGGTGAAGAGGCAATAGGGTATGAGCATTGCGGTGGATTTGAGTTTTTTAGATCGGAAAAGGAGTTTGAAAAAGTAGCTTCCGAGCTCGATCAGTTTAACGGTTGGATGGAGGAGTTGATCGGTGAAAAGGAGGTCTATTCAGTCGATGAGCTGGAGGGATATCCTGTAATTAAAAATCGGTTGGAAGGTGCGCTCCATCCCGGTAAAATGATGGAAGCGCTGGCCGGTAAGGTGAGCGCTTCCGGTGTGGATATCAAGTGGGGTAGTAATGTTAAAGATGTGAGCAGTGAAGGAGTTGTCAGTATTAGCAATGGGTTAAAGGTACGAGCTCAAAAAACAATGATTGCCGCTAATGGTTTTGTCCAAAGGTTGTTGCCTGAACTTGAGATAAAACCTGCGCGGGGATTTGTAATGGTAACTGATGAGCAAGAGAATCTGCCGTGGAAGGGGATCTTTCATTACGATAGGGGTTACATATATTTCCGAAATGTTGGTAACCGTTTATTAATCGGCGGGGCTCGTAATTTGGATAAAGATGGGGAGCAGACCGATCAGTTTGGTACCAATGATGCGATTAAGGATCATCTCAGAGAATTTGTCTCTCAAACATTAAAGCTGGGAAACAATTGGAATATCGATTACGAATGGTCGGGCATCATGGGATTTTCACCAACGAAAACTCCTATAGTAAAACAGCTTGATCAGAATCGATTTGTAGCCGCGGGTCTTAGCGGCATGGGTATTGCTATTGGGATGGAAGTGGGGCGCGGTGCATCGGAAATGATGACGCAGAAATGAAATCAATCTAAATAATAAAAGGGGTTGATCTTATGACTATTTAGTACTTAATTGTCTTCAAACATTGAGGCAGGTAAACTCATAATAAAGCCTACTGTTATGACCGAAGATTTGAACCAATCAAACGAAAAATCTGATTCCGCAAAAAATTGGGAAGAGCGGAATCCGGATATTGAGCGCGAAATTACGATTGATGAATACCAGCCATATGGCACGCTCACGCTTACCCTCCTATATTTTGCAATAGTTGTGCTGATGTGGATTTTCATGTATTTCGTTGAGTTCGCCGGTAACGCACCTTCCATCATAGATTAGTTAAACCAAGATTATGCATATACATAAGTTTGAACAGTTCTGGATAAAGTTATCCTTTGTACTGATAGCCTTTTTTATTGCCACAGTAGTGTACGGCTTTGTGGCGATGGATTTAAAGGTTGTTGGAGATAATGCTACCATCGATCCGCAAAACTTGGCGGAAACGCCATTTGGAAATCCCGGCGTTCGGGAAGTAACCCGTAATGGACAGACTGAATATGAGGTTTATGTACAAACCATTCAGTTTGCGTTTAATCCGGGTACCGCACAACCCATAGAAGTACCGGTAGATACCAGGGTTACCTTTTATATCACAAGTCCTGATGTGCTGCACGGTTTTGATGTTGCGGGAACTAACCTAAACACCATGGCTATTCCGGGCCAGGTGGCAAAGTTTACGACTATCTTTCCCGAAGTACGAGAGTATGGCATTGTCTGTAACGAATATTGCGGACCGGCCCACCACGTGATGGAGGGTAAAATTAATGTAGTACCTAAATCTGAGTTTGATAAAAGTAATCTGGTAGAATGACATTCTTACACAAGTATCCGAAAGCTGCTAAAGTTGCCAAAGCTAATTTCATTGTTGCCTTTATAGCTCTTGCTATCGGAGGTTTCTTTGGGTTTGTACAAGCTCTGCACCGAACCGATGTATTTCGTGGATTTTTTAACTCCGGGGAATATTACACTCTGTTAACAGGTCACGGTGTATTGCTGGCACTTATTTTTACTACATTTTTTATTGCCGGCCTGTTTGTGTGGGGCGTAACCCGCAGCCTCAACCGGGAACCCGAAAATATGACTTTTACTTGGTCATGGTTTTGGTTGATGACTATTGGGTTATTAATGGCGACAGTAGCTATTTTAGGGGGATTAGTACCTGATAGTTCGATCCGTGCTGCTGTGCTCTATACTTTTTATCCGCCCTTACAAGCTCATCCGATGTTTTACATAGGATTGGCACTCGTGGTGGTAGGATCATGGATGGCCGGTGCAGACTGGTTCTGGTCATACCGCAAATGGCGTGCAGAAAATCCGAACGAACGGATTCCCATCCTAGCCTTTATGACCCTCTTTACAATGCTTATGTGGTATGTTTGTACCATAGGGCTGGCACTTGAGGTTGTAGGACTATTGATTCCGTGGTCACTTGGTTGGGTTACTGAAATAGAACCCCTATTGCCAAGAACGCTTTTTTGGTTCTTTGGTCACGCTGTTGTGTATTTTTGGCTGCTACCGGCTTATTACGTATGGTACGCTATTTTGCCAAAGCTATCCGGCGGACGCTTGTTCAGTGATTCAATGACTCGAATTGTTTTTGTGATCTTCTTGCTGCTTTCTACTCCGGTAGGATACCACCACCAATATGCTGATGCAGGTATTTCTGTTGGATTTAAATTCTATGCCATGGCAACTACGCTTCTGCTTCTTTTACCAAGTTTAATTACGTTATTTACCGTGGTAGCCAGCATGGAGCATGGAGCCCGTCAACGTGGAGGAAAAGGATATCTCAAATGGATTGGAAAGTTGCCTTGGGATAGTCCCGCTTTTGTGGGTTGTGCGCTGGCAGGAGTTATGTTTGCCGCCGGTGGTTTTAGTGGTATGATTAATGCTTCGATGAATATTAACCTGTTAATACACAATACGTTGTGGGTGCCCGGGCACTTCCACTTGACAGTGGGAACAGCGGTAGCCCTAACCTTTATGGCCATAACATACTGGCTGCTTCCCCAGCTTACAGGTAGAAAACTCAAGCATAAAACACTTGCCTTGATACAGCCCTATGCATGGTTTTTAGGCATGACGTTGATGTCAAATGCGATGCACCGTGCAGGACTTGCTGGTGTACCTCGTCGTACGGCAGAGCCCCAATATTCTGGGTTCGATTTTGAACCAATATTTGGGACTATGGCCGAAATGAATTGGCAGATTGCCATCGGCGGAACCATCCTTACTATTTCCCTGGTATTGTTTCTTTGGGTTGTAGTTGCGTCATGGCTTGCCGGCGAAAAATCTGAGAAGCCGGTCGATGATCATATCCCTGAACCTTTATCAGGTGTTGAACATACACCGGCTATACTGGATAACATGAAGCTCTGGTTTACGTTGGCACTAGTGCTTGTAATTCTGGCTTATGCCTTCCCACTTTGGGAGATGGTGGCCGACGGAATTTTTGATCCCGGTGCATTGCCAAGACCTTCGTGATAATCTTAAAACTTGTTAGATGATATAAAAGTCCTTGTCTGTTATTACTTTAAACGGACAAGGGCTTTTTGTTTTTGATAATATATTATTGCTGATCAAGAATATTTGATGGATAAGTTATGTCTGAAGAAGTATCTAAAAACTCTACGAAACGGTTGGTAAAAATTTTGGTGATCGTGGGCATTGGCATTCCTGTGTTAGTCGAATTGATGACCCTTTTTAACCTTATAAATGTCCAGATTTTTGAGGGTAAGGGTACCAATGGTAAAGAATTTAACGTTGAAGATGCACGGGGCTTTGGTGAGGGAGACACCCTTTTTGCCGACCGGGAAACAGCTGTTCTTATCGATCAGCTCCGTGTGAAGGTAAGCGCCCAGGAGTGGCGGTTTGCATTGGGTATGACTTCACTTGACAGCATTAGTCAGGATAAGTTACAACTCGGTGTTGATAGCCTGAAATTAAAAAGCAATAGAATACTGTCAGGGAATGAAAGTAGCAGTTGGGAAATAAAGCAATTAGCACCTGCTAAGGTATACGGCGAATGGCACCTACCCAACGGTGATATTCCCCAAAAACTTTTTATAAGTATAGATCAACAGATTAGTGAGGACTCTACAAGCCGTATCAGTCAAGAAGTAGCATTGGATAAGATACCGATTCGCTATAATAAGGAGTGAGATTCGTTACTTTCAAGGTTCATATCTCTTGAAGAATTTCCTACTACCAGCAGGCTACTGGTTGCCATTGCGACGGCGGCAAATAAGGGATTTATTATTCCCGCAATGGCCAGTGGAATGGTAATAATATTGTACAAAAATGCCCATCCCAGGTTCTGACGGATTCTATTCTTGGTTAATTTAATTGCGTGAAAAGCAGCAGGAATTAATGTCAATTTTTCTCGCGGAATAACAACGTGTGCCGAATCAGCGGCGATGGCCGTTAAGTTGCCAAAAGCAATTCCGAGATCAGCCTGGGCAAGAGCCGGGGCGTCATTGCTTCCATCGCCGATCATTGCAATTCGGCCAAATTTACGCAGCTCATCAATGATATTTGATTTGGAGTCTGGCCGTGTTTCTGTAAATAGAAAATCAGGATTCAGCTTATTGCGTATTGCATCTCCGGCTTGCTTACTATCCCCGGTAATAATCGCCACTTTTTTACCTTCAGACTGCAATTCTTTTATGATGTTGGGGGCTTCTTTTCGTATTTGATCGCCAACAACCAGTACACTTTCTACGTGTCCATTCCATCCTACAACAACAGGTATATTTCCCTCATCTCTGCTTGAGTTAATTTTTGTCCATTGATCTTCAGAAACTTGTAGCTGTTTGCTAATCCATTCGGGTTGCCCCACCCAAATGTATTTACCATCTATTTGTCCCGATATTCCTCTTGACTGTGAGGAAAAGCCATCTACGTTATTTTGGTTGGTCGCATACGCTTTAATGGGCTCAGCAATGGGATGAGAAGCATATTGCTCTAACCGGGCTGCATAGCCAAGTGCTTGCTCGTTGTTTCCCTTATCAAGAAGTTGCATAGTACCTGTTGTTAAAGTCCCGGTTTTATCAAAAGCAACTGTAGACGCATCCATTTGTTCTTCAAAAACGGCAGCAGTTTTGAAAATAATCTCATGGTCCAATCCGCTACGAATACCCGAAGCAATGGCAAGGGGTGTTGCCAGTCCTAATGCACAGGGACAAGAGACAATGAGGACAGCTAGTGATGAAAGCATTGATTCTGTAGCGGTAGCACCGCTTACCATGTGATAACCAAAGGTGGTAATTCCAAGAACAATAACGGCAGGCACGAACCAGGTAGCAATACGATCAGCCAACCGCTGTTGACCGGGTCGGGCGGTTTGAATATTCCACATCATTTGCATCAGATTGTCGATAGTACTTTCAACGGTATCACCAATTTTAATAGTCAAAGCATTTTGTGTGAGAATAGTACCGCTGAGAACAGTATCTCCCACACCTTTTGATACAGGTACTGACTCTCCCGTCATCAGGGCTTCATTGACAACGCCGGATCCACTTACAATTGTACCATCAATTGGAATACGTTCACCGGCTTTAACTAAAATGCGATCTCCCGGATTGAGGTCTTCAATGGCTTTTTGCTTGGATTCTCCATTTTGGATTACCCGCGCTTGCTGGATGCGTTTTTCGGTAAGTTTTTCCAGCAGATCTTGCTTGCCTGCCTTGATCTTTTTCTCATAATAATTACCGATTGAGACAACCAGAACAATAGCCATGGTAACATCAAAATAGACTTCTGATGATCCGGTAAGTAATGCTCCAATACTATACAAATAGGCACTGACTGCTGCTATAGTAATAAGGAGATCCATGTTGGGTTTACGTACGGAGAGTGACACCCATGCACCGCGTAAAATAGGAAAGCCCGTGTATCCCAAGACAAAAGTCGTCATCACAAAAATATTGGAAATGAAAAACAACTTTTCGGAGTCTGTCAGCGGAACGATGCCTCCGCCGCCTAGATAGGTGGGGTACAGAAAGAGTACGTATAGCAGTAGTCCTATGATTCCAAAAAATCCGCCAATAATAATGCGAGCCAGTTCATTGAGTTGGTCATCTTTTTCTGATGACTCTACCGGTTTTACGTTGTAGCCCAGCTTGCTCAATTTTTCGGGCAGCCGTTCGGCTGTTATTATGTCCGGGTTATAGTAAACCTTTATCATTTCCGAAGCATAGCTGGCTTCACTTTTATAGATACCATCCTGCCGATCTGCCAATGTTTCTACAAAGGATTCACAGGTTGAGCAGTGCATGCCATTTACTTTAAAAAAAGCTTCTTCGTAATCTTCAGGCAAGGTATCTTGTTCCTGCTCATTGCGCCGTTTTTGGATAGTTTGCTTGCGAAGCTGCTCAGCTTGTTCCCCCTCCATATTTTGGAGGAGTTTATATACATGCAGGCATCCCGAGCAGCAAAAAACGCCATCCACTACTGGGTCTGTAATAGGTGGATCCGGGGTTTCAAGTTCGCAAAGGGTACAGTGTTCTGCCTTCATTAAAAGAGCAAGAAATTAATTTATATTATTCACAAATTCTCTATACAGATCGAGAAATTCATTAAGCATCATGGCTGTAGCACCCCACAGAGGGACTTGGTGGATATCCCAATAGGGAACCCGGTAGGTATAAGAGTGAAGATCCCAGTCTTCGACAGTAATATTTTTCTTATGCAAAAGGGAATGTAACTCTATTGCAAAAACCTCTTCTACCTCAGCGGGATTTATATTGAAGTCAGGTCTTTTGTCTGTGACGCCAATAACCGGTGTAACAAGATTATTAGAGTGACTTACATATAGTTCGCTGAGTTCTCCAATAATTGTTATTGTATCAGAGGGTACCCCGATTTCCTCTTCTGCTTCACGGAGAGCTGTCTGATGCAGGGTTTCGTTTTTTTCGGCACGCCCCCCCGGAAAACTAATTTGCCCACCATGATCAATATTATGGGTTCGCAACGTTAGAACCAGTTCTAACTCCTCATCTTCATTTGGGAAAAGCAAAATTAATACACTGCTTTTATTAACGCTGTCTGGTGGTTCCATCTCCCTGATTTTACCTCCATCAACTGGCTCCGGGGCCATCTCAATTTGGGCCTTTCTGCCGGGTAATTTTCGGGATAGACGATCTTCTAAAAACTGGATAAGCTGGTGCATCGTAGCACGTAGAGATTGAAAATTAATGGCGCCTTTTGGTTAAACAAAATTGATCTATGGACTTTCTGTTAAGGAAACCTAAAGGTGCAAAAGAAACAAGTGCAAGGAAGATAAAATAAGGTACAATTTTGATTTACTTTTTGATGAAAAAAAGTGTTGGATATTCCTTCGAAAGCTTCTGCTGAAACTGCAGAAACCCCGCTTACTTAAATATTAGAAAATTTTAATATTTATTATTTGATTAATCCGTAACGAATGGGGTGTTTGGCATTCTTTAAAAACTATAGCAGTGAGTTTTGATTGCTTAATTTCTTTAGGGCAATAGATCAAAACATAAAACCTGCTCTCTCATATTCGCCAAAATGGCGAATTAATTTTAATAAAATCAGGGATAAATTATGCATAATGCATTTTTTAGAGCAACCTTGGTTGTAGCATTAGTTGTCTTTGGGATCACTGCATGTGACCAACCAACTACTAATGTCAATCAGGAAGATCAACAAGAAGAACTGAACCCAGAAACCACACAACCTATCGATGGGCAATACATTGTGGTCTTCAAAGATGAAGATACACAAGGAAAAGCTCTTACCGGTAATGTTGAAAGAACAAAACAGGTGCGCAATGAAGTTCTTTCGGATTACAATATAGAACAGCAGTCTCTTCATAACGTGTACGATGTAGCACTGCAAGGATTTGCTGCTTCATTGTCTGAAAGCCAGTTGGCAGAACTCAGGAAAGATAATCGTATCGACTATATTGAAAAAGATAAGATGTTTACGCTTGCACCTCCGGGGGCATGTTCACCATGGCCGGGCTGTAAAGATGGAGATGACGGCGGTAACGGTGGTGGAAGCAGCCAAGTGACTCCGTGGGGCATTGACCGTGTTGGGGGCGCTACAGCGAGCAGTGGCACAGCATGGGTAATTGATTCCGGGGTAGACTTGGATCATCCTGACTTGAATGTAGATGAAACGCGAAGTGCTACGTTTATTACCAGTGGTAAGGATTCAAAAAGTGCTGATGATGGAAACGGTCACGGTACCCATGTAGCCGGTACTATTGCCGCACTGGATAATGATACTGGCGTTGTAGGTGTTGCTGCCGGTGCTTCGGTCGTAGGCGTAAAAGTACTGGATAGTCGTGGTAGCGGTTCTTACTCTGCTGTAATAGATGGTATTGATTATGTTGCTCAAAATGCATCTGCCGGTGATGTCGCCAATATGAGTCTCGGCGGTGGAACCTCTGATGCCGTTGATGCAGCCGTTCGAAATGCCGCTGATCAAGGTGTATATTTCGCCGTGGCCGCTGGAAATGATGGAGATGATGCCAATAATTATTCGCCAGCCCGTGTGGAATATAACAACGTTTGGACAATTTCTGCTACGGATGAAAGTGATGTCTTTGCTTCCTTTTCGAACTATTCGGGACCAACCGATCCTCCCGTAGAATACGCTGCACCCGGGGTAGATATTCTTTCTACCTGGAATGATGGAGGCACAAATACAATCAGTGGTACCTCAATGGCAAGTCCGCATGCTGCCGGAGTATTGCTGGTAACCGGTGGTAATCCTACAAGTAACGGATCTGCCTCAAACGATCCGGATGGTGATCCTGATCCGATTATTTCTCAATAAAGAGAAGTAATTAATTCACATTTACGGCACCTGTCTTTTATGAGGCAGGTGCCTTTTTTATTTGTGGATACGAACTTTATTAGCCCCCTTAGAGTTCGTATTTTCCGCACAATATTTGAAAGGCATAATTTCAGTTTGAACAACGATAATCTTTATGAAAAAGAAGTATAACGTTTACGGTATTGGCAATGCGCTGGTAGATATGGAATTCGAAATTGATGAGGAATTCCTTGACAAACATGATGTCACAAAAGGCGTCATGACTTTGGTGGATGAAGAAACTCAGTCGCAACTTATCAGTGACATTAGCCGAGAAGAAACGGTTGAAAAGCCGGGCGGTTCGGCAGCTAATACGGTTTTTGCAGTAAGCCAGTTCGGCGGAAAGGCATTTTATTCATGCAAAGTAGCTAATGATCCTTTTGGGGATTTGTATCTCGAGGATATGAAAGAAGCGGGCATTGACACTAACTTTGACCGTCAAGAAAGAGAAGACGGAATCACCGGTAAATGCCTGGTAATGGTTACTGATGATGCCGAACGAACGATGAATACCTACCTCGGCATCACCCAAAATCTTTCAACAAAGGAAATTGACGAGCTGGCTATTCGCGATTCAGAGTATGTGTATATTGAGGGTTATTTGGTGACTTCCGAAAATGGTTTTGAGGCTATGAGTCAGACGAAAAAAATAGCCCAGCAAAATGATGTAAAAACAGCACTCACTCTTTCTGATCCGGCCATTGTAGAAGGATTTCAAGACCGTTTTGAAGGCATTATAGGGGCTTCGGTTGATCTTCTTTTTTGTAACGAAAAAGAGGCGAAAATTTATACGGGCAAGGATAATTTGAAAGAAGCCCGCGAAGCGTTGAAAAAAGAGGCCAAGCGATTTGTAATCACACAGGGAGCGAATGGAGCTATTATTTATGACGGCGACACCTTTATCGACATTGAGCCCTATGAGGTAAATGCTGTTGATACCAATGGAGCCGGTGATATGTATGCCGGGGCATTTTTGTATGGCATTACGAACGGAATGGGATTTGCCGGAGCCGGAAAACTGGCGAGTCTTGCCGGATCGAAAGTCGTATCTCAGTTTGGGCCGAGATTGAAATGGCACCAGATGCAGGAAATACTTCGTGAAGCAGAAGGAACAGAATAATTGAATAAGCAGGTAGAATTGATGGAAACCGTTGTTTTAGCTTCTCGCAATAAACATAAGATTGAAGAGCTTCGCGCCACTCTACAACCTTTGGGGATTGAACTAAAATCCACTTTTGATTTTCCGGATCTCGAAGAGGTCGAAGAAGACCAGGATACGCTGGAGGGCAATGCCCTTAAAAAAGCTCGATATGTGCATCAACAAACCGGCCTGCCCGCCCTCTCTGATGATACGGGTTTGGAAGTTGATGCCCTTAATGGCCGGCCTGGCGTGTACTCGGCGCGATATGCTGGAGAAGACGCCAGCTATCAAGATAATGTTGACAAGCTGCTGGATGAACTTTCGGATGTGCCTATGGAGCGACGGGGAGCGCAATTTCGCACCGTTGCTGCCTTTGTAACCGATGAGGACAGTCATACTTTTGAGGGGGTGTGCCGCGGGATGATAATTTCAGAAGAACGTGGGTCCGGTGGGTTTGGATACGATCCAATATTTCTTCCCGCAGCTTATAAAGAGACATTTGCTGAATTAGATCCCAAGATAAAAAATGAAATCAGTCACCGGGGAAAAGCGATTCAAAAGTTTTATGAGTGGCTTGAGGAGCAGCAGTAGATGTTAATGGGGAAGAGAAATTTTCCCGAAATTCAGTTTTTTTCCTGATTCAAACGGAAACCCTTTTCCTGCTAGCATTTCGTTAGCCAGTACCGCAAAAATAACGGCTTCCTTCGCATCGGGATCAAAACCGATTGTGGCAAATGATTTGATGGTAAAAGTTGGCAATAGCTCATCAAGCCATTCCATCAGTTGGGAATTGTGAAGCCCGCCGCCACTAATATAAATATGAGCGTGTGTTTTTGAGGATAGAATGCTGTTAATTGATTCAGCTATGGTTTCTGCTGTTAAACGCGTTAAGGTAGCTATCAGATCATCCGGCGAAAGATCAGTAAATCCTTCTTCTGATATCTTTTGGTCAACCCACTGCAGGCTAAATACTTCAGGACCGGTGGTTTTCGGGAATGGTTTTTTGAAATATGGGTGGCTTTTTAAGCTTTGCAACAATTTCTCATTTACAGATCCTTTACGGGCAATGAGGCCATCCGTATCAAAAGCTTTATCAAAAAATTTCTGCACTGCCTTATCAATGAGCGTATTGCCGGGACCGGTATCGGTGGTAATGGTTTTTTGATCCGAGTTACGAGGCGGGAGATAGGTAAAATTAGCTATGCCACCAATATTAAGCAGGATCCGTTCCTCAGAGTGATCAGAAAATAAGAGATGATCGACGGGAGCCGCCAAGGGTGCGCCTTTACCACCGGCCGCAGTATGCTTTTGTCGAAAATCACTTACCGTAATAATTCCAGTCTTTTGCGCAATATGGTCTCCATCTCCAATCTGAAAGGTTGCGTTCGGCATATCAGCCTGCTGGTGCTGCAATTTTGGGGCGTGGTAAATGGTTTGTCCGTGACTGGCAATGCAATCGATATCGGAAGCGGGAATACCCCAAAGATCAAGCGCGTCAAGGATCAGTTCGCCGTAATAATTACCTAGCCTCGCGTGCAACATGGTGACTTCTTCCATAGATGCTGTGGAAACCGAAGTAATAGCTGATAATCGTTGTTTAAATGTGTGTTCGTAGGTGACGGTGTCAAACTGTTGGAGCTCAACCTTTGTGTTAAGGCCCGAGCCTGATATTTGACAAAGGGCGATATCCAATCCATCCAGTGATGTTCCTGACATCAATCCGATGATGGTTCTGCTCGGTTTTTGAGCTATATGATGGAGTTTTTGAATGGATGGATTCATAAATCAGAAGTTCTTTGAAGTTACTCACTTTTTTAATAACCAGTATTTGGTTGGTGCCATGCGTAGGTAACTTAACATTCGCAGCCAGAGTATCAACACAAATCCTCAGCTGTAATCATAAAAATAAATTGCTATAATGAAGCCTTTTAAAAGTTGAACAAATATACAGCTTTGGAATTTTCTGTAGTAGATTACATCGTTATTGTTGTGTATCTGGTCGGGGTGGCCGGATTGGGAATTTATGCTGCCGGACGACAATCTTCAACGTCCGATTATTTTATGGGGGGAAAGGAATTGCCGTGGTGGGCGGTCATGTTTTCGGTGGTAGCTACCGAAACCAGCACGCTAACCTTTATTAGTATACCAGCCGTTGCTTATGGAGGAAATTTAACCTTTCTGCAGATCACAATTGGTTATATCATTGGACGCATTTTAGTGAGTAAACTTTTACTTCCTGCCTATTTTAAGGGAAAGCAAACCACGGCTTATCAGTTTTTAGAACAGCGATTTGGTGCTGCCATGCGTAATGCTACCAGTACTACCTTTATGATTACCCGCCTGCTGGCTGATGGGGTTCGTCTTTTTGCTACTGCGATTCCACTGGCGATTATTTTACGACTCGGCGGAGCCTTCACAGGATGGAGTGATTTTGAGGTATACCTGCTTGCCATTGCCGCTATTTCGATTATTACTCTTATTTATACCCTCATTGGAGGCATCAAGGCCGTGGTTTGGATGGATGTCATGCAGATGGCGGTCTATATTGGTGGGGCAATGTTGGCAATTGGGATTATTCTTTTTGATTTGCCAAACGGATTGAGTGGTGCCCTTTCTATTGCAGGTGATGCCGGGAAATTACAAATCATCGATTTTGGATTTGACCAGTCATTTGGGGATTTCATTGCACAGCCGTACACCTTTTTTACAGCCATTATTGGTGGTGCCATTTTTTCTATTGCGTCTCACGGCACCGATCAACTCATTGTTCAGCGCTTGCTTACTACGCGTAACATAGATGAAAGTCAGCGTGCCTTGGTTTGGAGTGGGGTGGTTGTAGCCTTTCAGTTTGGATTATTTTTATTTATTGGTCTGTTGCTGTATGCTTTTTATGACGCACAATCGGCTCAGGCTCTTGGGTTGGCAACCACCGATGAAATTTTTGCGAAATTTATTGTTGAGCAGTTGCCAGTTGGGTTGTCGGGATTGATTATTGCCTCGCTCTTTGCTGCGGCTATGAGTAGCTTAAGTTCATCGCTCAACTCGCTGGCTTCGTCAACCACGCTTGATTTGTACAAACCATATTTTGGGAAGCATAATACTCCAGCTGAGGATCTGAAAATATCGCGTTTTATTACGATGATTTGGGCAATAATTTTAACTGGATCAGCCTTCTTTTTTGCTTTTCTGCAGCTTCAGGAGGGAGAACGACCGGCTGTTGTAGAACTCGGCCTTGGTATTGCATCCTACACCTATGGCGGATTGTTGGGCGCGTTTTTATTGGGACGTCTGTTTACAAAACCGGACAAGACCGATGCGATAATGGGCTTTTTTGTGGGATTAATTTCACTGCTCTTTATGGTGGAGGGTCCAATCCACAACATACTGCCCGGTGAGCCGCTAGTGATTGCCTGGCCGCTTTATACCGTGGTTGGGAGCGTCATTGTGATGCTCGTTGGAAATCTTTCCCACTTCGTAAGACGAATGTAAAAACGGATGAATGATCTTTTGATCTTGTACAAACTATCATGTGCTCAAAAAAAGTTGCAAGACTAAAAAATTATACGTTATTTAGATCTGATAAAAATAAGGGGTGTCTGTTTATGGGCGCCAACCAACCTGATTGGTTGATTTCATAAGTAAGGTTTGCCCCTGTTTAGCTAAACTGCAATTGAAAAATTAACAGCCTCTGGCTATGTATACTAAAACCTTGCTTAATACAGTTTGTTTTATATCCTCTCTTTTTTCGGTTCGGATTGCGAAATGCCATCTGTGTATAACTCTTATAGTTGCCAACACTACAAGAAGTTATCATCCAAACTATTTTCTTGAACGCATATCACCAATGAGTTAATCCGTACCGGCTTCGCGGTAATTTGCCATATCATTTTCTACATGAGAAGTAATTGTAACCCAAGGAATTCTTAAGCAATTGTGGTAGAAGCGGATAAAATCAAATTGGTAACTGGCATACCGATTTGTATTCCCTGGTTTAGTGTATCTTTTAATGCATGGTTTTGTGCCTGTATGATGTTTTAGAGATAGAAAAATGAAACCCCTAAAGAAATAAAAATGTAAGGGTAGCATTACAGAAACAATTCGAAAAAATAGGTGAGTCAAAAGTCACAATAAATGAAATAAGCTCAGAATAACATGAAAAAAAGAAAACTTAATAAGGAGTTAGGCCTATTTGATGTCTATGCAATTAGCACGGGGGCCATGTTTAGTTCGGGGTTCTTTCTGCTGCCGGGAATTGCAGCTGCTGAAACCGGAGCATCTGTTTATTTAGCCTATCTTGCATCTGGTTTGTTGATGATACCTTCGATGTTGAGCGTGGCCGAATTGTCAACCGCTATGCCTAAAGCTGGAGGGACCTATTATTTTTTAGATCGCAGCTTAGGTCCCATGATAGGGACCGTGGGCGGACTTGGTTCTTGGTTTGCTCTGATATTTAAAAGCGCTTTCGCATTGATTGGCATGGGGGCTTATCTGTCGCTTTATGTGAATGTGCCAATTACTCAGCTGGCTCTAATTCTCACAGTAATTTTTGGGGTGCTCAATATATATGGAGCCAAAGAGACAACGTTATTGCAGCGCATCCTCGTAGCCACGCTTCTGGGAATCATGACCATATTTATTATTCAGGGTTTATCGGCTGTTTGGGGATCAGAAGCCACGAGCACCTATAGCGAATATTCGGATTTTTTCCGGAATGGGCTCCATGGTTTTACCTATACCATTGGACTTGTAATTGTTTCGTATGCCGGCCTTACAAAGGTAACAAGTGTTGCTGAGGAGATTAAAAATCCAGATAGAAATATTCCGTTGAGCATGATATTGTCGCTTTTTACCGCTGCTATTATTTATGTATTAGGTGTTTATATCATGTTAAACGTGCTTAATCCTGAAGAGTTTTATGCAAGTCTTACTCCCGTTGCTGATGCGGGGAAACAGTTTTTGTCGTGGCTGCCTGGATCATGGGGCGTCACAGCAGTGGTAGTTGCTGCTGTTGCTGCTTTTGCATCAACCGGAAATGCCGGAATTATGTCGGCTTCCAGATATCCATTTGCTATGTCGAGGGATGAGTTAATTAGTCCCAAGTTTTCAAAATTAGGGAAAACCGGGACGCCCTCGTTTGCAATTACAGTTACGATAATTTTGATGGCGGTTGTTTTATTGGTTTTTGATGTAGAAGCGGTAGCCAAGCTGGCAAGTGCATTTCAGTTGATTCTTTTTGGCTTAATGAGCCTTGCAGTTGTGGTAATGCGCGAGAGCAAGAT
Organism: Fodinibius sp. GM21; assembly: GCF_058386955.1. Lineage (NCBI taxonomy): Bacteria > Pseudomonadati > Balneolota > Balneolia > Balneolales > Balneolaceae > Fodinibius > Fodinibius sp. GM21. The sequence goes on along the minus strand of NZ_JBYEIQ010000003.1, from coordinate 73,423 downwards.
TGATGCATATTCACCGGGCTTTCGATCCCCGCTGTATCCATGGGTACAGATAGCTGGCATGTTAATCCCAGTGTGGCTCATCGCAGAAATGGGGCTGATGCCTGTTTCTCTAACCGGGATAATGATTGTGCTCTGCATCGTTTGGTACTTCTATTATGCCGGAGAAAAGATAGAGCGGCAAGGAGCTATATTTCATGTGCACGAACGGCTTGGTCGTAAAAGATACGAAGCACTCGAATATGAGCTCATGTCGATTCTGAATGAAAAAAACGGTGAGGATAAATTAGCTTATGAACAAGTTGTCGCTCGGAGTGTAATCAGGGATATCAGTGAAAGCGACAAGCTGCTTGATAAGTGCACAGATATCACTGCAGAGATATTTGCGGACCGTACAAAGAAAGAAAAGGATGAGATTAAACATGAGTTGCAGAAACAATACAAAACCAACATTCATAATATTGGAAAGGGAGTTGTTATATGTCAGATAGGATATGAAGCTATTACCACCGCTGAGATGGTTGGGTTTAGAATAAATAAGTCGGGTGGTAAATTATCGAGCGAAATTGATGAAGATAAGCATGCATTAATATTTCTTATTACCCCTGTAGAGGCTTATGGTCTTGATATGCGTCTGGTCGGGCACTTGGCAGAAATTGTAAATCAACCCAATTTCCTGCAGCGGTGGCACGAGGCTAAATCAGAAAAGCAGCTTAGAGAAGTGCTTATAAGCGATGAACACTTTATCCATCTATTTGTTTCTGAAAATGAATTCTTAAATCGTCGAAAAGGAAAGAAAATCGGAGAAATTGATTTACCGGGTGATTGCCTGGTAGCTATCATCTACAGAGATGATAATTTAATTATTCCTCACGGTGATACTGTGTTGGAAGCAGAAGATGAGCTTACGATTATTGGAAATCCCAATGCTATAAGGGAATTAAAAGCATAAATACTTCTTTAAGTTGTATACGACCATAATTTTTGCAGCATTTTCCATGTAACTTTATTTATATGTGTAGCATATCTTGGGAATGGCAATAAAAAAGAAGTGGTACTCAATAAAATACCTATAAATCCAAATAGAAATGAAGAATAGAATAACCTTTAATCCACTGACGCCCATTCAAGAGTTTTTTAAAACAGAATCTTCATCGGGGATTTTGTTACTCATTACTACAGTTTTGGCTTTGCTCATTGCTAACAGCCCCTTGAGTGAAAGCTATTTTAATTTCTTTCAATCCACACTCACGGTAGGTACGCCATCACTCAATATTGAAAAGCCATTGCTTCTTTGGATTAATGACGGGCTAATGGCTGTTTTCTTTTTGTTGATTGGGTTAGAAATAAAAAGAGAATTAAAATATGGGGAGCTGTCTAGTTTCAAACTTGCACTTACTCCTGTCGTGGCAGCATTGGGCGGCGCCTTAGTTCCCGGAGCCATCTTTTTTGCGTTAAATGCAGGAACCGAATTTTCGCAGGGCTGGGCTATAGCCATTGCAACCGATATTGCATTTGCCATTGGAATCCTTACGCTACTGGGGTCTAAAGTACCCATCTGGGCAAAGGTATTTCTAACAGCTGTCGCAGTAGTTGATGATTTAATTGCGGTAATGGCTATTGCACTTTTTTATACTGCAAGTATCCAAATGACAGCGTTGGCAATTGCGGCAGGGTGCTTTGTAGTACTTCTTATTTTTAATCTGCTGAATGTAAGGAGAATTGGATTGTATATGATAGTGGGTATTATAATGTGGGTGGCGGTACTAAAATCAGGAGTACATGCCACGATTGCCGGAGTTGTTCTTGGACTTATGATTCCTGCAACTCGCAATACAAGTCTTAATAGTTTGCTTGAAAAAGCTGAAGGCGCTGTAAGCCTGTTCAAGCATGCATTGAAAAATGATCAGGGAGAAGCTCGTGAGACGGCACTGAATTATATGGATGATGTAGTTTCAGAGTCAGAATCTCCCTTGCACAGACTTGAACATAATTTGCATCCATGGGTAGCCTATGGAATTATTCCTATTTTTGCTTTTGCTAATGCAGGGGTAGCTTTTGATAGCCAATTAATTGCAGAAGCTTTTTCGTCAACATTGACTTGGGGTATTTTACTTGGACTTTTCTTTGGGAAACAGATAGGAATATTTTCGGCAGCTTTCTTAATGAAGATTGTTGGGCTCAGTACCTTTCCTGAGCAAAAAGGGACATGGCAAATTGTTTACGGCCTTGCTTGTTTAAGTGGTGTAGGATTCACGATGTCGCTATTTATAGGAGGGCTTTCTTTTGAATCGGCGGTATTTTTAGAGTATGCAAAGGTTGGCATTATATCGGGCTCACTGATAAGTGGTCTGTTAGGATATGCACTAATAAGAAACGCAATAAATAACATCCATAGTGAATGATTGTAATATAACGTGAAACTAGCGTACTAAAGCCTGAAAGATCGTAGAAATCTTTCAGGCTTGATGTGATGTTATTCGGGGTCGTAATTCAGATTGGGACCCAACCACCGCTCAACTTCGCTAACGCTCATCTCTTTACGCTGAGCATAATCTTCGATCTGATCCTTTTCAAAGTTACCGACATTAAAATAGTCAGATTCAGGATGTGCAAAGTACAAGCCGCTTACCGAGGCCGCTGGATGCATGGCGCAGGATTCCGTTAGGGTAATTCCCGCTTTTTCGGGCACATCCAGCAGGTCAAAAAGAATGCGCTTTTCCGTATGATCAGGTTGAGCAGGATAGCCGGGAGCCGGACGAATACCGTCGTACTCCTCTCGAATCAGCGAATCATTACTATAGCTTTCGTTGGGAGCGTAGCCCCAGATCTGCTTGCGGACTTTTTCATGCAGCAGCTCGGTAAAGGCTTCGGCCAGTCGATCGGCCAATGCCTTCGTGAGAATAGCGTTATAATCATCGTGGTTGTCTTCAAACTGTTTAACCAGCTCGGGAGCACCAATGCCACAAGTTACCGCAAATCCACCCATGTAATCGTTAATCCCAGACGATTTTGGTGCTACAAAATCAGACAGTGCTTTATTGGGCTGTCCTTTTCGCTTCTGGGCCTGCTGACGCAGCATGTGGAAGGTCGTGAGTACTTCATTCCGATCGTCATCGGTATAGAGCTCCACGTCATCACCGACCGAATTTGCGGGATACAGACCTAAGACTGCCCGGGCTTTTAATAGTTTTTGATCAATAATCTGATCGAGTAGTTCATTGGCATCATCAAACAGTTTCTGAGCCTCTTCGCCGTACTTTTCATCCTCTAGCACATCAGGGAACTTGCCTTTCATCTGCCAGGCAATGAAAAACGGTCCCCAGTCGATGTAGTTACGAATTTCCTCCAGCGGATAGTTATCAAAAACCTTGGTTCCCAGTTCATTAGGCTTAACAATTTCTGAGGAATCCCAATCAATATCGGAAGCATTATCGCGTGCTTCTTCAATGGGCAGATACGTTTTCCGACTGGATCGACCCTCGTGACGTTCGCGTACTTTTACGTACTCGTTTTTGATCTTCTTCACGAACTCATCGTGCAGTGTTTTTGAGACCAGATTTCCGGTTACCGAAACCGAGCGGGAAGCATCGAGCACATGCACCACGGGCTGATCGTAATTAGGCTCAATTTTAACGGCTGTATGGGTTCGGGAGGTAGTAGCTCCGCCAATGAGTAGTGGCTGCTCAAAGTTTTCGCGTTTGAGTTCCTTGGCTACATGTACCATTTCATCCAGCGAAGGGGTAATGAGTCCGCTGAGCCCGATAATATCTACGTTATGTTTTCGGGCTTCTTCGAGGATTTTATCGGCCGGAACCATCACACCCAAGTCGATCACGTCAAAGTTATTGCAGCGCAGTACGACCGAAACGATATTTTTACCGATATCGTGTACATCTCCTTTAACGGTTGCCAGCAGTACTTTCGCCTTGGGTTCGCTGTTTTGATTCTTCTCTTTTTCTTTCTCGATATAGGGAATCAGATGAGCCACGCCCTTCTTCATTACGCGGGCACTTTTTACCACCTGCGGCAGAAACATTTTGCCGGATCCAAATAGATCCCCAACTACATCCATTCCGGACATCATCGGACCTTCAATGACTTCAATAGGCTGATCGTATTTTTGTCGGGCTTCCTCTACATCATCCACAATATAATCAACAATGCCTTTTACCAGCGCGTGTTCTATTCGTTTTTCGACCGATTTGGTACGCCATTCCTGTGTTTTTTGTTTGGTTTCAGTCTTGTCGTCCTTAATCTCTTCAGCATAATCGACCAGTCGTTCGGTGGCGTCATCCCGACGGTTTAGGATGACGTCCTCGACAAGTTCGCGCAGTTTCTCAGGGATCTCTTCATATATTTCAAGCTGACCGGCATTAACAATGGCCATATCAAGACCTGCTTTAATAGCGTGGTACAAAAACACGGAATGCATGGCCTCGCGGACTTTATTATTGCCACGGAAAGAAAACGAGATATTGCTGAGCCCCCCACTTACCTTTGCTAGCGGAAGGTTTTCCTTGATCCATTCGGTAGCTTTAATAAAGTCAACGGCGTAGTTGTTATGTTCCTCGATGCCGGTGGCCACGGTCAAAATGTTGGGATCAAGAATGATATCCTGCGGTTTAAAGCCGACTTCTTTGGTGAGAATATTATAAGCGCGTTCAGCAATTTCGATGCGCCGCTCGTAGTTGTCGGCCTGACCCTTTTCGTCAAAGCCCATCACAACCACTGCCCCTCCAAAGTTGAGGATTTCTCGTGCGTGTTCTTTGAACTCTTCTTCTCCTTCTTTGAGTGAAATAGAGTTGACTACACATTTTCCTTGAGCAGCTTTGAGTCCGGCCTTGAGTACCGACCATTTGGAAGAATCGATCATGATAGGCACGCGCGAAATATCGGGTTCTGCCGCAATAAGCTGTAGAAAATCGACCATCACTTCTTCGGATTCGAGCATGCCCTCATCCATGTTGATGTCGATGATCTGGGCGCCGTTTTCTACCTGCTGACGTGCAACTGAAAGTGCTTCTTCGTACTCTTCATTTTTGATGAGCCGCTTAAATTTTCGCGATCCCATCACATTAGTGCGTTCACCGATATTCACAAAATTGGTCTCGGGACGAACAACTAATGGTTCAAGTCCACTAAGCCGTAAATAGGGTTTCTGCTTGGGAATCTGTCGCGGTTCGCACTCTTTTGCCGCTTCAGCAATTGCTTCAATATGTTCAGGAGTCGTCCCACAGCAGCCACCCACAAGATTCACAAAATTTGATACGGCATAATCGCGCAGCTGATCGGCCATAAACTCCGGCGTCTCGTTATAGTCGCCCATTTCATCGGGCAGTCCCGCATTTGGGTAGAGGCTCGTGTGGCAATCTGCAATATTGGCCAGCTCCTCAATATAGGGACGCATTTCCTTGGATCCGAGCGAACAGTTGAGGCCCACACTCAGTAAATTCTTGGTATGGGATACCGAAATCCAAAATGCCTCAGTTGTCTGTCCGGACAAGGTACGCCCGCTTTGATCGACGATGGTGCCCGAGATCATTACGGGAATTTCTTTGCCAGTTTCTTCCTGGAACTTATGGATCGCGTAAATGGCGGCTTTGGCATTGAGTGTATCGAAAATGGTTTCTACCAGCAGAATATCAGCTCCGCCATCCACCAATCCGCGAATCTGCTCGCTATAAGCTTCCTTGAGCTGGTCAAAGGTGATTGCGCGATAGCCGGGATCTTCTACATCCGGCGAAAGGGAAAGGGTTTTATTCGTAGGGCCAATGGCGCCAGCTACAAATCGGGGCTTATCAGGGTTTTTATCCGTAAACTCATCGGCCACTTCGCGGGCATTTTTTGCGGCTGACACGTTGAGCTCGTAGGCCAGATCTTGCATATGGTAATCCGCCTGCGAAATAGAGGTGGCGTTAAAGGTATTGGTTTCGATGATATCCGATCCCGCAGAAAGGAATTGCCGGTGAATATCTTTGATGATGTCGGGCTGGGTAATGCTCAGCAGGTCATTGTTGCCCTTGAGATCCCCCTTGTCGTAATCTTTAAAGCGTTCGCCGCGATAGTCTTCTTCGGTGAGGTTGTGATTCTGAATCATGGTGCCCATGGCGCCGTCCAGAATCAAGATGCGATCTTTTAGCAGATCGGTAATTTGATCGAATTTCATGTAAATTATTTCCAGGTAATAGGTTATAAGGTGCTTGTGGTTGCACAAAAACTTTTCAACTAAGCTACGAAGTGATTACCTTAGACACTGTTAGATTTTCTCTTCGAAAATCGCGTAACTTGAAGAAAAGTTTTTGGATCCCAAAGGTACAAAGAAAAGTATAGTAAATGAAAGTTATTGAACATTACAGTAGAGCAACAGAACCATTAATCTCATTTGAGATTATACCTCCAAAGCGAGGAGGATCGGTGGATAAGGTTTTTGAGTCGCTGGACAAGGTGATGAAGTATAATCCGCCCTTTATTGATGTGACTTATCATGCCGCGGAATCATACTATGAGGAGCTGCCGGATGGAACTATTAAACGTCATATCAAGCGAAAGCGTCCCGGTACCATCGGTCTTTGTGCGGCAATAAAGCATAAGTATGGGGTGGATCCCGTCCCACATTTAATTTGTGAAGGATTTACAAAGGAAGAGACCGAAGATGCACTTATAGAGCTCAACTTTTTGGGAATTGATAATGTGTTGGCTATTAGGGGGGATTCAACCGACGATTCTACTCCACGCATTAAAAATGGGACTTATAATAAATATGCCATTGATCTGGTAAAGCAGGTTAAGGATATGAATAGGGGAGAATACCTCGAGGATATCGTTAATGCCCATGAGACGAACTTTTGCGTTGGGGTTGCGGGATATCCTGAGAAGCATTTTGAAGCGCCTAATCTTGATTTTGATATCGCAAGATTGAAAGAAAAAGTTGATGCCGGCGGAGATTACATTGTTACGCAGATGTTTTTCAACAATGATGCCTATTTCCATTTTGTTGAAAAGTGTCGATCAGCTGGTATTGAATGTCCGATTGTACCGGGCCTGAAGGTTCTTACTCGCAAGCGACATCTAAATTTCCTGCCTAAATTTTTCCATTTGAATATACCGGAAGTCTTATCAGATGAGGTCCAAGCCGATCCTGATAATGCCAGAGAAATTGGCGTTGAGTGGGCGGCTCAACAGTGCACCGAACTGTTAGAGGGCGGTGCTCCGGGAATACATTTTTATATTATGGGAGATCCTAGTCCAGCGCTTGATGCAGTAGATAAAATTCCACTCGGCAAGACAGCCAAGGCAGGTAGTTAATGCTACTTGTGCAAGAGCTTGATTTTAGTCTTGCAGGCAAATAGGACAAGAAGGGTCTATTTTAAAGAACAAGTTATCCGATTAGATAAATAGTTCGAAATTACGAAATTGGATGGACAAGCGACTAACGTATACCTGCTTTTCTATAATTTTGTTAATGGTGGTAATATTATGGACGGGATCCCGGGGATTAGCACAGGATCATCAGCAAAAAGATATTAGCATAGAAAATGCTGAATCTGATAGTGCATTTGTTTATTCATATCTAGAGACAGCCGATGAAGCCAGAAGGCTGGGAGAAATTCGTAGACTCCGTGATATTTTAGGTGAAGCTCAGCGTGTCGCTGATTCACTGGATAGTCCCCTGCTATTACAGGAGGTTGAAGCGTATCTCGGTGAATACTATCTGCAAACAGGCAGCTACGATTCGGCAGAAGTAGTGCTTGAACGGGCCGCTGAACGTTCTTCAGGTAAGATAAAGCAAACCCAGATTTTAAACCTGTTGGCTACGGCTTATCGTTATCAATCGAAATATCCCGAAGCGATGAATACGTATAATCAGGGATTATCGCTCATTGATTCCTTAGAGAGCCCGGATGTTTTTACGGCAATAAATACGAATAAAGCGTCTATTTATGAAGATCTAGGCAATCTTAGTGAGGCTATTTCACTTTATCAGGAAGGTATTGCATTTGCTGAAGCAGTTGGCGATAGCAGCTTTTTGGCCACGGCATTAAACAATCTGGGTAATCTCTACTATGAGCAGTCAAATTATAAAGACGCACAGACGTATCTCAGTGAGTCTATTACTGTAAGCGAAGAGCAGGCCTTTTATAACACTTTATTACGAGCTAAGCATAATTTAGCAAGTACGGAGCGCGATCTGGGCAACTATGAAGAGGCACGAATTTTATATAGAGAAGCATGGGAGTTGCACGAGAAGATTCGGCCTGATAGTCCTCCCATTCAGCTTCTATATAATATGGGACGGCTACATTTGGAGGTATCGGAACTTGATGCAGCAGAAGAACACTTCCGGGAGTCACTGGAGTACTCGCAAAAAGGAGGGATACCGGCCGGTATTTTTTATAATCATATCGGTCTTGGGGATCTCGCTCTTGCACGGGGAGATTTTTCGACTTCAATTGGTTTTTATAATGATAGTTTTGAGATTGCCCAAAAAGTTAATTCCCCTCCATTTCGTATAACTGTTTCGGAAAAGCTTCACGAAGCTTATAAGAAAGAGGGTGATTTTGAACAAGCTCTCAAGTACTATGAATTAGCTAAACAGGTTTCAGATAGTTTAAACGAAGCTCAGCAGGATGAGCAATTAGCCTTGGCCGAAACGGAGCTGGGATTGCGGCAGCAGCAGAAAATGAATCAGCTGTTACAAGAGCAACAGCAGCAGCAAGAGGCACGTATTACTGCTCAGAATTGGCTCATAGGGATGTCGGTACTTGTAATAATTGTGATATTGATTTCAATCGGTATGCTGTATCGATCCAACAGGGAACGGCAACGAGCCAATAGAGAGCTTGAAGAGCTGAATCAAGTTAAGAATAAAATGATGGGGATTATTGCTCATGATCTCCGTTCGCCGATGTCATCGATGCAGGGAGTATTTTATCTGTTAAAGAATGAAGACCTTGAGCTTGAAGAAATCAGAGAAATCGCCTCAGAGTTGGAGGTTTCGATCCGCGAGAATATAAACATGATGGATAACTTGCTGAACTGGGCAAATAGTCAGATGACAGGATTGAAAATAGATATTGAGAAAGTTTCAGCTTTTGAAGCTGTAGATAAGGTGATTGAAAACTTGTCCTTTTCGGCCAGTCACAAATCGATAACACTTTTGAATGAGGTGGATAAAACCATTGAGGTTGAAGCGGATATCAATCTTTTGCAGCTAATTATTCGTAATCTGGTCAGTAATGCGATTAAGTTTTCAAATGAGGGAGATTCCGTCATGATTACGGCAAAAGAGCAAAATGATGAGGTGATCTTCAAGGTGGAAGATACGGGCATTGGAATTCCCGAAGAAGAACGTGAGGGACTTTTTTCGTTGCAGGGGAATTCGCGTTCGGGCACCAATAATGAAAACGGCAGCGGACTGGGCTTAAAGTTGTGTAAGGAGTTTGTAGAAAAACAGAATGGTTCTATTGAGCTGGAGAGTACTGTAGGCAAAGGATCTGCTTTTTATGTGAGTCTACCCAAGGCTTCATAGGTTTTATATTATGATCTAAAAACAAAAAACCTTCCAAGGCGATGAACCCCGGAAGGTTTAAAGTGTTGTGGGGTCGGTAGTACTTACCGAATAAATACCGGCTCAGTTTTATGTTCGGTATGTTCTTCGCTGTAGCTGTAATCATTACCGTTAAAGCCAAGCAAGCCTTCATAGCTGTCCACCTCATTTTCTATGAGATAACGGGCCATGGTTCCGCGGTTTTTCTTAGCATAAAAGCCAATGGTTTTTAGATTGCCATTTCTGAAATCTTTGAACTTTGGCTTGATGACATCCACTTTCAGCTTGTCAGGTTGCAGTGCTTTGAAATACTCCTTGCTGGCAAGGTTGACGAATAGCTCATTATCCTCAAGCTCGTCGTTTAAGGCTTCGGTAAGGCTATCACCCCAAAAGTCATATAAACGATCATGACCATTAATTTGCAACTTCGTGCCCATCTCTAAGCGGTAGGGCTGCATCAGGTCCAACGGACGAAGAATACCATACATTCCAGACAAAATACGCAGGCTATCCTGTAGCGTATCAATATGATCTTCATCAATAGTGTAGGCGTCCAACTCTTTATAGGCTGATCCGTCAAAGGCATAAATGCAGGGACGAGCGTTATCTTTATTGAAGGGGATCGAGAATTTTTGGTAACGCTCGTAATTCAAATCGGCCAGGTTTTGGCTGATATCCATGAGATCTTTTAACTCGTCTTTAGATTTTTCAGCCAGCTCATTATTAAGGGTTTCCGCTTCATCTAAAAAACGAGGTTGCGTGGCTTGATCTGTTGGCAGTTTGCTTTCGTAATCCAGTGATTTTGCCGGTGAAATAACAATTTTCATAAAATAATGTGGTTGCGTTTAATATTATTTTTCTGATTTTGGAGAGTATAACCCGTTTTCTAAATTGGATCATTCCATATCATAAAAAAATGGGATGGTCAAATTTGATCAATCTCCCAACGGTCCGATATTGCCGCGCAGTTCTCCTTTTTGATTTTCAAATGAACTGATATTGATGTAGAGTTCTCCCTTTTTCAACAATGCTTTTTGCGCGGGTGAAAGTATAAATCTATTTTCTTTTCCAATCAGTTTTCCACCCGTTTTTTCTTCATTTAGCTCTACTTTTAAACGATAAAGTTGATTTCCACCCTGGCCCCGAATAGTTACCATCAGGTAAGCACCGGAATAGTTGGCGCTTAAATCTTCAAATTTTCCTTTTACTGTTAACGTATCGCCATGAAGCGTAACAGTGGCCATGCCTGAGCCGGTGGTTGAAACGGGCGGTTTATGCTTATAGCCCGCCAAAATAATCTTTTTGGATTGTTGCGCTTTAGCATCGGGTGTATCATTTAATATCCAGAACATCCCCAGCAGTACCGTCAATATGTGTATGAATAATCGTTTCATAATTTCAAGGCTCTATGATATTTCGTTATATATTTAACTCGAAATATGCCTGTTTTATTTTGTAGTTTAAGTGGTTCGTCAATTATATATTCTCTGTCATATGCTATAAGATAATAAAGGGAAGAGATTATTATTAATAAGTTAGGTCACTGTTTATACCATGGCTAAGAAACCTACCATTTACGAAATTGCCAAAAAGGTTGGCGTAAGTACGGCTACTGTTTCTCGGGTGCTTAATGATTCGCCCCGGGTTTCGGATAAAACCAAGAAGCGAATTTTAAAAGCAATGCGGGAGATGAACTATGCTCCACGGCTAACGGCCCGAAAGTTGGCCAGCAGCAAAACGGAGCTTCTGGGGGTAGTGGTGCCATCCTTCACAACACCCTATTTTAACGAGGTGCTTAAGGGGATTAAGGATGAGATTGGTCGTACGGATTTGGATATGATGATTTATAATACCGGCTCTGATACTCCTCAAAAGGGACTTAAAGAGTTTTTTGGACGAGGGGTAGCGGATGCGCTGATCATTATTTCAATCGATATTCCTGAACGCATTCACAAGCAATTGCAGGCTACCGAAGTACAAACGGTGTTAATAAATACTACGCACCCTGAGTACAGTTACTTCCAGGTTGATGATTATCAAGGTGGGTATATGGCGGCCGAACATCTGGTGAGCCAGGGATATGAGTCGATCGGAATAATTTCTGCAGCAGAAAAATCAGCTACTACGGATGAGCGTACGGGAGGATTTCAGGATTATCTGAGTGAGCATGACATCGAGGTGAAAGAGGAGCACTTTGTCCGGGGATCAATAAGTAAACATGCCGGTTTTTCGGAAGAATCGGGCTTTGAAGCGATCCATAAATTTGATAAACAGGGATCATTCCCGGAGGCTATCTTTTGTCTGAATGATACGCTGGCCATTGGTGCGATGTACGCGCTGTCACGGCTGGGTATTGATGTGCCTAAGGACGTTGCTGTGATGGGATATGATAATATTAAGTTGAGCAAATATCTTGATCTTACAACGGTCGATCAAAAAATGTATACCATCGGGGTTAACGCCATAAAACAGATGACCAAATTAATTGGTGCGGCTGATAGCCCCGTTGTTCAAAAAGTTACTGATCCCATTTTAGTCAAGCGCGGCTCAACAGAGAACCAGCCGTAAAATTACCGATGGTTTTGAAACCACTCCATGAGTTCATCAGCACTTTTGGTGTTCAGGATACGCTCCTTTTCAAATTTGGCTTTGCGGGCAGTTCGCACGCCATAACCAATATGGTCGATACCCTTTTTACTATGAGCGTCCGGGTTGATAGCAGACATCAACCCTACTTCTTTGGCTTTGTTACCATGTCGCCAATCTAAATCCAGCCGCCGGGGATTTGCATTAATTTCAATAGCGGTGTTGTGTTTTGCTGCCAGCTCAATAAGTTCATTCATATCCAAGTCGCTGGCGTCACGTTGAAGTAACAGTCGCCCGGTAGGATGTCCTACAATGTCGGTGTAAGGATTTTTTATGGCATTACGAAAACGCGTCATCATCTTATCGCGCGACATATCTAATCCGTTGTGTACACTGGCGATCACAAAGTCGAATCCGTCAAGAATGTTGTCGTTATAATCAAGGCTACCGTCGCTCAGTATGTCCGATTCTATTCCCTTAAATATTTTAAAGTCGATGTCGTTTTCAGTGAACTCTTCATTGAGCTTATCAATTTCTTCCCACTGTTGTTTGATCTCATCAACTGAAAGGCCGCCGGCATAAGCAGCAGTTTGAGAGTGATCACTCATTCCAAGATACCTGTAGCCACGTTCGATACAGGCTTCGGCCATTTCTTTTATTGAAAACTTACCGTCACTGTAGGTGCTGTGGGCATGAATGACACCGCAAATATCCTCATCCGTTACTAAGTCCATAGATTCATGAGATTCAAAAAATGCAATCTCTCCACGATCTTCGCGCAGCTCCGGTGGGATAAAATGCAGCCCCAGGTGTTCGTAAATGTCGGTTTCGGAGCTGTATTCAATAGGTTTGTCAAAGTTGGTATTGCCTTCGCCATCAAGCTGGAACAGCCCGTATTCGTTAAGGGAAAGCCCTCGTTCCCGGGCCCGTTGACGGAGTACGACGTTGTGTTCTTTGCTACCGGTAAAGTACATCAGTGCGGCAGGAAACTGGTCTGGGGTAACAATGCGAAGGTCGACCTGACGGCCGTTCTTAGTTCGGATAGAGCTCTTGGTTTCGCCGCGGCCCAGTACCTCAACCACTAAGTCGTGATTCACAAAAGCATCAAATAAATCCGTAATATATTTTTCATCGGCACCGATTAAAATGTCTACATCACCAATGGTTTCTTTTGCTCGACGAAGCGAGCCTGCAATTTCAATAGCTTCAACGCCCTGCTGGTCTTTGAGAAAATTATACATCGGTTCAGCAATTTCTGTGGCTTCATCCAGGCGACAGCGCTCGTCAAATTGTTCCATCCACTCAATGGATGTTAAAATTTTCTGCGCTGATTTCTCTCCCAATCCATCGAGGGAGGCCACACGGCCATCTTGGCAGGCTTTTTTAAGCTCATCAAGCTCAGAAATGCCGAGCTGATCGTGTATTTTTGCTATATTCTTGGGTCCCAATCCCGAAATATCCAACCATTTGATAATGCCCTCGGGAATACGTTCGCGCAGGCTTTCAAGCACTTCAATAGTCCCTGTTTGGGCATAGGATTTGATGTCTTCTGCAATGGAGTTGCCAATACCTTTAATATCGGTCAGCGAATCGTTATCGATATAATTACTGATATCATCGTTCAGTGATTCGATAGTTTGGGCGGCACGGTCAAAAGCAATGGCACGAAATCTATTTTCGCCGGCAAGTTGCATTAGTTGGTAAATTTCGCGCAGTCGCTCGGCAATTTCATCATTTGTTACAGACATAAAAAGCAGGTAGTTTTGTTCTCAATTTCTTGCAGGATAAAGGTAATAAATAGCAGTCTTCTTTAGCAGTGTTTTAGCGGAATTATTACTTCCTTTTGGTATTGATTTTTTTAATACATTCAACAAAACAAATTCACTTTTACTATGACAAATAAAACGCTTGTTTACATTCTTATCATTCCTCTTGCTTTTATGCTGATAACCGGTTGTTCATCAGGTGATGAACAATCTCGGCAAGTACAAAAGAAAGCTATTAACACTATTTTGGATGACTGGCATTTGGCTGCATCTGAAGGCAATTTTGAGCGCTATTTTATGCACTTTGCCAGCGACAGCGCCATTTTTATGGGTACCGATGCCACCGAACGGTGGACTGTTGCTGAGTTTAAGCCATGGGCTAAACCGCATTTTGATAACGGTGAGGCTTGGGATTTTACTCCGGTTGAGCGTCACGTTTACCTTTCGGATAATGGGCAAACAGCATGGTTTGATGAATCATTGGACACCCCCAATTTGGGTCCGGCCCGTGGTTCGGGAATACTTATAAAACAAACAGAGACCTGGAAGATTGCTCATTATAATCTGTCGATCCCCATACCAAACGCCATTGTAGATACGGTGGTTAAGCAAATTGATAATGCTTTAACAGATACCTCAGCTAATTAAAGTTCTTATAACATCGATATGTTTTTGGGGATTTAAATTTTATTTCGTCCCACATATTATTCAAAATATAGTTTCATGAAGTTACTCTCTCGTATTACAGCATCTCTATTACTTTTTGTAGCGCTAAGTGTTAGTGCACAAGCACAAAATGACATCCAGTCGCCGTCCGAATTCTTAGGATATGAATTGGGTGGTCAATGGACCCCACATTATAAAGTGATGGATTACTTTTGGCATATTGCTGAAAATTCAGCCATGGTGAAGGCTGAAACATACGGAGAATCCTACGAGGGCCGGGAATTGATGCTGGCATATGTATCAGACGAAAAAAATGTTAGGCGACTGGAAGAAATAAGGACGAATAACGTAAAGCGTACAGGTCTATTAGAAGGTGAATCCACGTCAGATACCACAGCAATTGTTTGGCTCAGCTATAATGTGCATGGCAATGAAACATCCAGCAGTGAGGCGGCAATGAAGACTATTTATGAGCTGGTTCGTCCGGATAATTCAAAGACCAAGTCGTGGCTGCAGAATACCGTTGTTATTATGGATCCAATGCTGAATCCTGATGGACGAGAGCGTTATGTGAACTGGTTCAGGCAGACAGTGGGTGAAGAATTTAATGCGCAAGTGGAAGCACGCGAACATCATGAGCCATGGCCAGGAGGACGAACGAATCATTACTATTTTGATTTGAATCGCGATTGGGCTTGGCTAACACAAAAGGAGACTCGTCAGCGTGTGACCAAATACCAAAAGTGGATGCCGCATATTCACGTCGATTTTCACGAGCAGGGTTACAATTCTCCTTACTATTTTGCTCCCGCAGCAAAACCGTTTCACAATGCTATTACCGATTGGCAGACTGAATTTCAGTACACCATTGGTGAAAATAATGCCAAGTATTTCGATAAGAATAGCTGGCTCTATTTTACCCGCGAAGTATTTGATCTCTTTTATCCCAGCTACGGTGATACTTATCCAACCTTTAACGGGGCTATTGGCATGACGTATGAGCAGGCGGGACACAGTATGGCGGGGCTTGGAATCATTAAGGCTGAAGGAGATACACTTACCCTTGATGACCGACTGATCCATCATTTCACAACCGGACTTTCAACAATAGAGGTCAGTTCCCAGAACGCGGATAAATTGGTGAGTGAGTTTTCGGATTATTACCAGACGGCTCAGAACAATCCACGCGGAGAATACAAGACGTTTGTGATTAAGGCTGGAAATAATCCGGATAAACTGCAGGCACTGTTTGGTCTGCTGGATAAGCATCGAGTTGATTATGGCAAGGCTATCCGACAGCAAACCGTGGATGGATATGATTACCGAACCGGGAATACCAAACGAGTGCGTATTACTGAGGATGACTATTTGGTGAGCGTTTACCAACCGAAAGGAGTGATGGCACGTATTTTATTTGAACCTCGTCCCGAACTGGCCGATTCGGTAACTTACGACATTACGGCGTGGGAGCAGCATTATGCTTTTGGGCTTGAAGGATATGCCCTTAAGCAGCAGCTGGAGGTTGAAAAGGTTGATTATTCGAAACCAGAGATTGATACCAGTTTTGGGGAATCCCCATATGCATATTTGGCTCGCTGGCAAGATTTGGCGGATGTTCGACTTTTGTCTGATTTATTAAAGAAAGATGTAAAAGTACGTTTTGCGAAAGGGCAATTTAAGATTGATGATCGCATGTACGGTCGCGGTACTTTAATTATTACTCGGGCCGATAATAAAAATATGGGTAAAGAGTTTGATCACTTGGTACAAAATATTGCATCAAAACATGGTCAGCAGATTCGTGGAGTAGAAACAGGATTTGTGCAATCAGGTTCCGACTTGGGATCCTCGTCGGTTCGTTATCTCAAAAAACCGCGTGTAGCACTGCTTTCGGGGGAAGGGACAAATTCAAATAGAGTGGGTGAAGTTTGGCACTATTTTGATCAGCAGATTGATTACCCTGTCACTATGCTTGGTACCGGTTATTTTGACGAGGTTGATCTCGACAATTATGATGTGCTTATTTTGCCCTCTGGGATCGATGGTGATAAGCTTGATGACGAGCGATTCCAAGAAGTTCGGGAATGGGTAGAGGCGGGCGGTAAGCTTATTGCCTTAAAACAGGCAAATAGTATGTTGGCCGGCAAGGATGGCTTTGGTCTTCAATGGAAGGAGGAAAACGAAGATTCTACTGCTCACGCATCCCAACATGGCGAACTGGACCGTTATAAAGAACAGCAGCGGGAAAATATTACCGGCAGTAATACGGGATCTGTGTATGAGATATCGATGGATACCAGCCATCCGCTGGCTTTCGGATATGAGGGTAGCTACTTCTCGCTAAAACTTGATACCGATACTTATAGCTATTTAGATAACGGATGGAATGTAGGGGTTGCCAAAGAAGATGCACATATGAGCGGATTTATTGGATATAAAGCTAAAGAAGAGCTCGAAAATACGCTTACCTTTGGTGTACAGAATGTGGGTTCCGGGTCAGTGGTTTATATGGTAGATAATCCACTGTTTCGTGCTTTCTGGTACAATGGGAAGCTGCTTTTTGGCAATGCCGTGTTTTTGGTTGGGCAATAAGGATAAGTTCTTTATAAACTAATTTTGAAGATACGAGGCAAGGCCCTTATCTTTGGACTGAATAAAATCACCCAAGGTTGGGGGTGCTTGCAACAGCAGGCTGAGATCATACCCTGAGAACCTGAACCGGATAACACCGGCGTAGGGAAACCAAGGCAGCGTATATTTATCGCTGCTGGATTGATCAGCATTTCTTGCAAGTTCATCTCCCGCTCTTATGAATCTAATAAGACGGAGGAACTTATGTTTTCCAAACTACTTAAAAGCATAATATTCTTATGCTTAATATTATTTAGCAGTGCCTCTCTTTTTGCTCAAACGATATCTGGAACTGTGACCGACGCCCAGAGCGGAGAGCCGCTGAGCGGTGCTAATATTGTACAGATAGGCACATCTAACGGCGTTTCGGCAGATGCGGACGGATCATTTACCCTTGAGCTGCTTGAAGTAGAAGCTCAAAAGATTTCCGTTTCGTTTGTAGGATATAAAACCAAAACTCTTGATGTCTCACATAGAGAGGAATCGTACGATATTTCGTTGGTTTCTCAGACTATTATGAGTAATGAGGTTTTTGTTAGAGCATTGCGCGTTGATGAGGCATCACCTATGGCCTATGAAAATATCAGCAGAGAAGAAATCGAGCGGCAGAATCTGGGACAGGATATGCCCTATATGATTAGTAGCACACCATCGGTTACCACAACATCAGATGCCGGGACAGGGATCGGATATACAGGTCTTCGCATCCGGGGGGTAGATCAGGGACGTATTAATGTGACGGTAAACGGCATCCCGATAAATGATGCGGAATCGCACAGCGTATTTTGGGTTAATATGCCCGACCTGGCCTCATCGGTAGAGAATATTCAGATTCAGCGTGGTGTGGGTACTTCTACGCAAGGAGCAGCTGCTTTTGGAGCTACGATGAATATTCAGACTTCGCAAATGAGAGCGGATGCTTACGGGGAAGTCAATACGGCGGTAGGCTCTTTCAACACCCGAAAAGCAAATGTTATGCTCGGCTCAGGACTGATGGATAATGGTTGGCAATTCGAAGGACGGCTCTCAAAAATTGAATCCGACGGTTATATTGATCGTGCTTTTTCCGATCTGAAATCGTTTTATCTGTCCGGGGCCAAACACGGGGAAAATAGTTTACTGCGTGTAGATGTATTTTCGGGAGCGGAACAGACCTATCAGGCTTGGTATGGTGTGTCCGAAAGTCGGCTGGAAAACGGCGATCGCACGTATAATCCTGCCGGTATGGAAAAGCCAAACAGCCCGTATGGTAATCAGACCGACAACTATCAGCAGGATCATTACCAGGTACATTATTCCCACCAGCTGAATGATAACTGGAATGCTAATGCCTCGCTGCATTATACTTACGGCCGCGGTTATTATGAGGAATACAAAGCTGATCAGGTGCTTACTGAATATAATTTTGATTCTATTCAATTGCCGGATACGACTATTTCGCGGAGCGATTTAGTCCGTCAGCTTTGGCTTGATAATCATTTTTACGGCGGTGTATTTTCAACGCAGTACAATAACAAAGACGATCGATGGTCGCTAACAGTCGGCGGTGGATATAATGAGTACGAGGGCGATCATTTTGGAGAAGTTGTATGGGCTGAATTTGCCGGCGATACAGATGTTGAAAATCAGTATTATGATAACAATGCCTTTAAGACAGATTTTAATACCTACGTAAAGGCGAAGTATAATATCACCGATGAGCTAAGCGCTTTTGCCGATGCACAGATTCGTCATATTGCTTATGAATTCTTGGGTAAGGATCGCCAACCGACTCCGGGTGGCGGACAACAAGTAGTGAACGTACAGCAAACCGATCGGCTAACGTTTTTTAATCCCAAAGGTGGGCTGACCTATAACTTTCAGAATAACCAGCGAGTATACGCTTCAATGAGTGTGGGCAATAAAGAACCTACACGCGATGAGTATGTAAATTCTACACCTGAAAACCGTCCCATGCACGAAACGCTTTACGATTGGGAAGCGGGTTACAAAGGGAATTTTGACCGCTTTTTTGTAGAAGCCAATTTGTACTATATGGATTACAAGAACCAGTTAATTCTGACTGGTGAGATTAATGATGTTGGGGCTTACATCCGTCAAAATGTACCCGACAGTTATCGGGCAGGAATAGAGCTACAGGCAGGCGTCCGACTTTTTGAAAACCTCGAATGGTCTGGAAATGCTACAATTAGTCGTAATAAAATTGAGGAGTATACATCCTATCTTGATAATTATGATACCGGCGGACAACAGGCAACCACATATACGGATACTGACATTGCCTTTTCTCCGAGTTTTATAGCCAATTCAAAATTGCGCTTCAATCATAATGGATTTTCCGCAGCATTAAATACGAAATATGTATCTAAACAATATCTTGATAATACCCAGACCGAAAGCAGAACCTTAGATCCCTATTTGGTTAATGACCTGCAGTTTAGTTATGATTGGAGCACCACACCTTTGCTGAGTAGCCTTGAGGCAACCTTGAAGGTAAATAATATTTTTGATGAGATGTATGAATCTAACGGTTATACCTATGGATATATCTCTGGAGGTGAGCGGCAGTTCTTTAATTATTATTACCCACAGGCAGGACGCAATATTATGCTGAAGCTCTCGTTTAATTTTTAGATAGTTATGTTTTAGATGATTAGTTAAAAAGGCGGGTCAATCGACCCGCCTTTTATATTTTAAGCGCAGGTTTAGTTTTCTTGCCTGGTTTCGGTAAAAAATGTTAAATCTTCTTCTTTTTGTGAACGCATTGTCGATGTAGCTCCCGCCTCATTATCGATCACCTGAATAAATATCGCACCGGTAATAATAAATACCGCTGAAATTATTTCCATCATATTGGGATTTTCGCCAATACTAAGCCAGGCTATTAGCAAGGCTGCTATGGGGACCATATTTCCATAGAGCACTACCTGGGTTGGTCCAAGTATTTTTAATGCTCGTACCTTGACCCATTGGCCAACACCTACCCCGATTGCTCCACCTGCTAAAATGGCAATCCAGGTCCAGGTACCTAAGGAAAGCCAGGTTACTTCAATTAAATCCGGGGCGGCTATAAGAATATACAGAGATCCGCCAATAGCAGTGCGCAAGGCTACGATAGAAACAGATCCGTATTCTCGTGCCAAAGGTTTTATTGCATGTAATTCGATGACAGTGAGTGCCAGGGCAACGATAAGAATGAGGTCGCCCAGCCAGTATCCCTGTTCCGGACGCAATCCATCCCAAGCTAAAATAACGGTGCCTATAACAGCAAGCAGAACCCCGGCGTACCCAAACTTTCCCATTTGTTCAGTGCTGAACAGATATCCGATGCCAGTACTTATGGCCGGACCGAGAGCCAGCCAGAGCGAAGCTCTTGCCCCGTGGGTTAGCCCTAATCCTTCAATACCCAGCCAAGGTGCAAGCGTGGCACCAATTACAGAAACAAACAGGAGGCGGGGCCAATCATCCTTTTTTATGTTGGGCAAAAAAGGAACTTTAGATGAAGTCTTGCTGCATTCGGTTCGGTATTGCAGGTACATCACCAAAAACATAGCAATGCCCCCCATCGCAAAGCGTGATACGCTAAATGAGATGGGAGACATCTCGGCAAGAGCAATTTCGGCCAGAATAAAATTAGCGCCCCAAAAGAATACGAATAATACCAGCAGGCTGTGATGTGGTAAGGCTTCTCCCTTTACCGATGATTTAATAGGTTTTGGTGTCGAAATAATGCGTTTTAAATATTAATTGTGAAGGGTACTTTAGTCGTATCCCAGTGTAATACAACAGTTGCAGATTCTTGAGTGACATCCTCAAAATAGAACAGCAGACGTTCCGTAAAGTCCGCTTGTTGAGGTTCAACAGTAAATCGCAATACGTCTTTAGATTTATCGTACTGGGTACCCCATGAAAGTTTTGAGTTGATGATGATCGTCCATTCATCTTTTCCGGGAATAGTATAGAGCGAATAAGTGCCAGCTTCCAATTCATTTCCCTCAATTGTCAGATCATTAGAAACGACTAATGCTGTAGATTCATTAGCTCCTGTTCTCCAAACCTTACCGTAGGGTACGAGATCTCCAAAGATCGTCCGATCATTAACAGCGGGACGTCCGTATGTAATGGTTATATCAGTAGTACCAACAGTTTGGCTTACTGTTGCATTGGGACTCACTCTTGGTTCTTCATTGCCGCGCTCTTGAGCGAAGGCTGCTGATGAGATGAAAAGTGAGGCTAAGGCAATAAGAGATATCTTGATAAGAGCCGATTGAATAATTTTCATAGCAAATTTGATTAGTTTATGGTGACAATGCACAACTTTGTAACTCAAAATGGACAAAGATCGTTTATTTATGGTTACTTAAAGTGTTTTGCTTATACAAGTTGTTAGATTTAATTAAGTAAGTTTATTTATACATCCTAATACTTTCTAAAAAGTGTTTAATTACTTATATAAACATACAAACGGTTGGTTTCAGCAGATTTAAACATAGAGAATTAGGGCTAAAAAATTAATGGAGAATAAGATAGGCTCTCGTTTTTCTGATGATATAGAAGAGCTCTTTAGCAGTGGCACTGTAATCTTATTTACCTGCGCAACTACTTCGGATTTTCCTATCCTCTCAGTTAGTCAAAATGTCGAAGACATTTTAGGATTTCCTCCTTCCTATTTCAGTGACCATGAGAAGGGATGGTCAGATCGAATTCACCCTGATGATAAAGAAGAAGTTTTTGCTCAGTTTCGTGAGGTGCTCAATGAGGGTAAAACAGCGATAAACGAATATCGCTTTAAGACTAAGGAGGGAGGTTATATTTGGCTTCGTGATGAAATAAAAATCATTGAAAATCAAGAGGGCGAAGAGCTTATTTACGGTTCCTCTATTGATATCTCCGAACGAAAGAAAGCAGAAATAACCCTCAAGGAAAACAAAACTGAAGAGCTAAAACAGGAAGTTGCTCGACGAGAAGAGGCGGAAAAGAAGTTACAGAAGCGTCTCGATTATGAAAAAGTGATCTCTCAATGTTCAAAATTACTGTTAAAAAGCAACTCTTCGAAAGCTGTAAAAAAGAGCTTGGAGTTACTACAGGATGTTACTGAAGCTGATCGGGTTTTTCTCTATAAGAATAGAGAGAAGGATGGTGAGCTGTATTTAGATCCGGTATTAGAGGTGACCAAAGCAGGAGTTGATCCCATTATTGAAAATCTGGATCGAACGTTTAAATATTCCGAAGTCCCTTGGTTACACGAGAAGTTGTCATCCCTTCAAAAAGTCCATGCTAAGGTTGATGAGCTGCCAGACCCAGAACAATCTATATTGGAAGATCAGCAGGTAGAATCCATTTTGGTTATTCCTTTTAGCATTGAGAATGAGTGGAAGGGGTATATCGGATTTGCCGATACTCAAAAGAAACGGAAATGGGATGAGGAGGAAATTTCGTTACTGAGAACAGTCTCTCGACTTATTGCGGCTTTTGAGAAACGGAAAGTTATTGAAGAATCGCTCGTTGAACAGCGAAATTATACCAAGACGATTTTAGACAGCTTGCCGAGCATTTATCTGCTTATGGATGAAAACTTTCGGTTTGTAGAGTGGAATAGTTATGCCGAACGGTATACCGGCTATTCAAGTGATGAGATAAAAACGAAAACGGCTTTTGATCTTATCAAACCTGGACACCACGAATTATTGGAAAAGGCAATAGATCAGGTTAAAGAACAAAAGGGAAAGGGTACTGAATTGGATCTATTGACGAAGTCGGGAAAAACGATTCCTTTTTTCTGGCGTGGTTATTTTATTGAGTTTGGTAATGAAAGGTTTTTCTTATGTGTAGGGATTGATATTACCGAGCAAAAAAGGACAGAGCAGGAGTTGCGGCACGAGAAACGATTTAATGAAGCCCTGTTAGAAAGTTTGCCCGGTATCTTCTACATGTTTGATGAAGAAGGAAATTATCATCGATGGAATCAAAACTTGCTTGATCAAACAGGGTATACCGAGGAAGATATGCAGCAGATTACACCGGACGATTTCTTTGGTGAGGAAGAGCGGGATGTAGTACAAAAAGAAATTGGCAAAGTATTTAAAGTTGGACAATCGGAGTTAGAATCCAAACTGAAAACAAAAGATGGTCAAAAGATACCCTATTATTTGACAGGTAAATTATTTAAGCAAGATGGGAATAACTATTTGCTTGGCGTAGGTCATGATATGTCGGAGCAGGTAAAGGCGCGGGAAAAATTACGGAGAAGTGAAAAACTTTTCCGGAATATGTTTCTGAATGCACCGGCCGGTATTGTAATGGTTGATCCTGAAAATAAGGTGCTGGATATCAATGAGAGCTTCGAAAATATGTTTGGATTCAGTAAGAATGAACTTTCTGGTAAAAATATTGATCAGTTTATTGTACCTAAAGAGGAACGGGGGGAGGTACCCCGAATGCCATTGAAAGAATATGCTTCTGAAAGTTTTAACAGAGAAGCCAAGCGCCTTACCAAAGATGGAAATCTTATCGATGTATTTCTTGCTGCTATTCCTGTTTATATTGATGGTGAACCTATCGCTGGTTTTGGGATGTATATCGATATTACGGAAGAAAAGCAGTACGAAAAGGAGATTACCAGCTCACTTAAAGAAAAGAAAGTGATGCTGAAAGAAATACATCACCGGGTTAAGAATAATTTGGCTATTGTTTCGGGGTTGTTACAGTTGCAGATGTATGAGTCGGACGACCCACTGATACGTGATACGTTGGAGGAAAGTGAGCGGCGCATTCAAACAATGGCGCTTATTCATGAGCAGCTCTACAATTCTGATAGCCTGGGGAGCATTTCGTGTGATACCTATATTGGTGATCTTGTGGAGACGATTCGAAACACCATTGGATCTCACCAAGATGTTAATGTGAATGCAAATATTGAAAGCATAGAGCTGGACATTAAACAAGCAGTACCATTTGCCCTTTTAATTAACGAGGTAGTTACAAACTCGTTTAAGCATGCTTTTGACGGTGAAAATGATAAAACCATTACGATTCGAATAACCGGGAAAGATGGAAAGGTTCAAGCATATCTAAGCGATAACGGTAAAGGACTGCCCGATGTTCTGGACCCGGAAATGAGTGAGACCCTGGGAATGAGTCTCATTGATAACTTTGCCCAACAGCTAGAAGCAGAGTGGAAGATGGGTAGTGATAACGGAACTTATGTAAGTTTACAGTTTCGTATTGATGGGAAAGAATAAAGATTTTGAGTAAACACTTATGCTAGGCGTACGATATCTCTCTTAGAGCTTTTCTTTTACCTTATCTTTAAGCAGGTGGGAAAATTCTTTTCGGAATTTTTTGAGTTTGGGAGCTATCACTACCTGGCAATAACCTGCATTGGGATTATTCTCGTAATAATTTTGATGATAGTTCTCAGCTACGGAATAATTTGAAAGTGGTTCTATTTCGGTAACAATAGGATCTTCCCAAAGATCAGACTGATCAGTTCTTTCCAGTGACTTCTCGGCAATTTCTTTCTGTTTTTCATTGTGATAGAAAATAACCGATCGGTATTGGGGGCCTACATCAGCACCTTGTCGGTTTTTAGTAGTAGGATTGTGCGTGTGCCAAAAAACTTCAAGCAGCTGTTCGTATGAAATGACTGAAGGGTCGAAAGTGATGCGAGCCACCTCTGCGTGGCCGGTTTGCCCCGACGAAACCTGTCGATAGGTGGGATTAGGCAATTCCCCGCCCGCATAACCGGCAACCGCTGATTTTATTCCCTTTACTTCTTCAAAAACAGCTTCGACGCACCAGAAGCATCCGGCTCCAAAGGTTGCTTCTTCCATAGTTGTTGATTTCATGGTATCAATAGTATTATTGGGTTGAGCCTGTGATACAGCCGATAAGAATAGTACAAAAGATATTGCTGTAAACAGTAAACCCGTTATTTTCTTAACCCGCATAGATTGTGTAATCATAGCTAATCTGATTTAATTACACATAATAACACAAAAGAAGGAACAACCGTTTACACTCGAATAGTAAACTCTAAAGCAAGTCTACTTGCGTATCTCTTCGTATGCTTCTATAAACTCATCCGGAGTATGTTTGCCAATGATAGTAGCAATCGCCTCAAGCGGCAAATCAGTAACCATATTAAAGCGGAGACAAGAACGTCCCATGTCCATCTTTTTACCGGCTTTTTCAAACTCTTCTTCTAACCACTCCTGAAGTTCTTCGTCCTGATATACTGACATCAGGTAAAGAGAATTGTGATTTTTCTGCGCGGCTAAACCTATGTAATTGAGAGGCTGATTGTTATAGGTATCGGGATATTTTTCAAGAGGAATTTCATAGCTGATCATTCCCCAGTTGATAGTTTCTTCATAGCCTTCGGGAATATTGTCTAGAATTAATTCCCGTATCTCTTCAATCGGTTCTCTGCGATATTCGGGAAGTTCTTCTATATATTCTTCTACAGTTTGAGCCATACTCTTTGCCATGATAGAAATTCGTTAATTAATTTTTGAAAATTAAATAGTACCGAACAATAATTGAGTTCAGCAAATTGCTTTTGCTGATGATACTGTTCTTACGATAATATCAAAACCGGATTTCCTTTTCACAGAAACCCATTTAGTCCGCACGTAATATAAGTGCTATTAATACCAATTTCCGCCCTAAACAGTTCTGATTCGTTAGGGGAAATATATAAACGATTTTGAATGTAAAAACCCTTGTAATAGTGTACTCTCAAAACACTATTAATTTAAACATTTAAGAACCGATAACATTATTATGGAATATCGATTTTTAGGAAGATCAGGACTTAAGGTTTCTGCTCTGTCATTTGGATCATGGGTTACATTTGGCGATCAGATTGATGAGGATGTAGCTTACGATTCGATGAAGGAAGCCTATGATGCGGGCGTAAACTTTTTTGACAATGCCGAGATATATGCCGAGGGGAAGTCAGAAATTATGATGGGGAATATCATTCAAAAAGCGGGATGGAAACGTTCTGATTTGGTATTGTCCACCAAAATATTCTGGGGCGGTGAAGGTCCCAACGATAAGGGGCTTTCATTCAAACATATCAAGGAAGGTACCGAAGCAGCATTAAAACGCCTGCAAACCGATTATGTGGATCTGGTTTTCTGCCATCGCCCTGATAAGCATACTCCGATCGAGGAAACGGTTTGGGGAATGAATCAGATGATAAAAGAGGGAAAGGCCTTATACTGGGGAACCAGTGAATGGTCGGCGCGAGAAATTCGGCAGGCGTATGACTTTGCTCGTCAAGAGCATCTGCGCCCACCGCTGATGGATCAACCCCAGTATAATATGTTTCAGCGCGAAAAGGTGGAAAAAGAGTTTGCTCCGTTGTATGATGAAATTGGCTTAGGCACTACAATTTGGAGTCCACTGGCCAGTGGCTTGTTGACCGGCAAGTATAATGACGGTGTGCCGGAAGGGAGTCGGCTATCGCTTGAAAAATACGACTGGCTGCGCGAAAAATTACTCGAAACTGAGAGCGGCCGTCAGAAGCTTAACAAAGTAAAAGAACTGGCCGAAGTGGCGGATGGTGCAGGAATTCCTACGCCACAGTTTGCACTCGCGTGGTGTCTAAAAAATGAAAATGTAAGCACGGTGATTACCGGAGCCTCAAAACCAGAGCAGGTTGAACAAAATATGAAGGCCATTGAAGTGATTGATCAAATGACGCCGGATATTATGGAACGAATTGAAGAGATCCTTGATAATAAGCCTGAACCGGCAACAGATTTTAGAAACAACTAATATTTGTTGCTATCTAATTTTTGATTAAATGCCCGGAGGTTATGCTCTGGGCATTCTTTTTAAAAATGATACCCCATATTTAGTTTTACGGCATAGCCGCCGGTAAAGTTCGGGGTTGAAAGTGCAACTTCGATAGGTCCCACAATTGATGTAGCCCCAAAAGAAAGGGAATACCCTGTTTTAAGTCGTTCCTGGTCAATATTGAAGGTCCATTCATCGGTAAGGTGGGCAAGGTTTAGGCCCCCGCTAATATAGATATTTTTGTTTAATCTAATCTGCAATTGTGAACGGAGTGCTTTGATATTTGCGCCTCGCAGTTGTTGGGTGGGGTACCCCATAAAGGGTATTTGTTTTAGCTCAAAAACGGGGTTCTGGGATAGCCCTCCTGCATAATAGTAGTAATGAAGTGGCAGTTCTGAGGTTGAAGAGTACCCGGCAAAAAGTTCGTTCGAAATATTTACTCCGCTTATGAGCTTTATGGTTGAGAACCATCTTCCGGAAGTCTGATAAAAGCTTTCGGAACTTCCCCATCCGGGCTCAGAAAATTCAGTCTTTAAACTCAGGGATTGTCCTCGAGTGGGGAAATAAGACCGATTGAGGGTGTTAAAATCAATAGTCACGAAGGGATTGAGCAGAAAAGTGGTATTGCCTAAAACAAGCGTATTCCCGATAGCCTCATTTAAGTTGTACAATTCTGTTTCAAGCCCGATTTCAACGTCAGCCTGTTGCCATAGCTGTATTGCTATTGATGGTTGTAACGTCAGTTTCTCCACATCTATGCTCGATAAAGCTTGATCTTGATTGTAATAATTGATGGGGGAACGCTGTAATTTAACCCCGGTTTTTATATGGGTCAGCGGAGCAAGACTAATGGGTATGCTGTAATCTGAAGTAACCTCCAGTATTTCACCGGCTCTCAGCTGCATGGTTATCCTATCATTTAAAAAGATATTATCGGTAAATGAAGCCCCGAATAGCAGTGCCGCTTTGTATTTACTGTCGTATCGCATGCTAAAGCCGGCATACTCCTGTTCTTTGTGCTGAAATTCCAAAACAAGGTGCGTGCCCTCCGAATTCTGATTTTTCTGCAGACGATATGAAATTTGACTAAAAAGTCCTGAACCATAAAGTTGATTTATCTTTTGTTCGAGCTGGGATAGAGTTAGCTTTTCGGGAAGTTGTATATCAAGAGCAATGAATACCTGTTGCTGTTGTGTTAATCCCGTTAAATTGTTGAGTGAAATGTCTGAGACAAGGATGGTATCTTGTCGGGTTGATTGAATTGGTCTAAACGAAGACGCCACCGGGTTATGTTTTGCCAGCATTTCTTTTATTCTCGGAAGTGCTTGTCGTGCAGCCTGCTCCCCGCGACTAATGATTTCGTCTACCCGTTCATAGCTGAAGGAGGAGAACTCACTGATGTTTGGCCGAATATAGATATCCGTTTTTTCTTTTTGAACGATATCCGACTCCTGTTGATGAAATCCTATCGACTGGAATAGCACGTCTACAAATGTTTTGAGGCTATCAAGTTTTCTAATGGGTTCGCCTACATCGGAAGCAATTACAAAGTCGGCCCCGAGGTTTTGCACATCTTCGGCAGGTAGGTTTCGTGCAACACCTCCGTCAATAGATGTTTCTCCATCAATATTAACCGGTTTGAAAATGCTGGGAATGGCAATGCTGGCCCTAACGGCATCGGGCAGATAGCCGCTTGAAAAGGTTTTGGGTTCTCCCGTAGCCAGATTGGTAGCCACTGCCGAGAAGGGGATAGGCAGCTTGGTAAAATCTCTCACATCATGAAAAGGGAGCATCAGCCGGTAGAGTAGCATAGATATATTTTGACCATCAATAAGACCGGCAGGAAGAGAAAGTTGTTTGCCCTCAAATGGGAACGTAACAAGATACGTATCCTTTTTCAGGCTACTGTTTGATATTTGTTGCGGATTGATCTCATAGCTGTCATTTAATAAAATATTCCAGTTGGTATTTATGGCAATTTCTTCAATCTCCTTGGGTGAATAGCCGATGGCATATAATGAGCCGATAATAGATCCCATGCTGGTACCGCTGACCATATTTACGGGTATTCCTTCCTCCTCAAGTACTTTGAGTACCCCAATATGAGCAAATCCTTTAGCTCCTCCACCACTTAAAGCAAGTCCGAGTTTAGTTCCTTCGGAAGTGTTGTTATCGATTTCTTGATGTTCTTGCTGGGCAACGCCTGAGAAAGGTATTGATAAGAAAAATATTAGCAGCAAGGTCCTTGCTATGTCGAATTCGGTCAAGGGTGGACCTTTCATACGCCTTTGTTTAGATGCTTGTTATTGAGAATAAATATATAATAATGTAAAAAGATCAGCGAATGGGGATATTATTTTTTTTAAGTTTTTGGAGGTGGGAATCAATCAAGTTTGAAATCCATCTTTTGTCGGTAATAGAATCCGCTTTCCAAGGTATCGGGAAGTTCTCTGAATTTTATAGGTACCGATTTTGATCCCGCCAGAACTACAAAATGCAAGTGTGGAGTGGTAGAAAATCCGGTATTTCCGCTAAACCCGATAACTTCTCCAGCATAAATTTGTTGTCCTATATCAACGAGCGCTCCTTTATGCTGCAAATGGGCATAAACGCCTACGGTGCCATCATCATGACATATCATAATTTTGTTGGCCAGCTGTAGATAATCTTCATTGTCGCCGCCCTCTTTATTGTTTACGCTTACAAATCCAACGGTGCCGCCTCGTGCAGCACTAATTAAGCTGTTTTCGGGCATATCAAAATCAAAGGCATATTTTGAATTTGGTAAATTATGTGTAAAAGCCGAGTTGTTTCCCTGGATCAGCAAATGTGATTTCCCTGTGGGATAGGGTAATAGATACTTATAACTGGAATCGTGAATGGCATTGGGATTTCCAAGGGTGAGATGATATCGAACCTGTCCCTTGAATTCAGTGGGAGAATTTAATGAATCGACAGGTAGTTGAATGAGCTTATCTTTACCTCCCTTGGGTACAAAACGTTCAAACTTTGTATCAATAGAATCAGGTTCGGCCTTTAGATAAACGGGGCAGGGTAGGTTGTTTTGAGCCCACAGCGTGAATTCTTTGTCTGATATATCATCCCAAATAAAAACAGCTTGGGCACTGGATGTCTGCATCACCCCCATCACTGTAAGAAAAGCTAAAAGTGTGATAAATATCCGCATAAGGGCTCGTTTAATAAATAATGGATAATCTGCCTACTCAATGTAGACTATATAACAGTATTATGTATTACGAAGTTTATGCCTCAGCTAAGTTTGCTGCCATTTGGAATATTTTTGTCGGGTACTGCCAGCACTACGCTTCCATCATCTCTGTGAAAGCCGGTTATCAGACATTCGGATATAAATGGTCCAATTTGTTTAGGCGGTAAATTTACGACGCCAATAACCTGTTTATCGATGAGTTCGGTTGTTGAATACAGATCAGTAATTTGAGCGCTGCTCTTCTTAATGCCTATAGGTTTCCCAAAATCTATCCACAGTTTATAAGCAGGTTTATTAGCTTCTGGAAAAGCTTCAGCTTTGATGATCGTTCCAACTCTAAGGTCGACCTGCTCAAATTGCTCCCAACTGATTGTTGACATAAATTTATTGGTTTTGCCATTCGAATGATTCGGTCCGGGGAAATTGCTTAACCACATCCAATAGTTTTTTGGGCGGGATTTCCAACTTTCGTTTTTCCAGATCCAGCCAAGCTCCATCAACGGTAATTTGGGCTGCCTTGTCACCGTTCTGTTTAAATATCTCATGGAGAAAAGTCCATCGAGAACCATCGATCCGCATCCTCGTTAGCTTACAGTTTACCATAATCTGTTCTGATAGCCCGATTTCCTTAAAGAATTTTGTTTCTTCCCTAAATAAAATTGGACCAAGATTCATCATGGCAATCTCTTTGATGGGCAGCCCAAAATCCTGAAACATAGCGATTCGTGTTTGGGCGGCATAGTCGTTGTATACCGAATGTCGCATGTGTCGATTGGGATCCATATCGGCCCAAATTACTTCGTACGTTTTGCTGAAATCTGTTTTTCTCATAGGAAGATCGTTGGCTGTAATGCAAAAATAGGAGGTTTGCTGGTGTAGCTCTTATCCATCAATCTAACACTAAAATCGGATGTTCGTATTTACTACTTGATATATTCATTATTATTGTAACAGAAATTACTTTGCCATGCGAACATTTTTAAAATATCTATTAGCTATTTTAAGTGGTGTCATCACATTATTTATTACGGGTTATCTGTTATTGATGATGAGTGCAACGGCGGGGTTTGCAGCCGTAGTAGTGCTGTCTTTTCTGTTTGGGATGGCATTTAAAACGTCCGACAAATATGGATTGCTGATTTATCCAATATTGGTTTCAGCCCCTTCAATGGTTGTTTTGGGAATGTTAACTTATAACACGGGATCCATTGCGGGATTTGTTTTTCCTCCTGCCGGATTGTTATCTGCAATATTGGGTAACTATATCGCCTATCATACTGATAATTTGTTTAGCCCAAATTCCCTGCGGGCAGGCGGTGTTTTTGTAGCAGGCTGTATATTACTCATGACAACGGTTATTCCAAATATACATGTATTGGACACTTCAGAACGGGTAGAGGAGCGACTTCCTGAGGCTGAATTGACCTCTATTACTCGTGATACAATTACCGTATCAGAGTTCGAAAGTAATATTGTTGTCGTTGACTTCTGGGCTACCTGGTGTGGGAAATGTATACAGATGATGCCAGAACTGGAGCGATTGGACGAAAGATATAATGACAATCCCGAAGTAACTGTTAAAGCGGTGAATACGAGCCAGGGAGATTCATTTGATGACGTGAAAAATTTTGTCTCAGAAAAAAATATGGATATCGATGTGTTATATGACAACGACTCCCGCTTTACGGATAAAATGGGTGTTAGCGGGGTACCCTATACAGTGGTGATCGATACCAGGGAAGAAGCGATAAAAGTGCGAAAGCAAGGTTACGCCCTGGGAGAAGATTATGTAGGTGTAATGAGTTATCATATTGATCAGTTGCTTCAGGCTACTGACCAATCCTAAATAAGGTTTCTATGTTTTTTTGGTCGTGCGGTTTTAATAGATGATAATAATTTTCTGTGGCATTGAGCCAGGTTATTTCTACAACTTGCCTCACGCTAAAATGGGGTTTCTAGGTCTTCAAACACCGCATTTTTAACCAGTTTTTCGATTGTTGCCTGCTCCACATATTGGAGCGCTTCCTTTTCAGCATCAACGAAAATATCGGCAGACTCATAGTTCAACAGGTACTCATATTTATTGATATCAACATCCTTTTCGGTCCGGGCTTTGGCAATATCGATATAAAATAAACAACCATTGAGTCTGGCTACATAGTTTTTGATATAAAATATCAGTGCATCAGGAAGCGAAAGGTTATTCTCTACACTCATTAGTTTGTTGGATAGAGAAAGTGTTTCAGGCATGTGAGCTTGAACGACCTTCATTGGCGTAATAACTTTGCCCAGCTTCTTTTTGATGACCAGTAGGCCAGCTTGATTTTTATATTTTCCAGATGGTCAATAGGCTCGAGCCGAGGTTCGTCTTTTTGTACTAAATCGGGTACTGTCTTTACGGTATCCAGAATGCTACGTTTTTACTTACCGGGAACATTAATAGACAAAGTAGAAAGCCCGAGTGTGTCAGGAATTGCTGATTTCTTTAGTTGTTCCTGTTCCATTCTGATGAAAGTGCACGATAAACCACGCGGTCTCTAAACTGGTCATTCAATTGAATGGCTTCTTTTTGGATAGTTTCTTTGGTAAACCCCAATCGCTCTGGAACTCCTCTGCTTTTTATATTGTCAGCTGCGCAGTGTATTTCAACGCGATGCAGATTAAGTTCATCAAAGGCGTGATGAACTACAGCGCCACAGCATTTGGTCATAATACCATGACCCTGATAAGATTTGCCCAGCCAATATCCCAACGAGGTCTTTTGGTTTTGCCAGTCAATTTTGTGGTGACCGATAGTTCCTGCAATATTTCTATCAACAATAATGGCAGCCTGAAAGCTTTGATTTTCGACCCATTGTTGTTGTGATTGTTCAATGAATTGAGCCGTATCTTCAATCTTTTGCACCGAATCTATCCACGGAAGCCATTGCGCAAGGTATTCCCGATTTTGATCCGTCAACTGATAGAGCTCCTCAGTGTGACGAGCTTCTAATAGTTTAAGGTGAATATTATTTTCAATTTGCCAAGAAAACATGCTAGTATAGTGGTCATCTAAGAAATCTCCTCTAAAAAGATTCCCGCTTAGATTTATTCTGATCTAAAATGATCAGAATACTCCAGGCAAAGCAACAAGGTAATTCCATATCCTAGATGCATGATCAAACCGGCAAGTATATTGAGTACAGGGAACCAGGTATCCATATAAAATATGCCAAATGACTCTCCTCCGGCCATAGAAATTGCGGGTGAAACAATAACTGCAGCCACAATTGAAATTACAATACCATAAATAATGCCCTGCACCAGCCAGTTGCCGGGAAGTTTATTGTCTAAGAAAGCTACCCAGATTAAGGCTAATAGTATTCCGCCAATGTAATAAGCAGTATTTCCCCAAAGTATGCTATACGGATCTTGTTCATGAATATGATTGAAAATCACTTTCAGCATATATCCCACATCAATAACAGGAAGACCAATGCCACTTGATAGAAATGAAAGCATCGACATCATAAACGTAGCAATAAGGCCGCAAATAACTGTTTCCGTAAAAGAATATGTGCGTTCCATAATAGATGTATCCAACGTAATTAGTTGATAAGTTTATTTATATATAGATAGTATGTAACACAGAAACAAATATTTATAAAATTAAGCTTTCTGGTTACTATAAGTATGTTGGGATTATGAAAAACAAAAACCCTTGCAAGTAAGTAACTTACAAGGGTTGTGGTGCCCTGGACTGGAGTCGAACCAGCACTCCCTAAATGGGAACTGACCCCTCAAGCCAGCGCGTCTACCAATTCCGCCACCAGGGCAAAGGTCAAAATTTCAAGGCCTCAAATATAGGAGTTAATCCCGATAATCTGAAACAAAAAATTTGTGTAAAAATCGATTTTACATTTCTCCGAGCTGTTCCTTCACATACTCATTATCCGGATCCATTTTACTGGCCTGCTGATAAAAACCTTGCGCTTTTTCATCCTGTCCGGCTCGCTGTAGGAGGTCGCCCATCAGGATCCAGTTTTCAACGTCTTTGGGATCCTGCTTGATACGATTAAGCAGATATTCATTTGCTTTACTGGCATCACCATTCATAATCATGTACAGCACCTTATTGCGATGGGCGGCAGGCGAATCATCAAGGTCAATGGCCTTATCGAAATCTTCGATAGCTTGGTCCAGATTTTCAAGCTGCATGTTGGCAAAGCCACGCAAGTTATAATAACCGCTGTTTTCTTTTTCCAGTTCAATGGCTTTTTCGAGGGCTTCGATGCTTTTCTCCCACTGATTGAGCTTTTGGAATACCAGTCCTTCTAAATGAAATCCATCGGAGTATTCAGGTTCTTTTTTCTGTAGCTGATGAGCAATATCCAGCGCATGATCAAAGTCGCCTTCGTGCAGTAATGATAGTCCTTCTTCAAGCTGATCTTCGTAATTCATGAGAAATAACTTCTTTCGTGGTTAACGGTAAATTCAGTAATGCCTCGAAAGATAAGGAATGTTGATGCGTTAATCAGATGATTTTGAGGTTGTTTTTTCCTCGTCGGTAATATCTTCAAAGTCGGCCTCTTCAATCTGGTCGAAGTTTTTTTTGGAGGTATTTGAAGATTGCGAATTGCGATTCTGCTGGTTTTGCTGTTGATACATCTGATAAAAAAAGCTCGATCCTTTTTTGCCTTTCTTTTTTGCATCGGAAGGAAGAAAAAATCGACTGATGATCTTGATAAGAAGATACATCACTAAAAAGAATAATAGGGTGCGAAAAATCATTTCTGCTAATTGGTGATATGAATATGCGTGTTACCGCGAATAGGCTGATTAAAAATTTGCTCTTCTATATAATCTAAGTGTTTTTCGTTACTAACGAAATCAATCTCTGATGTATTAATGATCATCAGGGGGGATTTATTGTAGTGATGGAAGAAATGATTGTAGGCATCACTAAGTTCCTGCAGATAAGAACGGGAAATATCGCGCTCGTAGTCCCGGTCGCGTTCCTGTATATTTTGCATCAGCCGATCTACGTTGGATTGCAGATAAATAACGAGATCGGGCTGGGCAGAAATGCCGGCCATAATTTTAAAAATGGTGTCATATAACGCCAATTCGTCATCCTCGAGGTTGAGTCGCGCAAAAATACGATCCTTTTCAAAGATATAATCAGAAATCGTCATCTGTTGAAACAGATCCTTGTTGAGCATTTCTTGCTGCTGTTGGAAACGGCTGGCTAAAAATGACATCTGAGTGGGAAAAGCATAGCGCTCTCGATCCTTGTAAAACTTTGGTAAAAAGGGATTCTCCTCAAACTGCTCAAGGACAAGACGCGCATTGTGACGTTCGGTCAGTAGTTTTGCCAGGGATGTTTTACCCACTCCAATTACGCCTTCAATGGCAATAAAATCGAACTCGTTTTCCATAGTTACCAACGTAGGTCTGTTTTTTCAAGTCTCAGCTCGGGTGCCTCAGATATTAGTTGTGTTATGGACGTTCCGGTTTGGGGGTCGCTCCAGTCAGGCATAACTTCTGCCAGGGGCGCCAACACAAAAAGCCGTTTCTGATATTCCGGATGGGGGATGATAAGATTATCCGTTTGAATCACCAAGTCGCCGTACGAAATAATATCGAGATCTATGGTACGTGCGCTCCATTTTGGCTGATTGGCACTGCGGCCGTGCTGATGCTCAAACTCTTTAAACTTTTTGATCAACGGCTTAGGGTTTTCGTCACTCTCAATTACAACTACAGCATTGTAAAAGTCTCGGGTTGAGGGACCAACCGGGGCGGTGATATAAATTGAGGATTTGTGCAGGGGAAGCTCTGATTGTTCTTTCAAAAACCCAGCGGCATCCATCAGGTGTTGATGCCGATCTCCTACGTTTGATCCCAGCGCTATAACTACCGTTGCCATTGCATCGTGATCTCAGAATATGCGGTTTCTACGTCGAGGGGTGGGGCAAGCTTGCGCACAGATACTTCCAGCGATGCGACATTTGAAAATGTATCAAAAAGTTGATCGCCAATTCTTTTTGCCAGTGTTTCAATGAGTTTAACGGAGGGGCCATGCATTACTTTTGTAATGATGGTGAGTACCTCTTGGTAATCAATCGTATCTTCAAGCTGATCTGTTTCTCCTGCATTACGCAGGTCGGCCGAAAAAATGATATCAACTTCAAAATCATTACCCTGCTCACGCTCTTCTTGGTAATACCCATGATACCCTTTAAAGGAGAGACTTTTAAGCGTCAGGGTTTCCATAAATTACAGTGTGGATACTTCAATTTTCTGGTGCAACTCTTCCACAACCCGTTTGTGTTTGGCGGTTGTTTGCATGCGTTCTTCAACAGTAGATATGGCATGAATCACCGTTGAGTGATCGCGACCGCCAAAATGTAGTCCAATGGTTTTTAAGCTTGAGTCGGTAAACTGCTTTGACAAATACATCGCTATTTGACGCGCCTCAACGATCTCCTGCTTTCGTGTTTTTTCGCGCACTTTATTGGTATCAATACCAAAATAATCACAAACATAATCCTGAATCTGCTCTATAGAAATCGTTGTTTGTGATTCCTGAATCATATCCTTGAGCACACGCTTAGCCATTTGTGGTTCAATTTCATCCACATGCTGTAGCGATGCAAAAGCCAGTAATTTGATAATAGCACCTTCCAAGTCGCGAACATTTGACTTGAAATTATGAGCAATAAATTCAAGCACTTGATGCGATAGTTCGATGCCGTTATCCGAGGCCTTGCGCTCAAGGATGGCATATCGGGTTTCGTATTCGGGAATCTGCAAGTCGGCGCTGAGTCCCCAGCTGAAGCGCGAAATGAGACGTTCTTCAATGTCTGGAATTTCACGAGGAGCGCGGTCACTGCTCAGAATAATTTGTTTGCCATCCTGATGAAGCGCATTGAAAATATGGAAAAACTCCTCCTGGGTTTTTTCCTTGCCGCTGAAAAACTGGATGTCATCAACGATCAGTACATCAATTTGTCGATAAAACATCGTGAATTCGCTGGCTCGATTATTTCGTATAGCCTGTACGAATTCGTTGGTAAAGCTTTCGGAGGAAATATAGAGGACCGCAAGCTCATCACCGTGTTCTTGTTTTACCTTATTGCCAATACTTTGGATAAGGTGCGTTTTTCCAAGTCCGGTTCCCCCATAAATAAAGAATGGATTGAACGAGCTGCTTCCAGGATTTTCAGCAATGGCCATTGCTGCCGACCGCGCCAGTCGGTTACAATCTCCTTCTATATAGCGATCAAAAACATAGCTGGAGTTCAGATTGGAGTCGATCTTAGTTTTTTGGATGCCCGG
The DNA here is from genome assembly GCF_058386955.1 of Fodinibius sp. GM21. NCBI lineage: Bacteria > Pseudomonadati > Balneolota > Balneolia > Balneolales > Balneolaceae > Fodinibius > Fodinibius sp. GM21. The sequence goes on along the minus strand of NZ_JBYEIQ010000003.1, from coordinate 35,871 downwards.
AATAACGAAAGGATTCTCAATTTTTCCGGGACTATATTCAGAATATCCCTTAATTTCTTGTCCTTGATTATTTTCTGGCGGCATCGGGCGTTGCGGAAGACGTACCGACCGATTGTCAGTATTGTCATCAGATTTTTCAAGTACTACCGAGTATTCAAGTTTACCATCTTCCCCCAATACTTTTGCCAGGGTAGATCGTAACATCCCATAATAATGCTCCTCCAGCCATTCGTACCAGAATTGACTGGGAACTTGGATGGTAAGCGTGTTTTGTTCCAGCTTTACCGGCTCGATAGGTTCGAACCATGACTTGAATTTCTGGTAGCTGATATTGTCCTTGATAATTTCTAAGCACTGCTCCCACGCAGCCTCGGAAGAAATATTACTCAACGTCCCTTAACCTCTTCTAAAATTAAAATTATTGCGCAAGATACCCTACAGTTATCCACACATTTTTGTGCTGTCCCAATTTTATGTGAAACGAAGATGATAATTTCAAAGACAGATGTCAAAAAAATATTACCTGTGTTTGGAAAAGTTATCCACATCGCTCTAAACATTGTAATTGCATGAATGCCAAGGAATTAGAATTTTATGCACATTTCTATCAAATTTCACTTGACAGTACATAATATTGCGCTAACAATGATTTTACCTAAAAACAATATAGATAATCCTATTATAAAAAAGTTTTCCACAAGTTTTCCACAACTAAATTATGGAGTAAATAGTCCAAAATATTTAACCGATATTTACTGGCTAAAAAGGAGGGAGAAAGCTAATTAACGGTGCTGAGCAATTATAAAACGAGGTTTTTTATCGTAGTCATTTTCGATACGCGCTGACCATTTCTGGTCATTGAAAAGGTCCAATATTTGTTGACTGTAATTTTCGTGCAATTCCAAATATAAAGAGCCGTTTTTTGTCAGCTTCTGGGAGGCAAATTCAATGATGCTGTTATACATTTTTTCGAGATCATCAAAGAATAATGCTTCGGCCGGTTCGTAATCTTTAACCTGTGATTCCAGGATGTCTTTTTCTTCCGGCTTAACATAGGGAGGGTTCGAAACAATAAGATCTAGGGGTTCTTGAACCGAAATACTTGTGGGATTCAAAATATCACCCTTGGAAAACGAAACCTCAGCATCATTTTGTTCGGCATTATCCCGGGCTATATTTAAGGCTCCTTCTGAAATATCAATTCCCAAAATGTCCCAATGGGGTCGCTCCATTTTTAAAGTAACAGGAATGCAGCCTGATCCGGTACCAATATCGAGCACAGAGAGCTCTTCTTCTGACTGTTGATCATCCAGGATAATCTCAACGAGCTGTTCGGTTTCAAGGCGAGGAATCAGAACTTGTTCATTGACCGAAATGCGGGCATTCATAAAGTTGGTATACCCGATAATATATTGTAATGGCTCATGTTTAGCTCTGCGCTTGACCATCGGTCGTAATTCATCGAGCTCTTTTGGGGAAAGTGGCCGATCAAATTTGAGATATAGATCCAGCCGCTTGATGTTAAGCGTTTCCGCCAATAACCATTCAATACTGTGCCTGGGGTCGGGAATGTTTTTCTTTTCGAAAAAATCAGTACCCCATTCCAACATGGAAAGGACAGTCCATTCCTCGACCTTTCTGCTCATAATACAGTAATGTAGTAGTTAGGACTCGTCTTCTTCGACTTGTTGTTCTTTCTCTTGTTGAACAGTAAGACCAAAACGCTTGCTGAAATCTAAAATAAAGTCGATGACCTCATCATCAATAGTGCGTTTTTCTTCATCCAGCGAGCTTCCGCGAAATCCCATGCGCCCACCAGTTTTTTTAAGTTCAAACCGATTTTGTTTACCGGTAAATTCAATGATGCAGGTAAGAGTGACACTTGCGTTTATTTGCTTCTCATATTCTTCATAAACAGCAACGTGAACTTGATCACCCGTATCGGATGATTGATATTTATACAAATACTTAGGCTCTATATCGTTAAAGAGCTGTTCGGGCATTCTACGCAGTGTATCTGCCGGCCCAAAAACAAGATACTTGCTTACAGTAGCCATAATGTGTTAACTTCTATTGGTAGATTTGATAGGTTGTAAAGAGCCTGAATAAAAGTTTTTATATACTCAGAGTCAAATTTGTTTGTAGGTTCGTATATATTTATTTATATCACCTGAATCTCAGCATAATTTTATGTCTGAACGATTGTTACCATAATACGATTATAATTTAGTAAAAAGCTAATATAGCGGCAGCCACATATGAAGAAATCGATGATAAGAAAAGTTCTCTCTTTATTTGTTCTGACACTGTTAATAAGTGTTATAGCTGATACCGCTATTGCCCAGATAAAGGAGCCGGAAGTTATCGGGAAGTCAGATCCTAAAACTCCGTTGTCTGAGGGATATCACAATGCCCTTGGATTTGATCTGGTTCTCAACAATTTTGGGTTTGGAATTGGGGGAACGTATGGTCGTGCGGTAGCTCCATATACAGAAATTACATTTCGTACCGGAATTACAGGTATCAGAGACGCGAGTGAACAAAACTTCCAGAGTTTTTTAACGGGACAGCAAATTGTGCCTAATAAATATAAACGAGCATTTGGATTCCCGTTTTTGTTGGGGGTCAAGCAGCGCCTTTTTGCTCGTCATATTGAGGATAATATGCGCTTTTTTGTAAGTGCTGCCGGAGGTCCGGCTTTGGCATTTACGTATCCCTATGTTAGTGATACAACTGTTCCTCAATATGGAGAACCCAATGGATTTCGTGATTTTCAGGTAGGTCCAAACGGTTTTCTATATCCCGTTGAGCGTGTCAATGATTTTTTTTCGGGATGGAGCGAAGGAGAAACCAAATGGGGGTACAGCGGTGCAATAAAGATAGGAGTGGATTTGGGTAGCAAATTTAAGTCGCGTACTACCATCGAGTTTGGATATTTCTTCTACTATTTCAGTGACGGGCTGCAAATTATGGAACCGTACAAACCTACGGAATACAATGCTGATGGAGAACCAATTTTTGAATCAAGAGTTGAATTTTTTGATGCCCAAAAATACTTTGGCTCGCCACAGATTAAATTTACTTTTGGCGGCATGTGGTAAGGTGGCTGCGCAAGGGTGTACATTGCCGGCCCGAGTATAAGCTTAATCATTAGCTTCCTAAATAAAGTTTATACACTTCTTTTTTGTAATCTGAGTTCTGCATTTTGTACTTCTTTTCTCTTTATCAGTAGATAAAAACCTTGTACCTTTATCTTCAATTTCCACGACAATAAATAAGATATTATCATGAGTTTTATTGAAGAAATTATTGGCCGACAAATTATTGACTCAAGAGGGAATCCCACGGTTGAAGTAGATGTCGTTTTAACAAATGATATAGTAGGCCGTGCCGCCGTTCCATCGGGAGCATCCACCGGAGAGCATGAAGCCGTTGAGCTTCGCGATACGGAATCGGATCTTTATCTGGGAAAAGGGGTCAGCAAGGCGGTCGAAAATGTAAATACGATCATTGCCAATGAACTGCGGGGATACGAGGTATTTAATCAGGTAGAAATTGATAATACCCTTCTCGAAATTGATGGTACCGAAAATAAAGGAAATTTAGGAGCCAATGCTATTTTAGGTGTTTCCCTTGCTGCTGCGGATGCGGCCTCAAATGCCCTTAACTTACCATTATGGCGCTATATCGGAGGAGTGAATGCAAAAGTGCTTCCCCTGCCAATGATGAATATTATTAATGGTGGTTCGCATGCCGATAACAATGTGGACCTACAGGAATTTATGATCATGCCCAGCGGCGCAAAGTCTTTTTCGGAAGCAGTCCGTATGGGTTCTGAAATTTTCCATCATCTAAAAAAAGTGCTAAAGAACAAAAATTATAATACAGCTGTTGGTGATGAGGGAGGTTTTGCCCCGGATTTGGATTCTAATGAAGAGGCGGTGGAAGTAATTTTGAATGCGATTGAAAAGGCCGGTTATATTCCCGATGATGAAGTGGTTATTGCACTAGATCCTGCTACTGCGGAATTCTACAATGCTGACAAAGGTGTTTATGAATTTCGATGGAGCGATGGCAGTGAACGAAGCAGTGAAGACATGGTTGAATTCTGGAGCAACTGGGTTGAAAAATATCCCATTGTTTCTATCGAAGACGCCCTTGATGAAAATGACTGGGACGGCTGGAAGAAGCTAACGGATGCTATTGGCGATAATGTTCAGCTGGTAGGTGATGACCTTTTTGTAACCAACACCGAGCGACTTGCGCGTGGAATAAAGCAGGGAGTGGCTAATTCTATCCTTATCAAGGTAAATCAAATTGGCACGCTTACGGAGACACTGGATGCTATAGAGATGGCACATAAGAATGATTACACGGCTGTAATCTCCCATCGCTCCGGGGAAACGGAAGATACAACTATAGCTGATCTGGCGGTGGCAACCAATGCCGGACAAATCAAGACCGGTTCTATGAGTCGTACGGATCGAATCGCTAAATATAATCAGCTGCTACGAATCGAAGAGCAACTGGGCGAAAATGCGATCTTTATGGGAAGCGATGCTTTTGGATTTTAAGGAGTCAGAAAGCACGAAATAAATATGAGATAGCGCGGGCATTAGCCCGCGCTATTTTTTTAGTTGAGAGCAGGTGCCGATGAAAATTACGAATTTAAAACTGCAGAATTTTCGAAACCATGAGGAAACCATGGTCGAGTGGGCACCGCACATGAATGTCATTATTGGTCAAAATGGCGCAGGTAAGACTAATCTTATCGATGCTATCCACTATTTGTGCATGAGCCGGAGTTTTGTATCCAGCAGTGATGTGTATGTGGTGAATCAGGATTCCACTTTTTTCATGATTAAGGGACATTTCGAGGGCAATATACGTGCGAGTTTTGATGTGGGATGTTCCTATTCGCGCGGAGAAGGAAAGAAGATTTTTGTCAATGAAAGTCCCCTTGACCGGTTGTCTGACCTGATTGGGATGGTACCTGTAGTAGTGCTTTCACCATCCGATAAAAAGTTAACCAGCGAGGGACCCAAGCAGCGCCGGTCATTTATCGATTCATTTATTAGCCAGATTTCTCCGGCCTATCTGCAAGATTTGCTAGCTTTTCGAAAAGCCCGTAAGCAGCGTAATAAGTTACTGCAGGAGTTCCGGGGGAGCCGTGAGGTGTTGATCGCTTACCTCGAGCCGTGGAATGTACAGCTGATGGAATACGGCTCGCGCATTGTGGCAAAGCGTACCGAAGTGTTGAATAAATTTCGGAATTATTTGGCGAAGGAGTACGAGGTGATATCCGGCATGCGACACGAGCCCCACCTGGAATATCAGACGTTTTGTGAGCCTTCCGAGGATGAGGAAACGGTGAGAAAGCGTTATGAGGCGGAGCTCGAAAAAGAGCAGGATCATGAACTCGAAAGGGAGCTGACGCTTATCGGTCCGCACCGCGATGAGATTGTTTTCTACTTGGATGACTTTGAGTTGCGTAAGTTTGGCTCCCAGGGGCAGCACCGCCTGTTTGCACTTGCTTTGAAACTGGCCCAGCTTTTGTATTTTTCGGACGAGTTGGATGATCTGCCTATATTCCTGCTGGATGACGTGTTTGGAGATCTGGATGCGCAGCGCACCGATGTACTGTTAAATGCACTTATTGAACATGCCGGCCAGACCTTCGTTACGGCGGCCAATCCGATTCCTTTTGATGAATATATAACCTTTGACGGTGAACGGAATAGAAAATATAAGGTGGAGCAGGGACAGGTTTCTGTTGTAAAACCGTAATCAATTTTGGCAATTATGGGTCGATATAAATCAAATTCACCGAAATCCCTTAAAGAAGCGTTAAAGGATTTCTTAGACACATATCCCCATCGCAAACGTTTAAAGCGGGGAATGATTTTATCGCTGTGGGAACAGACGGTAGGCGAACGTATTGCTGAACAGACAGAAAATCTGCATTTTGAACACGGAAACTTAGTGGTTCACGTAAAAAATCCGGCATGGCGGCAAGAAATTCACATGAAGCGCTACAGCATTGCTAAAAAGCTGAATGATCAGGTGGATGAGAATATAATCAAAGAGATTGTTGTGCGCTCATAATGTATATTTGACCCATGATATTTGTTCGAATATGATCGGTTGACCTGATAATTATTTATGGATACACCAAAAATTGAGGAATATAAAGAGAAGCTACTGTCGGCTTGGCAGTCGCTTCTGCAAAAGTCGAGTGAGGATGAGATTGCCGACTTTGGTCGTGAACGAATTATTGTTTTTGTCGTTGCCCTAATTTTGGCACTGGCCTTATGGCTGATGGTGAATTTAAGTCGAGACTATACCTTAAATATTGAGTTGCCAATTCAGCTTGGAGGTGTGCCTGCCGAAAAAGCGCTGGTCCGCGATCTCCCAAGCACTGCAACGGTAAGTGTGACGGGGGAGGGATGGAAGCTAATAAATTTATATAACAATCCTCCTGCCATAAATATTGACGTGAGTGATACGAAAGTAAATTTATTTGACCAGGTGCAGCAACAGATGAATGCGATGCTGAATATTAACATTCAGCGGGTACAGCCACAGACTTTAACGGTGCAGTTGGAAGATCGGGTTTCGAAAAAAGTACCAGTTCGTTCTGCAATAAACGTCAATTTCAGTGAGCAGCATGGGTTTTTAGATTCGCCGATAATAAATCCCGATAGTGTTACTATTGACGGCGCCGCCTCACTTATTGAAGGCATTGAAGCGTGGCCTACCGATTCGGTTCGGATTAATAATGTCACGAAGGATATTTCTCAAGTAGTACCTTTGAAGCAGCCGAGCGAGCTTATCAATTTATCGCAGAATGAGGTCATTTTTGAGGCTGATGTGGTTGAATATACCGAAGGAGAGATGCAGGCTAATATAACTACGCGTAACCTGCCTCCGGGACGTATGGTGAGCTACAGCCCGCTTGCTATTAAAATAAAATACGATGTACCTATCGAAGAATACACAGATGTGCAGGATGAAAATCCCTTTGATGCCTATGTGAGTTACCAGCAGATTTTAGAAGATTCAACCGGTTTCGTGACTCCTCAAATCGAAGAAAAAAATGAGCGCTACCACATCAAGTTGCGATCTTTTCAACCACGGCGCGTAGCGTACTTTATTGTACTGGATAATTAATAGCCTGTTTAAGCTACTTCTTCCAGCTGTTCTTCAAATGGCTTGATCACTTCCTCTACCGATCGGGTATCTTCAAAATAATCGAGGATTTTAAGCATAACCTCGTCTACCAGCACATCGGGACATGAAGCCCCCGAAGTGATGGCAATATCTATGGGTTGATCTTTGGAGGAGAGCCAGTTTTCTGTTTGTTTAATCTCTTTATCCCACTGGTTAAAGTGCTGGATTTTTTCCGGAGATTCGATTTCCTCAGCATCCCGAACGTGATAGGTAGGAAAGGAATGCTCTAAAATTTCAACCAAGTGCATGGTATTCGACGAATTATAGCCGCCAACCACAATGGAGAGGTCGGAATCGGTTTCGGCCAGGGCAAGCGTCGCCGATTGATTTTCGTTTGTGGCGTAGCAAAGTGTATCCGAGGTATCGGCAAAGTGATCAAGAATATCGGCCTTACCATATTTTTCGATAGCTGCTTCTTTAAGGATTTCCATCACTTCCTCCGTTTCGGTAGCCAGCATGGTTGTCTGGTTGATTACGCCGAAGTGTTCCAGATCTTTCTGAGGATCAAAACCATCTGTACTTTTATGGCCAAAATACTCTTCAAAATCTGACTGCAGACGATCACCCGTCATGATGTCCGCTAAAATTTGTGCTTCTTCGGGATTTAAAACAACGACACACTCCGAGTGATCTGCACTGTGCGAAAAGGTGGCCCTTGTTTCTTCGTGGCGGTGCTTGCCGTGGATAACCAGGGAATATCCCTTTTTGCCAAGTTGTTTGCCCCTGCGCCAAACCTTCTCTACAAAAGGACATGTGGTATTATACTCATAGGGATCAATGCCCTGCTTTTTTAGTTTTTGCTGGATTTCAATCGTTGTTCCAAAAGCAGGTACGATTACAATGTCATCTTCATCCAGCGATTCAATGGGAATGATCTCCGTGCCGTCGGTTTCAAATAGGAATTTAACGCCCCGAGCCTGCAGATCTTCATTCACCGTCGGGTTATGAATCATCTCGCTAAGCAGGTAGATATCCTTTTCCGGATAGTTCTTCACGGTATCATAGGCAATATCAATCGCATTTTCTACGCCATAACAAAACCCAAAATGGCGCGGTACGAAAAATCGAACCGGTCCAAAATCGAGCACGCTGGGCTCAAGGTCTTTCTTGGTGGGATCCACCACTTTATTGGCGTCTTTAACCTTACTGATGATGGGAGATTGATAAATATCGGGGATGTTGAATTTCTTGCGAGCCATATCTACTTGCTGGATTTAATTTAGCCTCTAAATATACGGAGCTGAGTGCGAAACATCACAAAGAATAACAGTAAAATTACTGTTTTCGATCACAGTAAGGAAGGAGTAATGAAGGGAGTAGTGGACTGTCTATATCGGTGAGTGAAATATTTTAAACTTCAGCAACTTCATCCAGCTTAACACCTACGAGACGACTGATGCCTGTTTCCGGCATGGTTACGCCGTACATCATCTCTGCTTTGCTCATGGTCTTTTTATTATGGGTGATGATGATAAACTGGGTTTCTTCGCTGAAATTGCGAATCATGTCTGCAAAACGCTCGATGTTGGCATCATCCAATGGGGCGTCAACCTCATCAAGAACACAGAACGGAGAGGGTTTAACAAGATATATTGCAAAAAGAAGGGCAATGGCCGTAAGCGTTTTTTCTCCCCCCGAAAGCTGGTTGATGGTAGAGGGGCGTTTGCCCTTGGGATTGGCCTTGATTTCTATGCTGGCATCAAGAGGATCTTCTGCCTCCTCGTCAATTACAAGATCGCAGTAATCATCCTCATTAAACAGCGTATGGAATACCTTTTGAAAATTAACCCGGATTTTTTCAAACGTTTTATTAAACCGCTCAATGGCCGTTTTGTTAATCTCGTTGATTGTTTCCTGAAGCTCCTCAGCAGCCTGGTGTAAGTCGCCGACCTGCTCTTCATAAAAATCGAGCCGTTCTTTTTCCTCTTCGTACTCTTCGATGGCTAACGGATTGACTTCACCGATTTTATTGAGCTTCTGTCGCAGCCAGGCAATACGTTCTTTGGCTTCGTCGGGCTCGGTATCTTCGGGCAGTCTTTTGTCGATCTGATCCATCAGTACGCCGTAGGTTTCCCAGATATGATCAGAGAGATTTTCGATCTGCATTTCGTACTTTTCCTTCGACATTGCAAGGTGGTGGACGAGCTCCATATTCACTTCCTTGCGTCGTCGAACTTCCTTTAGATCTTTCTCAATTTCATTGATGCGTCCACGTTGCTTGCCAGAAGCTTCCTCGGCTTGTTCAAGCTGTTTGTCTGCCTCCTGTTTTTTCTCTTTAAGCGTGTTGAGCTCGTCTTTAAGCTGCTCAATGGTCGACTGGTACTTATCGATGCGTTCTTTGGATTCTTCGGTCTTCTCCGAGCGAATTTTGAGCCGTTTCTTTAGGTTTTTAATCCCTTCTTGTGCTCGTTTAATGTCTCGCTCGTGATTCTCAACTTTGTTTTTCAGATCCTGATGCTTCAGCTGTGCATCGTTGTATCGACTTTGAGCTATCGAGCGTTCTTCATCAAGTTTTTGTAGTGTTTTCTTTTTCTCCTCCTGCTGTTCGTGCAGATTCTTGAGTTTTTGTTGCAACGCCTTTTGTTTGGGTTGCAGTTCATCGAGCTGTTGTTGCGAGGAATCTTCGTTATCAATTAACGACTTGCGTCGATTTTCGAGCTCACCGATATTTTTCTGATAGATCTCAATTTTGTGCTCAAAGCTATTGATGTTATTTTCAATTTTACGGACGTGCTTCTCTTTCTCTTTAAGTTCCTGCTCAATCTCATTCAGATCAATAGCCTCATATCGCTGTTGAACTTCCTCGAGCTGATCTTCTGATGATTGAATCTTACTGCTGATAGAACCGGCCTTATCTTCCAGCTTGGCAATTTTATCTTTTAAACCAACACGGATGCCGGCATTTTTGCTTTTGCTTCCGCTCTTTAAAAATTGTGTATTAGTGATTACTTCGCCGTCAAATGTTACCCCTGTGTGACTGTTGTTTTGAAGCGAAGAATAAGCTTCATCAACAGTGTCGAAAACACGAACATTGCCAAGAAGCAGCTCCTTCAAAGCACTGAACTTCGATTTCGTATCAACCTCATTGGCAAGAGAGCCGGAAGTCGTATGATACGAGTCGGAAAGTTGGTTCAGAGGTATAAATGTTGCCCGGCCTTTGTCATTTTCTTTAAGTATTGCGGCGGCTTTACGGGCATCAGCAAGGGTATCAACTACCACATAATTAAGTGCATCCGACAAGACCGCTTCAAGAGCTACTGCGTGTTTTTCATCCGTCGAAAGTACATTCGATACGACGTCTATCTGGGAAAACTGGTCGGTATGATTTTCTAACAGAAACTGTACGCTACTCGGAAAAGCTTCATTGGAGTTTGCAATATCCTGCAGGAGTTCGATCTCAGACTGAACGGAGTCGAGTTTACTTTGGTGTCTGCGAATCTGATCCTTGAGAGTATTTCGTTTTTCGCTAAGCTGTTCGCGCTGTTCCTTGGCAGACTGCAATATTTCCTGTTGTGTGTCTCGCTCTGATTTTGCCTTCTGCAGCTTTTCTTCAGCCAGCTTTTTCTCGCCTCGAAAATTCATGATCTCATCTTCGAGATCTTCAATTTCTTCACGGATGCGAACCAAATCACCTTCGGTGTTTTCAAGACGCGATTCAATTTTGATACGCTTGGTCTGCAGGTCGTTAAGATCTTGGTTTGCCTGCGAAAAGTCTTTTTCGAGTTGGTCTAGTTTTTCTTGCTCTTTATTATATTGTTGTTGAATTTCGGAGTAGCGCTCTTTGGATTCTGCAAGATTTTTTTCGGCCTTTTCGAGATCGTCATCGAATGTTTCCAGTTTCTTTTTACTGCTTTCAAAGGCTTCCCGGAGATCCTCCAGATCCTTTTCGCTCTGCTCAATATCACTGGTGTATTGTTCAATTACGTTTTCTTCGTTTGAGATCTTCTCCTGCGTAATCTCGAGAGATGTTTCGGTATCCCTAATTTTAGAATTGAGTTGGCTTACTCGTCGTTGTGCTTCAGATTGTTGACGTTCTTTTTCATTTAACGCTTTTCGAGCATCCTCGGCTTCTTCTTCCAGTTTTTCGGCTTTGGCAACAATCTCTTTCTTTTCTTTGTCTGCATTGTCAATACGTTCCTCAAGCGGCTCAAGTTCTTCTTTTATCTTACGGTATTCATGCTTGTTTAATGCCTTGTCGAGATGTTCTAACTCTTCTTTATATTTCTTTGCCTTTTGAGCTTTTTCGGCCTGCTTTTCGAGAGAATTGGTTTTTTTGCGAACCTCAACCAAGATATCTTCAACGCGTTGCAGATCAGCTTGGGTTTCGTCAAGCTTGCGAAATGTTTTCTTACGTTTTTCCTTATATCGGGTGACCCCTGCGGCTTCCTCGAAAAGTCGACGCCGATCGTTGTTTTTATCATTAAGAATTTCTTCGACCATCTTCAGCTCAATGACCGAGTAGGCATCGGAACTCATCCCGGTATCCATAAATAAATCGGTAATATCCTTAAGCCGGCAGGTAGTTCCGTTGATCAGGTACTCACTTTCTCCCGATCGATACAGGCGTCGCCCAATGGTAACCTCGTTATATTCGGTAGGAAGCAGCCCCTTGTTGTTGACAAACGTAAGATAGACCTCCGCCATGCCCAATGCATTTTTCTTGGCTGTCCCGTTAAAGATAACGTTCGACATGCTTGAAGAGCGGAGCAGGGTAGGGCGCTGTTCGCCAAGGACCCATCGCATGGCATCAACAATATTGGATTTGCCGCAGCCGTTGGGTCCTACAATTGCTGTTATGCCTTTGTCAAAAGAGACATTGGTTTTATAGGCAAAACTCTTGAATCCCTGAAGTTCAAGTTCGGATATATACATCTATTAGATTTGTTATAAGGTTATTTGTTATTGGTAAGTAGCAAAAACCAATAACTAATAAACCATTAACCAATTACACGGTCATTATCTCTTTTTCCTTCTTCTCAGAAAGATCTTCCACTTTTTCAGTGTGCTGATCGGTTAATTTCTGAATTTCGTCTTCGGCCTCGTATCGAGAATCTTCAGGAAGTGATTCTTCCTGTACCTTCTTTTTAACCTCATCGTTTGCATCACGACGAGTGTTTCGGATAGAAATACGTGCTTCTTCTGCCAGTTCATTTACACGCTTGACAAGTTCTTTACGGCGTTCTTCCGAAAGTATTGGCAAGGGGATACGAATGATATTTCCATCGTTATTAGGATTTAATCCCAGTCCGGCAGACATAATAGCCTTTTCAATGTCTTCCATCGCAGATTTATCAAATGGTTCTACGGTAAGGAGACGGGCTTCGGGAGCACTGACGTTAGCCAATTGATTTAAAGGAGTTTGTGACCCATAATAATCAACCTTTACGCCATCAAGTATCGAAGGCTGAGCCTTGCCGGCGCGAATATGAGACAATTCCTTTTTATAGTGTGCAACAGCCTGATCCATTTTTTTGTCGGCAGATTTGATAATAGGCTCTAACTCTGGTGGTATCATAATATTCGCGTGTTATTTAATTCTTTTTGATGATGCTATTATTTGATCAAAATGAATTTAAGAAATCTACGAATCTTCCCAAACCACCTTTGATCCCACTGAGGCATCTTCCTGCAAGACTTTTTTCAGGTTTCCAACTTTGTTCATATCAAAAACAATAATGGGTGTTTTGTTTTCTCGACAAAGGGTGAAGGCTGTTAAATCCATGATATCCAGCTGGCGACTGAGAACTTCTTCGCCGGTAATGGTTGGAAACTTTTCTGCATCGGGATTAATTTCCGGATCGGAATCAAAAATACCGTCAACGCGGGTCCCTTTGAGGATAACATCGGCTTCAATTTCAATTGCGCGAAGTGAGGCAGCGGTATCGGTTGTGAAGTAGGGATTACCGGTGCCGGCGCCAAAAATCACAACCCGTCCTTTTTCAAGGTGTCGGGTGGCACGACGACGAATATAGGGCTCAGCGATTTCCTCCATTCGAATAGCCGACATCAGGCGCGTTTGTACTCCCATTTGTTCCAAAGAATCCTGGAGGGCCATACTGTTAATCATCGTGGCAAGCATGCCCATATAATCTCCCTGAACGCGATCCATACCTTCCGTAGCGCCTTTGACCCCTCTAAAGATATTTCCTCCTCCAACAACGACAGAAACCTCAAATCCTTCGTCATGAATTGACTTTATCTCCTCAGAGTACTGAGTAAGAATATCTCCGTCAATGCCGTGGCCCTGTTTACCTAAAAGTGCTTCTCCGCTTACTTTTAATAAAATCCGATGATATTTGCTGTTCACTTTTTACCCTAGTTAATTATTGAATTGACTGTCTTTTTAATTCGATCTGATCAATCTTATAATCTCTTAAGCATAAAAAAAAGGCTACCGAATTGGTAGCCTTTTTTGCGAATCAAAATGATTACGAGTCATCGCCGAGCTGGAGTCGATGAAACGACTTAACCAGCGGAGTATCATTATTTTTGAGATACTCCTCGACAGAGAGACTGTTGTCCTTCACAAACTTTTGTTCCAGAAGAACACGTTCTTCGTAAAAGCGCCGCAATTTACCTTGCGATGCTTTTTCAGCAATCTCTTCCGATTTCCCTTCTTCAAGAAGCTGATCTTTGGCGATTTCGAGTTCTTTCTCAACAATTGAGCTGTCAACGCCTTCTCGCGTTACCGCAAGCGGATTCATGGCTGCAATCTGCATGGCCACATCTTTACCGATTTCAGGATCTTCAACATCCCCTTCAAACTCAACTAATACACCGAGTTGGTTACCGGGGTGGATATATGAGATGAAGAATCCATCCGTTTCAGTATAAAGTACACGATTGATTTTAATCTTTTCACCGATTTTACCAACCATATCTTTTACGTGGTCGGCAATCGTAAGTCCATCATGTTCGGTTTCAAGAAGTTCACTAACCGAATCAATTTGGTTTTCGAATACAATGTCTAAAAACTGTTGCGTACGATTTTGGAAATCATCATTACGAGCAACAAAGTCCGTTTCGCAGTTAATCTCGAGTGCTGCGGCTTTGCTTCCGTCATCGCTTACTCGCGTCACAATCAAGCCTTGATTAGCTTCACGATCAGAGCGCTTTTCAGAAAGTTGTTGTCCCTTTTTGCGAAGGATTTCAGTTGCTTTTTCAAAATCGCCGTCAGCTTCTTGGAGGGCCTTCTTGCAATCCATCATACCGGCCCCGGTCTGTTCGCGTAGTTCTTTTACGTCTTTTGCAGAAATACTCATTGTTCGAGTTACGCTATTTAAATTGTTGTTCTAAGTTTAAAAGGATAGTATGGCCGTTTTACTCTTCTTCGTTTGAAGAGTCGTCACCGGTATCTTTTTTCTTGCGACGTTTACGGCGCTTACCCGTAGCCTTGGTTTTTTCTTTTACCTGCTGCTCTTCAGCTTTGCGTGCCTCTTCCGTAGCTTGATCCATAATTTGCTCTTCACTTTGGGCTTCACGCTCGGCGTTGCCTTCAATTATGGCATCGGCAATTTTAGAAGTGACAAGCTGTATACTGCGAGCAGAATCATCATTGCAAGGAATAATATAATCCGGAGTATCGGGATCACTGTTGGTATCAACCATTGCAATAAGGGGGATATTAAGTTTAACCGCTTCGTTTACGGCAATATCCTCTTTGGTTGTATCAACCACAAAGATTGCACCAGGAAGATGTCCCATGTTGGCAATACCGCCCAAGGTATCCTCAAGCTTTTCATATTCACGCTCAAGCATTAAAGCTTCTTTCTTGGTGAGCTCCTCAAACGTACCGTCTTTACTCATACGGTCGATTTCTTCCATGCGAGAGATGCTTTTTTTAACGGTACTGAAGTTGGTCATCATTCCTCCTAACCAACGGTGAGTAACATAAGGCATTCCGCATCGAATAGCCTCTGTTCTTACAATATCTTGAGCTTGCTTCTTAGTCCCTACAAAAAGGATGGATTTTCCGGCACGGGCAAGCTTGGTAACTTCATCCAGTGCTTCCTGGAAAAATTTCTGTGTCTTTTTGAGGTCGATAATGTGAATCCCGTTGCGTTCCATGAAGATAAATTCCTTCATTTTGGGATTCCATCGGCGGGTAAGGTGACCAAAGTGGGCACCGGATTTCAATAGTTCTTCTAAGTCAGGTGTAGTAGGCATAGGTTAAATTTATTTTTGAGTTAGTCCTCTATGCAGATCATCCCCGGCGCTAATCCCAACTGATGTCGGGACACTCGGCGCACTGAGTAGCTGCATATGTGTGATTGAATTTTATGTGTCTGGAAAAAGAAAACGTATAAGCGCGATCTATTAACGCTTGGAGAACTGGAACTTCTTACGAGCACCAGGTTGACCGTACTTCTTACGTTCTACCATACGATCATCACGTGTTAGCAGATCATGTGCTTTCAATACATCGTGCCACTCTTCGTTGTGATCATCAAGAGCGCGAGCCAAAGCATGTTGGATGGCCCCGGATTGACCGGTAATACCACCGCCGCTTACGTTCACTAAAATATCAAACTGTCCGTCAGATTCGGTAACGTCAAGCGGAAGCTTGGCAATGTTACGATGTGCTTGAGTGCAAAAATATTCATCCAGAGGTCGTTTGTTTACAACAAACTCACCTGAACCTGGTTGAATATAGAGTCGCGCAGTAGAAGTCTTTCTTCTTCCGATGAAGTTTTTCTGTTCCATTCGTGATTAAAGCTCGATTTTTTCTGGTTGTTGTGCTTCTTGTTCATGAACCGGACCGGCATAAATCCGAATATTGGTCATAAGCTTGTCGCCTAACTTATTCTTTGGCAACATTCCTTTCACAGCTTTTTCAATAACCAATTCAGGATTGTGGTCCAGCATTTCTTCTGCCGAAGTAAAACGCTCACTGCCGGGGTATCCGGAATAACGGAAATATTCTTTCTGTTGTAACTTCTTGCCACTCAGACTAACTTTGCTGGCATTAATTACTACAACATTGTCACCGGTATCCATGTGAGGAGCGAAGTTAGGCTTATGCTTCCCTCTAAGTAGACTTGCTACTTTGGAAGCAACTCTTCCGAGCGCCTGATCTTCGGCATCAACAAGAACCCAATTTTTTTCGATATCACTCGGTTTAGGGGAGTAGGTCTTGTAACTGTTAGTATCCACGGTTAAAACTTGTTTATAATTGCTTTTATGTGAAGTCTCGAAAAATAGGCTTATTTATATCCATTTGCAACGGTGAAGTTATGAATATTTTCTAAGCATCATTTGGGACTTAAAATAAGGGGCATATCGGTATAGAAACTAATGTATTACGACAGAAAATTCTGGGGTTTAAGATAAGATATTCTTAAAAATTAATTGTACCTTTCAGCTATAGAAAGACTTCCTAAAATTAGGTCAAGTAAAGTTGAAAAAGGACAATCAAGATCCCATGAGTAAAGAGAATACATTTTCGCAGACTAAAATCCCATTCGATACAGGAGCTGGCCAAGCGCACCTGTATAGTTTGAAAAAACTGGAAGAGCTTGGATACGGTAATATAAGTGAGCTCCCCTTTACAATTCGTGTTTTACTGGAGTCGGTTCTTAGAGAGCACGATGGTTATGTTGTTACAGATGATGACGTGGAAGTGCTGGCAAATTACAAGGCAAAAAATCCCGAGGGTGAAATCCCCTTTAAGCCTTCGCGGGTTGTACTGCAGGATTTTACGGGCGTTCCGGCTATTGTTGATTTGGCGGCGCTGCGTTCTGCCATGGAGCGCATGGGAGGTAATCCTACGTCCATCAATCCTCAGGTACCGGTAGATCTGGTTATTGACCACTCGGTACAGGTTGATGAGTTTGGTCAGGAATATGCGTTTATGCATAACGTAGAAAAAGAGTTTGAACGAAATCGGGAGCGATATGAATTCCTGAAATGGGGACAAAAGTCGTTTGACAACTTTAGGGTTGTTCCTCCGGGACGTGGTATCGTCCACCAGGTAAATCTTGAATACCTTGCAAAGGGAGCATTCAGTCGAGAAGAAGATGACGGAACAAGGGTTGTGTATCCGGATACGCTGGTAGGTACCGATTCGCATACGACAATGATTAACGGCCTTGGTATTTTGGGCTGGGGCGTTGGCGGTATTGAAGCTGAGGCAGCCATGTTGGGACAACCTATTTATATGCTTGTGCCCGAAGTTGTGGGAATGAAGCTGACCGGTAAGCTTCGTGAAGGGATTACGGCAACCGACTTGACGCTGACTGTAACGCAGATGCTGCGCAAGCACGGTGTGGTTGGAAAATTTGTAGAATTTTACGGTGATGGGCTTACTAATATGAGTCTGCCCGATCGTGCTACAATTGCAAATATGTCTCCGGAATATGGAGCTACGATGGGCTTCTTCCCGATGGATGATGAGGCGATGCGATATATGCGTCGTACCGGACGTGATCCTGAGCATGTAGAAATGGTTGAGCGCTACATGAAGGAGCAGGGACTATACCGAACGGATAATACCCCTGATCCTGAATTTACGGATACCCTTGAACTTGATCTTGGGGATGTTGAAACATCGTTGGCCGGTCCCAAGCTACCGCACGACCGCATTGCGTTGCCCAATATGAAAAAAACGTTTGAGAGCAGCCTGACCAGTGATGATCCTACTATGGGGTTTAACCTGGCGCAGGAAAAGCTGGCAAACAAAGGCACGTTTAAAAATGGTCAGGAGATTGAGATGAAGCATGGTGATGTTGTCATTGCTGCTATCACCTCCTGTACCAACACCTCGAATCCAAGTGTGATGTTGGGCGCTGGAATTGTTGCGAAGAAAGCCTTTGAAAAAGGCTTGGAAGTTCCTCCCTATGTTAAAACTTCCTTGGCGCCGGGATCTCGTGTAGTTACGGATTATCTTGAAGAAGCCGGACTTACGGATTATATGGATCGCCTTGGCTTTAACTTGGTGGGCTATGGATGTACAACCTGTATCGGTAATTCAGGACCGTTGCCACAGGCCGTTGAAAATGCAGTTAAAGAAGGTGACCTAATTGTAGCAGGAGTGCTTTCAGGTAACCGAAATTTTGAAGGACGTATCCATCCCTATGTGAAAGCTAATTACCTGGCTTCGCCGCCGCTGGTCGTAGCTTATGCATTGGCCGGTACGGTAGATATTGATTTGGAGAACGAACCACTTGGCAAAGACAAGGATGGCAACGATGTATATCTCAAAGATATCTGGCCAACATCCGAAGAAATTGCCGAGCACCTCGATAACGCTATTCGCCCTGAGCTTTTTGAAAAGCAATACGGAGACATCTTCAAATCCGAAGAATGGGATGAAATTCCCGTTGGTGGAGGAGAACTTTATGAGTGGAAGGATGAATCTACTTATATCCAAGAACCCCCGTTCTTCATGGATATGGGTGAAGATCCCGATCCCATTACCTCAATTAACGGAGCACGGGCCTTGGTAAAAGTTGGTGACTCTATTACTACCGATCATATTTCGCCGGCCGGTAATATTCCAAAAGACAGTCCTGCTGGAAAGTATCTTATTGAGCATGGTGTGGATCCGAAAGATTTCAACTCCTATGGATCGCGCCGTGGTAACGATCGTGTGATGACGCGCGGAACGTTTGCCAATGTGCGATTTAAAAATCAGTTGGCACCGGGCAAAGAGGGTGGTTATACCAAATACTTTCCCGAAGATGAGATTACGACCATCTACGATGCGGCTATGCGGTATAAAGAAAACGATACGCCGTTGGTTGCATTGGCTGGAGACCAGTACGGTACGGGTTCATCCCGAGACTGGGCTGCAAAAGGTACGATTCTGTTGGGTGTTGAAGCGGTAATTGCTACCTCTTACGAACGGATTCACCGTTCTAACCTTGTTGGAATGGGTGTTCTTCCGTTGCAATTTAAAGATGGAGAATCAGCTGATACACTTGGGCTTGATGGTTCCGAAGAGTTCGATATCCATTTGGATGATGAGCTTGAAGCACAACAGATGGTGAAAGTTGACGCCAAAAAAGAAAACGGTGAGACGATTTCTTTTGAAACGATCTGCCGCATTGATACTCCTGTTGAAGTAGATTACTATCGCAATGGTGGAATTCTGCATTACGTGTTGCGAGAGTATTATCGAGCTGAACAAGCCCAGAAGAATTAGTATCGTTAAATCCAGATACAAAATATAGAAGCCCGGATTCGTTTAGAATCCGGGCTTTTTTATTGTTGCAGGAGTGTAATTGTTGTATATGTTTTTAAAAAAGCTCAAAAAGTATTAAATAGATAAGGTAAGAGAGCTAAAAAAAGTCAATCGGGTTTTCGAGGATTAAAATGTCATCACTTAAAAGAGACAAAATAGCTGGAAAAATAGCATATGACGAAAAAACGAGCAGTAGTCTTCAAATTCTACTGAAAAATATCAGTAGCGTTAATAGGGCTGTTAAGCTTCGAACTGTTTTGCGAGAGAGTGTGGAAGTTGTGCAAAACGTTATGAATACAGAAGCTGGCTCCTTAATGTTATTGGATGAAGATACCGGTGAGTTGATTGTGAGTATGCCTACGGGTCCGGTAAGAAGAGAGGTTAAAGGTAAAAGAATTAAAAAGGATAAGGGTATTAGTGGTTGGGTTGTTAGAAATGGAAAACCATTCTATTCAAATGATGTAACCAAAAGCGATCTATTTGCCGGTGACATATCTGAAGAATTCACGAGCGAAAATATAATATGTGTACCTCTTCGAGACAGCAATAAAAAAGTGATCGGAGTATTACAGGCTATAAACAAGCGCGAAGGTAATTTTAGTGATCGGGATATCCCTGTGTTTGAGGCACTGGCAGATCATGTGGCATTGGCTATTGAACGAACCAGAGAGCTGCAGGAAGTTCAAAATAAACTCGAAGAGCGGGATTTGCTTTTGACGGAGGTGCATCATCGGTTAAAAAATAACTTGTCCACAATAACAGCTCTAATTGAGCTGGAGTTGCCTGATATTGAAGATAAGGTGGCCAAAGAAGCGTTGCAGAAAACGATGACACGCATCAAGTCGATGACAGAAGTGCATGATTTTCTGTATAACAATAAGCCCGGGAGTGAGATTAAGCTAAAGTTATATGTTGAACGCCTGTCAAAGAAAATTTCTGAAACGCTTTCCCATTCCTCCCAAGATGTGAGAATAATTGTTAAAGCTGATGATGTTTCTCTGGATACAGACCGGGCCATGAGCTGTGGATTACTTCTCAATGAATTGCTGGTTAATTGCTATAAACATGCTTTTGATGAGGATATCGATGATCCCAAGATTGTTATCGAGCTCAATGAATTAGATAATGGAATGATTGAATTCAAGGTTTCTGATAATGGAGCCGGCATAGGAGAGGATTTTTCCATTACAGAATCGGGCTCTGTTGGCGGATGGTTAATTGATGTCCTCATCCGCAGACTTGAAGCAGATATCGATATACAACAAGGAAATGGAACTACCTTTTTGATTCGTTTCGAAAAATAAGAATAGTTTAAAAAGGCCACCGTTCAATCCCACGCATTGAAAAAATATTCGCCATACATTGAGCGATTGGAGGTTTTAACATCAGGGAGACTAATTTTTTTCGAACATACGGTCTCCTGATTTTTCTACCCAATTTCATATTGATCTCTGCTCTTCGAATAGCATTTTTAGCGGCATGCTCCCTTCTTTTTCGGTACTGATTCAGTATTGCATCTTTCTGGAGGTTTTTGGCTAATACCTGGGGTAATGTATTTGCCAGGTCTCGGGCATCGAGCCAGCCCAGGTTCATTCCCTGTCCGCCTATGGGACTTACGACATGCGCGGCATCTCCGACTAAAATAATCCGATTTTTCACCATACAATCAGCAATGAGTCTTTGTACGCCAAAGCTGCTGAGCATGGTATGTTGGATTCCGCTCAGTGAATGACCAATTCTATTAAAAACGCTCGAGGTCAGCTGTTCTTTTGAAACGTCATCAATATAATCAGTTGTTTTAACGACCCATCGGCGGTGATTATTAGGTAATGGAAAAGACTCAATTAGTCCTTCATCACATAGAAAAATGGCTGCATCAGAGCCAAATTGGGTGTTATCGGCAAAATCGCCCATGATATAGGTATCGGGATACCGGAATCCTTTAAAAGAAATTCCCGTCCGCCTGCGAACCAAGCTATTTTTCCCATCACAGCCTACCGCATATTTTGCCTCGACAGTATGCATCTCCCCGTTGCGCTCAAAATTAACCTCCACGTATTGGTTATGTTCAATTATGGTATGAACCTCTGCGTTGCGGAGCAATGCCTCAGGATTTCGTTGCTTCAAGGCTTGTTCGAGCAACGCCTCGGTTCGTTGTTGTGGTAGAGATAAAATAAAGTTGAACGGTTTTGGACAATGTTGAAAAGAAAGTTCCCCCAGTTTTTCAGTATTTACAAAAGCGTGTCCTCGCTGAATTTTAATACCATCCCGAATAAAATTGCCGGCAATTTTCAGCTGTTCAAATAACTCCAGCGAAACAGGATGAATTCCCAGCGATCGAGAGCCGGGACGCGGTGCTGATCTTTTTTCAAGAATGATGTACGAAATATCTGCTTGCTCGAGGCACAAGCCCAAATAAAGTCCCACGGGTCCACCGCCTACGATCACAACCTGATATGTCTGTGATATGTTATTCATGATTGTAGGTCAATAACAGTCGAAAAGGGAACAGTTTTTTTGCAGACCAATCCTGAGGGACAATTTTCTGTAATTCTCTTTTAGTGTAGCTTCGCTTGATGGAAGTGAGACCATCTTCAGTAATGAAAGAACTGCGAAAAATAGGACGAGAGAATATATTGAATAGAAGATAAGCCCAGTCGCTGCGATGAATATCGTTAAAAATAACAGAAGTCGTGCTTAGTGCACGAGCTTGTTTTAAAATGCCAAGCAGCTCTTTTTTTTCGAGATGATGGATAAGGTGATTTGAAATTACGAAATCAAACTTTTCTTCTGAGGGATTCAATTGGGAAATGTCGCACTGCAAAAACGCTATGTTTGGAGGATAATTAAGCTGGGACACAAAATTGATGGCTCGTGGATCAGGATCTATGGCCGTGATGGAGAGATTAAATCCATCTTCTGCAGCCCACCGAGCCAATGCAATTGGTATATCGCCGCCTCCAAATCCGATATCCAGAAGTGAATTTTGGGAGTTTTGCTGTAGGTGAGGACGCATTTCAGATTTGTAGATATAGCCCCATTGCGAAATCCAGCCATTAACTCGTCCAAATTGACGATAGGTATTTTGGAGCTCTACCAGATCACAAACAGGACTATCCATGCGTTCCTGGCTTTCGATATCTCGCTTAGATAAAAACAGGGGCATCAATTTGCTTGAATCTTTTCAAGAAGTCCGCTCTCAATAGTTAATCCCGGGCCAAATGCCATTGCCAGAACCGACTCCTGCTTTTTTGAAGCCGGACGACTTAGTAAATCTTTCAGTACAAATAAGATGGTAGCACTGCTCATATTTCCGTAATTAGCTAAAACATTTCGAGACGGGGAGATTTGTTTCTCACTAAGCCCGAAACTTTGCTGTACTTTATCCAGGATTGCACGCCCGCCGGGATGGAGTGCCCAGTGGCTAATATCACCGGCTGTAAGTTGATAATCTTCAAGCAAGGGTTCTATTGATTGCGCCAGGTTGGATTTGATGATATCGGGTACATAAGTAGATAACACCATATCAAAACCGGTATCGCCGATGGTCCATGCCATATCTTTTTCACTATCTTGAGCGATGGAAGTAGCAAACTGGGTCAGTTCGAAGCTGTTGTTAGCTTGAGGTTTTTTGCTATTAATAATGGTTCCGGCCGCGCCGTCAGCAAAGACAGATGCTGAAATCAAATTATCGGCAACTTCGGAGGGTTGAAGGTGGAGAGTGCAAAGTTCAAGACAAACGATGAGTACGTTTGCATTTGGCTGGGACTCACAAAAAGATTTAGCCATTTTCATAGCGGGAAAGGCGGCAAAACATCCCATAAAGCCAAGATGAAAGCGTTGAGTGGACGTTGGTAGTCCCAATTGTTGGATGATTTCAAATCCGGGTTCAGGAGCAAAAAATCCGGTGCATGAAACGGTAATGACATGGGTAATATCATCGCGACCCACGGATGGATTGTCAGCAATAGTTTGCCGAGCCGTTTCCACAAAAAGCTCTTTTGCTTTACGGGTATAAAGTTCATTCCGATCTCCGGTGGAAGGTACGCTCAGGGTGCCATCCTCCTGAAAGAAAAATCGGGGATCACCATTGGCATTAAAATCGGGAATAACAGTGTGACGCTTGTTAATTCCTGATTTGGAATAAATGCGATGAATAATGCGCTGTGTAATTTCTTTGTCGCTGATATATTCTTTCATTCGGTCGCGCAAAAAGTTTTGATCATACGACCGTTCAGGAACTACCGTAGAGATATTTTGGATGTACGTTGTCATCTACCGCCATGTTAAAAGGTTTAGAGTATGTACTCTATAATACTCTAATTTTGTGGTAAAAATTCCGAATTCCTAATTATGACTTATTTTTTGTGAGCAGGTAAAATCGAATATTGTGTAGAATGGCGGCAATTGTTAGTCCGGCAATAAGTCCCATCCATAACCCCTGCGGCCCTACATTGCGAATAATGCCCAGATAATATCCCAGTGGAAGACCGACCATCCAGTAAGCAATAAAATTAACGACCATAGGAACAGTGGTGTCTTTGAGTCCCCGAAGAGCGCCATATCCACTAACTTGCAGTCCATCGGAAATTTGGAAAATGGCAGCCATGTACAGCAGGCTTACCGCTACTTGCTGTACTTCTGTATCTTGCGTGTACATGCTGGTAATAAGCTCGGGAAAAAGGTACATGATTACAGCGGTAATACTCATAAAGAAGGTAGCCATGGTGATGCCAAGATAACCCCGGCGACGAGCTTCACTCATTGATCCCTTGCCGATGGCATTTCCAACGCGGGTGGTGATAGCCGTTGAGAGACCAAAAGGAACCATAAAAGTCATCGCTGAAAAGTTAATAGCTACCTGGTGACCGGCAACGGCTACAGCACTGAGTGAACCCATTAATAAACTAACGAGCGCAAACATAGTCACTTCCATAGTTGAACTTAGACCGATGGGGATACCAACCTGTAGTAGTTCTTTCAGGTATTTCCATTCCGGCAGTCGCCAGGTGGAAAATATTTGAAATCGGTCGTAGGGTTTATGGTTCATCGTGAAAAAGAGCATCCCCAAGAACATCACATAGCCAACAATAGATGAGGCGTAACCGCAGCCAACGGCTCCCAGTTCTGGGAACCCCAGCTTACCATACATTAATACATAATTAGCTCCAATGTTGACAAAGACGCCGATAAGGGCGAAATACATGGCCGGTCGGGTGGCTGCCATCCCCTCATTGAAAAAGCGGAGTGCCATATATCCACAGACCCCAAAAACGCCCCAGGAGATGGCATCGAGGTACCCCTGTGCGAGTGGAATAATCTCGGGCGTTACATCCAGAAAGTGCATGACAAACTCGAGGTTACGAATCAGAAAAAAGATGGGAATAGCTAGCATCAGGCAAAGCCATAATCCCTGCCGGACATTTACGCCAATTTCATCAAAATTACGTCCGCCAATGTGTTGGGCTACGATAGGAGTGAGGGCCATAAGCGTGCCGGCCGCGAGCATCATAAAGGGCATAAAGACAGCTCCGCCTACTGCTACCGCTGCAAGATCTTGAGCCGAAAGATTGCCCGCCATCACCGTATCTACAAAGTTCATTGACATTTGCAAAAGCTGTGCGATGATAACAGGAAGGCCGATTTTAAGCGTAATGCCGGCCTCTTTCCGCAAATTATATTTTTCGGATTTTAAATATGCAAGCATTGAAGAATATATCGCTTGAGGAAAGAGAAATTTCGATTTCAGCGAATCGCTTATGGTACAAAAAAAGTGAGGGAAAAGTAAGCTAAGGTGTTACTTTTGAGGCAACTTAATCACAAAGGTAGTGCCTTCGCCCTCTACCGATGCAAAGCTGATGCTGCCGTTGTGGGCTTCAATGATCTTTTTACTGATCGCCAATCCCAGTCCGGTACCGCTGGATTTGGTCGAAAAATTGGGCACAAAAATATTGGGACGATCTTCTTCAGCGATACCGCTGCCATTATCTTCTACCTCAATGAATACATGTTGTTGATGACAGTACAGTTCAAGCACAATTTTTCCGCCTTCATCGGGCATTGCTTCGTAGGCATTTTTCACCAGGTTGATGATAACACGCTTAAGCTCATCGGCAATGCCTTGAATTTTTACCGGCTGTTTAGGGACTTTCTTTTTGATGGTAACTTTTTCGTCGTGTTCGTAGAGCTTGGCAACTGACGCTAAAATAGTTTTAAGGTTAACTTCTTTAAAATCTTCGGTGAGTGGTTGGGAAAACTTTGAAAAGTCAGAAGCGATATTGTTAAGTGATTGAATTTGTTCAATCAGGTTGGCCGTAATTTGTTGTACCTTTTCCTTTAATTCCTTTGGATTTTGATGATCGCTTTTTAGTTGCCGCTCCAAATGCTGAACGTTTAATTTCATTGGCGTGAGCGGATTCTTGATCTCATGGGCAACTTGTTGAGCCATCTCTTTCCAGGCAGCTTCGCGTTCGGCAGCAGCTAGCTCTTTTTGCAGTTTTTTAAGTCTTGATACCATATTATTGTAGGCTTCTGCCAAATTCCCGATTTCATCATCGCTGGTAACGGGAATAGTAGTATCTAGGTTGCCGCCCGATATTTTGTTAAGTCCGCGTTGAATATGGACTAGGGGACGAGTTAACTGCTTCGAAATAAATGTCGATCCCAGGATAAATAATCCAAATACAACAAGGTACACGAGAATGAGATAGCTAATGGTTTCAATCAGCTGTTGGTCATACTTTGGAGATTCCAAAAATGTGGGAATGGCAATGGTAGCTATCGGCATATTTTGGTCATTAAGGATGGACCGATAACCGATGAGCAGGTTTTGCCCGGCCAGTTGCACATTGGAATAAGCATCCTGACGATCCCGGTTGTTTAACTGGTGAAAAATATCATAGGGCAAGGCAGCAGGTAGCAGGTGCTGCTGGTAAATTTGTGGGGTCGTGGTTTCCGAAACGGTTCGTCTGGTGTAAAAACTGGCATCTACATCAAGAGGGGTGGTAAGAGAGTCCAGCGAGAAAGAAGAACCAAGCTGATTTTTTTGGCGAATAATCTGGTTCGATTCAATAGTATTGGATAGCCGTTCGAGCTTATCGACCAGCTCTTGCCGAACGATATCTCGATTTTGCTGCTTTATCGCATAATGGGATGAGGCAATAAGGAATCCCAGAAAGATAAGGGTAGCAAGCAGAAAGCTATCGATTAGACGATCCTGAAATCGCACATTGGATCCCAGAAATCGGAAGGTGAACTTTGGAAGTGTTTGTCGTATTAACAGAGCAACACCACTTAACAGCAGCAGGAAAAAACTGAAACGGAAAAATGAGAAAAGGATAATCCTGTAACCGGGCAGGGTAGTACTTGCCTTGATAACGTTATTTTGGGATTCATTCCAAAACAACGTCCGGTATGAAAATGTATCTGTCTCGTTGGTTACATAGATGAGAGTATCATTTTCTAAGGCATTACGTTGATTTTGATCTAAGGTGCGATACTTGGGAAAATAGTTGGTAAAGCCCTGCTGTACAGAATTTACGAGTTTTCCGTTTTGGAACTTTTGCAAGAGATAGGGGGTGTTTAAATCTTCAAAGCTAAGCCTGGACATAACCGTTCGGATAGGCTTATTGTACTCCGGACGTTCCTGATACACCGAGCAAAGAATCCAGGCAATGGGTTCTTGATCCGAAATTCCAAAAACAGGAATCCATCCCCGGTAAAAGGTTCGATATTTTTGCTGATTAACGAGCTGCGGTCGTTGAACGACGGGTCGGATGGTTGACTTCGTAATCTGTTCAATTTCGGTCACAATCTGCAATGTCGATATGTTATACCTTTTTACCCAACTGGGAGAGTTTAGGTCAGTAGCGTAATCACTGATCGGTTCTCCGGAAGAGTTGACAAGTTGAAGATTTAACGAATAGGTATTGCCCCGGGGAGAGATATACTCTTGTATTATTTGGGAAAATCGGGTTTGCAAGTTGGATCTATTCTCTCGCAGATCTTCCGTATTAATTCCCCTAAAACTTTCTTCAAGCCTGATGAGCAAATTACGGGTAAGGCGTTCTGCAAAATGATCTTCTTCCTGGGCGTAGCTTGATGCACGCTGCCATAGCTTGTTATCAGTATCGTTAAGTGCTGCTTGATATAATGCAGGTAAACAGATAATGGCGATTAGAAAAGATCCAATGATGGCTTTTCTCATGCGGGATTTGCGGGTAAGCTGGGACAGTTTTTTCTCATAGGCCACAGCAATAGAAAGCACAATGATAAATCCCATTATGCTGCTGTAGAACATCCAATTGAAAATGAGCCTTTCCGGAATAAACAGTTGGGCAATAAATAGGCTTAGGATAAAGCTGGTGGATAAAACGGATGAGGTAAGCTTGAGGTGCTCCCGGGAAAATCGAAATAACATACGATTTAAAACGACCAGTATATTGCCGGCAGCTAAGGTTGCCATTCCAATAACCAGGTATAAAATAATTGTGCCGGGTTCGGGAAAAATACGTAAGTCGAGAAGGGCGACGCCTGCATCATTGGTTGCTTGGAAAAGCATCTTAAAGAAGCTGAGGATAGCCAGCGCATTAACAACGCCAAAAATACCGGCTAAGCTTATGACACTTAAATACCAGTCTGCTTTTAGTTCATGCTTATATTCCTGCAGCTTTCGTGTGATTACCACAGAGGCAATGAGGGCAAAGCCAGCATTTGTAAATGAAGTACTTAAGTTGGTGACCAGCTTAATCCATTCCGTACTATTAGATGACGAGATCGAGAGTATCCAGTAGGATAG
The DNA here is from genome assembly GCF_058386955.1 of Fodinibius sp. GM21. Classification (NCBI taxonomy): domain Bacteria; kingdom Pseudomonadati; phylum Balneolota; class Balneolia; order Balneolales; family Balneolaceae; genus Fodinibius; species Fodinibius sp. GM21. Next base: position 7,663 of record NZ_JBYEIQ010000003.1, on the reverse strand, counting down.
TAAACTGAAATGCGATATTAATGCCCACCCAGCAATAACAAAAAATAATTGCACCAGGAGAGCTTTCCACAACGAAAGGTTTTCGGCAGCTATAAAGAGAATGCCTATAATAAGAACAAAACTAAAAGCAGCAAGAATTGATCGCCACAGGGTATTATTTTCTTCCCACTCTGCCCGGGTTTCCTCAAATTCATCAGCAGTAGCGTAAACTACGCCCACAGAATCGCCCTGCAAGTTTGTCAAGGTTTGACTTTGAACGGTTTGCCCGGGCGGGTCACTAAAAATACTGAAATCAATAGGATACGAAGTTGAAAAATCATCGGAGTTGAACAGGCTAAATTCGCTATCACCTCCAATGGAGAGAGGATTATTTTGTCGGATACGGTAGGTGGTCAATAGATCGTAGTTAATTGTACCCGAACTGTCCTGTATACTAAACGGGATATGGCATTCCCAGTAAATGACGTTATTATGTCTTTTTAGCATTAGATCAGGAGCAGAAGGATCGCGATCTTGAACTTGCGTGGTATTTTGTAGCGCAAATCCCCGCCAGATGATGGGTTCGTTATTGTGATATAGTGCGGCACTCCAAAGACCGGGAATCTGATTTAAGGTATTGTAAAGGTATTGGTCGGATCTGTTTTGCAGCAGCGGTGCTTGAAGGGTATTTGCAAGATTTTCTGAGTCGGACAACAGTTGTTTCTGCTTCTCCAGAAAGTAATCGGCGGCTCTGTTAAGGCTACTTTCGATGACTTCTTTATTGGTGGTTACCGATGGTTTTACCTTATAACGCCATCCTTCTAGGAGTAAAAGAGTCACAAATAAAGCCAGTAGTGACCAGCCCAGCCAGTGATATAGTTGTTTTTTTGAAGGGAAGTTAATCATAGCCACAGTAATCGGTTCCTTGATCCGAAATATGAACCGAAATTAAGGCTGAATCAAGTTAGGAATTTCGGAGACTGGCTGACCGTCTAATATTCCGATGATGGCATCGGCAGCAAGCATGCCGATGGCTTCGCGCGTTTGGAAGCTGGCACTGGCTATATGGGGCGTACGAATACAGTTGGGAGCTGTTCTAAGCTTGGGATGCAATGCCGGTTCATTTTCAAAGACATCAAGAGCGGCACCACCGATAGATCGGTTATGTAAGGCCTTGGCAAGGGATTCTTCATCAACCACCGGTCCGCGCGAGGTGTTAATTAAGATGGCATCATCAGACATGACGGAAAAAATCTCTTCATTTATGAGATGATGCGTCTCATCAGTTAGAGGACAGTGAAGGGTTATAATATCTGATTGGGAAGCAAGCTCTTGGACAGTGGAACAATACTGGGCCTCAAGTTCTTGCTCCAGATCAGGATCCACTTTACTTCTATTGTGGTATATAATTTTCATTCCCAGAGCTTTAGCCCTGCGAGCCACCCCCGTACCGATGCGTCCCATGCCGATGATGCCAAGCGTGCTCCCATTTAGTTCCTTCCCCAGAAAACCGAGTGGTTCCCAGTTATTGTATTTTCCGTCCAAAAGATATTGTTGAGCCTCAAACAGGCGGCGCGATACGGCGAGCATAAGTCCGATTGTAAATTCTGCACAGGAATCGGTAAGTACGTCCGGCGTGTTGGCTACCGCTATATCATGTTTTTGGGCTGCTTCAAGATCGATATTGTTATAGCCGACTGCGTGATTGGCAATAATCTTAAGATTAGCACCCGCAGCAATAACTTTTTCTGATATTGGATTAGAGAGCATCGGCAACAATGCATCATAGGCGGGAATATCGTTTATCAGCGTCTGCTCGTCGTTATAGGTACCCCGCTCCCCTACATCTACCTGATACCGTTTTTTGAGCTTATCAATTACGGAGGGAATAATGGGCTCTGTAATGAGGACGCGTTTGGACATAAATCTTACAATTGATACGAGCTGCCGTTAACGATTACTTTTGCGTGAGTGCTCAATTCTTTTTCGGTGATCCCGTCGTAGATATAAGAGAATGGAGTTAGTACTTGCGCGCACATCATGTTGGGGTTGCGCCATGCTTTAATATCTAAATACAACGAGTCTGAGGTAGTGCGATGAGTAACTTTTTGAAGCTTTGTGCAGCCGTCTGGAAACGTACCGCTGATCACGAGTAAAGGCTTATTGTGGTCCGTTATTTTTTTTACGGAATCGATATATACTTTTGATTGTTGATATGGTTCATCTTCGGGTTCCTGAATGTTCACTAAATTTTCATAGGAATCCACAGTACCCCCTTTTTGTGATGATGAAGCACAGCTAATGGTCAAAGCAAAAATTGTAAAAGTATAAAGAAGTAATCTCACGCTATTGATTATCTTCTATTTTTCGGACGGGTGCATCATTCCACATTCGTTCGAGTGCATAATATTCTCGCAGCTCCTTTTTAAAGATATGTACGACAACATTTACGTAATCAAGAATGACCCATCTGCGAGTTTCACGACCTTCTTCTTTCCAGGCTTTTTCATTTAACTGCTCCTTGGTTTCTTTATTGACGTTATCGGCAATTGCTTTAATTTGCACGTCCGTATTAGCATGACAAATAACAAATTTATCTGCCAGTGTTGTCAATTCATGTACGTCAAGTACCGTAATATCTTCAGCCTTGCGATCAAGAAGAGCTTCGCCAATGACCTCAATAAGTTTGTCAGAATCAACCGTTTTCTGATCATTGGAACTGCTAAACTGTTGATTAGTTTGGGGGGATGTATCTGTCATATAGTATGTATTATAAATTGAGTGATTTGTAATCAGATCCGATTACCACGGTGGCATCCAGATAAAAGTCTTCTGATGCTTCTATAAAAACATGTTCTTCTGCGATGCCAAGTGCATCGGCCACACGCTTGGCATTTTTAGTATTGAAGGTGCGGGCAATAACTACCGTATTTTGCATATCAAAATTTTTAAAGTTTCCGGTTTCGACTACATCAAAACCGTTTTTACGTAATGCGGATGTGAAATCATTAGCGAGGCCGGGTACACCGCAACCGTTCAAGACTTCCAGCTGAATAATGTTCCCGATTAATTCTGCATCGTTAGTTGCTCGTTGATTTTCAATACGAGGGTAAATAATCCGAGTAAATAATCCGAAAATAAGAATGGCCAGCAAAAGGCTTAGGAAGCCAATGGTTGCGTTTAAAGCAAAAGAATTCGTTTCGCTATTCTTTGATGTCATTAATTATTATTTCCGAAACTCAAAAGTTACGATCATGGAATGGGGATACGAAAGGATTATGACGCATGCCCGAAGACCATGGGTTCATTCCATATCCATAGCCGGGAACTTGCTGAAATTGGATGCGAATATTACTGCGATCACTAATTTGGTAATTAAGTTCAGCGTTACGGATTAAAAACTGGGTATCCATGCCATTGCTGGAGTTTGGCGACATCATGCTATTGCCAAAGGGTGAATGTAGCAGCGAAAGGTCTACCCGTCCGGTTAAATCCTCCGAAAAGAAGAAATGCATGGTATTGGTATAAGCATTCATATTTTGGAACTGTCCGCCAAAGCTCGAAAACATCATCGAATAGGAATGATCCATCTGCATGTTAAACAGGTTACCAAGATTTGCACCCTGACTGGGATCATTTTGTTTAACGATTGGCCCCATCAGTTCAGAACTGTTTTTTACTTCTGATCTCAGCTGTGCATGAGATACTGAACTAAGCCCAATCAATAAGAGAACGAGTACACTTATCGTTGAAATAAACGCTGTTTTTTTCATCATAAGACAAATACCAGGATTTTTAATCTCTTAGGAAATAATATAACGATTAGTACTCAAAGAAAGTATAATAAAGTCTTTATCTAAGATAAAGAGCTCACGTAAAATCTATCCCTATTTTTGTAGCCTTCAGGTTGGTTTAAAAGTAAGTATTACTTAAAGCACAATTGATTGTCACAACTAGAAGACCAATGCGGAGGTGGAAGGATTCGCCCTACCCGGGACCTAAAAGGTTTAACGGTTTTCGAGACCGCTCTGGCAGATCTCCACGCTAAATATTGCCGTTTGTCCTACGGAATAAAATAGAGTATATTTGGAACGCTTTGAATCTGACTAAAATACCGGTTAAGCAAAACAAATAAAAGCCCATAGTTCGATAATGAAACTTACCGATTTTAAATTTGAGACAGAAGATTTTAATGTCCCCGACGAACCTGTACAGCCGCGAGATGCTGCTAAGCTGATGGTTCTTAATCGAGAAGATCAATCCATCAAGCATGAAACATTTGCAGATATTCATAAATACATGGATGAGGGAGACGTTCTAATATATAATAACACCAAAGTTTTTCCCGCGCGTCTAAAAGGAAAGAAAGAAAAAACGGATGCGGACATTGAGGTGTTTTTGCTTCGCGAGCTGGTACCGGAAAATATGCTCTGGGATGTACTGGTTGAGCCTGCTCGGAAAATCCGTATTGGAAATAAATTGTACTTCGGTCCCAATCTGATGGCTGAGGTCATTGACAATACGACATCCCGCGGTCGAACAATCCGTTTTCTTTTTGAGGGATCAAATGAAGAGCTGTATCATATTTTGGATAATATCGGTGAGATGCCGTTGCCTCCGTATATTGAGCGGGAGGCCCGCGAAGAAGATAAGGAGCAGTATCAAACTATTTTTGCAAAAGAACGCGGTTCAGTAGCAGCACCTTTCGCAGCTATGCATTTTACTGATGAGCTGGTTGAGAAATTAGAGGATAAAGGTGTTGAGCTGCTGCCTATTACCATGCATATCGGGTGGGGAACATTTCGTCCCTGCGAAGTGGAAGATCTGACGAAGCATCGGACTGATTCCGAAAACTATTATATTTCCGAGGAAACATCATCTAAGATTAATGAAGCGCTGGCCGACGATGACCGTAAAGTAGTAGCTTGTGGAACAACCTCGGTGCGAACAATTGAAACAAGTATTACTGCTAGCGGAATTTCAAAGCCCGGTACGGGATGGACAGATAAATTTATCTTTCCGCCGTACGATTTTAAAATAACCGAAGGCGTGATTACCAACTTCCACCGCCCAGAATCAACAATGTTAATGTTGGGAGCTGCTTTTGCCGGGTATGAATTTCTGATGGAAGCTTACGAGGAAGCGCAGGAAAATGATTATCGCTTCTTTGCTTTTGGTGATTCAATGCTGATACTCTAAGCTGTGACTAAGAAAGCACTTATTATTCCGGCTGCAGGGTCGGGAAGTCGTATGCAGAAACATACGCCCAAACCCTTCTTACAACTTGGAAGTTGTACTATTTTGGAACAGACAATCCGTCGTTTTCTATCACTCGAAGGGTTGCAACAGGTTTTAGTAGCCACCTCGGAATCTTTTTTAGAAGAAACTGAAAACATTCTTGAAGACGTGCTTCCACCAGAAATTAAAGGCAGCTGCCTGGTAGGTGGAAGGACACGGCAGGAGTCTATATATAATGCTTTGCAGAAAGTGTCCGTTGCTGACCTTGTCATAGTTCACGACGCCGTTCGTCCCTTTGTGAAGCTTCATCATGTTCAGCATTGTTGCAGTGCAGCACAACAATACGGTGGGGCAGTTTTAGGGGTACCAGCGAAGGATACCATCAAGCGGATTGATGACCAGCAGGAGATAAAAGAAACACCCTCGCGAAAATACTTGTGGCAGACTCAGACGCCACAGGTCTTTCAAAGGGATTTGCTCGTCAGGGCATATAGGCAGGCACTCAAAGATGATTTTGTTGGAACAGACGATGCCTCTTTGGTAGAAAGACTGGAGGAAACAGTTAAAATGGTAGAGGGAGATCGATCCAACTTCAAGATTACCTATCCGTTGGATTTAGAAGTGGCAGAATTATTAATCAAAAAAGATAATTAATATGCGTATCGGATATGGGTACGACGTACACCGGTTTGAAGACGGTGGTCCACTTATTTTGGGAGGGGTGGAGATTCCCTTTGAAAAAAGTTTGTCCGGCCATTCCGACGCAGATGTCTTGCTGCATGCCGTTACCGATGCTTTACTCGGCGCCTGTGCATTGGGTGATTTGGGAAAGCATTATCCGGATACCTCTGAAGATTATGAAGATGTTGATAGTAGAGTGCTGCTGCGAGATGCATTGGTGCTGACAGAGCAAAAAGAATTTTCCGTTGGAAATGTTGATGCTACAATTGTAGCTGAAAAGCCAAAGCTGGCACCTTATATTAATGAGATGCGTCAAGTAATTGCTGGAGATTTGAGAGTAGATATTGATAAGGTATCTGTAAAGGCCACAACATCCGAGGGGATAGGGTTCGAGGGCCGTGCCGAAGGTATTTCGGCAAGAGCAGTAGTTTTATTAGTGGAGAATTAATAATGGCTGAGCAGTTTGTACAGGAAACCGTACAATTTATTAATACGCTTCCGCCGTCAAGCATTTACCTGGTTTTCTTTTTGGTGGCTTATGTTGAGAATATTGTACCCCCCATCCCCGGTGATGTATTGGTTGCTTTTGGCGGATACTTAGCTGCAGAGTCAGTTATTGAGTTAATCCCTGTTTTGCTGCTTACGACAATAGCTTCAGTCATTGGATTTATGAGTATGTATTGGATTGGCAGCCGATGGGGCACATTGATTCAACAAAAAAAGAAGCAGTTCTGGCTACTTCGATTTATACCACTGAAATACATCAATAAGGTTCGGTCATGGATGCAACGATGGGGAATGGGCGTTGTGTTAGCAAATCGATTTTTGGCCGGCACGCGATCCGTCATTTCATTAACAGCAGGGTTGAGCCACACCCGAATTAGCAGCACGATTTTTTATTCTACATTAAGCTCAATTTTATGGAATGGTATTTTGCTTGGTTTTGGGTGGATCGTGCACGAGAATTGGCAACTTATTGGAAAATACCTATCGCTTTATGGAAGAATAATTTTAGCAGGTATTGCCATCTTTATAGGAATTAGAGTGTTAGTCTATTATTACAACAAACGGAGGCCGAATTGATAGTTTTCTATAAGCACGAGAGAAAAAAGATTTAATTCGTAATTTTGTGTTGACAAAAATGAAAACTGTACTTAGTTTTGGAGTCTTTCGGCCAAGGTCTGATTGTTGCATTGGAATGTCAGCCTAAAGATAAAGAAAAGACTCGATAAGCCAGCGTAGCTCAGGGGTAGAGCAGCTGTCTTGTAAACAGCCGGTCATCGGTTCGAATCCGGTCGCTGGCTCACTTGGTTTGTCGAGTGCTTTGCAAACTTGGCTGAAATTAAATTTGACATATTGATTTCGCTGGGGGGATACCAAAGTGGCCAACTGGGGCAGACTGTAAATCTGTTGGCGTGAGCCTTCGTAGGTTCGAATCCTACTCCCCCCACACTAAGCGGGCGTAACTCAATTGGTAGAGTGTCACCCTTCCAAGGTGAATGTTGCCGGTTCGACTCCGGTCGCCCGCTCAGCCCCACGCGGGAACAAGCACAAGCCGTTATAGCTCAGGGGTAGAGCACTTCCATGGTAAGGAAGGGGTCGTCGGTTCAATTCCGACTAACGGCTCTGCAAGTGCAGAAACAATTATTGATGTGATTCTGAACATTTAACTGTAAACTTATTTACTCATGGCAAAAGAGACATTTCAGCGAAACAAGCCACATGTAAACATAGGAACGATAGGTCACGTAGACCACGGGAAGAC
>NZ_JBYEIQ010000002.1:0-743926 GCF_058386955.1 Fodinibius sp. GM21 | reverse complement strand
TTCACCGGCTGCGCCTCGGTTACCGACCCCGGCCTCGACAACCAAGAACCCGACATCGAGCAACCCACCCACGTGGACACTCCTGACCTCGGTACCGACCAAGACATGAGTCCTATTGTCGATCGCCCCGAATAACTCCTATTTCTCTAAATCATTTTCTCTTTTAATTAAATACTCTCTCTGTTATGAAATCTTTTACCCACAAACTTCTCGCTATCGTCTTCAGCATCGCATTGTTCACCGGCTGCGCCTCGGTTACCGACCCCGGCCTCGACAACCAAGAACCCGACATCGAGCAACCCACCCACGTGGATACTCCTGACCTCGGTACCGACCAAGACATGAGTCCTATTGTCGATCGTCCCGAATAACTTTATTTACTATTTGGAATTTCTTGTGGATTTACGATCAAAATATAATAGCTTCAACTATCCCTAAGTATTTTAGTTTAAGCCAAAATCTGCTACATGTTACTGGCAATATTGATTAGCTTTCTTCAAGCAAGTGTTTTTACTGCTGACAGCGGCTTAGTAAAGCAGTCAAAAATACAGGCAAATAACTACATAAGTAATATTGAAAAAGGCCGGCATGTTAATGAAAATATCTGGGCTTTAGCAAAATTGGCAAATAGTCATTCTGAAGTTCGAGATGCCATAGAGCAAAAGGTTAAAAAAGATAAATACAAGAGTGAACTGTTAACTCCTTTCAAAAATATAGATGATCACTATCCTGACCAACTTGAAAAAATAATATTAAAAACAGGCTCACCTCAGATATTAACAGAACTTTTACTAATATCCGATAAAAATAAAAATGAGCTTTATGAAAAATTTCATTCAAAATTCCACATCAAATCTAATGAAGGCAACATTAACTATGAAGCTCTATTTGAGGCTATCATAAAGAAAGCAACTATTGATAAATCTATTGTTTCAACAGATACATTTAGTCTTACCCACTTCTTATTGCTTTTTCGAGCCCATGACCAACTCAGTAAATCATTTCTAAACTCTCTAGAAAAAAAATGGTCCAAAAAAAATATAAACAATCAAAATCTTTTATCGACACTTTATAATTCTGCTTATCTGAGAGTATTATACTTAAACTATAATTATACCAAAACAGCAGATTTATTCAACAAACTCATAAGTAATCCCTATTTTCCGCATTCAGATTTAAGATTAAAACTCTATAGATACTTAGATTATTCAATGTATCGTTTAGGCTATTACGATCGTAGCCTTCAAATTATTCGCCAACAAGCCTTACCACTATCTTCTTTTCTAAAAAGAAATGAGGAGTATCTAAATATAAAACAGTTACAAGGTGTTTATTTATATAGTATTGGGAAGATCAAAGAAGCAGAAAAGGTATACCAAGGTGTCTTGAGTGAAATAAATAAAAATGATTTAAATATTTCACGGTCCTCTATTTATAACAATCTAGCCTTAACATACCACAAACTTGGGAATTACAACAAATATTTAGACTTGCAATTTCGAGCATTGGATTATGCAAAAGAATCCAATAATTATTCTCATCAACTCGAAATTTTAAACAACCTCTCCATATATCATCGAAAATTTGGTGATTCGGAGAAAGCTTTAGGGTATTTACAAGAGGCTCAGGAAATGACAAAAGAAATAGGGAAGGAAGAAGATTTAATTTCAATTTATACCTCTTTAGGAGCTTTTTATCGCACATTTAAAACTGATTTCTCCAAGGCACACGAATACTTTGAGAAAGCCGAAAAACTCCTTAATAAAGGAACTCATTTAGAATACCATATTCATCTGTTGAATGAAAAAGCTGAGGCATATGAAACACAAAAAAAATATCATAAGGCTATAGAACAGCATGATCGAATAATTAAATTTACTACCCAAGAAAAAGGCCCAAATTATATTGATGCGTTAGTCAACAAAGCACTCATCAAATTAGAAACAAATTCAATCAATGAAGCTGGGAAACTTATAGCAGAATACCGCTCCCATGATCTCAGTCAACTTGACTTTCCACAAATAATTAAAGCAAAAACAGTTGAAGCCGATTATTTGCACCAGACAAAAAAAATCCATGAGGCATTGGATATCCTGCAGCCCACTTTAGACCAAGTCTTGGCTCGAGCCAAAAGCAGTGCCGATCTCAAATCGGGGTTTTGGCATGTCGAGGATGAATACCTCGATGCTTTTGAACTGGCCGCATCAATTTATATAGATACAGGTCAACCCGGCAAGGCTGTCGAAAAGCTTGATCAGCTTAAAACCATTAACGATGCCTCCCTTTATCAAAATCCATTAGTTAAATCGAGCCTGTTAAACGAATCAGAACTAACGGAATACAAGCAGATAACCAATCAGCTTGATGCTGTTCGCAAAAAACTCTTAACAGCACCCGAGGAGAAACAATTTGCAATACGGCAACAGATCAATCAATTAAATACCAAAAAACGAAAATACGATCGCAGGCTCAGTAAAAATATTGACTCGAACCCTACCTCTATTCGCCAAATTCAAAACAAGCTATCGGCCCGGGAGCTCTTGGTGCATATAACAGAACTAAAAGACCAATACTATATCGCCAAAATATCTCGTTCAGATATTGATCTAAAGACGATTGAACTGGATGAAAATGTGAGGAGTCTGTTTAGCACCGCTGTTCAACAAATTGCAACGCACGAGACAAATCTCGACTCTCTTTATAAGATTTCCCAAATCCTGGAGCTGAATGATATTCCCCAATATGTTGATAAAATAACCCTTGTCCCAGACAGTTACTTCTATCAGCTTCCGCTGGATATTCTACCGATGGAAAAACCCTCTAAAAGCTACAGCTACGGTGAAACAACCTATGCAATCGAAAAATTTAAAACGCAATACCTGACTACGCTGGAGGATTTTAAAACCCCAAATGGTTCTTCGTCAGCTTCTAAAGCTCGATTGAACTATGTGGGATATGGGGTATCAAACTTTGATAACTATAATAACCAATCATTGGTACCACTGCCTTACGCCCAGTCCGAGGTTACCCAAATTGCAAAAGGTCTCTCTAATTTATCCCGAGTAGAAACCTTCATCAATGAGCAATCAACCAAATCAACTTTTAAACAAACCGCCCCACACTCTCGAGTCATCCATTTGGCCACTCACAGCGAAGTATCGGAACGCGATCCGATGTTTTCCACTGTTTATTTCAATAAATCTACAGCCGAAAATGACAGTACTTTTGAAGATCGGTTTTTTGCCTATGAGTTATTTGAGCTTGACCTTAGCAATGAAATGGTCATGCTTAATTCATGTGAGTCGGGATCCGGATCATATATACAGGGAACCGGGGTAATGGGCATAAGCAGAGCTCTACGATATGCCGGCGCCAAATCACTGATACTCAATTTATGGTCGGTTAATGATATGCTTGCATCAGAGTTTGCTATACAGTTCTACACTCACTTAAATGAGGGAAGGTCTAAAGCTGAAGCGCTTAGAGCCGCTAAAAAACACTTTTTAAACAATAAAAATGCTGATCCTCATTTCTGGGGTCCCTATATGTTAATAGGAAATACCGATCCTATCGTGGAACCTCAACAGAATAAAAACCTGGCTATGGCCGGAGCATTTATCTTCTACTTCCTGCTTATGGTGGGACTCTCTTATCTTAGCCAACGAAAAATTATCTTTTCAAAACACTGATTTTGCAAAAGGTTTTTACGATAAGTGCTTTTATCTTTTAAACTAATAATGAATTAATTAGCTCTAGTACCCTCGTTATTCTACTGCTAAAAGTATCAGATCATTCAGACAAAGCATTCAGATAACTTTGGGCAACCCGGCGATAAGCTCCGTTTAACTCGTAAGCCTTTTCAATGTTCATCCTTGCATCAACCAACTGATCTAAATGGAAGTGTGCATTTCCGATATACCAATATGCCTTCTCTAACATAAGCACATCTACATTATCTTTATGAGCTACCACCCTTTCGTAATATTCGATGGCTTTATTGTAATTACCATTATTGTAGTGCAAAGAACCTAAGTTGAGACTCAATTCAGCAATCCATCCAGGCTCTGAAGCATTCTCCAGCTCAGATGCTAATAGAGATATGGCCTCATTTTGACGCCCGGTATTGGCAAGCTCTATTGCATTTCGAATTACCTCTTTATCGGACGAAGAAGCAATAGTACCATCACCAGATCGATAATAATCCAGTTCAATGCTCGATACAGGTTTTACCGAGGATTGTTGCTGTGTAGAAATATTCATTACCCCAACAACGGCAATAAGAAGAGCCATGACGGCAGCTGCGGCATAATACCAATATCGCTCTTTGGTTGTACTTTTTTGTTTTTCTCTTTTACGTTCGATTACAGCTTTGAGATTGGCAACGCTTTTGAGATAATCCAAGTGATAACCATCTTGAATTAGCTCGGCCCATAATTCATCAACTTCCTGAGCAGAAAGCTGACCATTTACATAGCAGTCAATCTTTTCTTCCAACTCTTTTTTGTTAAAACTCTCAATCATGATTTTTTTCCTAAAAAATTAACACGCAAATTCAGTTTATCAGCGCGTATATATATGTTTAAGAACCTCATTTCTTTTATTCCTTTTTGTTCATAATACAAGAGTATACTGTTACCTATTTGTTACAAAATTTTTATCCAAATTATCCTAAACAAAGTTACCATTTGCCATATGTAGCTTTAGACTCAATTATAGTAGTTTTACAATTTGAATATTAAAAAATGCTAATGATTCAGATTGCAAAAAACATCCAATATTATATTCCACTTAACTGCATTTTATTTAGCCCAAGAAATAAAGTACTATTAACATACTCTCTTATCCATTTTAAACATTTTTATCAATTATAATTACTGTATGCTTCGTTCATTGCTAATGCTTGCTTTTCTCACTCTTCTAATGACAAACCCTTCCTTCAGTCAACCTTCAATTGCTGAAAAAAGTACATCTCTCGATGAAAAAATCGGGCAGATGCTTTTGGCAGGATTCCGAGGTACTGCACTCGCTGACACAAACCATATAGTCCGTGACATAAAGAAATACCACTTGGGTGGAGTGATCCTATTTGATTACGATGTTCCATCAAAATCTTCGGGGCGGAATATAGAATCCCCTGCACAAGTAAAAACGCTCATCAACGACCTTAAAAAAATATCTGACATTCCTCTTACCATTGCAATTGATCAAGAAGGAGGACAGGTGGCCCGACTAAAGCCATCAATGGGATTTCCCAGAATCAAATCAGCAGAATATCTCGGTGCCTTAAATAACGTAGACAGCACCCGGTTCTATGCAAAAAAAATGGCTCAGACATTAGCTGATTTAGGAATCAATATGAATTTTGCTCCTGTTGTTGATCTTAATACCAATCCTGAAAATCCCATCATTGGCGGATTGGAACGCAGTTATTCCGCAAAGCCCGAAAAAGTTGTAAAACATGCTTCTATTTATATTAAAGCGTTGAATAAATATGGCATTTGGTCGGTACTTAAACATTTTCCCGGACACGGGAGCTCAAAAAAAGATTCTCACCTTGGGGTGGTTGATGTAACCGAAACTTGGGCCAAAAAGGAATTACTCCCATATCGGAAGCTTATCAATAAGAACTTGGCAGATGCCATTATAACTGCCCATATTTTTAACCGTAATATAGATCCCGATTACCCCGCGACCCTTTCCAAACCTACCATTACCGGGTTACTGCGAAACAAGTTAAACTACAACGGTGTGGTCATTTCTGATGATCTTATGATGGGAGCTATACGCAATGAATACGGCCTCAAAACTACAATAACCAAAGCTATAAATGCTGGAATTGATATTTTGGTCTTTGCCAATAACTCCATTTACGACCCTGACATTGTTCCCAAAGCACACAGGATTATCCTTGACCTTATTGATGAAGGCAAAATTACCCGTAAACAGATCGATAGATCTTTTCAACGAATTATGGATTTAAAAAGCGCGAAAAAAAGGTGATCATGATGGAAAAACACACCTATCAGTGGTTCATCAAACAGTTCGAAAATACCAAGAGTACTGCCGAAGAATTTATTTTATCTGTTGATGAAAACCTATTCCTAAAAGCTCCCACAAAAGGCCGGTGGAGCATAGCAGAATGTTATAGTCATCTTATAAACTATGGGGATCTGTATTTCGACAATATAGCATCAGCGATCTCTGAAAATACCGATACGGTTAATACAGTCAACCGATCCTTTCCACCCCGATGGCTTGCCCAAAAAATTATTTCATTTTTTGAACCACCATATAAAATGAAGTTGAAAACTATTAAATCCATGAAGCCTGTCGATACATCCAAATACAACCGTATGGAATTACTTGATGAGTACCTGAATTTACAAAATCGTCTGATTGTACAACTCGAAAATGCTCATCAAAACCATGTTCACCTGGGACGGTCAAAGGTTTCACATCCTATCTTTTCAATAATTAAAATGACGCTTTGTGAATGTTTTCTTTTGCTTGAAGCTCATCAACGTCGACATCAGTGGCAGGCCGAACAAACTTTGCAGGTGCTACAAGATCATACCTTTTGACACGTTACTTTTTGTATCTGTCGTACGGAAATAGAAACAAACCATAAGGCTCCTGCCCTTCTTTTTCTATTGATTGATGGTGCCGCTGATGCGCATATCGAATCAGCCGCATCACCTTGCTGTCACTTTTAAACGGCATAAAGCGCTTGTGAGCGAACAGATCGTGAATTATAAAGTACAGGATTCCATACACAGCTATTCCCGTACCTATTGCAAAGCTCGTTGATTCAATTGGAGCTGCACTTCCACGATACATTAGATAAACCGACAAACCGGCAAAAAACAGCGAAAACAGATCGTTTAGTTCGAATAATCCATGCGTTGGCTCGTGATGCGATCGGTGAACCTCCCATAACAAGCCGTGAAAAATAAACCGATGAACCAAGTAAGAAATAATTTCCATCCCGGCAAAGCCCAACAGCAGCCAACCAATAAATGCTAAAAAATCCATGACAGCAAGTACTCTGTTTTATTTTTGATTTCCGATATAAATATCAAAATCGGGACTTAATCCCAAGCAGCCTTTGTTATTAATTACAGAATATATGTGCAAAAAGGATATGGAATATTTTGAATTACAGATGTTAATTCCGGTAATATTAATCAGGTGACTGAACATAATCCCAATAACTTTCGTAAAGAAAAAGGATGACGGACTTAATAGCATTGGAATTTTTTCGGATGATATTATCGTTATTAACCGGTCAATAATGTCGTCTTCTAATCATCTTATTGTAGTAATACTTGAAGGCGAAATGAGCGTTCGCAAACTGATCAAAGAAAATGGCAGTATTTTTTAACGAATGAAAATTCCCAAACTGAAAAGCAAAAAAATCGAAAGAAACTGATTTTGCAATCTGGGTTGTGGTAACACATACCATTCACAAATATATTTAATTATGAACACGTTTGATCCTGAAACATTTGAGTTGAAATTCGCGATTGCTGATACCGCCACCGACCTGTATGAGAAGGGGGACGGTCAATTCTATATCAAAGATATAGCAAAAGAAGTTGATATTACCCCGGCAGAGGTTTTCAATTATTTTCCCAATAAAAAATCGATTCTCGAATTTTATTACGCCTCTCTGGTCATCCGCTATGAAATGATGGTTAATGAGATCGACAACTTTGAATCGTATACTTTAAGCGAAAAACTCTCGAACTTTGCGTTTACCAATTTTGATATGCTTCAGGAAAAGGAAGCTTTTGTAGAAGCCACCCTCTCAGAATACATTCTCAACAGCTTTTCCAAAACGGATTTTGAAAAAGAATTGGAGCGAATAATTAAGCAATTTCTCCAAAACGATGACCACATCTCGATTGCTTCGACCCTTGTTTTAAATTCCTATTCTTATGCTTTTCTACGCAGGCAATTTCTGGAACTGCTTCGATTCTGGATAAATGACACCAGCAAAGATAAGGAGCTTAGCATGGAGCTTACCGACAAAGCTACCGCTGTTCTAGAAGAACTAATGTATAATCCTGTATTGGACAAAAGCTTTGATCTCGCAAAATTTGTAAGTGCTAACAGAAAAGCTTTTATCAATAATGTTCCCATTGTAAAACAACTCTGTTCTAAAATAGAAATACGATAAGTTATGAGTAATGATTTTCCATCCTCCAAACTTGAGCGCGGTAAAATATTTGCAAAAACCGGACTCAAGGTTGGGACAAACTACGCTAAGCGATACCTCAAAAAGTCAGTCGGGAAAAAGGAATCTAAAAAAGAAGGTAAGCAGTTCCATACCCAGAATGCACGAGAGGTATTTAATGAATTTACGAAACTCCGCGGTACAGCTCTTAAGATCGCTCAATCGCTAAGCATGGACGAAGGGATGCTGCCGGAAGAATTTGCCGAGGTGATGAGCGAATCTCAATATAGCGTGCCCCCCATAAACAAAGCGCTGGCGCGATCGATCATCAAAAAAGAGCTTGGAGATTATCCCGAAAACCTATTTGCCCATTTCGATACCGAAGCTATAGCCGCTGCATCCATTGGGCAGGTACATCAAGCGCGACTGAAAAACGGGCAGAAAGTGGCAGTAAAAATTCAGTATCCCAATGTAAAAAATACCATCCACTCAGATATGTCGATGGCCAAAACTCTAATGAAAAGAATTGTGAGCGGCAGTGGTAACTTCGATGAATATTTTGAAGAAATTGAACAAACGCTGATGGAAGAGACCGATTACCATCAGGAGGCAGAATATCTTAAGTATTTTAACAAACGCTTTTCTGAGGGTGATATTATCACACCTGAATATGTAGAAGAACTATCTACCGGCAAGGTTCTAACGATGACATTTATTGAGGGACAACATCTTAAAGAGTTTTTGGCTACGAACCCAAGCCAGGAAAAGCGCAATCATTTTGGACAATTGCTGTGGGATTTCTTTCATGACCAAGTTGAACAGCGGAATTTTATCCATGCTGATACCCATCCGGGTAACTTCTTTTTTCGGAATGATGCAAAGCTTGGGGTAATTGATTTTGGTTGTGTCAAAAAGTTTTCTGAGGAATTTACCCATAATTATATGCAGCTGTTACCCAAACATCTAAGGCAAAACGAAAAAGACATCCGGGACCTTTATTTAAAACTGGATATCATTAAAGAAAATCCTAAAAATCCGGAGGCTGAAGAAGAATTTTTCCAGTTTTGTAAATCGTACGGCGATACTTTTGCCAAGCCCTACATGGGTGACCAGTTCGATTTTGGTGATCCCGAATTTAAACAAAAAATAACTCGTTTCTCTCGGGAATTACCCATCCAGAATGAGCCCCGCGGCGATAAAAACTTCATCTACAGTACGAAAGTCCACATGGGGCTATACAGTATCTTGATGAAGTTACAAGCCCAGATTGACACCGAGCGAAGCAAAAGACTTACCCATAACATGGTTGATACAATGAGCCGGGAAAAACAGAATTAGATTTTTTAGGTCTCAAAAAAATAGCCTGAGGGAAAACCTCAGGCTAAAAAAGTCTGATTCAAGTAAATTGCTATTCCTGAATGTCATTCAGGAATTTGAAGAAATCGCTGTTTGTTGAAAGAATAAGCGACGTTTGCTCATCAAGAGACTTGCTGTATGACTCCATCGTACGAGTAAAGTTATAGAGCTCACGAGCCGCATTCGTTTGGTTATAAGCTTCTGCATAAATAGCCGTTGCGCGAGCATCAGCCTCTCCGCGGATTTCTTCTGCTTTGCGAAATGCCTCTGATTCTATGGTCTGTAATTCGCGCTCTTTTTCACCGTTGATTCGAGCAGCTTCTCCTTCACCTTCTGACCGAAACTTATCGGCAATACGATTACGTTCACTGATCATACGATCGTAAACCGTCTGTCGCACATCCTCAACATAGTTGATTCGTTTAAAACGAAAGTCGAGTACCTTGAGCCCCAGGTCGGCTGCGCGTTCGTTAGCCAGCTGCTGAATCATGGTTTGGATAGAATCACGACCGACTGAAATAGAAGCCAAGGTATCTTCTACAATTTCTGTAATTGTAGCATCTGACTTTGGATCACGATTAGAGGTTCGCACTACTTCGACGAGATCATGAGAAGCTACCGCATTTCGGGTTTCTCCATCTAAAATATCATCAAGCCGAGATTGTGCTCCCCGCTCATCACGTAATCGCTTAAAAAACTGAAGGGGATCGGTAATTTGCCAACGGGCGTAAGTATCCACAAAAATGAACTTCTTATCCTTTGTGGGAACCTGATTTCGGTCGCCATCCCATTCCAGATATCGCTCATCAAAGTAGTGAGCTCGCTGAATAAAGGGGATTTTAAATTTCATCCCGGGTTCAGTAACGGTATCACCTACAGGATCACCAAACTGTGTAACGACTACCTGCTCAGTTTCATCCACAATATAAAAGCCATCAAATGCTATAAGAAATAATACTCCTAAAACAACAAGTAGCGAAATGCTTTTCCAATTCTTCATATCTAATTCCCCTGATTTTTTGAGTTAGCATTTGACTTGTTCACGTTTACGCCATCCATCTGCATCTGCAGTAACGGCAAAACGCTATTCCCGTTTTGATCGGTTACTATCTTGTTACCCAATTTGGGAAGAATATCCTCCAGCGTTTCAAGATATAAACGCCGCTTCGTAACCTCGGGGGCTTTCATATATTCTTGATAAAGCTGATTGAAACGGGAGGCTTCCCCTTGAGCGCGATTTACGCGATTAACCGCATATCCCTCCGCTCGCTGGATTGTTTCCTGAGCACGCCCCTTTGCACGGGGAATAACTTTGTTGTACTCAGATTTCGCTTGATTAATAAGTGTCTCCTTCTGCTGTTGGGCTTCATTAACAGCATTAAAAGATGGTTTTACCGGGTCGGGCGGATTGATATCTTGTAGCACTATTTGTTCAATCCGAATCCCTGATTCATATTCGTTACAGATTTTCTGGATCAAATCCTGTGCTTTCATAGCAACCTCAGCGCGACCAACAGTGAGCACCTCGTTTACTGTGCGGTCTCCTACAATTTGGCGCATTGCAGATTCAGAAATATCGCGCAGTGTTTGTTCAGGATTTCGAATTTTAAACAGAAAGTCATAGGGATCGTCCACCCTGTACTGCACAACCCACTCCACATCAGCCAGGTTTAAATCACCGGTTAGCATCAACGATTCATCGGAATAGCCTTGCTTTTGATAGGTTGAACGTACTCCTGAACTTGTTGTACGATAACCGAACTCGTGTTTTAGCTGCCGTTCGACTGGCACATATTGTACTTCCTCAACAAAAGGGGCTTTAAAATTTAGTCCGGGATAAGCTGTTCGAGTAAACTCACCGAATCGCGTGACAACCCCCACCTCTTCGGGATTCACTGTAAAAAAGGAGGAAAAAGCTATCACCACAATAAATGCACCTAATATTATATATTGGATGTTACTGCCCACCTTCTTGAGCTGTGGGGGCATATCCATGCCAGAAAAATTATTGTCTTGTGCCATATAAGATTGATTTTCTTATTATAGTTATTATAGAATGATCAAATCGTTGATTTATACCTCGCTATATCTTGAGGCATATGATAGTGGTATCATCAGCCAATTGATAGTCACTGAATTTCTGAACTTTTCGTTTAATATTCATCGAAACCTCGTTGCTGGGAAGGTTGTCTGTATCCAATGATTCTACCAATGATATCAAACTATCAAAGCCGAACCGTTCGCCCTGGGGATTTACGGCCTCCGGCAACCCATCAGAATAAAGTAAGAGAAAATCCCCCTTCTGCAGCTGTATCTCGTACGCCTGATAATCTACGGCTGCCTGTAATCCCAAGGGATATTTGGGGGCCGGGGTATTGATAAATTCTGCAGTTCCATCACGCTTCAGAATAGGTAAACAATGCCCTGCATTAGCTAATTTCAGCATTCTGCTTTCAAGATGATATTGTGCAATTATACACGTAATAAATGTCTGCCGATCAGTGCGGGTATGAAGGGTTGGAGCAATTTCTCGCAAGATGGAATCCGGAGCATCTTTGTGTAGACGTGAAAGCAACAATCCACTGGTAAAAACCGCATGCATCGCCGCCTTCATTGCTTTGCCGGAAACATCAGCAATAGTCATATTTAACACCTGGCTGTCTGCCGTACCATTACTTCCTACGATATAGTCGAAGTAATCTCCACCCACTTCGAATGAAGGCATAAAAAATCCGTACACATCAATTCCTTCTGCAGATGGCGGACGAAGAGGCATTAATTTAAACTGACTTTCGCGAGCAATCTCAATCTCTTTTTCTACCCGCAAATGATTCGCCATCCGCTCTTGGTACTCGGGAATATATCCCCCCATTTCAGAAATGGAGTTTCCATATTTATAAGCGATTAATCCATAAATCAGGGGCAATCCCAGAATAAAGAATTGCGTCCACGCGATATAGGCAACATTCATACTTGGTGATCCCCAATACGGCATCACCAGTAACACCGACATAAAGATCCACCATCCAGTTGCAAATGATAACAATCCGGATCCTTGCATCGCAAAGAGCGTAACGGCCCCTATCACTGAGAAAACTATAATGTCGTACCATTCTGTACCTATGATCTCAAATAGAATGCCTGATCCTGAAAAAAGGATCCCCAGTAACAGCATTCCGGCTCCATAAAACAACCAACGATTATTTATTTTGGACTGCAGAAATCCAGATGTTACCCCCACATGCCCAAGCGAAACCAACCATACATTGATCCAGATTGCCATGTTTATGGTCAACAGTTTGGGCTGCATAATTGCTTCAGTAAAGCTATTCTGGCTATCAGCTTGATAATATTGAGTCCCAAGTAGGAACAGGCTGATACTAAGTATCCCCAACAGTCCACCTCCTAAAGCATATCCACGCAGGAGTCCTTCGCCCGTTTCTCGAAAGAAAAATCGCTTTCGCCAAAATGCATCTATCAAATGCAGCTGTTCCTCATCTTGTGATCGCGCCATAGCTTCCCATCCGATGTAAGCTAAAGCTGCATATAAACCTAATATTGCTGCAACGATGAGGTTATTTAGTATGAAGAGGGCTTCGCTGGTTTGATTCCAAAAATCGTTCATGGAATTTATAAGATAAAATACCCGCCATCCCAATACCCCCAGCAGAACACTAATTAACATAAAGATTGCCCGTCTCCACTCTACCTGTCCCTTATTTATGTACTTTATACCTAAGAAAACGATAAGAATGGCCAGAATTGCCAGTGAGCCAAATGTTGTTGCCAAATCTACATAGCTGATACTTCGCACCGGATCAATCTGTTCGGGCTCAAGTTTATCCAACGCCTTAAAGCTTTCAATGGAAACCCCATACTGAATGCTTGCCATATTGGGCGTATTATTTTCCCGAATAATTGGCTTGACTTCGAGAGACAACTCTTGGGGACCCGAAGTACCAACCCCCTTCTTATTCCATTGAAAAACCATATTGTTGCCAACACGGGAATCAGACAACTCCATGGAATGCTGGCCAAATCCGGGTTCTGTTGTTAACAGCGTATCCCTGATATCCACATAATCAAGCTGGTAATGCTCAAGATTGTATCCGAAAATATCCTGTACAACCCGATTGGCAATTGAAAATAGAGAGTCGCCCGGAACAAATGTAGGATTGGGATTATCAGCATATTTTGAGATGCGACGCACCTTACCCTTATGATCGTAACGGATACTAAGACGTCCCAACTCACTCATAAAGTCACTGGCTTCGTGAGAATACCCATCATCTTCGTCCTGAGCAGTTCCGATACTCACTTTCCAGCCGGTAAGATGTACGCCATTTTTGTTGAGTTCTGCCGGTGGCGGGAGATCTTCCTGAGCCGAGTCCTGCAGTGTCTTATAATAATTCAAATGCTGGGTTCGCTCAGTCATAACTTGCAGACTGTCTGTTGAAAAGCCAAGGCGCTGAGAAAGTTCAGCAGTTTTATTCTCAATAGTAGACCTGCTCTGTTCTATAGGCGCACCCGCGTTAAAAGATACAAACGAGTGCAGTACAAAGAATACTGCAAATCCGATAACACCCAAGAATATCCAATATGTTAACCGTTGCCCCATATATAAGTGACTTTCGTTTCTTACAATCCCCCTTTTATTGCTATTGCAATATTTATAAACATAAAAAATGAAGTAGAATTCAATATACAACCATCAACGAAAATACCCTACGGAATTCCGACGCTATTGTTTCCCAATTTTTTCTTGCCCCCTGATAGAAATTCAACATCGGCTTTTCTAGAATACAAAAGGCCGATGGGAACAACCCATCGGCCTTTAAAAAACTGTAAGATAAGTGTTTATACTTAGCCTTCTGCTTCTTCTGTTTCTTCACCGTCAAAAGCTTTGAACACCATTTTCAAGTCATCAGCAATTTCTACTTTAGTTCGTCCTTCGATGCGATGACGCGGAATCATTGCCTTAATTTCACCATTCTTAAAATAAGCAAAAGCGGGCGAAGAGGGTGGATATTCACTAAAGTACTCACGAGCCCGTTCTGTGGCTTCTTTATCCTGTCCGGCAAAAACCGTCACTTTGTGATCAGGTTCAATCTCCGATTCCTCAAGTGCGATCTTTACTCCCGGACGCGCATTACCTGCAGCGCATCCACAAACAGAATTTATTACCATCAGCATCGTGCCATCATCATATTCATCCATTGCACGGTCTACATCTTCGACAGTCTTCAACTCCTCAATACCCAGATCGGTTAATTCTTCTCGCATCCAAGAAACGTCGGGGCCTGCTCCAAGTCCAAATTGCATAACTAAATGTATTTATTTCGGCTTTACATTAAACATCAAATATAAGGCTCATTTATGAAGTATGTAAGAAGAAAAGCACCCCGCCTTCTGACGGAGTGCTTTCAAATTGCCTTTGTAACTTCAACGTGTTGTGAAGTTCTTATCGAGCGTCGTTATAGTACTCATTCACTTGATCCCAGTTGACCAAGTTCCAGAAATTATTGACATATTTGCCGCGCTCGTTCTGATAGTGCAGATAGTATGCGTGTTCCCAAACGTCTACACCCAATATTGGTGTCAATCCATTCATATACGGGCTGTTTTGATTGGCCGTTGACAGTACTTCGAGACTGCCATCCTTATTCACACACAACCAGCCCCATCCGGAACCAAATTGACCGGTTGCGGCATTGTTAAACTCTTCTTTGAAATCTTCGAAACTGTCAAATTCTTCATTTATAGCAGAAGCGATATCACCGGTAGGTTCTCCGCCGCCATTGGGAGAAAGAATAGTCCAGAACAGTTTGTGGTTTGCATATCCACCGCCATTATTGATCACAGATTGTCGAATATCTTCAGGTACTTCTGTAATACGCTGTAGAACTTCCTCAATCGGCAAATTTGCAAATTCAGAACCTTTTAAAGCAGCGTTTACTTTATTGGTGTATCCCTGATGGTGTTTTCCATGATGAATTCTCATCGTCCGCTCATCAATATGTGGTTCCAGAGCATCGTAATCATACGGTAGATCAGGTAGTTCGTAAGCCATAATAATATGTTTTTGATTCTAAATAGTAGTTAATAAAATAAATTGTAAATAATGTTATCTCGTCTCGGTGCAATACCTTAAATTTAGCACCTTTATTGCATAGTACCAATCAAAAATAGATTGTAAATCGTTCCATTTTATGTTGCTTGCTTGAATTTAATAAATGGAGATTTGCTCGTCATTTTATTCTATTTTTAAGATATAATTCAATTTCACTTTTTAGTTTACAGATTCCATTATGAGTCGAGATTACGATATCATTATTATCGGAACGGGACCTGCCGGGTTTTCCTGCGCCATGCAAAGTTCTAAATTTGATAAGGACGTTTTAGTTGTTGAATCCCATAAAAAATACTTGGGAGGAACATGGATCAACACCGGAACAGTACCCAGTAAGGCGCTCCGCGAGGCTGCAAAAAATATCCTCGATTTTAATGAACAGTTTGGTGACCACGAACATAAAAAGCCCTATGAACGATTTAAGATGGGTGACCTGCTGCAATACAAGCAGGAAATTCTGGAAAAGGAAAACCAAAAAGTTAAAAATGACCTGATCAAAAATAAGGTGGATGTTGCCCGAGGTTTTGGGCGCCTAAAAGACAAACATACGGTGGAGGTAGAAACGCACATTGGATCTACCGAAACTTATACGGCCGATTATGTACTGATTAGTACAGGAAGCAGCCCCACTCAACCTCAGAATTTTGAGGTAGATCATGACAAAGTACTTGACTATAAATCTATTCTGGATATCACGCACATCCCCCGCCGTCTGGTAGTTATTGGATCCGGAGTTAACGCCATCGAATACGCCACCATTTTTGCAGCGCTTGGTACTCGTGTTACGCTGTTAAGTGGCAAAAAAGACTACCTCACGTTCTTGGACTATGAAATTAAAGAGCATCTGCAAGATTCTCTGCGAAAAAAAGGAGTTACAATTAAAAAGAACGTAAGTGTTAAAGATGTATCCTTTAGCGCATTGCGAAATTTTACTGAGGTAAAATTCAGATCCAAATCAGATGATAAGCGCCTGCAAGTTATTGAAACAGAACACGTACTCTTTTTGGGAGGGCGAAAACCAAATATCGACGGCCTTAACTTGGATAGCGAGGGCGTTGAAACCGATGACAGCAATTTCGTAATCACCGATGACTCCTATAAAACAAATGTTGATAATATTTATGCCGCTGGTGATGTAATCGGATTCCCGCGTCTGGCTTCTGCATCCTTTTCTCAAGGCCGGTTAGCAGCCTGTAACATGTTTGGCATCCCAACTCTGGATGTACCAGACCAGATTCCGTACGGTATTTATGGAATACCGGAAATTTCAAATATCGGTATCACGGAACAGGATGCTGAAGAAATGGGCTTAGATATCAGTGTTGGTCGGGCATACTTTAAAAATATTGCCAAGGGAAATATGAGCAATAATTCTGAAGGTATGCTTAAACTGGTCTTTAGTACGAAATCCCTAAAACTGTTGGGCGTACACATCTTAGGGGCAGATGCTGCTAATCTCATTCACCTGGGACAATCGGTTATGTCCTATGACGGGGACATCCGATATTTCATTAATCACGTAATGAATTATCCTACCCTAAGTGAAGCCTATCGTATTGCTGCTTTTAACGGTGTAAATCGCGTGTATAAAGCAGGCGTCAAATACAAGAACATTCTTGAGGATAATAATGAATAATTCTTATTCTCTTCGTGATCCAACAAATTCTATACATAGTGAATGGCCATAGGTAATCCGACTGAATCGGTAGGAGGATCTTCAGGCAACGTCTTCATTTCTTTCTCAGTTGATTGAAGTGCAAACCAACCCAAAACCATCGCATCCACGATATCATCTTCATCAACCTGATTACGCCGATATTCCTCTTTGATGTCACGGAAAAAATCATCGGCATATTCGCTTCTATCTTTCAGCAATTTTAAGCGATGGCGCAATCCCTTTTTGGTCGCCTTCTTTTGAAGGATGGAGTTGTTGCCGTTCAAAATACGAAACAGAAGCTCAGGGTGGCTTTCAAAAACCTTATCCTTTAGTTCTTCATCACTCTGTAAAAACTGATCGACCGTTTTGATATTCGGAGTAATATTCCAAGCCTGAGTAGAAATCTTTTTACCCGTAATTTCGTAGCTGGTCATCGATGCTTCGGCATAGGTCGGAGAATACAAAGCCGGGCGTATGGGCGGATTAAATACACTGGCTTGGTAATCGGGCCCCAAGATGTTGCGAAGCTCATCATCGCACTCTCGCACATATTCCTCTTCCTCCAAACCAATGGGCACATCTATAAAAATGCGATCAAATTCCTCTAAATATTCTTTCAACTGCTTATCAGATTCCAGCAGCCAATACCCGGCGCCTTCATCATCTAAGCTAATAGCAATCCAACCCGATCTGCAACCGTCAATTCCTAATGTTTTCAAATCAACTTAAATTTAATTTCCTGATTCCTGTTCTTGTGCCGCTTCCTTAGCGTATTTTTTCAGCTCAATATGGAGATCATCCAACTGCTCTTTGTCCACAAAGTCGGGACTGTTATCCATCAGGCTCTGCGCTTTCTGATTTTTAGGAAAAGCAATCACGTCACGAAGGCTGGTTCCACCGGAAAGGATCATCACAATACGATCTACACCAAGTGCAATACCTCCATGAGGCGGTACCCCATATTTAAAGGCATCCAGCAAGAAGCCAAAACGCTTTTGCGCTTCTTCTTTATCAATACCTAATAACTCAAACATGCGGGTCTGCAGTCCCCGATCGTGAATACGAATAGAACCACCTCCAATCTCATATCCATTGAGCACTAAGTCATACGCCCGTGATCGAACTTTTTCGGGATCATCATCAAGCTTATCCAGATCCTCTGGCTTTGGTGCTGTAAAGGGATGGTGCAAAGCATGATACCGGTGATCATCTTTACTGTACTCTACCAGCGGAAAATCAGTTACCCATAAGAAATTATATTCATCTTCATCAATCAGGTTGTGTTCTTTACCCATCATCAGACGGAACTGGCCCATCTGTTTGTGCACTTCAGGGGTAGGACCTGCAAGAATGAGTACCAAATCTCCCATATCAGCATCAGCTCTGTCTACCATCGACTCAACGGTTTCGTCCTTCAAAAACTTGCCCACGCTGCATTTTACACCGTCCTCTTCATTGAGTTTGATATAGATAAGTCCTGCAGCACCGGTTTCTTGTTTTACACGCTCGGTTAAGCGGTCAATAGCTCCACGTCCCATATCACCCTGTTCAGGAACAGTAATACCCAGTACCGCTCCGCCTTTATCAACCGTATTGGAAAATATTTTAAATTCAGAATTGGCAACAAGATCAGAAAAATCTGCAAACTCAAGGCCAAAACGAGTGTCCGGCTTATCCGTACCGTACATTTTTATGGCCTGGTCGTAAGTCATTCTATCGAACGACGTCTCGATCTCCTCCCCAACCGTTTCATTCATAATTTTTTCCATAAGTCCTTCTGTGGTTTCCATCACGTCTTCTTCATTCACAAAAGACATCTCAACATCAATCTGAGTAAACTCCGGCTGACGATCGGCACGGAGATCTTCATCTCTAAAACATTTTACAATCTGAAAATAGCGGTCAAAGCCGGAAACCATTAACAACTGCTTGTAGGTTTGCGGACTTTGCGGAAGGGCAAAAAATCGACCAGGATTAACCCGACTAGGTACCAGATAGTCACGGGCGCCTTCGGGCGTGCTTTTCATCAGTACAGGTGTTTCGATTTCTAAAAAATCATTGTCATAGAAAAACGAACGCGTTGACTGGTAGAAATCAGAACGCATAATCATGTTTTCCTGAATCTCGGGACGCCGAAGATCTAAGTAACGGTGCTTAAGACGGAGTTCTTCACTTGTATTTATTCCGTCTTTAATTTCGAAGGGCGTTGTTTCAGCTTCAGAATAAATCTCAAGGTCAGTAACACGAATTTCAATACTGCCGGTAGTCAATTCCGGATTAATATTTTCTTCGCCACGCTTTTCGACTACTCCTTTAATACCAATTACATACTCCGTTCGCAGCTCTTCAGCTTTTTCATGCAGCTGCTCATCCGTTTCATAAAAAACAATTTGTGTGATACCGTGGCGGTCGCGCAGATCAATGAATATTACACCGCCTAAATCTCGTCGCGTTGCCACCCACCCATTGAGTACAACTTCTTCGCCGGTATTTTCTAATGTTAACTCAGAACAGTGATGCGTTCGTTTCCAGGTCATATGTGTTACTACTTTCTAATAATTTCAAATCATTTTTGAGAAGCTTTGAAAATAAGTAATATGACGACCAATCGCTTATTGTTATTTCTATTTCAGCAGACGTTTCTGAATTTCAAATGCTTTGATTACTTTATATTTATAAATAAGTCCACCAAGCAAAGAATATCATTGGCTGAGATGGTATAACAAAGGCTAACCCATGACTAAAACCTCTGTTCTCATAGCAGATGATCACGAGATCATACGATTCGGTATCAGTACGTACTTGTCCTCATCCAAGGATATCGAAATTGTAGGCGAAGCTTCAACGGGAGAAGAATGCATTAAATTATTCCGGGAAACCCATCCCGATATCTGCATTCTTGACATTGACATGCCGGATAAAAGTGGGATTGAAACAGCAAAAGAGATTCGGGAATTAGAGCAAGAAACGAAAATTCTTATCCTTTCCATGCACATTAATAAAGATATGTTACTTGATGCCCTTGAAGCTAATGTGAATGGATATCTTTTGAAAAATACCGAAAAGTCCGATTTACTACATGGCATCAGGGCTATCGCTAAAGGGCAACAAGTATTTAGCGATCCAATTTCTGATTTAATGAAAGAGTCTTTCTTACATAGGAGTAATCGATCCGGAAGCTATGATCATCAGCATATCACGGATCGGGAACAAGAAATTCTACAGCTTATTGTTGATGGGCTGACCAGCAAACAGATAGCCGAAAAACTGTACATCAGCCCCCGGACTGTCGATACCCACCGGGCCAACCTGATGGAAAAATTGGAGCTCAACAATATTGCAGAACTAGTACGATATGCCATCCAATCTAATTTGGTTTCAGTTGATTAATTTCCATGTACGTATTTTTACGTAGATAAAATACCAACTTATAGCTATTGATGCTGGCCGCTGTGTAAAGTAACTTATAATTGCAAATGGGGTAATAGCCGTCTGTAGATGATATTTAGCAGTTATCTGTGACAGGATAACTGCTAATTTTTTTTATCCATTCCTTCCCTTCCTCATTGATTCCCTAATCCGTGATCTAATTTTCTTCGATCACACTCATCGTAACACCAAAAGGAGGTATTCGTAACAGTTTTTTTCACATATCATATATAAAACTCTATTATGATGTCCCACAAAAACTATCGAACGATACATTTTTTAATCGGTACACTTTTACTATTTCTCCTGACCGGTATTTCCAATCAAGCTAACGCACAATATGGATTGGGGGATACCCCAAATGACACCCTTTCTAAATCCGTATTTATCCACCCAGTCATCAAAGGTGAAATGGTAAGCTCAGAACATGAGTATAAACTAAATCTCGGACTCGGAGACCAGTTGGGACGAGATTTTACTATTGGAAAAATTACGGACGAAGGAATTGTACGTCGTTTTAAAACTGATGGTTTAACCAATGAGGATTGGTACAGTTGGCGTAAGGATGTAATGGCTCCCTTTGATGGTACCATTAAGAAAGTAAATCACCCTACATCGTCTAATAAACCGGGCGTTATGGACCGGGAAGCACCCACCGGTTATATTCTTTTTGAGCACGACAATGGCACAACAATCGTCTATGCACATGTTAGAGAGATTGAAGTACAGAAAGGAGATAAGGTAAACGCCGGTGATGTCGTTGCGAAAGTCGGAAATAATGCCACCTCATGTACACGTTGGCGCCTGGAAAGGTGAAACGCCAATGCAGGTTCAAATCGATTTATACGCTGATAAACGTAATAAATGAGAGAAAAGGCAGGATCCTGAATAACTTTACTATCCCATCAAAATAACAAAACCCGAAGTCTTCAAAACTTCGGGTTTTATAGTAACTGTACCGTGGGGCGGATTCGAACCGCCGACCTCCGGGTTATGAATCCGACGCTCTCACCAACTGAGCTACCACGGTATGCTGATCAAAACAAGAGTTGCCAAATATAAAGCAATTCTGATTAAATATTAAGTCTTGCCTATAACTTTTTTCAATCCATGTAATGGAAAACCAACATCTTTTTTTGAGGCTCATCGAAATCGCCTTATTTTCCAGCTTACAAATTCAAAATACATTCTAAGCACTGAATTCCGTTATTTCTCATGGCAAAGAAAATTACCGAAAGAACCGAAGATTTTTCACAATGGTATCAAGATGTAATTCGTGAAGGCAAGCTGGCTGATCATTCTCCTGTGCGTGGATGCATGGTCATTCGTCCCAATGGCTACGCCCTTTGGGAAAACATGCAGGATTCGCTGGATCAGATGTTCAAAGATACCGGCCATGAGAATGCATACTTCCCGCTATTTATCCCAAAATCATTCTTGTCAAAAGAAGCCCAGCATGTTGAAGGCTTTGCTAAAGAATGTGCGGTCGTCACTCACAGCCGTCTGCAGAGTTCCGAAGATGGTGTAGAGGTTGATCCTGAATCAAAGCTGGAAGAAGAACTCATCGTTCGTCCAACTTCTGAAACTATCATCTGGGATTCGTACCGCAACTGGATTCAGTCGTATCGGGATCTTCCTATTTTGATTAACCAATGGGCTAATGTTGTTCGCTGGGAGATGCGTACCCGCCTGTTCTTACGCACCATGGAATTTCTGTGGCAAGAAGGTCATACTGCACATGCCACTAAAGAAGAAGCCGTCGAAGAAACACGGCAAATGTTGGAGGTCTATCGCACTTTTGCCGAGGAATATATGGCCATGCCGGTAAAAACAGGTGTCAAAACAGAATCTGAACGATTTGCGGGAGCGGTGGATACCTATTGTATTGAAACGCTGTTGCAGGATAACAAAGCCCTGCAAGCAGGTACTTCTCACTTCCTAGGACAAAATTTTGCCAAAGCGTTTGACGTGAAATTCCAGAGTTCGGAAGGAGAACACGAATACGTATGGGCCACCAGCTGGGGCGTTTCTACCAGACTTATTGGCGGATTAATTATGACCCACTCCGATGACCAGGGACTGGTACTGCCTCCAAAACTGGCACCAAATCAAGTGGTTATTGTGCCTATCTGGAAAAGTGATGAACAAAAAGAACAAGTGCTCGATTATTGTCAGGAAATCATTGATGAGCTTAACGCCCTGAACATCCGCATAAAGCTGGATGACCGCGAAAATATGAGTCCGGGCTGGAAATTTAACGAGCACGAAGCAGCCGGCATCCCCTTGCGTTTGACCATCGGTCCCCGCGATCTTGAAAATAATAATGTGGAATTAGCCCGACGCGATACGTTAGACAAGAATATCGTCAGTCGCGACGGTATTGCTCAAAAAGTTGATGAACTGCTGGATACCATTCAGGATGATCTTTACGAATCTGCTCAAAAACGCATCCAGGAAAATACACATAGCGTTGATTCTTATGATGAGTTCAAAGAAGTGATCGAAAATGAAGGCGGATTTGTATATGCTCACTGGGACGGTACCGCTGAAACTGAAGAAAAAATCAAGGATGAAACAAAGGCAACCATCCGCTGTATCCCGCTCGAAGATGGCGAAGAGGGAGAATGCATCGTAACGGGAGAACCTTCGAATCAGAAAGTTTTATTTGCGCGTGCCTACTAAATAATGCCTATGGAGCAATCGCCCGTAGACAATACACTCAATATTGTTGATCGACTTGCTGAGGAAGGATCGGCACGTCTGATTTCTGACCTCGGCAATCCTTTATTAATGCCACCCGCGGTATTTCTGGGTACCTGTCTTCTTTTAGGCCAATCGCTGTTTACAACATTACAAGTTACCGGTATCGCTGTGATTTGCTACAGCGTATTACCATTCCTGCTTACAATTTCTATGTTTCGGCGTGGAGTCATCCATTCCTTGGATTTACCACTACGAAAAACGCGCACCTTATTATATGCCTTTTCGATTGTCAGTGCAGCCATTGCTTCCCTTATTATTTACCAACTCACCTCGACGCTCCACATATTTATTTTCGTGCTTTCGCTGGTAGTATTGGCCAATCTGACAATTTCTTTTCTCCTAAACCTCCGATGGAAAGTAAGTGTCCATTCCGCATCAGTTTCAGTGGCAGGTACTGTTTACTACCTCATCTTTCTTTGGGGGATTACAGAATATGAAACCATCACATTAATTTTATCCTTAATCCACCTTTTACTACTTTTACCTGTAATGATGTGGGCACGGTATCATCTCAGTGTCCACTCATTAACAGAATTATTGGGTGGAGCTGCTGCCGGAATTCTACTTACAATCATTGAGTTAATCATATTTACAAATATTACATGGTAAAGGAGACTCTTGACGCGCCTTATTCTCATTATTTGTTTGATTCCGGTCTGAGCCAAAAAATGGACCGGCGTACCATCGAAGAAATGAAGATCGACGGTTTTACGCTGATGGAAATAGCCGGCTCATCGGCTGCAAAAATATTACTTCAGCAAAAAGAATTAACGCACGGCATTTATCTCTGTGGAAAAGGAAATAATGCCGGAGATGCGCTCGTGGTAGCACGATACCTTATTCAGAACAATATCAGTTCTTCCATTGTATTTTTAAGCGGATCGGATGACCTTTCTCCCGATACCCAAAAAAATTTAGAACTTCTCAGAAAATTCAATTCGAACAATAAGCTGACGATTTGGGAGGGATGGGAACAATTCAGTCCCCCAGAAGAATTTGACTTCATTATTGATGGTATGCTCGGCACCGGATTAAGCAGCGATGTACGGGGCGATTATATCAAGGCGGCAGAATGGGCAAATAAACAATCACAGCCCGTTTTTGCTATGGATATCCCTACCGGTTTGCATGCTGATTCCGGTAAAATAATGGGAACTGCTATTAAAGCACATACTACATTTACCTTTGGCGGACGAAAATTAGGACTCTACCTCGGCAGTGGTCCAGAAAAAGCCGGCTCTATTCATTACTGTGAACTTCCTTTCCCAAATCAGTATAAAGAAGATTGTCATAACTACCTTCTTGATGAAAGCTGGATTCAAGTAGAACCTCCAACTCCCGGCCAGCATAAATATAATTCCGGAGTACTATATATAATAGCCGGGTCAGAAGGATTAACGGGAGCCGCAATTATGGCTGCTCAAAGTGCTTGGGCTGAAGGGTTGGGAGCTGTAATTCTTATTTGTCCTAAAGGAATTCTTCCTACTTATGAACAAGCGTTGCCATCCATCATAAAAAAACCAGTGGGAAGTCGAAACGACTTCTTTTTCAAAAAGGGGCATTCAAACCAGGTTGTAAAAATTTTATCTCAAAAAGAGGGAGCCCTGCTAATTGGTCCGGGATTAGGACGCCAACAATCTACTGTGAATTTTGTACAAGAGGTGCTATCCCAAAGCACAAGTCCCACCGTTATTGATGCTGACGGACTATGGTGTTTAGCTCAACTAAAAAAACTTCCCAAACATGAACAGTCAGAGTGGATTTTAACCCCACACCCGGGTGAGTTAAATCGTTTAACACAAAATACTGAGTTGCAAAAAGAGTCCCGCTTAAATACTATCAGAAAATATGCACAAGCTTCCGGTGTTACATTACTTGCTAAAGGTATGCCAGCAATAGTTGGAACACCAACAGGTAAATGCTATCTAACAAACTATGATACCAAATATTTTTCCCGAGCTGGAAGCGGCGATGTGTTAGCCGGCAAAGTGAGTGCTCGTTTGGCCCTGGGCTATTCCCCTGACATAAGCTGTGCGCACGGTTTATTAAAAGGTAAACAGAAACTTGAAAATTATTTAAAGCGTTTTCAGGATTTACCTGAACCAAAAGATTTTATATGAATATATCATCTTCCATTTATTCTTTTTTTTCGGACCACAGTTATTTGCTCCCCATTGGCGTTATTACTCTGACTCTCGGAATGTTGCTACTAACATTACTGCCAGCCAATGTCATGGGCCAAAATAAACTTTGGAGCTATGACAAATTAGGTCATGCCGTACTTTTTGGTAGCTGGACTTTATCTGTAGGATTGTACTACGCTATACATAAATCAAAAACTATAAAACTCTGGATTATATTTGCCAGCGGAACTATTTTTGGGATACTAATTGAGGTTATGCAATACACACTTCCTGTAAATCGAGAAGGAGATCCCATTGATGTTTTGTTTGATCTTTTAGGATGCCTATTAGCTGTTGGCATTTTAAAAACAATACTACCCGAAGAAAACAAATCATAATCCCTCCTATAAATCATTTTAAAGGCATTTTTTGTGACATTTTACGATTTGCGAAAAATAATGGAATAATTTACCCTCTTTTACTGTTATTTAAGTGGAGATTAAGTAGAATAATTTGTTTACTTACAATTCCTAATAAGTTTATTTCAATTTAACGCGGAGATTAAAGCATTATGGGTTCTGAAAGAAAAAAACCACAAGCTGATCTTAGAAATTACTACACTATCTTTTTGCAGCTGGGTATGGTTGTCGTCCTATTAATTTTCATTACCGCAATGAAAGTTCAGTTCGTAGCGGAAAAACAGGATGTTGATCTTACCCAAGAGCAGGAAGTCGTAGAAATGGAGGAAGTAACACAGACGAAGCAAGAAGAAAAACCACCACCCCCTCCACGTCCACAAGTACCTGTTGAAGTGCCAAATGATGAAATTATTGAGGACCAAGACATTAATATTGATGCCGACATCAATATGGATGAACCGCTTCCCGAACCGGAAGAACCTCAGGGAGAAGAAGATGAAGAAGATTTCTTTGTTGCTGTAGAAAACATGCCAGAATTGAAAGGCGGCTTAGGCGAACTTCAAAAACAAATCAATTATCCGGATATGGCCCGAAAAGCGGGTATTGAGGGTCGAGTTATTATCCAGTTTATCGTGAATGAACAGGGAGAAGTTGAAAACCCCAGAGTAATTCGAGGAATTGGCGGTGGTTGTGATAAAGAAGCATTGCGAGTGGTAAAGCAAGCTAAATTTGAGCCTGGACGTCAGCGTGGAAAGCCCGTTCGAGTACAGTATAGCTTGCCCATTACCTTTAAGCTGCAAAATTAACTTTTGTGCTTAGTTAATGAATTTAAAAGGCCTGCTTTTAGCAGGCCTTTTTTTATTGAGTAGCTAATTTTAATAACCGCGATTAATTTATCACTTATAGAATATATTGCTGATATTTTTGTTTAAACGCTTTTAATACATCCGACAAGTTTTCATAACCAACCAGCTTTTGAGCTTTTCCAAGAGAGAACCAACCCACCTTCTCTATATCCTCTTCAGCTTGTGGAGTAAAATCAGGCTTTGCATCATCAGGAAATCGCATCCCGAACCAATGCGTTGTTTTACCGTAATCTATTCCGTCCTGCTCATATTCGTGATAGGTTTCCGGGAGCTGAAAAACGATTTCAGGTAAAACCGATACTCCAACTTCTTCAGAAACTTCACGAACCGAGCATTCTTTGACGGTTTCTCCTTCTTCTATCTTCCCTTTGGGAAGATCCCATACCCCGCGGCGGAATATTAATAGTATAGTTGGATCAGCGTTTTCTCTACGTTTAAAAACCACACCTCCTGCAGCTGTAACAGGCTCAACAATATTCATTATTCTGCTTCTTGGTCTCCTGATTCTTCATCTTCTTTTTCTTTCTCATCAGCATAATTCACACGCAGATTATTCAGGGTCTCCGTTAAATAACTTTTTAGCTGATCAGGAAGATTACCCTCTGTAAATTCTTCAAGCATCAGCAGGGTATCGATTGCAAACTTTGCTGATTTCAGATCTCTCTCCGTACTTCCGGTTTGAGGATTTTCTAATTTGCCCATTCCCATCATGGCAATCTGTTGATGTTGTTGCACCAACATCATAAAGAGCAATTGCTGCTGTTCGTCTTCTGATAAATTATCTCCGTTGTAATTAGTCTTGTCCATACCTCAAAATTTTGATTCAAAATTGACCTTAAAATAAGCTCTTTATCGTAAAGAATTAATTTTTACGTACAATCCATTTTATTAGAAATAACTCTTTAAATATTGTCAACAACCAAGTACTTTAGAGGGCTCCAATCTAAAATATTTAATGAATAAAGATCCATTTCATGGCTGTTCTGAAACCATTCAAAGCTTGGCATCCTGTCCCCGAAAACGTGGAACAAATAGCTTGTGTTCCCTACGATGTTGTAAGCATCAAGGAAGCGCGATCTCTTTCTAAAGGTAATCCCAAAAGTTTCCTTCATGTCGTTCGCCCGGAAATTGATTTACCGGAGGGAACAGATCCTCACGACGATGAAGTATATGACAAAGGAGCCGAAAACTTGAGCGAATTTCTGAAAAATGGTACGCTCCAACAAGAAAATGAGTCGCAAATCTATGTATATCAATTGATACGTAACGGACGACCTCAAACCGGCATTTTTGCATGCGTTTCGGTAGAAGACTATGATAATGAAGTGATACTTAAGCACGAACTAACGCGACCCGCCAAAGAGGACGATCGTACGCGACACATCCTAACGCAACAGGCTCATGCCGAACCGGTAATGCTGACGTATAAGGATGATCAAAAAATTGAAGAGCTTCTTGAAGCAACTATAGACGAAAACCCTCTTTTTGAATTCAAAGCTTCTGATGGAGTTATTCATAAATTGTGGAGAGCAGATAAAACCGAAGCATTTGTTAAAGCATTCAAATCGATCTCTCACCTCTATATCGCTGACGGACATCACCGGTGCAAAAGTGCCTCCCGGGCAGCGGAACAGAAGCGACAGAACAATCCGGATCATACAGGTAATGAAGAATATAATTTCTTCCCGGCGGTTATTTTTCCCATGTCAAACATGAATATTCTACCCTATAATCGGGTTGTTTATGCTATCCCTGATAATTTTTTAAGCACATTGGAAGATAAATTTAGCCTAACCACAGGTGCTGATCCCAAACCATCCGAAAAAGGAACCATTAGTATTTATATTGATGGAAACTGGTACGGAATGAAACTTCCGCTGGATAACAATCCCAACAGTGTTCAAAAACTTGATGTACATCGACTCCAAGAGTTTGTACTTTCTCCTTTATTAGATATCGATGATCCTCGTCGTAACAAAAACATTTCATTTGTTGGAGGAATACGAGGTACTGAAGAATTAGAAAATCTAGTTGATAATGGAACAGCCGATCTGGCCATCAGCATGTATGCTACAAGTATCGAAGAACTGGTAAAAGTATCTGATGAAGGGCGGCTGATGCCTCCAAAGTCAACTTGGTTTGAACCAAAACTGCGATCGGGACTACTCGTTCACACTTTTTAATTGCAACATTCTATCTTATAAACCTATGAAACGCGTACATAACTTTAGTGCAGGTCCAGCTACACTTCCCCTCGAAGTATTAGAAAAAGCTCAGCAAGAACTTACTGACTTTCAGAATATGGGCCGATCAGTGATGGAAATCAGCCACCGAAGCACCCAATACACCGAGATTGACCGACAGGCAAAAGCACGTATCCGAGACCTGCTACATCTTGGAGATGACTTTGAAATCATGTTCCTGCAGGGCGGTGCCAGTTCACAGTTTATGATGGTTCCGTTTAACTTTCTGGATGAGAATCAAACAGCCGATTACATTGATACGGGACGCTGGTCAAACAAGGCTATCAAAGAGGCCAAAGTCTTTGGAAATGTTCATCGTCCTTACAGCAGTAGTGAAACCGGATATGATCGGGTTCCAGCCAACAATGAACTGAATTTTAGTGATAATCCTGTGTATGTTCATTTTACTTCGAATAATACTGTAGCAGGAACCCAATTCCCCAAAGAACCCGAAACCAATGGAATCCCCTTGGTTTGTGACGCCTCTTCAGACTTTCTTTCAAAACCTATAGATGTATCCAAGTATGGAATCATATATGCCGGCGCTCAGAAAAATATTGGTCCCGCCGGTGTAACAGTTGTTATCATCCGAAAAGATTTCTTGCAGAAAGCAAAAACCAAAAACGTACCAACTATTCTGCAATATCAAACGCACGCAGAAAAAATATTCAACACTCCACCTGTTTTTAACGTATATATGGTGAATCTCGTGTTGGAATGGATTCAAGATAAAGGCGGCCTGAAACACTTCAAATCATTCAATGAAAAGAAAGCCGGGCTGCTTTACGATGAAATCGATCGGGATGATTTTTACCGCGGTGCCGTTAGAAAAGATTCGCGCTCACTGATGAACGCCACCTTTCGACTTCCATCGGAAGAACTTGAAGCCAAGTTTTTATCAGAAGCCGAAGAGCAAGACCTGTATACGCTAAAAGGACACCGCAGTGTGGGTGGTATCCGGGCTAGCATGTACAATGCATGTCCGATGGAAAGCGTAGAAGCATTGGTCAACTTCATGAAAGCATTTAGAAAAGAGAACAGTTAACCAACTAAATCACATCAGTCCAAATACGGTTAGAAAATGATCGATCGTATTTGGTACGAAAATCAACAAATATAAAATACCCCAGAGAGCACCAGCAAGGTGGGCTTCGTGATTAATCTTTCCTCGCTCCTGTTTGCTGGCGTACATGCTGTAGATTAAATAGAAGATTGCAAACACAAATGCCGGAATAGGAATGGGTATCAACATCAGGTAAATTTTTTCCATTGGAAATAGAAAAATAAATGCAAAAAGAACGGACCCCACCGCTCCCGATGCTCCCAGGGTAGCATAGTTAGGATTATCCTTAAATTTTATGACTGAGGGAATTCCAGCCACAATAAGTCCCGTTAAATACAATCCTAAGAAGGAGCCGCCACCCAATATTCGTTCCATTATGGGTCCAAAAAAATACAGGGTGAACATGTTTACAAAAAGGTGCCCCAAATTGGCATGTAAAAATCCTGATGTGAGCAACTCATACCAGCTGTTTTCCCTGACAGTCCGATAGGGTTTTAAATATCCCATCTCAATAAATTTAGGATATAGATACAGCGCAGCCAGCGATATAATCACATTGGCAACAACTAAATAAAATGTAACGGGATAGCTTGCTATATAATCTTCCATATACTCTTATTTATGATCATCGAAGATAGACAAGAGCCTGTTCGATCTCCAATTTAATTTTGCTCATGGTTGCCATCAAAGCTGCAGAGTACTTATATTTGATCATCTTTAAAGCCGATGTAGCTCAGGGGTAGAGCGATTCTCTCGTAAAGAATAGGTCGCTGGTTCGAATCCAGTCATCGGCTCTTTTTAATCAGGTTAAGAAATAGGTCGTTTCAAAAGATCGGGAACGTCATCTCAAAATATTCCCTCCTTTTATCATTTTACGAAACAAAATACATCGCATTTAGTTGCTAAAACATAGCTGAGTTTTACGATTAAGTACTATGGATTTTTATATCCTGTAAAAATATATTATTGCATACTTTAAACATCAGGCATAATCATTTTGCGATATCTTCCACTATTTATATTAGTCATCAGTTTATTTATCAGTTCTTGTGGTACGAGCTCTCGGTTGGGGGAAACTAGTAACAACTCTGACTCCCGCGGGGGCGGCGAAAAAGTTGAGGAAGGAATGGCAAGCTGGTATGGACCTAATTTTGATGGCAAACTAACAGCCAACGGTGAAACTTATGATATGTATGATCTTACGGCTGCTCACCGGACCCTCCCCTTTAATACAATTGTCAAAGTTACAAACCTGAATAATGGTAAGTCTGTGGCAGTTCGCATCAATGATCGTGGCCCCTACGCGAAAGATCGTATTATCGACCTATCTAAAAAAGCTGCTGATAAAATCGATATGTTGGGACCGGGTACTGCCCCTGTAGAATTGATTCTGTTGGAGGGCGATCTCAAAAACTCAAGAGTGACTAATCTTAAAGTACCTACCTACACTGTGCAGCTCGCCTCATTCAACCATGAACATCAAGCCCGATCTCACGCTAAAAAAATTCAAGGTGCACGAGTCGAAAAAATTAATATGGCCAGCAAAACCGTATACCGCGTGTATCACGGTATTTATACTGATAAAAATAATGCCCGTTCAAAACAGCGCCAGCTCAAAAGACGGGGCTTCAATGGCTACGTAAAACAGATAGAAAATTAATTTAAAAATATTCCTTTCTGTTGGAATGTATTGATTACATTTTTTGGTTGTAGCATCAGCTATAATCCCATACAACACATACAGATGAAGAAAAAAATAATTGTCATTGGCAGCGGCTTTGGCGGACTCGCTACAGCATCTCGACTATTATCACAAGGACATGAAGTTGAAGTGTTTGAAAAAAGAGATAAACCCGGCGGACGCGCGTATGTTTATGAAATGGACGGCTTTAAGTTTGACGGCGGCCCCACCGTTATAACAGCTCCATTCTTATTTGATGAAATTTTTGAGGCAGCCGGAAAAAATCGAGAAGATTATTTTGAGTTGGTCCCTTGTGATCCCTTTTACAGGATATTTAATGCTGAAGGTGAAAAGTTTGACTATAACGGCGACCACGATTTTGTTTTAAACGAAATCGAGCAATGGAATCCTGCAGATAAGGAAGGCTACACCAAGTTCCTCAAGACCACCAAAGCTATTTTCAATAAAGGATTTGTAGAACTGGCCGATCAACCATTTTTAAATCTGTGGGATATGATTAAAGTAGTGCCCGATCTCATCCGGCTTCAATCCCACAAAACAGTTTACAAATATATTGCACAATTCATTAAAAATGATTTCCTGCGCAAGGTGTTCTCTTTTCATCCCCTGCTAGTAGGTGGAAACCCTTTTGATACCACCTCCATCTATGCAATGATCCATTACCTGGAACGCGAGTGGGGGGTGCATTACGCTATGGGGGGGACCGGTTCAATCGTAAATGCTTTGGCTCGACTGATTGAGGAGCAAGGCGGCAAAATCCATTACAATGCAGAGGTCGATGAAATCACAATAAGCAACGGCAAAGCGAATGGTATTCGACTTATAGACGGCAGTGAATATTCGGCAGATCAAGTAGTATCTAATGCTGATGTGGCCTTCACTTATCGCAATATGATCCCAGAAAGCAAACGCACCACGTGGACCAATCGTAAAATTGAGCGGACGAAGTACAGCATGTCGCTCTTTGTGATCTACTTTGGAACAA
This sequence comes from Fodinibius sp. GM21, assembly GCF_058386955.1. NCBI lineage: Bacteria > Pseudomonadati > Balneolota > Balneolia > Balneolales > Balneolaceae > Fodinibius > Fodinibius sp. GM21. The sequence continues at coordinate 711,014 of NZ_JBYEIQ010000002.1, read as the reverse complement.
AAAAGCGATACCTGGATTCTGAACTCGAGCATCACAATATTATTTTGGGTGAGCGATACGAGGAGCTGCTCTCCGACATCTTTCATGATAAGAAGCTGGCTGAGGATTTTTCTCTATACCTTCATATGCCCACAAAGACCGATCCTTCTCTTGCTCCCGAAGGCTGCGAAGGGTTTTACGTTCTCTCTCCGGTGCCCCATTTAGACAGTGACACCGACTGGAATGAAAAAGCCAAACCATATCGCGATGCCATCATTTCATTTCTGGAGGAAAACTACCTTCCCAACCTCGAAGAAAATATTGTGGTCGAACACCACATTGATCCCCTGCATTTTCAAAATACGCTCAACAGTTATAAAGGATCGGCCTTTTCGGTAGAGCCTATTCTTACCCAGTCGGCCTGGTTTCGACCGCATAACAAATCTGAAGACGTAGATGACCTGTTTTTTGTAGGAGCGGGTACCCATCCCGGAGCAGGGCTGCCGGGCGTACTTTCGTCTGCAAAAATAGCTGAAGATTTGATTTGTAAATCTTAAAATAAAATACCCGACACATCTATATGTGCCGGGTATATATTTTTGATTCCAATAAACTTTCAAACCTCTACAGAGGCAGATTATCGTGCTTCTTCTGAGGTACGTGATCTACCTTGTTTTCAGAAACCTCCAGAGCACGAATTAACTTTTCGCGCGTTTCGCTGGGCAGGATTACGTTATCAATAAATCCGCGTTCCGCAGCTTTATACGGATGCGCAAACTCTTCCTTATAGTAGTCGATCAGTTCCTGCTCTTTAGCTTCAGGATCGTCGGCAGCGGCAATCTCTTTTCGGAAAATAATTTCAACTGCTCCCTTTGGTCCCATAACTGCAATTTCTGCTGTAGGCCAAGCAACGTTATAATCTGCACGGATATGCTTCGAATTCATTACGTCATACGCACCACCGTATGCCTTCCGGGTAATTACGGTCATCTTTGGTACGGTAGCCTCACAAAAAGCATACAACAGCTTAGCACCGTGCTTAATGATACCTCCCCACTCCTGATCGGTACCGGGTAGAAATCCGGGGACATCTTCAAAGGTTACCAATGGAATATTGAAAGCATCACAAAAACGCACAAATCGAGCACCTTTGAGCGATGCATCAATATCGAGCACTCCGGCCAGTGACAGTGGTTGATTGGCAACAATGCCTACACTGCGTCCGTCGATTCTGGCAAAACCTACCACAATATTAGTGGCATAATGCTCGTGGACTTCCATAAACGAGTTCTTGTCTACAATACCCTCAATTACTTCCTTTATATCATAAGGCTTATTGGGATTATCGGGCACAATATCATCAAGCTTTTTGGCTTTTGCCGAATCGGAATCTTTGGATTCTTCTCGGGGAGGTTTCTCTTCACAATTCTGTGGCACATAGGTTAAGAGCTTGCGAAGTTGTTGCAGGCAAATAGCATCATTTTCTTCTGTGAAATGAGCTACGCCTGACTTCGATCCATGGGCACTGGCGCCGCCCAGCTCTTCGGAGGTTACCTCTTCATGGGTTACAGTTTTAACAACATTCGGACCGGTAACAAACATATAGCTGGTATTTTTGACCATAAATACAAAATCAGTCAAGGCTGGACTGTAGACCGCACCGCCGGCGCAAGGGCCCATTACCGCCGAAAACTGCGGCACTACACCTGATGCCATACTGTTGCGCCAGAAGACTTCGGCATAACCGCCCAATGAGGATACGCCTTCCTGAATCCGAGCGCCACCCGAGTCATTAAGACCAATGATAGGCACGCCATTTTTCATCGCCATATCCATCACCTTACAAATTTTTTCGGCATGGGTCTCCGACAGTGATCCTCCAAAGACGGTAAAATCCTGACTGAATACGTAGATTGGGCGGCCGTGGACTTTTCCAAATCCGGTAACCACTCCATCACCATCTATTCTTTTATCTTCGAGACCAAATTTGTGACTTCGATGTTTTACATATGGGTCAATCTCTTCAAAAGATCCCTTATCCAGTAAAATGTCAATGCGTTCGCGCGCCGTCAGCTTCCCCTTATCATGTTGTTTTTGTATTCGTTCTTCGCCTCCGCCTTTTTGCGCGTCTTTACGTTTTTGTTTAAGTCGCTCTACCTTTTTATCCGAAGCCATCTAATTTTCTTGTTTATTGCGATTTTGTTTCTCCAAAAAATAACTCTGTAGCCGATCAGTAAAATCCACCGCCGCCTCAGAATACATATCAACTAAATTACGTTTAAAGATATCCTTCTCAATATATTTACTCACATCGCGCCAACTGTCGTAAGCAGCAATATCCTCAATCGCCTGATCAAAAGCACGATCAGAGCCCCGAAAAATCTCTTCTACAAACAGTTTCTCGTCATCCGCTAGCATATCGCGGAGATTCTTTATCTCCTCATCAGAAGCATCTTCCTTAGTCAGGTCAATAATAGGTTCATCAATAAATCCATCCTCATCAACCTTTTCATCTTCTTCGGCACCGTACTCTTTTTTATACTCTTCGATCTCTTCATCACTCATGTAGCGCATCCACATAGGCGTACCTTCTTCAGAATCGGATGTATCCTCTGTGTCTGCTTCCGATTCTTCTTTGCCCTCGGTGTTGATAGATGAAATGCTGTTATCTGACGGAGAGTTTTCTTGTTGCTCTTCTTCTATTTCTTCGGAATTTTCTTCTTTCTCGGCTTCCTGCCCTTTTACTTTTTCCCTTTCCTCACTTTCGGATATTATTTCCTTATCCTCTTCTTCCTCAGTCTCATCCTCGAAAACAGTATTTAACGAATCATCCTCTTTATCTTCACTCTCATCAATTTCATCAGAATTTTCAAGTTGATCTCCGGATTCCAATTCCTGTAGTTCATTTTCTTGAGTTTGCTGAACCGACTCGTCCTTCTCCTCATCTAAAACAGGTTGAGAGACAACATCACTGGTATCATTTTTTGCGGGCGGTTGGTCTTCAAAAAGTGAAGATTGATCATCTTCATATCCATCAAAGTCCAGCAATTCGGGTGACGAAAGCACTTCGATAAATTCAGCTCGACTTAGAACTGTGTTCATCAGGTCAAACTTCCGCGCAATCCGTGGCATCTTTTTATCTTCAAAAAATAGTCGCAATAAATTAGTGTCGATACCATCTTCCTGCAGCTGAAAAAGGGGTTCCAGCATCTGAGCCCAGTTTAACGGAGAATATTTGGAAGTTAGTTTCTCATCAGCCTGAGCAATAATAGTTGAACAGCGCTCTTTACTAAGTGTTTCCAATTCCTTCTTCCGCATATATCGAGATAGGACAACAGCAAAGTGCCGATAAACGACAACAGCTTTTAACCGCTGGTGCAACTGTTCTTCCGAAAGCTCATCTTTGGCTCCAAAAATGACGTCCGGCACATTTTTTCGCGGCTGAACCATCATTTCTATAACATCCGAAACTGCCGTTTCAATAACGGCCTGTGCATAACTGGCCGGCAGACGAGCTTCATCTTGAATAGCATCAATAAATTTTTGCCAGGCATCAAGTACGGCATCAGCACTGGTATTGGCCCAGTCTGTTTTAGGGATGTTCATCGAATCAGAAAGGTTACGCTTTAATTCCACACTGATCCGCCGAACAATAAAAGATGGGAACTCCCAGGAGCGAAGTTCTTCAATCCGATAATATTGATCGTTTTCGGGCAAACGATCGATTAGTCTTTCTGTTATTTGCTGTATTATTTGTTTCATAATTTTGGGAAATATATCGTCTAACGAAAGGCAATACAACCTAAGAACGGCTCAATATGTTAAATCCTGAGAATCTTTTGAAATTTCCTTTCCATTAATTGGGTAACATATTTAAAAACGTGGATCTGCCAAAGTTTCCATTTAGGATTTGATGATCCCTTATTACCTTTGGCCTATGATTACATTATCTGTTGAACAGCTAAAAAAGTCCTTTGGTCCGAATATTATTTTTTCGGATATCTCCTTCGATCACCAGTCAACTGCCTTGGGCATTGCGGGATCTAACGGCTCAGGAAAGTCTACATTTTTGAAATGTCTCGGTAGACTTTTGCCCCCGAGTTCCGGAAACATCGCATGGAAAGATAATGGAACTGTACTCAATAAAACAGATCTTAAAAACAAGTTGGGATATGCGGCTCCATACATCAATCTTTATAATGAGCTGAGTTGCCGCGAAAACCTCGAATTCATTTCAAAAATGCGGCACCAAACTAATTCTGTTAAAACGATTGGTTTATGGATCTCCAAGGTCGGACTTCAACATGCTATTGATCAACCATTTGGAAAGCTTTCAACAGGACAGCAGCAACGGCTGCGCCTGGCCTCGGCCTTGTTTTATGATCCTGATATTTTGCTATTAGATGAACCGGGATCCAACCTGGATGAGGAGGGACGAGACCTTGTAAACGAAATTGTTACAGCATTTGATGAGCCTGAAAAGCTGATCATCATTGCTTCAAATAATCCCGATGAACTGAATCTCTGCGAACGGACCTTTTCTATTGAAAAAGAGACGTTTGTCGAACAGGATTAATCAATCTGACAAGTTTCACCCTGGCAACACTCCCGAACATTAATACCACAATTAGCACACTGCCCGTGTCCGTGCACCCAAACCAGTGGAGCCTTTGCACCACAATAGGTGCACTGTCGGGATTCTTCTGATCTATTTTCTTGCGTTGATCTACTCAGCTCAGCCATATTTATGATTGTGTTAACTCTTCATATGCTACTCCAAGATTATCAGAAAGAGTCCAAAAATCAGCATATAGAAAATGACCGAAATTCTCCAGCAATTTCTTATTGGTAATCTCATCTTTGCTCAACCCTTGGTCAATCCCTTGCTGAGCATAATCTAATACAGCAGAAAGATAATTCTTCATTACATCGAGATCCTCTTTTTCTCCGGTGACTCCATATTCAGGGTTGGCATGCCCAAAAATATAAATAGCATCAGAAGGATACTCATCCGCAACAGTTGATAAAATGTTCGTCCAATTCTGCATGGAAGCTCCTGATGGTCGATCGGTATAGGGATTCATCCGGTTGAACACCAAATCTCCCATGTGCACAACATTGGCTTTTTCAAAATAGACCACAGAATCACCACCCGTGTGACCGGGACCAAAGTATTTCGTATGGATGGTTTCATCTCCCAAGTCCATTTCCCAACTCTCGGAATAAGTCGTATCGGGGTATGCTGTATTTCCTTCCCCCTCACTTTCTTCATTCGCTTTTTCCATTAATTTAGGCACATTTTCATGTGCTGCCATCTTTTCAGCTACTCCCTTAAAGACCGGGTTGCCGCCGGTATGATCACCGTGGTGATGAGTGTTTATGAGTAGGTTTAAAGGCTGATCCGTTTTATCCTGTAATCCGTTTAGGCAATTTTTAGCTGTCGCGGGATATTGGGAGTCAATAACAGCCATTGCATCCGGCGATGCCAACCAACCGATCGTGCCGCCACGCTCTGTAAAATAGCCCACATTGCGCCGAAGCGTAGTAAAACTACCTTGGTGATTAGCAAATAAAGATTTAAACGGAAAAGCAGCCCCGGCTGCCAATAATGAAGAACGGAATATAAATTGACGGCGATCCATATTTAAGGCAATTTCGTTAAGGTTTAGTAAGATATTACGCCTACAATAAACCCAATAAACAAAAAATCATTCCTAAAGTGCCATATCATCCCTGATCAATAATAAGATAGCAGCATGGGGACAGATTAAATACTTTTCGTTTTCAAACTCAATTTCGTGGGTCTGATCCTTAATAAATATTGCTAAATCACCCTCCTCAGCCTGCATTCCTATATATTTCGTTTCGCTGGTTTCTTTCCAGGCTTCATCCACTTCGTTGGATGGAATGGGATAACCGGGCCCTGTTTTTACCACATATCCGCTGTGAATATCTTCCTTTTCTTTCACAGTAGCAGGCAATACCAATCCACTCTTGGTTCTAGTTTCCATATCACGAGGTTTAATCAGCACCCGATCACCTACAACTATAAATTTATCGACTGAATTAAGGTATTCTTGAATCATCTCAGAAATTTAATTTGCAAAGCTATTGTTGAATAAACGTTTAAAGGTAACGTCTTTGTATAACAATCTGAATTAAAGATTTACTCCCTTAACCCGTAAAAATTATGGACTTATCGAACAAGTTATGTATTGTAACGGGTGCCAATTCAGGTATTGGCAAAGAAACAGCACGCAGCTTTGCCGCCGATGGCGCTTATGTAATTATGGTCTGTCGGAATGAGCAACGCGCTAAAACTGCTCGACAAGACATTATAAAAGATACCGGTAATACGGGTGTCGAAGTTATAATCGCTGACCTGGCTGTACAATATGATGTGCGATCTGCAGCTGACCAGATTAACCAGGAATTTGATCAAATTGATGTCCTCGTTAATAATGCCGGACTCATTGTCAATGAACGCAAAGAAACCATTGACGGTATCGAAAAAACACTTGCCGTGAATCACCTTGCCCCTTTTCTACTGACCAATTTACTTTGGGATGGACTTTACCAATCAGAGGACGGTCGAATCATTAATGTATCATCAGAAGTTCACAAGATGGTTGCTAACGTCTTTGACCTGGACAACCTACAGCTTACTGAAAACTATTCTGCTATGAATGCTTATGGTATTTCCAAGCTCTGCAATATCATGTTTACCCACGAGCTGGCTAAACGGACAGCTGATAGTGCTATAACAGCGTACAGCCTACATCCCGGTGTAGTAAGAACCCAATTAGCAGAAGAAGCAGGTTGGGCAATGAAACTATTTTATTGGATGGGCAAACCTTTTATGCGATCGCCAAAGTCGGGAGCGGCAACAACCATTTACCTTGCTAAATCCGATGAAGTGACATCCATGAATGGGCGATATTTTAAGGATGAAAAATTAGCTGAACCTTCTCCCATTGCCTACAATGATGATATTACTTCCCAACTGTGGAAAAGAAGTGAAGAACTAACGGAATTATCCTAATATAAAAAATCTCTTCACTCGTATTTTTCGGGTTCTCCAGATTAAATTACCAACTTTATCTTCAGTAATTTCATTTTCCTTTCCATCTTTTTCAGAAGTCTCAGCTGGCATCTTTTCTTTGGCCTCATCCAGATGAAGGTTGTCTAAAAAAAGTTTCAGCTGGTTGCGATCGAAATGCGAATAGCGATTTTCTAAGGCTTGAACAACATCCGGCCAGATTTCCGGCCGAGCCGACCATTCAATACCTAAACCTATAGCATTTTCAGGAGCGTCCTCCCCCAAGCAAATGTTCAATCTTTCATCTATGTCGGAAGGTACGGGTTCGTGGCGCAATAACTTGGGACCCAACTCATCTCCATTTGCGCGCGGAAAAAAACTTTTCCACATCTGGTTTGTATAGGGATGGTGGTAATAAACCTCATATTTCTTGCTGTCCTTACGCAATTGTTTCATCTCATTTATGAGGTCAACTTGCTTGTCATGGTCGATAATATACATGGGGATCAATTCTTTTAGTTCAGGATTTTACTCCCGAGCCAACATCAATATAGATTCTATAACAACTCCATCTATATGTACAAGAAATCCTGTAATTTGTTCCGGTGATGAATTTTCTTCTTTAATACAATGATTGCATTCGGTCTAAGAATATCTCATACTTCTTTTACCAACTATAACAAGCGCAAACTTCATCAATTAATTACATCCATTCATGGCTACCAGGTTCTACCAAAAACCTTACTTTCAAAGTCGACAAATCTCCATTGCTACAATTATTTCATGCGGATTATTTTTAACAATCCCTTTCGCTGATGCAATAGGCCAATCCACATTTGAACGTGGGGAACGATTCTACCTTCAGCGAGATGCCAATGCCGATTCTTTCAAAGCGAATCCTACCAATATCAATCGGGCTATTGATCTATTTGAATCTGCATTAGATCAGAATATCAAACCTGAGGAATCAGCTGCATATCTCTTACGGTCTTACTATTTCAAAGGGATGTTTACCGGGCTTAGCAAAGATCAGCAAAAAGATGTATATGAAAAGGGACGAAATTTGGGAGAGAAGATGATTGCCCGTTATCCCGATTCAGTACCCATTAAGTTCTGGTATGCTGCCAATATCGGCCGCTGGGCAGACGTTCATAGCTTTGCACGGGCAGCTACAAGCGGCATTTCAAAAAAGTTACGGGGAATATGCAAAGATATCATTGATGCAAATCCCAAATACCAAGATGGAGGCGGATATCGCATTTTAGCCCAAGTGCATTTTTATTCTCCCAATATTCCCATCGTAATGAGTTGGCCGTCAAAAGATAAGGCGTTGGAACTTGTTGAAAAGGCAGTGGAAATTGCCCCCGAAAATCCTACAAATAAGATGCTGTATGCAAATATTCTACTGGAGTTTGACCGAAAGGAGGAAGCAAAAGAACTTCTATATGAAATTATGCGTATGACACCTCGGGACTCCCACAAAGTTGAAGACCACTATGTTCAATACCGCAGCCAAAAACTACTCGAGGAGCACTTTAATTAGCGCAATAAGTTTAAGACAAATCCAATCACTTCTCTGTTCAGCTGATCGTCCTTGATCCGACCATTAATCTGCTGTTGAGAAACGGTTACTTTTCCACTGAATGAGAAAGAGACTTTTTTATCTTCATTAGCAGGATCAGCCAATGTTAGACTGATTGCAGGCTGCCCATTACTCCATTCAATTGATTTCTTTAACGGAATCGAAAAATCAAGCATAGGATCTTTAAATCCGCCACCGGTATCGATCGCCGAAAACTCCAGGTCAATGGTATGGTGCTGATTGAGATCAATCACTTGCCCATCTCTTTTTAATGATACTATTTCAGCTGTTGTCTGAATTTTCATTTGGGTACTGTCTTGTATTCCTTAATTTCAGCTTAATTATAGGCAAGCTGATGATCATTTAGAAATGCTATGGATAAAAAAGAGTGCCCCGGTTGTGCTATGGAAGTGGATACCGATGCAGAGGTATGTCCTATTTGCGGATATGAATTTCCGAGCCAACCGCTACATTATCAAATCGCAGCGTGGATTATGATAATTCTACTGCTGTTATACTGGATAGTATTTTAGAATTTATTGACGGGTTAGGAATCCACGACATCTTCATTTAATCCATATAAATATCTTCGTTGGTCATCCGGATCTTTAATCCTTTCAATAATATCGACATTTTTAGATAAGCGTTTCCTGAATTTTTTGTTGATAGAATTGATGGTATCATTTCTCAATTTCCGCCGATAATCATAGTTATCAATATCAGGCCAAAGCGCCTCATCTATTATCATTGACTCAAGATATCCCTGATTACCGAACAAGTACTTTAACAACCGTTTTTCGTCCGAATTCAACCACTGCACTTGCTGTATCTGCCGATGTGTAAACGATTTTTTCCCTTTTGAGCGATCCTTTTTGGGGTTAAAGCGATTCTTCAAATAAAAACCACCGGAAAGCCCGGCAAGTAAAAGTAATATCAAAACATATATCCAGTACCCATTTTCATTAGATTCAGCAAACTGTATTTCAGATAAAACAGAGTCTTCGCTTACCCTGATAACTTCGACCGGATACTGATCAGCATCCGTAATTTTCTTTATTCCTACAATGATCAGATTCCCCGAACGGGGATTAAATAGAAAATTAATCGGTACTATTTGGTTTGATTTAATAGAAGGTAATAATATTGCCTCACCTACTTGCCCCGATGCTGCATTGACCATTTTTAAAAACATCAAATCATCAGAAGTATCTTCAGTAACTGTTGGAATATACCAGACGTCACTTTCATTACTGTAGGCTGAGCCACTTATCCCATTTGTCCTGCTAATTCGTATAAAAGATTCGGGGTTATAGAATCGGTATCTCTGATCCATAGTTGTAACTTTATTCCAGCTATTGTCAGCAAAAGAGAAGCGCCATATGTCGTTAACATGATGGCGGGCAGTATATTGATCATCAGCTCTTTGCTTTTCAACAGGAATACGTCCCCCATAAATAAGAAATTCATCTAAGGATGAAGAATAAATTCCTGTATGGGGAACCCTTGCACTTGGAACTTGAGAAACAGGATCAACATTCTGTACACTCCATTCCTGCAATTCCCTGTCGTAATGCGTGATATAATTCTTCCAAATCCAGTAACCATATCCCCCGAAAGCATAAATATCACCTGCTCTAATAAAAGGTTGATGTTTAAACTGATTTCTATGGGAATGAGATTTATCAATTCTTGTTGTCTGATATGTTTGCGGGTCAACCTCAAAAACGCGTCCCACCCCTCGATCCCAAAAACTCATCACCCCCTTTTTATCATTGTAGGCAAACTCGAACTCAGAAAAATCATCAGGCAAGGATTCCAATTCTGATAAGAACAACCATTGGTTAGAATCTAACTTGTATTGCCAAAGACCGTCACTCAGAACAACCAATAATCTACTATTAGCAGTATCAACATCAGCATAAATGATTTCGCCATGAATAAATCGGGGTTCTTTATTAGGTTTGGTGGTCGGATTATTCGTGGATTGAGCTGAAGAATTATAAACTCCCAGGAATAGTATCGGCACAACCAATAAGCAGGCTGACACAATGCTTTTTCCGAATTTTTTTATGAACCAGTTCATAAAATGCTTCGATAAAATCATCTTTTTATCCTATTGTAGAAACGATTCATCAAGAGAGAGGCTATTTGCGCCATCAAAATATATCATCTGCTAATCATAGCTTTGTTTTTTGTCCCATGCAAATGACCTTTCTTTACAAAATAGTATAATAGACTATTAACAAGAAGGGGCAATTTTTGGGGTGGCAAGTCTAAGCCCTGTCAGAGATCTATATCTGGCAGGGCTTTTTTATAACAATGCGATAACAAATACTGATGCAACAGGGGTAACAATGAAAATTTCCAAAATAAAAAAAAGGCTCCAGATCTGCTTTTTAAACATTCTGAAGCCTTTTAAAGTCGGGACGACTGGATTTGAACCAGCGACCCCTCGACCCCCAGTCGAGTGCTCTACCTGGCTGAGCCACGTCCCGAATTAGAGTTGCTAAAGATATGGCTGTCGGTGGCAAAACTCAACCTATTATTCGATACTTTGGCATAGTTCTACCAACACGCCATGATTGTCTTTGGGATGCACAAAAGCCACCAATTTGTTATCGGCTCCGCGGCTGGGTTTATCACTCAACACGGTAAAGCCCTCTTTTTGTAGCCGTTCCAGCTCAGCATGGATATCATCCACCTCGAATGCCACATGATGCATACCTTCGCCCTTTTTTGCCACATATTTGGCAATCACTGAGTCCGAACTTGTAGCCCCTAACAACTCAACTTTGGATTGACCTGTTTTAAAAAATGCCGTTTCTACTTTTTGATCTTCTACCACTTCGCGCTTATAACACTCTCCGTCCAGAAGCTTTTCGTAGGTTTCTACCGCTTCCTCCAAATTATCAACCGCAATGCCAATATGATCAATATGCATGATTTATATTCTATTTACAGTTACCGGAGTTAGTTCGCAGACAAACTAATATATTGTAATGCTCGAATACCTTCGAGCCCAAGTATTGGCTGCAGCTCCTCATCCGACATATTTTTATCCACAGATACGGCTGTAATAGCATTCTCGCCTTTCTTTGTACGTCCCAAACTCAAGTTGGCAATATTGATATCTTGATTTGCCAACGCGCTACTGACCGATGCCAGCATCCCGGGTTTATCTACATTTTGATACATAATGATATCCCCTTCAAGGCGCAGTTCAATACCAAATCCGTCAATTTCTACAATGCGATAATCATTTTCACCGAAAACGGTGGCAGAAATTCTTTTATAATCAGCTCCTTCATCAAGCTTAATAGTTATCAAGTCGTTAAATGTTTTTGTCTGACTGGCAGTAGTTTCACGAATATTCAGTCCACGCTCTTCAGCATAATAACGGGCATTAATCAGATTTACCGACTCACTTACATGATGCGAAAGAATTCCTTTTAGGATGGAATCAGTTAAAACATCCGCAAATTTGGTGCAGGTACCGCTATATTCAAATGAAAACTCGTTGGCATGCTCTGAAGCCAATTGAATAGCCACGCTTCCCAGCTTTTCAGCGAGTTTCAAATACGGCTGCACCTCTTTATTGGTGATCAACGAAATCGATTTTCCGTTCAAGCTTCCCTTAAAACTTTTCTGCTCCAGGGCATCGGCCATCTGATGAGCAATCTGTTCGGCCACTTTTTCCTGCGCTTCCTCAGTAGAAGCACCAAGATGCGGTGTTGTTATTATCTGAGGGTGCTTCAGTAACTCATACAGTTCTTCGGTAGGAGGCTCGCTGGAATAGACATCCAGTGCTATACCTTCTACGTATCCCTCCTCTATAAGCGTAATCAAATCCTCTTCTTTATATATTCCACCCCGGGCACAATTCACCAGGTACATTCCCTTTTTGAGCTGATCTGCATTTTCCATCGAAACCAAGTTCTTCGTCTTCTCAGTCAACGGAGTATGAACCGTTAGAAAATCAGCCTCACCAAGCAACTCATCCAATTCGAGCAATTCTACGCCCAGACTTTCAGCCTTTTCTACTGATGCAAAGGGATCATAAGCCTTAATGGTCATTCCAAACTTCTGCATACGCTCGGCTACTTCACCGCCTATTTTACCAAGTCCCACAATACCAAGTATTTTGTTATGGACTTCTGTACCCATGTATTTTTTTCGATCCCATCCACCACTTTTAACTTTATTAACTGACTGAGGGATATTTCGCGCCAATGCTAAAATCATTCCGCAAGTATGTTCTGCAGTAGAAATCGTATTGCCATCGGGCGTATTCATCACCAATACCCCTCGTTCCGTTGCAGCGTCAATATCAATATTATCAACGCCCACTCCGGCACGACCTACAACCTTTAATTTTTCTGCAGCCTTTAGCACTTCCGGTGTTACATCTGTTGAACTCCGCACCACGATACCGTCATACGATTTTATCTCATCAAGCAGTTCCTGCCCGCTTAAATTATGATTGCGTACAACTTCAATTCCGCGTTCTTCAAAAACTTTCTCGCAGAGTTCATCAACATTATCTAACAGTAAAACTTTAAATGACATCGGTATGTGTTAATTTGATTGTTTAAAATTCAGCAAATTCGGTTATCAATTGTTTTACTTCCCCAATTCCCTTTTTGTCTTTTGTAGAACTGACAATTATAGGCACCTCAATATTCATTTCATCCAAAATCCGCTGTAACCGAAACTTGGATTGCTGCTGTTTATTGTAGGAAAGTTTGTCGGCCTTCGATAGCACCACAGCAAACGGCAGTCGATTCGTTCCCAGCCAATAGAAAAATTCTTCATCTAGATCGCTGGGCTCATGGCGAATATCCACCAAATGAAGAACCAAGCGGAGTGTCGATCTTTCTAACAGGTAATCGCGAATATCACGTCCCCAGCGCTCCCGTTCCTCTTTGGAAACCTGGGCATACCCAAATCCGGGCAGGTCAACTAAGAACAGCTTGTCATCCACCTGGTAATAATTCATCTGCTGTGTTTTTCCCGGCACATTACTGGTGCGAGCCAATCCCTTGTGATCAACTAAAGCATTAATCAACGATGATTTGCCTACATTAGAACGACCTGCAAAACAGATCTCGGGAAAATAGGGATCAGGACAAACATCCAGCGAAGGAGCACTCGTGACGAAGTCAGCTTTTTTGAAAGGCATTATATGATTTCGTTTTCCTCTTTTTCGATGCCAAAGTTAACCGGTACGGGGTACTCTTCGGTAAAACAGGCGGTACAGTATCCTTTGGGAGATACATTGGCCTCTTTTACAGCGTTTACCAGCCCATCAGGCGATAAATAACGGAGGCTATCTACCCCAATTTCTTCGGCCATTGCCTCAATATCTTGGTCAAACCGATTGGCCATTAATTCCTCAGGGGTCGGAAAGTCCATCCCATAATAACAAGGACTGATGATCGGTGGTGAACTCACCAAAAAGTGTACTTCTGCAGGATTATCCTGCCTGATCATGTTAACTAAATAGCGCGATGTCGTTCCACGCACAATCGAATCATCCACAATAATAACCGAACGGCCTTCGATCACGCCCTGCACTGTATTAAACTTTGTTCGCACTTTTTGGTTGCGGGATTCCTGTCCCGGTGATATAAAGGTACGCCCCACATAGTGATTGCGAATCAGCCCGATTTCAAACTTGCACTTGTGTCCTAATTTTTGATTTTCATGTACGTATCCCAATGCAGCGGTATTGCTGGAGTCGGGCACTGAAATCACAATAGGTTTTTTATCACCGGGAGCATTCCTTATCACTTCATCAAGCGGGTGCTCTTTGGCCAGATACTTACCCAAATTACGACGGACTTTATCAACATTTTCGCCAAAAATTTTACTGTCTGGGCGTGAGAAATAGACATACTCAAAAATACACTGGCTGGTATCGGTACCATATTCGGCATCCAGATGATAAGATTCCGGTTCAGAATCAGCTGTAGCATCCTGATCCATTACCAGCACTTCTCCGGGCTCGATATCACGGATAAATTCGGCGTCAATGATATCGAACGCACAGGTTTCACTCGCTACACAATACGATCCGTCCACTTTCCCCAACGCCAACGGACGAAACCCATTAGGATCACGAACTGCGATCAATTTGTCGTCGGTCAGCATCACCAAACTGTATGCACCCTCAACCTGCTCAAGTGCATCTAAAACCTGTTCTAGCTGTGTTTCTTTTTTGCTGTGTGATATCAGATGCAGAATAAGCTCGGTGTCTGAGGTACTTTGGAAAAGCACGCCCTCTTCCCTGAAGCGCTCACGCAATTGCTTGGCATTTGCCAAATTTCCATTGTGCCCTATTGCAATATTACCGCTGCGATAAAGAACACGAAACGGCTGAATATTTGCAGGGTTTTTAGAGGCACCTGTGGTAGAATACCGATTATGCCCAATAGCGGCTGTTCCTTTAAGTTCTTCTTCAAATATCTTCTGATTATCAAATACATTAAGCACGAGACCAAAATCACGGTGCGCAGGCATTACCCACCGATTTTGCTCTTCATCAAAATAAGAAGTTACAATTCCCGCTGATTCTTGTCCCCGGTGTTGCAGTGCGTGCAGTCCGTAATAGGTGAGAAGGGCTGCGTCGGGATGGTTTTGCATCCCAAAAATGCCGCAATAATCGCGTGGCTTGTCGATCATTAAGCTAATTGATAAGAATTGGTTTCCAGTGACTGGAAGTTAATAAAAATAGTGCAGTATGTGGAAACAAATGATTATTTTATTTTGGTCGTTTAGAAGTATCGTCGAGTCTGACATTAACGTCGCTCATTTCTACACCAGTCGTAACTTCGGAGCTGAATGTGAAATCATGTTGGACTAATGCCGACCGAACCTGATCCATGAGCTCCGATGTTATATTCGCCAAAAATACTTCCTGCTTGGAAACATCTACTTTGATCCAAAAATAACCGGTTAGTTCCACAAAGTTGGGCATAAAACCGGTTGTTTGTACCATGGGTTCCGGGTTCTCGAGAACGTTTTCGTTTTCCCTAACAACATCTAATAAAATACGACATGCCTTTTCGGCATCATCACGGTAATCAACCCCAACTGTAAATTTGCCGCGGCGTAATCCATCTCGCGTATAATTATACAGCGGCTTGGAAAGCAACTGAGAACTCGGCACAAACACATCACACCCATTAGCCATACGAATATGGGTATGACGTAATTCGATATTTTGCACGCGGCCCATAACCCCTTCGGTCTCTATAAGATCACCATTGGTAAATGGGCGACTAAAGGCCATGAAAAATCCCGCCAGAAAATTTTCGCCAATGTCTTTAAAGGCAAAGCCCAAGATAACAGCGGTAATACCACCACTGGCTAAAATACTGGTTGCAATACCGGATAATCCCAAAATATTGAGTGCTATCAGAATGCCAATAACAAAGATGAATGCATATATTAATTTCCCGAAGAAATTTATATTCGACGATGTTAAAGGCGTTTTATCCAATACATTTTTATAAATTTTTCGACCGCCTCTTGCCAAGAAGTGAAATAGGACAAGAATTATTAAAGCGATAAGGAGTTCGGGGAGCTTTTCCAGAAATTGTTCAAAAAGCTCTTCAAACCGGCTGTATAAAATTTCCATAATCTTTTACTATTTCTTGAATGGCATTAAATTCAAAGAAGCCTTTCTACATTTCTAACCGTCATCTCGACCATCAGAGAAATTTTTGAGTATCTAAATGGTCAAATATTAAAAAAAGAATTCTCATCCCGTTAAATCGAGATTCGAGATGATATTCGGTTTTGCATGACCTCTTCTAAGAAAGAGAAAAGTTTTAAGTATGGAAACTAATTTTTTTGATAGAAACCGAAGGAAGCAAACATCGGTTGACGAAAATCTGTTTAAAAATAAAAAAGCTCCTGCAGTAACCTGCAAGAGCTTTTTGTCAGGAGAGCGGGAGACCGGAGTCGAACCGGCGACCTTCTCGTTGGCAACGAGATGCTCTACCGCTGAGCTACTCCCGCTAGTATGTCAACTCTTTAAAAATGTATTTTCAGTCGCTTTAGTGACGAGAATATTTCCGCTTTTCAAAGAGTCCCAAATATAAGGTATTCACCCTATATATATCAAGAACAATTAGTCATTTTCTGCAAAACTTTTTGCCTGAAATAGTTAAAGAACAATCGTCTCTGATCGCTTGGGACCTTTGGATAAAATCGTCAGCTCTATCCCTAAATAATCTTCTATAAATTGAAAGTAGTCTTTTGCTGCTTTCGGAAATTCTTCAACCGTATTGCAGTTCTCCAAGGATTCATTCCAGCCGGGCATAGTCTTAAAAACCGGCTCAATATTCTCAATGTCAGGAAGATCCAAAGGAAAGACATTTGTTTCTTCACCATCAATGCGATAAGCAGTACACAACTTGATTTCTTTAAAGTCATCCAGGATATCAAGCTTGGTAAGGGTCATCTCGTTCATTCCATTTAACCGCACCGCATATTTAAGAGCAACCAGGTCAATCCAGCCACAGCGGCGGGGACGCCCGGTAGTAGCTCCAAATTCCTGACCCGCTTCACGCAGTTTTTCGCCAGCGTCATTTGTCAACTCAGTTGGAAATGGTCCGTTACCAACGCGGGTACAATAGGCCTTGGAGATCCCCATCACTTTATTGATAGCCGTGGGCGGAATAGCTGAACCGGTACATGCCCCGCCTGATGTAGGGCAGGATGAAGTCACAAAAGGATAAGTACCATGATCGACATCCAGCAGACTGCCTTGAGCCCCCTCCAATAAAATTTCATCGCCCTTTTCTATCGCATCATGCAGCAAGGCGGAGGTGTTTGTAATATAAGGACATAATGTATCAGCGACTTCCAACAAGTCCTCAATAATTGGCTCGGCCTCAATAGGATCGTGTTTATATACGTGCTGTAAAGCCTCATTAATATCCGCAATATTATCCTGTACCTTTTTGCGCAGTGCCTTTGGATGAAAAAGATCCGACATGCGAATACCCACGCGTGAAACCTTGCTCACATAGGCCGGACCAATACCTCGTCCGGTGGTACCAATAGCATCATCTCCACGGTGTTCTTCTTTAACCTGATCTAGCAGCTGGTGATACGGAAGTATTACATGAGCGGAACTGCTGATCTTTAGCCGATTTTTAATATCGCCCCCAATCGCTTCCACCTCTTTGATCTCCTCGAGCAGTGCAAACGGGTCTATTACGACTCCATTACCAATAATGCAGGTTGCATCACCATTAAAAATGCCTGATGGAATGAGATGCAGCACAATTTTTTTGTCATCAAATTCGAGAGTATGCCCGGCATTCGCACCACCCTGATACCGAACAACGTAATCCGCATTCTTACTAAGCAGATCTACTATTTTTCCTTTCCCCTCATCACCCCACTGGGCTCCTACAACAACACGAATGGCCATAATATCAATGTGACATAAAAAAAGGGGTGAATAGTCACCCCTTTCCTAAATTAAATTTAAACTATATTACTCTTCCTCTTTGGTATTACCATATGATTTAACCGCTTCTTCAAGCGACTTAAAATGGTTGAAAACGGTAATCAACTTGGTAACAACCAGCAGGCTTTCGATTTTATCGGTTGCATTTGCAATGCGTAAATCTCCGCCTGCTTTACGCATCGTTGTGAGACCCCCAATTAACATTCCCAAGCCCGAAGAGTTCATAAACTTAACTTTGCCAAGATCGGCAACAACGTTTGTTCTATCCTCTTCGATAAGCTCGTGAAGCTTTTCGTTGAGTTTGACGGCATCAGGGCCACCCATCACATTGCCCTTGAATTCAATTACAACACAATTATATCGTTCTGATATATTAAAGTTCATTTGATTGCTCCCCGCTTGTTAATATTAGGAGTTAATATAATAATTAAGCTTTTTCTTGGTAGCGTTGAATTTCAACAACTGCTGAACTTGCTACGAACAACGAGCTGTAGGTACCAATGATGACACCAAGCATCAATGCAAAGGAAAAGCCTTTAAGCACTTCACCGCCAAATATAAATAGAATGGTTACCACAAAAAAGGTCGTCACCGAGGTAATTACAGTACGGCTTAATGTATCGTTTAAACTCCTGTTGACCATCTGATCGTGATCCATGGTTTTATACAGTAGGCTGTTCTCCCGAATACGGTCGAATACCACCACTGTATCATTAAGAGAGTAACCTACAATCGTTAAAAAGGCAGCAATAATCGACTGATCCATTTGCAAACTAAACGGCACAATATCCGAAAGGAAAGTAAATACACCAACTACGATTAAGACATCGTGAAATAATGCCGCTACCGCACCCGCCGAATACGTCCAGTCTTTAAACCGGATGAGGATATAAATAAAGATCACAATCAAGGCAAAAATAATAGCATTTAACGCCCCCCGCTTAAGATCTTCTGCAAAACGCGCTCCGACAATATCGGTCTTAATAACGGTAGCCGGATTATCCGGATAGACCTCCGACATCGTATTAGTAATGAGCGTTTGTACCTCAGAAATACTCTTAGGGTTATCTGTACGGATCAAGACTTCTTCCGGTGATCCAAAAAGTTTGACAACCGGCGTACCATCCAACGGCTCCGATAGTTCGGAGCGAATATCAATGACATCGACAGGCTGCTCAAATTCAAGGACAAACTCTTTACCGCCCTTAAAGTCAATGCCGTACTGCAATCCTTTTGTCAGAATTCCAAAGATAGAAGCCACAAGCAGAATACCGGAAACGTAATAGGCAATCTTGTGACCTTTTAGAAAGTTAAAATCAGGATTCTCAAACCATCTCATAATTTATGTCCCTTATTATAAATGTTAAATTTCTTTGTTATTAACCGAAGCTGATCTCGGCAGATTTGTCGCGTGTCAGGTAATCCACAATTACGCGAGTAATCACAATGGCGCTAAACAATGAGGCTACAATACCGGCCATCAACGTTACGGCAAATCCTTTAATGGGCCCTACACCAAAACTGTAAAGAATGATACCAACAAAGAATGTTGTAATATTGGCATCCATAATCGCACTCATAGCGTTGGAGTAACCACCCTCAATGGCAGCACGAATCGTTTTACCGGCTCGCTGCTCCTCCCTAATCCTATCAAATATCAGCACGTTAGCATCCACGGCCATACCAATGGTAAGTACAATACCCGCAATACCGGGTAAGGTGAGCGTTGCCTTAAAGGCCGCTAAAATACCCAGTATAAAGATGATATTGAGCATAAGCGCGAGGTCGGCGATTGCCCCACCGGCTCGGTAATAGACGATCATAAAAATGGCAACAATGATAAGCCCGATAATGGTCGAATAAAATCCGGCCTGAATTGACTCTTCACCAAGGGTAGCGCCAACCGTGCGTTCTTCGACAATATCAAGCGGAGCAGGAAGAGCACCCGAAAGTAATATATTCACAAGGTCTTCGGCTTCGGTAACGCTTTCTAATCCGGAAATCGAAGAACGTCCGTTAGAAATTTTTGTCTCTACATTGGGATAGGAATAAACATACCCATCAAGAACAATAGCAATGGGCTTACCGATATTTGCCCCGGTAATTCGTGCCCAGCGTCGAGCGCCTTCGGCGTTCATGTTCATTGACACCCGGGGCTGATTGGTAGCCTGATCAAAATTTACGCTGGCTTCAGAAATAACATCTCCGGTCAGCTCTACTTCTGATCGCACGCCAATAAGTTCAAATAATTCCTGACCTTGCTCGGTTTCAGTAAACGGTGATGCTCCCCACATTAGCTCAATATTTCGTGGCATAAGCTCCTGAACTTCAGGTCGTTGCAGTAACTCGTTTACGCTAGCCGTATCTCTGCCGGTAGAATAACCAAAAGAATACGGATTGCGTCCACGTGGATTTAACACTTCAAGTAATGGATTTTGAGCAGATCCCTGTTGAACGGTATCAGTAGTGTCTGACGAAACCTGATCGTAATAACTTACAATGCGATCCTTGGCATTACTTATTTGGTCCGGCTGACCTACTAATCGGAATTCGAGTCGGGCTGTCCCTTTTAACAGATCACGTATTCGCTGCTTATTGGATACACCCGGAAGCTCAACAACCACTCGGTTGTTGCCCTGCTTAAAGATAGCGGGCTCAGTTACACCATAACGATCAACGCGCGATCGTATAATTTCCATCGCCCTGTCTACCGCAGAAGTTCGCTGTTTCTGCAAATAGGCTAGGATTTCTTCATTTGTTGACCGGCGGGTAATATTTTCGGTATCCGAACGATAATAACGACTTAACCGACCATCCGGATATCGCTGCTCAAACAACTGCACCATTTCATTGATAAAGTCGGTATCATTTTCAATGGCCTGTTGTTTAGCATCATCAATAACGTTTGTTAGCGTTGAATCAATGTTATCGCCTGCCAGTTCTTTTAAGAATTGCGCGGTTCCAACCTCTAAAGTAACATGCATACCGCCCTGCAGGTCAAGCCCTAGCGACAACGAATTCTGTCGCAACTCTTGCAGACGTTGCGCATTTTCTTCTACATATTCAGCGCGCTCGGCTTCCGGCAAATCCTCAATATAATTTTGCTCCAACGTATACTGCACTGTTGGCCATAAATACCCAATCGTAAGCGCCAAGAAGACGACGATTGAACCTATTTTAAATCCATTACCTTTCATAACAAATCGTTTTAAAAAATTAAGAATAGAAATTCGTTTTATAGATGTTTAACAAAGAATAGCGTGCCTTGCTGATACATCTATGGCGCCCCAATAGCAATGCCCTCTGTCATCGGCTGCATTGCCGTAGCAAAAAACTCATCAGATTCTGCTGTATAATTTTTAATAAGCAACAGATGTTTAGATATGAGCGATACAGCAGAAGCTGATCCTATTGCTCCCTTTTGATCCAAAACAACAGAACCTAACCCTTTGGTAATTGATGGAATAGGAATACCAGCCATGGCATTACCCGTTTGAAATTGACTCCATTCAATAAGCAACAGCTGGTAGAAGTGCATTGAAACCGTTGATCCTGCAAAAGAAAAATCAAGGGTCTCGTCGTTACTTTCCAAAATCTGGGAAGCCTCTTTTATAAACTCATCCAACTGAGTAGTTGACTTCCGAAGATCATCTAACTCCTTTTGTAAAGTAACACTGTCAGAAGCCTTCACCTTGGTCGTTAACCAGCTTGCAAAAGCCTCCGATGACCGATTTACCTGGGTTTGCTGTATCATATACAGCCCAAAGCCTGTACAGATTACAGCAATTACCGTAATGCGAATTATATGTGTACGAAGTCGATTCATCAGTGGCAGAAAATAGGGAGAATGTAAGAACGGGACAAACCTTTTTCTGCTTTCGTAATATATCTTATCAATAAGGTCATATGGTGGTTATAGCCCACACCGCGTTACTCTTCCAACCCCGGCTGATGATTCCGAAAAAACATGTCATCAAACCAGCCATAAAATATCGTAAGCATCAACGAAGCAAAAGAAGCAAACAAAACATTGCTCGAAAGAGGCATCTGCGAATAGAGTACACTTTCAAACAGTACCGTTATTAGTATGGTGAGCACCACGCATACTAATAGACACTTTGCAAAAAAGCTCATATAAACCTCCAGTTTTTGTTAGAAGGATATATGCAATAATGTCGAAAGAAATGCAATCCGACAAATCTTAGTCAACAAAAACCTCAAATCTTCCTTCGATATATCTTTAAGAAGCTGTAACCGTCCGTTGCTCCTCACGGTCAAACTCCTCTTTCAGGTATTGTCCCGTATAGCTGTCATCCATTTGAGCAACTTCCTCAGGGGTCCCCTCGGCAATAATTTCTCCACCGCCAACCCCACCTTCGGGCCCCAAGTCAATAATCCAGTCTGCTGCTTTAATAAGATCAAGATTATGCTCTATGACAATTACGGTATTGCCCTTGTCTACTAGCTGCTGTATCACGTCTACAAGCATGCGTACATCCTGGAAATGCAATCCTGTGGTGGGCTCATCCAAAATATATAACGTATCGCCGGTTCCCACTTTGGCAAGTTCGCGAGCAAGTTTAATACGCTGTGCTTCACCGCCCGAAAGCGTCGTACTGGGCTGACCCAATCGCAGATAGCCGAGACCAACATCAACAAGCGTACCTAAAATTCGATTGATGGCGGGCACTGAATCAAAGAACTCGTGCGCTTCATTGACCGACATATTTAATACATCGGAGATATTTTTACCCTTGTAATAAATTTCGAGCGTTTCCCGGTTATAACGCTTGCCGTTACATGTTTCACAATCCACATATACATCCGGCAGAAAGTTCATTTCAATTTTTCGAACCCCGTCACCATTACAAGCTTCGCAACGACCGCCTTTTACATTAAATGAAAAACGTCCCTGATCGTAACCGCGAATTTTAGATTCCGGCAATTCCGCAAAAAGCTTGCGGATATGATCAAACACCTTGGTATAAGTCCCGGGATTTGAGCGCGGCGTGCGTCCGATTGGACTTTGATCCACCGAAATAATTTTATCCAGATTATCGATACCATGCACGTTATCAAACGGGAGCGGCACCGATTTCGAGTTGTAAAACTCCGTCGAAAGAATAGGCTCCAGCGTTTGGTTGATCAGCGAACTCTTTCCACTTCCACTAACGCCTGTTACACAGATAAATTTACTCAGGGGAATATCAACATCCAGTTCTTTAAGATTATGGCCTCGTGCACCTTCCAGCCGGACCGACTTCCCGTTACCCTTGCGCCGTTCATCGGGGTAAGGAACAACTTCCTCGTCCTTCAAAAACTTGGCCGTCATTGAATCAGGGTCGAGATCTTCGGGCCGCCCTTCCGTCACAATTTCCCCGCCGTATTCACCGGCTCCCGGCCCCATGTCAATCACATAGTCAGCCGACTCAATGGTTTCCCGATCATGCTCTACCACAATTACGCTATTCCCCAGATCGCGAAGTGTTTCAAGAGATTTGATCAGCTTGATATTATCCCGCTGATGCAACCCAATACTGGGTTCGTCTAAAATGTAAAGTACACCAACCAGCTGAGTACCAATCTGTGTAGCCAAACGGATGCGCTGCGCTTCGCCCCCACTAAGCGATTGTGCTTCACGATCCAAAGTCAGGTAATTAAGACCAACATTAAGCAAAAAGTCTACGCGATCGCGCACTTCCTTGAGTACCTGGCTTCCGATCTTCTGCTGTCGCTCGGTGAGATCAAGATTGTTAATCGTATCCCGGAGTGTTGTAATATCCATTTGCACCAACTCATCAATCGTATAACCGTCAATACGATACGAAAGGGCCTCTTTATTGAGTCGACCGCCGCCGCATTCAGGACAATCGATTTTGCTCATAAATGCCTTGGCCTTATCGCGCTGCTTGTTGGAATTGCTCTCCTCGTACTTTTCATAAATCATGTCCCGCAATCCCTTGAAGGAGTGTTTATAGGTAACGTTGTCATCACGGAAATCATAACTGACGTCATACTTGGTATCACCTCCTCCCTCAAAAAGCAGATCCAGTTGCTCCTCGGTAAACTCTTTGATCGGCGTATCAAAATCGAGCCCCACCGAATCGAGCACCGCTCTTATCTGCTTGAAAGCAAAAATATCGCGCGGCTCTCCCAAATACCGAATGGCTCCCTCCTCGATCGTCTGTTCTTTATTGGGAATCACCAAATCGCGGTTTACATCATACGTATAGCCCAATCCATCACAATGTTGACAAGCACCATAAGGTGAGTTAAAGGAAAACATATTGGGCGCGGGATCTTCATATGCCAGTCCGCTTTCGGGATCAAAGAGATTTTGTGAATACAGATGATCCTTAAATTCAACTTCCCCGTCTTCTTCTTGGGGAACAGCTAAAATCACATTTCCTTCGGCCATTTCAAGTGCCAGCCGTACACTTTCAGCGATGCGCTTTTCACTTTTTTCGTTGATCACAAACCGGTCGACCACCACTTCAATATCGTGTTTCTCATAGCGTTCCACCTTCATATCCTCTTCAAGATCCATAAATTCCCCATCTACGCGGACCTGCACAAAACCCTGTTTCATCGTCTGCTCAAATAGCTCCCGGTAATGCCCCTTTCGTCCACGTACCACCGGTGCCAGGCAGTAAGCTTTGGTTCCTTCAGGCATATCCATAATCGTAGCTACCACCTGATCGGCGGTCTGCTTTTCCATCTTGTTTCCTGACTTCCACGAATAGGGTACGCCAACGCGGGCATACAGCAACCGCAAGAAATCATAAATCTCAGTAACCGTACCTACGGTCGAACGAGGATTTCGGTTTGTTGTTTTCTGATCGATGGAAATTACCGGGGAAAGTCCGTCAATAAAATCAACTTCAGGGCGCTCCATCATCCCCAAGAACTGTCGGGCATAGGCGGAAAGCGATTCTAAAAACCGACGCTGCCCTTCGGCATAAATAGTATCAAAAGCCAGCGATGATTTCCCTGACCCGGAAATGCCGGTAATAACGACAAGCTCTTCGCGGGGTATATTAACATCTAAATTTTGCAGATTGTGTTCGCGCGCGCCGCGGATAACTATATTTTCTCGCAAAGGTAATACGGATTTGAAGTTCAATAAAACTTTAAAAGATAAGGATAAATCGTATCTTTTGAAGCCTATAATTAAAACTGATTTCACTATTGAAATCAGGAAAGATAACGGAAAATATCGGCGTTTCATTCAATAGTTATGAAGCAACTTTCTATCGACCTGCCATCCCTTTTTAAGTTTAGTTTTCAGCAGTACAAATCGTACGCTTCGTTTATTATTGGTGCGGTACTTACTTTTATTGTATTGGCTGTTGTACCGCAAATCTATTTTATGTTGCGTGCTCCCGAGAATCCCACCTTAGAAACGCAACTGGTTTCATTTTTATTAACCGCAGTACAAATCTTTTTGAGTCTTGGTTTTACCAAATTAATGCTGCTGCTGGTGCAAGATGCTCCTGTCAGCGTTGCCGATATGTTCAATAACTTTCGTATTTTTTTCAGCTACTTTGTTGCCAGCTTCATATATGGATTGGCCGTTTCTGTGGGTTTACTTCTGCTCATTGCTCCCGGCATCTGGATCGCCATCCGATTTCAATTCTTCCCCTACTTCATCATCGAAAACGACGATTCCTCTTTTACGGCTCTACAGAAGAGTTTTAATTTAACACAAGACTTCCTGCTCGAACTCTTTGTATTCGGAGTTGCAGTGGTCTTCTTAAACCTTATCGGTGCTCTATTGTTCGGAGTAGGTGTTATTTTCACTTATCCACTGACAACCATGGCTACCGCAGTAATCTACCGAAGTCTAATCGAAGCATCAGATACCATCCCTGCCGAAGATTACCGAGCCTGATGACTAGCCCTTACACCGGAACATTGCCTCACCATCAGGGTAAAAACAACACAACGTCAATGCCAAGAAGAGCAATACAGTACAACCATGTCAAAGAGGATTTGGAAGGGGCTTATCGTAGCCGGAATCGTCATATTTTTAACCTCATGTAAAGCATCTGAGCCTACAGATTCTGCCGAAAATTATTTGTATCCCTATCTGGAAAATCAGCAGGTAGGGTTTTTAAACAGTACCCTTGAGAAAGAAATCGATCCCCAGTTTAAGTTTGTCGATAACAAAGTCTGGCCCTATACCTTTTCCGAAGGATTAGCAGCCGTCAATTTTCTGGGAACTATAGGCTACATTGACCGCCAAGGGGATATCGCAATTGAACCACAGTTTGATCATGCTCAAAACTTTAAAAATGGTAAAGCCTTAGTCAGGGATCACGGTCAATACGGGTTTATCAACCGGGACGGCAATTTTATTATTGAACCTCAGTTTCATGATGCGGGAAGTTTCAGCAATGGCTTAGCGCCCGTTCAGCAACACAAAAGAGGCAACTGGGGTTATATCAATCAGCAAGGGAAATTCGAAATTCAACCACAATTTGAAATGGCTCACGCTTTAAGCGAGGGGCTGGCTCTTGTTCAAACATCAGAACACAAAGAGTGGGGATATATCAATACCTCGGGTAAAATGATCATACCAGCCAAATATCCTCAGGCGAAATCGTTTTCTGAGGGATTAGCAGCAGTACAGTTGGGATACAAACAATGGGGGTACATCAATAAAAATGGAGCTGTGGTTATAGAGTCGAGATTTTTGGAAGCCCAACCATTTTCCGAAGGAAAAGCTGTTATTGCCATGCCCGTTAATAACGAAAATCTAGATCAGAAAAAGTTTGGGTATATCAACAAACAGGGAAAAATTCTCATAGAACCTATTTATGAGAAAGCTTTTTCATTTCGTGAGGGCAGAGCCAAAATCAAGCAAGACGGAAAATATGGATTTATCAATGAACGGGGACAGTTAATTGCGGATCCCATCTACGATAAAGCCTGGAGTTACCGGGGTGGTTTTGCCATGGTGAAACTGGGAAAGAAATATGGCTATATTAACAGGGACGGCGTTTTTGCCCTGGAACCAATCAGTTAAAACTTTGGTTTTTTTACATCTCGCAGGATTTTAACACTCTATAACTTGTTATAATTGCTCCTATCCGTAATTTTCGGTAATCTTAGGGCTTTTATTAGAAGGACAAACAACCGCTCAAGAATTAATGTATTCCAAAAAATCAGTGGCTTCTGAAGTAGCAAATCCCAAAGACTGGTCTCCCCAATCCTGGAAACAATTTCCGGTCAAACAACTTCCAACGTATCCGGATCAGGCAGCATTGGAGCAGGCTTATAACAAATTGCAAAATAATCCTCCGCTAATTACATCGTGGGAAGTTGAAGCTCTGAAAAAAAAGCTTGCTGATGTAAGTGCGGGAAACAGTTTCTTACTACAGGGAGGCGATTGTGCCGAGAGTTTTGCGGATTGTAAGTCCCCAAAAATTGTGAATCTGCTCAAGGTTCTACTGCAGATGAGCTTCATTCTTATCCACGAGATGGAAACGTCTGTTATTCGAGTAGGACGCATCGCTGGTCAATATGCAAAACCACGATCACGAGACTACGAAATTATTGATGGAGAAAAAATCCACAATTATCGCGGAGATTTAATCAATAGTATCACCCCTACTGAAGAGGCACGCAAACCTGATCCCGAACGATTACTTGAGGGATATAATAAAGCAGCACTTACCCTTAACTTCTTGCGGGCGCTTTCTGATGAAGGGTTTGCCGACCTGCACCATCCCGAATACTGGGAGCTCGATTTCATGAAAGAAAACGAGTATTACAAAGAATACGAGGCGATGGTAAACTCCATCCAGAAGGCAGTTAATTTTATGGAGACCATTACGCCCAATGAATTTAGTACGACCCAAAAAATTAATATTTATACTTCTCACGAGGGCTTGAATTTATATTACGATTCTGCCCAAACGCAGCAGGTCCCCCGTCGGGAGGGTTGGTACAATCTAAGTGCTCACATGGTTTGGCTTGGAAACAGAACACGCGATCTGGGCGGCGCTCATGTGGAGTATCTGCGCGGTATTCGCAATCCAATTGGCATCAAGATCGGACCGAACTATGATCTGGATCATACCCTGAAGTTGATTGAACGATTAAATCCGATTCATGAACAAGGAAAGATTGTCCTTATTACCCGCTTTGGAAAAGACGAGGTTGAAAGTGGGCTTCCAGACCTTATCAAAAATATTAAACATGAGGGTATGCCAGTCGTTTGGAGCTGTGATCCTATGCACGGCAATACGTTCAAAACGGATGAAGACGTCAAAACTCGTAATTTTGATGCCATTGTTTCTGAAATCCGCAAAACCTTTGCAATTCACCGTGATCTGGGCAGCTATCTCGGTGGGGTTCACCTCGAACTTACCGGTGATAATGTAACCGAATGTGTAGGCGGTGCCAATGGTCTGCATGAGGGACAGCTTCACAAAAATTACGAAACCTATTGTGATCCGCGACTCAATTATCAGCAGAGTTTAGAGATGGCATTCCTTATCGCCAAAGAGTGGAACCAAAGCTATGGCGAGTAGGACAAATCGCTGTCTACTGCTCACTGTATTCTGCCCTTTTCTGCCACAAATACA
Source organism: Fodinibius sp. GM21 (assembly GCF_058386955.1). Lineage (NCBI taxonomy): Bacteria > Pseudomonadati > Balneolota > Balneolia > Balneolales > Balneolaceae > Fodinibius > Fodinibius sp. GM21. Next base: position 682,338 of record NZ_JBYEIQ010000002.1, on the reverse strand, counting down.
GCGTAGCTGACGGTTTGACGAATCGGGCAGTGACATTTTTTTCTTAGCTGCTGACATCTCTGAAAATTTCGCGCCCTTCCTATGGCTGAATGGCAGACTTTTGCTTCCTAATAGCTGTTGGTACAGCACTTGCTGCTATTAAAGTGAGTTTGATCAACAAATATTTCCAACACAAATTCACTTACGAGGTGTTTATTATGACTTTAATGAGATATTCCAAACCCAACAGAAATACAATGGACAAGAACTTTTCAGACATCATGGATGAGTTTTTCAATGATGTTGTAAATGATCGGCGCGGTAGTTTTGTGCCCAGTATCGATATTTCTGAAACTGAGGACCAGTTTCAAATAACTGCGCAACTTCCAGGTATGAATAAAGAGGATATTGATATCAGCCTGGAAAACGGACGACTTGCCATTAGTGGTGAGCGCAGTTTCGAAAATGAAGAGAAAGGTAAGAAATACCACCGCGTCGAGTCGAAGTACGGTTCTTTCGAACGCTCTTTCCAATTGCCGGATAATGTTGATGCAGAAAGTATTTCAGCAACCTATGAAAATGGATTGTTGAACATCAGCATTGATAAGAGCGAAGACAAAGTGAAGAAACAGATTGAAATCAGCTAACCTCAGCTAATAATTTATTCCCGACCCGCGGGAGTTGCCATGAACAGCAGCTCCCGTTTCTTTTTTCGGTCAATAACACAATAATTTCCTACTCTCGAATGTTTATTGAACTGTCAGAAATTCAAAAATTATTAATCTCGATCTAAATTAAGTTCATTATGGAAAAAATTCGTTCCTCTAATTTGTTATGGGCTTTTGTAGCTGTATTGGTTGTCGGTTTCTATACCGTTGATTTACAGACCAATAATGCATCGGTGCTTTCACTGCCTGATTTCTCCTCTGATAAAAATGTTGAACAATCAGAGAGACCTCCCTCAAAAACTATTGGGGAGCTAAATGATGCTATTGTTGATATCGCTGACAAATCAAAACAGGCGGTTGTAACCGTTAAAGTAACGCAAACGGTTGAAGCACGACCAAATCCTCTAAGTCAATTTTTTGGCAACCCGCGCCAACAACCTCAAGAATACCAACGGCGTGGACAAGGTTCCGGCGTTATTGTCTCTGAGAAAGGACACATTTTGACAAATAACCACGTTGTAGAAAACGCCAGTGAGGTGGAAGTACAACTCTTTAACGATAAAAGGTATGATGCCAAAGTAATTGGTACCGATCCCCTTACTGATATAGCGGTATTAAAAATCGATGCCAAAGAACTAAAAGAACTAAATGTTATAAAACTTGGAAACAGTGAACAATTACGAGTGGGCGAAATGGTATTAGCTATCGGTAGTCCGTTAGAAGCAAGTCTCGCACACTCCGTATCAATGGGTATTGTATCAGCCAAGGGACGTTCAGTTGGCATCATCGAAAAAGGAGCTGGATATGAAAACTTTATTCAAACTGATGCCGCTATTAACCCCGGCAACTCCGGCGGTGCCCTTGTAAACATGGATGGTGATCTGGTTGGCATTAATACGGCCATTGCTTCCCGATCAGGTGGTAGCGATGGTATTGGCTTTGCCGTTCCCATTGACATTGCTAAAAACGTGATGAAATCAATCATCCAAAATGGAAGAGTGGTCCGTGGCTATCTTGGTATTCAAATGGGTGGAGAAGTGGATGCTACTATGGCAAAAGCACTCGGCCTTGATGAGGCTTACGGTATTATAGTCGGCAACGTACCCGAAGACGGGCCTGCAGCAAAAGCTGGTCTTCAGGAAGATGACATTATTCAAACGATCAATGGTGAACCCGTTCGAAGCTGGAGTTCACTGCGCACATCTATCGGCACTTCTCCTCCCGGCACCGATGTAAAACTTGGGATAATCAGGGGCGAAGAAAAACAAACTATTACAGTAACGCTGGGAGAACAGCCCGAAGAAATGATGTCTGCAATGCAGCCGGGTCAGTCATCAGAACCTAATATGGAAAAACAACTCGGCTTTAAAGTCGAAGACCTTACGCCACGCATTGCCAAAGAGCTAGAACTCAGTCAAAACCAAGATGGCGTTGTTATTACCCAAATATCACGACAGAGTGAGGCCTACCAACAAGGACTACGTCGTGGTTTCGTTGTTACAGAAGTAGATCGACAGAATGTGTCCAATGTTCGGGAATTCAACGGGATAATGAGTCAACTTGTTGAAGATGGTAAAGATGTGGTGTTGCTTCGAGTGATTACTCCCGGTGGCAATAGCCAGCTTATTGCTTTTGAACTCTAATAATTTTGATCACTTACTGATAAAAGCCCTTCGGTTCGCCGGAGGGCTTTTTTTTATGACAAGCTGACGAATTTTAACTCAATTTTTGACAAAACGTTAGCTTTTGGATTGTGGCACCTTATTTGCTCTATTATTAATCAAATTGAAGACAAAAGCTCTATAATGGCACAATTTCATTATGGAATATAAAAACTATTACGACATACTTGGTGTCAGCAAAAATGCCTCTCAGGATGAAATAAAGAAGGCATACCGTAAGAAAGCGGCAAAGTACCATCCTGATAAAAATCCTGACGACCCCTCAGCGGAAGAGAAGTTTAAAGAGGTCGGAGAAGCGTATGAAGTGCTGAAAGATCCGGAAAAACGTAAACTCTATGATGAAGTTGGTAAAGACTGGAAGAAATACCAACGAGCAGGCGGATCTGCTGACGACTTTAACTGGCAAAATTATGCGCGTCAGAGTCAGGGCCGAGGCGGTTTTGGTGGTCAGCAGAGCTACCAAACAAATTTTGATTTAAATGACTTGTTCGGCGGCGGTGCCCGCAGCCGTGGAAGAAGCGGTGGCATGGGAGGCGGATTCTCAAGCTTCTTTGAAACCATATTCGGAGGCGGTGGCAATCCCTTCGAGCAAGCTCAACAGCAACAGTCGCGTGGACGACGATATCAAAGTAATGCCCGACAACAACGAAGCAGTAACGGGAAGCAAAATATTAAGGCCAGCGTATCGATCCCCCTGAAAGAGGCCTACGAAGGAACCTCACGAACTTTGCGTGTCGGCAGTGAAAAAATGAAAGTTAAGATTCCCGCCGGTATTAAAGACGGACAGCGCCTCAAGCTAAAAGGAAAAGGACGAAGCAAACTTTCTAGAGGTTCCAGAGGCGATCTTTATCTGACTGTGAATATTGATATGCCGGATGGATACGAACGCAAAGGCAATAATATTTACTATGACCATCCTATTGATCTTTACACTGCTGTTCTGGGTGGAGAGACGGTGGTGAATACGCTGGCCGGTAAAGCCAAGCTGAATATCCCCGCCGGAACTTCGGGTGGAAAGCTGTTCCGATTGGGTGGTATGGGTATGCCTGAATTTCGAAATTCATCCAACAAAGGAGATCTATTTGTTCGCATCCAAATACAAGTACCAGAAAAACTCTCCGAGGAAGAAGAGAAACTATTTAAGCAAATGGCAAAAAAATAGAATTATTAGAAATTAATGGTTCGGGCCGGGGCTCGGACCATTGTAAGTTTAAACTTCAGGAGACAATTCTTTTCTTCTCAAAATCTTGAAAGTTGACGTAGAAGGATACCACCAGTGCCAAGAAAAACAGTATTACCGTTGCAGTATCTACCAAAGCAGTGCTGAAATTCAATCCTGTCAATAACTCCACCAAAAACTCAATATAGGAACTCGGCATCTCGGTATATCCCAATCCTTGCCGTACCTGCCAGTGCCAATCCGTGCAAGGACAGTATCCGAATCCGTACCAGATCCCCAAAACAAACCACGAAAACGCCGTAAGAAGTAATGTAAAAAGGTTCCAGCGACGAGTCACTTCCCATATCCACCCAAAAAGATTAAACAGTATAAAGGCGGTGTGGAAGACGATAAAACCAATATCAAGCAAAATATACATCTCAAAGATGATGTTAAAAGTCCCAAAAGCATTTACCTTTCTTCTAAAAAGTAGTGATATTCATCTGCCTACAAAACTTTAATACAACTGTTCAACAGTATGGTTTTTATTCTATTGATTTCAACCCTCTTGTTTTTCCCCGCTAACGATATTGCCAACAATAGTTTTTGGGGGCAAAACGGGCATCGTATTGTGGGTGATATTGCTGCAGACTACCTGACGCCCGAAGCCCGGGAAGAGGTTGATCGCGTGCTCGGGGACGAATCGATGGCAATTGCCAGCAATTGGATGGATAAAATAAAGTCAGATCCTGCTTATGATCACACGCATGACTGGCACTGGGTCACTATTCCAGATGGGATGACCTACAAGGAGACAAAAAAGAATCCCAATGGAGATCTTATTAATTCCATTCGAACGTTTATTGAAGAGCTCAAAAGCGGTAACCTGTCATCCGAGGAAGAAAAGAAAAAGCTCAAGATGCTCATTCACTTAGTCGGGGATATTCACCAACCCCTGCATGTAGGCAATGGAGAAGATCGGGGCGGTAATGACACTGAGGTGGAGTGGTTTTATGATGATTCAAACCTGCACCGCGTGTGGGACAGCGAAATGATCGACGACACGCAATTGAGCTATACCGAATTCTCTGTTGCGATTAACCACCCTTCTGATCAACAGATCGAAAACTGGCAAAACACTAACGTTATCAACTGGGCCAATGAAGCCATGAAACTACGCCAGCAGGTATATGATCTGCCTGAAGACCGTGAAATTGGCTATAAATACCAGTACAAAAATCGCGATCTGCTGGATCGCCAACTGCTGAAAGGCGGCGTGCGATTGGCCGGTGTGCTAAATGAAATTTATCGACAGTAATTTTTTCCAATCCGCAAAGTTTTACTCTGTCCTAAAAGATAATCACACTGGAAACCTTGCGGTTTTTTTGATGAATTATCTAAATATTTCTTCCATCACATCTTCGTGAACTGCAATATCTCCTTTACTCCAAAGGACAAAGCGGATGAGCGTAACATATTCCAGGTCATCAGCTTTTCCCTGAACTGTTTGAAAAGCAACACGCGCAGCATCTTTCATCGGATATCCAAATGCCCCGGTTGAAATAGCCGGAAATGCAATCCGCTCTATCTGGTGATCTTCAGCTAGATCCAGTGCATTTTTATAGCAGTCAGCCAACAATTCATCAGAGGGTTCATCTCTTCCATAGACCGGCCCTAAACAATGAATAATATATTCGTTCGGCAAATTATGTCCGCCCGAAATAACCGCTTCACCCGGCTTTATGGGCGCCATCGATCGCGTTTCTTCGGCAAGTTCAGGTCCGGCTGCCCGATGAATCGCTCCGGCTACTCCGCCCCCAATACGCAGCTCCGCATTGGCAGCATTCACAACTGCTTCCACATCCGATTGGTTAGCAATATCACCCCGCTTTAGCTCTATGGTGATTCCCGATTGTTTTGTTTCCCTCATAGTCCTTTTTGTCAGTTCACAATTACTTTTCAAAACACGAAATACATAATTCAAATTCAACTCCAGATCACTATGCCTTGGGAAACATGATGCCAGCTAACTGACAAACAGACTCCATCCGAAATTTAAATAGCAGTTTCACTACCATAATTACAGGTACAAGCCCAAAGCGTCATATTGAAGAGCAACAACACTGAAATTTAGGCATATTTAAGGATTCGGTACGATATTGGCTTTTATAAAAGTGAAATAATCAAAAAGGAAATTTTCAACTAAGTATTGACTTATTATGAACTTAGACAAACTTACACTTAAAGCGCAGGAGGCCGTGCAGGCAGCCGTTGAGCTGGCCTCCAGCAATAATCATCAGGCTGTGAGTCCTATACACCTGCTCATGGCTTTTCTGTCGGATTCCGAGAACGTTATCAACACGATTTTAAATAAACTCGGTGTGCGGATTCCACAATTGAAATCCGAGCTTGAACGGCGAATCGACAAGCTTCCCGTTGTAAAAGGCGCCTCCGTATCGGGGCAGTATTTGTCCAACGATTCCAAGGAAGTTTTTGATAATGCTCAGAAATCAGCCGACAATCTTGGCGACGAATATATCAGCTCCGAGCACGTGCTTATCGGGATGCTGGAATCCAAAAGCGAAGTCGGCAGCCTGTTAAAAGAAAACGGGGTTAAAAAGGACGATATCCTCAAGGTGCTTGAAGATGTGCGCGGATCACAAAAAGTAGATGATCCCAATGCAGAAAGCCGATACAATGCCCTTAAAAAATATGGGCGCGACCTTAACGAGCAGGCCGAGAAAAATAAACTTGATCCGGTGATTGGTCGCGATCAGGAAATCCGGCGCATTATGCAAATTCTATCACGTCGTACCAAGAACAATCCCGTTCTGATTGGAGAAGCCGGCGTTGGTAAAACAGCTATTGCCGAGGGGCTCGCTCTGCGTATCAACAAAGGCGACGTACCCGAAAGTCTTAAAACAAAACGTATTGTGGCTCTCGATATGGGCGCCCTAATGGCCGGAACCAAGTTCCGCGGCGAGTTTGAAGAACGACTCAAAGCCATCGTCAATGAGGTTCAGGAATCTGAAGGAGAAATTATCCTCTTTATTGATGAGATTCACACCCTCGTAGGGGCCGGCGCCACCGAAGGAGCCATGGATGCGGCAAATATTCTGAAGCCTTCGCTGGCCCGCGGTGAACTGCATGCCATAGGAGCTACCACGTTGGATGAATACCGCAAGCATATCGAGAAAGACCGTGCACTGGAACGACGAATGCAGAAGGTTTTGATCAATGAGCCATCCGTTGAAGATACGGTATCCATCCTTCGAGGACTGCAAGAACGATATGAACTTCATCACGGCGTAAAAATTCGCGATGAGGCATTGGTTGCCGCGGCTGAACTCTCACATCGTTATATCAGTGAGCGATTCCTGCCGGACAAAGCTATTGACCTAATTGACGAAGCTGCTTCTCGCTTGCGACTGGAGATTGACTCTATGCCCGAAGAACTCGACCAGGTTGAGCGACAAATCCGCCAGCTCGAGATTGAACGCGAGGGACTGAAACGTGATCAGAATGAGGAAAAGATTGAAAATATTGAAAAAGAACTCGCTGATCTCGAGGAAAAACGCAGCACCATGCGCAACCAATGGGATACCGAACGCGATCTCATCAAAAAAACGCGTGATCTTAAGCAGGCTATCGAAATGGCCCGCAATGAAGCTGAAAAGGCCGAACGCGAAGGTAGATATGAAAAGGTCGCCGAGCTGCGATACGGCACCATCAATCAGCTGGAAAATGACTTGGAAGAAACCCAAGAAAAGCTCGAAGAAGTGCAGGAAGGTCGTGCCATGCTGAAAGAAGAAGTTGAATATGAGGATATTGCCGATATCGTTTCTCGCTGGACCGGCATTCCGGTACGGAAAATGCTACAAAGCGAGCGCGAAAAGCTGGTCCATTTGGAAGAAGAACTGCACAAACGGGTTGTCGGACAAGATCCCGCAGTGGAAACAGTATCAAATGCCGTACGTCGCTCACGTGCGGGTCTGCAGGATGCCCAGCGTCCGATCGGCTCGTTCTTTTTCCTTGGATCAACGGGTGTCGGTAAAACAGAACTTGCCCGATCACTCGCTGACTTCCTCTTTAATGATGAAGACGCCATGGTCCGTATCGACATGAGCGAGTACATGGAGCGTCACAGCGTCAGCCGATTAGTCGGTGCTCCTCCGGGATACGTGGGGTACGACGAAGGCGGTCAGCTTACCGAAGCGGTTCGACGTAAGCCGTACTCGGTAATTTTGCTGGATGAAATTGAAAAGGCGCACGCGGATGTCTTCAACATGCTTCTGCAAGTGCTCGACGAAGGCCGCCTCACCGATAACAAAGGCGTTACAGTCGACTTTACGAACACCATTATTATAATGACCAGCAATATCGGCTCGCATCTTATTTCAGATAAGATCGAAGAAACCGGCGGAGAATTTACTGATGAAGTTTATAATAAGCTTCAGGATCAGCTGATGGAACAGCTTAAAAAACAAATCCGTCCCGAGTTCCTAAACCGTGTAGACGATGTGATTGTATTCCATCCGCTGGAGAAAGAGCACATCCGCGAAATCGTGGATATCCAGTTAGAACGTGTACACAAGATGCTCGAGAAGAAAGACATCAAACTTTCGGTTTCTGACAATGTGAAAGACTGGCTGGCCGAACGCGGATACGATCCTGTCTATGGAGCACGTCCGCTCAAACGGTTAATACAGACGAAAATTATCGACAAGTTGGCTACCGAACTGCTCAAGCGCGAAGAAGAAGGCGAAACGCATTTTGAAGCTACCATCAGCAAAGATGGAGAAAGCATCGAATTCGCGGAAGTTTATAAAGATGCCGAAGCCTGGGCTGGATAACTCGGCAGTTAGTTATCACTGAGAATTAATCAATAGCGCGGGAATTAATTCCCCCGCTATTATTATTTACACCAAGTTTTCCGGATTTAATCCCTTCAGATCATCGGTAATAAACTTTCGTCCCTCGCGGATTTTCTCACCATCCAAAAATACATCCGCACCGATACATACGAGATCCCAGTGGATATTACTTTCATTACCATTTGGTGCAATCTCATAATCATTGCCCAACGTCAGGTGGTTTGATCCGTAAATTTTTTCATCAAACAAGATATCATACATCGGCTCGTCGATGATGGGATTCAATCCAAAGCTAAACTCACCAAACTGACGTGCACCGGCATCCGTATCCAGGATTTCTTCTAGTGCTTCATTATTTGAAGAATCCGAATCGATGACAACACCGTCGCGTACTTCCAACTTTACATATTCAAACGGCTTGCCTTGATATACACTGGGGGCATAAGTAATATGTCCGTTTACGGATGACAGAATCGGAGATGAAAACAACTCCCCATCCGGAATGTTGCGTTTTCCGAAACAAGGAATCCAAGTCTGACCCTTAACTGAAAATTCTATGTCCGTGCCTTCTCCTTCGAGGCGTATCATATCCGTCTCCTCAAGTCGTGCCTGAAGCGGTTTCATCGCTTCGGCAAGTTCGGTATAATCCAGCAGACAAGCTTTATAATAAAAATCCCGAAAACGCTGGGTGGGCATCTTAGCGTTCATGGCAAACGCCTCAGACGGATATCGCAACACCACCCAGTTGGTGTTATTGACACGCTCTTTGTAGTGTACCGGGTCCACGAAGTAATCAGCATAAGCTTTGTTGGCCTTCTTGCTAACATCGGCCTGCTCGTAAATATTGAGTGCAGCACGAATCCCAACAAAAGCATCCATCTTTTTCATTAAAGGCAACTGATCATTTTTGGCCTGCCCTTTCCAAAATTTTTTGTCACCGCTTTCTACGAGCATTCGGCGAACTTCAGTGTCTTCAATCTGGACAAAGGGATTGGCTTCCATCTCCCGGGCGTGCTCTACCAGCGCCCGAAGTAGTCCAATACCATTCAGCCCCACCAGTTGCAGCATCACATTCTGTCCTTTTTCCAGTTCACAGCTGAATTCTAAAATCTTCTTTGCTAATTGACGATCTTCGTTTGTATACATATTTCTTTCATAAATTAATTGAAATCATTCTATCGAAATGTAGCGAGATACTGAAACAAGTTCAGGATCACACGATTTTTTTAATATGCCCCATCTTACTACTTACCATTAAAACCTAATAATCATAATTCCATCGTATATCCACACCTTGGCGAATATTATTTCCCTGCCGTAGAATCAATTTCAGATCCTCACGCAACATGTATTCCAACAAGAAACCCGTATCCGGTGTTGAACCCGTAATAACGTTCTGGATGGCAAAGAATACTTTGGGATTCAAATACCAGCCCGTGGTAATTGATGTTCCTGTTTCTCCACCAGACCGAGTGTTATCAATTTTTACCACATCGATGCCCAACCGTTGTGTGGCCAATGCTTCCACTCTATCTAAAAGAACATCCAGGGCCACATCCGCGGCCGTTGTATTGCTTCCGGAGCTGGCTACCACCTGCTTCCAGGAATCCAGGGCATAAAAAGGCTGTCCAAAGAGCGTGTAGCTTATAATATTCTCGAGCTCCATGGGTGGCTGACTCTCATATCTGAATTTGGGATCCTCAACGGTACCCTCAATAATATACCAGATCACTATATTTTCCTGAGTCTGAGGAGGTTCATATTTAGTTCGAATACTGAGCTGGGGATTTTCCGGATTTCCGCTAAACGTTACGACCCCTTCTTCGAGATTAAAACGCTTTCCGAAGGGACGTGCATATCCGTTGGGGGCGCTCATATCCCCAAAAAGCTCAAGGTCACTTCCGCTTTTTTTAAGCAAATCCAGCACTCCTTCCAATTCAAGCTCCATTTCGAGGTAGCGTTCATTCCGGATAAAAAATCGCCTATTAAATCCGACATCCATATCAAGAGCTAAAGAATCATAAACACTGACCGATGATGGTTCCTGATTTTCAGAGTCCAGCTGAACGCTTTCAACTGACTTTTCGCCGAAGTTATCCAGCTTAATAAAGCCACTTAAAAAATCAAGACTTCCGGAAATTTCCGGACTTGTAACCGTTCCCTGCGCCCTTGCATTAAGATTAATTACAGCATTATACTCAGAGGTATTGGCTGCCCGAAAGTTCTGAGCATTTACCTTAATATCCATGTTCCCTGGTATCAGCTCCTTCAGCTCAATTGTCCCATCCGCCCGGACATTACCGCTTCCACTTTCAGCTGAAAATTTTGAAATCCTGATTTGGTTGGGAGAAAAATTGATAGTTGAGGTAATATTGTTCACCGTAATTCCAGCCGGCACCAACCGGAACTTTCCTCGCTTCAACTCCAGATACCCGTCTGTTTTTAAGCTCTCCAATGCACCTTTGACTTTCACAGCTCCATCAAGGCTGCCTCTCACCTCCTTCAACAGCAAGGGATCAATAAAATCATTAAGTGCCCTTAAATTAAACTCATCTGTCTCGATATCCACAGCAATGTGATCGGTCTGCTGCGGAAAATTCACCTGAAAAGTTTTCATATCGATAAACAAAGGAAAACGAGCAGATACTTGTGCAGCCCGCTGTTTCAGTGACATAACAGATGCATCGAGTGTGAGATCTTCGTCCGCGTGCCGGTAATTTGCGCCCACCATTACCGAATCAATTGCAACTCCCGAGAGCACAGCATTTTTCAGCGTTACATCGGCATCGAACTCAGGCTCTCCGGCCGTCCCACCGAGTGTTCCCCAAAACGCAAGGTTGCCACTTGTTTCGCTATATTCCATTTCTTCAAAAAATGACTGGAACCGTTCGATAGAAATGCCCCAGACTCTCAGATCTCCCGATACCGGTTCTTTAAAGAATGCTTCGTCAAATGTTTTGGGATCACCCAGCTTAAAGGGCAGATTAGTATGTCCGCTGATTAGATCATCTCCTTCATCTTTTAAGGACAATGTGCCTTCCATTCGCTCCTCGGCGATATCAGCCGAAATTGTTAATGAATCAAAATCGGCCCCCTCAAAGTATATCTCCGATAATACAATATCGCCCGTTGCCTTCAAGTCTGTTCCCCGGCGATCGATCTCGAATTGACCGGACAACATTCCCTCAAAGAAGGTTTCCCCCATTAAACTGCTTTGTATTACAGCCGTATTCAGATCGTTGCCCTTTACAAACCCGCGTTGTTCGTTCGGGCTGATTATCGGTAACCCAACCTCCAAAAATGATCCGTCCCCGGATGAAATGCGCAGTGTATCCACCCGTAGGCTGTCATTCTGATACCACAATCCGAAAGATTCCTCAAGCGTCAACGTTCGATAATCGCTAATCAGGGTTAGCTCATTTGTTCTTATCCCGATGGAATCTGGTGCAACTTGATACGTTCCCGACTGTTCGATACGTCCCTCTGTAGAACTTGAGAATTGAAAATCATACTGTCCTTGGGCAACTCCATCTCGATAATCACCTCTCGTTTTAAGAGTCAAATTCTGGAGTTGAATTCCTGAAAATACCGGCTCTTGCAAGTTCAAATCAGTGAGATAAAACAGTGTATCTCCAACATTGATATCCACCGATCCCCGAGCAATATCGGCCGCAAATAGTGAATCATAAGCTATATCATTAACATTCAGTTTCCCCAAAAACCGTAGACCGTCATTTTTAAACGGACTTAATGTTCCCGTCACATCGCCCGAGGCCTGTAACTCTTCAGCATTTGCCAAGGGGGCCAGCGATGACAAATCCTTAAGACGAAGATCCAAAAATAATTCGTTTTCCTTATTATATCGATCCAGCATATTCAATCGAATATTAAAGACTCCATCGGCGATACCACTTTGCAGCCGGGCACTATCCACGGTCACAACGCTATCCCGTATTGAAAAATCAGCAAAAAATGTGTCCATCTGCTCCCCATTGATTATAGAAGAATCAACCTCCACCCTTGACTGAAGTTGCATACTTGTGGGATCAAATCCAGTTCCCTTTCCGGTAATAAGTCCATTTAAGGAGGTGCTGAAAGTCTTTTCAGCCAACAACCTACCCAAGTCTAAGTTTTCAGTTTTCATCCGGTATTCATAGGAGGGTGTTGTGGTCATTGCCCGCAATGATGTTGCCCATTCAATACGCCCGTCATGGAAATTCATCCTCCCATTTGCTGTAATATCATTACTGCTGATAACACCATTTACTTTCGTATTTGTGATGTTGTGACCCATTACCGTTCCCATAGGCATGCTCAAAGTGTACTTCCATGGATCCTTCTGGGGATACCAATTCTTTCCTTCGAATGACAAATCAAAAGTTAAAGTCCCATCATAGGTTGTATCCTGTACCCAATATCCAGGATTTATCCTTTCTCCCGACACATTACCATTTAGTAAAGGTTGTTCCGACCAGATATCCCGAGCCGATAAATCAGCCGTCATCTTTTGCCGTTTTTCCAAAGCTTCCATTGATAAAGAAAGAGATTTTTTATCGATTGTTGCCGCACCCGATAATTTCTGCAATCTATAGGGGTCGCTTTCAATATCTGTTGCCGAAAACGACAGTTCCCCGGTGGTCTTTGTCAAATCGGCAATATTTGCCAGACCATTAAATCCAAGAGTCAACTTCTGTAAACGCGGATAAGTTGTATCAGCGAATAATTTTGCCAGATCTATTGATTGGGCTGTGGTTCTAACTTGCTCTACCAACAATTCTGACTGCCAAGCAATACGGCTCTTCATTTCAAATGATCGTATTCCCTCACCCTCCATGGAAAGACCGAGATCGAACTGCTCCGGATTCCCCCTTGCCGAGAGCATTACGTCTATATTTTCCCGAACGGGATAGTTTCCCATAATACCTACTATATCCGACCAGTAAACGGGCGTCGAGGAAACTCCCAACTGCAGGCTTGTATCAGCTATATTGGCATGTCCATTCGCTTCAATTACTGATCGTCCCGTCGCCAGTACTAACTTTTCGAGCGTTAGCCTTTGATCATTTGCCGAAGCCGAAGCCTCAACATCCAGAGATTGATTCAGACCTTCTTCAGTAATATTTAAAGCAAAGTCGCGCAGATCGACATCGAAAATGTTACCATCATATCCAATGCTGCTGGCAATTTTCACCTGGCTAATCTCATAGTTCGATCCCAACGGTAAACTATCTGATTTAACAGAAACAGCCCCACCATCTAACACGAGATTATCAATGTTGAAAGGTATCATAGCTGATTCCGTTGTATCGGAGGACTCGGTAACCAATTGCTCAATATTCCAACCTTCGGTATTCTGTCGGACATTCAACGTAGGCTGATAAATATCCAGATCAGTGACATCAATTGTTTCTTCCATTAATGCCCAAATATTATACGTAGTCTGCACAGAATCGATTTGTGCAGTGGTATCATCGTCTTGAGTCAAGATAATTTGGGATAAGGTTACCTCTTTCCATAGGTCACCTGACAACTTTTTAATTGAAAGGTGGGCGTTAAGCTGTTCATTAGCTGTTGATACCAAAAAACTACGCACTCGATCTTGCACAAACGCCGTCTTGAGTGATAGACGCAGAATCAGACCCAGTATAAAAACTGACAAACACAGCCAAAGCAAACGCTTTCCCCAGTGTTTTATAGTGCCATATTTATTGTTCTGCTGATCCATTAAAATGCCTGTCCTATACTAAAATGAATGCCTATGCGATTCCACCCACTGCCGTGATTTGTCCCCTGATAAATATCTAAATCCTGGTTTGTGGGATTTAGTTTATACCCAATATCGACCCTGACGGGCCCCAATGGTGATTGATAGCGAAGTCCGCCGCCCACTCCAAATTGCAGGGGTCGACGAGAAACACGGGCAAAAGTTTCCCAGACTTGCCCACCATCCAAAAATGCAGCCATTCCAAGTCCATTAATCAAGAATTCCAATTCCTGACGTATTTCTACATTAAACCCAAACATGGCTCTGCCTCCCAGTGGAACGTATTCATTGAAACCGGTACTGTCGACCTGTGCCCTTTTTGGCCCCAACTCATGGCGATACCAACCTCGCACGGAATTAGTACCGCCCAAGTAAAATCGAATATTACTAGGCAAAGAATCTGAAGAAGTTTGAAACAGCCCGCCTCCCTGCACCCGGGAAGCCAACATAGTAGAACTCGAAAGTCTTATGAACCTACGAATATCCGCCGAAAGTTTTTGAAAGCGAAATGAAGCAAATCCAAAAAATCCCGAAGATTCAAGATAAGGTTGTATCACCCACCCTTCCTGCTGTCGGCCATAACCCTGGCTGTAGTAGCCGGTTAGTTGTAAGGATGAAAGATCGTATTCCAGGGTTGTATCAGGCAAACTAATATCCCTTTTTCTTGAGAGTTCCTGGTTCTTGGTAAACTCGTAGGAAGCTGAGGCTGTTAAATTCTGACTGTATTGATAAATAAAACTGTTGGTTATACCTGCTCGCAACAATTCATAATTACTCTCCAGCAAATGCTGTCCAAACGGAGATATGATAAAACTGCTTTTAGTATTGTAAACGTAGGGAAACTGATATCCCATATTTACGTATTGCTCAATAAATGAACCTCGCGCCGTTACACTGAAACGGTGTCCGCGATGAGCTACATTCCGATGCGTCCAGCTTGCTTGTCCACGCAGCTTATCCTCTGTTCCAAAGCCCGCCAATAACTCAACCGAACGCTGTTCATTTTCTCGAATACGCATTAGCAAGTTCAGGGTTGAATCTTGCGGCTGTTCCGGAATACTAATTGTAGCAAATCGAAATAAGTGATTATTAAAAAGTTCTTTTTGTGCGGTCTGCAAATTTTTAAGACTATATTGTTCGCCCCGTTCCAACGATGCCTCGCGTAGCACATAATCCTCATCAATTGTTTCATTACCCTCTACATCAATCGAGTCAATATATGTTCTCGGACCCAAGTCTGCCTGTATGACCACATCAGCAGAAAGTGCCGAGGTGTCTATAGCTGCATCAATATTGACGTTAACATACGCGTACCCAAGGTTTTTTATCACATCCGAAAACTGTCCCACTACTTCAGGCTCTTTGATCATCTCATACCGATTCCCCTGTTGGTACGGATGGCGGCTTTGGGCCCGCGTAAAAGCACGACTTTCCCAAACCTGTCTTACATTTTTATCGTCTCCTTTTATTTCATACTCAACATCATCTATTCGGATGGGATTGTTTTCCTTTATTGTAAAAAGTACCTCTTTTTTCCACTCCTTATTTGTTTTTTTAATTTGATATCCCACCTCAACATTCACAAACCCTCGTCGTTGATAATAATTACGAATGCGAATTACATCTCGCTTCAGTTCCTTTTCATTTAATTCAAAACCTGTTTTATTCCAGAATTTTAGCTTCTCTCCAAATCCCGGAGCTTCTGTTGCAATTTGATTTTTCAGTACCACCCCTGTATAAGTGATATTACCTTCAAAGGAAATGCCCCATACTTGCGGTAATCTTTCAGCATCCTCCGACGTATCTTGGGCTGCAGCCGATGGGGTATATGAAAATACCACCAGCACGATCAAACACATATATATCAGCAGGCCATGTAGCCGCACAAAATTCAGTTTTAAGGGTTGTAGATTTAATTCTGAAGATATGATCAAAAAAAGCTAAACAATAATAAAATTCATCTGACGATTAGCAAGAACTTTCATAGACTTCTTAAATATCCAATAATGATTTTAAGTGTCTGGAATAGTACTTTTGACCTCGATACAAAGGACAACAATAATTCGCTGATCATCGTAAATCCCATGAATAGAATTTATTCAATTTCTGTTTTCTTACTTTTGTTGCTTCTTTGGGGTTGCTCAACATCCAAAGAATTTTCAGGCTATTCATATGATCCCGAAGACGTCACCGAAACTTCTGATAAAGAAACCTATCCCCATTATATACGCGCTATTGGAGTCAATGACGGAAGGATTTGGGTAAGCAATGATTTTCCCGGGGCACGAATGAATGACTTCTATCAAGTCAACGACTCTCTTTACCGTGTCACTATCAAGCCCGAACGTGACGCTATCAATAACAGTCCCTGGTATGCATTTCAGATTTGGAGTGTTGAACCGGATACCATCAAGTTGCAACTCGATTATGAGCACGGAAACCACCGATATATTCCAAAATTGAGTAAAAACAGCCGGCATTGGCAACGTATCGACAGCACAAACTATTCTGCCGATACTACCCGGGGTACCGCTACCCTGACCCTCAATCTCGAACAAAAACCCCTATGGGTTTCGGCACAAGAGCTTTTTACCTGGGATGAATATAATTCCTGGACCGACTCGCTGACAGAAAAATCATTTGTTTCCCGTGACACTGTCGGATTTTCGCACAACAATCGTCCGATATTAAAGTTGCGTATTTCCGAAGTAAATCCTGATCAACCGCGTGGTGTCATGATTATTACCGGACGGTTGCATCCCCCTGAAGTTACCGGCGCATTAGGGACGAAAGTCTTTATCGATGAACTTATCTCTGATAGTAAGCTTGCTACTCAATTTAGAAATAACTTCGAAATATGGGCCTATCCCTTTGCTAATCCCGACGGCGTACAGCAAGGACATTGGCGGTATAATGCTCGCGGGGTAGATCTTAATCGCGACTGGGAGCATTTCAAACAGCCAGAGCCGCGAGCAATTCGAAACGATTTACTCCCCCTGCAGGATGACAGCCTGCGCAAAGTGTACTATGGCATCGACTTTCATTCTACCGATGAAAATCTCTTTTACCCCATTAATCGAGAAGTAGAAACTTTTCCCGACGATTTTACTTACCAGTGGATCGACTCCTTAAAACAGGAGTTTCCCGCCTATCCCATCGAAGTAGAGCCTTTTCCACCGGACTCACCAATCACTAAAAACTGGATTTACCATACCTTCGGAGCCGATGCCGTGACCTATGAAATTAGCGATACAGCTCCCCGTGATAGTATGCGAACCGTAACTCGTGAAAGTGCTCGTATTATTATGAAGCAATTACTTGAAGAGAAGAAAGAGCATTAACTTTCGAAACTGCTGAAGCTTTTGAAGCGCGGTAAGCTTATTCAAATACAGCGACATGTCATGCTGAACTTGTTTCAGCATCTACCAGACCCTGAAACGAGCTCAGGGTGACACGGGCTGTGCCTTATCATTTCTTTACATTCACTTACTACATAGTGATGAGACGGGCTCACCGTGACATTACAAGTTTTCTAAATTCTCCTATGTATGAACCTTACAAGAAAATACCGAGCACTCCAGAGTTGCCCAATATTTAATAACTCTTAACTAAATTAGAATTGCTCATTCACATCAACATATAATATAATTGTTCATGATTTCTTTATCTTCAATTGCTATAATCGGCATCAATACATCTTAGGAGTTTAATCCCTTTAAACCAATCGAGTTTTCATAATAACTGATGGCACATTCACACGACCACGGACATCACCATCACGGCAAAGACCAAACCGAGGGACGTCTGTGGATCTCGATTATCCTCAACTTTATTATCACCGCTGCGGAATTCATTGGCGGCATTATCTCCGGGAGTCTTGCGCTTCTTTCCGATGCGCTTCACAATCTAAATGATACCACATCGCTCGGAATCAGCCTGGTAGCCCGAAAAATTTCTAAGAAAGAAGCCAATCGCGACAAAACGTTTGGCTACAAGCGCGCAGAAATCATAGGCGCCTTCATCAACCTGATCACCCTTGTTATTATCGCACTGTTTTTGATCAAAGAAGGTGTTGAGCGGTTTTACAATCCCCAACCCATCGACGGTATGGTCATGTTCATAGTAGCCATTATTGGTCTGCTGGGTAATGTAATAACCGCCATTCTGCTGTACCAAGATTCCTCCGAAAATCTAAATATACGCAGTGCCTATATCCATATTCTTTCGGATGCCTTTTCATCGGTAGGAGTCATTATCGCGGGTATTTTAATACTCTGGTATCAACTGTATATTATCGATACCATTTTGACTCTCATCATTGCCGGGTACATTCTCTGGCACAGCTATTATATGCTGCGTCAGACGATCAATATTTTGATGGAAAGCACCCCGGCTGATATTCAAATTCCGAATGTGCAG
Organism: Fodinibius sp. GM21; assembly: GCF_058386955.1. Classification (NCBI taxonomy): domain Bacteria; kingdom Pseudomonadati; phylum Balneolota; class Balneolia; order Balneolales; family Balneolaceae; genus Fodinibius; species Fodinibius sp. GM21. The sequence goes on along the minus strand of NZ_JBYEIQ010000002.1, from coordinate 663,793 downwards.
CAAGCAATGGCAGAAGTCAAGGGCGTACTTGATATCCATCACCTGCATGTCTGGCGACTCGATGAACAAAACATCCTGTTAGAAAGCCATGTTGTTATCGACGAAGACAATATGGGACAAATGGAATCCATAAAATCATCGCTCAAAGATCTGCTAAGCAGCAGTTTTGACATCCACCACTCCACCCTCGAATTTGAATTTGAACCCTGTGAAGAACACCACGAAAGTCCCTGCAACTAACTCTAGATTCATCCAGCAATGAGCTCTACTCTCAAATCACTATTTGTTTCTATCTTCATCATCGCAGCCTTTACCGCATGCGGACCGGATGCCCTCTATGATCTCAGCAGCGAAAACTATCAACTACGAAACTCCGACAGCACTCAGGTCAACTTTCCGAGTGACTTCAAAGGGGACATCTCGCTCATAACTTTCATTTACACCAATTGCCCTGATGTGTGTCCCGCTATCACCGCCAACATGACCAACATTCAGCGCGAGCTCGATGATACCAGCGGCGTTAACTTCATCGAAATCAGCTTTGATCCCCAGCGCGATACCCCTTCCGTTCTTAAAGAATACCGGAACCTATACGGACTTAACAAACAATTTACCATGCTAACCGGCGACACCGCAACGGTACATCCTCTGCTCAGCAAGCTCGATATCGTCGCTGTTAAAACCACTATCGATTCACTTGGTTACGACAGCACAAACTACGCTATGCGCCACTCCAACACCTTGTACCTGATGGACCGCCAAGGATACATTCGCGCTGAATATCCCGCGCATCGCGTTACCTCCGAACACGTCAAAGATGACATCAATTATCTCCGATCAAAATGAAATCAATACAACAGCTACTGCCAGTTTTACTAACCGTCTGCGTTCTATTTTCAGGATGTGGTTCGGAGTCGAATTCTCCGAATGAATCCGACTCCGAAAAAGAAGTCGTTCTCGGAAAAATAGCCCTCGACAACGCTTGGGCACGTCCCGGCTCACAACAAGGAAAAAGCGCTGCATACCTCCGCATTTCCAACGGTACCGCCACCACCGATACGTTACTGTCATTCCACAGCAATGCCACAGAAACGGTAGAACTACACAAGTCCATTGAAAACGATGACGGTACCACCAGCATGCGTCCGGCCGAGCAGCAAATAATCCCAGCCGGAGAAAAACTACAACTCCAACCCGGCGGTCTACACCTCATGCTCATTAACCTGAAAAGGAATATCGCCGTTGGTGACACACTGCAAATATCCCTGGAATTTGCTCACGCCGGTACTGTTACAACCTCTGTACCGGTACAAATACAGAATTGATCTCATGCTACAATCCATAATAGCAGTCGGTATTGGCGGATTTTTCGGCAGCATCTTCCGATATCTCATCAGCCATTACATAAATGTCAGCACGCACTCCACATTTCCTTTTGGTACCCTCACAGTAAATGTTATCGGTTCATTTCTAATCGGGATCATCATTGCAGCCGCGCTCGAAGGCGATCTCAGCAAATCTATGCGCCTGCTTTTAGCCACCGGTTTTTGCGGTGGATTCACGACCTTCTCATCTTTCTCGTATGAATTCTTTTCCCTGCTGCAGCATGAACAAACCGGCTATGCTTTTTTGTATGCTATTGCCAGTTTTATACTTGGATTAGCATTCGTATGGCTAGGTTTTTACCTCATCAAATAAAAAAGGACGAGATACTATCCCGTCCTCCAACTAACTTTATCCTTTCAAAAACATGCTTGTGTAATCAGGCATCACTCTTCAAACTGTAAAATATTTGCTTCTGAACCGCTTGGCAGGGGAATATTCAGCATATTGGAAATGGTTGGTGCAATTTGTGGAATTGTCGTCTTTCTGCTGGTTTCGCCTTGTGGCACATTCCATCCGTAAAAAATGAGCGGCACATGTGTATCGTAATTATAAGGCGAACCATGAGAGGTCCCGGTGGGATAATCGGTATCCAACCACCCTGATTTCAGTTGTATATAAATATCACCGGATCGATCATACATAAATCCACGCTGATACATTGCTTCCTGTCCTGTGGCATAGCTTTCGTACTGATAATTATGCGCCGTATTTGTAGACTTGACCCCCTCAAACTGCAGCAGAAAATCAGCAGCCTTTTGCTGAATTATTTGCCTCGAAAGCCCATTTTGATCAATCAGGTCGCGATCAAGATACACCTGCTGGTTGGTATAATTCTCAATCCAATCTTCATCGCCAAACTCAGTCTTCAAAAATTCTGCAAGCTCATCCACAGCTTTATCACTGTCAAAATATCCGCCGGGTAGATTTTTATTGATCAGCTCTTGCGGTACATCCACTACTCCATGATCAGATGTCAGTGCAACCAAATAATTACCCTCTCCTACTTTCTGATCAAGATAGTTGAGTAGATCTGCAATAGTACGATCGAGTCGCAAATATGTATCCTGAAGTTCTACTGAGTGCGGGCCGTACATATGCCCTACATAATCGGTAGAGGAAAAGCTTACACCCAGAAAATCAGTAACATCTCCAGCACCCAGATCTTCACCGTCTACGGCGGATTTTGCCAATTCTGCAATCAACGTATTGCCAAAAGGAGTTGAACTAATAATCCCATATTCATCGCCACGGTTAGCCTCTAAATTATGGGGGAAAACTGGAGCATCTTCATTCTCAAACGTTCCTTCATAAGGCCTGTTATCGGCACTGCTCTCGGTATATTGATCCATGGGCAAAAGCGTATCCCAAGTGCGACTTGCAAAATCCTTGGGTAACCCCCTGTCGTTAAAATCTTGCAACCAATCCGGAAGCTCAGAAACATACCAGGAACTGCTCACAAAATTACCGGTCTCTCCTTCATACCAATAAGCAGCATCGCCAAGATGACCCGCCGGCAGCACTGCTCCACGGTCTTTGATTGAAACAGTGATCACTTTACTTTCCGGACTTGCAGATTTTAGCTCATCGGTAACCGTCGTACTCAACAAATTGCGGGGTGACATTTTCCCCGCGTCACTGTCAGTACCAATTGGTGAAACCGTGGAATCAGAAACCACATACATGCTCCGGTCGATACTGCGATCGTACCAAGCATTTCCAACAATACCGTTTACAGATGGAGTCGCACCCGTATAAACCGAAGCATGTCCCGGCCCTGTATAGGTTGGGAAATAATTAAAGTGGTTGTTGTTAAAACTAAATCCCTGCTCGACCAATCGCTTAAAACCATCCTCTTCAAATTTATCCCAATACAGTGGAATATAATCGTAGCGCAGCTGATCAATCACAATGCCAACCACCAGCTTGGGATTGTCAGCTGTAGATTTAGGATTAGAAGTTTCTTGGGCCCATCCTGTTGAAATAAACATCAACAACATGAGAAAAATACTACAAATGGTTTTAATCAATTTCATAAGTCGCCTGTTTTTAAATTTCATTATCTGAGGTCAAAAAGTAACTTCTTTTTTGTAATTATCGAACTATGATTCTGTAAAATAATTTAGGTCTGCTGGTGTTATTATATGCTATGACAATAGCATCGACCAATAGATAATGAATAGTTTTTTTAATACTTTAATAACCGTCACTTTTTCAGAAACCAAATAACAAACTGCCAAGTGATTAACGCCATAAAGCATATTTTCTTTTTTGCGCTTGTTTTTGCGTTAGGTAGTGCTATATCCCAGCAAAATGTTGCGCAACTGGGTAATATTGGCAGTTCTGAGTCAAGCTCAAAAACGTTTTGTCAACAGCTTACCAACGGAAATTTTTCTCAACCTTCCGCAGAAGTTGATCCCCTTTATCAACATGCGTCTAAATCGAATGCCGATGACGCACAACCCAAAACCATTACGAGCTGTAACTTTTTAATGAATCTCCTTCCGGCAGAAAGCGACTTTTCTTTTACCCCGGGAGAGCAGCAACTAAACATCGGCTTTAATAACGCCTTACTCTCCTCTCAAATATTTGTATTTCAAGAGCCCGACCCTCCTCGCCTTAGTTAAAATTTCCGGGTTTTCCAGCTACTCCTACTATAAACTTTATAAGTTTACACCCAGGTAGATTAATATCGCCTGTATGTTAAAGATCAACGGCACCTATGTCATATTTAAAACCTCCTAAAGAATCTGTTTTAATTATCCTTGTGTTATTACTGCTTGGTATAGCCGGCTATGATTTATTCAGCGAACAACAGGATAACAATGCAATCGTTAATTCCAGAAAAATAATTGATCCCTCAACGATAAGTGGCCGAGCAGCCTGTGAGGTTCCCATCCCTGATATATCAAATCGGAAACAATCTGAACAACCTGCCTTCGAGGCAAAAGAAATTTCCAACTAAGAATTTTTTTATCATGAATTTCTCTCGATTTTCGATATTTATATTTTTCATTATTCTAATACCCCTGTCAATCATTGCGTGTGGTACCCCAAATGAACGGGCCTCTGCTGATGACGCACAAACAGCTACAAAACAAACTGCCAAACCCCAAAACTCATCCCAACAAGAATTTAAAGAAGCTCCTGATTTTACCCTTGAAACGATGGAAGGCAATGACTTTACTTTGTCTGATCAACGAGGGAAAGTTGTCGTACTCAATTTTTGGGCAACGTGGTGTGGGCCTTGCAGAAAAGAGATCCCTGATTTTATGGAGCTTTATGAAGAAATGAAGGACGACGGTGTACTATTTGCAGGTGTTTCTCTTGATGAGGAGGGCTGGGAAAAAGTTCGTCCCTATGCCAATGATATGGGTATCAATTATCCCATCATGGTAGATGACGGAAATGTATCTCGTCAATATGGACCTATTCGAGCGATCCCGACAACGTTAATCATCAACAAAAAGGGACAAGTAGAGTATGTAGCACCCGGCATGCTGACAAAAGAGAAACTGAAGCCTATACTGACTAAATTAGCCAACCGATAGAACATGAATTTCGATATTAGATTTATGAATTCAACAAAAGAAAGCAAAACATCAGGCTGGAAACGAAGCGTTATAGAGTGGGGCGTTATCTTTGCTGTCGGCGCTATTCTTTATGCCACCGGATGGCATACTGATGTACTGGGCACCCTGCAGCGGGGCATGCTATGGACCGGCCTCTTTGATGCCGATACCTCCCGGATCGAAAATATTGACGGGCCCATGCTCTCCGATTCAGATTATCATTTTACCATGGAAACAGCTGATGGTCAAACGGTATCGCTGAATGACTTTCGCGGTGATGTCGTCTTTGTGAATGTATGGGCGTCTTGGTGTCCGCCCTGCGTGGCCGAGATGCCGACCATCGAAACCCTATATGAAAATGTCGGTAGTCAGAAAAATATCCGATTTATTCTTCTTTCCATGGATGAAAAACATCAAAAGGCAGTTAATTTTATGGAGAGGAAAGAATTTACTATGCCCTATTATTTTCCGGCTTCGTCCCTGCCCACCCAGTTCCGCAGCCAGTATTTGCCTACAACCTACATCATATCAAAAGAGGGACAAATCGTATACAAGAAAGAAGGAATTGCTGATTACAGCTCAACCAACTTTGCACAATGGATGATTGAACTGGCCCAAAAATAATTTGCTGTACTTATAACCAGCGGCGAACTTCAGACTTATATTTCTGATAGTCTTCTCCAAACTTTTCTTCCATTACGTTCTCTTCGGGAATAATCTGATAACGATTCATATAGCCTATAAAAAGTGGAAGCATCACAAACACCTGTACGTTGCCAAGATAAAAGCCGTACCCCACTAAAATAAGCAGCAACCCCAGGTACATTGGATTTCGCGAAATGCTAAAAACACCATTTATAACTACATTACTTGCTTTATGGGGATCATGAGGATCAATTGAAGTAGACGATTTATAGAACTCAACCAGCCCAAGCACACCAAGTAGTCCTCCTATACCCAAAAATAGGAAGCTAATCCACCACATTGGTCCAAATGTTGCCCAATTAAAAACAAGATACTGATCAATCCACCACATGGCGGTAGCTATAATCAGTGTAATAGCTACAGGTGGAATCTTTAGCTCTAATTTCATGAGTTATTCATCTAATTTTTCTTAACTACCTATGATATTAACTTAACAAAAAGACTGATTCAAAGAGCACCAACATTTAGAGCAAAACAGATTCAAAACTAATAACCATCAATAATCATGCGTACTGCACAAGAGGCCAAGCAATTTTGGGACGATCGTTATTCAAGTGGAAACTATATTTACGGCACGCAACCTAATCGCTTTTTCAAAGAACAAATCGACCAATTAGAACCGGGTCGATTACTCTTACCGGCTGAGGGCGAAGGTCGAAATGCTATTTACGCCGCTCGCGAAGGCTGGCGGGTTGATGCTTTTGACATCAGCGAAAAGGGTCGTAAAAAAGCGCTGGAGCTGGCAAAACGTAATCATGTTACCATTAATTACTCCATCAGTAAATATAAAGACTACGAAATTAAAAAAGATTTCTATGATGGAATAGCCCTTATTTACGCACATCTGCATAACTCCAAAAGACGAAACATCCATCAAAAGCTTGTTGAAGGATTAAAGCCCGGAGGACATCTTATTCTCGAAGCTTTTTCAAAACAGCAGCTTGAAAATACGTCCGGCGGACCAAAAGATCTTGAAATGCTTTATGACTTAGATGATCTGCTTGAGGATTTTGATGTACTGAAAATAAAACACGCCGACGAAATTGAACTAGAATTACAGGAAGGTAAACATCACAAAGGTACGGCTAACATAATCAGACTCTTGGCTCAAAAATAAAAAAGCCCGGAATACACCGGGCTTTTTACAAACTGCTGGGATATGCAATCTACTTTTTGCTCGCTACACCTGCATCAACTAATTCCTGAAACCCACCAATATTGTAGACTTTATCGAAGCCATTTTTCTTCATTAGCTCCGTGGCCTGTCCACTTCTGTTGCCAGTACGGCAGTACAGATAATATGTTTTTTCTTTGTCAAGGGAATCCAAGGCAGCCTCAAAATCTCCATTCAACAAATTAAGCTGGTGATCAACGTTGGCCAAATGCCCCTCGTCGTATTCCTTTTGGGTACGCACATCAATAATCACACCCGGTGTTTCCTCTATTTTTTCCTGGAATTGCTCAGCATTAATTCGGCTGCTATCCCCGTTGCTTTGGGCACACGCCTGGGCTACAAAAAGTGTCATCACGGCTATCAATCCGATGGTAAATAATCGTCTTATCATACTATTTATCATAATTATATTTGTTATTCTTTTTCAAAACCTGCATTCACAAGGCTCTGTAGTCCACCTATATTATACACATTTTCGAAGCCGTTTCGTTTCATAATCTGTGTAGCGCGTCCACTGCGTGCTCCCGATCTACAGTATAGAAAATAGTTTTTACCTTTGTCGAGCTTTTGGAGATTCTGCTCAAAATTAGCAGAGGACAAATCGTAATTATAGTCTGTCTTTTTAAGATGACCATTTTGGTATTCTCCCTTCGTTCGCACATCAATAATAACGCCAGACTCTTCGTTTAGCAATTCTTTAAATTTCTGTGGTGGTATCATATTTTTTGAGTTTTTCAGTTTATTGAGATAAAAAAGTGCCACTGCAACACCTATTAATATGATTATTGTTAATGTGTCCATAGTTCAATTCTTTGCTTTAAATATTCATCCAGATGATGTACCCGCCCATCAAAACGAGGAAACCTGCAAATCCTTTCTTAAGTCGTTCGTTGGATATTTTTCCTGCCACTTTGTTGCCTATCAGACTGCCTACGGCGCCAATCAAACTAAAAACCAACACCAAGTGCCAATTTATACTAAGGTCCAGTCCATTAAGAACATCAAGATATTTATAAAATCCGCTAAAGCTTTTCAGAGTAATAATAAGAAGGCTCGTGCCTACGGCTAACCCCATGGGTAATCCACCTAATAATACGAGCGCAGGAACAATCAAAAAGCCACCACCTACCCCAACCAGCCCCGTCAAAATTCCTACGGCAAGCCCTTCGAGCACAATTTTCCACCAGGCATGTGTTGGCTCAATTTCTCCAACCGACTTTAGATGATTTTTGTCCCGAAACATCATAATAGCAGCAATAAGCATCACCGCAGCAAATAATAACAACTGGAATGTACCGGACACAAATTCAGCAATCATGGCTCCACCGTACGTTCCCGCCATCCCAGGTAACCCAAATAAAACAACACTGCGCCAATGTACTTTTTGTTTTAGGGCATACGGGATAAAGCCGGCGAAACTGATAGCACCCACGATACCGAGTGATTCAGCAATGGCTACCTTTTCTGATTCTCCTGCCAAGTATATAAGCACCGGAACCGTCAATATGGATCCGCCCGATCCCAGTAATCCTAATGATAATCCTACTAATAATGCCCCAATCCATGGTAATATCATAATAAACCTAATATACAATTAATTCGGATGGCCGGCTATCAACCGACCATCCGCAGGTTAGGGGATCTATCAAAAACAGAAGTATCACCATTGTGGTTAACTTTCTGCTTGCATATGTGAAATTCTTGCTCTTATAACACAGAAACTACCCCAAAACCCATTACCTGAATAGTAGATTACCCTTTTGCCTTTGCACCGGTTTGGGAATTTTCCTCTACTCCTATTCCCAGTTTAGCAAAGATCTGTTCGGCCAGGCACCAGCTTGTAAGTGACGACTGAAATAAATTTAATCCTACAAACAGGGTTAACAAAAACCAGTAAGGACTTACAAAGTATCCCAATGCTACACTTACTGTTACCATCGTACCGGCCAACATTCGTATTGCTCGTTCCATGGGCCGCATTGTTGAACAACTTGGATTTTGATTACTCATAATATTGCTTTGTTAATTATTAAAATTTAAATCGTAATTAAGCTGATTCTTCGACACTCAGCGAATAAGCGTGTATTGGGTTTTGTTTCTCAACGCCCGTTTCTTTGTTATAGGCTTTTACTTCATCGATAACCCGTTTGACACACTCTCCATTTTGTATGGAAAAGAAGAGCGTGGAATACACACCGTGTTCATCCTTTGCAAACCAGTTAGAAATATCCGGCTGATATTCTTCAGTTTTAAAACCGTGTACATTCGTTTCGCTGTAAATCGGTACCTTTTGTCGTGCTAAAATTTTACGTACGTCATCGGTATATTCGTCGATACTAAGTATGATTAATAACTTCATAATGTGATGTTTTTTGATTATTGATAATCACGACCGGGCTCACAATCCCAAGACCCGGCCGTGATACCTGCTTAACCTTACGTTTGCTCTCCTTTGAGCTCCTTCACTTTGTTCTCTACCATAAAGTAGATCAAGGGTATCATAATCAGTGTTAATGCTGTGGATGCTACCGCACCGCCCATCAGTGAAATAGCCAGACCCTGAAATATCGGATCGAACAATATCACTACTGCACCAATTACCACGGTACCGGCCGTCAACAGAATGGGCATGCTACGTACGGCCCCGGCTTCGATCACCGCCTGCTTGAGCGACTCACCATCATCAAGCCGTATGTTGATAAAGTCGATCAGCAAGACAGAGTTCCGCACCATAATACCGGCCAGGGCAATCATCCCAATCATTGAGGTCGCCGTAAAGAATGCACCCAATAGCCAGTGTCCTACAATGATACCAACCAGCGAAAGCGGTATAGCGATCATCATAATGATGGGCACTTTGAAATCCTGGAACCATCCAATAATTAACATGTAGATGATCACCAGCACAACGGCAAAGGCAATTCCAAGATCACGGAATACCTCGTAGGTAATCTGCCATTCCCCGTCCCATTTAAGGGTATAATCGTCCGTCATGAACGGCTGTCCTGCAAAAATCTGGGAGAGATTGTAGCCCTCGGGCATTTCAATATTGTCGATCTCTTCCCCGGTGTCGAGCAGAGCATAAACCGGGCTTTCAATTTCGCCGGCTACCTCAGCCAGCACATAGGTTACGCGCCGCTGGTTTTTGCGGTGAATACTGGTTTCAAGAGTGTCCTCAGTTACCGTCACCAAATCAGCCACGGGTATCATGGCCCCTGATGCCGACTTCATGTGCACCTGCTGTAGCTTTTCGATATCAGAACGACCGGCCTTGGGTAGCTTCACCGTAATGGGCACATCGTTCAATTCTTTCTCGCTGTAAAGACGTGACACATCTTTCCCGCGGAGTGCCATCGTTACAGTTTGCACCACTTGCTTCGATGAGATACCCGACATCATCGCCTTTTCGGTATTAACATCCAGCCTGTATTTGGTCTGCGGTGCTTCGATCATCCAATCTACATCGACAATACCTTCCGTTTTTTCAAAGATGTCTTTCACCTCTCCACCGACCCGCTTACGCTCATCGGTATCGGGACCGTAAACCTCAGCTACAATCGTGGACTGTACCGGAGGTCCGGGCGGCACCTCAACCACTTTAACATTGGCATTATACTTTTCGCCTACCTTTTGTACCGTAGGACGAATGCGCTTGGCAATAGCGTGACTTTGATCACTACGTTCGCCTTTGTCAATCAGATTCAGCTGGATATCTGCCACATTCGGACCTTTTCGCAAGTCGTAATGTCGCACAAGCCCATTAAAATTAATGGGTGCATTGTTACCGGCATAAATCTGGTAATCTTTAATTTCAGGCACATCCTTCAAACTCAGGCCTACCTCACGAGCAACCGCATTGGTCCGCTCCAACGTTGTACCTTCGGGCATATCGATAATAAGCTGCACCTCATTTTTGTTATCGAACGGAAGCATTTTCACCTCGACCATTCGGAACACAAACATCAATGTTGAAGCCAAAAGCAATATTGTTACCCCAATAATGAACGCCCACCGCTTAAACGTACTTTCGAGCAGTGGTTCCATGGTACGTTCGTACCATTTATATATAAAGGTTTCTTTAAGATCATATTTCTTCTCTTCCCCGCTTTCATCTTTCTCAGAATTTCCGTGAGGCAATAGGATATATGCCAACCAGGGAGTGATGACCAGTGCTACAATCAGCGAGAAAATCATGGCCAGTGAAGCACCTATCGGCATAGGACTCATATAAGGTCCCATCAATCCCGATACAAAAGCCATCGGCAGTACCGCCGAAATTACGGTGAACGTAGCCAGAATAGTTGGGTTACCAACCTCACTGATTGAGGCGATAGCAGCCTGCTTAAGTGGTAGCTTCTTCATCTTAAAGTGCCTGTGCATGTTCTCGGCAATAATAATCGAGTCATCAACCACAATACCCGTCACAAAAACCAGTGCAAAGAGCGTAATACGGTTCAGGGTATAACCAAACATGTAGTATAAGAAGAGGGTAAGCGCAAAGGTCACCGGTACCGATAGAAACACCACCAGTCCACCCCGCCAACCCAAAGCAAGAGACACCACAAAAGTTACGGCCAAAATAGCTACCAGCAAGTGCTCAAGGAGTGAAAATACCTTGGCTGAAGCGGTTTCTCCATAATTACGTGTAGTAGTAACATTTACATCGGCTGGGATCAAGCTACCGTCAAGCTTGTCTACTTTTCGTTGAATTTGTTCAGCAATCGCCATCGCATCAGCGCCGGAGCGCTTGGCTACCGAAATCGTTACTGCGGGATACGATTCACCCGCATTTAAGCCGGCTTCCTGTGCTTTTTGATGTCCAACGCCATACGAAACATACTCAGAAGGCTCCTCCGGTCCGTCACGGATCTCAGCAATGCTGTGCAAATATATGGGATCACCATTTTGCACATCTACAACGACGTTCCGCACCTCTTCGGCAGATTTAAAAAAGTCTCCGGTATTCACTAAGTACTCGGTATCGTTATTGCTAAATGATCCGGACGAAAGCTCTTGGTTGGCCGCTTGTATTTGCCCGACCACCTGCATCGGATCGATACCATAGGAGGACATTTTATTCTTGTCCAAATTCACTGAGACCTGCCGGGTACGCCCGCCGTGGATATCGGTCTGCGCCACATCTTCGATCTGTTTGATATCCAGCGCCATTTCATCAGCTATGCGACGTAAATCAAAATCACTGTATTTATCGCTCCATAACGTCAATGTCATAATCGGGACGTCATCAATGGAACGGGTTTTTACCATGGGTTGGGTCGCCCCCTCGGGAAACCGGTCCATATTTTTCATGATTTCATTATAGAGCCGTACCAAACTACGCTCTACATCTTCGCCCACATAAAAGCGGGCAGAGACCATCGCCTGGTCGGGCATAGATGTAGAATACACATATTCAACCCCTTCAATATTGGAGAGCACCTTCTCCAGGGGGATTGCAATATTCTTTTCCACCTCCTCGGGCGTTGCTCCCGGATAGCCGACAAAAATATCGGCCATAGGAACATCAATTTGCGGCTCTTCTTCGCGCGGGGTTAAATACGTCCCGTAAAATCCCAGCGCCAGAAACACAATCATCAGCAAAGGCGTCAACTTTGAGTCGATAAACCCTTGCGCAATTTTTCCTGCAATTCCAGTCTTCATAATGATATATCTAAATAATTTCTATTTACTGCGTATTTACTTTTCGGCCTTCGCGTAGCGGCTGATCAACCGAAGCCACAAACAATTCGCCTTCCGACAAGCCGGATAAAATCTCGACCCCATTCGCACTTTCATCCCCGAGACGAACCCAGCGAAGCACAATTTCAGAGTTATCATTCACTGTGTATAAACCGGTCAGCTGTCCGCGCTCAATAATGGCAGACTTGGGCACAACAATCGAGCGATCACTCTCCGTAATCAAGCCAACCTGGGCGAACATGCCCGATTTTACGCCTGAATTCTTTTCCAGATCGGGCAACATTACCTCGACAGCAAACTGTCGGCTGCCGCGGTTACCGGCCTGATTGATATTCTTAACAACTCCAATTCCATCACTATAGCCGGCGGTCTTGATATCCACCGAAACAGTATCACCATAATTGAACAGTGAAATGTTGCTTTCGGGAACGGTTATATTCACTTTCATGATACTTTCTTGCTCAAGCGCAATAATAGGCTGTCCCGGTGCGGCCATATCTCCTTCGGTAGCCATCTTTGATACCACATATCCGTTAAAAGGAGCTGTCAACCTGGTATAATCGAGCATATCTTCCACTTCCTGCAGCTTACTCTCCAAGGTTTTTACTTTGGCTTTGGCCATCTCATACTGGGTGCTCATATCATCCAGCTCCTTTTTAGTGGCGCTTTCCTGCTCATACAAATTTTTGATGCGGGTATAATTCGTCTCCGCATTTTGCAAAGCAGCCTTGGCCTCTATCAAACTCGATTCAACCTGATTCTTCTGCGCCTGCAAGTTATCATCTTGAATCTGAATCAACACGTCACCCTTGCTAACGTAGTCCCCTTCTTCAAGATCAAGCTGTGTGATACGTCCCATCACCTTCGTACTCATATTGACCGTACGATCACTGCTTACGGTACCGGAAAAACGGTGCGATGCCGTTCCCTGTACGTATTCTGCAGTTTGAGTATTTACCGTTATGGGCTGATCATCTGCGGGCTGCTCATTTTCAGTAGAGCTGCATGAGATCCCCACCAACATTAGCACTGCAAGTGCAGATAATAGTCTTCCTGATATGTTCATGATGCTATATTTCATTGATCTATTTGTTTTGTTGTTAAAATCTTTTAGGAAAATTAGTAGGGCATTTCACGCTCAAGCAGCAACTCCAGTGTTGCCACACTTAAATTATATTGATAGAGCGCATTGAGTCGCTGCAGCTTGCTTTGGAGTAACTTCGTTTCGGCCTGTAGCAGGTCCGTCGTTTTTTCCATGCCTTGTTTAAAACGATTATTGCGGATGCGAAAATCTTCTTCGGCCTGGTCTACGGATGCCTCAGCAAATTGAAGTTGTTCCTCTGCCTGATCAAGTGAGCGCTGTGCCTGCTGAATTTCCATCTTGTTCTTGAAAAGACTGCTTTCGTACGCTAGCTCCGCCTTTTTCAACTGGGCTTTGGATTCCATCACCTTACCCACATTTTGAAATCCTTTAAATAGATCCCACTTGAGCGTTGCTCCTATCATATAACTGTCGCCCTGCGTACCAAAAGGCACTTCATCATTAAATTCATAGCTCCCAAACAGATTGATACTGGGAATAAAGTTGAACTTTGACGAACGCTGCATCTCTTTCGCCGCCGACATCCGGTATTTCATCGCCTCCAATTTAGCATTTGTCGAATTCTCGGCGTCAATCATCTCATCCGAAATGCCGGGGCGCATCTGCAGGCTGTCCGTAGCCTCAATAGCGATCTCCTCATCAATATTTAACAGGTAGCGAAAATTATCCTGCACGGTCTTTCGCTGGTCACGAACTTTTGACTGCCGACTTTTTAGCTCCAACACACGCACTTTCGCCGCCAGATAATCGGCCTTGTTGATCATATCCTGCTCGTAATAGTTCTTGGCCTGACGTTCATTCTCCTGTGCCACCTCCAATGATTTCGTAATAACCTGCTCCTGCTTCTCCATCAGTTGAAGCTGATAATACGTATCTTTCACTTGGTAGCGGACATGCTGTATCGTCCCCTCCATCTGTTTTTTAGCTGCTTCCAACTGATTTTTTACCGCCCGGCGCTGAAAAATCGCATCCGCATTAAATAGTGGCTGCTGCGCTTTGAACGTAGTGGTAAAGTTATCATAGGCATCGGGATCGTTTAGCCGCGTTGGATTAAAGTCGGCCTGTGTCACCGCTTCCTGCTTTAATTTAAAGCCAAAAACATTCAGCGGATCATTTGTTGAAACGCCCGTTTCTTCTATCGAAAGCTGCGGCAAAAAGGTGGCATTGGTCTGCCGGTACTGTGAGCGAACCTTCTCCATATCCGCCTCAGCCATCCGAATTTCAAAACTCGCATCTTCGGTAATGGCAAGCGCCTCTTGAAGACTCATTTCCCGAACATCCGTTGTATCATTAGTATTAGACTGTGCCAGTATCGGCTGGAACGAAAACACCATTACCCCAGCCAACAGCACCAATATTTTGTTTGTCATCTTGTTAATAGTTCGCATTGTATTCCATCTTATTTAATAGTTTCTATCCCTGAGTACTTCAGGGAAGATTTCTTTCAAAATCCAGGTTGCAGCTGATCAATCACTTTTTGCAATCGTGATCGTACCTCATCGGCAATAGGATGCAGCTCATCATTCTCAACCGCCTGCATGGAGGCTACCGGATCTACGGCCGAAACTTCCACCTGCCCATCCTCATGTTCTTCTACAATCACATTACAAGGCAGCATCACACCTATTTTGTCTTCTGCTGTAAGGGCCTTGTGCGCAAATTGAGGGTTGCACGCACCGAGAATCCGGTATTTTTTAAAATTTACATCCAGCTTTTTCTTGAGTGTTTCTTTGACATCAATTTCCGTAAGCACTCCAAAACCTTCTTCTTTAAGCAAATTGGTCACCGTTTCAATAGCTTCGTCAAATGACTGATCGGTTGTTGCAGAGTAAAAGTATTTCATAACACTGTTGGTTTGATTGTTTTTTTGTCATGCATGAATATAGGAACAGAATTTATGGTTGTCAATACAAGTAAATACATATATTCAATTATGCTGATATATTTCCTCTATGAGCGTATCTTACAGCTTTAAACAAGCTAAATTATCAATAATACCCATTAATACAATTGAATAAACTTGTATTAACAGGTATTTGATTTAATCCTAATTTTGATTAATTTCTGATGCGAACAATTTAATAAGCATGCAATTATGGACTTAAAAGACGGAATAGCACTCCACAAGCAGATCAGCGACTGGCTAAAGCAGCAAATTGAAACAGGAGCACTGGCATCAGATGAAAAATTGCCCTCGGAAAATGAGTTAAGCAAAAAATTTGATGTGAGTCGCGTAACGGTTCGGCGAGCTCTACAAACACTTGAAAATGAGCAGCTGATTTACCGCTGCCAGGGGTTGGGATCATTTGTTACTGATCAACGTACACACCAGTCGTTTTCTATTCTTAATGATTTTACCGAAGAACTGGAAGGGACGGGCATGGAAGCGAGTTCAAAACTGTTATCTTTTGAGCAGGTGGATATCAACGACCAAAAGGATTTGCTTTCATATCTTGACATTGAAAACAAAAAAATTGCCGTACAATTAGAACGTATTCGATTGGGTGATGGCGAACCCATTGCTTATGACATCACCTGGATGCCCATATTTTATGGACAGCTTATTGAGGGATATGACCTTGAGGAAACAACCATCTTTAAAATCCTGGAAGATGAATTTGATATCCCCATCGAAAAGGGATGCTATCGCATCGAAGCATCAATGGCTGACGAGAAGTTAGCAAAATACCTGAATATAGATCCGCAAACACCACTACTATTAATGAATCGCATTTCTTACACTATTGGAGAAAAACCGGTGTATTATCAAAAGCGATATTACCGAAACGATAAAATGGTGTTTGAACTTATGGCTGAACGTAGAGCTTCGAATACTAATACTGATGATGAAACTCCTTTTAAAGAAATGATCCCTGTTTTTAAAGAACAATCCTAACCGCTGTACGCATCCTATAATTAACTAAAGACTTATTATTATGAAAAAGAACATGGGAACAATTGACCGCACGATACGAACGCTGCTTGCTATATTAGTAGGTGTTCTCTATTTCATGGACGTTATAACGGGAACAACTGCCATGATACTTGGAATATTTGCAATAATCTTTTTGGGTACCAGCCTCATAAGCACATGTCCGCTGTATATGCCGTTTGGTCTCACAACCCGGAAAGAAAACTGATTTTAAAAATTTTAACTTACCCTTTCGACTTTAAGGCGACCCACTATGGTCGCCTTTTTTTATTTGGCTCCACATGGCCATTCTTAGCTGGCTCAATAAATTGCCCTACAATCTTACCAAAAAATCTCTTACACTATTTATTTATAGAGTGACGCAAACTATCTGGAGCTATGGCAAATAATGACCAACGCATAACGCTTTCCCCTCTTAATATTACAATCATTTACCTTATCGTTGCCGGACTCTGGATTGCCTTTACCGACCGATTGCTTGAATCATTGGTTACTGACGCCCATGCTCTTTCCATTTTGCAAACCTATAAAGGCTGGTTCTACGTTTTACTTACCGGGGCCGGCTTATATTGGCTGATTAAAAAACACGACCAGCAGCTTCAAAAAAAGGAAATTCGACTTGAAAATTTGCTGGGCGAAGTCCAATCCGAAAAAGAGCTTAAAGACGTTTTATTTGAACGGATTCCCATTCTTATTACCATTTATGATCCCGACCTGGAACAGTTTGAAGTAAACAGGGAGTTTGAAAAAGTGATCGGCTGGACTAACCAAGAAATTAAAAATGAGGATGTTGACCTTCTTAAAACATGCTACCCAGATCAACATGAACGAGAAAAAGCGGTCGAATTTATGAATAATCCGAAGGTCGGATGGCAGGAATTTGATATTACAAACAAATCCGGAGAGCAAATTCCCGTCTCATGGACCAATGTGCGTCTTACCGATAACACATCAGTGGGCATCGGTATTGATATGACTGATATTAAAGCTTCGCAGGCAAAAATACGAGAATCTCGAGAGTTGCTTACAAAGATTTTCGAGAGTCTGGAGTCGAGCCTCATTGTTATTGATACTCAAAGTCGTACCATTGTTGATTGCAATAGTGCTTCGGAAAAAATATTCGGCTATAGCCAAGACGAACTAATTGGCAGTTCCACAAGGAAACTTCATATCGACGAGGAAAACTACCAGAGATTTGATGAGATAGGTTCTGAGGCTCTCGAGGAAAAAGGGGTTTTCCAAACCGAGTTCCGAATGCAAAAAAAAGATGGTACCATATTTTATTCCGATCATACCGTAACGCTGGTGTATGACGAAGATGACGAAGTCAACAAGGCCATTAGTGTTGTCCGGGATATTACAGACCAAAAAAACAGAGAACAAGAGCTTCAAAAAGAACGGGAACGCCTGTTACGATCCCAGAGGATTGGTAAAATTGGCGACTGGGAATTCAATATAGAGACCAACGAGATTACTTGGTCTGATACTATGTATGAAATCTATGACCGTGATTTAGAATTGGGTCCTCCCTCCTTCGACGATCTTATGAATCACTATCACGGATCCTCCTCAGATAATTATAAGCAAATTGTACAGCAGGCTATTGAGAATAAAGAATCATACGACACTGACCTAGAACTGAAAACCGGAAAAGGAAATAAAAAATATATCAGGGCAATTGGAATTCCTGTAGAGAACGATAACCAAGAGGTCACAAGATTATTAGGGGTTGCACAAGATATTACCGAGCGTAAAAAGTCCGAAAGGGAACTTAAAAAGCGGAAAGAATTTATAGAAAAAACAATTCAGAATTTACCCATTGGTGTAGCGGTCAATAATATTGATGATGGAAAAGTGACATTGATTAACAAAAAATTTACGGAAATTTACGGCTGGCCTCAGAAAACATTAACAGATTTTGAGTCCTTTTTTAGGAAGGTGTATCCTGACAAGGAATATAGAAAACAGGTATTTGATGTAGTTACAGCCGATATTGCTTCCGAAAATCCAGACCGCATGCAATGGAAGGGTATGCGAGTTACTACTCAAGAAGGGAATGAGCGAATTGTAAACGCTAAAAACATTCCGCTTTACGATCAAAACTTGATGATCTCAACCGTAGTTGATGTTACTGAGCAACATCATTTGGAACAAGAATTAAAGAAAGAAAAACAGCGGTTTCAGCTTGTAGCAGAAACCACCAGCGATGTTATCTGGGATCTTGATTTTAAGAAGGAGGAATTGTGGTGGAGCCAGGGCTTTGAAGAGACCTTTGGCTATGAGCGAAAAGGACTGCACGAGAATTATGAAATATGGGAACAGTACATTCATCCCGATGATCGCAAAAAAGTAGCTGCTAGCTCTAAGCAGGCGCTTGATTCAAATGCTCAACGATGGACCGAGAAATATCGGCTAATTAAAGCGGATGATTCTATTGCCTACCTGATTGATCGTGCTGTTATTATTCGAGATGAGCAAGGTAAGCCGATCCGTATGGTGGGAACAATGGATGATATAACCGATCGCAAAAAAGCCGAGGTGCAACTGCGTAAATCAGAAAAGAAGTACCGCCACCTCTTTGAAAATAATCCCGAACCCATGTGGATTTATGATCCCAAAACCCTGAAATTTATTGAGGTAAATCAAGCAGCCATTGATCATTATGGTTATTCCGAAGAGGAATTCATGAATATGACACTGCTTGATATCCGACCCGAGAAAGACGCCGAGGCATTGAGAGAAAATGTAAAACAAAATAAGGGGACGACTGCATACTCAGAGGAATGGATCCATCTCACAAAAGATGGTACGAGGATCGATGTGGAGCTATCGGCCTCTGATGTTACTTACAAAAAGGACAAAACCTATCGACTGGTTTTAATTAACGATGTAACCGAACAGAAACGGATGCAGGAAAAAATCATTCAATCGGTTATTGAAGGCGAAGATCGGGAACGTAAACGCATTGCTCATGAGCTTCATGACGGACTGGGTCAATACCTGGTAGCGGCCAGTATGAACCTGCAATCGGCAAAAGCAGATATTGAAAAGTTGAGCGAGAAACGACAAAACCAATTTGAAACCGGAATATCACTTTTAAAAAACGCCCTCACCGAAACCCGAAATATTTCCCACAACCTTATGCCGCAAGCTATCTCGGATTATGGGCTTATTGCAGCACTTGAAAATCTTATCAAAGACTTCAGAAAAAGTACAGACATCAAATTTAAGTTTGTTCATAATTGTGATCAGCTGGATCTAAATAACCAGGCTGAAATCAATATTTACCGCATTTTTCAGGAAATTATTACCAATGCCGTTCGCCACTCAGAATGCACAAAAATAGAGATTCAATTGCACATGGCAGATGATACACTTACACTGATGATTGAAGATAATGGGATTGGGGCACAACTTGATGATCAGGATGAAGCGGCCGGGCTGGGATTGCGGAGCATAAAAACCAGAGTAAGCAGCCTTAGTGGAAAGCTCGATATTAAATCCAAGCCCGGCGAAGGCATGAAAACTTCGGTCTCTATCCCTGATGTCAGCAATCTGAAATCTAACCGTACAGACCATGGCTAATATCAATATTTTATTAGCAGACGATCACGATATTGTCCGTGACGGGATTAGGATGCTACTCGAAGACGAAGTAGGATTTAAGATCGCAGCAGAAGCGGAAAACGGTAGAGAGGCCATTGAAGCCTGCAAAGAACATGATATCGATTTGATTGTCATGGATATAAGTATGCCGGAGATGAACGGTATTGAGGCCACCGAAAAGATTAAAGAATCATCCCCTGATATCAAAGTATTGGCACTTACCATGATGGATGAGGACCAGCATATTCGTCAGATGATTGAAGCCGGTGCATCAGGCTATATCCTTAAAAGCTCCGACAAAATTGAGCTTGTCGATGCCATTACCAGTATTTTGGAAGGCAAACACTATTTCAGTAATGATGCCACCCAAAGTGTGATGATGGACCTTGTAAAAGGCAAAACCGAAAAAGATGAAACCGACCCGGGTAATGTTACCGATCGCGAAAAAGAAGTGCTCGAACTGATAGTACAGCAACATACCAATCAAGAAATTGCAGATAAGTTGCATATTAGTACCCGCACCGTAGATGCCCACCGGCGGAACCTGCTACAAAAAACAGGCGCCAAAAATACAGCCGGGCTCGTCACCTACGCCATCAAGCACAACCTGGCAGATATCGAATAAAATGGCTGACTCCTCAATCGTTGGCTCGCACATCTAATTTTTCCCTCCCTTTTGTAAAAAGGGGTAACTCCTTTTGGGCTATAGGCTTTTTCACCTACCACAAAAATAGGCCTTTAAAGCTATATGCAACTTGTGTAAAAAATAGTAGGTTCAAATATATCATCTTAACGAAACAACGGCATGCACATACTACTTTTCGGTAAAACATCTTCTATTACCTCTACTATACACACGATGCTCCGGTCCGTCGATGAATGGTCAACAAAGCTACATTCAGATTTGGATAACTTTAACACAATTAATGAAGAACAGCCTGACTTTGACCTTTTGATTGCCAATTTAGAGGATTTCAGACGAACCTCAACAAAAGCAGTTTTTCAAATCCGAAGCTATTTTCCCGACACTCCGTTGCTTGTCGTTCATTCCTATCTTAACAATCTACTTATAAAGCCACTGATTTCTGCCGGGGCCACCGGTTATATTCAAAACGAAGTGTCAGACAGCAAGCTTATTGAAGCCGTGCAAAAGGTCGCATCGGGAAAGCAATGCATTATAGCAGAATATACCTAATACACAATACGCTTTTTACAGTATAAAAAAGTTAGGCTTTTCTGCTGTTTTCCGGCCTCCTCAAAATGATGATTTTAATCATCTCATAATCATCAACCCGAAGGACCATGACTAGTTCGAATTTCTCCGATATCAATTTAGATGCCACTTTCCTCGACAACCTGCTTGCCCATGTGGCAATCATTGATGCTGAGGGCACCATTGTAGAATGTAATAAAGCGTGGAAAAGTTTCAGTGGAGCATCTACCCTTATCAAACGCGCTGATACCGGCGTAAATTATTTTAATGTCCTGCAACACGCTATTGAAATGGGCGACGACTATGCACTTAAATTTTTATTGGGATTAAAAAAGGTAATCAAGGGTAAAAAAGAATCCTTTTCACTAACCTATCCCCTGCAGTCCAGCAATGATTCCCTCTGGTTCAAAGTAACCATTCGTCCCTCTAGTGATGAACATCCGTACTTTGTAATGATTCATGAAGATGTGAGCTCAACAGTTCAGGCCAAGCAGCATTTAGAGGAGACGCAAAATCGTTATCAAATCCAGTTTGAAGAGAACCTCGATGGTATCCTGATTACCGATGCCAATGACCATATTTTGGATGCCAATCCCTCCGCCAGTGAAATCCTCGGCTGGGATCGCGAAAGTCTTATCGCCCGCAAGTGCAATCAGGTTATGAATGTGCACAATCCCAACTACCAAGCGGCTTTGGATCAACAGAAAAAGATCGGCAGCTACCGTCTTGAAATGGAGCTGATACACAAAGACGGCCGAAAAATACCTGCCGAGGTATCATCCAAAGTGTATCGCAATAAATCTGGCCAGCTTCGAAGTATCATCACATTTAAGGATATCAGCAGGAGAAAAGAAGTTGAAGAGAACCTTATAAAGAACAAGCATTTTACCGAATCGGCACTGGACAGTATTCCCGGTGTCTTTTTAGTGCTCGATCAAGAGGGTAATATCGTAAGATGGAACGAGCATATGACCACAGAACTTGGATATTCGGCCCAGGAACTATCCGGTAAGAATGCCCTGGATTTTATCACCGATGACCACAAGGACACTATTCGTAAAAAAATAGAAGAGTGTTTTAAGAACGGTGAACTATCGGTTGAAACCCGGATACATTCCAAAAAAGGTGGAATAAAGGATTATTATTTATTTGCCAAGCACTTTAAACAGGATGGAAAATCCTTCTTGGTTGGGGCAGGCATTGACATTACAGATCGTAAAAATGTTGAGCGTGAAAACAGGAAGAACCAGATCATGCTGCAGCAACTTTTTGACAATGCCCCGGTAGGTATTACCATTGTCGATAATGAGAGCAAGATCCGAGATGTTAACAACAGTTTTGAAAATATTTTCGGATACAATAAGGAAGAAGCCATTGGAAAAAATATCAATATGCTTATAGCTCCAGAAGAAGAACAGAACGAAGCACAAGCAATTTCTGAGGCTACACGAAACGGTGAAAGCCTACAAACGGAGACCACTCGACTAAATAAAGAAGGTGAAGAAGTCCCGGTGTTGATCGGTAGCGTTCCCGTTGAGCTAGAGGATGATATTATCGCCATCTACGGCATGTATGTAGATGTATCAATGCAGCATAATTATCGTGAAAAAATCAAAGATACATTGCAGGAAAAAGAAGCCCTCCTCTCGGAACTGCATCACCGGGTAAAAAATAACCTCGCACTTATTACCAGCCTTGTCGAACTGCAGCTTTTTGACGCTGACAGTGACACGTTAAAAGAGGAACTGCAAAATATTAAGAGTCGTATTATGACCATTGCCTCTATCCATGAGGTGCTGTATCAAAACGGAAGTTTAACGAGCATTCCCTTTACAGACTTCCTACAAGAACTGCTGAATAGCCGGATGGTTCAAAACCAGCGGGATAACAACAATACACATATCAACCTGCCAACGGGAGCACTCTCCTTGAATATTAACCAATCTATTCCCGGCGGGCTGTTGTTGAATGAAATTCTTTCACTGATATTCAATTTTACCGACAAAGATAAACAGTCATCCATTGACATACAGTTGCGCCAGTACGGTAAGCAAGTACACCTGATTATTGAAGGAGAGCAAATGATGAACTGTCCCACTGAGGCTAAAAACAGCAATTGTTTGCATAACATTTTGATAAAAACTTTGGCCAAGCAGCTGGGGGGAACACTTATTTGGCCAAACCCTGAAAGTGATTATCAAAAATTCGAGTTCTTTTTTTCCAAAGAAAACGGGACCAGTCCGGCAAGTGAATACCTCGAAGTAGCAGAATAATTCGCTGAGCAAAACTTATTAAAATATAAAGGCAACTCTCACAAGGAGTTGCCTTTTTTGTTGCAATATTTTTAAAGCTTACAACAAATTTTTACACCTCTCTCGGATAGATCATTTGCTTATGTTCAAAATCTCTTACATTATTCCATTAGAAAAACTGCTTTACTATTCATTCATCAACATAAAGCAATATTTCAGTTCGTTTCAATGAATCAAAAAACACTCTCATGAAGAAATTATTGTTAAGTCTTGGATTAGTATGTGTGATCTTTATTAGTTCTGTGCAGGCGCAATCAGATGAACCTTTTGCCCGCTTTCCTGCTATCAGTCCCGATGGCTCTACGATCGCATTTTCCTATCAAGGTGATATTTGGACCGTGCCGGCTGAAGGCGGCCGCGCCTGGCGATTGACGCTGCACGAAGCATACGAAGCCTATCCCAAATGGAGCCCGGGAGGAAGTCAGATTGCATTCACCAGCGATCGCCATGGAAACGACGATGTGTTTGTTATGGATAAAAACGGCAGTCAAATTGAACGACTCACCTACCATTCTACAGGCGATGAATTAACAGGCTGGACACCCGGCAACAGCATTATTTTTACAACTAATCGATTATTTAACCAAGTAGAATGGGAACCGGAGATTCATACGGTAGGAGCTGAAGGTGGCACGCCCGACCGCTTATTTGATTCTTTTGGTATGATGGCGGAGATGAGTCCCGACGGACGATTTTTAGTATTTGTCCGTGGCTATAATCGGGAATTTCGCAAGCGATATCGCGGATCGGCCAACAAAAATATTTGGCTTTATGACCTGGAAAACGAAAGCTATCACCAGCTCACCGATTTTAAGGGAAACGATATGTATCCCACCTTTACCGACAGCCGATCTCTTTACTTTTTGAGTGAAAGAAACGGGGCACATAATATCCACAAAGTGAAAATAAATGATGACGGCAGTCCAAATTATACCCCCATTGCTATAACCGATTTCAAGGATGATGGCATTCGCAATTTCGACATAGACGAGCAAGAACAACGCATTGTTTACGAACGTAAAACAGGTCTTTTTACACTTAATCCTCAAGAAGGGGAAAGCCAACGCTTGGATATAGATGTTACGCAGGATCAACGGTTTTATAATATCGAGCAAAAAACCTTTACCGAAGAGGCCCAAGAGTTTGATGTATCTCCCAGCGGCGACTGGCTAGCATTTGTCATTGAAGGCGAAATTTTTGTTAAGCATAACGATCCGTCCAAACAACGTTCTGTAAAGGTAACAGACCATCCGTATCGCGATCGTGATGTAGCGTTTTTAAATGACTCTACACTCATTTTTGCCAGTGATCGAAATGGCCAATATGATCTCTTTTCGATCCGGCCTTCACAAAAAGATACCAACGATCTTTTTGAAAGCCTCCAATTCCAGACGAACCAACTTACGGATACCAAAATGGGAGAACGTAATCCGGTGGTATCACCCGACGGCAAAAAAGTAGCCTTCAATCGAGGGCGGGGACAACTGGTTGTATCAGACATTACCGGACGAGACGATCTCGGGGAAGAAACCCTTTTGGTTGATAACGGATGGGCGGAGGCCAGTGATGTAGCCTGGAGTCCCGATAATGAATGGCTTGCGTACTCGATGCCCGATCTCGATTTCAATCATGAAATTTATATCCATCCCGCAGATAACTCGAAGGAACCGATCAATATCAGCAAGCATCCACGTCCTGATTCCGATCCTGTTTGGAGTCCTGACGGAAGCAAGCTTGCATTTCTCTCCAATCGCAATAACGGAGATGATGATGTCTGGTTTGCCTGGCTCAATAAGCGAGACTGGCAGCGTACGAAACTCGACTGGGATAAAAGTAAAAATCCCGAAGTAGTATCGCCCGAAGATACGGTGGGAGTAAACGTATCCATCGACTTCGATGGCCTTTATAAACGATTATACCAGGTTACGTCAATGCCCGGAGACGAATCGAATATTGCTATATCTCAAGATGGACAAACATTTTACTTTGTGGGCGATGATGCGGATAAAGATATCTATAAAGCCAAGTGGGACGGCAGCCAGATTTCCGCAGTTACTGATCAAGGAGTAGATCCAAATGACCTTCGCCTAAACGCTGATTTAAACAGCCTTTATTTCATGCAGGGCGGTGGAAAAATCGGGCGCTATAGTCTGGATAAAAATAATCTTGAGCAATTGCCTTATCGTGCGAGCATGAAGATTAATCACAATAACCAACGTGAGCAGATTTTTGAGGAGGCATGGCGAAAACTGAATATTAATTTCTATGATCCCAGCTTTCATGGCCAAGACTGGACAGCTCTTAAAAAGCATTACAAGCCCTGGGCGCTGAAGACATCAACCGACCGAGACTTTCAAGATGTTGTGAACATGATGCTTGGTGAACTAAATGCCAGCCACATGGGTTTTTACGGATCAGATCGCGCCGAAACGCAAGAAACCCGAACCGGACTTATTGGCGCTGAGGTTGAGCCTGTTTCTAATGGGGTACGCATCGTTCACGTAGTTCCCAATTCGCCGGCTGATCGTGAGATGAGCACGCTAAATGTTGGCGACGTCATTACCGCTGTTGGCGGGCAGCAAGTTGAAGAAGTAGATAATTTTTACAGCTTGCTATCCGACAGAGTTGATGCTCCGACCCTGCTTCAGGTTCAAAATGCCAATGGGGAAAGTCGTGAGGTTGTTATTGAGCCTACTGATGATCTGGGCGATCAACTTTACAACGAGTGGGTTGAAAAGCGTAAAGAGCTTACCGAAAAATATTCGAACGGTCGCTTGGGCTATATCCATGTTGAGGGCATGAACTGGCCCAGCTTTGAGCGTTTTGAACGCGAGCTCGTTGCCACAGGCGAAGGCAAAGAAGGAATTGTCATCGACGTACGCTATAACGGTGGCGGCTGGACAACCGATTATCTGCTAACTGTGTTAAAATATCGCCAACATGCTTATACCATTCCGCGGGGTGCAACGGAAAATATCTCTAAGAACAAAACCAACTTCCGCGAGCACTATCCCTTTGGGGAGCGACTGCCACTGTCCAGCTGGACAAAACATTCTATTGCTCTGGCTAATCAGAACAGTTACTCAAATGCCGAAATCTTTTCGCATGCCTATAAACAACTGGATCTCGGGACGTTGGTCGGTGAACCGACATTCGGGGCTGTAATTTCGACCGGGGGAGCCGGCCTGATGGGCGGTTCGTATATCAGACTGCCATACCGTGGTTGGTTTGTCAAAAATACCGACAACAATATGGATCGTGTTCCGGCGGTGCCAGATGTGGAAGTCATTAATCCGCCAGACTACCGAACCGGCGAAGACAAACAGCTAAAACGTGCTGTTGATAAACTGCTCAATCAGGTCGACAGCGAATAACATCGAAAGCAACATTTTTCACTTTTTTATGGTAGCACCGGCTTTAGAAAGTCGGTGCTTTTTTTATGCATTCCTGCAAATTGTTTTAGTCACACTGTTGCACCGGTGCAACACTTTTTAGTGCGTCAAAATATAAGTCATAAAAAACCATAAAAATAACCCTCCCTACTATCCTAATGCCTTGATAAAAAGGCATGAAATAACGCTGACAATGGCACACCTATTGCAATTATTAATAGGTAGAAAAGCAATCATGCATCCCGTAAAACCTTTATGAAGATGCTCTCCAACCAAAGATGAGAGGTACCTATTATGAAAGCACTCGTTTATCACGGCCCAGGCAATCGTACATATGAAGAGAAGCCCAAGCCAACTATTCAAAAAACAACCGACGCTATTGTCAAGATCACAAAAACAACCATTTGTGGTACCGACCTTCACATTTTAAAGGGAGATGTTCCTGCTGTTAAAGATGGAACCACCCTGGGCCACGAAGGGGTCGGTATTATCGAAGAAGTGGGTGACGGAGTATCGAATTTCAAAAAAGGTGATCAGGTACTTATAAGCTGTATCACTGCTTGCGGTAAGTGTGACAACTGTAAACGTCAGATGTATTCTCACTGTGAAGACGGGGGCTGGATACTTGGCCACCTCATTGATGGTACGCAGGCCGAATACGTTCGCATTCCTCATGCCGACACGAGCCTGTACCACATCCCCGAAGGAGCCGACGAGGAAGCATTGGTTATGCTGAGTGATATTTTGCCTACAGGTTTTGAAGTGGGTGTACTTAACGGAAAGGTTAAACCGGGTGATGTTGTGGCCATCGTTGGGGCCGGTCCCATTGGCCTGGCTGCACTCCTTACAGCACAATTTTATTCCCCTGCTGAAATTATCATGGTTGATCTTGATGACAATCGCCTCGAAGTATCTAAGGAATTTGGGACTACTGACACGGTGAACAGTGGTAACGAAAATGCTGTAGACAAAATAATAGAACTCACCAATGGTAAAGGAGTAGATGTTTCCATTGAAGCCGTTGGCGTTCCAGCCACTTTTGATATCTGCCAAGATATCGTCAAAGCGGGAGGACAGGTCGCGGTGGTAGGTGTTCATGGTACCAGTGTAGACTTAAAGCTGGAAGAATTGTGGATCAAAAATATAACTATGACCACCGGTTTGGTTGACACCTATACCATTCCCATGCTTATGAAAACCGTGGGATCCGGGGAACTGGAACCTGATCAGCTAATTACCCATCATTTTGATTTAGACAACATAATGGAGGCTTATGATACTTTTGGCAATGCTTCTGAAGAGAAAGCCCTTAAAGTAATCCTCGAAAATAAATAGATAGATAAATAACCTTCAACTTATCTGTTTATAAAGCCCGTACTCCTTGTACGGGCTTTTCTTATTAATATGATTCTCAAATGCACATACCCATTAAGAAACGCTTTATCCCCAGATAGTCATGGGATACTCCATTCTCCAGCACTTTTACGGGCAACTGGAACAAAACATAAATTTTCAGGATAAACTTACAATTCTGCAACAAAGATACTCTTCGCAACATCATTCCCAACAACCTGTTCATCATTCTCAACAAGAATGGTAACCGGCCCATCAAAAGGAGCTTTTTCTTTTATTCTCACCTTTATACCCGGCAACAAGCCAATCTTTTCAAGGTATCGCAACAACTCAGGATTCTGGTCTTTAACGCGGCTCACTATATACTCTCGCTCTATGTCTGCCTCAAGGAGAGGATCGGCATCTATTTCGGGCATCAATCCATCTTTGGTGGGAATGGGATCGCCATGCGGATCGTGGGTGGGATCATCAAGCAGCTGGGCAATTTTATCTTCAAATCGCTCTGATATATGATGTTCCAGCTTCTCAGCCTCATCGTGAACCTCGTCCCACGAATAACCCATAACCTCCAACAAATACAGCTCGAGCAGGCGATGATGGCGTATAATTTCGAGCGCAATCTTCTTGCCTGAATCTGTCAGACGAGCTCCTTTGTATGATTCGTAATCAACTAATCCCATCTTATCCAGCCGTTTCACCATATTGGTAGCCGATGCCGATGAAACATCCAGTGAATTGGCAATCTTTGTTGTTGAAGCCCCTTTGTCTTCTGTCTCCAGCGTATATATCGCTTTCAGATAATCTTCAACAGCCTGACTTAATACCATCTTGAATACATTTTATGCTTTATTTCTACCGCCCTAATATATTAAAATATCAATGGCATTACATTGACACATTATTGCTCAACATCTACTCCATGTTTCTTCAAGTACTGTTTAAACGATTGTTTTCCTGTTAAATCTGATCCTACGAAAGCCACGAGTTTATCAAAAATATCCGTCGGCAAATATCCCGGCTGTAGCCCTATAGTGCCCCCATCCTTATTCAAGAAAATAAATGTGGGTGTAGAACTAATTCTAAACTTACGGGCTAATTGCCGCTGGGTAAGTGAACGACCATTGAACATAATTTCCTGATCTGACTCGATATCCAGCTTAACAGGATAAAAATATTTGTGCAGACTGTCCTGAACTGTTTTCTTTGGAAAGACTTCCGCATACATTTTTTTGCAATATCCGCACCATGTGGCTTCGGCAAACAACATCACTTTTTTACCATTCGCTTTGGCTAGCTCCTGGGCTTCAGAAAGAGATTTCCATTCAACATCCTGCTGAGCCGCTGCCGGTACTGTCCCAAAGAGTACTATCAATAATCCAATGAGAAATCCTCTCACACTCCACGTTAAACTCATTAATAATACCTAATTTTCTTTCTGATGTTTAAATTTCATGACCATTATTGTCATGTCGTCGTGTTGTTTTGCCTTGCCAATAAATGACCTCACATCTTGGGCTACCAGCTCTAAAATTTCATTCGCTGATTTACGAGCGTTTCGCTTTATCAGTGTATTTAGACGTTTTGTACCATAAAAGTGTTCGGACTCACTCATTGCCTCAACGATTCCATCGGTATAAAGGACAAGCACATTCTTATCTTCTATCGATAACTCAACCTCTTCCAAATGCTCATCAAAACGGTCTTTCGATAACCCAATGCCAATTCCTTTGGGTTGCAACTCTTCAACATTGGTATTTTTGCCACCCACTTTTAAAATCGGATTATGACCGGCACGAGCAAAACGAAATGTTCTCTTTTTCAGATCTATTACGCCATAGACTAACGATATAAATGTACCCCGCTGGGCGTTGTCATAAAATAAACGGTTTACCTTCTTCAATATTTCGGCCGGTGAATCTATCTCACGACAAAGGCTATGGAGTATCCCTTTGATAAAGGTCATATAAAATGCGGCCTGAATGCCTTTACCGCTTACGTCTCCAATGGTTACAGCGATACGATAGTCGTCAAGTTGAACAAAATCATAGTAATCACCGCCTGTCTCGTATGCCGGCTTACAGATTGCGGCCAAGTCCAAATCCTTAAAGTGTGGAGTTTCCACAGGTAAGAACGACTGTTGCACATCACGCGCAATGCGAAGCTCCTGTTTGATGCGCTGTTCTTGCGCCAGCTCTTCTACATAATCCGGCACATAGCCCGAAAGAGACTGTTCTTTCTCTCCCTTGACAATGAATAAAACTGCTGCAACAATGTTTCCCAGAAGGAAGATTAACAGCAGAATAAATACAGGAAGATCAGGAGAACCATTTACAATCCAACCGCTTGAAGACTCAAGTAGTAAGACAAAAAGAAAATGGGTAAAAAAGACAGTCAGAATATCCCACTTCAGAAAAATAACAGTAAAAACGATACCTAAAATACCAAAAAGCACCACTTCGGGAATGACCGGGCCAATATTTTGGTATGTAGGTGCAATTAAAATAACACCAAGACCAATGGTTAGCGAAGCAAGCCACTTTCGCTTATTAGAACCATAGAGTTGCGTTGCTGCAACAGAAAAGATGCATAAAGCAAACAGTAAGCTAAACCAAAAACTATTTAGCAAGAGATAAATAGGCGCCCAAGCAGCTTCGTGGGAAAGAAAAGTGCGTTCGATTTCGAAAAACAAATTAGGAGCCAAAGAAAGAGCACCCGTCAAAATTCCACATAAAATAAATGCCAGTACCATTGACCGAAGAATCATTTCCCCTATAGGCTTGTTAAAAAACTTTCCCTGTCGTAGATAGTCATAACTATACAATTTTTGGGGCCAGTATTGACGCATAATTGAGTCCCCGACTGCAAATAGAGCAAACACTCCTACTGAAGTAAAAGCACCCGAAAATCCCATCTGAAGGGCCAACCCGAGCAAATCCATCGATTGCAGATTGCCCCCAACCAATGTACTTGTTCCCCATTCCCGCAAAAATATTGTAGCCGACACAACGATTCCTGTCAAAATACCGGCAATTAATGCTGATTGGGTATCAATGGCCCGTGAACGAATACGAAAGTAGAACAGGATGATCAGGGCAAGAGCGAAAATGGGCACCATTGATATCCTGCTAATATCTAACAGACCGGGCATATTTGATTCGGTGCTATCCGGATTATATGTCGCGTCAAGATTTACCAATGCCCCACTGGATAAAAGACGGGCATTAATCCGGAGGTCTTGTCCCATTATTGGAGCTGCAGCGTCTAACGTCACATCTGCAACAGCTTTGGAATGAATAGTTTCAATCTGAATTTCCGTTAATTCGAATTGCGTGGACTCCCAACCTCCGTTTTGCAAGTAGTAATTCATCAATCCCTCGATATTAGCGCGCCTAAAGGTATGTGACCGCTCGGTATCAGTAATATTCACTGAATCGGAAGCCGAACCACTGTTGTAATCTTCATCAAAATCAAACCGTAGGACATTGTCCCAGGCCGAATCAGGTAACGTTTTCCATAGGTCCAAATCGGCATTTGATTCAAAAGCATGAATTAGGGCCTTGCGTTGCACAGGACGTTCCGGCAGTCGATTCCCGTTATTTAATAATTCGATCAAGCGTCCCTGCTCATCGAGCCGGATAACAATATTTTGACTGGCATCCTCTTCAGCTTGAGCGCTATTACCGGTACTAAAAAAACGGACATCCCAATAATAAGGGTGTAATCCCGGTGGCATGGATTCTGATGCTGCCTGAATAAACGCCTGGCGACCGTTTTCGTACTGTAAGCTATCAAGTAAGTCGGTATTACTCTCCAGACTGATATCGGTCGCCTGCAGACCATCAAGAGAATACCCCAAATCACGAATAACTTGGTTCGCTGTTACAGCGACCGAATCTTCGGATATTGTTGTATTAATAAGACTGCGTGGTTCCTGTGATGGATAACTCAAGAAAAATCCAAATACACATAACAATCCCACTGCAACAAAAACAAAGTCCCCGACTCCAAACGCAGTATTTTTATGAATAATCGACATGCAGTTTTTTTGCGGTAAAAAATTCCTTTTGTGTTCACGCACGAATATGCCAAATTGTTACGTAAATTTCTGCTTTCTACTTTAGTCAGTTTAAAATGTGTCTGATTGTATTCTCATATAAGCAACATCCACAATATCCGCTAATTTTTGCTGCTAACCGGGATGAACACTATGAACGTCCGTCACGAGCAGCCCAGTTTTGGGATGATAATCCAAACATCTTAGCCGGCAAAGATTTAAAAGCAGGCGGAACCTGGATGGGAATTAACAAACGGGGAGAGTTTTCAGCCATAACCAATTATCGTGATCCTAATATCCAAAAAGAACATCCGCCCAGTAGGGGACAGTTAGTGTTCGATTTTTTACAAACCGATAAAAATGCTCAGGTTTACCTTTCAGAACTGCAATCCCAGGCTGACCAATATATGGGCTTTAACTTATTGGCGGGATCGTTAGATCAGCTGGGTTATTATTCCAACCAACAAGGCGATATTTTTTTCTTAGATTCGGGCCTATACGGACTCAGCAATCACCTTTTGGAAACATCATGGCCAAAAGTGAGGCGTGCAAAAAGAAAATTGCAGCGAATAATGCAGACTGATTCAGTCGCCCCGGAACCGCTTTTTGATCTATTATCTGACGACCGTGAGGCCCCCGAGGAAGAACTGCCCGACACCGGAATCCCAAAAGACATCGAAAAGAAAGTTTCCCCAATCTTTATAAAGAGTGATGGATACGGCACCCGCTGCTCTACAGTTTTACTGATTGATAGTAATGGGAAAGCAACCTTTGCCGAGCGACGATTTAAGCCTGGCACTATGGATA
The DNA here is from genome assembly GCF_058386955.1 of Fodinibius sp. GM21. NCBI lineage: Bacteria > Pseudomonadati > Balneolota > Balneolia > Balneolales > Balneolaceae > Fodinibius > Fodinibius sp. GM21. The sequence continues at coordinate 630,488 of NZ_JBYEIQ010000002.1, read as the reverse complement.
TTGAAGAGGAAAATCGTTACCAGTTTTCTATTGCAAAATAACCGTTAACTCACCTTTAGTTCATATTTATACTAATAAGAAGTTTATCCTAATGGATTATAAAAAAATCGATCAGTTAACTGAATATGTAGTACTATTTTTTGTTGCCTTAGGTCTTCTTTTTCTTTACGCTCAACCTGAAAGTATTATGTTGGGTTTCTGGATTAGTGGAACAATTGCAGTCTTAACAGCAGGTATAGCTATCTATAATGACATTCGACATAAAAAATATAATAGGTTAATTCGACGTGGTGCTTCACTAAGTTTAGTTATCCTTTTAACAATTGCCTACTTTTTGTTTATCGGATAGATTAAAAAATAACAGAAGTCAGTAAAAAGCGGATCTATATTGGATTCGCTTTTGCTTTGTTGTGTCCAATCCATCAATCCAACGAAGTGCTGGCTGCTTCTTTACCCTCAGGAGTATACTCTTCGGGATCAGGAATTTTACCAAATTGAAAGATGATAGCCACGATAATCAACACGCCAGTTGGGTAGATAATCCATGCCGGAACACCAACCACCATAATTGCTATTAAGCTTATAACGCTAATTGTCCCAACTATCATTGCATAGGGCAATTGAGTATTCACGTGCTCCACGTGATCGCACTGGGTCGCAATGGAGCTTAGAATAGTCGTATCCGAAATAGGCGAACAGTGATCGCCCCAGACCGAACCAGCCAATACCGAACTGACGCTTGCATAAATTATCTCATGCGTCATTTCAAAAGGCAGGCCGGTATTATTGCCAATTTCCCAAGCCAGAGGCACAACAAGCGGCATCAAAATTCCCATGGTCCCCCAGCTGGACCCCGTTGCAAAAGCTGTTAATGCCGATAGTACAAAGACAATAGCAGGTAACCAGAAAGGGTTCAATGTTTCACCAAACACATTCATCAAATAATCAGCGGTGCCAAGCTCTACCGTTATAGCACTAAGGGCCCATGCCAAAACCAAAATAAGCAGTCCATCAAACATCGTATGCATGCCCTCCATCATGCCTTCGAGCATATCTTCTATATCGAGCAGATTTCGATATAACGTCATAATAATAGCGATGGTAATCGAAATGAGAGACCCCCAGAGCAATGCCTTATACGAATCTGCTGTTTCGATAATAGACTGTATGGTATCACCCGAACCCGTAATAAATAACCCACCAATAGTTCCGAAAATAAGCGTCACAATTGGAATAGCCGCATTCGTCCAGTGCGAAACCTTCTTTGTTTCCTCATCATCCTCGATCTTATCCTTCCACAAATTGTAGGTATCCAGCTTGGGATTATGCTTGGCTTTATAAAGGTTAATGCGGGCCTTAAGCATCGTTGAAAAATCACGTCCCGACCACGCGATTATAATCACAAATAGAATGGTAAAAAAGGCATAGAAGTTATACGGCAGCGAACCTATAAAAACGGCATAGGCCGACTCATTGAAATTGGGCATCTTTGATTCCGCATCAGCAATAAAGCCGACCATGGCCCCAATCCATGTACTCACCAAAGCTATGGTTGCCACCGGTGCTGCAGTGGCATCTACCAGGTAAGCAAGTTTAGCCCGAGAAATTCGAAGCCTATCCGTAAGTGGACGCATGGTATTGCCCACCACCATGGTGTTGGCATAATCATCAAAAAAAACAACGAAGCCCATTAAAGCGGTCATCAGTTGACCGTGTACTTTTGTACGAACAAATTTTGTAACCTTCGAAATTACTCCTCTCGTGCCGCCGTTATCGGTAATAATTCCAACCATCCCGCCTATCAGAATGGTAAAGATGATAATACTCATGTGACTTTCATCAGCTGTAGCAGGTACGATGTATCCATCAAGTGTCGCAAAAAAACTGGTGAAAACACCGCCAAACGACAGATCCCCAGCTAAAAAGGCACCGCACCAAATCCCCACAAACAAGGCAAAAAGCACCTGTCGAAAAATAAGCGCAATACCAATAGCTACGAGCGGAGGCAAAATGCTAAGCCAACTGCCTGTTTTGATGCCTGTATTAGCCGCTTCTTCAGCAGCTTGGGCGGCATCGGGGGAAGCGTATCCAAAATTGATTAACAGTAATACTGAAAATAGTCCGGCAATAACAAACAGTGCTTTCCGCTTCATCGAATCAATTTTTGATTAGCTTTTCTACTGACCACTACCAAACGCACAATTGAGCAATGAAAATACAATCTCTGTAATAATTTGCCAGATTTTTTTTCGCAATAAAAAAAGCCCTGAGAATTTTGACAATCCTCAGGACTTAAATTCTCAAAAAGAAAGTTGAGTTAACCCAACTTTTCAATGGCTGTATTAATACGACGGATAGTCGTCTCTTTGCCAAGTAATTCAATCGTTGGGGTTAAATCGGGTCCGTAACCCATTCCCGATACCGCAACCCGCAAGGGCATCATTACCGGCCCAAAACCAACATCATATTCGTCAATCACTTCTTTAATCTTGTCTTTCAAAGTCTTGGCCTCAAACTCATCCTCGTCAAGGTCTTCAATTTTATCGATATAAGCTTCCAGAAGCTCAGCGCTGTCATCTTTCCACTTCTTAACCGCTTTGTCTTCGTACTCTTCGGGATCCTCAAAAAAGAATCGCCCCATTGTTACGAAGTCCTCAACCTTGCTGACGCGTTCTTTCATCAGCGGAATAATCTGCTTCATGTATTCCTCATCGGGATCGAGACCGTGTTCTTTGGCAATCTCCTGTACGCGTGGCCAAAGTTTATCAGCCGGCTTTTCTCGCAGGTAGTGCTCATTATACCAGATCAGCTTCTGATAATCGAATACGGCCCCGCCTTTGCTTACGCGGTCAAGAGAAAATAGGTCGCAGAGTTCTTCCAGTGAGTGGAGCTCCGAATCGTCGCCCGGGCTCCATCCAAGATACGCCAAAAAGTTAACCAGCGCTTCCGGCTCAAAATCCTGATCGATATAGTCTTTGGTGTTGATGGGAATGCCCTCCGTTTCGGCTTTACGCTTGGAAAGCTTTCCACCACTTGGCGACATAATCAACGGCAAGTGCGCCATCTTGGGTGGCTCCCAGCCGAAATATTCATACATCAAAATGTGTTTGGGCGTACTGCTGAGCCATTCTTCCCCGCGAATAACGTGCGAAATCTTCATCAGGTGGTCATCCACTACATTCGCCAGATGGTAAGTCGGCATGCCGTCGGATTTGAGCAGCACCTGGTCGTCAAGCCCCTTGCTTTCGAAGGATACAAAGCCACGCACTTCATCTTCAAAACGAATGGTTTCGCGACGCGGTACTTTCAGTCGAATTACGTACTCTTCGCCTTCTTCCAGCTTGCGCTCGACTTCCTCTTCGGGAAGGGTGAGACTGTTTTTCATCGACATGCGGGTAATGGCGTCGTACTTGGGCGATGGATTTCCGGATTTTTTCAGCCGTTCCCGCATTTGGTCAAGTTCTTCGGTGGTATCAAAAGCATAATACGCATTGCCCTGCTCTACGAGCTGCTCGGCATAATCTTCATACATATCTTTACGCTCACTCTGTCGATAGGGTCCAACATCGCCGGGATTTTCAGGTCCTTCATCCACGTTCATACCCGCCCAGCTTAATGAGCGGTGAATATCTTCTTCAGCCCCTTCTACGTAGCGAGCCTGATCAGTGTCTTCAATACGGAGCACAAACGTTCCGTCGTTGCCCTTCGCAAATAAATAATTATAAAGTGCCGTCCGAAGTCCACCAATATGCAGCAAACCTGTGGGGGACGGCGCAAAACGTACACGTACACTACCTTCCATAATCTGGGTAATTGGTTTAAAATAATTTCTGTTCAATGCGTCGAAAAATAAGGCTTATGGTGCACTTGTGCTAATTGTTAACGAGTGATTAGTAATGAGTAAAAAGTAATTTTAAATTCTTAATTTTTAATTCTTAATTCCATCCACGTCATAAACAAATTGTTAGCGTCCTAAGTAACTTAGTGGTAAATAAAAAAAATGAAGCTTGGTCTTTTAACTCCGCAATTTGCACCCAATCTCTATGATTTGGCCGCCATGCTGCAGGCCGACCAAATTATTTTGCAGGATGTGGAGCGCTGGTCGCGCAAGAGTCGCATTCACCGCGCTCAAATTCGCACCCCCAAAGGCACGCAGTGGATTAATATTCCGATCCGTACCGAAGACCGAAAAAAGGCTATCAAAGATGTTCGCATGGATCATTCCGAGGACTGGATTACTCCACTATTACGTACGCTGGAATACAATTACCGCAACAGTATCTACTACGACTTTTATGAACCTGAAATTGAAGCGGACTGGCAATCGGCTTACGACTATACCTACCTGATGGATTTTATTCTCTACATCCAAAAGCGGCTTTTTCGTTTTATGAATATCAGCATTGATTATCAGCTGGCCAGTGAACTTCCGGCCTATGATTCCAATCCCGATTTGCTTGCACAACAGTTAGATGCCGATGTGCTTTTTCAAGAACATGACAGCCGCCACTATCAGCGACAGGCCGAGCAAAAAATAGATCCTGACTTTGATCACCCCGAGTACCACCAACATTTTGAGGGATTTGAACCCTGGTGCTGTATTTTAGATGTGCTCTTTCAATTTGGACCGGAAAGTTTTCGAATTACCGATCAGCTTGTTGAAAAAGTTGAAGGTTGAACACGAAAAGTTTACCCTTAAAAACCTTCAACATTTAATTATGTCATAATGAACTTTAACATGGACTGTCAGAAACATCTGTTTTCATTGCCCGACAATCATCATTACCTCAACTGTTCATACTTGTCACCATTGTTAAAAAGTGTACAAGAAGCGGGTATTCAGGGAATGAAAGGGAAAAATCGCCCCTGGCGAACAACTCCTGACCACTTTTTTGAAGACAGCAAGGTATTACGATCGTATTTTGCCAAACTCGTCAATGCACCACATGATCAAGATATTGCTATCATACCTGCCGTTTCATATGGTCTGGCTACAGTAGCAAAAAATATCGATCCGGCAAAGGGGAATTCGATTGTCATAAGCGGGGAGCAATTTCCCAGCAATGTGTATGCCTGGAAACGGTTTTGCAAGGAACACGACTGTCAGCTAACGGTTGTTGATCCACCAGAAAAATTTAAAAATCGCGGTCAACAGTGGAATGAAAAAATATTAAATGCTATCGACTCAGATACATTATTAGTTGCCCTTGGCAATGTTCACTGGACTGACGGAACGCTATTTGACCTAAAAACCATTGGTGCGAAGACCCGAAATAACGATGCCTATTTTGCAATTGACGGTACACAATCGGTTGGTGCTATGCCGATCGACGTACAAGAAATCAAGGCCGATGCCCTGATCTGTGCGGGTTATAAATGGCTGATGGGTCCCTATGCCATAACGCTCGGCTATTTGGGATCACGACTGCAAGACGGCATTCCTCTTGAAGAGGGCTGGATCGTCCGCAAAAACAGTGAGGATTTTAGCGGCCTTGTGGATTACGAAGAGGAGTACCAGCCGGGTGCTGTACGATTTGACATGGGAGAACGGAGCAATTTTATTTTGGTGCCCATGATGATTGAAGCACTTAAACAGATTTTGGACTGGGAACCCCAAAACATCCAAGTGTATTGCGAGCAATTGACAAGCGATCTGGAGAAAGATTTACCCGACTACGGATATCAAATTGAAGACTCTGACTGGCGGGCCGGGCATATGTTTGGCATCCGGCTGCCGGCATCTGTATCCCTCCAAAAACTACAGCACCAACTTGACGAACATAACATCCATGTTTCGGTGCGGGGCTCGGCAGTGCGTATTTCGCCCAATGTTTATAATGATGAGCAAGATATTGCTATGTTATATGATGTCCTTAAAAAGGTAGCAAGAGATGCATAACGAACAATGTTAAGCCGGAGTTGAGTATGACAGAACAAAAATCAGACAAACCACAACCAAACTATTTGCGTGTCTTCTGGATTGGCCTTGCTTATATCTTACTGCTCGGCCTGTTCACCTATTTTTTTAACTTTCCCATTTAACTGTTATGCACTGGATTGACTGGCTTGTTCTGATCGCATTTTTGGGATACACCATCTGGGATGGTACGCGACACGGCAAGGAAAGTGAAAATATTGAGGGATTTTTCCTTGCCAATCGATCGATGCCCTGGTGGGCCATGGGCCTTTCTGTGATGGCAACCCAGGCCTCGGCTATTACCTTTATCGGCACAACGGGCCAAGCATATGTTGAGGATATGCGGTTTGTACAGATCTACCTGGCGGTACCTTTTGCCATGATTATTCTGTGCATGACGCTGGTTCCCTTTTTTAATAAGCTGCAAAATTTTAGCGCTTATGAAGTGTTGGAAGAACGCTTCGGCCTTTCTACCCGACTTTTTACCAGTTTTCTTTTCCTAATGTCTCGCGGACTGGGTTTGGGGATTATTATTGCGGCACCGTCGTATGTGCTTGCCATTTTACTTAACCTGCCGCTCTCAACGACCATCCTTATTATCGGAATTACCGCAACTCTTTATACGATGGTTGGCGGCATCAGTGGGGTTATTCGCACGGATGTAAAACAGATGGCGGTGATGATGTTTGGGCTTGGATTTTGCTTTTACTGGATCCACTACCAGTTGCCCCCCGATGTGGATTTCAGCGACTCGCTATACCTTGCCGGTACGCTGGGCAAGCTGGATGCCCTTGATATAAGCTTCGATATCAGCGAAAAGTACAATATCTGGACGGGCGTTTTTGCCGCGCTCTTTTTGATGCTCTCCTATTTTGGTACGGATCAAAGTCAGGTACAGCGCTATCTTACGGCAAAATCACTGAATGATGCCCGGAAATCACTGCTGCTTTCTGCTTATGCCAAAGTGCCGATGCAGTTTTTTATCCTCTTGCTGGGCGTAATGCTCTATGTATTCTACATTTTTGGGTCAGCACCCATAACTTTTCACAGTACCGATCCGGTAGCCCAGACAGAGCAAACCGAAGTTGCCCGAGAGATGTTGCAACAGGAATATCAGGCCACCCATATGCAGCGCCGGCAAGCTGCTTTAGATCTGCTTGACAACAAAACGCAGGAAAACGCCGAGGCTTTTCGGGCGGCGGATCGCCATCTCAACGAAGTGCGCGAATCTGAACTTGAACGGCAGGAAAAGATTACCGAATCCAGCCGAAACGATACAAACTATATTCTGCCCTATTTTATTCTACATGAGATTCCCATTGGTATTATTGGGCTCATTGTAGCCGGAATTTTTGCGGCCGCCCTCTCAAGCATCGACAGTGAGCTCAATGCCCTTGCCACCATCTCCATTGTAGATTGGTATAAGCGACTAGACTCCAAAGATCGTAGTGCGGCATGGTATCTGAAGTCGTCGCGATTCACAACCGTGCTCTGGGGATTGCTGGCAACCGGGGCTGCCCTGGCTCTGGGCGAAACCCGATCTATTATTGAACTGGTTAACAAAATAGGTAGTTATTTCTACGGATCTATTCTGGGCGTTTTTGTTCTGCTGCTCTGGGTGAAACGCGCCAACGGAGTCGGAGCATTGACGGGCCTTATTTCGGGAATGGTGACCGTCTTTTTCTTTGATCGCTTCTTTGAACATCCTGAAACAGGCAGCTGGCAGTTAATTTTTCCTTGGCAAGAAACCCCGGAAGGATTTACCAAAGCCATTGAATATTTATGGCTAAATCCGGTGGGGACGGTAGTCGTTGTTATTGTGGGGGTGTCTGTAAGTATGCTTTGGGATCAGGTGAGCGACTAATCCATACGTTGACAATTCCAACTTGGCAATATGATCCCAATAAAAAAGCCCCGGCTATAAACCGAGGCTTTCTAATTAATTAGATGCTAGCGCTTTTAGTCATCTGGATTAAGGATATTCTCAATCCGTACTTCTACGTCAGCCAAGTGTGCACCTGTCGCACGATCTTGCACACGATTTTGTGTATTCTGAACATCGTCTAACAGTATCTGCAGCTGGTTTCGAACAATCGGACGAATATCAGACTGGCTGACATCCACATCAGTCCAGCCTAAAAATTCTTTGAATGCTGATGGAATATCGGGAAGCTCTTCAGTCATCAGATACTCCATGCGTTCGAGGTATGCACGCTGCAGGTTGCGGCGGTGCACTCCAATTTCACTGTTATTATCGAGCTCCGACCAGATACCGTTTCTAACATCATCCATCATTTCAAAAGCATCGTATGTATCTTCTGATGATCGGGCATCAAATTCAATAAGCCGAGCAATGCGCTGCGGATCGGTGAGATCGTTAAGGACACGCACCTGGGTGCTTCGCATATTATCAACAACCGTCGATTGATTGATGCGGCTCAGAACATCTTCATTTAATAACCAATCAGGGGTCATAAAGCCATAGTCAACCAGAAAGTCCATCGCTCGCTGCTGTGTTTTCTGGGGAACAAATGTGTAAACCGGGCCATCCTGGTTATAGGTTTTATGATTTTCGTACACTCCACCTACGTTTTTGGTAACGTGTCCCATATAACGGTTCCACTGCCCAACAACATTGTTGTAAAGCTCTTCGAGCTCAGCAAAGTTTGCGCCGTCGCGTTCTGTCCACTCAACCAGGTTCGAGGTAATACGCTTCAAGTTTGCAATACCAAGCTCACTGGCTTTCATTGCGTCATTTCCGAGGTCTTCGTTTTGCGAACGCGGATCAATTTTGTTACCGGTTTGCTGCCCATAGAAGTAACGGGGATCATCGGCTCGTTCTCTTGTCCACTCGTTAAGTTTGGCAACCTTTTCCTCTTCACTCATATCCTCGGGAAACCAGGTATAGCCCCATTTTATTGACCATTTATCATATTCACCGACAGCGGGATGGAAATCTTCTACGCCGTCACCGGGCTGTGCAATGTAATTGAAACGGGCGTAATCCATAATTGAAGGAGCCGTGCCGTGTTTCTCGGTAAATGTTGGAGACCGAAGTGAATCGACCGGATACGCATAGCTTGATCCATAGTTGTGGGGCAAGCCAATGGTGTGTCCAACCTCGTGGGCAGCAACAAATCGAATAAGTTCGCCCATTACTTCGTCCTTAAACTGTACAGCTCGTGCATCAGGATTGGCCGCAGCGGTTTGTACAAAGTACCAATTACGAAGCAGGTTCATCACGTTGTGATACCAACCAATATCGCTCTCCAAAATTTGTCCTGTACGTGGATCGTGCACATGAGGCCCATATGCATTCTGGATATCTGAAGCGAAGTATCGGATTACTGAGTAACGCACGTCCTCAGGACTCCATTCGGGATTTTCTTCCTTAGAGGGCGGATCTTTTGCAATAATTGCATTCTTAAATCCAGCGGCTTCAAATGCTTTCTGCCAATCTTCAACGCCCTGCTTTAAATAGGGGCGCCACTTTTTAGGAGTAGCAGGATCAATATAGTAGACGATCGGATTTTCCGGCTCTACAAGCTCCCCATCTAGATAAGCTTCTTTATCACTGGGCACCAGTTTATACCGTGTAATGTACTGTTGCTCATTGGCCTTGTGCCGCTCAGTACCATAGTCGGTTTGCTGTATGCTAAAATATCCTACCCGCTGATCATAAGAACGAGTCTCCCATTTCTTCTTAGGCAACAACACCATGCTATGGTTTATCTCCAGTGAGATTGTTCCTGTAGAAGAGTTTGAAGGAGGATTTGAAGCATCATATGTCATCCAGTTACGTGCCTCAATATTCTCGGGATAACTATTGATATGATCAATAAAAGAACGATCAGTATCTAATCGACGTACACGATATTCTTCCCGTTCATCGCTCTGTAATCCAAGTGCCGGGATGTCGCTGGCATATAACTTTGTAATATCAATCACAACTCCGGAGGAATCTTTTCCAAGTGATTTTATATCGAAAGATGCAATGATGGGTTCAAAGTTTGAGTTTTGAACCGCTTCGTATACCGGCAGTGAATCGCTGGCCACATTTTCGTAGGAAACATGTCGTAGCAGAATTTTATCGTCCTTTTTCTGCCAACGAACGACCTGGGTATTAAGCTTTTCTCCGCCATAACCAATTTCATCTTGCGTTTCCGCAATGCGGGAAACAAGTAACATTTCGCGGCTCAGCAAAGAGTCGGGAATTTCATAAAAATAATCCTTATCAATCTTATGGACATCGAATAATCCTGTATCGGTCTCAGCCTTGTCAGTGATTACTTCACTATACGGCTTCATACCGTTATCTGATTCCTTAGATGATGGGCCACCGCCTTTTGATTGGTCTTGAGCGCTTTGAGTAGTAGCGCATGCCCCTAATAAGCCGACGCATAACACCATAATACTCAATCGCTTCAATTCCTTGAAGATAGAATAACTCATAGATGGTTTTTTAATTTAACGTTAGTTTGTAAGAACTCTTAAAGTGAGGGCTGTAACGAAATGAATCAACTATAAATAGCCAAATAGATGTAAAAAAATATTTCAGTTACAATCTTCGGAACTCTTTCTTGTTTACAAGATGTAACTTAAAGTAATTCCATACGCTCCGATTAGTCAATTTGCTTTAGCTTTATTACCTTAAACAACCATTAGTAACCAAAGAAATATCGTTGGAACACTTACTTTACTTTTTAAAAGACTTAAAACGGGTTGGAGCCGTTGCTCCCAGTTCTAAGTTTTTGGCCAAAGATCTTGTGGCCCAGCTCCAAACCAAGATTACAGATACAGACTGCAAACCGTTAAATATACTGGAAGTTGGAGCCGGTACCGGCTCGCTGACCAAACAGATAGCAAAGCATCTGCGACCCCAAGATTCTTTGGACATCGTTGAGATCCACAAAAAGTTTTATCAAATCATAGGTTCAAAGTATCGCCTTGATGATAATATCCGTATCCATCATGCCGATATTTTAAACTTTCATCCCCAAAAAAAGTACGATTTTATATTTTCAAGCCTGCCTTACGAAAATATGCCTGAGGGTATAACCAAACAGATTTGGGAGAAGAAACTTAATCTCTGCTTACAAAAGGCGTATATCAGCTATTTCAAATATTTGAAATTCGGTGATTTTAAGAGCGACTTTGAAGAAAAAATTGTAAATACCTACAAGTATAACAAGAAGATTGTCTTTCTAAATATACCCCCTGCCAAGATTTATACTCTCGAAATAAGTCAAACTGAAACGGATAAAGAGCAGGAAACCCTCAAAAGCTCCAACGTGGCGTAATTAGAAAAACCCCAGATTTAGTACGGCTAACAGCAAGCTAAATAAGAACGCCCATCCGAAACTCTTTATCTTCATCCCTTCTATAAGCTCATCCACCAGCAATAGCATTAGAGCATTAATTACAAGGATAAATAGTCCAAATGTCAGTATTGTTATGGGTAGGGTCAGAAAAACCAAAATTGGCTTAACCAGACTATTTATAATTGCCAAAAGTATTGCCACCCCAATAGCTGTGAAAAAGCTTTTTATCTGTACCCCTTTTAGGATATAACCTATTAGAAAAATCCCGATACTGTTTACTAATAATGACCAAATCATATGAGTTATCCGTTTTGGTGAGAATTTGTGTACCATACGGATAATTCTTCCAAAGGTTATGGGCCTTATGCTCTCAATTTTTCAATTTTATCAGATAACTCATCCAGGGCCTTCCGGCACAAGGAACAAAACTCTGAAACTTGTTCTCCTAAATCCTCAGATATCTGCTCTGAATTAGCCTGTTCCTCAATAGTTAGAACAAGTTCGTGGGCCCGATCCATGCCCATATATTTTAGATTGGGCTTAATTTTATGGGCTTGCTTGGAGAGCTGTTGCCATTCCTCGCTTTCATAGTGTTTCTGGATATTTTCTAAGGCCGCAGGAGTATCTTCAAGAAAAGCTTCAGTGGTTTCAATAACAATGGTATCATCACCCATTGCAATCTCACGCAAATAAGACAGGTCTGTTACTGATTTATTATCCACAGAAAAACGCTTTTAAATTAACCATTTTAGTATGCAGATGTACTACACACCAAATACGCATTTCTGCTATTGCAATACAAATTAAAGTTTGTAATTAAGCCGTCTTACTTTCTTATCCTGTCAACATTACAATGCCTACAAGCACCAAGAATGTAATTTTCAAGATTAATGCCTTCCAATCTTTCATAGTAATAGCCGATAGCTTCTTGTTATTTTTTGTCGGAAAAGCAACTAAGTAATAATAAATCCTTCCATTAATATCAAGTTATCAACATTGATATTTTTACCTTTCACTGCTATTTGCTTCCCGATTGTGCTTTCAAGAGAGATAAGAAGACATTTTGTTACAAATTTTTTGTATTGGCCACATGGCTCAAGTTTTCCACATAGTTATCCACAAGTATTTCTCATCTTGTGGATAGGTCGGCCTTTTGCAGTCTTCTTGAATTAAACACAACATTTACAGAGCTAAATGCCATAGCAGCTTCGGCCAGAACCGGATGCATCATTCCCATTACCGCGAGTGGTATCATAACTACATTGTAAAAGAAAGCCCAAAAGAGATTTTGTTTTATCTTTTTGAAGGTAGCTTCACTTAGCTTTATGGCTTGCACTACCGATTGTAATTCTCCTTTCACAAGCACAATGTCACCCGATTCTATTGCCACGTCGGTACCCGTACCGATAGCGATACCAACATCGGCCTGCGTTAATGCCGGGGCATCGTTGATACCGTCACCCACCATAATAACTTTGTTGCCTTTTGACTGGATACGCTTAATCTCATTGGATTTTTGATCAGGAAGTACGCCGGCAATTACCTGCTCAATGCCTACTTCTTTTGCCACTGCGCGCGCCGTTCGTTCATTATCCCCGGTAATCATAACCGGCGTGAATCCCATCTGCTTGATGGCAGATATTGCTTTTTTACTGTCTTCTTTGATAGGATCAGCTATAGCTATAAGTCCAACCAGCTCTCCCTCTATTCCAACTAAAACAGTCGTTTTAGCTTCTTCTTCATACCGTTCAATATTAGCTTTTGCACCATTACTGACTGCAATATCACGTTCTTCAAATAATGATGTATTACCAACCACAACTTCTTTTCCTTCGACCTCTGCTCGAATTCCTTTCCCGGTAACAGCTTCAAAGCCGGAGGCCTCCCAAAAATCAATTTCTTGCACCTTGGCATGATCAACAATTGCGGCTCCGAGAGGATGTTCAGACCCCCTTTCAGCAGTTGCGGCGTATTTGAGCATCGTTGATTCATCCCAACCGGATAATACCTCTACATCTGTTACAGAAGGCTCTCCCTTAGTAATGGTTCCGGTCTTATCAAATACGATTGCATCCGTTTCACGCAAAAGCTCCACGGCTTTACCCTTGCGAATTAAAATACCGTTTTCGGCTCCAAGGCCGGTTCCTACCATCAAGGCCGTGGGAGTCGCCAATCCTAGTGCACAGGGACAGGCAATGACCAATACTGCAATAGCTGCATAAAAAGCCAGAGCTATCGAGCCCATATTCGGATTTATCCACGGAATAAATCCTGAGGCCCAGACTGCAACCTGCCCAAAAAATTCCGGAAAGATCATCCAAGCTGCCCATGTAGAAAGTGCTAAACCAATGATCACCGGCACAAAAACCGCGGTAATGCGATCGGCAAATTCCTGTATAGGCACCTTGGAACTCTGGGCTTCTTCAACCATCCGAATAATCTGGTTGAGAAAAGTTTCGCTCCCCACCTTGGTCGCCTGCACCTTAAGCGTACCATTCTTATTGATGGTCGATCCGATTACTTCATCGCCTTTCTCTTTCCGAACCGGCATCGATTCGCCGGTGGCAAGGGATTCATCCACGCTGCTTTCACCGTCGATAACCGTGCCATCAGTTGGTATCTTTTCGCCCGGACGGACAACCATTACATCATCTACCTCCAACTCTTTTATCGGGATGGTCATCTCCTTGCCATTACGCATAATGGTTGCCTCTTTGGCCTCCAACGTCATTAGATTTTTGATCGCTTCAGAAGCACGACCTTTGGCCTTGGTTTCGACGTAGCGCCCCGTAAGATGAAAGGCCATAATCATGCCGGCAATACCCGCGAAGCTGTGGAAGGGCGGAGCCATCCCAAAAGTATGCAACAAGGCTACAAACCCCGTTCCCAGTGCTGCCAGCGACCCCATAGCAATAAGCACATCCATATTGGGTGACCCGTTGATTGCTGATCTCCACGCACCTTTCAGCGTTTCCCAACCGGGATAAAAGATCACAATCGAAGAAAGTCCTATCATCAGCAACTGATACACCATTTCCCCGCCGAGCGCGTAGCCGGCAAACATTTCGGGGATCATCAGCAAAATAATGGGGATGGTCAGTGCCCATGACCACCACATCTTATGATAAGCTACGTCAAGTTTTTTTTTACCGGTTACATCCGGATCTTCATTTTCTTCAGCTTCTTCTTTAATATCGTAACCGGCATTTTGGACGGCCTCTTTTAACTTTTTACGAGTAACCTCGCCATTTTCAAATTCAACCAACGCTTTTTCCGTAGCTAGGTTGACGGACGCCTCGCTCACCCCTTCTACTTGGGAAAGTGCTTTTTCTACGCTGTTAGCACATCCGGCACAGTGCATACCTTCGATTTGCAGTGATTCTTTCATAGCCTTTTCTCTAAATTTCAAATTACACCTAAGTATAACAGCTCTAAGCAAAGCATCCCTTACAATCTGTTAAAAGAAATGTGTAAAATTTTTGGGTGATGGAATATTATACAGCATCCAGCGATTGACGACTGTTCTTATCAGAGTGGCTGCGAAAAGAACTGACTGTCTCTCCGGTTACATTTTTAAACTGGTTGGAAAGATACTGCACGCTGCTGTAATTCAACTTCCATGCGATCTCACTGAGGGTAAGCTCTCCGTACGTGAGCAACTCTTTTACGCGCTCAATTTTCAAATTGATGAGATATTTTTTAATGGTCATTCCCATATGCTTCGAAAAATAATTACTCAGGTAGCTGTAATTATAATTTAAGTCCTGCTGTAGATAGGACGACAATTTTTGTGGATCGTCGGTATCCTCGAGGTAGCGCAAGTAGGAAAGTAACTGTACTTTAAGTTCTTCGAGCAGTTCGTCATTGCGATCGGTAATCAGCTCAAATCCCTTTTCACTTAGCTCCTGACTTATTTGGTCAAACTCATCACGGTCAGGATCGCCGAAAATAACAGCATTACCCAATGAAACCTCCCGGACATCAAAGCCGAGATCGTCAAGAACCGCTTCTACTGTCATAATACAGCGGTCGCATACCATATTTTTAATCTTCAGGGTCGTCATAATAGATATTAAAACGACTGTTAAAAAGATTTCGTTTATTCCAGTAAATACAAAACCCCGACAGGATACATCATCTGCCGGAGTTTAAAAATAGAAAAGTTATGGGATTATTCTACCGTAACACTTTTGGCCAGATTCCGAGGCTGATCCACATTACAGCCACGATTTACAGCAATATAATACGAAAGCAGCTGTAGCGGAATGGTTGTCAGCATTGGGGAAAGACAATCTTCGGTCTCAGGAATCGGACAGGAAAACTCAGAAAGGTCGATAACCTCATCATTATCTTCGCCCGTTATCGAAATAATGCGTCCTTCACGCGCTTTCACCTCTTCGATATTACTGATCATCTTCTCGTTGGTATGCTCCGTTGCCGCAATAACCACTACCGGCATCATTTCATCAATAAGAGCAATAGGGCCGTGCTTCATCTCTGCAGCCGGATACCCCTCGGCGTGGATATATGAAATCTCTTTGAGCTTCAATGCCCCTTCTAAAGCCACCGGAAAGTTGTACGTTCGTCCCAGATACAAGAAGTTAGGAGCGTAGCTAAACAGCCGGGCCATATCTTTAAGGTCATCGCTGTTATCCAGAATCTTCTGCACCTTCTCAGGGATACGATCCAACTCTTCAATCAGTCGCGCCGCATAATCTTCGTCAAGCACGCCTCGTTTTTGTCCCAGCATAATAGCCATCATCGCCAGTACGGAAACCTGTGTCGTAAATGCTTTGGTGGATGCCACTCCAATTTCCGGTCCGGCATGGGTATAAACGCCGGCATCGGTATCGCGAGCAATAGTAGATCCCACCACATTACAAACGCCCAGCGTAAGTGCTCCACGTTCTTTTGCCGTGCGCAAGGCCGCCAGTGTATCCGCTGTTTCACCGCTTTGTGAAATAACCAGCATCACGTCCTCTTCATCGATGAGAGCTTCGCGATAGCGGAATTCTGAAGCATATTCCACTTCCACAGACAGCTTGGCCAGATGCTCAAACAGGTACTCGGCAACCAGACCGGCATGCCAACTGGTACCGCAAGCCGCAATGATCAATCGCTTGGCATTCACCAGCTTATCCAGCACATCAGCAATACCGCCCAATTGTATAGAGTGATTTTCCACGTCGAGACGACCACGAAGACAATCCGAAATAGCACGCGGCTGCTCAAAAATCTCCTTGAGCATAAAGTGCGGATAACCGCCTTTCTCAATCTCGTCAATACTCATCGCCAACTCGTGAACCTTCTTTGTAAGCGGCTCATCTTTGATGGTTTTAACCTCATATCCATCCTTTGTGACCACAGCCATTTCCCCGTCATCCAGGTAAACAACCTTTTTGGTGTGTTCAACGATGGGCGAAGCATCCGAGGCAACAAACATTTCATCATCGCCGATACCCAGCAGCAACGGCGACCCTTTTCGAGCTACGATAATGCGATTGGGTTCTTCAACATTCAAAATGGCCAACCCATAGGTTCCTACCACCTGCTGCAGGGCCATCTGCACAGCCTGTTCGAATGTAACATCTTCACCGTTGCTATCTTCATAAATTTCTTCGATCAGCTGAGCGATCACTTCGGTATCGGTATCGGTATGAAATGTCCGTCCCTTATTTTTCAGCTCTTTCTTTAAGGTATTGTAATTCTCGATAATGCCGTTGTGAACCAGCGCAATTTTTCCGGATTCGCTCACATGGGGATGAGAATTAATATCATTGGGCGCTCCGTGCGTAGCCCAACGCGTATGTCCGATGCCTACAAAACCCTCGCTGGGGTTGGCATTTATTTTCTTCTTGAGGTTCTGGACTTTTCCTTTTCCCTTCTTTATGTCCAGCTGACCATTAAGCAAAGCGATACCGGCAGAGTCATATCCGCGATATTCGAGCCGCTCAAGCCCTTTTACAATGATATCGCTTGCCTGCTTATTTCCTATATATCCTACAATTCCGCACATAGATGTCTTTTATTATTGTATTTGTTTCCTGATTCTTATACTGTCTCTCTCAGACTGAGAATTGAACAATAGTAAAGTTATCATTCTGGCTGATATTTTGAAACAATTATAATTAATCATTTATAGGTATAATCATGCAGCTGTGTTTCTTTGAAGATGAAAAGCTGACCACCTTTCATCCCCTTACGTTAACTCGTCCCACTGACGAGCTGCGCATCGGCATATTAACAATATCTGAGAAGTGGGAACAAGCCCTGGATCCTTCAAATATTGATCGAATTGTTCGTCCGGAGTTCACAGGGGTATTTGATGACGGTGATATATCAACAGATGACCATTGTATCTGGATAAATAGCAGATACCTGCCGACCGAACAACTGGTTACACAAATCAATAATTTGAGTGAAGGCCAATACCTTACTTATGGCGACACCATCATTGCCGCCAAAGTGGATGGGCAAACCTCCACGCAATGGCTTGATAACGGTGAACCTGACTTCAACACCCTTTTTGTGCTGGAGTCCAATGATTTCTTATCCATCAACAACCTGTGGGATCTGTTCCAGCTGAACGGCCGGGAAATTGTTCGGGATATTGAATTACTGGAAATAAATAATACTGTTAGCGGCACCGTTTCAGATCACGCCGTACTCGAAAAAAAGGACAAAATATATATCCAGGAAGGAGCCACCATCGAAGCGGGCTGCGTACTTAATGCCTCAAAGGGACCGATTTTCATCGGTAAAAATGCGACTATTATGTCCGGATCTCATATCCGGGGACCGGTGGCCGTCTGCGAAAACGCAACTATCAAAATGGGCGCAAAAATTTATGAGGATACCACCATCGGTCCGGTATGCAAAGTAGGAGGAGAAGTCAATAATTCCATATTCCATTCCTATTCCAATAAAGGTCATGACGGATTTGTAGGCAACTCCCTCGTTGGCCAATGGTGCAATTTGGGAGCTGATACCAACACCTCAAACCTAAAGAATAACTACAGTACCATTCGTATTCCCGATTGGTCTGATGGGCAGGAGCTTGAAACAAAGCAGCAGTTTTTTGGAACAGTAATGGGCGATCATTCCAAAACAGCCATCAACACCCAGCTCAATACCGGTACCATTTGTGGGGTCAGCTGTAATATTTTTTCAAATGATTTCCCTCCCAAATTAATCCCATCATTCAGCTGGGTCGGCTCCAATGTTATTCAAACATATCGGCTTGATAAGGCCCTTGAAGCGATGGAGGCCATGATGGCGCGCCGAGATGTATTCCTTACAAAAGAATACAAACGAATGATGAGAGCAATTTTTGACAACAAAAATCACCCTCAATAAACACCGGTTATAAAATATCTGAGTAATAAATAGGTATTGTCCCCAAATAGCACTACCTTGGAATGTTATATTTAATTACCCACCTAGTAAGTTACTTCTTTGAAACGACGCGTTAATTCAACTCTTTTCATCAGACAGAGCCGACAGGTGTACACAAAGACACAGTTATAGTTATGAAACAAGGAAAAATAAAGTTTTTCGACACTAAAAAAGGATTTGGATTTATTGCACCTGACGAGGGCGGCGATGACATTTTTGTCCACAGAAACAATGTCGAGAACCTCGATTACAACCAAGGACTTGAAGACGGCGAAGCCGTTGAGTTTGAGGTAGAAGAAACTCCCAAAGGCTTAAGCGCTACGAACGTAACCAGCCTGGATTACAAATAGATCCGAGATTTTTTATTGGATTTTAAAAGCCCGCTTTGTAGCGGGCTTTTTTATTTCACTCCTCCTTTCTTCTGGTCGGTCTCTTACTCATAGTTTTTGCATTATTTTTCTTGGATAGGCTAATTTATCTGCAAAACCCCCATCCATACAAAAATTGGTAGGCCTTCATCCACCATTGTCAGTACCCAAATAACTGTAATACATTCATCTACGGACATTCACTACAAAACCCTATCCCGCCGGATGAAAATCAAACGTATTTTCCTGTTTGAAGTATCATTAAAGCTTGGCCGGAAATTAACCTAAGGGGATATAGGTATGCACCAAAGAAAAGGAGCCGCTAAAGCTGTCCGCTATTATATCAAAAGATCAGCCTTCGCATTGGTTATGCTTGTAATCGTCATCACAGCAGGCTGTAAGGAACAAAAGTTACCCAGCTTTTCAGAATCGCTGGATAAAAGCCCTGTCCCTGTACAAATACAGGTTATCGAAACACAGCCCCTTGATGACGCTCAGGACATCGAGCTTGATACTCCCATTCAAGCGAGCTTTAACACCGTCATTGACTCGGCCACCGTGAATGAAAACACTTTTATCATCCGTGAAGACACCACTGTTGTAGCCGGGACATTCTCGATCAGTGACAGCATTATTACCTTTATACCGTCACAAGAATATGACAGAAGCAAAGTGATTACCTCTACCTTATCCTCCCAAATTGCTGATACGCAGGGCAACAGCATGGGCCAAGAGTATGTATGGAATTTTACCACCCGTCCCCTAACCGAAGAAGAGCGCACGCCGCCCTCAGTTACTGCCACCACCCCACAAAGGGGTGACACTGATGTTCCTCTCAACACAAATATCTTGGCTCAGTTCAGTAAAAAACTGAATCCCGAAACCATCAACAACAACACATTCTATGTACAAAACGATAACGGCAGCATCATTTCCGGTTCGGTAAGCTATGCCGACACTACCGCAACCGCCAAATTTAATCCCTCCGGTTTACTGCAGGACGGGTCCGAATTTACTGCAACAATTACCGCTGACATTGAAGACCAATTCGGGCATTCGCCCAATCAAAAATACAGCTGGACCTTTACCACCAAAATAATTGATCGAACGCCACCCCGTGTGCTTTCAACAAATCCCCGAGATAATGAAATTAACGTCGACGATGATATCCAAATTACAGCCACCTTCAATGAACCGATGGATCCGGCTACGATCAATAAAGAAACATTTGTACTGTACGAATACCGCAGCGCAGGATTTCAACAGATATCGGGATCGGTAGAATACGCAAATAATACCGCCCGGTTTACGCCGAGTAAAGACCTGCAAGACAGAGAGTACTACATCGCTATCATCAGTGCTTCCGTTACGGATCTGGCCGGCAATGAACTCGGTGAGCGATATCGCTGGAATTTTATAACCGAAGATAACTGATAGCCCCACCACTCCAACAAGGTTGAAGAGCAGCACACATATCTAATAAAAAACCGCAAGGGGGTTTCAAATTAGTGATGAAAACTCCTATATTTGTCACGCTGAAAATCTGGCGACATTTGCCCAAGTGGCGGAATTGGTAGACGCGCATGCTTCAGGAGCATGTGGGGATCTTCCCCGTGAAGGTTCGAGTCCTTTCTTGGGCACTTTAATCCCTGTAAGTTATTGGCTTGCAGGGGTTTGCTATTTTAGGGTGTAATATAGGCCTAACAATAGGCCCTTTTAATTAACTAAATATTGAATTATATCTTGGCAGGCGTACTATTGACAAAATAAGTATACCAGTAACAGTAGTTTATAAGCATTGCCATAACATAGGTAGTGCTAATATCAGAAAATTATTTAAAACGGTGAATTATAGGACTATAAACAAGGTCCTAGTCCCATAACAGCCTACACCTCCCGCCCATTCTCTCATAAAGAATAGGACTACCCTGCTAATATTTTCTCATTGTTCTACATGGTTCTTTAATGCACAAAAGGAATGCACGTGAGTACACTTCATTCTTAATTGGATAGTTATATGATAGGCTATGTTGATCAATTATCGGAAATCGATTGCTGTCATGTCCAATGATGAAAAGGAGCAAGACGTGTCTTAGCTGCTACATAAAATAAACCAACCCTTGTTGTTAGGTCCCGACCGAGATCGTTTTCGTTACGGTATCCTCAACCTCATTGTCATCAATTATTTTAAGTTTCACATCATAACTGCCAGCCTCAGAATATGAAGTGACTGTTGTCGGGTTTTCAGAGGTACGATCATAATTGCCATCACCGTCAAAATCCCAACTATAATTAACTACGGTACCGTCCGGATCATAGGAAGCAGAAGCATCCAATGTTACATCCTCACCAACAGAAGGACTCGACGGAGTGTACTCAAAGTCTGCCGACGGGGCACTATTTCCCGCAACGGAAATGGTCTTGGTAACTTGATTGCTTGCCTGCTCATCGTCAACCACTTTCAGGGTCACATCGTAATTGCCCCCACTGGAATATGATTTGTTCACCGTGGCCGACTGGGTGGTCTGATCAAAATTTCCATCTCCGTCATAGTCCCACATGTAACTGCTGATAACCCCGTCGGGATCACTAGATCCGGAAGCATCGAAGGTGACGGTTTCACCGGCCTGGGGACCTGACGGACTGTATGTAAAGTCTGCCGATGGAGCACTATTTCCCACAACGGAAATGGTCTTGGTAATTTGATTGCTTGCCTGCTCATCGTCAACCACTTTCAGGGTCACATCGTAATTGCCCCCACTGGAATATGATTTGTTCACCGTGGCCGTCTGGGTGGTCTGATCAAAATTTCCATCCCCGTCATAGTCCCACATGTAACTGCTGATAATCCCGTCGGGATCACTAGATCCGGAAGCATCGAAGGTGACGGTTTCGCCTGCCTGGGGACTCGACGGACTGTATGTAAAGTCTGCCGACGGGGCGGAGTTAGAGCTGGAGACTGATACCGTAACAGTGTCTTCATTGCTCGCCTCATTGTCATCAACCACCTCAAGAGAAACAGTAAATTCTCCGGTATTGGAATAAACATGAGTAGTTGTTGGAGATGAGGAAGATTCATCCATATTTCCGTCACCGTTGAGATCCCACCGGTAAATAGTAATTTCACCGTCTGCATCGCTGGAAGAAGAGCCATCGAATGTGACAGTATCACCGGTAGCGGGATTTGAGGGACTATAGGAGAGTTCAGCTACCGGAGAGGTATTTTTATCCGATGGCGGTTTTTCGCTATCACTGCCTGATACATTGCAGGAATATAAAAAAGCACATAAACTAGTTATCAGGAGAAATATTCCTACAAAATTTTTAGGCGCTTTTCTGGAACTTTTTTGCAACCAATTTGAAGAGATGTGGAATTTTTCTTTTCTATCAATTGTCATGGCTGAATAAATTATTCTTCGAATGCCGGTAACCTATGTCTGAACTGTATATTTGAACCCCGAATAGTATTTTTTACAAAACTCTTCGAAAAAATAGTAATAGAATAGTTTTATACAAATTATGAAGTGTTTTCCTTCTATTATTGATCAAAATGATAGAAGATTTCAGCTAGCCAAGGGCAAGTAGAGCATGTAAAAGTAAAACCCTTACATGCCTTATTTCCAACTTCCCAAAATTGTAGTACCTTATCACGTTATTTGAAACCAACTCTGGGCTATGAGAAATATCGCTGTCAGTCTTCTCACAATTTTGTTTTTATCCTGCGCTTCTTCACTTCCGCCCGCGGAGCCTTCAGTAAATATGATGGATAAGGCTGATACCATCATCCTTACGTTAAAGGAGCCGCCATCCCAAGCCTATCACAATTTTGAAACCTATTTGGGCAATCAGGGATTTACTGTATTGCGGTCTAATGAACAACCGCTCACACTCGAAACGCGGTATAAAAGGTTTGACCCAACCATCCTAAGACTCTTTGGAAGTTACTCAATGAAGGTAAATGCCACGATAGAAGATTCAATCCTTCAAATAACAGGCACCTTAGCAAGCGGCACCCAAGTGGAAAATGCAGGTGGAAAAAACAGCCCCGTCAAAGATGGATGGAATAAGTTGGTACAACTGACTAAAGAATTTCCCCATCAACAAATCTACTACAGCAGAAACTAATTGTTTTATGCCGATATATTTCTATCGGCCAACGCAAAATATAACGTTCGAATGGTCTGTTCTACCTGCTGATCGGTTTGCACGGTGATAAGATGTTCATCGGCTATTTCGCTCGGTGGGTCGTACCGGCGGCTAAGAATTTCAAAATCCTCCAGTCGGGCATCCGAGACCACATCATTCTGCTCGCTGCGCTGTTGCAACCGTGATTTTATAACCTGCTCCGTAGCTTGGGCTTCAACAAAAAGAAAGCGAATATCCAGCTCCTTGAATTCCCCGGCAAGCTCTTCCCGGGCTGCCCTATTGCTGAATGTGGCATCCAAAATCACGCTTTTTCCCCCTTGAATACACGCCTCCATCTTCTCCAGCAGTCTTTGATACGTTTGCTCCGACATCGTTTTGGTATACAGCTGGTTGCGCTGTTTTGCCGGCGTTCGTTTTTGGAGGGGGACGCCGGCCATGGATTTTCGGATGCGATCCGAGGAGAAGCGTTCGATAGCAAGTTTTTGCTCAAAGTGTTTGGCAAGGGTCGTCTTGCCTGTCCCCACCCCGCCCATAAATATCAACACGATGGGCTTTGATCCCAGCAGCGCATACCTCAGGGAGAGATCAAAATACCGGGAAGCGGCCTGTGCCGCTTTTTCACGATCGGACTGCGGCACCTCCCCTTCTATACTCTGCAAACTTTTCACCTTCCCCTTTACGTAGGCCCGGTAACATTTGTAGAAATCGGTAATCTCCGGCAAATCGGGATCGTCCAGCTTTTCGGCCATCCGATCTATAAAATAGCGCTCCTCCTGCCAGCAATTATTGAAATCCAGGTCCATGGCAAGAAATGCTAAATCCGCGGCAAGGTCTCCATAGCGAAACCGATTATTAAACTCAATACAGTCATAAATCTGCACTTTGCCGGGCGTAATATGAATATGCTCAAGGTGCAGATCGCCATGACCGTCCACAATGCGTTGTTGGTTGATCCGACGCTCAAAAAGTTCCTTGCGACGTTCAAAATATTGATTTGTAAAATACCGTACGGTTCGGTACGTGTTATCCTCAATCGTTTCACCGATAAAGGATCGGGTCTGCTCAAAATTTTCATCGGTGTTTACCTTGATACTCTCAATCTTTCCATATTCTAAAATCTGTTCATCGGGCTGCTGCCTATTATAAAAGTCAGCCAGCTTATCCGCCACGCGATCGAGTTGGGTGTTTGTGAGTGTTCCGCTTTCAAGATAGCTGTGCAAAAAATATTCCTCGGGCAGCTGTTTCATCTTCACCGCATATTCGACGACTGAATCTGTTTCCAGCACCTCATCAACTATATGAAAAGTGTCGTCTTCTTTAATGACCGATACTACCCCGAGATAAATATCATCCGAAAGCCTGCGATTCAACTCAACCTCCCGGTGACAGAATTTCTTTCGTTTATTAAGCGAGCTATAATCCAAAAAGCCAAAATCTACCGACTTCTTAAACTTATAGACGTATGGAGATGCCAAAAATACGTGCGAAATATGGGTTTGCACATGCTCAACCTTTTCGGGCTGATGAGGATAAGCGCTCTTCTTTTGAAGAAATGTTATAAGCTGCGAGTCCATTTTATACCTTTAAAACTTGGGATCTTTTATTACCAATTATTACCTATGGAACTATATTTTAAATGTAAGAAATCACCTTCCTAAAAGTCAGCATTCTTACTCATTTTATGTTAATAATACTTTTTTACAGGAACTAATTTATCGCTGTCAAACTATAATTAATAGCGTATGATTACTTTTTAACGTAGATTAGATATCTAGTCGTATAACGACCAAAAACCAAGGACGAGAGAGTCATGAAATATGCAATATCTATATTAGCAACCATCTTTTTATCAGGTATTTTTAGCGTCACTGCTGAAGCCCAACTCCTGAACCGGCTCAAGAAAAAAGCAAAAGAAGCAGCCGAACAAAAGGCCGAAGAGAAACTTGCCGAACAAGTAGAGCAAGCAGCGCAACGTGCTGTTGAGCGTTCATGGAACTCCATTTTTGGAGAATTTACTGCCGACAGCAGCAACGGCATGCAATTACCGTTTACCATAGGCAACAACGTCAAAACAGAGGACGCCTATCACTTCAACACCATTACCACCATGGAAATACAATCGATTAGAACCGATGGAGAGGCCGAACCGCCGGTAATTATGGCTATGCATTTCGGTGATGATGCAATGTACACCGGCACGCAATTTGAATCCGAAGAGATGAAAAAACAAGAGGGTGACCTTTTCATTATCTATGATTTTAAGAATGCCGCCATGCTGATGCTTATGAGCAATGAAAATGACCGATTTTCTTTTGCTTATGACTGGGAGCAAGATTTTGGATCAGCAGAATCAGATTCGCTTTACCAGGAGGAAATCAATTGGGATGAAGTGGATGAATGGCAGAACTATAAAAAAATTGGCAGCAAGAATATTCTGGGATACAACTGCGACGGCTACCGATCGGAAACGGACCGTGAACGCATTGAAGTATGGGTAAGCCGTGATACCGAATTCGGAATAAATAATCTTTTCCAAGCGAATGCCAATACCAAACAGTTAAAAGGCAAAATCCCCGAAGACTATCCCCAGGGCATGATCATGGAGATGCTTAATGAAGACCTTGCAAATGGCAGAAAAACAACGATGAAAGTTATTGCCATTGATAAGAACGCCAATATCAGCTATTCCATGGCTGACTATCCGGCTATGAGCTTTGCCGCTAAATCACCCGACAAATAAGTCATATTAATATTGATATAATCGACAGTCATCCCTATCCTCATCTATCAAATATGAAAATGAATGTGTGACAAGTTATTATGGATGAGCTGAAAGTGAAAGGCGAAGTGGTCAAAATTCTGGAAGAACAATCCGGACAGGGTAAAAATGGTCCGTGGAAGAAACAGGATTTTATTCTTGAGACCCCCGGCAAATATCCTAAGAAAATTTGCATCACACAGTGGGGCGATAAAATTGATCAGTTCAACGTACAAGAGGGAGAGGAGGTAACGGTTTACGTTGATATCCAAAGCCGGGAGTACAAAGGGAACTGGTATACGGATGTAAAGGCGTGGAAAGTGGAACGCGGTGACGAAGCCGGCTCACAAGAAAATGATCCCGACGAAAACGTCATTGATATGTCTGATATGGATCACGACGTACCTTTTTAACTGTTAAACGACTTGGGCAATCATATATACCGTACCGGTCATTAATAGTAACAGTATTACCACAACGCTGTAGGCTTCAACAGCACTGCTGCCATTCTTTTTCATTGCGCTTACCGTTTTTTTGATGGGCACTTTCCATATCCAAACGAGAGCAGCTATAGCTAAAACAATACTCAGAATAACAATGACCATAGGGTGTATTCGTGCATTTACGCTTTGTGTAAGACCAAAGTACAAATCATATTCTTGGTTTGCATCACCCCGGAACTTGCACATTTAGTCTTTTCTTCTATTATTGGTTTATAATTTATTGTACCGGGATACAAATAATACATAAACAAAATAAATAAGGGGAACATATGGAATGGTATATTAAAGTACTTAAAAATTACGCCGAATTTGAGGGACGCGCACGACGCAAAGAGTACTGGATGTTTACGTTAATCAACTTCCTTATTGTTATGGGTTTGCAGGCCGTATTATTTTCGGTTGCAGGAATGAATCCTGAGTCAAGCTTGGGACTTCTTCTCTCGGGCATACTGGCCATTTATTCATTGGGCGTTTTCATCCCCAGTTTAGCCGTAGGTGTTCGCAGGCTACATGATACGGGACGTAGCGGATGGTGGCTACTTATCAGCCTTGTACCTGTAATTGGATTTATTGTCTTGCTTGTCTTTTTGGTTCAAGACAGTCAAGCCGGATCAAATCAATACGGGGCAAATCCAAAAGGGATTGAAACAGCTGTTGTTTAAGCGATCAACTTTTAATTGATAGAAATCCGAGCTTGCCACATTATTAGGCAGCTCGGATTTTATGTTTTTGATCAGATTACATCTAATTTTTAATCTTTTCAGCTTCCTCTACCAGTTCCGGATACTTAAACCAGTTTTCTGTCTCCTCTTCACTTTTGGGACCGATATTCCCTTTCACTTGCTCTAACAGTTTTTGGGGATGATATACTGCTCCTGATTTTATCACCAGCTCTACATTGCGGGTATTGGTGATATCGTCCAGTGGATTGCCTTTCACCACGTATAGATCTGCCAGCTTGCCCGTTTCTATAGATCCCAATATACTGCTCTTGCCAAGCGCTTTAGCACTATTTAACGTCCCCGCCTTAAGCGCTGCATGCTCAGGTAATCCGGCCATAACCATGGTATGCATCTCGCGGTGTGCGCTAAAACCAGCCAGAAAATAACCATGGCTGGGAGCATCGGTTCCCAAAGTAATAAGCTCTCCTCCACCCGCCTCGTAGAATGCTTTAGTGGATCGCTTCATAGCCTCATAAAGATCGTCCATCAACTCACTGGCTTCCTGTTCTTCACGAGGTGGAAGCTGCTCCCGAACGTAGTTTGTAAACAGTGATCGTTCATCCTGCCAATAATCAAAGCCATCTTTGAGCGTAGTAAAAAAGACCGGGGCAATAATAGTCCCGTCAAAGTATACATTATGGTCGATAAAGTACTGCACCGTTTTTTTGAAGCTGCTCGATGTAGTATCAACCTTATTCCAAACAGGATAGGCATATGTCGTTGAATCGAGCACAAAACCACCTAAAATATGCTCCACCCGGTCGATACCATAATCAATAGCCGTAATGGAATTGGTTGTATTCCGATAGCCCGACCCAAGATGCCCGGCCACTTTTAAACCGTGCCGGTGCGCGCGTTCAACAAGGTGCTTAATGGTTTCCGGGTTGCCGCCTTTGGTCTTGAATCCATCAACCCCAAGTTCTGCCCAGTAATCAACCTGCTCGTAAATTTCTTCTTTTGAATAGTCCTCCCAATCAGGACGCGCCGTACCAAAATACGGTCCCGAAGCCCAAATGCGTGGGCCAGTCCACTCCCGAGAGTTTATCAAGCGTTTGGCAGCCAATTCTAAGTAGGGATAATAAACTCCGTTGGCAAAGGTCGAGGTCACCCCATTAGCCAGGTAGACCAGTGCATTGTACTTAAATTCATCAATCTCTTCTAACTTATCCGAGCCAAATGCGTCAATGCGATAATGGGCATGGATATCAACAATGCCGGGTAGCACATACTCTTCTTCGGAAAGTTCAATAGTTTCATATTCACCCGCTTTTTCTTGCGATGGCTCCTCTCCTACTCGATAGAATCGTCCTCCGCGGACCAAAATCCCTTCATTATTGACCATCTGCTCGGTGTGCACATCAAAATAGGAACCGCCCTTTATATATACCGGGTCTGTTTGAGCTTTTGCCAACGAAGTGAGCATTAAAAAAATAATGGTGGCAATTAACAGGATATATTTAAAACCATTCATAGCTATTTAAATTGATATCAAAATTCTATTGTAAAAATGAGAAAACCCGGTTCATTATTGAACCGGGTTTTCAGCGTTGAAGGTACAACAATCAGAAATTCTCGAAATTGATTTCCGACTGAGGTTGTGCCATCTGTTCAAAAATAGTTCCCACAAGTTTATCGTTTTGATCGATTTCATCAAGGCGATCGTATCGACGCATATCAATCCAGCGGTGGCCAAATTCTGCCCACAGCGAGTAACGTCGTTGTAAGAGAATCTCATCAATTAGCGAAGCTTCATCCAAGGTGCCGCCGTAATCGGCCAGATTCCAGGTATTGCGCACATAATTTATTGCCTCAGCGGCATTGGAATAATTTGCAGCCGTTGCTCCTGGCAGATTGGTCTGGGCTTCGGCATAAATAAGAATGAGCTCTTCGTTACGGATCATCGAAAGTGGGGCCCCCACTCCGCCAAAGCGATTATCTTGATAGTTAGCTTCTACCGGCACGTTGGCGTTATTGAGAGGGGAGTCTCGCAAGAAGAACTTTCGATCGATCCGCAAATCACCGGCCAGGGTATCTTCAATGACAGATGGATGTACAACTGCGATGGCATCGGTAGAAGCATTCCGCGGTACGTATAACGGATTAAAGGTATCAGGCGGATCCCCATAGGAAAGGTAAGCTCCTTTGTTCATTACCCCTTCTCCCTCAGCTAACTCAAAAAACGGCTTTGCATCCGACAATGCGTCTAACGCCCCTTGCCAATCTTCGGCATATACAGCAGCCCTAGCGGCAATAGCACGATTTAGTTGCGCCATTGTCGACGGACTCTCGAAATCAGCAAATCCATCCGAAAGGTCAAAAAAGAAGCTTCCTCCTGCGTTTTGCAGATCCTGGTAGCCTTCATTCAACAACCCGCGAATGCTTGACAATGCATCAGCATAGCTCTCGAAAGGACCTAAGTTCTGCGTATCGGAAACATCGACACGAATTCCATTTTGATACTGTGTCAGAAGAGGTATCAGATACTGGTACGCCTGAATCGTTTTAGCATATCCCCGTACCCCATTCTTTTCTTCTTCACTTAGCAAGTCGGTATTACTTAGAGTTTGCATCAAAAGATTCGCCTGCTGAATAGCTGCATAAGGAGTATCATAGCTGGCGGCAGATCCGAAGAAGGCAGGATCGGTTTCTGCATTGCCATCGATACCCAGCCATTCCGTTATAAAACGGCCATCAATACTATCAAACTGCCAAACCTCACGGCCGAATGAGCCCAACAATGGAATAAGTCCGCCTGCATACTGGCGATTTCTGATTTCCAACCCTGAAACAAGATTTTGCACTTCGGGTTTAGTGGCATTTTGCAATACCTGTTGCACAGATGGATTGTTGGGATCTGTTACATTTTCTGACCCAACTAGTGATCCATCACAATTCACCACAAAAAATATCAAGGTGACGCTAATAACTGTTATGTAGATTAATCGTTTCATGAGTAAAAAATATGTGGATTAAAAATCGAGTTTGAGATGGAACATGATTTTGCGAGCACTCGGATAAGCCGCAACTTCAACACCGGTCCCAATAGCCGAAGATCCAAACTCCGATACCTCTGGATCGTAACTTGGGTAATCAGAAAATAGTAATACGTTATTTCCTGATGCTCCAAGGCGAATATTTTTGACTGCACTCCCAGTAAAACTCTCAAGGAAGCTGGACGGGACCAAATAATATAAACTGACCTCTCTGAGTTTCAGGTAGCCGGCATCTGCTACAAAGCGTCCCGCTCCTTCGCCCGGTCGATCAAGCCCATCGGGAGTACCATCTCCATTGCTGTCGTCATTCCAATCCGGTGTGGTACCCGCATTATCAGCTAAAAATTGGCGCAGGTTAATAACCTTTTGTCCGTGACTGTAATGCCACATAAAATTGAACTCCCAATTATTCAAAAAGCTTATGGTGTTCATCCACGACATCTGATAGTCGGGCTGAGAATTACCATACGTGGTAAATCGACCTGCCTCGGCATCAAAAGGGGTACCCACAATAGTAGTAGGTGAAAATCCCTCCGCGATATAAAACGTGCCGAGTGCAGCCCCAAATCCACCGGTGGTAAACGAAGGCACTTTCAGGTCAGTAATTTCAGCAGTGTTCTTCCACCAGTTAACCGTAGAGTTCCAGTTGAATTTATTTGTCTGTACGGGTACCGTTCGCAGCGCCAGCTCAATACCTTTATTTTGCAAGTCGGCGGCATTCGTGGCCATCACCTGTAATCCTGAAGAGCCCGGAAGCTCCTGATCAAGGATCAAATCACTCACATTTTTGCGATAATATGTTGCCTCAAGCGAAACCCGACCACCCCGTAGTCCTATATCAACACCAAGCTCCAACTCTTGGGCCGTTTCTGGTTCAAGGTTGGGATCAATAGTCCGGGTAGAACGAAATGTGCCGAGGTTGCCGGAAATCAATCCACTGTTCAGGGCTTCGAATGTTACCCCAAAGTTGGGTAATCCGCCTGTTTCTCCGTAGGCCGCCCGCAACTTAAACTGGTCCAGAATATCCGCATTCCAAAAATCGAAATTCGTAATATTTACAGCCATTGAGGCTTTGGGAAAGAAATAATATTGATCCTGATCGGCATTGAGCGTCGACTTATCAAAGCGAGCACCTACTGTACCGATGACCTTATCATCCCAATTAACTTCCTGCTGGGCAACATATCCTACGTCGGTAACATCTACAAAATACTGATTGTAGATTTCTTGAAGACTGGCATTTTCAACGTTAGTCTGTCCGGGTACCAGTCCGCGACCGCGAACCTGCTGCAGCTGTCGCTCGTTATGATAAGTAGTATAGCCGGCCTGTGTTGTTAAATTCCACGGTGACTCTTCGTTACCTACCGTTGTATTATAGACCAAGAAAGCCTGCAAGTTTATGTTTAGCACTTTTTCGGCTGAATGTATAACATCACCCGGGTTTGCCTGTGACTGTTGATACTGCAAAAACGGAGGCATGTACGCCATCGTATTGGAATTCATAAAATCAACACCGCCATCCAGACTAAAATTAACCGAATGTGCTCCTGAGTTGTATAATTCAAAATTCGCTGACAGCGACTGTAAAAAACGATTCACTTCCTGTTCATTCTCACCATACTCAATAAGTTCAAGCGGGTTCATCTGGAAGAATGGGTTATCAGGGTAGTCCCCACTTTCATTAGGTAGCAGTTGTGCAAAGGGTGGCGTAAAAGCTACAGCCTGTACTACCGAACCAACTCCGCCATTCCCGGTCCATCCCCGATTTGTTTTTGTATTGATGTAGTTCGTACTCGACGATATATCTATACGCTCGTTGAGCTGATGATCAATATTGGCACGCAGCGAATAACGATCAAAACCAGTGTTTTCGATAATTCCATTTTCATCCTTAAAAGCACCCGATACATAAAATTGCGTTCTGGCATCACCGCCCGAAACACTAATTTGTGTATTTACTTGTGCCCCCTCACGTCCAAAGACGAGCTCCTCATAGTCCCGGAGCGTTCCATTAGCCACAGCGTCATTATACATTTGCTTGGCAGCTTGTGCCGTAGAAGAGCCGGCGCCATAAACTTGGTCAATTTTGTCTTCGCTCCAAGACGCAGCACCAATTTTATTTAGAATACTTGAATAACCCACATCCTGTCTAAAGCTGACCTGGGTTTCTCCACCGCTTCCTCGTTTGGTCTCAATAATGACAACCCCTGCATTTGCTCGAGCACCATAAATAGCTGCAGCCGATGGTCCTTTTAGTATTTCTATGGATTCAATTTCATCGGGATTTAAATCCGCAAGTCGGTTGGCTCCGTCATCCTGATTGGGATCAGTCTGGGCACTTACCGCCGAAACGCCGGTTTCAAGCTCATCATTATTTATATAAACGCCATCAACAATGATAAGCGGTTGCGAACTCCCGGCCCCCAAGGTACTGATACCTCGTAACTTGATATCAACACCTCCGCCCGGTGCTCCACCCGAAGAGGTCATATTGGTACCCACAACCTTGCCCTGTAGCGCACCATCAACGGTAGCCGGACTCGTATTACCGGCCAGCTCGTCAGCACTAACTTTCGTCACCGAATTAGCAAGATTTTCTCGCTTTACGGATGATGCCAATCCTGATACCACGACTTCATCGAGTTGCAGCGCAGAGGGCGCCATCATAATCTCAATGCTATTTTCGCCATCTGCAATTTCAATTTCTTCTTCAAACGTTTCATATCCCACAAAAGTCGCGCGAATCACATACGTCCCTTCCGGAATTCCGGGAATCTCAAACACACCCTCTGCATCTGTAGCAGCCCCAACGTTCAATTCAGGAACAAATACGTTGACGCCTGGCATGGGTTCGCCCGTCGATTCATCGAACACGGTTCCCTGCAATGTTCCTTCGAGCATTTGCTCAGAATCATCGCGGGGAACAATGGCATACGATCGGTCACCTTCCAACTGATATTTTAAATTAAAGGGACGTAGAATTTGGGCAAGCTGTGCACCCAAATCGCCCTCGGCACTATCAACAATTGATTTTTCTACCTTTTTCCCCTCCAACAGTTTTACATCGTACAGAAATACGATATTTCTTTGTTGCTCAATGTCATCCAGGATATTCTCCAGGGATATCAATTGCGATGACGTATTTTGTTGTACTTCAGTTAACGACAAAATCTCATTGCCGCTTGACTGCGCAATACTACCCTGCGCTACCATTCCAATAACAAGGAATAGCGACAGAAAAAAAGTGTATCGTTTGTTCTTCATTACAATCCCATTTAATTAGCATTTGGTTTTAGAAGCCCATTTACAACGTCATCCCTGAAAATGATGGTATCCTGATCCTGTTCGACTGAAATTTGGAGGGTCTGGCTCAAAGCTGACAACAAAACCTCCAAATTATCGTTTTCTATCGCTCCTGATACGTGCTCTGTAAGTAACTCTTGATCCGCGATGTGCACCTCTTTTCCGAAAATCTTTTCGATACGATCGGCAACCACTGGCAACGGAGCCCGTTCAAACA
This sequence comes from Fodinibius sp. GM21, assembly GCF_058386955.1. Classification (NCBI taxonomy): domain Bacteria; kingdom Pseudomonadati; phylum Balneolota; class Balneolia; order Balneolales; family Balneolaceae; genus Fodinibius; species Fodinibius sp. GM21. Next base: position 596,845 of record NZ_JBYEIQ010000002.1, on the reverse strand, counting down.
CAAAAAGTCCTTTAGTCCACGAGGTATAAATATTGGCATTCACATTTTTGATACTGATATCGGAGTGCGAGCGGCTGAACTCTGCAAGCTCATCTGGCTGTAGCAGCGTTTTCTTGACAGATTGAGACTCTCCTTTTCGTTCTATGGCCACCTGTCCCTCTTCAAGAACCACCTTAGTTTTCTGATTCCAGGTACTGACTACAAACCGGGTTCCCAGTACATGGATATTTCCATCGGAGGTTTGAACCTGAAATACAGGACCTTCATCAGCTGACCGAGGTACCACATCAAAAAACGCTTCTCCCTGCAATGCCACCTGTACCGTATCCTCAAATATCCATCCATCATGATAGGTAACCGAAGAATTGGCATTAAGTGTTATCCGGGTTCCACTATCAAGTGTAATAACCTTTTGCTGACCAAATTCGGTGCTGCTCGTCAATATTGCTGGCGCTTTCTGCTGTTCAACATCTGATCCCGAATGTGGAAACAAGTCAGTATATTCGATGGCCAGAAACGTGGTCAGCACCAACACCAGTGATGCAGCTGCAGTCATAATCCATCCCAATTGTGAATAAGAAGGAGGGCCTGAAAATAATCTCACTTTGGACTGCTGAGCAGAAGCTATTTGCTTATTAAGTTTCTCCCAGCTCTCAAATTTTTGGTGGATGGGAATATCACTTTCCAAATCGTGCAATTCGAGCACAATATTCTTTGCTGTTACCACATCTTGAATATTCCCATCGTGTTTTGCTATCCACTGCTTCCAATAGCAATTATCTGTTGAAGATGTTCTCTCCAAACACCACTTCCGAAATGATGGGTCGGTAACAAGCCGCGCAATTATGTCATTTGATTTTTGAGCCATAAACTGATTTCGATCACCTTGGTTGATAAAGAGGAGCGAAAACAGCTGCTGTACCCAAAGAAATTACTGCCCTTAAATACCCTTAGACAGACTTGAAAGGCATTTTTAACATTTTAAGTCAAAAAAAATCTTGAATAGCCAAAAATTGTGCGCATAAAATATGCTTATCCCAGAAAGGCCAACAGCAAAAATAGGGCAATTTTAATGCCTTCTCTCTCGAATATTTTGCGCAATCGCTCAATAGCCCGATACATATAATTGCGCACTGTTTGGTATTCGAGGTCTAAAATTTGTTCGATTTCAGAATAACTCATTCCTTCATAATATTTAAGAAAAAGAACCTCCCGCTCTCGTTGTGTTAGTTCAGCACAGATTTGCGCAAGCTTTTTATGGATATAGGAGGTTTGTTCGTCAGTGATAAAAGCTTTTTCAACGCTGATGCCTTTTTTCATGCTATCCCTTAACGAAACGACACTGCGATTTTTGTGATTCCGCTTTTTGAGCTTTTTCATTAATCGGCGTCGAAAGCTTATCCACAAATATCCCTTCACCTTCTGTACTTGTGAAAGATTATCCCGTTGATCCCAAAGCTGATAAAACAGTTCTTGGAGACAGTCCTCAATTACTTCCTCTTTTGATGTTACGGTTAACCCGTACGAAAAAAGAGAATCATAATAACGAAGAAACAGTGTGCGAAGTGATTGTTTATGTCCACCTTTTAATTCCGCCCACAGCTCCTCATCCGATATACAGCGAGTGCTGTCCACTTATTCTTATAGCCCTGAAGTCAATATTTCACCCAAATGTCCTTTTTCACTTGGATATGCTATTCAAGTATAACATCCACAGGCTAATAGTCAACTCTTTTTTAACAAAAACACGTATTTAGAGTTAACTATTAAAGAACTCGGCGGGCTGCTAAAAAGCGGTTGCGCCAGTAGCTTTTTCCAAGTTTACTAATCATTACCCCATTTGAGGTTGAGGCATGAAGAAACTCACCGCTATTTACCGCAATGCCTACATGAAGGGTTTTCCGCCCGGTTCTGAAAAAAACCAAGTCGCCGGTTCGTACCGCAGCCCGCCGGATCCCCTTCCCGACATTTAACTGTTCTTTAGTATTCGTAGGCAAGTCCATTCCGAAGTAATCATCAAAAACAATATTAACCAAGCGAGAACAGTCTACTCCTTTTGGGGAAGTTCCTCCCAGTACATACGGTGTGCCCTTCCAGTCGCGGTACGCTTGCATTAATGATGCTTTGGCCTCATTTAATGATGATACAGCCATAGCCGGCCTCGAAGTCGGCAAATCCTGATCGGATGATGCGGTATCATCCTCTACATTGGTCGAGGAAGTCGCTTGTCCTGTCTGTCCAGAATTGTTATCTGCTACAGTACCAGCAGGATATGAAGAGCGCGGGACAACCCCGCAAGCAGAAACCAATCCTCCAATTATGACAATTACAAAAACCTTCCGTAGATGCATGCCCTGTGGGTTCTAAATTTTGAACTTACAATCTCCTTTAAATGATCTATATTTAAGGGTTTAAAGACAACCTTAAATTAAGTGTTTTACAACGATGCAACTCTTGGTAAATGTTGATCACGTTGCTACCCTCCGCAATGCGCGTGGGGAAGGCTATCCCGATCCTGCTGAAGCGGCCAAAGTTTGTGAACAGGCAGGTGCCTCCGGTATCGTCTTTCACCTGCGCAAAGATCGACGTCATATTAAAACAGAGGATGTGTATAGACTAAAAGAAACGGTCACCGGCGATCTCGATTTTGAGATGGCTGCCACCGATGAAATGCTGACCATCAGCAAGGATGTAAATCCAGAACTGGTAACACTTGTTCCCGAAAGTCGAGAGGAACTCACTACAGAAGGTGGTCTCAATATGAGAATGGTGTTCGAGGATTTTCGCGATCGAGTGTTCCCGGCTTATGCCGATACCGATATTGCCACAAGCTTATTTGTGGATCCCAACAAAGAAGATATTGAACTGGCAGCCGAGCTGGGCAGCGATGCTATCGAACTGCATACCGGCACCTATGCCAATACAACTACAGAATCCGATAAAAATTCCGAGTTGCAGCGACTGAAGAAAGGAGCAGAACTTGCTCATAATCTTGGCATGAAAGTAAACGCGGGACATGGGTTAAACCTGAATAATCTGCATTCCCTAGTTACAACGGTCCCTTATCTGAATGACGTCAGTATCGGACATGCTTTAGTTTCTTCAGCTTTATTTTATGGCCTTGACGAGACCGTGAGAAAGTTTTTGGATATTATGAACAAGGCAAATAATTAACAGTTTTAACTACGGGAACCACTCCCATTACTGATAACGTACTATGGAAAACTTTGAAGGACATCGCTCGGGCTACGTAGCAATTTTGGGCAAACCCAATGCCGGCAAATCTACTTTGATGAATCGTCTGTTAGGTAACAAGATTTCGATTACCACGCACAAACCACAGACCACCCGTCATCAAATTATCGGGATTCACTCCGAAGAAGATATGCAGATCATTTTCCTGGATACCCCCGGAGTCATCGATCCAAAGTATGAACTCCAGAAAGCGATGATGAAAACGGTTGATCGTGCACGGACCGATGCCGATATCCTGCTTTTAATTGTTGATGTAAAGGATCACAACATCCCGGGACGTATTTACAAGATGTTCTCCTCCATGAAGAACAAGCAAATATTTCTGATCATCAATAAAATTGACAAAGTCACCGATCAGGAAGCTGAAGGTGTTGCTCGTAAAATCGAGGATGAATTCGATTTTGACGATACCTTTTTTGTCTCGGCTCTTAACGGAAAAGGGCTTCAAAACCTTATGGATAATATCGAAGATAATATTAAACCGGGGCCTCCCTTCTATCCCAAGGATATGCTAAGCGAGCAGCCGGTGCGCTTTTTTGTGGCTGAAATGGTTCGCGAACAATTGTTTTTACTTTACCACCAGGAAATCCCGTATTCCTCTACTATTGATATCGTCCAGTATGATGAACGCGATGACCTTGATTACATTAGTGCCGATATTATTGTGAATCGCAATTCGCAAAAAGGAATACTAATTGGCAAAGGCGGAAAGGCCATAAAAAAACTGGGAAAAAATGCACGAGAGGTAATCGAGGATTTTGTAGGCAAAAAGGTATACTTGGATCTCCATGTAAAAGTGCGTGAAAAGTGGCGTGAAGATCCCAGCCGCGTGCGGCATTACGGGTATTGATCAATACCTAATATGTCACCCAGAATAGCCGTTGAAATTATATCTACTACTATGTCTTATTTCTTAAAAATATCATTCCTTCTTTTTACCGTCTTGACCCTATCTTTTTCTTCTCCGGCATTTGCTCAAGACTCCGGCGTACTCGCTACGAAGAAAGATTCTCTTCGCGGTTCAATCACCGCCGAACGCGGCTGGTGGGATGTCGTCTATTACGATTTAAATGTCACGATCCAGCCGGAGGACTCTTCCATAACTGGATATAACAATATCACCTATCGCGTTACCAAAGAACCAAAGCGTATGCAAATTGACCTGCAAGATCCGCTTAGCATCGACCAGATAAAACAAAACGGTCAAAGCCTCGACTTTAACCGTGTTAAAAATAGTTACGTTTATATGGTGGACATGCCCGATAACCTATCAAAAGATTCGCTTTATACCATCTCAGTTTATTATCAGGGCAAGCCAAAAGTAGCTATAAATGCGCCCTGGGATGGTGGTTTTGTTTGGGAACAGGATTCACTCGGTAACCCATGGATCGCAACAGCCAACCAGGGACTGGGTGCAAGTGTCTGGTGGCCCACCAGGGATCATCAGTCGGCAGAACCCGACAGCATGAGCATTAATATTACCGTACCCAGTGAAATTAAAAATGTCTCAAACGGACGTCTGCGTGACACTACCCGCCATAATAATGGCATGACCACTTGGAGCTGGTTCGTATCCAATCCAATAAACAACTACAATGTAGCCGTAAATGCCGGCAATTATGTAAATTTTAAAGATACTTATGAGGGAAAAAACGGCGAACTCGATCTAAGCTACTGGGTATTGGAACACAACCTGGAAAAAGCAAAAGAACAATTTCAACAAGTCAAACCAATGATGCAGTGTTTTGAAGATTGGTTTGGACCTTACCCCTTTTATGAAGACAGTTTTAAATTAGTGGAAACCCCGCACTTGGGAATGGAACACCAAAGTGCGGTGGCCTATGGCAATAACTATCAACGTGGATACAAAGGGACCGATCTTTCCGGCACCGGATGGGGACTCAAATGGGACTTCATCATCATTCACGAAGCCGCTCATGAGTGGTGGGGCAACAACATCACCACTAACGATGTGGCTGACATGTGGGTTCACGAAGGCTTCACCAGCTATGCCGAATCCATTTATACCGAATGTCGATTTGGAGAGGAAGCGGCCGCCGAATACAGCCGGGGATTGCGGGATCGCATTAAAAATAAAAGCCCGATGACCGGGAAATATGGCTTAAATAACGAAGGGTCCGGAGATATGTACTACAAAGGACACAACATGCTGCACATGATTCGTCAGATTGTGGATAATGATTCAACCTGGAAAAACATTCTCCGCGGTATTCAAAAAGAATTTCGTCATCAAATTGTGACTGCCGACCAAATCGAGCGTTATGTCATCGAACAATCGGGCGAAGATCTGGATGACGTTTTCGATCAATACGTACACTATGCCGACATCCCCACCTTCCAATATTACATCAAAAATGATGTACTGTATTACCGGTGGAAAGCCGATGTCACTCATTTTGATATGCCCCTGAAAGTCACTTTAACCAATGGGAGCTATACATTTATATATCCCTCATCAGATCGATGGAAACGGAGTAATCTTGCTCTTAAAAATATTGGAGACTTTAAAATCGATAAGGACTTTTATGTGAATGTTGATTCAGTATCCGTACGATAAATTGATACTTGTATCAAAACTGATAATCGATTATGTTATAATTTGAAATTTAAAAACCAAGATATGAAACGAATCGAAAACCATATTTGTCGTCTCTGTTGTATGTGCATGTGTATGCCGCACCTGCAACCGGAGGACTGATTCGTTTTACTCTTGTGAAACAGATTCAAAGCCCTTCGGCAGATCCCGAAGGGTTTTTCTAGTTTCTATACGATTGTTCTTTTGATTTAGTGAGCACTCTTATCCAGAAAAGCTGAGGGATCAGGCCCGAAGACGCTTTGGCAACCGTCCTGCATTTAACAGTGCGGGAAAAAGGTGCCACTTCCTGCTCCGGTTTACGGGGAAAGATGAGAGAAAAGGCCATACTCATGGTGAGTATGTACAAGCCTCTTCTGAGATCTTTGCCCAACCGGTGCAAGATCCTGGAAGAGGCTTTTTTATTTGAAATAGGATATTAATTACAAAATCACATAACCATAAATAACGAACACCATGAGTACTAACGGAAAAGAAGAACGCAATCTAAAATTTGAAACACTGCAACTCCACGCCGGCCAGGAACCCGATCCTACTACCGGGTCACGCGCCGTTCCTATTTATCAAACCACCTCGTACGAGTTTGATGATACCGATCACGCGGCTGATCTCTTTGGTTTAAAAGAATTCGGCAATATTTATACCCGGATTATGAATCCCACCAGCGATGTCTTTGAAAAAAGAATTGCAGCACTGGAAGGGGGTGCAGCAGCTGTTGCTACGGCTTCAGGGCAATCGGCCCAATTTATGACCATCGCTACAATCGCCCAAGCCGGCGATAATATTGTTTCCACCAGCTTCCTGTATGGAGGGACCTATAACCAGTTCAAAGTTACCCTCCCGCGGCTGGGTATTGACGTCAATTTTGTTGAAGATGACAAGATAGAAAGTTACGCTGCAGAAATAGACGAAAATACCAAGGCTATTTATGTGGAATCAATTGGTAATCCCCGAGGAAATGTACCGGATTTTAAGGGACTTTCGGCCCTGGCTCAAAAACACGGCATCCCCCTTATCGTCGACAACACCTTTGGTGCAGGAGGATCTATTGTACGTCCCATTGAACATGGAGCAAATATTGTAACCGAGTCGGCCACTAAATGGATCGGCGGACATGGTACCAGTATTGGAGGCGTTATTGTCGATGCCGGAAACTTTAACTGGGGCAATGGCAATTTTCCGGTGTTTACGGAACCTTCCCCTGCTTATCACGGCCTTAATTTCTGGGAAACATTTGGCCCCGATAGTCCCTTTGGAAACATCGCTTTTGCTATTCGTGCCCGCGTAGAAGCATTGCGTGATTTCGGATCTGCACCCTCCCCATTCAACAGCTTCTTATTGTTACAAGGTCTCGAAACTCTATCGCTGCGCACCGAACGTCACTGCGAAAATGCGCTTGCGCTGGCCAAGTGGCTTCGTAAGCAAGATGTTGTGGATTGGGTAAACTACACCGGACTCAAAGATCATCCCTATCACGAACGAGCTAAAAAATATCTGAATGATGGTAAATTTGGGGCTGTTCTAACCTTCGGCGTCAAAGGCGGATTTGAGTCTGCCCGAACATTCATCGAAAACGTTGAGGTTGCTAGTCACCTGGCCAATGTGGGGGATGCAAAAACCCTCGTCATCCATCCCGCATCCACTACACATCAACAGCTTAGCGCAGAAGAACAGGCGTCCAGTGGTGTAGAACCGGACCTGATTCGGGTTTCAGTGGGCATCGAGCATATCGATGATATTAAAGAAGACTTCGAAATCGCATTTAGCAAAATCAAGCAAACGGCATAAATAACGATACCCATCGGATGGCTGAATTTACCATCCGGTGGATTTTTGAAAACAATCCCAGGATGACACTTTTTAACATGAGCAACAAGCAATCACATACTTTTAAAAAACCGTTTGTCATCGAGGGCGGGGATACGATTCCCAATCCGACGATAGCATATCAAACGTGGGGCGAGCTGAATGCTGAACGTGACAATGCTATTCTGATTTGTCACGCCCTTACCGGAAATACTTCCGCTGACATTTGGTTTGATGGAATTTTCGGCCCGAACAAAGCGCTCGACCCGGAGGAGTATTTCATTATCTGTCCCAATGTATTGGGCAGCTGCTATGGGTCAAGTGGTCCTACTTCCATCCATCCCAATACCGGTAAACCATATCGGGCTGATTTTCCACAAGTAACTATTCGTGACATCGTAAGACTCCAGCAGCAACTTCTCAACGAACTCGGAATCACTGGCGTGGAATTGGTTATTGGTGGGTCGATGGGCGGTATGCAAGCGCTGGAGTGGTCCATTACAGATGATCGTCCGCAATCAGCTGTTCTTATTGGAATGGGTGAAAAGCATCGTCCCTGGGCAATTGGAATCAGTCATACTCAACGGCAGGCTATTTACAATGATCCTAACTGGAATAATGGATTTTATTCCGAAGAACATCCTCCCAAGAAAGGGTTGGCACTGGCACGTATGATTGCAATGAATAGTTACCGGCATCCTTCTGATTTTGATGAAAAATTCGGGCGGCAATTACAAGATGGAAAATCCCAATACGAAGTAGAATCGTATCTCAACTATCAGGGAGAAAAACTCGTTGATCGGTTTGATGCGGTCTCTTATGTACGACTAACTCAGGCCATGGATTCTCATGATATCCGGCGAAGCCGGCCCCGGATTCAAGAAACACTTGCGGCATTGACCATCCCAATTATTGTGGTCGGCATTGACAGCGACATGCTTTATCCGGCAGAAGAATGCAGGCAATTGGCCAACCTATTACCAAACGGACGTTACCAGGAGATTTCTTCTCCGCACGGTCATGATGCTTTTTTAATCGAGTTCGGGCAATTAAATCCCATTGTAAAATCATTGCAAACAGAACTTTCAGAACAATCAGTTTAAATGGAAATGTCATATCAAAAAACACTTACTCTCAAATTCGGCGGTTCTTCGTTAAAGAATGCAACATTGATCCGGCAATCAGTCCAAATTGTAAGTGAACGAATGCAGAAAGCACATCCTGTTGTAGTTGTGTCAGCTATGGGCGGCGTTACAAATAAACTGATTGAACTGGCCGACCGGTATCACAAGAACAATCATGTGTCATACCGAATCTTGAATGAGCTTGAAACTCATCACCGACGCATATTTGACGAATTGGCATCTCCGGGACATCCCAAGCGGACGGAGTTGCAGGACCTTTTCGGGGAACTAAGAATGACGCTTGAAAACACTGATTTACAAAACAATAACCATAATGCGTGGAAAGATCGCATCTTGTCGATTGGTGAACGTGCATCCGCACTAATTTTTGCAGCTGCACTATCTGAAGGCAACATTGATTCAGTATCGTACGAAGCCTCCCACTTTATTAAAACCGATTCTACATTCGGTAAAGCTAAAGTACAACGCGATGCCACCCGTAAACGGATTCAAAAATTTCTTCGGCATTCAAAAACAGTACCTGTAATTACCGGTTTTATTGGCTCCAACAATCAGCAAGAAATTACTACGCTCGGTCGGTCAGGCTCCGACTACTCGGCCGGACTTATTGCTGATGCTCTTGATGCCGAACATCTTGAAATTTGGACTGATGTAGACGGTGTTCTCACAGCCGATCCAAAGTGGGTGCCGGATGCAGAATCCATTGAACAGCTCAGCTTTGGTGATATTGCTGAGCTCTCATCTCACGGCGCTCGCGTCATCCATCCCAAAACAATTGAACCTCTCCAAAACAAAAAAACTACTGTGTTAGTAAAAAATAGCTACAATCCCGAACATCCCGGAACCCTCATTACCTCCGATTTTAACACCAATGGATCGCTCAAGACGATCACCATTACCGGCCCGTTTGTAAGATTACAAATTGACCAAAAGCACGCATATGATCTTTTTGTGAAGTTACATGAATGGAGCGCCGGAAATCCCGATGCCAAACCCATAGCGTTTTCTCAAAAAACCGAATTTGAGGCTGCTCGATTTTTACTTAAGCAATCTTTTTTTGCAACTATTAAAGAGCAGCTTTCTACATGGGCAGCAAATCAAAATACGCTCTTTAACCTTGATGACAATCTATATAAGCTAAAAAAGTTCAGCAATCAGTTTAATAAAGGTAAGAACCTATCCGGACACATCATTTCACTACTCGATAAAAATAACATCCAACCATTACACACCGAACGGAACCATGATGAGCGATTCATTTCCTTTTTATTGCCTGAAGATGACGCCCGCAAGGCAGCACGTTTAATTAACAATGCAATTTCCAAATCAAAGCCCGTTGTTGATCTTTTTATAGCAGGCACCGGAGCAGTCGGAAAAACACTTTTGGACCAACTTAATGAATTGGACACCACCGATATTCAATTTCAATTGATAGGTACATGCAACAGTCGCAAAATGCTATGGAATATGGATGGAATCGACTTGGGTACAGCGTTTAACTGGGATGATGCCAGGCAAACAAAATGGGATGTTCTACTGAAGCAACTCATAAAAAATAAACATAGAAACCTAATTTTTGTAGATGCCACTGGCAGTGAAGAAGTAGCCCGACTATACCCAAAGCTACTTGCCAACGGAATCCACGTTGTTACTCCCAGTAAATTGGCCAACACCTTTGAGCAATCATTCTTTGATGAGCTGCAAAATATATCACAAAAACACAACAACTCTTTTAGATATGAAACAACCGTCGGTGCCGGATTGCCCGTTATTTCCACCATCAATAATATGCAATCCACGGGTGAGCAGATTTCTAAAATATCGGGAGTTGTTTCCGGTACGATGACTTACCTGTTTAGTCAGCTTGAAAAGGGTGTACCATTTAGCAAAGCCATTATTGATGCCCGCGAAAAAGGCTATGCCGAACCTGATCCGCGCGATGACTTATCCGGAGAAGATGTGGCGCGCAAATTCTTGACGCTGGCACGTACACTGGGCATCACCATAGAGCGAGAAGAGCTGCAAGTGGAATCGCTAATTCCAAAAGGGTTAAAAAACGTTGCTGGGAAAACCTTTTTAGAAAAATTACCGGATTACGACAGCGAATGGAAACAACGTATTCAGGCAGCAAAAGATCGGAAGGAAACCCTGCGATACACAGGCACACTAAAAAATGGAAATATTTCGATCGGTATTGAATCTGTCCCAAAAGATTCTCCACTCGGACAGCTAAAGGGAACCGATAACCTTATTCAGATCTTTTCAGATTTTTATAATGAAACCCCTCTCGTTATTCAAGGCCCGGGTGCCGGCAAAGAAGTTACCGCGTCGGGTGTTCTGAGCGACATTATCAAAACTGCAAATCAAATAACCTAATACTAATCAACATTTTATAAGAGTTTTTAACCAAGGTTAGATTGCTCTTAAATACCTGTTTTTTATCCACGCATTCAATAACATGGTCACAGACACAAGACAGAATGTTCTTAACAACCAACTTTCACAGAGAAAATACACATTATGGAAAAGCAAAATAATAAGACCGTTCTCAAACAAGAGTTGAAGACCATTTGCCAAGAATTGCAAGAGAAGATGAACCTTATTAATAACGCTACGGACGAAGGACATTCAAATACCCGCTAAGGGAGAAATTATACATCTACATACAGCGAGTTACCACATGATAGAGTGGCTATTGGGGTAGTCAACTCTGTTAACAAGGGGACCGGTCGGAAGATCGGTCCCTTTTTATTTTTTTGGCTGTCATCATAACAAACCCACCGGCCGATATCTTGATAATCCCTACCACACTCTACCACACCTTCCCCATTTTATAATACTTCGATATTTTTTGCCTAAACAATCAACCAAAAGTGCTTTTAAATAAATAGAACAACACTTTTCCTTAGGATTGTGCGCTATCTAATAGTCAGCCGAGCTAATTTCTATACCTTTCTTTAATAAGTGCTTGACAAATTACATCCTTTAGGGGTACATTGTGGGGTGAAGTGGGAGAATGTGGGAGTTCTAAATCCACTTGTCGAATTCGATAATATTTGCTGTTAATTCTGGGGTTCATATGCCAAGTTTCAAGGGTCAATACGAACATAGTGTTGATAATAAAGGACGCGTTAGCTTCCCGGCTAAACTGCGTAAAGCCCTCAACCCCCAGGCACAAGAGCGCTTTACTATTTTAAGAGGTCTTGAACCCTGCCTTTATCTCTACCCAGAGGATGAATGGCAGAAAGTAGAGAATCAACTCTCCCAGATCAACAGCTTTACAAAAGAGGGTCGCACAGTTAAGCGTAATTTCCTGCGTTTTGCAGAAGATGTTAACCTCGATAATCAGAATCGCATTCCTCTCCCTTCACAATTAACAGACTGGGCCGGCATTGATGGCAAAGCCATTTTTATCGGTAGCGGCGAACGTATCGAGATATGGTCGCCCGAAAAACTGGATGAAATTGATTCCGGCCTCGATTTCGAATCGTACCAAGAACTTTTTGAGCGCGTGATGGGTGACGATGACAACCATAATGACGAACAATGATACATATCATGAGCATCAACCGGTACTGCTGGAAGAATCCGTAGAGTATTTGATAACGGATTCCAGCGGGATCTATATCGATGCTACGCTTGGCGGTGGTGGACACAGCCTGGCATTGTTATCTCACCTAAATAACGACGCTCAGCTTATTGGCATTGATCAGGATGACGAAGCTCTTGCAGCAGCAAGTGCACGTATTGGCGACGACAAACGATTTTCTTCCATAAAAGGCAATTTCGGTTATCTCTCCAGGCTATTACCCCCAGAACTTCATGGGGAGGTAGCCGGAATCCTTCTTGATCTAGGACTCTCAACACATCAAATAAAAGAAGCCGAGCGCGGATTTACATTCCAAGAAGAAGGTCCGCTCGATATGCGCATGAGTAATCTCCGCGGTATTACAGCATACCAGGTGGTAAACGAATACTCCTATGAAGATCTGCGCGATGTCATTTATCACTATGGCGAAGAACGCAATAGCCGTAAGATCGCAAGTGAAATTATTGACCGGCGCCCCATCGAAACCACGACTGAACTCCGCAATGCCGTGGAGGCCGTAGTTAAGGGGCAATATCAGATCAAAAGTGTGGCCCGCGTTTTTCAGGGAATTCGAATTGAAGTTAACCGCGAGCTCGATATGCTGCGTAAAGTACTCGAGCAATCGCTTGACGTACTTAAAATGGATGGACGCATTGTTGCCATCAGTTATCACTCGCTGGAAGACCGTATCGTTAAGAGGTTTTTTAAAGCCGGCAATCATGAGGGCAAAATTGAGAAAGACTTCTACGGCAACCCGCTAACTCCCATTGAAGAAATTTCTGGCGGAATTATACGTCCCAGCGAAGAAGAAATTGAAAAAAATCCTGCAGCAAGAAGTGCAAAGATGCGTGTTGCCCAGAAAATAGAAGTACAGGAGGTGAATTGATATGCTTATAAAATCTCCGATGAAAAAAGATAAGGTTAAAAAGAATCGGCGATCTAATGACAAAAATTCATCTCGTTCGTCCAACCGTATCCTTGTAAACGGACCAAAAAAGAATAAGCGAATTAATGGATCAGCCAAAAAGAAAAAGGGAGTATCCTTTCCCAAACTTAAACCCTGGAAAGTAATCGTTGGGGCTATCCTGCTGGGAGGATTGGGCATTCTTTATCTCAATCACGTATTCGCTACTCAGCAACTGCTCCGTGAAGTCAATCAGCTTGAGGCCGAATATAATCGCGTTCATCGAATGCATACCGACTATAAACTTATTTATGATCGGATGATTGGTCCGGCCGAAATTTATGAAAATGCTCAAGAAGCAGGTTTCATTAATGGGGGACCAGCTGAAAAAGTAATCGAGGTGGAAAAATAGATGCAAAATACTCGTTCTGCCATATTAAACCGTATGTTTATGGCCTTTGGCTTGGTACTATTGATACCGTTCGCCATAGGACTGCAGCTTTTCCGCGTCAATTTTGTGGAAGGGGATGAGCTACGTAACCTTTGGAATGAACAGGCTATTGACTATATCTCCATACCGGCACAACGAGGCAATATATACGACCAGGATGGCAGTTTACTTGCCACCAACAGTGTAGTCTATAAAGCGGCTATCGATCCTAAAGTAGATGGACTGACCAATGCGCAAGTCGGTCAAACCTGCGATACGCTTGCCAAATATACTAGTAGATCCTCAAGATTTTATCAGCAAAAAATTAAGCAAGCCCCCAAAAGATCACGATATGTAGTTTTAAATAAAAGTATTGATACTGAAGCACATCAAGCTCTCCGTCAACTAAATATTCGGGGCGTCATCCTTGAAGAGGAATACAAGCGAAAGTACAATTTTGGGACATTGGCAGCCCATACCCTTGGGTTTGTAAATTATGACCTCGACGGCATGACGGGTCTTGAAAAAGAGTATGACGACCAGCTTAGAGGTGAAGACGGAGTACAACAGGTCCGTCGGGACCGAAACGGAAATATTTATGCTTACTTGGGAGCGCCTCGAAAGCAACCGCAACAAGGGCATTCGCTGCACACCACCATTGATTCACACATCCAAGCCATTTTAGAAGAAGAACTTAAAGCCGGGATTGACAAAACCAGATCCGCCAGCGGTTCCGCTATTGTTATGGATCCCAAAACAGGAGCCATTAAAGCGATGGCTAATTATCCCACATTCAATCCCAATAATCCTGCCTCCCTTAACAGCAAGAACCGCAGGAACTTTGCGATCTCGGATATGATCGAGCCCGGCTCTACTTTTAAACTCGTTACATCCATAGCTGCTGTCGAACAAGACAAGGTGCAGTTTGATGAGCAGTTTGAGACACCCGAAAACGGAAAAACCCTAATACACGGGCAATGGATGCGCGACCATGAACCGATGGGAACCCTTTCGTTCCCCGAAGTGATTCAAAAATCATCAAATGTGGCCACAGCCCGAATCGCAATGCGCCTGTCAAAAGATGCGTTTTACCAATATGCGCGTAATCTTGGCTTTGGTACCCTTACAAATATTGATCTTCCCAACGAAGAGAGCGGACGGCTTCCGAAACCGTACGAATGGAGTCAGGTTACCCTTCCCTGGATGTCAATTGGATACGAAGTTCAAGCTACTCCCATCCAGCTTGCACAAGCATATGCTGCTTTTGCAAATGAAGGAACAATGATGCGTCCCTATTTAGTAGAAAAGATTACCAACGGCCAAGACCAAGTCGTTCAGAAACAAAATCCGGTACCCGTACGAAAAATTGCCGAGGAGTCAACCATTAAAAAGCTGTATCCTATTTTCAAAGAAGTGGTGAGTGATTCGGGTACTGCTGAATATGCCCAGGTTGACGGGCTTTCTATCGTAGGCAAAACCGGTACGGCACAGAAATATATCGACGGACGATACCGCAACGAATATCGCTCTTCGTTCGTAGGCGTATTTCCCGCTGAAGATCCCAAATACGTCTGCCTAATCGTGCTTGATGATCCCGATACCTATCCGCCATACGGTGGCGTAACTGCGGGACCTATTTTCAGAAAAACAGCCAAGCGTATTGCGGGACTGGATAATGAAATTGAAAAACATATTCTGCAAAAGGAGCAAGAAGATGAGGTATGGGCACTTGCTCCTAACCTTAAAGGATTAACAAAAAAAGATGCCAAGGCGCTGTTACAGAAACAACAGGTGTCGTACAAACTGCAGGGCAATGGCGATTGGATCACAGAACAACAGCCAGAAAGTGGTACAGAATTAAAAGCGAGTGACAAGATAATATTGACGCTATCCAACACCATTGCTGAAACAAAAGTGCAAGAGTTGCCAGATGGATATTCTCTAATTCCTGATGTAGGTGGAATGAGCATGCGAAAAGCAATGGTACTTTTAAATAACCGCGGTTTTGATACTGAAATAATAGGATCAGGAACAATATATACGCAATTCCCACGTCCCGGGGATATGATGAAACAGGGACGAACCGTTACGATCCGCGGCAAAGCAAAACCACTTGAATCACTGACAGCAAATAAGTCAACCGAGTGACATTAGATAATCTCATATCACTTTGTAAACCTACTGAGGTCTCCGGTCCGGAACCGAATAGCATCGGTATGCTTCGCCAGGATTCCCGAAAGGTTGATCCCGGTGACGTATTTATTGCCATTAAGGGGTTTCAGGTTGACGGTCACTCCTTTATTGATGATGCCATTTCCAATGGCGCTTCCCTAATTATTTGCGAAGATCAGTTTTATTCTGATGAAGAGATCTGCGTTGTTGAAGTCCCGGATACCCGTTCACTGATTGGGCCACTCGCACAGGCATTTTATGACAATCCTGCCAATAAATTGACGCTCATTGGCATAACGGGAACCAACGGTAAAACAACGGTTGCCAACCTTGTTTACCAGACACTGAAAAAACTTGGGGCCAAGCCCTCTCTATTGGGAACGATTGCAAAACGCATCGGCGACCAAGAGAAGGAAAGTAACCTTACCACATCAGATCCCATAGAATTAGCCGGCGATACGGCTCAAATGGTCAAAACCGGAACAACCCACTTGGTGATGGAAGTTTCATCACATGCACTTGATCAACAACGGGTTAATGGCGTTGATTTCCAGGTTGCCGCATTCACCAACCTGAGCCACGATCACCTTGATTATCACGTTGATCTGAAATCATATGCAAAATCAAAAAAGATACTATTTGATAATCTTGATCCCGATGCAACGGCTGTTATTAACGGGGACGACGATTATGCCAATTTTATTGCAATGGACTGCACTGCCCGTATCATTGATTTCAGTTTTAATAAGGCTCTTGAAGTTGATTGCCAGGTACTTTCAAATACGATGGATGGCCTGGTCGTCCGTATCGGAAAAATCATTATTGAAAGTCCATTAATAGGTACTTTCAACGCTTATAACTTAAGTCAGGCGTTTTTGATATGTCGCTCAATGGGGTATGAAAATGATGAAGTAAAAAAGGCATTGGAAGCTTCTTCCGGAGCTGCCGGCAGGTTGGAACGGGTTGAAGATTCCGGTAAAGATAAAAATCCCGTAGTACTGGTGGATTATGCCCATACCCCCGATGCATTGGAAAATGTGGCCTCCACACTGGCCGACATCAAAACCGAAGGCCATGTACTGCATATTATTTTTGGATGCGGAGGCAATCGCGATAAAACAAAACGGCCAAAAATGGCAGCAATCGCTGAAACATATGGCGATAAAATCACGGTCACTTCCGATAATCCTCGCAACGAAGATCCCGATGCCATTATTGACGAAATAATGAAAGGGTTTAATAACCCTGAATCCATTACCCGCATTACTGATCGTAAAAAAGCTATCGAACAAGCTATTACGAATGCAGATGCAAATACTATGATTTTAATTGCCGGCAAAGGGCACGAAACCTATCAGGAAGTTGCAGGTGAACGTCAAGATTTTGATGATCGCGCTATTGCCCGGACAGCATTAGGCAACAGGAACATGAATCCTAAAAATGAGGATACCTGATGCTATACGAACTTTTACATTGGTTAGAAATGAACTATCAGCCGCCGGGTTTCGGTGCATTTGAATTTATTACAACCCGGGCCGCTATTGCTGCAGCTATGGCCTTATTTATCAGCGTTATGATTGGCCGACGCATTATCGAATGGCTCGAAAAAATGCAGTTGCGCGAAGTGATCCGCGAAGATATTGGGCTGGACACGCATCTTGGCAAGGCACATACCCCTACGATGGGAGGTTTGATTATCTTGTTGGCGATCCTTATTCCGGCTGCTTTCTGGATGAAGATGGACAGTATTTATACCTGGATGATTATCCTAGTTACGCTCATTCTGGGGGTCGTTGGCTTTGCTGATGACTATATAAAAGTCGTCAAGAAAGATAAGTCAGGTTTAAGTGGCAGGCTCAAAGTGGCAGGACAAATTACCGTGGGCTTATTGCTCGGTCTCACCCTTTATTTTTGGCCGGAGTTTCAGGATTTCAATACGCTGTCTACGGTACCATTCCTAAAGAATGTCAATATCGATTACGCTGTGTTGGGTGAAGCACTCGGCTGGGTTATCTACATTCCCATGGTCATTTTTGTGATAACAGCTGTAAGCAATGCCGTGAACCTGACAGACGGTCTTGATGGTCTTGCAGCAGGCACATCTGCCATTGCGGGACTAATACTTGGTATTTTTGCCTATGTATCCGGTCGAACCGACTTCTCGGACTTCCTTGATATCATGTACTTACCGGGAGCCGGAGAGCTAACCATATTCGCCGCATCATTAGTTGGTGCCTGCATGGGATTTCTGTGGTACAATGCTCATCCCGCCTCTGTGTTTATGGGGGATACCGGGTCGCTGGCGCTGGGCGGATCTTTTGGAGCTTTAGCCCTCATGCTACATAAAGAACTGTTATTACCAATAATTTGTGGAATATTTTTTGTCGAAACCGTTTCTGTAATTATCCAAACAACCTATTTCAAATATACGAAACGAAAATTCGGTGAGGGGAAACGGGTCTTCTTAATGACGCCGATCCACCATCACTTTGAGAAAAAGGGACTACCTGAATCTAAAATTGTAATTCGCTTTTGGATTATTGCTGTACTCCTTGGAATTCTTAGCCTTTTAACCCTCAAGCTGCGATGAAAGAAATTGCAAACAAACATATCGTCGTTGTGGGAGCCGCCCGTAGCGGCCTGGCTGTGGCATCGCTGCTAAAGCGAAAGGGAGCGAATGTATTTGTGACTGATCACGGGGCTATTGCCGATTCTGTGAAGGAAAAACTGAACAAACTGAATATCGATTTTGAAGAAAACGGACATACGCACAAAGCTGAAGGAGGGGCTTTTTTAGCTATCAGTCCCGGTGTACCTACAGAAGCTCCTTTAGTGCAGAAGTATCTAAATGATGGAAGAGAAGTTTTTTCCGAGATCGAAATAGCCAGCTGGTTTAACAAGAGTTCGATTGTGGCGGTCACCGGCAGCAATGGTAAAACAACGGTAACGAATTGGCTGGATCATACCTGGGAAATAGCCGGTCGTGAACATGTTACTGCCGGTAATATTGGATATGCATTCTCGGACAAGGTTGATCAATCATCAGAGAAAAACGAGGCCTTGCTGGAGGTTAGCAGTTTTCAGCTAGACCATATAGATAGTTTCCATCCACATGTAAGTGTGTTGTTAAATATTACGGCTGATCATCTGGATCGATATGATTATGATTTTTCGAGCTATACAAAATCAAAATTTCGAATTATTGAAAACCAAACCGGGGACGACTGGTTTATTTATAACCATGATGATCCAACCATTGCCGGACATGTAGATTCACTTAAAAAAAAAGAAGATGCACCAAGGCTTCTACCCTTTTCAACCAGCAAAGATCTTTCAGAAACAGATGGAGCTTTTGTACGAAATCAGAACATCATATTAAAAATAAACAAAGAAGAAGAGGTACTAATGCCAACTCGTGAAGTTAAACTTTCTGGTAAGCATAACTTGAGCAATGGACTTGCTACGGCACTAGCCGCTCGTGCTTCCGAGATTAAAAGTGATGTTATCCGTGAAAGCCTTCGCACTTTTGAAGGCGTGGAACATCGTCTTGAATTAGTACGGACCGTTAACGGGGTAAAATACATCAACGACAGCAAGGCTACCAATATCAATGCCGTATGGTATGCCCTTGACAGCTTTGATGTCCCCATGACTATCATTCTAGGCGGACGTGACAAAGGGAATGATTACTCCGAGTTGGCTGAACAGATCCGCGAAAAAGTACACACTATTATTGCGATAGGCGAAGCCCGGCCAATGATTGAGGAACAACTGAAATCCGTCGTTCCCAATTTTAAAACCGTTGAAAATATGAACAGCGCAGTTCGATCAGCCAAGGAGGTAGCAAAGCGCGGTGAAGTTGTTCTTCTAAGTCCGGCATGCTCCTCTTTTGATATGTACGACAACTATGAACACCGAGGTAACGAATTTAAAAAAGCCGTTAATCGACTTTAACAACTCAGCCTTGAGTTTTCAGCTATCTATATCATCCGATAGCTGAAAGCTGAAGACTGAAAAACAGAAAATATGCTATATACAACGCCAAATAAAAATATATCATCCATACTGGGCACCAGTGCAGATGACATTGACACACCCAAGCAAGGGAGTGATCGTGTCTTACTGATATCGGTGATTCTACTGATGATATTCGGTGTTCTGGCTGTGTATTCATCTATCGCCTTTTTTGCAGAGACTAAACATACCACAGCCGGCAGTCTTGTGATAGGTCATACCGTTAAAATAGGTATCGCTTTTCTGGCTATGCTCATCGTTTCAAAGATTGACTATCACCTATTGGCCAAATTTAGCCGGCTGGCGGTCGTATTTAGCTGGATTCTTCTAATTGCAGTCATGGTTTTTGGGGATGAAGTTTTTGGAGCCAAAAGGTCGCTAACAATCGGTGGGGTTTCATTCCAGCCAGCATCCTTTGCAATACCTGCTCTCTTGATTCATATATCAGTTTTATTAGAGCAAAAGCAAGATTACATCAAAGATTTTAAACGCGCATTTCTACCCATCATGTTTTGGGTTATCATTACCTGCGGCCTTATTGGAGTCCAAGATTTTAGTACTGCCGCCTTACTATTTTCTCTGTCGTTATTGGTCATGTTTGTCGGCCGTATTAGCCTGATGCAGATAAGTACGCTGATTTTAATCGGTATTATGGGTGCCAGTGTTTTAATTTGGCAATCTCCCGAGCGACAGAGCCGCATCGATCAGTATGTGGATCAAGTTGTAGAAATTAACAGTACAAATTTTAATATCGAAAACGGTTACCAAGCACAACAGGCGCATATAGCCATTGCAAAAGGCGAGCTGTTTGGTGTGGGCATAGGCAAAAGCACCCAGCGTAATTTCCTCCCGGCCCCCTATAACGATTTTATCTTTGCGATCATCGCGGAGGAATACGGACTATTTGGTTCGGGATTGGTCATACTGATATTTACGGTCATCCTATTCCGGGGCATTGCAAAAATTGCTAAAAATGCGCCTGATATAATGGGAATGCTTGTTGCCGTGGGTTGTACCCTTACGATTGTGCTTTATGGATTTATTAATGCCGGGGTTGCCAGCGGATTGCTTCCGGTTACAGGCCTGCCCATGCCTTTTGTGAGCTACGGAGGAACGAACATTCTTTTTGCCGGCATCATGGTTGGTATTCTTATGAATATTTCGAAATACGACAGCAGTAAAAAAGCAGTGTTTTATGCATAGTGCTGTAACAAAGAACATATCATCACAGGACAAACCAGACTCCGCTGCTATGGGCAAAATAAAAGTGCTCATAGCAGCCGGGGGTACTGGTGGTCATGTGTATCCGGCCATTACCATTGCCGATGCACTTCGCGATTCCTCTGCCAATACCGAAATCCTTTTTGCCGGTACAAAAAATCACATGGAATGGGATACCGTCTCCAAAGCGGGGTATAATATTACCAGCATCTGGATTAGTGGGTTTCACCGGCGTTTTACCATCAAAAACTTACTGTTTCCAATAAAATTGACGTCCAGCGTTGTTCAAAGCCTGGTTATCATCAAAAAGTTTAACCCGGATGTAGTAATCTCATGCGGCGGATATGTTGCCGGACCCGTAGGATGGGTAGCAACAAAAATGGGAATTCCGCTCGTAATCCAAGAACAAAATAGTTTTCCAGGTATAACCAACCGCATGCTGGGCAAAAATGCAGAGCTCATTTTTACTGCTTTTGATGATGCTGAAAATTATTTCCCTAAGGGAAAAACACAGTTAGCCGGTAATCCCACAAGAAAATCCCTGAGCCGGGCAAATCGCGAAGAGGCACTGCAAACGTTTGACTTTAGTAATAACAAAAAAACGCTTTTGATATTAGGCGGGAGTGGCGGTGCTAAAAGCATCAATACGGCAATGCAGAAACATATTGAAACACTCCACAACGATTTAGGACTTCAGATTATCTGGCAATGCGGCAAACGATATTATGATACGCTTCGCAAAGATGTGACACCAAAGAAATTTGAACATTTGAGACTGAAAGATTTTATCAATGATATGGCCGCGGCCTATGCAGCGGCAGATTTGGTAATAAGCCGAGCCGGGGCCCTCTCCTGCTCAGAGCTGGCACTAACCGGAAAACCGAGTGTCCTTGTTCCCTCACCTAATGTAGCCGGTGATCATCAGACCAAAAATGCACGATCGATGGCTGTTAACGGCGCTGCTAAATTGGTAGCTGATGATGAGCTGGAAAGTAATTTGGGAGATGTTGTTAAAGACATCATTGATGATGAGCAGCAACTAAACAAAATGAGCAAAGCAGCTAAAAACTTAGCACGACCCAATGCCGCCGAAGAAATAGCAGCCGAAACACTAGAACTAGTCAAAAAGAAAAAACAAAATTAATGTCATCCGGAATTTATTTCAGGATTTAAACGATCCTGTTCAATAGATACTGAAATAAGTTCAGCATGACATGTGCGAGATAAAATAAACATAAAATGAGTACGCAAATACAAACACAACCTATTTTTGGCAGAACCCGACATATCCACATGGTCGGGATTGGCGGCATCGGTATGAGCGGCATGGCCGAGATATTACTTCAAAAGGGATATTACATTACCGGTTCGGATGCCAACATGGGCGAAACCATTGAACGACTCCAAGAACTCGGTGCCGAAATATCCATCGGTCACGATGCCAAGAATATCGAAGGAGCTGATGTGGTTGTTTACACCAGCGCGGTACAGGCAGAAGAAAACATTGAAACAAGTGCCGCACTTGATCAAGGGATTCCAGTAATAAAGCGTGCTGAAATGCTGGCTGAACTTATGCGTATGAAATATGGCGTAGGTGTTGCCGGCACTCATGGAAAAACAACCACCACAACGATGATCGGCCATGTAATCCAGGATGGCAGCTTTGATCCAACCATTATGGTAGGTGGCAAAGTACACAGTTTTTCCAAAACAAATGCCGTGGTTGGAAAGGGCGATATTATTGTTGTTGAAGCAGATGAGTTCGACCGTACCTTTTTACGACTTACACCGAGCTTGAGCGTTATTACCAATATTGAAGCCGAACACCTGGATATTTACGACAATCTCGAAGATGTCAAAGAAGCCTTTATAGAATTTGCCAATAAAGTACCGTTTTACGGCGCTGTGGTACTTTGTCTGGATGATCCCAATGTCCGAAGCATTATTCCCGACATTGATCGCCGCACTACTACATACGGATTAACCCCCCAGGCACAAATACGAGCAGTTGATATCGAGGTCGATCACTTTAACAGTAAATTTACCGTTATCAAAGAAGGAGAAAAACTCGGTGAGATTAATCTCCAGGCTCCCGGTGAACATAATGTGAAAAATGCGCTGGCGGCCGTGGCAGTAGGACTCGAACTTGATATCGATTTCAAAGATATAAAATCAGGCCTTGAGCGATTTGAAGGGGTATTCCGGCGGTTCCAATTGAAGACAGAAAAAGATGACGTAATAGTAATCGATGATTATGCGCATCATCCCACAGAAGTTCAGGCTACACTTAATGCAGTACGAAAGGGATGGAAAGATCGTCGCATTGTAGCCGTTTTTCAGCCCCATTTATATTCGCGAACCCAAGAACTTTATAAGGAGTTTGGGCTTTCATTTTTCGATGCCGAAGTGTCTGTCATCACAGATGTATATCCTTCCCGCGAAGAACCTATTGAAGGCGTTACCGGCAAACTTATTGCTGATGTCGCCAAGGAGTATGGGCATCGCAAAGTTCACTATGTGGAGGACAAAAATGACTTGCCGGCGAAACTAAAGGATATCGTAGAGCCGGGAGATGTTGTGATCACCATGGGAGCAGGCGACATATATAAGTACGGCGAACAATTTGTAGAAGCACTGGAAGCAGGAATATCAAAATTGAAATAATAATTAAGATCCTGAAACAAGTTCAGGATGACACGAATATGTTTTAATTAAATAAATGACTGAAAACGAGCAACATACCGAATCCCCAAAAAGCCAAAATGCCTGGCCTTGGATTGCCGGTGCAGTACTTGTGCTGGGATTAGCAGGTATGGCCGGACTTTACTGGAATTCAACTATGAAAGTACATGGTGTCCAGTTTGAGGGCAACCATTTTGTGTCGGAACAGGACCTGCATTTGGTAGAAGTCCCAACAGGCATCAATCCGGACAGCATGGATTTTGGGGTAATCAGAAATAGATTTGAGGAATTACCCTATGTAAAACAGGCCGATATCAGTATAAATCCAAACGGTACAATCCATATCAATATAACTGAACGCCAACCCATTGCTCTATTAGCGGACAATAAGAAGAAAATATATATCGACAGCGAAGGGATTAAACTGCCTATTGTACCGGGGAAAACGGTTGATGTACCGATTCTATATGGATTTACTGCTACGTCGATTGGAGACACACTGCAGGGTAAGGCATTTGAAACGGTTTCGGACTTTTTAACAGCGGTTCGCAGCAATAATGTTGCTGATGCTACGATTAGCGAAATAGCATGGTCTTCGTCCAATGATGGAATTGTTGCGTTGACAAACCAGAATGGCGTAAAGTTGATTTTTGGCAAAGGGGATTTCGATACCCGAATTCGCAACTGGGAAGCATTTTATGGTAAAGTTATCAAACAAAAAGGAATTGAAAAGATGCGTTCGGTCGACCTGAGATTTGAAGGTCAGATTGTGACGCGGGAAAATTAAAACGAAAATTTAAGTATAAACTACAGCGTCATCCTGAACTCGTTTCAGAGTCAAATAACAAATTAACGAACTAAGATGCTGAAACAAGTTCAGCATGACACGATGACTAAATAAATCACAATAGTACGTGGATAACATTATGGAAGAACAAGAAGATAGAATTGTCGTTGGTCTGGATATTGGCACTACAAAAGTATGCGCAATTGTTGCATCCATCGATCCACAGGACAGAATAAATATCCTGGGCGTAGGTAAAGCACCAAGCGATGGATTAAATCGCGGCGTGGTTGTAAATATCGATAAAACGGTAAATGCCATTCAAACTGCCGTTGAGCAGGCGCAGCTGGCTTCCGGCATCGAAGTAAATTCCGTGAATGTAGGTATTGCCGGAGACCATATCCGCAGTATGCGCAGCAAGGGAGTGATTACTATCAACAACCGTGATAATGAAATTACAGTAGATGATGTTGAACGACTGCTCGAAGATTGTCAACGCATTATGCTGCCAACTGACCAACAGATTATCCACGTGATTCCACAGGAATTTGTCGTTGATGGTCAAGACGGTATAAGCGATCCGGTGGGCATGAGCGGCATGCGAATGGAAGCCGAAGTCCACATTATAACGGGCCTTGTTTCTGCCGCTAAGAACATTTACCGATGTGTTGAGCGTGCAGGCTATCAAGTGGCCGATATCATTCTGGAGCCTCTTGCTTCTTCTTACTCCGTACTCGATGAAGAAGAAAAAGAAGCCGGCGTGGTGCTGGTCGATATCGGCGGAGGAACAACGGATGTCGCTATCTTCCAGGATAATACCATACGTCATACGGCTGTCATTGCCATTGCAGGTAAAAAGGTAACCGATGATATCCGTGTCGGGTTAAGCGTTCTCGATGATCAGGCTGAAAAACTGAAGCGTGAGCACGGCGAAGCATATGTGGATATGATCCAAGAAGATGAAGCCATTACCGTGCCCGGCATTGCAGGACGTCCACCAAAAGAAATCACAAAAAGCATCCTCGGGAAAATTATACAGGCCCGCATGGAAGAAATCCTGGAAATTGTCGCCATCGAAGTAAAACGGAGCGGCTATGCCGACAATCTCAGTGCCGGGGTCGTGCTTAGCGGCGGCGGATCGCTGATTAATAATGTCTGTCCCCTGGCCAATGAAATACTCGGCATGGATGCCAAAATAGGTAAACCGATCGGGCTTAGCGGCGGACTCATTGAAGAAGTAAATAATCCAATTTATGCAACGGGTGTGGGACTGGTAATGCACGCAATAAAGACCGGTTCCGGCCCTACAAACCAGGCAATCGTACCATCGTCCACCAAAGGATCGAGCGTGGAAAAAGTAATGAATCGCATCGCTGAACGGATGAAGAGCTGGTTCAAAGAACTTTAAAAAATGCCGACAGCCATATCTGCTGTCACAAAGAGAAAAACATATAGCAATCAAATAGCAATAAACAGTACACAGCAATCTAAAAAAGGAGTAAATATTATGTCTAACCTCAACTCTCGTTTTAGTTTTGACATCGACGGTCAAGACAATGCGAAAATCAAAGTGATAGGTGTTGGAGGCGGCGGAGGCAATGCCGTTAACAACATGATCGAAAAAGGCCTGACCAGTGTGGAGTATATTGCTCTTAACACTGATGCACAGGCACTAAAAAATAGCATGGCTGACCTTACCATCCAGGTGGGGGCCAACCTTACCAACGGACTTGGTGCCGGAGCACGTCCTGAAATTGGCAGGGAAGCCGTGGAAGAAAATCGACACGAAATTGAAGAAGCCATCGAAGGCGCCGACATGATTTTTGTTACAGCCGGCATGGGTGGCGGAACCGGAACGGGAGGTGCGCCTGTCGTTTCAGGTATTGCCAAACGCAAAGGTATCTTAACGGTCGGTATTGTAACCACACCATTCGACTGTGAAGGTCCAAAGCGAATGAAATATGCACTCGAAGGCATTACTGAGCTCAAGAAAAACAGTGATACCGTCATTGTTATTCCCAACGAGCGATTGATGGATATCGCCGACGAAGATACCACCTTGCTCGAAGCCTTTGAGCAGGCCAACCAGGTTCTCTATAATGCAACACGCGGTATTTCGGATCTCATCCTGATGCCCGGCCTTATCAACCTTGACTTTGCCGATGTGCGAACAACCATGCTTGACGGTGGTGCCGCCATCATGGGTGCTGCAAATGCAACGGGCGAAGACCGAGCCGAAATTGCAGCCCGTGAAGCCATTAACTCCCCACTGCTCGATGGGGTGAGCATCAACGGTGCACGCAATGTGTTGGTTAACATTTCTTCCGGGGCAAATCTCGGAATGCAGGAAACCAATACGGCAACCAGCATCATCCAGCAAGAAGCCGGAGAAAATGCCGAGATTATTCTCGGTACAGTGCTCGACGAAAGTTTTGATGATGAGCTGCGAGTCACCGTTATTGCTACCGGGTTTGATCTGGCTGAAAGTAACAAAGAAGCTCGCGTAGCGCCCAATGAGACTAAGAAAGGGACTCAAAAGAAAGCCGATGACGATAAACTGGATATGCCAAAAGCCAGTGATGTTACCGGCCACAGCCGATATTCTGCAACAAACGAGCCTTTTTATAAAGGCGAGAAAAATCTAAAGCAGATGGATCAGCCGGCATTTCACCGTCGCGGTCTTAAAAACGTGCGTCCCCTCAATGATGATGAGAAAGAGGAAAAAGAAATGCAGGACGAGCAGGAGAAAAGCAACGAACTGCTCAACAATCGCCGCGAACGAATCGACAAAACCGATTCCGATCAGCCTGCATTTCTGCGCAAAATAATGGATTAACTGTTGATATATATCCTGTTTAGATTGCTATGTACCTAACAAATGGCTGGTAACTACCAGTTTCATTTAATCCCTTTACTCTGGGATTTTGATTGCTATAAAATGAAAAGGAGTCCTTTGATCGGGACTCCTTTTTTTTCTTTGCATTTCCTTTAAAACTTTATCTATATAACAACCTCAATAAATAATCGTACGCAAGAACTGCTTTGCATAAAAAATCACTTTTGCACTATTACAGCTTTAACATTCAATAAAATGTCACCATGATGCGGTTTTCAAAACTCTATTTTTTCACAGTATTTATTTTCCTCTTCTCTTTTCATTCTCTCACAGCTCAAAACCAAAAGCAGAAGCTTGAGCCTGAAGATTACGATCAGTGGCAATACATTGCATCCACCGAGCTTTCTGCAGACGGCAACTGGTTTTCATATAACATAAGCCTCGAAGATGGCGATGGGTGGCTGATCATCAAGGAGGTAGGAGCGGACTCTACTGAAGAACACAAATTTATGCATGGAGAACGAGTTGACTTTTCCCAGAATAATAAATGGGCAGCTTTTCTGATTGGGGTTTCCGAGGATAAAAAAGAGCAGCTCGAAGAAAACAAAAAGCAGGTCCGCTACAAACTGGGCCTGATGAATTTGGAATCTGCTAAGGTAGACACCTTCGAAAATATTCAGGAATATGCTTTTTCTGATGATGGCCGGTATCTGGCTATGAAAAAGTACAAACCTGAAGAAGTCAAAACTGATGGCACCGACCTGATCTTGCGTGACCTTACTCGGAAAACAAATCAGTTAATCGGCAATGTTTCGGAATTCGCCTTTAACGATAGTGGATCAAAACTTGCTGTTCTCCTTGACTCAAACGAAAAGCTTGGAAATGGAGTCCATCTTTATGACTTACCATCCAACCGAATTACCGTGCTTGATAGTGATACAACAAGTTATAAAGATCTCAGTTGGCACGAGGATAAAAACGCATTGGCATTTTTAAAATCAGCAGAACACGAAGATTATAAAGATCCCACACACCGTATCATGGCGTTTAAAAATCTTGATGCCACACCAAGACAATTTGAATTTAATCAGCAAAAAAGCAATGCCTTTCCCGAGGATTTTCGTGTTGTTGACTATCGGTCACTAGAGTGGTCAGAGGATGGAAGTTCCCTCTTTTTTGGCATTAAAGAGTGGGAAAAAGCAGAAAAACCTGACACTACAAAAGAAGAATCAAAAGATGAACTTGATCCGTCAAATGTAGAAGTCTGGCACTGGCAGGATGATGATATTCAACCCAAGCAGAAAGTACTGGTCAATCAGCTTAAAGAAGACAATCACCTCTCTGTATGGCACCTTGACGAGAAGACGTTTGTACAACTCGGCACTGAGCAATTTGAGCAGTTACAACTAACCGGAAATCAGCAACATGCCGTAGCATACGACCCGCATCCCTACGAGCCGGCTTTCGAAGAAAACTGGCGGGATGTCTACTTGATTGATGTTAATACCGGTGAATCCGAACAAATTCTCAAGCGTCAAGAACAAGTACGTACCTCTCCAGATGGCAAATACCTGCTCTATTTCAAAGATCAAAACTGGTGGACCTACGATATTGCAAACAAGAATCATCATAATGTAACAGGAGATATTGACACACGATTCGAGAACTTTACAAACGTAAACGGACGTGACCATCGCCGGCCCTTTGGAATGGGCGAATGGTCAGAAGATGACTCCTGGGTACTGATTTATGACCAGTATAATACTTATAAAGTTTGGACAGATGGGAGCAATTATCAAAAAATTACGGAAGGTAACAACGACAAGATTCGATATCGGCAGGTTCGATTTGAGTATGACAATGATGGTATTGCCTCCGATGAAGATATTTACTTTTCGATGTACGGAGATAAAACCAAAGACCGGGGATATGCCCATATTGACGAGAGCCAAACTGCCGAAACACTGATGTACGATTCCAAGATGTTCAGCAGCCTTGCCCAGGCCGATTCAACCAAAAACTTTGTTTACCAAAAACAGTCGGCCACCGATTCGCCCGACTACTTTCATGTAGATCATGATTTTAATGATCCGGTTGCACTTACGTATACCAATCCCCAACAAGACAAATACTACTGGGCTGACGACGAACTCATTACCTTTACCAACGAAAATGGAAAAGAGCTCGAGGGACGCCTGCTTTATCCGGCCAATTATGATCCGGACAAAAGCTACCCGATGATCACCTACATTTATGAAAAGCTCTCTCAGTCAATGCATAGCTACAGTATGCCCTCAAAGAAAAGTCCCTATAACGCGCGACGTTTCTCTTCTGAGGGATATTTCGTATTTCTTCCGGATATTACTTACGAATTGAGTGATCCCGGAATGTCTGCTGTCGAAAGCGTCGTTCCCGCTGTAGAAAAAGTTATCAAAACCGGTATGATAAACGAGGATCAAATTGGCCTTACCGGCCACTCGTGGGGAGCCTACCAAACGACGTTTATCATCACGCAAACCGACTTATTTAATTCTGCTGTTGCCGGTGCCCCGCTTACCAACATGATCAGCATGTATAATTCGATCTACTGGAATACCGGTACGACCGACGCCCGAATTTTTGAAACGAGTCAGGGACGATTTCCCGATCCCTGGTGGAAAGACTGGGATAAATTCGTGGAAAATTCTCCTATCTTTAATATGGAAGGCGTTCAAACACCGCTACTGGTAGAGTTCGGTACGGATGATGGTGCCGTCGACTTCAACCAAGGCGTTGAACTATATAATACGATGCGCCGCATGCAAAACCCATTTGTGATGCTGGTGTATGAAGGCGAAAACCACGGCTTGGCGCGTGAAGAAAATCAAATCGATTACGCCACCCGTGCTTTTGAATGGCATGAGCATTATCTGCTTGGAAAAGAAGCTCCGGAATGGATTACGGATGGGCTTCCCTACCTGGAACGTCCGGCAATGCAGGAAAAAGAAAAGCAGGAGAACAACTGAATTTCTAATCCCTTTATTCTGGGATTTTGATTGCTATAAAAGAAAGGAGTCCTTTCATCGGGACTCCTTTTTTAATGATTACTTAACCGATAATTATGCATTAGATTAATGAGCATCATTAAGCCAAGCTGTTGATCAAAAAACTTCTACAAGTAATTTAACAGCCATGCCAATAGCCAATACCGAAAAGGCATACTGCAAATATCGACGATTGATTTTCAGATTAAATAACGCCCCGAGAAATCCTCCCAACAATCCTCCCAACGCCAACGGAAAAGCTGCTCCAAAATCTACATACCCCCAGTGGAATTCCGTAAGCGTACCAATATCATTTCCTGTGAACCCAAGCTGTATCCATCCCGAAAGGGAAATCAAAACAATAGCCAAGGATGAGATACTCACCGACCGTGCAAAACTTTTTTTAAAGACCAGATTCATCAGCGGCACCATCACTCCTCCGCCCCCAATCCCAGCCAGGGCCGCCACAAAACCGCCGAGTCCACCGGTTGCAAATGACTGCGGTAACGTTACAGGCGTTTTATTTTGATCAATTTCATGTTTATTCCGTGCACCGCGACGGTAAAACATATACGCGACATATAATAACAGCAGACTAAAAAAGATCACAAACTCCTGCTGGCTGTAGTATGGGGATGTAATTACCAACTTTCCCAAATAAACGCCACCCGCTCCCATCAAGCCAATGGTTATACCCTCTGACCAATAAAAGTTTTTTTGCTGAAATTGTCGTATCGAACTCCCAAAAGCTGCAATGAAGGTGCAGAAAAGTGAGCTTCCAATGGTCAAAATTACAGGATTTGCAATGCCGGCATCGCTAAATACAATAAACAAAATGGGAGTAAATAAGATACCGCCACCCAACCCAAAAAGCCCGGCGACAATACCTGCTAAAACTCCAAGAAGTAAAAGAATGAGCATCTCCATCAGATTGTAAACTCTCCTTGCATCACGGTACAGGCTTTCCCTGAAATTTCCACCCTATCTTTTTTATAATGACAATATACCGTTCCTCCGCGCCGGGAAACTTGTCGTCCAACCAGCTGCTGCTTTCCCAAGCGATTGCTCCAATAGGGAGTCAACATCGTATGGGCCGAGCCGGTCACGGGATCTTCATCAACGCCGGCATTGGGCGCAAAAAATCGTGACACAAAATCGAGATCATTCTTATCGGCAGCAGCCGTTACGATGATACCCCGCACATCGGCTTTAGCCATTGCTCTAATATCCGGATTTAAATTTCGAACCTGGTTTTCTGATTCAACCACATACAAATAATCGGTATCACGATAGAGTTCTTGAACCGGAACGCCTACGGCCTCCTCCAAAAAATTGGGAGCCTCTTCCCTGTTTAATGCTGCAGTGGGAAAGTTCATTGCCAATCGATTGCCTTCTTTTCGAACCGTCAATCTCCCACTGTTAGAATCAAAATGGATGGTCTGCTTGTTGTATCCAAGCTCTTCAAAAAGTACCTGTGCCGTCGCCAGCGTCGCATGCCCACACAAATCCACCTCGGTGGTTGGCGTAAACCACCGCAGCCGATAATCGTTATCCTGCGCAACAAAGAAAGCCGTTTCGGAGAGATTATTTTCCATGGCAATTTGCTGCATGAGCTCATCGGGCAACCATTCATCCAGCGGACATACAGCTGCGGGATTTCCCTCAAAAGGTTCTGAAGCAAAGGCATCAACTTGATATATAGGTAATTTCATTTCAATAACGGTAATTTTTTTAACGGAATCTCCCTGTGGAATTAACAATTATTTTACTCTTTTCAAATTCATCATTTCTGCAGTAAGAAGCTTATATTTAGGCGTATTTTGAAAAATTATTGTTATAGATCCTGAACCAAGTTCAGGATGACATGAGACAGAAAACATAAATGCATTTATTCCCGGAACATCTAAGTAATAAAATTGGATTTGAGTCTATTCGCGAAGCCACTGTCAAAAAAGCGCAGTCAGACATGGCTCGTAACCAGCTCAAATCCTTGATGCCTTTTTCCGACCGACAGGTTATTGAACGCCGGCTTTCCCAAGTCAAAGAGATGATGGATCTGCTGTTGAACGACTCGTCCTTTCCCCTTCGTAACCTTCACGATGTCCGTGACTCTCTCGACAAAGCTCGACCCGAAGGCAGTATTATTCCGCTGGAAGCTTTTGTAGAAATTTTGGAAGTCAGTATTACTGCGCGCGTCGTCAAGTCGTATATCGACCAGCGAAAGGAACATTATCCTGCGCTTACAAAAATTGCCGTGGGACTTATCCCACTTAAAGACTTGGAGGAAACCCTTCAAGATGTACTCACCGAGAATGGCGAACTCAGAAGTGATGCCAGTCCCAAGTTGCAATCCATCCGAAATAAGATCAATAAACGAAAAAATGACCTGCGCACAACTATTAACCGGGTAATGGGACGCCTATCCAAGCAAGGTATGACATCTGATGAAGGCGCCACTATTCGTAACGGACGCATGGTGATTCCGGTTCAAGCCGAGTATAAACGAAAGGTACAGGGTTTTGTCCACGATGTATCTTCATCGGGACAAACGGTATACCTGGAACCGGTGGAAGCACTCGACATCAACAATGAAATTCGTCAGCTCGAATCGGAGGAAAAGCAGGAGATTGAACGCATACTCCGCGAACTAACCACGCACGTTCGGCATCAGCGAGATTCCATCCGGCAAAACCTGGAAACGCTAACTACCTTTGATGTCATTTCTGCCAAAGCGCAACTAAGTATCGATCTGGATGGTTTTGTGCCCGTGATTTCAGAGTCTTCCCATCTATATCTGAAAGAGGCTTACAATCCGCTTTTACTTCTTAAAAACCTGCAGCTTCCCGAAAAAAAACAGGAAAAAGTAGTGCCTCTTGATATGGAGCTTTCTGAAGATGAGCACTGCCTTGTCATTACAGGCCCCAATGCCGGCGGTAAATCGGTGGCACTAAAAACGCTGGGCTTATGCAGCATGATGATTCAATCCGGATTTGCCATTCCGGCTCGCGACAGCTCGGAAATCCCTATTTTTGACAGCATTTTCGTGGATATGGGCGACGATCAATCCATCGAAAATGATTTAAGTACCTTTTCCTCGCGCCTGGAATGGATGAAGCACACCTTGAATAATGCCGATGATCAAAGCCTGATTCTCATTGATGAGGCCGCAGCAGGAACCGATCCTGAGGAAGGCGGTGCGCTGTTTCAATCCCTCATTGAAATCCTGATGGAGCGCCAAGCCAAAACCTTGGTTACGACCCACCACGGCTCACTTAAAGTTTTTGCCCACGATCACGAACATGCGGTCAATGGCTCAATGGAATTTGATCAGGATACCCTTTCTCCCACCTACCGTTTTAAAAAAGGCGTACCCGGAAGCAGCTATGCGTTTGAGATTGCTGAGCGAATGAAGCTTCAGGACGAGCTTCTGCACCGTTCCCGCACACTGCTGGGCGAAGCCAAAAGCGATATGGAAACGCTTATTACCGAGCTCGAATCCAAAACGCAGGAAGCCGAAGAGCTCAAAAAGAAATACAATCAGCTGCAATCCAAAACACAAAAAGAGCGGAATCGTTACGAAGAAAAACGCTCGGCTATCGAAAAAGAAAAAGAACAAATACGAGAGAAAGCGCTTAAGGAAGCGAAAGAAATTATGGACTCCGCCAACCAAAAAATTGAGGAGGCCGTACAGCGAATCGTCGAACAGGGTGAAAAAGATGACGAAACGATTAAGGAAGCGCGAAAAGAAGTGGAGTCCCATCGCAAAAAAGTGGCATCCGAGCTACGGGAATTGGAGGAAGAGCAGGAACAGGATCAGGATTCATCCGAACAGCCGGAAGTTGGGGATTTGGTACGGTTAAAAGACGCCAATACGACGGGGGAACTCAAAGAGGTCAACGGCAATAAGGCAGTGATTTCAGCCGGCGGTCTTCGAGTTAAAACAAAATACCAAAAGCTGGTCAAGGTTGAAGATGCTTCAAATCGCAAACCAAAAAAGCAAAAGGTTAAAGTTAATTTTGAGGACAGCAGCCGATTCAAGATGGTAAAACCTCAACTCAGCATTCGGGGTATGCGCGGAGATGCCGCAATGAAGGAAGTTCAGCGCTACATCGATGATGCTGTGGCCGCGAGCAAAAGGGATGTACAGATTATCCACGGCAAAGGAGAAGGAATCCTCAAAAAGCTGGTGCACGAATATCTCGACAAACGCAAAGAAGTTGAAGGATATGAGATGGCTCCTATTTCACAGGGCGGCGCAGGGTGTACCGTTGTAAAATTCAAGTAGCGGCAGAGGATTTGCTACCACTATTGATTACAGTTCTTTTTCAATTATCTCAATAATAGAGCTCCAACTCCCCTCGGCCTGCTCATCAACCGTAATATCCTCTTTCCCCAGCTTATCAGTCACAGCCTGATCACCGGAAATAATATAAGAATCGCTAAAATTGGTATTTGGAAAAGCAGCCAACATTCGGTTTACTGAGCGGCGTGAGTGAAAGATCACAAACTCCGGTTGATGCGCCGCAAAGTCTTTTCGATACTCTTCCAATTTATTTTCTTCCGGCCCTTCTAGCGTAAACAACACTAATTCGTTAACCTCAATCTCCAACTCGCGAAGCAAAGCAGGCAGATCTTCCGCAGTTTTATCGCCACAGGGATATAGCGTTTTGCCGATGCGTTTAATCCGCAGCATAAATTCCAGCAGATTAATCGCCTTTCCCTCTGAATGTGGATGCACCGCCGGAATGCCCTGCTCTTCAAGATAATCTGCTGTATGTTGATTAAGTGCCAAATTCAGCTGATTTCGCGCTTCCTCCATCTTGTCAAACTCCTGCAAGCAGTCAACCCAAAACTGGGCATTCCGTTTACTGCCGTGAACGATGTTCTCATATTCTTCGATGTTTTCCAAAGCATCCAGAATATCTCCATTATCTTCCAGCGCTTCATAACGCTCCAAGGGATAATGTAAGACAGATACGGGTTTTTCCTCTAACCTATCTCGAAAAACTTCGGTGTCTTCCGGTGCGGCTGTTAACAAAACTGATCTGCTCATTATTAGTATACTTCTTAAAGCTTAAAATTACTGTACGGTGTTTAAAAATAAGATGAACACTGAGTCTAAAACGAACTCAGTACAATAAAACTCTTCTGTCTTAAAATCCTAAAACATATACCCTACGCCAATATAAATACGACTCACATCTTCAGAAAAGCCAATCTCTCCCCGCAAAATAAAATCAGGATTAAAAATAGACATCGCTCCACCGAATCCCAGGGTTTGATGGTATCCCTCCAACAAATCATTTATATCATCTGTTTCCGTAAATACACGTCCCGCATCCGTAAAAAGCTGACCACCAAACTTAAGGCCGTAAAACTCGGGAAACTTAAGCAACCACGTTCGTAATTCCAGCGTGTAGGCCAATGAGGTATTACCCTTAAAACGATTCAAAGGATAACCTCGGAGCGTTTTTTTATCCCCCAACGTAGATAATTCCCAATATGGCGTATCGCCCGTTGCATGACGCGCTTCCAGTCGATTTGCCACTGTAAGCCAATCAAATAGATGAAAATATTGTCGTAATTCTAATCGAGCTGTAGCTAAACCATAATTACCAATCCATTTGGGGGCCGCACGCAGTTCCAGCTCTGCCCTGTTTCCTCGCCGGGGATCAAACTCGCTATCGCGATTCTCCCAAATGAGTCCTGTATTCAAATTGTTAACCCAGCCGCCCTCACTTCCATTAGGCGTTTGCAGTGCAAAAGATGATTGGTCCTCATTTATATAGGGGATATGATATTCAGTAGCAGCTCCAAACTGTATATCAAGCTGCTTTCGCCCCTGCTCAAATATCGGTTTTCGTATCCGGTAATCCAGGCTAAATCCTATCGACCTGAAAAAATAGTAATCGTCTTCCCATCGCTCATCGGTAAACGTAGTCTCATTTCCAATCCCAAAAAACTGGTCCTGTGTATAGCGATAAAAATAAATATCTGCTATTGATCGAATTTCCCGACCGAACGCCCGGGTCTGCTCGTATCTTGCATTCACCTCAACAAATCCTTTGGTAGTCGCTATGCCCGACGTCTCCAACACATTATTAAACGGCCGTTGGTTTCCCCGGTAATCGTACCGACTAAAAATGAGTCCACCTAAAAACCCCTCATTAGAACTATAACCCAACGCCGGAACCAATGCAGTTGACACGGAATCCGGACCTACCCGGGAAGCTACCATCTGGGCCTTTCCCGAAGAACCTATCAGTAATATGAAGATAAATAATAGCGATGCGTAGCGAATCAAAACGATAATCTTTTAGGAATCAAGGTGACCTTCTTCTTCCAATATTTCGAGTGTTTCCACCGCATGCCGCAAATGGGGAATTACGATACTCCCTCCCACAACCAGCGCAACATTCAAGGCGTCCACAATTTCATCTTTGGTAAATCCACTTTTAGCACTTTGTTCCAGGTGATAATCGATGCAATCATTACAGCGAAGCACTGTCGAAGCCACTAATCCAAGTAGCTCTTTGGTTTGGGCCGGCAATGCACCCTCTTTATATGTGTTGTTATCGAGATTAAAAAAGCGTTTGATACCTAAATGATCAAGATCAAACACTTTGTCATTCGCTTCCTCGCGTTCCTTGCGAAATTGTTCCAGTCGGTTGCTTTCTATTTTGCTCATCCTTTTACTACATTCTGTTTGAAAAAAGACCTGTTAAGATACGACTTATTCTCAGGAAGTTTAATCATAATTCCAAGCCGGATGGCTAAGACTCCTTTTACCTGTGAGCAATAAAAATACACGTCCCAAACATAAACTTGTAGTGCTGGGTGACAGTGTCAGCCAAGGATTCCAAAATGGAGGGATTTACCGTACTGATCTCAACTTCCCTAATTTTTTACGTCAGTGCTGGGAACCTGAACCTGATTTTGAGCAGCCGCGATTTACCGCCCAAGCGGGAATCCCCCTCAATCTGGAGGTACTGGCGCGCGGTCTTTCTGATGAGTTCGGCAATTCGATCGAGTGGAATGAATACCTGCCAGCCATCAGCTATTTATACTCTACACTGCGGCGGGTAAAACGCTATTGGGAGGGAAAGATAAAGCCTCTGAAACAGGAACGCGATATGCCTTACCATAACCAGTCGATTTGGGGATTCGCGATGAATGATACTTGGATGATTACCGAACAACACAGCCGCGAATATATCAAAACCCAGCCTGAGACCTACTCGATCTTTGATATGCTTCCCGATCATGCCATGTATGTCACTGCCCGATTGGTTCTTAACCCTTCTTTCGATGAAAAATTCAGCCAATTTACCCAGCTCAACAACGTAGAATATTTACAAGAGAACGGTGGCATCGAGAATCTCATTATTTCAGCGGGACATAATAATGTTATCGGTGCAGCATCTGACCTAAAATATGAACTTTCCGAAAAAGGGGATTTAAATAAATTCCCTTCCAAACGCAACTATACCGTCTATCGCCCTGAACACTTTGAAGAAGAATACCGCAATCTGGCAGAAAGGGTAAGCAAAATCGGAGCTGAACGCGTTATCACCCAAACTATTCCTTATGTCACTATTCCTCCCGTTACCCGTGGGGTCAACGCAGATAAATCACGTGAAAGCCACACCGGTTACTTCGACTATTATACTCGCTTCTGGATTTGGGATGCCGACTTTGACCCCGACAAACACCCCCATCTTACCAAGGAACAGGCTATTTCGCTGGACCAACATGTGGATGAGTACAATACCATTATTAAAAATGTTGCAGATGAATATGGCTGGATTACTGTGCCCCTAAATCGGTATGTCAGCGGTATTGCACGACGAAGACTGGGGGGCAAAATGCGATTACCTTATCCCGAAGAATTCTGTAAAGCAATGAAACGAAATCCCGATACAAAACATCTTGTTGAGGATACAAATAATCCCAAATTGAGTACCGACTATCTACGTATTGATCGCGATTCAGAAAAAGTATACAAAGGAGGTATTTTCAGTCTGGATGGCATCCATCCTACCACTATCGGTTACGGGCTAATTGCGCATCTATATAAAGAAACCATGGAAAAGCACGGTATCGAATTTCAACGCTCGCTGGACTGGGACCATATCATAAAAAGCGATACGCTGGTAACAAATCCTCCCTACGTATTGGTTGAACTAAGAAAGTTCCTGCGCTTTCTGTCAATGGGTCGGCAAGAAAAACTATCGGTTGTTAGTAACAGCTTGCTCAATCAATTGATGGATACCTTTTCTGATCGGGACTAGTCTCGCTTACCCTTTTTCCAAAAATATTATCGGGGGTTCAGGTCATACCCAACAAGACTATTAAAAATTCGATTTTCTATTTAGAATTAGTCTATATAGTTATTATTTTCCCTCGCTAATTAGAACTAATATAAATAAATATTACCAAAAATGTTACGCACTGCACTATCCAGCCTCGTGTTACCTGCTCTGGCGGTATCACTTGTTATCTCCTCTTGTGATGTCCTCGATGGCAATAATGATGATTCAAACATTCAAGCTCCCGATACCTACGAATTTACCCGTAATGGAGAATCAACGGTCGCATATCCCGGTCAAAATGATCGACTGGACATGGTTGAAGAAATGAAGGCCTATATTGCTACAGCCAATGACGGCCAAATTATCACCGAACAAGCTCTAAATGATATGTTCGAAAACACGAATGGAGACGGAGGTGGTCACTTTTCGTTTACTTCAGATCGCGATCTAAAAAGCAAAACTTTTGCTCCCGACCTAGACAATAATCTTTTTGAAGGTATTTTTGCTGATGCTGCTGCTGCCAGTGAAAATGGCAACTCTGGTGTTCGGGCACAAAATGGTGTTGCAGGTCTTATTGAACGCGAAGAAAGCGGAAGCGATATTTTGGTAGATGCAAAAGGCCGTGAATTCACTCAACTAGTTGAGAAAGGGTTGATGGGGGCTGTTTTCTACAATCAAATTTTTAACGTGTATCTGACTGATGAACGTATCGGTCCCGATGTTGAAAACAGCGAAACTGAAGAAGGAGCAAACTATACTCCCAAAGAACACCACTTTGACGAAGCCTACGGCTATTTCAATGCTCCGGCAGATTTTGAATCAGGTTGGCCCGAGTCGCGTAACAATGAGCTTCGGTTCTGGAGCAAATACTCCAATGGCTCTGATGCACAACTTGGTTTTAATGACACCATCATGGATGCCTTTATTCTGGGAAGAACAGCTATCGTCAACGGCAACCAGGATGAACTTAATGACCAAGTTGATGAGCTGTATGAAAACCTGGAATTACTCTCAGCAGCAACGGCCGTTCACTATATCAACAGTACTCTTAGCCACCTTAATAGTGACAATACCGGAGAAGCTTTTCATGCACTTTCAGAAGCTTGGGCATTTGTCAATGCGTTGAAATACAGCCCCAATAGAAAGATCACCAACGATCAGGTTAACCAGATCATAAACACTGATTTTGGCGATAACGGGAACTTCTGGGAAGTGACCCCACAGGGATTGAACAATGCAAAGTCTACGCTTGTTGAAATTTATCCTGATCTCGATTCTGTTCAAGACCAGCTATAAGAATTACAATCATAGAACCGAATCCTTTCGAGGATTCGGTTCTCATTTAATTCAGCAATCTCATGATACACTTCCGAAACACTTTTATTGTTACGTTACTTTTGCTCTTTCTCGGGGCATGCGGCAGTAGTACATCATCTGATGAACAGCCAAATTTTGATCGGGCAGCTATGCTCGAGAATTACGGCAATAATATTATCCTACCGGCTTTTGAGTCACTGCAAACATCCGTTGATGACTTGCAGGTGGCAGCACAGGATTTTGAAACTGAACGCACGCCTCAGAACCTAGAAACCCTGCAAGAGGCGCTTAAAAATGCACGGTTAGTCTGGCAGGATGTAAGCCCCTTTCAATTTGGCCCTTCTGAAGCTGTTTTACTGCGGGCTTCGCTGAATACATATCCGGTTGATACCACAAAAGTTTCCGACAGGGTATCCAGCGGCGAATATTCGTTCGGTACCATAAACAATCGTGATGCAGCCGGCCTCCCTGCTCTTGGATATCTGCTGCACGGGGTAGGAGACACTGACGAAGAAATATTGGCAATGTATACTACTGACAAAGATGCTCAAAACCGCCTTGATTACCTACTTGATAATATCGCATTCATAAAAGAACAAGTCGATACAGCAACAAACGACTGGCAAGCTTCCGGTGGAGATTATATCGGCATGTTTTTAAGTGAAGAAAATGCCGGCACCGATGTGGGAAGTTCTTTAGGCATGCTCATCAACAGCTATGTCCGACATTACGAACGTTTCCTTCGGGATGGCAAAATTGGTATTCCGGCCGGCGTACGAAGTGCAGGAACTCCTCGTCCACTTGCTGTTGAAGCCTATTACAGCGGCTATTCCGTTGAATTGGCCTCAGCAAATTTACGGCAGGTAGAAAGAATCTTTACCGGCGGTGATAGTAGAGGACTGGACGATAACCTTGAAGCGCTCGGAGCCGGAGATCTGGCCAATGAAATACAAAATCAAATTGATGAAGCGCAGTCTGCACTCGAGGGACTTAACGATCCGCTTTCGCAGCAGATTGAAGAAAACAACGATCCCGTCTTAACCACTTTTGAAGATATACAACAGGCTGTAACGCTGGTCAAGGCAGATATGACTTCTATTCTGGGTATTACCATCACCTATCAAGATAACGACGGTGATTAACGACGAATGATTCCCGAGGCCATTAAAAAGCATATTACAGGAAGGGCTTCTATTGCCCCACTGGCGGTATTCCGTTTCCTTTTTGGATTCATCATGTTGGTAAG
This sequence comes from Fodinibius sp. GM21, assembly GCF_058386955.1. Lineage (NCBI taxonomy): Bacteria > Pseudomonadati > Balneolota > Balneolia > Balneolales > Balneolaceae > Fodinibius > Fodinibius sp. GM21. Next base: position 555,495 of record NZ_JBYEIQ010000002.1, on the reverse strand, counting down.
CATTATAAGATTTGCCGCCAACGGATGGATTTATGAGCTGTATATAAAACCTGACTACTTTTTTACTTTTTACGGCTTTGACTGGGTCACGCCGCTGGGTGAAACGGGCATGTACCTGTTATTTCTGGGGATGGGCTTGGCTGCCCTGTCCATCATGCTGGGCTATTTTTATCGCTTCGGTATCGTTTTCTTTTTCCTGGCTTTCACCTATGTCGAACTCATCGACAAAACAAACTACTTAAATCATTACTATTTTGTCAGCATCGTAAGTTTTCTGCTGATGTTCGTACCAGCCAACCGAAGCTTTTCCCTTGACGTCCTTCGCAAACCTTCGCTTCGACGTGAAAACGTACCCGCCTGGACAATTAACATCTTTAAACTGCAACTAGGACTTGTATACTTTTTTGCCGGCGTAGCCAAACTCAATCCCGACTGGCTTCTCAATGCCATGCCGCTCCAAATCTGGCTACCCGCAAATGCCGACCTCCCCATCGTCGGCCCCCTGCTTGAATATACGGTAAGCGCCTATATCTTCAGCTGGGCAGGTGCCTTTTACGATCTAACCATTGCCTTTTTTCTACTCTGGAAACGGACCCGAGTTCTGGCATACCTGGCTGTGATCGTTTTTCACATGTTCACGTGGTTCCTGTTTCAGATCGGGATGTTCCCGTTCATTATGATTTTGTGTACGCTCATTTTCTTTTCAGCGTCTTTCCATCAAAGAATTATTCGGTTCATATCCAGTGCTATAACCTATCTTCCGTTTTCCATGCCCGAAACCAAACCTGCTGAGAACAAAAAATTTCAGCTCACCAAAAGCACAAATAGTATTATAAGCGGTATCCTGATCATTCATTTTGTACTTCAGTTTTTAGTGCCGCTTCGCTTTATGCTCTATCCGGGTAATCTTTTCTGGACTGAACAAGGATTTCGCTTTTCATGGCGGGTTATGCTGATGGAAAAAGCAGGACATGCTACCTTTCATATCCGAAATCCCGAAACAGGGAACAAATGGCAGGTAAGGAACTGGGACTACCTCACACCAAACCAAGAAAAGGAGATGTCTACACGACCGGACATGATTCTGCAATTTGCCCATCATCTTGAAGACCAGTACCAGAAAAACTTTGGCTGGGATGTAATAATCACAGCAGAATCTCATGTCACATTAAACGGGCGGCGCAGCCAACCTTTAATTGATCCCAACGTAGATCTGACTGAGCAAGAACGCGGGTTTGCTCACAAAGACTGGATTCTACCCTTTAACGAGAAACAACAAAACTGGTTTAAGAATCTACAATGATGAAGCTTCGTGCAATACCCTTTTTACTTTGTTTGATCCTTTCCTTTTTTGATTTAGCATTTGCTCAAAGTTTTACTTTATCGGGTACCGTTACGGATGACAGTGGCGACCCTATTGAGGAGGTGAGCATCTATGTTTCTGAAAGCAACTCGGAAACCCAAGGAAAGCTGCCGATTCAATATCAATCCAAAACCTCTACCAATCAGCAGGGACAATATGTCATTCGTGACCTGACATCCGGCAAATATGTTGTAATCGCATATTATCCCGGCAAGCAAACACAAAGCAAAGCCGTAACTATAACAAGCGACACAGAAAAGAATTTTGAACTCCAGGGGTTTGAGAGTGAAATGGCAGAAGTTGTTGTAGACGCAAAACAACAGCAGCAAACAAGTGGAATCACTCGACTACAATCCGTTGAAGGAGTAACCATCAACGAGAGCAAAAAAAATGAAGTGCTCGTTCTTGAGGATATGGTTGTCAACAAGGCAACAAATAACAACCGGCAGATCTATTCTAAAGTGCCCGGTCTAAATATCTGGCAGAGCGGGGATGCCGGCATACAAACCAGCGTGGGCGGACGCGGGCTGAGTCCCAAACGCAATTCCAATTTCAACACACGACAAAACGGATACGATATCGCCGCTGATGCCCTCGGATATCCCGAGAGCTACTATACACCTCCTGTAGAAGCCTTAAAACGCATTGAGATCATTCGGGGTGCGGCTTCGCTACAATACGGAACACAGTTTGGCGGTATGCTAAACTTTGAGTTTAAGGACGGTCCCGAAGATACCCCCTTCAAGCTAAATACCAATCAATCTGTTGGTTCATTCGGATTATTTAATTCCTTTAACAGCGTGGGAGGTACAAAAGGTGACGTCAGCTATTATGGTTTTTACCAATATAAAACCAGTGATGGGTGGCGGCCGAATTCACAGCTGGATCAACATACCGCATATGTTTCCTTTGATCTCAATCTGAGCGAAAAGCTTACCTTGACGCCTGAGTACACCCACATGCATTATCTGGCGCAGCAGCCAGGCGGATTGACCGACGCCCAGTTTTACGATGATCCCAGCCAATCAAACCGGGAACGAAACTGGTTCAAAGTGAACTGGAATATTTTTGCCCTCGATGCAGATTACATCTTTAACAGTAAAACCAGAATCAATAGCCGCTTTTTTGGCCTGCTTGCCGGTCGTGATGCCCTTGGTAACCTGCAGCGTATAGATCGACTTGATTTCGGAGGAGAACGAGATTTGCTTAAAGATGACTTCCAAAACTGGGGCAACGAAACGCGGCTGATTCACCGGTATAATTTTCTTGATGGGATATCTGTTTTCTTGGCTGGCACCCGTTTTTATAACGGCTATACTCATCGCCGCCAAGGTAATGGTCCGGCCGGAAGTGAACCCCACTTTCGATATCTGAACCCTGCCAATCTCGAAGGGTCCGACTTTGATCTGCCCAGCCAAAACCGGTCCGTATTTGTCGAAAACATATTCAACATAACACCTAAGTTCAGCATAACACCCGGCCTGCGCTTTGAATATATTAAAACCGAAGCCGAAGGGTATTATCGCAACATCGTAAGAGATTTGGCCGGCAATATTCTGGTCGATGAACGCATTACCGAAGACCGCAGTCGAGAACGATCACTTGTACTGTTTGGTATCGGATCCAGTTACCGGCCAAGCAGTGAACTGGAAATCTACGGAAACTTCTCCCAGAACTATCGCGCTATGAATTTTAATGATATCCGCGTCGATGTCGGTAACCTGGAAGTAGATCCCAATATACAGGATGAGCGCGGCTATAATATCGACCTGGGGATTCGCGGGCAAATTGATGACCTCTTTCAATATGATGTCACTGCGTTTCACCTTTCTTATGAAGATCGGATCGGTACAGTTCTTCGCACCGAACCAAACCCAAAATTCAATGGCTTAATTGATCGGACTTTTCGGTACCGCACCAATATAGCTGATGCCAAAATCTACGGCATCGAATCATTTGCCGAGGCTAACCTGCTGAAACTTCTTAATCTTGATACTGATACCCGTCTCTCAGTTTTTACAAATCTCGCTCTGATTAACGCCACGTACAGTGAGTCTGATGAACCCGGCATTGAAGGTAATGACGTAGAGCTCGTTCCCCCTCTTAATTTCAAAACGGGACTCACCTTATCTAAAGGCGGTTTTGAAGCATCCTATCAATTTTCCTATGTAGCAGAACATTTCTCTGATGCTTCGAATGCTAGGCGTACTCCTACAGCTATTGAGGGCATTATTCCTTCTTATAAAGTGATGGATTTATCCGCTAAATACAGCTTTAGCCGATTTACGCTGGAAGGGGGCGTCAATAATCTGATGAATGAAAAGTATTTTACGCGACGAGCTACCGGCTATCCCGGTCCCGGTATTATTCCAGCCAAGATTCGCAATTTTTATGTATCCGTTGGCATAGAAATATAATCCATAAAAAAGCCCTGCCAAAAACTGGCAAGGCTTTTCAAACTCATTAGCAAAATTCTGCTAAATCAATCCTGCTTCACGAAGCATGTTTAAAGTCCCCTCTAACTGTTTAAGCTGTTCGTAATCATATTCTGGACTAAGCTCAAAAGCATCCTCAGCATCAAGCATATAATCCGGCAGCTCCACATCACGAATCACCGGATATTCGTGCACTGATTCTGCTGCAAACTTTTGTGCCTGCTGCGATAGCAAAAAGCTTAAAAACTGCTGGGCTTTTTCGGGATCCTCGGCCGTAGTAAGTTGTGCTGCACCGGTTACCATAGCCAAATTACCGACATCGCCTTCAGCAAAATGATATGTTTCTACCTTTGACCCAGCGTCAAAATCCCCGGCATCCATGGAAGTGTCCGAATCTGAATCCGTATCGGTATCTGAAGATTGATTTCCTGAACTTCCATATTTCATCCTTAAAATGTAATAATGATTGGTAAGTGCGATATCAATTTCACCACCGGCCAGGGCCTGCAGCATGGGCGTATTTGAGCTGTATGATTTAGGATTCAATTTCTTCATACCTTCCAGCCATTTCATGGCCACATCATCTCCTTGGATAAGACGCATGCTGGTCATAAAATCGTAAAAACTGGAATACGTTGGCGTCCATCCTATGCGTCCATCAAACTGTTCCAGTGATGGGATATCCATAACTGATTCGGGGAGATCTGCCTCGTCAACTTCATTGGAATTATAAGCCAATGTCCGAAATCGGACGGTCACCGGTATCCATTCTCCTGATGAAGAAGTATAAGAAGCCGGCTTTGATGTCAACGAATCGGGAAGCGAAACCAGTTTTCCTTCCTGAGAAGCATTCGCCAAAGCTCCGGTCGTATTAGCCCAGTAGATATCGGCCGGACTTTGATCACCTTCTTCACTCATCACAGCCAGAAGTTCAGCATCATTACCATAACGCACCTCAATGTTAATGCCGGTTTGCTCTTTAAAATCCTCTACCAAGGGATCAACCAATCCTTGACTTCGCCCTGAATATACAACCAATTCATCTTCGGTTGTATCTCCACATGAACTCAAGAAAAAAGCAGCAATTCCGACTGCCAGTACTTTTAATACATTTTTCATAATTATAAATCCTCAGTCTTCACTTGTCATTAATATTTTATTACTATCATTTTGGTGTAAGCAACCACACTGATCTTAATTAGATTAATTCTAATTAAGCTACAAAATGTATTGAATTTATGGTACAATGACCAATAAAAAACCATCTGTTGGCATACTTGGGGCAGGAATTTCGGGATTATCAGCAGCCTATAAATTATCTCAAAATAATATCAATGTAACGGTCTATGAAAAGGAGAACCAAGTAGGTGGAGCCATCAAAACCCATCAAGAAAATGGATGGTTGGTCGAAGAGGGACCCAACACGCTAATGGTCAAATCGAAGGAGGTTTGGAATCTTCTGGAGGAATTAAATCTTAAAAAAAGCAGTATCGAAGCGGGTAAAACTGCCAAAAAGAGATTCATCGTTAAACACAATCACCTTACTCCTCTACCAATGTCGCTGGGCAGTTTTTTGACAACCAGTCTCTTATCCTTGAGAGCAAAATTCAGATTACTCCAAGAGCCTTTTGTTTCACAATCAAATAAAGAGGATGAGTCCATTGCTGATTTTGTCACACGTCGTCTCGGCACCGAACCCCTGGATTATGCTGTAAATCCATTTGTATCCGGAATTTATGCCGGTGATCCTAAAAAGCTATCGGTTAAACACACCTTTGAACCGCTCTGGAATTTGGAACAGCAACACGGCAGTTTGTTCATGGGGATGTTCAAGCGTGATCTCAATAGCAATTCCCCAAGACGCGCCTTACTCTCTTTTGAAAAGGGGAATCAGCAATTACCAATAGCAATAGCTGATACTCTGAAGAAAGGGGTCCAAACCGAAACAGAAATACAGTCTGTCGTTAATAATAGTGAAAAATGGATTGTCAGGGGGCAACAAAACAACAATACTTTTACTGGTGAGCATGATATCATTATTTCAACGCTTCCGGCACATTCCCTCTCAACTTTGTTTAATAATTCTGTTTTCAAGCCGCTTGATAATCTGCCATATGCCCCCCTAAGTGTTGTAGCATTAGGCTTCTCTGATGAACAGATTGGTCATCCGCTTGATGGTTTTGGAATGCTTATTCCCGAAGCGGAAAACCGTAAAACATTGGGAGTGCTATTTTCATCCTCATTATTTCCCGGCAGAGCTCCTGAAAATCATCAACTGCTGACTTGTTTTATAGGTGGGGCGAGGAATCCGGAACTTGCGGAAAATAGCCAACAAAAGTTACAAAATACCGTTTTATCTGAAATTAGAGAGCTGCTGGATATCACCGGGGAACCAGTATTTTCGCATTACCGCTTTTGGCCCCAAACGATTCCCCAATATGAAGTGGGGTATGATCGATTTCTCAACCAGATAAACGAAGCCGAAAAACAACAAAAAGGTCTTTTTATCGAAGGCAACTTTCGAGGCGGCGTATCGGTACCCGACTGCATTTTATCGGGATTTGAAACGGCTAAAAAAGTTCAAACGTTTTTAAAAGGACAGTAACAATTTCCAAGAGTTTACAAACTCCAATTCTGTTAAAAATTTAGTACCTTCATAGACAAAATCAGCAAGTATTATTTTTTAAGAAAATCCGAATTAAAAGCAACCTAATTATTATGGCTAATGCATTTTTTGAAATTCGGGAACCGGAAAATGAGTCCTATAACTCATACGCTCCCGGCACGCCCGAACGTGAGGAACTCCGTAAAGAACTGGACCGGCTAAAAAATCAGGAGATTGAAATTCCGGCGATTATTGGCGGTAAGGAAGTAACAACTGATCGTCAAAAAGATGTAGTCATGCCCCACAATCACAGCCACAAGCTGGGTACTGTTCATCTTTGTGGTGAAAAAGAGGTGGAAATGGCTATTGAAACAGCACTTGAAGCAAGAAAAGGGTGGGCTGAGATGCCCTGGCAAGATCGGGCAGCAATCTATTTAAAGGCTGCTGATCTCATAACCGGTCCCTATCGTTACACGATGAATGCTTCTACGATGCTGGGACAGTCGAAAACCCCTCACCAGTCTGAAATTGAGGCGGTTGGAGAATTTGCGGATTTCTTACGCTTTAACGCCTATTACCTGCAAGAGATCTATAAAGATCAGCCGTATTCTCCGGACGGCATGTGGAACCAGATGGAATACCGTCCGCTTGAGGGATTCGTCTTTGCCGTAACGCCTTTCAATTTTACCGCAATTGCCGGGAATCTGCCGCTGGCTCCTGCGCTGTGTGGCAATGTGTCGCTGTGGAAACCGGCATTATCCTCGATCTATTCCAGCTACTTTATCATGAAAGTATTGAAAGAGGCCGGCATGCCCGATGGCGTGATTAACTTTCTGCCGGGCCACGGTCCTGATGTCGGTGATCCTGTCCTGCAAAGTGAGCATTTATCAGGATTACACTTTACCGGATCTACTGGTACGTTCCAGCATCTATGGAAAAGCATTGCCGAAAATATTGAGCATTATAACACGTATCCTCGCATTGTCGGTGAAACAGGCGGTAAGGACTTCATTTTTGCTCATGAATCGGCCGATGTCGATGCCGTTGTTATTGCAGCTATCCGTGCTGCTTATGAATACCAGGGACAGAAATGCTCAGCGGCTTCGCGCATGTATCTGCCGGAATCAATCTGGCCAGAGTTCCGCGAGAAGTTCCTTGATGAAGTTAAAGATGTGAAGTACGGCGACGTAGAAGACTTCACCAACTTCATGGGCGCTGTAATCGACCAGAAAGCATTCGATAATATTTCTTCCTACATCGATTACGTCAAGGAATCTGATGACGCCGAAATTCTTTACGGCGGCGATTATGACGATTCGGAAGGATACTTTATTGAGCCGACCCTGGTGCAGGCTCACGATCCGAAATTCAAGACTATGGAAGAAGAGATCTTTGGTCCGGTGCTCACGGTCTATGTCTATGAAAATGATAAATTCGACGAAACACTTGAGCTGTGTGACAATACCTCACCATATGCGTTGACAGGTGCTATTTTTGCCCAAGAACGCTATGCGCTTAACAAGATGGCAGACTATCTGCGTCAGGCTGCCGGCAACTTCTACATCAACGACAAGCCGACGGCAGCGATCGTCAACCAGCAGCCCTTTGGCGGAGCGCGCAAATCCGGAACCAACGACAAGGCCGGAAGTGCTGCCAACCTGATGCGCTGGATTTCAGTCCGTTCTATCAAGGAAACGACCGTTCCGGCCAAAGACTGGACGTATCCATATATGGAAGAAGAATAACCATAGATCCTGAAACAAAACTTACCCCGAAACCTCGGAGTTCAGGGTGATACATAATTAATAAGGCTCCCGACCTTTGGTGGGGAGCCTTTCTTATTTATAGTTATATATAGAAGCATTGTTCTACAGCAGAGCTGTAGAATGAGTAGGTGAAATATAAACTACGAGTCGACACTCAAATCCTCTTTCAAGTTGTTGAATGATTCTTCGACACTGTCAAGCTGATCATCAATGTTCTCCTTGAGATCATACCAGCTCTCATCGGCCTTAGCCCTTAATTCTTCCAAACCATTTTCAAGCTTATCCTTTTTGTCATTCAGACTCTCCCACTGTTTTTCGAGCTCGGATTTCTTTTCTTCTGATTCTCTATCAATTTTCTGTTTCAGCTCCTCCATATCCCTCTCAAGTTCAGCAAGCTCTTCTTCAACATTGTTAAGGAATTCCTGCTTCTTTACTTCAACTTCCTTTTGAGCTGATTGTATAGTTTCTTCCACCCCTTCTTTTGCCTGTGGTGTATTACGCTCTGACTTTTCGGTGCAAGCAGTAAATCCTAAAACAAATAAAATTGCTGCGAAATAAATTGTTAATTGTTTCATGACAGAATAGTTTATTTTAGCATTCGTTATTGAACTTAATACCTATCATTTTATTCCATACCCTGCATTTTGTTCCAACAATGATATTGGGTTTTGCTTTTTAGATATTAAACCGAATTTCTTTTTAGACAATTAACCAACTATGAAAATCAGCATTTTGGGCTGCGGATGGCTTGGCCTGCCGTTGGCCGAACGGCTTCGCGACGAAGGACATCAAATCAAAGGGTCAACAACAAGTGAAGAAAAACTGCAACTTCTCAAGGGAAAAGAGATACAGCCTTTTCTTCTGGAGTTAACACCCGGCTTGCACTGTGATAACTGTGAGGATTTTTGGGATGCTGATGTGCTTGTTCTCAACATCCCACCCGGTCGAAGCAAAGATAATGTCAAAGAATTTCATCAGCAGCAGATACAGGCAGTTATTGACCGGCTTTCTGAGTCACCCATAAATTTTGTGGTATTTATAAGTTCAACTTCTGTATACCCGGAAAAGGCAGGTATTGTAAGCGAAGAGGATACTAAAAAAGGAAAGGCCTCTCGTGCCTCCGGGAATGCTCTTTTGGAAGCTGAACAGATGCTTCGAAAAGAGTCGGGGTTTGAGACTACCGTTATTCGATTTGGTGGATTATATGGTCATGACCGCCATCCCGTTAAATACCTGGCCGGACGAAAAAATATATCCAAGGGTAATGCACCCGTTAATCTCATTCACCAGAAAGATTGCATTAATATTATCCAAAAGATTATCGAAGAAAATATTACTGGGCAAATTTTCAATGGTGTTTCCGACGGGCATCCACCCAAAAAAATGTACTATCCCGCAGTGGCCAAAGCGATGGACCTAGAACCCCCGACCTTTAATGACGACGAAAGCAAAGAGTACAAAATTGTTTCAAATAGAAAACTAAAAATGATGCTTAACTATAAATTTAGTCACCCCAATCCTATGGATTTTTAGGGTTGGTAGCCCGTGGTTCGTAATCCATTGCAATCCACTCATTATTGTTGCCACTTTCTATAGCTTTATGGATAAAATGCACGCCACGAGCCCCATCCTCAACGGATGGAAAGTCCTGTGCTAACTTATTAGGCTTATCTCCCGACCGACGAGCTGCAATCACCTCGGCTACATTTGAATAAATATTAGCAAAGGCCTCTATAAAACCTTCAGGATGTCCCGCCGGTATACGGTTATGATAATTTGCACCATCCGAAAGATAATCATTTCCTCTTTTGTAGATTTTCTCTGGCTTGTCAGGATACTTTATTCGTAAATAATTGGGATTCTCCTGCTCCCATTCGAGGGCGGCCTCATCCCCATAAAGTCGAATTCTCAGACCATTCTCTTCTCCTATGGCAACCTGGGATGCATACAAAATTCCTCGCAATCCATGTTCGTAATGCACCAACATACTGGCATCATCTTCAAGCTTACGACCTTCACCGAAGGCATGAATATCAGCATATAACTCCTTGAGCTTAGTCCCTGTAATGTAACGGACCAAATGCTCGGCGTGGGTTCCAATATCAGCCACAGTTGCAGATACGCCTGCCACATTGGGATCCAACCGCCAAACATCCTTCTCCTTTTCTACTGAATCGGACAACCACCCCTGGGGATATTCCACTACTACTTTCCGAAGTGACCCCAGCTCCCCGTCCTGCACCAAGGTTCTTGCTTCCTTTACCATCGGATAACCCGAATAATTATAGGTAACCGCAAAAATTGTATCGTGCGCATTTACTAATCGACAGAGCTGTTCGGCTTCTTCAATAGTGTTAGTCATAGGCTTATCACAGATCACATGAATGCCTGCTTCTATAAAAGTTTTACATACCTCATAGTGCAGGTGATTGGGTACCGTGACACTTACCACATCGATGCGCTCACCATCAGACAATGAAGCTTCTTTTTGGGCCATCTGCTGAAAAGTATCATATACCCTATCATTTTCGATCCCCAGCTCTCGCCCCATTTTCTTGGATTTCCTGGGATCTGAAGAAAATACTCCCGCCGTTAGCTGCATCATCCCATCCAAATTAGCCGCCATGCGATGCACCTTCCCAATAAAACTTCCCGGTCCTCCCCCCACCATTCCATACCGAATCTTTTTATCCATATCCATTTATTGATTCAACTTTTTTAAAGCGCTGTAATATATAAATCTTTTGTCCGCTTGACGATCTACATAAATCATATATCTTATGTACAAAACAAATCAAGGATTTTAGTGCTATGGAAAAAAAGATACACAATTACGAATCGGAAAGTATTACAGTAGAATTTGATAGTAAGCGATGCATTCACTCTGCGGAATGCGTCAATAACTTACCTTCGGTCTTTAATCCAAATAATAAGCCCTGGATTACTCCCGAAGAAGCTTCTGCCGAAAAAATAAAAGAGGTTGTGCACCACTGTCCTACCGGGGCACTAAAATACAAAGGGGTTGAAGAAGAGCTTCCGGCACGCGAGAATACCATTACTATTGTTCCAAACGGCCCGCTTTACCTGCGAGGCGATATTGAGGTTCAGAATGCAGACGGAGAAACATTACTCGAAGATACGCGAGTTGCCATCTGCCGCTGCGGGGCATCCGAAAATAAACCCCTTTGTGATAATACGCACAAGGACGTCGATTTTGAAGCGCCTGCCTCTTTCGATAAGGCTAAACTGCATCCCACCAAAGACGGAGATCCATCCCAAAATAAACTAATTTTAAAACTGATGGATAACGGACCGATCTTGCTTGAGGGGACATATCGGATACACTCTATTGCAAACGAAGCAGTAAACAGCTCTAAAAATGTTGCTCTTTGCCGCTGCGGACAATCGTCCGGCAAACCGTTTTGCGATGGTACACACAAAGAGGTGGGGTTTGAAGGATAAGCTAATCTTCAGCCTTAATTTTTATCTGCAGATATACTCCTTTATTCAGAGAGAACACCATGATCCTTCACAATAGCTTCATTTGCTATTTTTATTTAGTGCCAGCTTAAAAAATACAATTGATATTTGCTCGAACAGCAATCAATTGGAGGAGTTCCCAAATAAAAAGTAATACTTCATATGCAGAAACTGTTTTTGATGATCGGTTCTATTTCTATGGCTCTTGCTGTGGGGTTAGGAGCTTTTGGCGCTCATGGTTTAAAAGAACTGCTTTCGGATGAAATGCTGGATATCTTTGAAACTGGCGTTAAGTATCATTTTTATCACGCCATAGGTCTTTTAATTGTCGGCCTTATAGCACAGCTAATCCCGCATTCCTTTCTTCTGCAATGGTCCGGCTGGTTGATGTTAGCCGGGATCATCATATTTTCAGGGAGCCTGTATATTCTCTCGGTGAGTGGTATTCGCTGGATGGGGGCAGTAACGCCAATTGGTGGTCTATGCTTTATCATAGCCTGGATATTGCTGGCTCTTGCAAGTTGGCAAAACCTGTAATTAATCAAAACCAACTGCATGCGCTCATAAAAAGCACTTGCAGTTCCGGATCATTATTATATTTTAAGACTAATTATTTAAAAACGTCTCATTTTTCTTGAGACTATCATCTGTCATAAATAGACGCACAGTTATATCAAGGTAACCGACATTTATTGTTTTGCATATATCGACTAACACACAAACTGTAGGCGTTTTTTATAAACCAATTCTTTACCAAGTAACAATTTCACATGAATATAGAAGACTTCAGAGAATTTTGCCTGTCATTTAACGGTGTAACCGAGGATTTTCCTTTTGATGATGAGAAAACCCTTGCCTTTAAGGTGATGGATAAAATTTTTGCTATCACCGATGTCGAGGAATTCGACGGTATAAATCTAAAATGCGACCCGGTAAAGGCAGCCATGCTTCGTGATCTCTATCAAGATGTACAACCAGGCTATCACATGAATAAAAAGCATTGGAACACTGTTAATCCCAAGGGTAAGCTCGACGATGAAATTATAAAAGAATGGATTAAAGATTCGTACAACTTAGTGGTAGAAGGATTATCACGTAAAAAACAGAAAAAGCTTGAAAAGATGGAAGATTAGGAATCTTTTTACTCATTGCTCGTAAAGAGGTTCTTGATCCTGTTAAGGCTTTTCTTTTCAAAGTTCCACACAAATTCGAACTGACCCATCACAAAGCCGAATAGTAAAAACAAAAGCTGATAAGACGGGAATACGATAAGAATCCATGCTACAAGCTCTAGCCAGAGTGGCGTTTCGGGACCAATTCCTATCCAACTAAAAGCCAGCTTGCGAATATAAAGCGTCGTTATTCCGGTTATAGCAAAAATAAAAAGGATCAGCAGTAAGCCGCCAAAACTATCAACGCCCCACCGCTTTTTCATTTTTTCTATCAATTCGCCCACAATTATCCTCATTTTAGGTCTGTTTCAGGGCTTCTTTGATAGATTTATCAGCGGCCTCAATCGTCGTTTCCAAATGATCATCTGTTAATGAATTTGCAAGAAAGAGCGATTCAAAAGGTGATGGCGGCAAATAAATTCCATGCTCTAACATCTGATGGAAAAAAGCCTTAAAAAACGCCTGGTCCGTCGTATTAGCTGTTTTAAAATCAATAACTTCATCTTGCTCCGTAAAAAAGATACTCAACATGGAACCCACCTGATTAAGTACAAAGGGTACCTTGTGTTCTTCTAACACATCTTTTAGTCCTGTAGCCAGCTTAACAGTCTTTTCTTCCAGCTCATCATAATGTAGGGGCTTCTCATGCAGCTCAGTAAGTAGCGCGTATCCCGCCGCCATTGCCAACGGATTGCCCGAAAGGGTTCCTGCTTGATAGACATCACCCACCGGAGAAACAACATCCATTATCTCTTTCTTGCCACCAAATGCTCCTACCGGCAATCCTGCACCAATGATCTTTCCATAAGTTACAAGATCAGCAGTAACACCGTAACGTTCTTGTGCTCCCCCCATCGCTACGCGAAAACCAGTCATTACTTCGTCAAAAATAAGAACCACATCATGAGCATCACATAGCTCGCGAAGCCCGGACAAAAAACCCTTTTTGGGGGGAATGCACCCCATATTGCCAGCAACAGGCTCTAAAATAATGGCCGCAACTTCTCCCTCATATTCATTGAGCAGTTTCTTAACGGAGTTCAGGTCATTAAAGTTAGCAGTCAACGTATCTTTGGCTGTCCCTTCTGTAACTCCCGGACTACTCGGTTGACCAAGGGTGAGCGCACCGCTGCCGGCGTTAATCAAAAAAGAATCTCCGTGACCGTGATAGTTTCCTTCGAACTTGATAACCTTATCCCTTCCGGTATATCCACGCGCCACGCGGATGGCACTCATACACGCTTCCGTTCCGGAATTCACCATGCGAATTTTATCCACTCCAGGTACCATCTGCTTAACCAATTCTGCCATCTTAACCTCGATCTCAGTCGGTGCGCCAAAAGAGGTAGATTTGGCCGCTGTTTCTTTAACGGCTTCAATCACCGGCTCATAAGCGTGGCCCAAAATCATTGGTCCCCAAGAGCCTACATAGTCAATATATTCTTTGCCATCAACATCTGTAAGAATAGATCCCTTCGCCTTTTCTAAAAATACGGGCGTACCGCCAACCGATTTAAAAGCTCTGGCAGGAGAATTTACGCCCCCGGGAATAAATTGCTGTGCTCGCTCAAATAATTTTTTACTATTTTCTAACATAAATTCTTTAAGATTTTTTGATGTGTCATCCTGAACTTGTTTCAGGATCTTTAATCAAGCAATAGAAAGCTATAGATGCTGAAATAAATTCAGCATGACACGAAACGTTATTTAGGGCTCCTTATTCAATATCTTTGATGCTGCCTTTGCAAAATAGGTAGCAATCAAATCCGCACCGGCACGCTTAAAACCAACCAGTGCTTCCATCATCGCTTCTTCTTCATTCAACCACCCTTTCTCAGCAGCGGCCTTTAACATAGCGTATTCTCCGGAGACATTATACACCGAAACCGGCACCGAAACGTTTTCTTTCACGCCTCTAATCACATCCATATACGGTAACCCGGGCTTCACCATCACGATATCTGCCCCTTCCTGTTCATCAAGTTTAGCCTCTTTAATAGCTTCCTGAACATTAGCCGGATCCATCTGATAGGTTTTCTTATCTCCAAATCCGGGCGCTGAATCCAGCGCATCCCGAAACGGTCCGTAGTAACTTGAGGCATATTTTGCGCTATATGCCATAATACCGGTGTGCTCAAATCCTTCTTCATCCAGAGCCTTACGCATTGCGCCAATGCGACCATCCATCATATCGGATGGGGCCACCATATCAACACCGGCCTCGGCATGACTCACCGCCATTTTTGACAGCACTTCAACCGATTCATCATTCAGAATTTCTCCATCTTCAACGATGCCGTCATGCCCATAACTCGAGTAGGGATCCATTGCGATATCGGTCATCACCAGCATCTCGGGAAATTCATCCTTAATGGCGCGAACCGTCCGCTGCATCAGTCCATCGGGATTAAGCGCTTCGGTGCCCTTATTATCTTTGAGCTCATCGGGCACTTTTGCAAACACCAATACCGAGCGAATTCCCACATCTTTCAACTCCTGAATTTCATCCATCAGCAAGTCCAGCGTGTAGCGAAAGTAATCTGGCATGGATGGAATTTCGGCTTTCTCATTTTCGCCCTCCATCACAAAAACAGGAGCGATAAAATCAGCCGGTTTTAGGTTATGCTCGGCCACCATATCGCGCATGGCTGCCGATGTTCGCAATCTTCGTCCGCGTATGTAGGGAAATTGTCCGTATGACATATATATAAATTATTTTTGAAAATTTTCATGTCATCCCGAACTTGTTTCGGGATCTATATCTCCAGATGCTGAAACCCCGAAAAGTCGGGACACGGCAAGTACAGCATGACACGATACTTTTATTTCTTAATAGCCACTGATCTACACAGATTTATACTGATTAATCCATGCCTATCTGTGTTAATCTGTGGCTAATTCTTCTCCATATTCGATCCAGTCAATAGGATTTTTCAATCGATCAATAAGATACGCCTCGCGGCTGTCTTCTTCGATCTCAAAATCATAATCCCACCGAACGCGCGGGGGCAAACTCATCAAAATGGACTCCGTTCGACCGTTCGTTTTAAGGCCGAATAACGTACCGCGATCATGGATCAAATTAAACTCGACATAGCGGCCGCGACGAATCTCCTGGAAATACCGCTGGCGATCGGTAAAAGGTTCATCATTTCTACGCTCAATAATGGGCACATAGCTATCCAAAAAAGCATCTCCTACACCGGTGGTA
Source organism: Fodinibius sp. GM21 (assembly GCF_058386955.1). NCBI lineage: Bacteria > Pseudomonadati > Balneolota > Balneolia > Balneolales > Balneolaceae > Fodinibius > Fodinibius sp. GM21. Next base: position 539,463 of record NZ_JBYEIQ010000002.1, on the reverse strand, counting down.
AAATCGTACCAGTCCTCAGCCGAACGCTGCTCATTGGGACGCAAATAATCGAAAAACAACCCACCGATGCCGCGTCCTTCCGATCGATGATCGTTATAAAAGTATTCGTCGCATTCTTTTTTAAACCGGGGATATAATTCTTTGCCGTGTTTATCGCAGGCTTCCTTCAGCACCATGTGGAAATGTACCGCGTCTTCATCCCACAAATAATAGGGTGTCAAATCCGCGCCGCCGCCAAACCACTGATCGCGCACCTTATTCATCTCGGCATCATCATAGAGCTCAAAATAGCGGTAGTTGGCATGAACCGTGGGCACCATGGGACTTTGGGGATGGATAACGAGCGATAGTCCACCGGCCCAAAACCAACCCTGTTCCACTTCAAATCGTTTGCGTATCAATTCAGGCAGTTCTCCATGCACGCTGGATATATTGACGCCGCCTTTTTCAAATACATCGCCTTTTTCAATTACGCGGCTATGTCCACCGCCCCCGCCATTGCGTTCCCAATCATCATGGCGAAATCGTGCCTTACCGTCGATTTCTTCCAGGGAATCACAAATTTTGTCCTGCAAATTCCGGATATAGTCTTCGAATCGTGACTTCAGGGATGGTTTTGAGTCCCCCTTTGAAGGGGGGGCAGGGGGATGATTCTCTATCCAACTTTTTATTGAGCTCTCAACATTTCTAAGGTCATTCATCACTTCCTCATCAGTAAATCGCAGAACGGTAAATCCTTTTTCCTCGAGCTCCTTTTGTCGCTCTTTATCCTCATACCACTTGCGCTCATTTTCGTGTGAGTATCCATCAATTTCAATTACAAGCTGAAGCTCTTTACACATAAAATCTGCGATATAATTTAACACCGGACGCTGACGTAAAAAGGTATAGCCTTTCATTTTTCCTGCTCGTAATAATTCACTCCAAAGTCGTATTTCAGCTTTGGTTGAATCCTTTCGAAGCTTTCGGGCAAGCTCTTTAAGATCTTTATTGTAACCGTAATTGTCGTATTCAGCTGACATAATGTTTTTTGCTTATAGGTCATCCCCCTAATCCCCCTTCGAAGGGGGACAAAAATCTGCGTCCTATTTAGCTTGATATTCTTTCACCGTATCCACGAAAACGCGGGCGTTTTCTACGGGGATGTTCGGCAGAATGCCGTGTCCCAGGTTTGCAATATAATTTTGAACTCCGAACCGATCGATCATGCGCTTGGTCTGACGACGAATTTCATCCTGCGGCATCATCAATTTTGAGGGATCAAAGTTCCCCTGTAACACAATATTGCCACGCGTGGCATCCCGGCCGTATTCAGGCGTGATGGTCCAATCAAGTCCCAATGCCTGGGCATTGCTTTTAAAACTGAGTCGCTCTAGGGCATACCAACTACCCTTGGCAAACAAAATCACCGGCACTTCATCGATGGCATCGCAAATTTCCATCAGGTAAGGCATCGCCCACTCGTTAAAATCCTCGGGACTCAATAATCCAGACCAAGAGTCAAATAACTGTACGACCTGGGCACCGGCCTCTATCTGAGCTTTAAGATAATCAATCGTTGCCTTGGTTAACTCCTTCATCACGTGCTTGGCCGCATCAGGATGCTGATACATAAACGCCTTGGCCTTGGCAAAATTCTTCGAGCCCTCACCCTGCACCATATAACAGAAGAGCGTCCACGGCGCCCCGGCAAAACCAATCAGCGGCACGCGTCCGTTTAGCTCCTTGCGCGTCAGCGTTATCGCTTCCATCACATGATTAAGCTTACCGGGAATATCTTCAGCTAAAATAGAAAACGCATCATCCACGCTGCTTATGGGATTATCCATCACCGGACCCTTGCCTTTCACTAAATCCACATCGATACCTAGCGCCTGGGGAATCGTCAGGATATCCGAAAAGATAATAGCCGCATCGGGCTCAAGTTCATCAATGGGCTGGATGGTGATTTCGCAGGCCAGCTCAGGGGTTTCCACACGCTCGAAAAAGGTGTATTTCTTGCGGAGCTTCATGTATTGTGGAAGGTAACGTCCGGCCTGACGCATCATCCACACCGGTGGACGTTCGACTTCTTCGCCACGTAGGGTTCGGAGTAGTAAATCGTTTTTTAGTTCTGGAAAATTCTTGCTCATAAATACTTTTTGTTATGGCCGCAGATCTACACGGATTGATACGACTTTACCCGTTTTAAACTTGTGTTAATCCGCGGCTTCTGTACCTTCTTTGTTAAAAATATAATCGGCGGTAGTTCGAAGGAGTACTTCGGTATCGGGTTGTTTGGAAATTTCTACATGTTGATCGGTATACTCTTTAAGCGCGCCGGCCGTTGTTGGACCGATGGCAAACAGTGGAGGCAATTCTTCATCAAACCCTGTGCCCTGGGAAAATCCTTCAACAGCGCTTGGGCTGTAAAACAGGATTCCGCTCACCGGCTTTTTTGGCATTTCCACTGGATTGATAATCGTTTCATAGACTTCCAACTCAATCACTTCAATACCGTCTTCTTCAAGCTTATCAGTCATTTCATCACGACTCAAGTTGCCGTGGAAATAGATCACCGAATTAATTTTTCCTTCTTCGATGATCAGCTCAGCCAAGTGTTTGCCATCCTGTTTTCTTGGGATCTTAGCATCCAGTCCTAAATCCTGTAGGGCCTCCCGGGTTTTTGCTCCCACGGCAAAAAGTTGCACCTCGGGACGAACGCGCAACCCGGCATCCATTAACTCTTTCAGTGCTTTTACGCCATTCACACTGGTAAAAACCCAATCTGATTTTAGATTTTCATTAATCACTTTAAGCACACCATCCCAGTAATCAGGAAAATTAAACTGCAGCGCTGGCTCAATAATTGGTTCTAATCCCAGAATACGGGCGTATTCAAACTGTTGGGCAGACAAAGGTCGTGTTACTAAAATATTTCGCTTGTCTTGTCTCATTTAATTAACGAACAAATATGTCATCCTGAACTTGTTTCAGGATCTATTCAAATTACTACGTTACAGATGCTGAAATAAATTCAGCATGACACTAAACTTTCTTACTCTGATTTCATCTCATTAATTACCTTGATCGCACCTTCACTGAGCAGTGCTTGTGCAGCAGAATGGCCAAGCTCACCGGCTTCGCCAACCGATACTTTGTCTTCAAAATCATATCGCTCACTGCCATCAAGTGTCAAAGCAACAGCTTTAAAATGAACCTGTTCTTCTTCAATAAAAGCATAAGCTCCAACAGGCGCACTGCAACCGGCTTCCATATCGTGCAAAAAATCACGTTCAATGGTTGTACAAAGTGCTGTTTCATCGTGATTTAACTGTGAGACAATTGACTCCATCTCGCTGTCATCTTCACGAATCATCACCGCCATCGCTCCCTGCGCCGCAGCTGATACCATCCAGTCAAGGTAAGTACTTATATGATGACCAAGGTCAATGCGTTCCAAACCGGCCGCGGCAAAAATAGCCCCGTCCCAGCCGTTCTTTTCAACTTTCTCGAGGCGGGTATTTACGTTACCACGGATGTTTACAATCTCGTGGTTGGGATAGCGGTGCAGCCATTGCGCTTTGCGGCGATTACTGCTTGTGGCAATGGTTGCCTTGTAGTCAGGGTCATCCAAAAAATCGGTCCCATCGGGTGCAACCAGGGAGTCGCGTGCATCAGCTCGTTCCATGATGGCAGCCACCTTTAGCGGAAGGGGATTTTCGGTAGGTAGATCCTTAAACGAATGAACTGCAATGTCTATTTCATCGTTAAGCTGGGCATCATCGAGCGCCTTCGTAAATACGCCCTTCCCCCCCATTTCGGTCAGTGGGGTCGTCAGATCAAGATCACCTTCCGACTTAACAAAAATAAGCTCGGTATCGTGGCCGAGCTTTTGAAGTTCTTTGGCAACCTCCCTGGCCTGCCACGTAGCAAGTTGGCTGTCGCGGGTACCAATACGAATGGTCTTACTCATCTTCTGCGTTGGTTTCGAGCTTAAACATATCATTAACGACTTTGGTCACCTCTTCGGACTCATGATGGTCACGAAGATGCTCAATAGAATAGGCAGCTATTTTATTGACAATACGACGAGTCAAATTTTCAACCTTTTCCTTATCCGTTTCAGAAATCTTATTCTTAAAGAAATCATATTCGTCTTCACGGATGGAGTCAAACTTATTTGTCAACGCCTTGATGGTAGGCACCACCTTCTGTTTACTAAGCCAATTTTTATAATCAGTCAGCTCATCTTCAATAATCTTTTTAACCAGTGGAATATTCTCTTCGCGCCGACGATACGCCTCGTCAGTCACATCCGTCAAGAAATCCATATTAGCTAAATCCACAAAATCCATTTCGCCAATTTCAGGATCAATATTTCTAGGCACTGACAAGTCTACCATCACCTTGAACTTGGGATCGAGTAGTGACGGCTTCATATCATCGAGCGTAATAACCGGCTCTTTCGCTCCCGTGGCTACAATAATCAGATCAGCCTCGGCGATTTCATCAGGCATCTGATTCATATCTGCTACCTGAAGATCAAATTTGTCAGCCACAAACTCGGCCCGTTCTCGCGTTCGGTTTATAAGCGTAAGTTTTCGGGCACCGAGATTGATCAAATTCTTACAGGTAACCTTGCCAATCTTACCGGTTCCTATCAGAAGAATATCCTTGTCTTTCAAATTTTCGAAGGTCTTCACCGCAAACTTTACTGCCGCATAAGCGGTAGTTGCTGCTCCTTCTCCAAGCGATGTTTCATTGCGCGAACGTTTGTGAGCCCGAAAAACATGCTGCATTAGGCGGTGAAGCTCTCCGTCCACAGCATCCATTTCGCTGGCCAGCTCGTATCCTTCTTTTACCTGCTTTACAACTTGAAGATCACCCAAAATCTGGGAGTCGAGTCCCACTGTAACCTGAAACAGATGCTCAACTGCCTGCTGTCCTTCTTTTTCAAATCCGTAATTGTGAAACTCATCCAGCGAGGCATTGGAATACGTCACCAGAAGGCGAATTAGCTCTTGGGGAGTCACATCCTGGGCAAAAATCTCGGTACGATTACAGGTCGACACGACAAACAAGCTGTTGATACCTTCACGTTTAGCACCTTTGATAAGCTCACGTTTCTGAGCCTTTTTCAAGCTGAAGCGTTCGCGCACATCAATGGTTGCCTCCCAGTGATTAACGCCAACAGCACAAAAATCAGTTATTTGTGGTTGTTCTGACATCTATTTAGGCAGAAACTTTATTAGATCTTTGTTCTTCCTGTTCCACTTCATGGTCCAGCTTGTCCAAAACCTGATCGGCCAAGGCTTCAATATATTTTGGATGATCATTGATCCCTTCCATCACTTTCAGGTTTTCAAACTCATAACCCTCTTCTTCAAGATCTTCGACTAGCTCAACGCCTAACTCAAACAGCGTTTCCACATGATCGGTCACAAAGGCGATTGGGATCATCAAAAAGTTTTTAATCCCGTATTCAATATGTCGCTCCACAAGCTCGGCGGTATTGGGCTGCGTCCACTTTTGCGGACCCACTTTCGACTGATATCCCAACCAATAATCGTGGTCATAACCGCGCATCTCCATGATCGCTTCCATCGTCTGATTGATCTCCGTTGTGTAGGGATCACCGCTGCGGACCTCGAGCTTGGGCGTTCCGTGTGCGCTGAAGATAAAGTGTGTTTTGTTACGGGTTTCTTCATCCATCTCGGCCAGAGCCTCATCAATACGATCGTTCATTGCCGAGAGGTACTTTTTATCAAGATGGTAATTCTTAACATGAAATTCTTTCCAAGGCGTATCATGACCAAACTTCTCATCCCGTTTGGTTTCCCAGTCGCGATAACTGCTACCGGTTGTTGTCCATGAAAATTGCGGATAGAGCGGTACCATCACCGCGTGGGTAATTCCGTCATCTTCCATATCCTGAAGTGTTGTTTCAGCAAAGGGCAGCCAGTAGCGCATACAGGTATAGACCTTCACAAACTGATTGTCGGCCATCACATTCTTGAGATACTTCTCCAACCCGCGACGCTGCTTTTCAGTCAAACTGTTGATAGGTGAACAGCAAGTTGAAACAATACTTTTTTTGCGATTCAGGCAGTGTTTGTTTCCCATACATCCCTTCGGACATCCATTGATTTCTTCGTAATCCTCCTGAACATTGGGCGCCCGAAACTTTGAAATTATTTTAGCAAAAAAGTCTTGGAATTTTCCGCCACCCAATTTAATGATGTCCTCATCTCTAAAAAGATTATATAAAAATGGTCGAACGGCATAATCGGCAGTGGGACCACCGAGGTTCATCAATACAACACCAATACGCTTTTCTTCTTCTGCCATAGAAATAACTTCGTTATTTCAAGCCTATACAGGCTGATTTCCTATTCTAAAATTCTACTGATCACAGTCCTCATTCATCATGGTGAAGAAAGTCATTCTTTGTGAAGGAAATTTGAAGAAGAGCTGGCGAATTCTATTTAGAATGAGTCTAATTGATTTGAAGTGGCATACTCTTTTACCCTTTGGGCAATGTAAACCAAAAACGCGTTCCTTTACCCACTTTACTTTCTACGTGAATATCAGAACCATGTCCTTTTAAAATGCTCTTTACTACAGCCAATCCAAGCCCGGTCCCCCCCTTGTCGCGGGAGCGCGCTTTATCAGTGCGGTAAAATCGATCGAATAAGCGATCCAAATGTTCTTCTGATATCCCGATTCCGGTATCTTCGATTACTACCCTAACCCCAGAACCTTCGGATGTATAGGTGACGTCTACTGATCCTTGATTCGTATACTTCAGCGCATTTGAGATTAGGTTATCCATCACCTGTTCAATTTTTCCGGGATCCCCAATAGCTTTGCAAGAATGTTGATCTATATTTAATTCCAGTCCCTTTTCTTCGGCTTTGTCTAAATACCAGTCCTCCATATGTTTTGCAATATCAGCCATATCAAATTCCTGTCTCTCTACAAAATACTCATCAGAGTCGTATCGCTGAAGGATCTTTAAATCCTTAAACAGATGGGAAATTCGTTCGGTCTGTTTCTTTGCGGTAGTGATATATTTATCCTTTTTCTCTTCAGATAATTTATCCAGCTCCAGCATGTCCAGCGCGCCGGATATGGTGTGCAGCGGATTGCGAATTTCGTGAGTAATATCCGCAAAAAACTGGCGCTGTTTCTCGGCAAACTGCTTTATCTGCTCGGTATCGGCCCGCAGCTTTGATGCCATTTGATTAAGTGATGTAGCAAGTGTTCCAAATTCATCACTACGGTTAATATCGATCTCCCGATCCACGTCCCCATCGGCAATATCCTGTGCAGCATCTTTTATCTGAGTAATGGGTTTTGTCACATAGCGGGCAATCCATATGCTGACAATCACTACCAACCCTATAGAAATAAACATCCCGTAGTAAATTATCCAGCGGATGGTTTTGATGGGCTCATAAATCTGATCCTTAAACTGAGAAGCCTGCAAAAACATGGCGCCCGCAGTAGAATCGGGGAGTATGATATAGCTTGTCAGAATTTCCGAATCAGAATCACGGGGTAGCAACGGCAGATTATCGCGAGCCTTCAAACTTTCCATAATACCGGCATCCAATTTCGGGGAGGCAGTAATAGTAGTATCGCTACTTTGATAACTGTCGATTAATTTTCCAGTAGAATCGTAGACTGCCAGCTGGTATCCCGATGTGCGGGCTGTCTTAATCAATCGCTTATCGAAATTTTCATCATCAGATAAGTTTGCTGCCGTTACGGCCAACCACCGGGTATCGCGCTCCATCTCAACGCGCCCTTCTTCGAGCAGATAGTCGCGAATGAACAAAATAGAATAGCTGCTGATGGAGGTAATCCCAAAAATTAATAACAGAATAAACGTCCATGCAAGTTTCGAACGGATCTTCATATTAACGAACTGATTGTTTAATTACCCTCATAATAAAATCATTTTCGTAAATCCGTACGATCATATTCTTCAATAATTATACCTTTACGACTTCGCGATTCAACCCGTAACCAATACCGCGATAGGTCTTTATCACCTCTCCGGCATCTCCCATCTTCAAGCGCAGATTTTTAACGTGCACATCCACCGTGCGATCAAAAACATATCGATCATCCTCAGTTATGTGCTCCAAAATTTCTTGCCGCGTATACACACGCTTTGGGTTTTGATAAAATAGCTCAATTAATGTGTATTCCGTTGACGTCAGATCAATTTTTTCATCATCCACATACAACTCCTTGGCATCCGTATCCAGATAAGTATCACCATACTGCAACCAGTTGGCTTTCTGCGGATTTTGGCGACGCAGCAATGATTCTACATGCGCCTTAACCAGTGGGAGACTGGCGGGTTTGGGGATGTAATCATCAGCTCCCAGCTCCAATCCCTCAATCTCATCCTGTTCTTCATCTTTAGCGGTTAAGAATATCACGGGAATATCATTCAAAACCGGATGGCTGCGAATGTGCTTACAAATTTCCTTTCCGTCTACATTAGGAACCATTATATCGAGAATGGCCAGATGTATTTCTCCGGCATGTTGCTCAACAAGCTCCAGCGCCCGATTCCCTTCATGGGCCACGAGCACCTCATAATCATTCATTTCCAGGAAATTTGCCAACATCTCTGCCGGTTCCTCTTCATCTTCAACTAATAATATGCTATGCTTTGGTCTCACAATATTTATTTTTACTTATAATAATGAGTCACAAACAGCTTTTACTTCCAAATCGTTGATCGTAATAAAATAGCAAACTTTGCAGAGTATCTGAACAGACCTTTTGAACTCTGCACATCCCACTTGTCAAACTTGACTCGTTTCTACATTTTGAGCGGCATCAACTTTGTTTTACTGATTTCTAATTAGCTATTATCACTATGTCATTTCAAGATAAAATTGCCTGGATTACCGGTGCTTCGTCGGGCATTGGAGAAGCACTTGCCTACGAACTCAGCAACAGGGGCGCAAAACTTATTCTCTCCTCGCGGCGCAAAGAAGCACTGACACAAGTTAAAAACAATTGCAAAAACCCTTCCGATGTCCATATCATCACGCTTGATCTTGCCAAGACAGATCAACTTCCAGCTATAGCTGACGAAGCGCTCAATATATTCGGACATATTGATTACCTCTTTAATAACGGAGGCATCAGTCAGCGATCGGAGGCCATTAATACAAAACTGGAGGTTGTTCGCAAAGTGATGGACATTAATTTCTTTGGTTCTGTAGCATTAACAAAGGCAGTGCTCCCTTCCATGATAGAGCGTCAGTCGGGTCATATTGTGGTTACCAGCAGCGTGATGGGAAAGTTTAGCACACGGCTGCGATCGAGTTATGCCGCTTCCAAACATGCTTTGCACGGTTATTTTGATGCCCTCCGCCAAGAGGTTTATCAGGATAACATTAACATTTCGCTGGTCTGCCCGGGATTTATTAAAACAAATGTTACAAAAAATGCGCTTGAAGGTGATGGAAGCAAGCACAATAAAATGGGTAAGGGACAAGAAAATGGCATGCCAGCTGATGAATTTACCGAGAAACTCATCCCACAAATCTTAAAAGAAAAGGAAGAAATTTATATTGGCGGAAAAGAAATATGGGGCGTTTACCTAAAACGGTTTTTCCCTCGGCTGCTGGAAAAAATGCTGCGCAATGCTAATGTTACATAAAAAAGGCCCTTCTGAGCGAAGGACCTTTTAAATAGAGATTATAGCCTATGCGAAATACTATCGTTTTACGACTTGATCAACAATATAAACAATGCCATTAGCCGCAGACTCATCTTTTTCTTCAATCTTGACTCCCATAGAAGATTTCACCTTCTCGGAAGAAATTTCCCCCTGGTACAAATGACTTTGCACAACTTTCTGTGCCTTATCTCTATTTTCTTTGGCGGCCTCAACATCCACTCCTTCACTTTCAAGCGCTTCATTTGTTGGTGCAAGCACCGTATAAGTACCTTGCTGTGTGAGCACTTGGGCAAAGCCGGATGCTTCAACAAGGGCGGTAAAATCTGATAACTTGTCGTTGCTATTCATTTTGTCAACTACAGTTTCCCCATCTACCTGACTTTGTTGACCAGTATTTTGTGAAATAGCAATATTTGCGCCAACAGCAAACATCAACATTAATGCAAACGAAGCTGAAACAAGTCTTTTTATTTTAGATCTCATAGAGTAAATAATTTAATTAAAATTATTACAGAGCTATCCGCTCCGACTTTGAGATCTTATAAACAATTAAACTTTTTAGATATTATAAAATAACCCTAAACCATTTTATCCCAACTGTTTACGCTTATTTAGATATGCCAGCAGTGCCATATCAAAATTACTTTGTGTATCCAATTGTTCGAAGTCAATCTGGAACTCGCTGCAGGCCATCTTAAATTTGTGCGTCAACTCCTCAACCTTTTTCTGATAATCCTCGCGAATCTGTGACGGCACTACTTCCATCTGTGATCCCGTTTCCATATCCTGCATCACCAGGCGCCGATCAGGAAAATCCAATTCCCGCTCACTTTTTTCTTCCAAAACGTTAAAGAGCAGTACCTCATGCTTACTGTGCCGCAGGTGCTTTAAGGCTGAAATAAGCTGATCATGCTTATCTACATTTTCAAAAAGATCGGTAAGCACCACAACCAAACTACGATGGTTTAGCCGCTCGGCCACCTCGTGCATCGCCTGCGCCGTAGCGGTTTGACGTTTATTTTTATCCGCATTCTTTTCCTGCTCCAGTAAGTTTTCAAACTCTGTAAACAACAATCGCAGATGTGAATAGGAGGACTTCGCAGGAATAAAATTATTAATCCCCTCATCAAAAGTAATCAACCCGCAGGCGTCGCGCTGTCGATTCATCAGGTACATGAGCGAAGATCCAAAGTGGATGGCATAACGCAATTTGCTCCAGGGGCTAAAATATTTATAAAACATTGAGCTGCTGGTATCCAACAAAACATAGCAACGGAGGTTCGTCTCTTCCTCGTACTTTTTTACATAAAGCCGTTCGGTTTTGGCATATACTTTCCAGTCGATATGCTTGATTTCATCACCGGGATTGTACGGCCGATGCTCAGCAAACTCAACGCTAAATCCATGGTGCGGACTTTTATGCAAACCGGAGATGAACCCTTCCACAATCTTTCGAGCACGCAGCTCCAGCGGAGCCAATTGCGAAAGTAATTCGTGATCCAGCAGCATAACATTGTTTCTTTTAAGTTGAAGCTTTAAACTAACGAATCTTTCCTTAATCCCGTATTCAATAATTTAGGTATAGATAAAAACGGGTTTAAAGTTTATTCTTTTATACAAATGGTTATTTTAGGAGTCCGATTTATGGGAGAACCTTTCTGAAATACTGTAACTAAGTTTAATATTTATGGCGCAAGTAATTACATCCGCAGATCAAATTGACTTTACCGTTGATGAACGTCCATCCATGCCGCTACCTACCGAAGTGCTGATGGTACGTCCGCTTCACTATTCTGTAGATTATGTTATAAATCCCCATATGGCCGATCAGGTCGGCAAGGTCGATAAAATTGAAGCCCATAATGAGTGGAATCTCGTGCGATCACTTTTCGATCAAATTGGAATAAACATCCACGTTATCGAAGATCAGGAAGGGCTGCCGGACATGGTTTTTTGTGCAAACCAGAGCCTGCCCTATATCGACGAAGAAGGCAATGAGCATGCCTTTATGAGCATCATGCATGCTGATCAACGCAAAGACGAGGTGCCCTATATTGAACAGTGGTATCGCCAAAACGGCTATGAAATTCATTACCTGGATGAGGATAAGATCAGCGATTTTGAGGGGTGTGGCGACGCAATATGGCATACGGGCAAACGATTGCTCTGGGGCGGATATGGGTATCGATCATCATTAGAGGCCTACGAAACCATTTCCAAAACTTTTGATATACCTATTTTAGCACTCGAACTCGTAGACGAAACATTCTATCATCTGGACACGTGTTTGTGTGTGCTGGATGAGCATACCGCTCTTATTTATCCCGAGGCTTTTACTGATGAGGGACTCGAGATGATCAACAAGGTGTTTGATACCGTGATCAAAGCTTCTAAATATGAGGCTGAGGAGCTTTTCGCCTGTAATGCTTCGTGTCCCGATGGCCGTAATGTGATCATCCAACAGGGATGCACCGATGTCAATAAGAATCTCCGCGATAACGGGTTCTCTGTTCACGAGGTAAGTACCTATGAATTTCTCAAAAGCGGGGGCAGTGTTTTTTGTATGAAGATGTTGCTTTGGTAAAAGTGTTAAAGTTCTGAAGTTTCGAAGTATAACTTCTTCACATGAACTTTGAGTATAATCCAGAAACCTTATAAACTCTTTTCTAGAGTATCGAGCAAAACCTTCAGCTATATTTGTCATAGAAGATACAGCTGCTCTTTGAATCTGGTCTCGTAGTCCAAAATCTTTTCTAAATCTTGGTTTTTTAGTCAATTCATAATTTTGATTGACTAATTTTCGTGATTCTTTCCAACAATCTAACTCTTCAAAATTTTTCACTGTTGGCATTTGTCAAAAGTTCTTTTAATTGTTTAGAAGTAAGATCATTATAAATCTCAATCCTTACAGTAGTACTAAACTTCAATACTCCAACACTTCAAAACTTTAACTTGATGAAGCATTCCGCTGAATCACAAGGAAGTGAATTTCGCTGCGCATACTGCGGAGAAGTGAATCACACTTTCGTGGACCCCTCCCAGGGCAATACGCAAAAATATATTGAAGACTGTCAGGTTTGCTGTCGCCCGAATGAACTTTCTGTCTCATATGACCAATGGAATAAAGAATTCATTATCCAAAGTCGTCAGGCGCAATAGGTTACAGTTTCTATAAAATTTTCGTTGAAAATAGAGGCTCGGATTTGTATCTTTCCACAGTTTTGCGCTGGAGCAAAATGAACTACACAATTTTGAAATCTTGATGTTCTAACAGAATTCTTTTGATCTCTAAGTCTACAAAATTTGTAGTAGATGGCAGGCTCAACTGCCTCAAAAAATTTCCGAACAGTCCCTGGATTCGGAAATCTCACATTCCATTCCCTTTTTTAAAATCCGACTCTTTGTTAGTCGGATTTTTTTTATGTCTAAACTTTAATCCCACAAAACCAATACACCCTCACTATGTCACTCTATCCCAGAGATAAAGCTATCATTGCCCTATCCGACGGTACCGTCGAGCACGGCTTTGCCATCGGTAAAAAAGGTACCACCGGTGGTGAACTCTGTTTCAACACCAGCATGGTTGGCTATCAAGAAATTTTTACCGATCCCAGCTACTATGGGCAGCTTATGATGATGACCTATCCCCATATCGGAAATTATGGTACTATGAGCCGCGACGACGAAGCACGCAAAGTCATGATTGCCGGACTTATCGTTCGATCATTTTCTTGGGAGCACAGCAATCAACAAGCCGACAGCAACCTGCAGGAATATCTGGAACGCAACGAAGTAGTCGGTATCAGCGGTATTGATACCCGAAAACTTGTCCGACATATCCGAAGCAAAGGTGTGATGAACGCCGTGATCTCATCTACTGAACTCGATGAGGATAAATTGGTGGAAAAGGCCAAGAATTGGGATGATATGGTCGGCCTTGAACTTGCTACCGAAGTTACGCGAAAGGAACCGCAAACCGTACACAGCGACGGCCCTTTCAAAGTAGCAGCCTTCGACTACGGTATTAAACAAAGCATCATCGATAATCTGGTAGAGCGAGGTTGCACACTGCGTGTATTCCCAGCCAAAGGTGACTTCAAAGAAGAACTCGATCAATGGAATCCCGATGGGTTTTTCTTTAGCAACGGACCAGGAGATCCCGATGCCACGGCCAAATATGCATTGGATGCTGTAAACTACGCCAAGGATTCGGGCAAGCCGATATTTGGTATTTGCCTTGGTCATCAGCTGATGGCCCTCTCGGAAGGTATTCAGACGACAAAAATGTATGTAGGACATCGCGGCGCCAATCATCCGGTAAAAAACCTGGACTCCGGATTAGTCGAAATCACGACGCAAAATCATGGCTTTGCCGTAGATGAAGAAGCACTTGATGAGTCAAAAGTAGAGGTGACGCATAAAAACTTAAATGACGGAACCATTGAGGGACTGCGATTCAAGAACTTCCCGGGCATGTCGGTACAATACCATCCCGAAGCATCACCGGGTCCGCACGACTCTCGTTACCTCTTTGATCAGTTCCTCGATATGATAAAAGAAGGAAAGGGACAACCAGCATAGATCACGTAAATTCCTTCGGACACGGTGCGCCGTGTCCCAACTAAAAAATTATAATCTATCAACGAATAGACCAGCAAAAACAAAATGCCACGACGCGACGACATCAACAAAATTCTTATCATCGGATCAGGTCCAATTGTAATTGGCCAAGCTTGTGAATTTGATTACTCCGGATCACAAGCCTGCAAATCACTGCGGGAAGACGGCTATGAAGTAGTACTGATAAATTCCAATCCGGCTACCATCATGACCGATCCTATGATGGCCGATGAGATCTACCTGAAGCCGCTTACCGAAGAATCCATCAAAGAAATTGTGGAAATTGAAAGTCCGGATGCTGTTCTGCCTACCATGGGCGGACAAACGGGCTTGAACCTGACACGAAACCTGCAACAGGAAAACTATTGGACAGAACATGGAATTAAGGTCATTGGCGTGGATATTGACGCCGTGGATATCACCGAGGATCGCCAGCAATTTCGAGATCTTATGGACGAAATTGATATTCCCCAGTGCCGCAGTCGCGCCGCCGAATCAATGCTCGAGGCCAAAGAAATAACCGAAGAACTGGGCGGACTGCCTATCGTTATTCGTCCTTCCTTTACCATGGGCGGTGCCGGGGGCGGTATCGTATGGAGTGAGGACGAATTTGAACGCAAAGTACGCCGCGGCCTTGAAATGAGTCCCGTACACCGCGTGCTCATTGAGGAATCTATTTTCGGATGGAAAGAATACGAACTTGAACTACTGCGCGACCCCAACGACAACGTGGTCATCATTTGTACGGTCGAAAACATCGATCCAATGGGCGTACACACCGGCGACTCTGTGACTGTGGCACCATCCCAAACACTTACCGACAAGCAGTTCCAGATGCTGCGCGATGCGGCCATTAAGATGATGCGCTCGATCGGAACTTTTGCCGGCGGATGCAATGTGCAGTTCGCTGTTGAGCCGGGCAGCGACCGTTTTGTGGCTATCGAAATTAATCCCCGCGTAAGCCGGTCTTCTGCTCTCGCATCCAAAGCAACGGGATACCCCATTGCCAAAATTGCTACGAAGCTCGCAGTCGGATACAATCTTGACGAACTCCCGAACCCGATAACCGGAAATACCTCGGCCTGCTTTGAGCCGTCTATAGATTATGTCATCGTGAAAGCCCCCCGCTTCAACTTTGAAAAATTTCCTAATGTGGATGAAGAACTTACCACCCAGATGAAGGCGGTGGGCGAAGTGATGTCAATCGGGCGAAATTTCCCTGAAGCACTGAACAAGGCGTATCAATCGCTTGAAATCGGCCGGGCCGGATTAGGCGCCGATGGATATAATGAGATTGATCGCAAGGAGGTCCGCGAGCGACTCAAAAAGCCTTATTGGGATCGTATGCTGAATATTCGAAATGCCTTTAAATTAGGGGCATCCGTCGAAGAAATAGCAGACATTACAAAGGTAGATCCATGGTTTTTGCAGCAAATTCGTTACATGGTATCCCTTGAAAATCGAACTGAAGGACAATCACTTGATACCATCAGCAAAGATGACCTGTTTGAACTAAAACAAGCCGGCTTTGGAGATAAACAGATTGCCTGGCTGCTAAGCCAGAGCAATGGCGAGGTTACTCAAAAAGAAGTACGTAAAAAACGCCACGAATTAAATCTAAAACCTTCTTTCAAAGTTGTTGATACTTGCGCGGCAGAATTTCCTGCGGAAACACCCTATTTCTACTCAGCTTATGACGGGGAGAACGAAAGTGAAGTATCCGATAAAAAGAAAGTCATTATTCTCGGCAGCGGCCCTAACCGAATTGGTCAGGGTATTGAGTTTGATTATTCGTGTGTACATGCTGTTAAAGCCGCTCAGGAGATGGGCTACGAAGCGATTATGATTAACTGCAATCCCGAGACGGTATCTACAGATTTTGACACCGCCGACAAGCTTTACTTCGAGCCGGTTTTCTGGGAGCGTGTAATGGATATTTATGAGCACGAACAGCCTGAGGGCGTCATCCTGCAAGTGGGCGGACAAACAGCCCTTAAGCTCGGGAAAAAGTTTGTGGAAGAAGGCATTAAGATTTTCGGAACTGATTTTGAGATGATCAACTTTGCCGAAGACCGCGGATCGTTTTCAGAGTTTCTCCGGGACCTTGATATTCCATTTCCCTCTTACGGTACAGCCGAAGATGTGGAAGGAGCACTTGAAATCGCTGATCGCATCGGCTACCCGGTACTCATCCGACCCAGTTACGTGCTCGGCGGGCAAGGAATGCGTATCGCCGTAAAACAGGAAGAGCTTGAATTTTATACCCAGCGCGTTCTAGACACTCATCCCGAAAATGCTTTCCTCATCGATAAGTTTTTGGAACATGCCGTTGAGGTAGATGTAGATGCCGTTTACGATGGAGACGATATGCATATCGCCGGCATCATGCAGCATATTGAGCCGGCCGGCGTACACTCGGGCGACTCTACTGCGGTAATTCCCACTTATTCGCTGAGCGATACCGCCATCGAAAAAATCAAAGAGTATCACGAGAAAATAGCCTCTAACATGAATATAAAGGGTTTCCTGAATGTACAATATGCCGTCAAAGGAGATGATGTATATGTACTGGAAGCCAATCCGCGTTCAACACGGACGATTCCATTTCTGGCAAAAGCCACCGGACGTCCCGAAGCACGAATTGCTGTAAAAGTGATGCTTGGAGCAAAGCTAAAAGACTTTGACAAAAAAGATCTTACGTCTACGCTTGAAAAATGGGCCATTAAAGAACCGGTATTCCCATTTGATAAATTTCCCGAGGTCAAAAAAGAGCTTGGCCCCGAGATGAAATCCACCGGCGAAACCATCTACTTTATGGAGGATTTCAACGACGAACACTTCAAAAAACCATACGAGTTTAAAAACCTTTATCTGAGCAAGTAATAATCTTATATTTACCTACTTTTTAGATGCCATCGTAAATACGGTGGCATCTTTTATCAGAACAAAGCCTTACTTTGGGAACAGAAATTTCTAATAGCAATTCGATCTGTTCAAGCAGATTTTCAAATACCTCAGCGATACATGATTAAAGAAGCACGCAGTAAACTCAATAACGTTTTTGGCTTCGAAGATTTTCGTCCTCTGCAGGAAGATATTATTTCAAACGTCATGGACGAAAAGGATACGCTCGTCATTATGCCCACGGGGGGTGGAAAATCACTCTGTTACCAAATCCCGGCACTCCTTTTTGATGGATTGACCGTGGTTGTATCACCACTTATTTCGCTGATGAAAGACCAGGTAGAGCAGCTTCAACAGTACGATATTCCTGCTATTTACCTCAATAGCTCCCTTACCGAGCAGGAATATGAGCGCAACATACAGCGATTAAAAAACAAAGAGATCAAACTGCTGTATCTCGCGCCTGAAACACTGCTGATGGAGCGCACACGAAATCTGCTTTCCAATCAAAATGTTGATCTATTTACGATTGATGAGGCTCACTGTATTTCAGAATGGGGACACGATTTCCGTCCCGACTATCGCGAACTCACCAAAGTTCGGGAAGACTTTCCCAATGCAACGTGTCTGGCGCTAACAGCAACCGCCACACCCCGCGTACGTCAAGATATAAAGGAAGTACTGGAGTTTGAAGAGTCGGACACCTTTTTGGCCAGTTTTGATCGTAAAAATCTATTCCTGAAAGTCGCTGACAAGGAAGATCCGGTGGAACAAACGCTGGACTTTCTATACACGCGCAAGAAACAGTCCGGCATTATTTACTGTTTTTCGCGCAAGCAGGTAGAAGAGCTTTTCGTAGAATTGAAGAAAGCAGGGCACTCTGTTAAACCTTATCATGCGGGGTTATCGAAAAAGTTGCGCAACCGAAACCAAGAGCTATTTATTCGCGATGACGTCTCTATTATCGTAGCTACCATTGCTTTTGGGATGGGAATTGATAAACCCAATGTGCGGTTTGTAATGCACTACGATATGCCCAAGAATATTGAATCATATTACCAGCAGATCGGTCGGGCCGGGCGTGATGGTCTTCGTTCGGATTGCCTATTGCTTTACAGCCGATCCGATAAGCAGAAAATTCAGTATTTCATCAATCAAAAAGAAGGGAAAGAAAAAGAGGTAGCAGAAAAGCACCTCAAAGATCTGATGAAATTTTTGGAAACCGACGAGTGCCGTCGTGTACCGCTGATGAAATACTTCGGTGAAACCTATGAAAAGGATGAGTGCGGCATGTGCGACAACTGCTTGTCTGTTGATGCCGAGGTGGAAGATCTTACCGTGCAAGCACAGAAAATGCTTTCTTGCATCGCCCGTACCGACGAAGAATTTGATGCCTACTATATTGCTGATGTTTTGCGAGGATCCACCAAAGAAAAGGTATTAGAAAATGGTCATGACCAACTTTCTACGTATGATATTGGCAACGAGTGGGCTAAGGAACACTGGATCCTGCTGGCTCGACTCTTGGTTAAACAGGGATATTTGAGCCGTGAAGAGCAGCACGGAGCTCTTCATATGACCGATCAGGGAAAAGCTGTGCTGAATGGCAAAGAAAACGTATTTGGCGTACTTGACCGCAGCGACACCGTAGTGGCGGATGAGGCAATTGATCGCACGTCTGCCGACGTGGAAAATAACTACGATAAAGATCTGTTTGAACAGCTAAAACAGAAACGTAAAGAACTGGCCGACCAACAGTCTGTACCTCCCCATGCTATTTTCCCGGATACCACCCTTATGGAGATGGCCTATTATTTCCCCCAATCCAAAGACAACGTAATGCCTATTTACGGAGTGGGATCGGTAAAACTTAAAAAGTATGGGACTGATTTTCTGAAAATCATCAATAAATACTGCCGGGCCAACGATATTGAAGAAAACACCGAATCACTACAAGAGAAAATAGAGAAACAAAATCAGCACGGAGAGCCATATGAACGAATTGGCAAAGAGTATAACGCCGGCAAATCTATCGATCACCTAGCCGAGCAGTTTGGCGTTAAAGATGTTACCATCATTAAGCATCTGAAACAATATCTTAAGGAAGGCAATAGCATACGCCCGGAAGGAATCGTAAAAGCTTCGTCGCTTTCAACCCGGAAGCGCGATGAAGTGCTGGAAGTCATGGATGAAATACCAACACATATGCTACGCAAAGTATATACCGAGCTCGATAAATCCGTAAGCTACAGCGAGTTGCGTATTATTCAGCTATATTACATGGCCAAGAACAACAAATAACCAAAGCATCAGAGTCCGAATCTCCTCCTTTTTGATATTTCATGATATGGGGAGATCGGCTTTTATTTATTTGCTGGAACCCAACCACTTCTTCCTTGCATTTATATCACATCTGAGGCGATCTTTTCTTATCATTCGAAGTATTATCAATCTAAATCCAAAACTAATCCATGAGTTCTCGCAATCTCGTTGTGGCATTTGGTGGCGTTTCACCTGAGCATGAAGTCTCCGTGCTTACAGCTATGCAGGCTATTGCCTCTCTCAAAGAATCCGATTACAACATCATACCGCTTTATATTTCAAAATCGGGTCGGTGGCTAACGGGCGATATGCTTCTGAAAATGGAAAACTACCAAGATCTTGACGAGCTGAAAGAAGAAGCTACTCACTGTACTTTTTCTCATGATAGTTTAGGGAAACCGGTGCTGCTGGAAACAGAAAAAAAAGGATTTTTCAATACTCCCGGCAGCTATCCTATTTACGCCCTCATTCCGGCCTTTCACGGATCAGAGGGAGAAAATGGTGCTTTTCAAGGAACGTGCGAAATGTATAACATCCCCTATGCCGGAAGTGGTGTTTTTGCATCAAGCCTGGGGATGGACAAAATAAAAGCCAAAGATATTTGCAGAGCTCATGACATTCCTGTAGTAGAAGGATTCGATTTTTTCGAATCGGAATGGGTTAAAGATCAACAATCGATTTTAAAATTTGCTAAGCAGCACGGTTACCCCCTCGTCCTAAAACCGGTAAATTTGGGTAGCAGTATCGGCGTTACCAGAGTGGAGCACGAAGATGAACTTATTGAGGCCGTAGAGTCTGCTTTTCGATATGATGAAAACCTGATGGTAGAAAAAGCTATATCGCCCCTTATTGAGATCAACTGCTCGGTGTTGGGTACACCACATGATCTTCAAACAAGCGTTTGTGAACGCCCCCTTGGACAAGACGAAACATTATCTTTTGAAGACAAATATCAGTCCGACAATGGATCCCAAAAAGGAATGGCTTCTGCAGATCGAGAAATTCCTGCGGATATTCCTGATGAGCTTACGCAGAAAATTAAGTCACTATCAGAAAAGATATTTAAATTATTTAGGGCTTCGGGTATTGCCCGGCTCGATTTTCTGATCAATGCAGATACCAAAGAGCTCTATTTTAATGAAATTAACACCATTCCGGGCTCGTTCTCATTTTACCTTTGGGAAGAAAGCGGAATGAATATGCGCGAATTAATGCTAACATTGATTGACATAGCTACCGAACAGCATCAGAAAAAGGTTGGGCGTATTCGCTCTTATGATACGAATCTCCTGAATGAAAAAGCTGTAAAAGGCATTAAGGGCTTAAAAGGAACTCAACAACAAGAACCGTCGGATAAATAATCGTTATCAACCATAATTTTCGGATCATGAAATTACTTAGCTCGCAGAATTATTTACCTGTACTTATTTTATCGTTGGTGTTACTGTGGGGATGTAAACAGCCGGAAACAGTCGTTATTGAAGATGCACCCACCGCTTCAGCCCCTGCTGATACCACTGATGAATACACTCCCAGTGATGATTCGGATTTCCGAAAACTGGTTATTGGCGAATATCAATCGATTACAAGTTTTGATCCTCTACTGGCCGAAAACGGGGCTACCATGCGGGCTCTACAACTCGTTTATGAAGGACTCGTCCGACTGAATGCCAACGGAAATACTGTGCCTGCCGTTGCAAAAAGCTGGGAAGTAAGCAACGACTCGCTTACCTATACATTCACTCTCAACCCAAATATTTATCATCACGACAGTGACGTATTTAGCACCGGAACCGGACGTCGACTCACCGCCCATGATGTAAAGTTCGTATTTGAACGAATGGCCAAAGCAGGTAATCCACCTACAGCTGCAAAATTGTTTTGGGACATTGAAGGTTTTGAGCCCTTTTATCAGGAACAGCACAAGGTCTATGAACCTAAAAAACGAACACTTTCTGAAGTTTCAGGAATCCAAACACCAAACGATAGCACGGTCGCTTTTGAACTCCATGAACAAGATCCACAGTTTTTAAAAAAGCTCGCTTCGCCCTATGCGGTTCTCTATCCACGGGAGGCTGTTAGCAGCACACCAAACTCTTTCGCAGCGGTTGGTACAGGTCCATTTACGCTCTCTTCCCAAAGAGCAGATTCGGCCTATATCTTTGCAAAATCTCAAAAATATCATGACTACAAAACTATTAGCCTGAACAGAGTTGACATTCTAACAAGCAACTCCGAGTCAAACCTAATGCGACAAATGGGATTAGGCAATATCCATTTACTCCCTGAACTTGGTCCTAATATTATTAAAAATGTTGCTACCGATGCAGGTACCCTTAAGGGGGGATTCAATGATCGGTATACATTAACGAGACGGAATAATTTTAATCAAATATCAGTCCGTTTTAACCCGCAAGCAGATATTACGGATGAAATTGCGAGCCGCATCTCACGCTTGGCATATGCTAATACCTCATCCTACTTTGGACAATTGCCCGGCTCTTTAGTTGCTCCTGATTCTACCGTTGATCAGCAGCCATCAGATACCACCATTGCTGAAGGTGATTTATATGCCGTTTTTTCTGAAGATCCATTTGTCCGGACGTACTTGGCGGACCTGGGAAAAATAATGGAACGCCAAGACGTGGAACTGAAGATGACCAACCTTCGTACCCCTACAAGAAATATTGATCTCTGGGTTACGCATCAGGCTCCCCTCATAAAGAACTATAATGACACATTATATAAGAATTATCCTGAACTATTTCGCTTTCGGGTGTTCCCGACGGCGCTGCAGCGAAATGAAATAACGGGACTCAATTTTAATCAATACGGATGGTGGCTCGATCTGCGCGGTGTTTCTCTTCCAACTGCCGACAAACTAAATTAGCATCATGAAATTTGCGGTTATTGCAAATCCCCAAAAATATTCCGTTAAGGACCCCTTTATCGATCTGTTAACATGGTCGGACGAACACGAGGTAAAGGTATACTTTTGTTCGGATTTAAAAGAACTGTATGATGGCAAAGATCACCCGTCTGCAGTAGTAGTGGAGGATGAGGAATCAGCTATCGATCATGCAGATGTTATTATTGCTCTCGGCGGGGACGGTACAATGCTATATACCGCTCGCCTGATGAAGAGTATCCAAAAACCTATTCTTGGAGTCAATAGCGGACGCCTGGGCTTTATGGCCTATACCCAAAAAGAGAATCTCCATCAGGCACTCGATTACCTCGTTAAAGACAAATATCGCATCGAAAAGCGCTATCTGCTGGAAGCCAAAGATAATCAGGGCAACATTTATCATGCGCTGAATGAATTCCTGTTTTCAAAAAAGGATTCTACCTCAATGGTGAACGTAAGCGCAGAGTACAATGAAATGTTTATCAACAACTATTGGGCAGATGGGTTAATTGTCGCCTCACCTACCGGCTCTACGGCATATAATCTATCTTCCGGGGGACCCATCGTGATGCCGAATACTGACGTGATGGTGGTAACGCCTATTAATCCTCACACACTTACCACGCGTCCGCTTGTATTACCGTCAGATAAACACCTCAAGGTCACTGTTCAGAAACAAGACCATGAGGTGCTATTTTCTTACGATGGGCAAATAAAAGAGATCTTCGACTATCCGTATGAGGTCAATATTAAACGCTCAAACTTTACTATTGATCTCATTGAATTGCCCAACCAAAGCTATTTTGATACTCTCCGCAATAAGCTTATGTGGGGCATGGATTCGCGGCAACAATCTTAGTGTTGAATGTTAAAAGTTTGTAGTTCTTATACTACAACATTCAACCTTCAACAATTACACTTCACCCTTTCTGTCCCTGAAATTCAGGAGATAAAATATTATATTTAACCTGAATTTTTAACCCCCAAAACTATTAGTCTCATGAAAGTAACAGTAGTCGGTGCCGGCGGTAATGTCGGCTCAACGGTATCAATGGCCGTAGCGCAACGTGATTTTGCCAAAGAGGTTGTCATGGTCGATATCGTACAAGAGAAAGACGGAGATAAAATTTATCCATCAAAAGGACGTGCACTTGACCAGTGGGAATCATCGCCCATCCATCAGTTTGATACCAAGCTGACCGGAACGGTTGATTATGAAGATACCGCTGGTTCTGATGTTTGTGTCATTACTGCGGGTGTTCCTCGTAAACCGGGCATGAGTCGTGATGACCTGCTCGAAACCAATGCAAATATTGTTCAAGGCGTTGTTGAACAATTAGTTCAACATTCTCCAAATACTATTCTTATTGTGGTATCCAATCCCCTGGATGTAATGGCGCAGGTTGCCCTCGAAACCAGCGGACTTGATTCAAGTCGCGTAATGGGTATGGCCGGTATTTTGGATACGGCTCGCTATCGCTCGTTCCTTGCCGAAGAAATTGGCGTATCACCTAAAGACATTCAAGCGCTACTACTTGGTGGACACGGAGACACGATGGTACCCCTTCCCCGTTTTACCACCGTTTGCGG
Organism: Fodinibius sp. GM21; assembly: GCF_058386955.1. Classification (NCBI taxonomy): domain Bacteria; kingdom Pseudomonadati; phylum Balneolota; class Balneolia; order Balneolales; family Balneolaceae; genus Fodinibius; species Fodinibius sp. GM21. The sequence continues at coordinate 515,425 of NZ_JBYEIQ010000002.1, read as the reverse complement.
AATGCCGATCACTCAGTTTATTGATGAGGACAAGCTCGAAGAAATTGTGGAACGTACGAAGGGCGGCGGCGGTGAGCTCGTCAACCTGATGGGAACCTCTGCCTGGTACGCACCCGGTGCTGCAGCCGCACAGATGGTTGAAGCAATTATGCTCGACCAAGATCGCGTTTTTCCCTGTGCTGCGTACCTAAACGACGAATATGGCCAAAAGGACTTGTTCCTTGGCGTTCCCGTCAAGCTGGGGAAAGGCGGCATTAAGGAAATAATAGAGGTTGACTTAAACGACGAAGAACAACAACTTCTAGATGAGTCGGCTGATCACGTACATTCTGTACTTAAAGAATTCCGTCAGCTGATGGACAAATAAATCGCAAATAAATTGAGGACGTAAGGCCCTCACTACTTGCATTTACAAAAAGGGACTTCGCAGACCAAAGCGAAGTCCCTTTTTCATTTCCCCCACCGAGCCAAAAAGTATTTAAAACAGACCCGTAATAACACCGTCATCATTTACATCCATATCTACTGCGGCAGGTCTTTTGGGCAGACCCGGCATCAACATCATATTACCACAGATAATGACCAGGAATCCTGCCCCGGCCGACAATTGTACATCGGTTACCGTAAGCGTAAAATCCTTAGGCGCACCTTTCAGTGTTGGATTATCTGAAAGTGACGACTGCGTTTTAGCAATACAAATAGGAAGATCACCATATCCGAGTCGTTTATACTTTGCCAGATTTTTAAGGGCCTTTTTTTCTAAATAGATCTCTTCGGCACCATAGATTTCTGTAGCAATAGTACGAATCTTTTCTTCTACCGGTTGCTCCAAATCGTATAATGTTACTTTTTCCGGATCGGGATTAGACTCGGCAAGTTTTACCGTTTTATCTGCCAGTTCAGTTACGCCTTCGCCCCCTTTGGCAAAGCCTTCGTGGACGGCACACGCTACGCCCATCTCCTTACAGAATTCATAAATACGTTCAATTTCATGTTGCCGGTCACCTTCAAATTTATTGATGGCCACTACGATCGGAGCCTTAAACTTTTTCATATTCTGGATGTGTGCCCGAAGATTCTTCAAGCCTTTTTCAAAAATCTCCGGATCGTCATACCCATTTTGAGCCTGTTCTACCGATAACCCTCCGTGATATTTAATTGCGCGACAGGTTGCTACCAGAACAACTGCCGATGGCCAGATATCGGATGTGCGGCAAACAATATCGAAGAATTTCTCTGCTCCCAGATCAGCCCCGAAACCAGCTTCCGTCACTACATAATCCGCAAGCTTGAGTCCTATTTTATTGCCCAAAATGCTGCTCGTACCGTGGGCGATATTCGCAAACGGACCGGCATGTATAAGGGCCGGTACGTGCTCAAGCGTTTGCACCAGGTTCGGCATTATTGCCTCATTTAGAACAACTGCCATCGCTTTGTGTGCATCCAGGTCACGAGCCCGGACGGCTTCACCCGATCGATTATATCCAACCACAATTTTTCCAAGCCGCTCCTTCAAATCTTCGCGCGAAGTAGCCAATGCTAAAATTGCCATGATCTCTGAGGCTGCCGTAATCAAAAAGCTGGATTCCCGAGGCACGCCATTCACTCTTCCGCCCAATCCCACCACCGTATTGCGCAGGGCGCGGTCATTCATATCCATCGCGCGATCCCAGAGCGTATTGGTCACATCTATATCCAGCTCATTGCCTTTGTAAATGTGATTATCCAACATGGCAGCTAAAAGGTTATGGGCTGTTGAAAGAGCGTGAATATCTCCATTGAAATGAAGATTAATTCGCTCCATCGGTATTACCTGCGAATACCCTCCTCCGGCTGCACCACCCTTAATACCAAACACGGGACCAAGTGACGGTTCACGAAGGGCAACAAGCGGTTTCTTTCCAATTTTCTGAAGCCCCTGACTTAATCCAATTGAAGTAAGCGTCTTACCTTCGCCTGCAGGCGTTGGAGTCATTGCTGTAACGAGTATAAGTTTCCCGTCGGGACGATCTTTGAATTTCTCTAATACATTCAGTCGAATTTTTCCGGTATATTTGCCGTAAAATTCAAAGTTCTCTTCATCCAGCTCAAGATCAGCCATAAACTGGCGCATGTGATTGAGAGGGGCATCTTGCGCAATTTCAATACTTTCTTTCATAACAATATCCGTTAATTGAGACTCCCGGTAAAACCTTAACCAAAAACTAAATTAGACAAAAGAGTCTTTTATTACTTTTAGGAATGAGCCTAAGAAGATTTGCAATAAAGCGCAATATTTAATTGGCATTAAGAGATTTTAGCACTGATTATTTTCTGCTCAATGCTTTTGCAAGCCAATCATCGCTAAATACGCTTATAAATGATTTTGTCTGGCTATGGTGCTGATATCAATACGATATCTTCGGCAACCAATCCTTTCTCATTTTCGACCAGGTCGAACTCGAAAATAAGATCTCGGCTGGGTAGAAAGTCGGTATCAAAATTATTCTCGAATTGAGAGATATGGGCAAATACTGTGCTGTAGGGAGATTCCTCAAAACGGGAATCGGTGATCCAGAGATTTTCCCCTATATCCGTAAGAAAACGAAGGAAACCATACCCATCCTCGTGGGAGAAATCGTAGCAAACCCCTCGCACCTTGGAGCCCGGTTCGCCCCAGCCGTAGGGCGATTCAATCGGCAACAGTCCCGGAATAAGATATCCCGAAATATAAACATCCGATTCTTTTTTCAGATTGCTTGACATATCATCAAAACCCACAAGCTCCACACGCGTGCCCTTGCGCTGAACGGCATCCACCACGCTCACATAACTGCCATTATTAGTCAGCAGTACCAACTTGTCCATGTCATCGGCCTGCGTGATCATATCCACGGCCATATCCATATCGACCGTGGACTTGGTAATAATTTCGTCAGTCTCCGTATCTCGATAATATTGAACAGGTTCTTTTATCACCTTGTATTCAAAATCCCGGAGGACTTCACTAAAACGAGTGGTTTTATTTTTGTAATCAGGATCTTCTTCAGCTCGCCTCTCGTCAAAAGCCAGATACACATTCATCCGAGACGGGGTCATGCCTTCGCGACAGGCAAACTTACGTAAAACATCATATCGAAGACCAAATCCACCGTTCATGGTTACATTTACCGCGTCCACATAAATACCAACATTGCCCTTCATAATAGTATCACCAAATAGTTTTAAATATTTGAGCTAATAGTTTCAAAAAAGGGCAGGAATTCCCTTTATCGCTCTCATTCACAACCGGGAAAATGGTCTTATTTCTTCTGAAAATAATTTGGAATTGCTAATAAGACCATTCCTGCTCCGCCTATTAATAACACGGTAAAGCGACTCGTCCATTCCGAACCCATCCACCCTATTACCCACGGCAAGGCATACAATGAACCGGCAGCGACTAGCATCATCAGAAATGTGCGTACAAGTTGATAATTGACAGGATATATGCGAACGCTTTTGTAATAGAGCATCATTGCCATTGCCGCATAACTTAGAAAGGTGGCATATGCCGACCCCATCATCCCGTAATGAGGAATCAACAGCAGGTTGGCTGCTACAGTTATTGCAGCTCCGATAAGCGTTATAACGGGCAGGATTTTGGTTTCCTCCTCGATAAAGATACCGGCCGAAAAGTTCATGTACCAGCCCTGAAACCAATATGCCCCAAGTAGCACAGGTACAATACTAAGTCCTGACCAGTATTGCTCACCTACCAAATAGACATCCAGCACCGGTACTTTTATCTGGACAATATGTTGGGCAAACAGGGCCACGACCAAAAAGCATATTCCGGCAACGACATTAAAATACCGAAAGACATCGCGGTAAAGTTCGGGAGCATCAGGATCATCAGATTCTCGCAGAAAGAAAGGTTGCCAAGCCATCCGAAACATCTGCACCAGCAACAACATAAATACCGACAATTTATAGCATGCGCTGTAGATTCCTACAACATCGTCAGGGGCCATTTCGGGACTGTAAAGCTCAGCCACCGTAGATTGTGATAAATAATTGCCCAAGAAAAAGCGGTCCAGAGTCTCATTGATGGCATAGCCAAGCCCTGCGGGAACAAAAGGCAATCCAAATTTAAGCGCTTTACGAAATACGGGAGTATCCCAGCTACCTTTAAGCATAGGCGCTGTAGCAATCCAGAGCGCAACGGCTGTCAAGCCTGAGGCAACAAGACTTGCAAAAAATACCGCTTCAATACCCCAGTTCAGTCCAAGAATCAGATAAAACTGAAGACCCACATTCACCAAAATGTTACCCGTTTTAAAAATGGCGAACAGCCACTGGCGACGCACCAGCCTAAGTTCAGCAAAAGGCACCAGCACCATCGTATCGAACCAGAGGATACCTAGCATCATCCAATACAGGTTTTGGCTCCCGGTGGACTCCAGGCTCATGGCCGGCATCAAAGCTGGTGAAAGAAAAACAAGTAATATAACCAAGACGGTAGAAAGGGCTCCCAGTCCTATTTGCAGCGTTTTGAAGACATTTTTTGCCTGTTCCCGATCTTTGGCATAACGCAGGTAGGCCGACTCCATGCCAAAGGTGAAAATAACATTCAGGAAAGCGAGACCGGCATAAACCAAACTCACCACTCCATACTCCGATGTGGGAAATACATCGGTATGCAGCGGTACCAGCAGATAACCGATGAAACGAGCCAGCACGCTGCTGATCCCATAAATAAGCGTATCAGAAAGTAGTTCTCTTAGCTTTTTCAAAAGGCGGCTTTTATTTTGTCCCTACAAAAAATTCTGAAACAAGTTCAGGATGATATTCGCCATTTTCAGTGTTTCTCAACCAACTTTTCAAGTGCATGTACCCCAAGCAGATAACTTTGTTTCCCAAATCCTGTAATAATGCCATCTGCCACCGCTCCCGTTAGCGTGCGTTCCCGAAATTCTTCGCGGGCATGAACATTGGAAAGGTGTACTTCCACAATTGGAATATCAATTAACTCAAGTGCGTCACGGATAGCCACCGAGGTATGTGAGAATCCTCCGAAGTTCACAATGACGCCGTCAAAATTGCTATTCATCAGTGATTGAATAGCCTCAACAAGTTCTCCCTCTAAGTTACTTTGAAAGAAAGTCATTTCATGGTCGGAAAACGAATCGATAAGCAATTGCTCAATATCCTCCAGTGTGTCGGTTCCATATTGCTCGGGATCACGTTTCCCCAACATATTTAAATTAGGTCCGTTAAGAACTGATATTTTCATAGGGACACCTCAGCTGTGATCTTTTCTTTCAGCTCAACCATCCGCTCCTCGCTGACCGATACATTATGACCCAACGCCATCACCTGATTCGCTTTATACAATGGTATCAAGTGCACGTGGGCATGCGGTACTTCCAATCCTTGGACAATAACACCGGTCCGCAGTGGATTTAACGCTTTATCGATTGCTTTTGCAATATGTCGGGATACTGCCATAGTACTTTCCATTAACTCATCCGGAAGATCAAAAAAGTAGTCTATCTCTTTTTTGGGCACCACTAACGTATGGCCCTCGGCTATAGGATTAATATCCAAAAAAGCGATATGGTCGTCGGTTTCAGCTACTTTGTGACACGGAATTTCACCTTCAATAATTTTCGTGAATATCGTAGACATGATAATTGGAAATTTTCAGTTTTTGGAATCTTGAACTCAAATTAAACAAGCAACGCTACAGTTATAATTTTTCATTTTAAATTCCTAATTCATAATTCATTCCATGAAAAACTATTTGATAGCTCGATATTCCATTGTTGCCTCGTCCACTTCGATAACTCCTTCATGGATTCCCCAATCCAAATAACCCAGCACTTCCGACAAAACAAGAAATAGGGCGCCCTTTTTAATAGCATCCGGAAAAATTTGTTGGGATAATTCCAATAACGTCAACGGCTGTTCACGCAGCAGCTTCTTAATTTTCTGATATCGATTTCGGTGTTCATTTAGGTGATGATCAGCAACAGAGGCTGCATGTTCTATGATCTCTCCATGACCCGGTAGCACCAGCCCTCCCTGCTCGCGAATCCATTTTAACGATTCTCGGTACTGCAATAAACTTCTATTGCGTTGATCTGTTTTTGCATCAAAATTAATTAAAGCATTGGTACTGATATGTCCCAGTAACAAGTCCCCACCAAAAATGACCCCCATGTTACTTTTGTATGCTACGTGACCGGGAGCATGACCGGGCGTATGAATAACTTCGAACGAAAGGTCACCGCTAATGAGCACCGCTTCCTCTCGGATCCATTCAGGTTCAATCGGCAGCTGAAATTGTTGCAGCCAATCCAGCTGATTAACCATAGTCTGAATGCGATCTTGGGGAATACCATGTTTTTGGAAAAAGGCTTCAAATAATTCGGCATCATCACTTCCTCCAAAGTTTGACCGCTCCAGGGGATGTCCGAACACCACTGCGCCCGCACGGTCAGCAAGTCGAGTAGCCTGCCCATAATGATCAGGGTGCCCATGCGTGAGCCAAATCTCATCGAGATCTTCAATTGCAAGTCCCTGTTCACCTAAATGATGACGAACACACTCAAAGGCGTCATCAGTATATTGACCGGTATCAACCAGTACATTTTTTTCGTCTTTAATCAGATAGCTAAAAACGTCTCCCACTGCAAATGGAGTAGGAATCTTAATGGGATAAATAGAATGCTGTTCTAAAATATTGTGACGCAATATACTTTCTCTTTTAAATTCTAAAATACATTGAAGGTACCATTTTTTTACTGGAATCGACCAATTTCCTTCCCCGTAATACCGAAATTATGAGAAATAAAATTTTACTCAATTTTTCCTTGAAATTAGTTAGTCGAAATCCGTATATTTGGAATCTGTTTTTGACCCGAGAGTCGGTAGCTCAGTTGGTAGAGCAACGCCCTTTTAAGGCGTGGGTCGTGGGTTCGATCCCCTCCCGACTCACAATATGTAAAGAAACTCTCTCTAAGCCTCTGCTGGTTGATAGCCTCAGAGGCTTTTTTTGTATAATTCAGAGTAAAAAAAGTTAAACGGTTAATAATCTTGGAATTTAAACACCGTTAACTTTCGTTGAATGTGATACATATTTATCCAAATTTTAGTTGATTTCATTTAATTCGATTCTATGCCCGAGAATAAGAAGAAGCAAAATCCGAACAAAAACGATCAAAAAAAGAATAAAGGACTTCAGGGTCCCGGCGGTAAACATCAGTACACATTTTACTGGATTGTCTTAGCAGCGCTTTTTGGCTTTTGGTTATTCAGCTCGCAAAGCGGTGGACTTTTTGGCGGCCCTCCCACGATAGATTACAGTGAATTCCGTAATCAAATCACCTCCGGTAATGTTGAGAAGGTTGTTATTCAGGGTGACCAAGTGACCGGTGATCTTAAGCAAAAAACACAACTTAAAGCAGCCGAAAACGATACTACCCATTACAAAAGCTTTAACACCTATCTTCCTTCCTTTGGCGATGATAAGTTGATGAACATGCTCGAGGAAAACGAGGTAAAAGTAGAAACACGCCCTAAAAGTGACTTCAACTGGTGGACAGTACTGCTATGGGGATTACCGCTCATTTTCCTCATCATGATTGGCTTCCAGTTCTTCCGGCAAATGCGCATGCAGGGACAGAATATGTTCAAGATCGGAGAAAGCAAGGCCAAGCTGCAGGATGCCGAGACTGTCAACACTACATTTGATGACGTAGCCGGTCTTGAAGGGGCCAAAACAGAACTCCAGGAAGTGGTTAGCTTCCTGAAGGATCCCGATAAATTTGATTCTCTGGGAGGCGAACTTCCCCGCGGACTGTTGATGGTGGGCCCACCGGGTACCGGTAAAACACTACTTGCTCGTGCAGTAGCAGGCGAAGCAGGGGTTCCATTTTTTACAATTACCGGGTCTGACTTTATGGAGATGTTTGTTGGTGTCGGTGCCAAGCGCGTTCGCGACATGTTCAACAAGGCCAAAGAAAAAGAGCCTGCAATTATTTTTATTGACGAAATCGACTCCATCGGTCGCAAACGTGGGGCCGGACTTGGCGGCGGTCATGACGAGCGCGAACAAACGCTCAATCAACTGCTTTCAGAACTCGACGGATTCGAGAAAAACGAAGGCGTCGTCGTAATGGCAGCAACCAACCGACCCGACATTTTGGATAAGGCATTACTGCGTCCCGGGCGTTTTGATCGACAAATTACCGTACATCTGCCTACGCAGGAACATCGTGAGGAGATACTTAAAATCCACTCACAAAACAAGAAAGTTTCAGAAGGTGTGGATATGGAAGAAATTGCCCGTTCCACACCCGGCTTCAGCGGCGCCGATCTTGAGAACCTGCTCAATGAAGCTGCTCTTATTGCGGCACGGTATAAGCGAAAAGCTATTGAACAACAAGATATTGACCAAGCCCGCGACAAGGTGATGATGGGTCTTAAGCGCGAAGGCATCAGGCTCACTGACCACGAGAAAAAACTTTTGGCCTATCACGAAGCCGGACACGCTATTGTTGCAGCGGTATTACCTAATACCGATCCCATACACAAGGTAACCGTAATTCCACGCGGCAAAGCCATGGGTGTAACTATGCAGATGCCCGACAAAGAGAAGTATTTATATGAAAAGAAATACATGCTCGACCGCATGGCTGTGATGATGGGCGGACGTGCTGCAGAAAATCTCATTTTTGATACGGCCACCAGCGGTGCCGAAAACGATCTAAAACAGATTCGAAAACTGGCTCGCAAGATGGTACTCGACTGGGGTATGAGCGATAAATTTAACAACATCGCCTTCGGCAGTCAGCGCGAGCAGGTATTTCTGGGCGAACAGATGGGTAGCTCTAAAGAGTACAGCGAAAATACGGCCCGCGAAGTAGACGAGGAAGTTCTGAGAATCCTCAAAGAGGCGTATGACCGTGCCATGACCGCTATTACTGAACACAGAGATATCTTGGATAAACTTGCCGATGAACTCATTGAACACGAAGAAGTATCCGGTAGAAAAGTCATGCAGTGGCTGAATGGAGCAGCAGAAGAGGAACCGATTGAAGAAGAGACGCAAGAGAAAACCGCTGACGACACTAAATTAAAAGAGAATGAAGAACCTGCGGACGAAGAAGAATAGCGGATATACTTTTCATGCTTTAGGACTTTACTTTATATATTGTAGTAGTATCCATTTATGCAATTGAAATCGCTCGCTGCAGCTATCTTGATACTTTCTAATTAAAAGCACGTAAGTGATGACTAACTACAAAATCATCTTTGAGAGCGGAGTAACAGTAGATATTACAGCTGGAAGTATTGAATTAAACGATGTTCTCGACAAAGTTGAGGTTAAGGATGATGATGGCAAAGAAATGGAAGAACTTTATCTCAACTTCGAGGATATTTCTGCGATCATTCCACAATCGTAACCATCACGGCATTTTCTGTCCGAAATTTCTTGATCTAACCACACCTATAGGTTTTCATTCTACTTTTTCGTAACGTTAGTTCTATCAAGTAGTTAACTATTATCTATACAGGGAGGGATTATGCTTAAGGACTTTAAAGAATTTGCCATCAAGGGGAATGTAGTGGATATGGCCGTGGGTATTATCATCGGAGCTGCATTTACCGGGGTTGTTCAATCACTTGTTAAGGATCTATTAATGCCTCCGCTGGGCTTACTATTGGGAGGAGTCGACTTTTCGGAATTTTTCATCGTGCTTAAGGAAGGCAGTATTCCACCGCCGTACGCCACTGTATCTGCTGCCCAGGAAGTTGGTGCAGTTACCTTAAACTACGGTCTGTTCATAAATACTGCCATCAGCTTTCTGATCGTAGCATTTGCTGTATTTATCCTTATCCGCTATATCAACAAGCTGAAACGGCCGGAAGAAAAGCCCGAACCGGTAGCTCCATCAATAAAAAAATGCAACTACTGCTTTTCAGATATTTCCGCAAAGGCAACACGTTGTCCACACTGCACTTCGGAGTTGGAAGAATAGCCACTTAACAATTTTAGATGTAAAGCACTCAGCAACCTAACAATATATAAGATTGGGTTACGCAGCTAAGCAACGTAACCAGATTAAGAACGATCCTTTTACACAAATACTGCCACAATCAGCGTGTAGAGTACGGCTCCGATTCCCGCAGCCAAAAGTGCCAGGGGAATCTGTGTTTTTACGTGATCCATCAAATCACTACCCGTAGCCAGTGAAGAAAGAATGGTTGTATCCGAGATAGGCGAACACTGATCTCCAAAAACGCTTCCGCCTACAACCGCTCCAAAGCAGAGTGTTATAAAGAATGGATCAGGTAATATGGTCCAGGCCAATGGCATCGCCACCGGAAATACCACCGCATAGGTCCCAAATGAGGTACCAGCCGCAAACGCAATGAGCATACATAATCCCATCAAAATGGCAGGCAAAAACATGGGCGCAATGGAATCGCCCACCAGAGCAACAACATACTCGGCTGTACCCACCGATTCAGCGACCTCTTTTAATGTTACCGCCAAAGCTAACACAATAGCGCCAATCGTTACACCTTTACAACCATCCACGAAACCATCCATCACTGTTTTAAGCTCCATGCCTTTGGCCAACGCTATAAACATTCCCGCAAGTACGGCCAAGACAAAAGCCTCTGCAATCATCAGCAGGGGATCTTCGGTGTTACCCAAAAAGTAGTAGGTTATTATATAGGGAATGATTGCCACGCCAAGCAGTGTGCCTATGGGACCAAAAAAATCAACCAATCCTGAATTATAATCTTCCGGAATATCCATCTCGGTCAACTCTTTCGAAGACATCGGATCAGAACCATCCCGATCCAACTTGCCGGTTTCACGGGATCGTTGGATGGCTTCACGCATTTTCTTGCTTGGAATCCACGGCAACAGCTCCAACGCAAAAAACAGGGTCATCAGAATAGCTAGAATCCCGTAAAAGTTGAATGGAATGGCCTGAATAAAAAAGGTGACAACATCCTGATTGGTCTCAAATAGCGGAATGGTTCCTACCAACAACCCAGCAATATAGAGCGGCCAAACATTGAAGGGAATTACGGTAGCGGCCGGTGATGCCGTCGAGTCCACCATATAGGAGCTTTCCTCGTGCGAAACCCCCTGCTCATCCGAAATGGGGCGCACGGTGGCTCCCGTTAGGACCGTACTGATTGTTCCGCCTTGATGAAATATCAACCCCATTAACCAGGTAAAGAATTTTGCACTTCTGGGTCCACGCACCATTTTTTTAGCGGCCCATTCGGCAAAACGCTCAGCACCACCGGTGCGCGTCCAAATTCCAATCAATCCACCGAGCGACCACAGGTACACCAGTAAAATGAGCGCAAAATCCTCAGTTCCGATTGACGGTATCAGGTAAGCATCCACAATATTGATATTCCCGGAAATAAATCCTCCTAACACAATACCTACAAACAGAGAGCTCACCACCTCTTGTGTCCAAAAAGCCAGTACAATAGCAATTAAGGGGGGCAGTACGGATAAAAATCCATAATGATCGCCATACTTCGGTAACTCACCGGCAAAAACAACCCCTAATACAATCACAATAAGGGCTATTATTATGTTAATACGATTTCCTTTAGAAAATTGTGAAAGTATTGAATTATTGGTGTCTGTCATTCTCTTTATGGTTGTTTTTTCGAAAAGTCACCGCAATCTGTATAAAAGCCGTCATCAAATCAAACGACTATTCTCGCAATCAATCATCATTTTACTATATTAGGCTTCACCACATTTAGTGAATAGATAAGGGTCATTATGAGCTACTCGGATTTTGGCTTTACCGAATACCTGCGCAGCATTCTTGCCATCGCTACGTTTTTTCTGATCTTTTTACTCTTTACCCCGATCATTTTATTTCTACTGCTGATATCCTTTGGTAAAGCCTCGAACTTTGTTGTCGAAAAAATTGCCCCCATCATGGTACGTCCCGTGATGTGGGTTAGCGGCATCTCCTTTGATGTCAAGATGCATGCTGACGAACTAAGCAGCCCTGCCGTTTTTATCATTAATCACAGTTCAACGCTGGACGTCCTTACCCTGCTGGCGCTGGGATTGCCCAAAATACGTTTTGTAGCTAAATGGGAATTTCAGTACAATCCCATTTTTCTGATTTTAGGGCGCCTTACCGGACAAATTTTTATCAAGCGCGAAAAATCAGAGAAGGCTATTCAAACCCTCAAGAAAACACACCGTCGCATTAAACGCGATGAGCTTTCCGTGATGATGGCTCCCGAGGGATCACGCAAACATCCCGGTATCATCGGTCCCTTTAAAAAAGGTCCTTTTCGGATGGCCATGGATTTGGACTATCCCATTGTGCCCATCTATTTTGAAGGAAACCGCGACCTTAGCAAGGGCGGAACCATGATCACCAAATCAGGTCAAGTAACTGCTCACATCCATAAAGCTATTGATGTTTCGGACTGGACTGTTGATAATTTGAATGAACATATCAAAGAAGTTCGTAATCGGTATTTGGAATGGGCCGGCGTCCAGAATGATGAGGTCAGACCGATTTCATAAACAACTCCTTATTTATGAGTATCCTAAATATCGAAATTAAAGCCCGATGCAATCAGCCCAATCACATCCGCGAGATACTTAAGCAGCATAATGCCGATTTCAAAGGCACCGATCATCAAATAGATACCTACTTTGATGTACCTGAAGGAAGGCTAAAGTTGCGCCAGGGTACGATTGAAAACAACCTAATCTTTTATAAGCGCGACAATCAATCCGGACCTAAGGCCTCAAATATCAACTTGGTTCCCGCAGAACATCCCGACAAACTACTAAGCTTGCTTGATAATGCCCTAAACACTAAAGTAGTCGTAGATAAACAACGGGAAATCTACTTTATCGATAACGTTAAGTTTCACATCGATCAGGTTAAAGAACTCGGCAACTTTGTAGAAGTTGAAGCCATCGATGAAGATGGCACTATCGGGGAAGAAAGACTTCGCGAGCAGTGCCAGAAATACCTCACGCTATTTGAAATTTCGGACGCCCAACTTATCTCCCACTCCTATTCCGATATGCTTTTGAGTGCAGCAAAATAATTTTAGGTGGCAATTATATGCTTTGATCAATCTAAAAGGATGATATTAGCCTTCGATGACTAATGTGCATATTTTTTATATTCTGTAGGAATGCAATATTCCAATAAGCATCAGCGAACAGCTTAACCACAAATAATTTTCCGATGATTTCATTTTCTCCAAACAGTCCCAAGTACTATCAGATTTATGAAAAGCTGCTGGAGAAGATTCAATCCGGTGAATACGAAGAAAACGATCGTTTTCCCAGCGATACCGAACTTGTGGAGCAGTTTGATGTAAGTCGTGGAACTGTACGTGAAGCAGTTAAAATGTTGATCAATCAGGGGTATTTGGTACGCGAACAAGGCAAAGGGACATTCGTTACCTATAAGAAAATTGAACAAACATCCGATCAGCTGATTGGGTTTAGTGAGCTGATGAAACGAAATAACATCAAACCTGACGCCAAGCTTCTCCATAAAGAGATTATTACTCCGCCAGAAGAACTAAAAGATCGGATGCATTTGTCGGATAACGATAAAGTAGTGCATATAATCAGGGTTCGATATGGCGATAGCCTGCCATTAATTATTGAACGCTCCTATTTCAATTACCGTCTTTTCAAACCTATCTACGAAAAAGATCTGGAAGACAATTCTATTTTTAAATTATTATACGATCATACTGATATTCGCCTGGGCGAAGCGGTCCAGCATATCGAGGCAATAAACGCCGGAGAAACTGAGCACGACATGCTGAATATTCCCATAGGAACGCCATTACTATTGCTGAAGCGGCTTATCCAAACCAGTGAAGGAGAATATTTCCAGTATTCCGAAGATGTCTACCGAAGCGATCGCATCAGCTTTACTACAAAAACGATGTCCTACGATCGCACTCACACCGAGGCCGGATTACCCATAGATCTTGCAGATCAAAGAATATCTTAGCTTAGCCCGATTACTAAAGCGCTGTCTTGCACAATATTAGCAAGACGAAATTATTTTTTCTCTTTATAAAGATTTTTCTTGACTTATTGTAACCGGTTTCACAACTTAATTACAAGTTGTATAGACAACCATACATCAATACAAATGATCGCCATCCACAATCTTTAAAACCCGTTTCCCATGTATGATCAGTATATATTAGCACTCGACCAAGGCACTACCAGTTCCCGATCCATCATTTTTGACCGTCAAGGCGCTATTGTGGCATCAGCTCAGACCGAATTTCAACAAATTTATCCCAATGCCGGATGGGTAGAGCATAGCGGAAATGAGATATGGTCTACGCAAGCCAGTACAGTGGCCGAAGTGATTGCCAAAGCGGGTATAAACGGTAACAATATCGCAGGAATTGGCATTACCAACCAACGCGAAACTACGCTAATTTGGGATCGAAAAACCGGTAAGCCGGTTTACAATGCCATTGTATGGCAGGATCGACGAACCTCTGATTTTTGTGACAGCCTGAAAGAGCAGGGATATACCGAGATGATTCAGGAGAAAACCGGGTTGATGATCGATTCCTACTTTTCGGCTACCAAAATTCGCTGGATCCTCGAAAATGTGGAAGGCGTAAGGGAACGGGCAGAAAAAGGAGAACTGGCGTTCGGTACCATGGATACCTGGCTCGTATGGAAATTCACCGGCGGTGATCTTCATATTACGGATGCAACCAATGCCTCTCGGACCATGCTATACAATATTAGGGAGGGACAATGGGACGATGAAATTATTGACTTATTAGATATCCCCAAATCTTTATTGCCGGAAGTTAAACAGTCGAGTGAAATCTACGGGCATACGCGTACCACCATTTTCTCAAGTAAAATCCCCATTGCAGGCATAGCAGGCGACCAACAGGCCGCACTATTTGGCCAACGCTGCGTGAAGTCCGGAATGGTAAAGAATACCTACGGTACCGGCTGCTTTATGATTATGAATACGGGCGACCAATTTATTAAGTCCGAAAATAATCTTCTTACCACCATAGCCTGGGAGGTCGACGGAAAGGTTCAGTATGCATTGGAAGGCAGCATCTTCATCGGGGGTGCTATTGTGCAATGGCTGCGCGACGAACTGGGATTAATTCGTCAGTCAACCATAGTTGAAGCATTAGCTAAAACAGTTCCCGACAACGATGGCGTATACATCGTGCCCGCTTTCGCAGGCCTTGGCGCTCCTCACTGGAATCAGCATGCAAGGGGAACAATTGTAGGTATGACCAGAGGAACCAATTCGGGACACTTTGCACGAGCAGCTTTGGAAGCTATAGCGTACCAAACGCGCGATGTTCTCAAAGCCATGGAAGCCGATTCGGGCATTGATATCCGTGAGTTGCGTGTAGACGGTGGAGCCACTGAAAATGACCTACTCATGCAATTCCAGTCGGACATCCTCGGAGCTCCTGTTATTCGTCCTAAAATTCTGGAAACCACCGCCCTCGGTGCAGCCTATCTTGCAGGCCTCGCTGTTGGGTACTGGGATAGCCAAGAGGAGATCAGTGAACAATGGAAAGAAGATAATCGCTTTGAAACTACAATGGATCCCCAAAAAGCAGAGAAGTTAATTGACGGATGGGATCGTGCCCTCAAGGCAGCCAATGCGTGGTCAAAAGCATAGCACTGCAGAAAACAAATAGTAATTCTCACATTAACCATTTTGTTATGAATATTGATAGAACAACCATGCTCGATAAAGTCAAAAAAGAAACTGACTTTTGGGATATTGTCATTATCGGTGGGGGTGCAACCGGACTTGGTGCTGCTGTCGATGCCTCTTCAAGAGGTTATAAGACACTGCTTCTGGAGCAACACGATTTTGCCAAGGGAACCTCAAGCCGATCCACCAAATTGGTGCACGGCGGCGTTCGGTATTTGCAGCAAGGGAATGTTGCACTGGTTTTGGAGGCACTGAGAGAGCGGGGACTCTTAATTCAAAATGCTCCTCATCTTGTAAAAAACCAATCATTTATTGTACCCAACTACGACTGGTGGGAAGGACCTTTTTACGGTATCGGCATGAAAGTGTATGATATGCTGGCCGGCAAACTGGGGATTGGGAAATCAAAAAATCTGTCGCGGGAGAAAACCCTTGAATTGCTACCTACAATCGAATCAAAAGGCCTTAAAGGCGGCGTCATTTATTATGACGGGCAATTCGATGACTCAAGACTGGCCATCAACCTGGCGCAAACTGCTATGGATCACGGAGGCTACACTATTAACTATGCTAAAGTTACGGGACTCCTCAAAACCAATGATGCCGTGAGCGGCGTTACGGCACAAGATCAATTAACCGGCGAAGATTTCGAAGTTAACGCCCGCGCCGTCGTGAATGCTACCGGCGTTTTTGCCGACGATATTCTGGAAATGGATGACTCGGATGCCCAGGATATTATTGTGCCAAGCCAAGGCGTACATATTATGCTTGATAAAGATTTTTTGCCGGGCGATAGCGCCATCATGGTCCCCCACACCGAAGACGGCCGCGTATTATTTGCTGTACCCTGGCACGATAAAATTCTGGTCGGCACTACGGACACCCCCGTTGAATCTCCGTCCCTGGAACCCATGGCAATGGAAGATGAAGTGGATTTCATTCTGAATCATGCCAAACAATATCTTACAGGGAATCCAACACGCGATGATATCCAAAGTGTGTTTGCCGGGCTTCGTCCTCTCGTTAGCCCCAGTGGGTCGAAAGACACCGCTGACATATCACGCGATCATACTCTACTGGTTTCCCTTTCGGGACTGGTTACTATTGCCGGTGGCAAGTGGACGACCTACCGAAAAATGGCCGAAGATACTATTGATAAAGCTGCTACGGTTGCAGGACTAAATGAACAAGACTGCATTACAGAAGACCTGCGTATCCACGGTTGGCTAAAGAATGTTGATCGTGAAGAACATCTACATTACTACGGATCCGACAAGGTAGCCGTAGAGAAAATAATCGAAAGCAATCCCGAATTGGGCGAACGGCTGCATGAGCGCTTGCCCTATCTAAAAGCCGAAGTTATCTGGGCCGTACGAAACGAAATGGCGATTACCGTCGAAGACGTATTGTCGCGCCGCACGCGTGCTCTACTTCTTGATGCCAAAGCCAGTATTGAAATGGCTCCTGAAGTAGCACGCCTCATGGCCCAAGAAGCCGGCCACGATGAACAATGGCAGAAAGAACAAGTGAAAGAATACAAAGCGATAGCTGATCGATATATTTTCACATAACGATGCATTTTCAAATAGAAAAAAGTGTAACACACATTAAAACCTCACTCCCTTAACACCTATTCTCATGTCTCCATATATCGCAGAAATAATAGGAACAGCCATTCTCATGCTCCTTGGAAATGGCGTAGTCGCTAATGTATTACTAACCGAAAGCAAAGGAAAAGACAGCGGGTGGATTGTCATTACCTGGGGATGGGGGATTGCCGTTTTTGTCGCCGTCTTTGTGGTCGGGCAATTCAGCGGGGCCCACATTAATCCCGCAGTAACCGTGGGCCTTGCCGGAGCCGGTCTGTTTGAATGGGCACAAGTCCCATTTTATATACTTTCTCAACTACTGGGTGCAGCTATAGGAGCCCTACTTGTTTGGCTGGCGTATAAAGATCACTTTGCACAAACCGAGGACAGTAATTTAAAACTGGCCGTTCACTCTACCATACCCGCCATTCGAAACTATCCGAACAATGTGATGACCGAAGCTATCGGCACAATCATGCTTGTCTTCGGCGTATTTTACTTGGTCGAACCAGGCTTTATCTCTTCCAACGGAGATATGCTGAAAACCATCACTATCAATGGACAGCAAATTGGATTTGGCCTTGGATCCCTTTCAGCTCTCCCCGTAGGGCTGTTAGTCCTTGGAATCGGATTATCACTTGGCGGACCAACAGGATATGCGATCAATCCCGCCCGAGATCTTGGGCCTCGCATCATGCACGCGATTCTCCCAATCCCCGGCAAGCGAGACAGCGACTGGGCATACTCCTGGGTCCCGGTTGTAGGGCCAACCTTAGGCGCCCTGCTTGCCGCCGGACTCTACCTGTTGCTTCAGTAGCAGATCCTCCAACGCCTTCATCTTCATCCACTAACCAATTTATACTATGGAAAAATCAACCTTCTATGCCCGAACTATAGGTCTTCTTTTGCTCGCAAGCACTTTATTACCCTTTCAAAGTACTGCTCAAGATGTTTCGTTCAACACTAATGGCTGGCAAGCCCAACTAACCGGTGATTTTCCGGTATTTCTTGTTGGCTCTAACCACCGGGATTACAGCATTGGAAACAGTGATCAGTTTTCCACCAGAATTATGTCGGGATTTAACCCCGCAAACCTGACCGTTAGTATTACGGCACCTACCCAGAAAGGCCTTACCGTTACAGGAATTGTACAAATCAATACGCACCTGCAAGGTCCCGGCATCCAAAACGACGGGTTGTTCGAAAGCCGTATTGCACAAATTAAGATCGCAGGTAATTTTGGGACCATCCATGCCGGCAAGGGATTCGGTATTTTCAACAGTACCTCTATTGGTGACAATGGAAGTGGGCTGGGCGTAGGCCGATTCGGCGGGCCTGATGCCGCTGATGCGACTCTCGGACGCATTGGAACCGGCTATACCTATGCCAATTTCAATCCCCGGCTAACCTACACCACTCCCGAAATCAACGGCTTTACCATTAAAGCAGGATTAATAAATCCGGAAAAGCCAAACGGAAGTGGAAACCGATCCGCTGACTTGGAAACGGCCACCCCCCGCATAGAAGCACAAATACATTACAATAGAGCATTTGATTTCGGTGACCTGCAATTTTGGAGCAGCGGCCTTCACCAAAATGTGGAGGTCATCAGTCAGGATTTTTCCTATGCATTTTCCGGATGGGAACTGGGATCAAAACTTCAAACAGGAGCCTTGACGCTGCTCGGGTCCTACTCCATCACCAACAGTATAGGTGCCGATGGCCTGATTGGACTAAACATTTCGGGGGGCACCGGCTTGGATCAAGCTGATGTTAACGCAAGTCAGTGGTACCTCGAAGCGACCTACGACTTCAAAGATATCCTGATCGGCGGCAGTTTCGGGGAGGGGGATCAAGACTCCGAAACAACACCCGTGGGCTCATCCCCGGCTATCAAAAACCAGCTGGCTATGATTTTTGCCCGCATGCCGGTTACCGATAACCTAATGCTGATGATGGAACTCCAGGATTTCTCCTCCGATGCACAAGCCGATTATCAGGCGGTAATATTCGGAACTCAGTTCTCTTTTTAAAATAGAATCCTGCGTTGTATTAATGCCATGTTTTTATATTTTCGGGAGTCCTTTGTGAATTTCAGCATTACACCATGGCCAAAACCGATCCCGAAGCGAAACAGAAGCAGTCCGAAGAAAGTGATCAGCGAAAAAATGACGTCAGATACCGGCGTCGGCCCGAGGCCATTGCCGAGCATCAGACCCAAGGGCAACACGTTCTGGTCTGCTCCGAAAATGATATTAAGCTGCATATTACCGTCCTTACTGATGAAATCATCAAGCTGAAGTACGTACTTGAAGGTGATCGCCCCTCTGATTTTTCCTACGCTATTGCGCCAGACTTTCATCCCGATAATCCTGAATTTGCGGTACGCGAAACAGAAAAATACATCGAAATAGCTACTGAGAAGCTCCTTTGTCGAATATCTCAGAAGGATATGAAGGTTAGCTTTCTGGATATCGATGGTACCCTACTCTGTGAAGATGCCAAACCGTTCCGTCGCAAAGACAGCATCATGCAGGGCGTTACCGAAGTAAAAGTCACCAAGGAAGCACCCGATGAAACCCAATACTTTGGACTGGGTGATAAAATTACAGACAACGGTACTTTGCGCGGACAATCATTTGAAAACTGGAATACCGATGCCTACGCTTATGAGCTGGATGAGCATCGCGATCCGCTCTACCGGAGTATCCCTTTTTATCAAGCACTTAATAGCGATGGCAACGCCTACGGAATTTTCCTGGATAACACCTACCGCTCCCATTTCGATTTTGATTCAAAAAATAACAAGACCTGCACCTTTTCGGCCGAAGGCGGATGCATGAACTACTACTTTATCTATGGTCCGCAGCTCACCTCCGTTTCTGAACGCTATGCCAAGCTTACCGGCACGCCCGAGCTGCCGCCCCTCTGGGGACTCGGCTACCACCAGTGCCGGTGGAGCTACTATCCCGAAGAGCGGGTCCGGGAGCTGGCCCAATCCTTCCGCGAAAAGGAGATTCCCTGTGATGCCATCTACCTTGATATCGACTACATGGACGACTACCGCGTGTTCACCTGGAATAAGGATCGCTTCCCGGATCCGAGGAAATTAATCAGCGATCTTAAAGTAAATGGCTTCGAAACCATTGTCATGATCGATCCGGGCATCAAAATTGATAAGAATTATGAAATATACCAGCAGGGGTTGGAAAATGACTATTTTTGCAAACGCCCTGATGGTGAGCTCATGATCGGACCCGTTTGGCCGCCCAAAACCGTATTCCCCGACTATACGAACCCCAAAGTGCGTCAATGGTGGGGCAACCTCTATAAAGATCTGCTGACCGACAAAGGCGTCAGCGGCGTATGGAACGACATGAACGAACCCGCCGTCTTTGAGGTCAAAGCGAAAACCTTTCCCGATAATATCCGCCACCATTTTGACGGACAACCGGCCAGTCACAAGAAAGCCCATAACATTTATGGCATGCAGATGGCCCGCGCTTCGTACGAAGGCATCAAAAAACATAACAAAGATAAGCGCCCCTTTCTGTTAACCCGCGCCAACTTTTCGGGCGGACAACGCTACGCCGCCCTGTGGACCGGTGACAATATCGCCAACTGGGAGCACCTCCGTCACGCCCTCGAGCAGTGCGTGCGGCTCAGCATCTCCGGCTATTCCTTTGTGGGCACCGATATCGGCGGCTTTGTCGAGCAACCCAGCGCCGAACTCTTTACCCGATGGCTGCAGCTGGGGGTTTTCCATCCGTTATTTCGCAACCACACCATGGGCTACGAAGAAGAAGGCGCCGATGTCGTTAAAGAAGACCAGCAAAAACAGAAAAAACTGCAATCCGATGCCGATCAGGAACCCTGGACGTTCGGCCAAAAACATACCGACATCAACCGCTCGGTTATCGAACTTCGCTACCGCCTGCTGCATTACCTTTACACCGCATTTCGCCAATACGTAGAGCACGGCACCCCGATATTACGTCCTGCAGCCTTCCACAACCAAGACGATGCCAAGACCATATATTCGAACGATACCTTTTTGTTTGGGGATAAGATTCTGGTTGCGCCTGTTATCAAAAAAGGTGCCCGCGGCAGAAAAACCTACCTCCCCCCGGGCAAATGGTTCGACTATCGCACAACCAAGCTTCTCGAAGGCGGGAAAACCCACACCGTTAAAGCACCCATTTCTGATATTCCATTTTTCATCAAGGCCGGCACAGTGCTCCCCCTTCGCGAAGTGATGCAATATACTTGCGAAAGCGATCCCGAGCTGCTGGAGCTGAATGTATACTACGGAGAGCAAGAAAGCGAAAGCTATCTGTATGAGGATCAGGGAAAAGGGTTTACTCACAACGAGGGCAACTACCGTTTGAGCACATTTCGATTTGAATCGAATCCCCAGAAAAAAACCGTAACGCTGACAGCCGATCGAGAAGGCACTTTTGTTCCGGCATATGATACGGTAAAAATCAATCTCGTCGGGCTGCCGTTCGAACCGGTAGGCATTGAAGCAGATAGCCGATCGGTTTCCATCCGCATAACATCAGAAGACCAATCGGTATACACTTTTGAGGTCAATCCTGATTTTACAACCATCTCCGTATACTGATATCCCTGATGGCTGTCGCAGGGATTCCCCTATTTTTTCGATCTCACCTCATTATTATTCTGTAACTACTTGTTTTCAATATATTTATATCTAATAATAAAGGGGAACTGTTATGAGATCACTATTCGCTTTTATCCTGTGCGCATGTTTTTCACTCGCCATTACTTTCGATGCTGTTGCTCAAGATATGCCGCAGGCCAAAAAAATGGAGGGACATACCTGGCACCAAGTGGTGATGGTGAAATTTAAACCCGGTATGGCTGATTCGGCCGCGAAGATCATCAACAATAATTTCATGAAAGCCGGAATGGAGATGGAGTCAGATATGCCCGGTCCGCAAATTATGCGGCTGCGCTCTGGTGAATGGGACATGCTGATGGTTTGGACGATGAAAGGCATCGAAGATATGAACTGGGAGACGTCGCCCGATGATGCCAAGTGGATGGCCCAAATGGCTGAGCAGGAGGGCGGTATGGACAAGGCTATGAAGCTGATGGAAGACTATATGTCGCTCATCGATAATTCTACATCCTATTTGGCCACGACCCGCGATATGACCGGCGAAGCGATGGGCAGTCGGGAGTAAATTTATCCTTGGAACACCATTTATATTGTAATTGTAGCCGTGGTTGCGGAGAACATTTTCTAATTAACATAATGCGCGGAAATGAATTCCCGCGCTAATAGAAAGACCGTTTAAAATCCTCTCCCTGCGGGGTACAGCATCGATTCGGCGGGATTGTCGTATTTAAAGGGTTGGTCTTAAGCACACACCCTGCTTCCGACATTCGTCGGAACCACCCCTCCGCGGGAGGGTCACCGACGCTTCATAGCTTTAGCGACGTAGCGGTGCCGAGACCTTCGAGGCGTGGTGGGTAGTTAATATAGGGGAATAAATTCCCAAGCTTCATATTGTCAATAATAGTATTCTTCAATTCATTTCAAATTTCCTTACCTTTACATTTTCGGATGCTCCTTATTAACGTTGAGATATATTAGTAACCACATGATCCGGATTACCCTCCGCTTTTATGGTGATTTAAACGATCTCCTTTTTGGCGGATTTACGGGTCCCATAGTACAGCGTCAACTGCCGGGTCCTACTTCTGTCAAAGACCTCATCGAAGGATGCGGCGTGCCCCACACCGAAGTGGATCTGATCCTGGCTGACGACCGCCCGGTCGACTTCTCTTACCTCATCCGGGAAGATCAACGCATTAGCGTCTACCCCTTTTTAAACCGGGTTGAAATACCCCCAAGTGAGCACCTGCAAAAACCCACGCTACCCCACAATCGCTTCCTGGTCGATACCAATTTAGGCAAGCTGGCTCGTTACCTGCGAATGGCCGGTTTCGATACGGCCTATATTCGAGAGCAAACAGATGAAGAAATCATCAGCCAAATGTTAGGCGAACAACGGGCCCTGCTCTCACGGGATCATAAGCTGCTAATGCATAACGTAGTGGAATACGGTTACCTTCCGCGATCGGATAATCCCGCCGAACAGTTCCGTGAAGTAGGTCTCCGTTTTGATCTTCTCGATAAGATCCATCCCTTTTCAAGATGTCCCAACTGCAATGGGGTACTGCATTCCGTATCCAAAGAAACAATCATCGAACAGCTTGAACCCCTTACCAAACAGCATTTTGAGGATTTTTCCCAATGCGCCGACTGCGGACAGATTTACTGGGCGGGTTCGCACCGACGTCGACTGGACCCTAAGGTAAAAGAGATACTCAATAGAACCTAAATTAAAGCTTTTGTACGCTCTCTGTAGGTTCACATTCACTCCCAAATAAATTATTTAAGCTTATCAATTATTGCGGGGATTTTCTTCTCCTCCAACGTTCGTATAAGCTTAAGAACTTGCGGTAACAGAATTCCCGGGGGATCAACCACTTTCTTGGCAACCTTCGCTATGTGTTGATCCATCTCGCGAATAATATGTTCCTTTTCCTCCTCATCAGCGTGCGCCAGAGTAACCGCGGCATTCCAAGCGAAGTCGCGCGCCCTCCTGATGTTGAAATTCACAACAGCTTCATCGCTTTGCTTGCCTATCCAGTCAATCAGAAACAGCAGCGGTGAGGCCCGTGAAATGCGCCCCTGCATTTCATCAATCAGTTCCTCCAGCAGCGTATTCACCGTCATAAAATCCTTTTTAAGGGGCTGTATCTGTCCGTCCGGAACCGTCTCGGCCGCCGCAATGCCCAGATCCAGGTTGATATGTGCATTCATACCCAGCAAAAGATGCTGTAAGATAACCGGCTTTTGACCGCCGAGATCCGTTGCCGCATCGAAAGCAATCTTCCATACCAACGATACCGGTTGGTCGTGCCGGTAGCCCCAAAAGGCGCGAATATATTTCTTGGCAAAATTGATATCAAAGCGCTCCATTCGCCGGACATCTTCGAACTGTCCTTGCGCTATCCCCTCCGCTATCTTGACCGTGGTTCTGCGATATACAAAAGCAAAAATACCCAACGGACTGCCTTCCCCTACGGTAGTTTCGATGATATCATCGAGCTCATCCAGTACTCCCTCAATAGTTGTTATTTCCGACATAACTATAGCTATCAGTTTGATGACATTTAATCTGATACGATACAACCAACAAGGGAAAGAGGCAAACAGGGTGATAGGCACGCAATAGATAGTCGATCATTAAAAGACCCGTCCGGGACTTTTGAATACCTGCTCGTGATTCCAAGCGATATAATCTACCTCGGGCTCGTAAACGGCCCGCACGGGACGACTGACCTCCTCACCATGAAACCGTCCCAGCCAAAGGTCAAAGCCGTCGGTACCCACTACTTTTTCGGATACGAGGAACTGCCGGTCTTCACCGAGGGTAAAAGCTCCCAAATCGAACAGTTTATGATGGAGAGTACACAGGGCAATGCCGTTGGTAATTTCATCTGGACCACCATGACTATGCCATTTGATATGAGCTGCTTCTATGCAGAGCGTCTTTGCTCCCATCCGTACATCAAAATCACATACCGCACAGCGATGCTCATAAGCCTGCAATACATTATGCCTGAACTTCGGATCGCGCTTATTTCGACTTATAACCTGCTCCTCGAGCGAAATGCCTGTTTCCTGGATAATATCTTTGTGAATAGTATCGGGGAAGTGCGCATCCAGTAAATCTGAGCAAACCTTGTTGACCACAGATGGATGTTCCTTCAAAAACTCATAAACCTCCGGCTTAAGACCAGCCCGGATCTCTTTATCGCGCAGTTCGGTTTTCCTTACATCTCCACTGGCATTGACCCTCAACTCACTGGCCCTTTCGACTTCCCAGATATCATCCTTGCGTAACCTCCAAAATGGATACTGCGTACCCGAGGAGTTTCGCGGCGTACCAAACTCAGTCAGCAATTCTTCAAATTTGATATCAACCTGCTTGTAAGATAACAATCGCTGATCTTCATTCTGCAGATAACCAATCGCCAACAAAAGGAGCAGCGGCTTATGGGGAGCCCGACGATCACCACTACGCCAGATCGAAAGGGACTGAAAAGTATTTAGAATTTCTTGCTCGGTCATTACGATAGTTTAAAATAACTCTTGCAATATCTTAACTTCACTATCTTCCATAGAAAAAGGAATAGCAGTAAGGTTAAGCTGAATATTTCGATTTCCTCGACTTATTTCTGCAGTATGCACATGGCGATCCCGCTCTATCAATGATTTCCATGTTGTCTTTTTACAGGGATACATAAGTGAACAGCGAATTTCTTTATCTTCGGGAAGAGAAGCATACGCCAAAATTTGAAGTAAATCATTTCGGTGCCGCTCCCTGATAGTATCCCCGATATTATACCAGCTTTCGGTATTTAGATCCTCCCAATGATCTTTGTATTTGGCATCTATGATGTGGACAACACCCTCTTTTTCTACCACAAGGTCTGGCACCAATGAACTTTGTGAACCAAGAAAGGGCGGATCCCAAGAAATAGGCACTACCGTTTCTCTATTGCGACCACTTTTCAACGTACCACCTGTTTGCTGTACGATTTTTTCTATTACCGATTCGACGTAGGATTCAAACAGCTCTTCCATATTCATTTTCCACGGCAAACCGCTTAAATCTCCCAGACCCGCCAAACCTTTGTTCTCAGTAGTCCAAACAATTGCTTGTAATCCCCGCTGAATAGCTTCGCCCTGTAGTAAAGACGATTGCAAATAATCGATTTGGAGATTATTCGGTTGCCGGGCCGGACAGTCAGCTACTTTTTGGATAAGCTGATTACACAAATCGATGAGCTGTAATACATGAACGCCGGAATCTCGCTGGGTTGCTAAACTCTGTCGCTGCTTCTTTAATGCAAAATGGACGACGGACTTAAGTTCTCGATTTTCCTGTAATTCCGGATATCGGCATTTGAAGTTCAGAAACTTTCCTTTTGGAACCTGTTTCTGTGCATAGTTCGCCCAATCTACTTTTCCCTTAGGTTTCGTTCGGTGTAACTCGTCCATTTCAAAGCGGCGATCAAGCTGCTTGATTAATTCTTTCAATCGTCCCAAAATTACGCTCGATAATACCCATGGTGGGACGCGACGTTCGGATATTTTTAGCTGAGGCAGATTCAGGATATTTGGAAGAATCTTCCATCCTGTAGTAGATAAAATAGGCCCAATACCCTGCCAGCCAAAGCGAGGTCTTATTATTAGACTGTATTCATACTTGTGCGTGATTGGTGAAAGTAAAGGAATCGCTCCGACACAGGTATGCGATTTTAATTTTAGCTTCAGACTATCCCCGGAATAATAAATCTCAGGAACCAGATCGAGCTTATTTAGCGTATCCCTATTGAAATTTAAAAACTGCTGGCCTAGCTTAGCCGTCACTTTGTCTGTATTCCGAGCATCTACATGTTTCGACAAAAATTCAGTGCCCAAATAAGCAGTCTGATTATCGTGAAGCTCTAATACATCCGAATGGTTGGCCTGTATACCCTTGGCCCATTCATCGGCTGTTTGCTTTTTAGCCATAGCAGTTAATCCTTAAAGTTGTTCAATCTCCTGAATATAGGCATGAATGGCATCTGCAAAATTAGCAACATATCCCTGTGCCAAATATTCTTTCAATAATGGAATCAAGTTCGTCTGCATTTGACTAGCGGCGTCAACATCTTCGTGAGCAATGAAGTAGGAATGTCCAGGCATGAGGTCAAAAGAATCCTCGGAAGCATAATTAATAAAGATCGATAGTAATTTCTGATAGGCCTCTTTTGTCATCCCATTTCCTTTATCTTCCACGACTTCTACCTGTGGCCACATGTTCAGGAAAGCAAACCGACGACGAATAGCTACATCCAAAATGGCAATACTACGATCTGCTGTATTCATTGTGCCAAGAATATGTAGGTTATCAGGAAAGGCTAACTCCTGACCAATCTCCCCTCCAAAATCATAGGACAGCTGAATAGTTCGGTCTTCATAGGGTTCCAGGCCATAAATAGCTTCCCCTAACACTTTAGCCAAATCTGCCCGGTTAATCTCATCAATAACCAATAGTACATTTTCTTCAGTTTGGTATGCTTGTTCAACGGCATCCAATAGGTGTCCGCGACTGACAGCAAAATTCAATCCTAACTCTGTTCCTGTAGATATAGGAAAAAGACCCCCAATAAAATTTTCATAAGTGATATTCGGATGAAATTGAATGGTCCTACCCTGATTATCATAATCTTCTTCCAATAACTTATTCGCCAATCGAGTTTTTCCTGTACCCGGCGGACCTTGAAGTACTACGTATTTACGCTGCTTTAAAAGATTGCCAACCTTTTGCTTTGTTACTGTTGGCATCAGATAGGAAAAATAACTGCTTTTAATCTCTTTGAACTCATCTTCAGCAACACTAAGAGGAGTATAGCCACGCTCCTCAAAATTGAAATCTAAAAAGGCTTTTATTGCTTTTTCTGCTACTTCATCCTTAGCGATGCAGAATCCATAAATTTCTTTTCCATATCGATCAAATATGCTTTTATACTCGGGGTGAGCATTGGTCACGTTTTGAGGCACAGTGATATCGGTACGTACTGCATCTTTTTTAGCCCAAGCAATAGGTTCATTTCCGGAATATTGCTCATTTAACCAGCGGACAATAGCATTCATTTTTCGGGAATGGCCGGGCTTGCCAATAATATTTTCGTCTGGACTTAACCCCTGTGTTCCCACTCCCATGGCGACCATAGTGGGTCCCTCTTCAACGGGAAAAATCACAAAGCTCATCCCGCTGTATCCTCCACTTGTTGGATTTGACTCATGGATTATTGCAGAAAAAGGAACTTTTGCTGCTGGGGTACGAAACTGAATATCTTTTTGCGCACTCAGGGGATAACGACCACCATTCGATCCAAATAGTTCCTCAAATGCTTTTTCTGACAACTCCGACCAATGTTCTGAATTGTATGTCTTTTTACAAAGCTCAATTAATGAATCCATTCTTATGAATTTATTTTCAGGAATTTTACTCTCAAAGGTGAGCTATTTAAGAAAAGAATACAAATGTTGAATACTTATCCTCTGTCTTCAAGAAAATTGGTCTTGCTCATGTCTCACAATAAAACCAACACAGAAAATAATTCTACCCACTCCCAAAATCATTACTCTCTGGCAAATCTAAAACAGGGACAGCAATAACGAGCCACCAATCCCAATTATCCCTTCTAATTGACAGTATTCTATTATATACTGTTTTGTCAGAGTATAATACCCTTTGAACCTTAGCAAGTAACCCTATGAATGTATCCCGTTTACTGACCCTTGTCGCTAAGCCCGTGTTATTCCTACTGGAATATTTGTTTAAGCTCGCTGCAGGGGTCATCAGCATGATTGTGCTGGGAGCCGGCGGTTCTTTTTTCAGCAAAATGGGAACGGGCTTCGGCTCGATTGGAAATGTGGTGCATCAAATTGCTGAATGGCCTGACAGGCTTACCTATATCGGCACCGTAGTTCAGGATTATAACACCCTTACCGCCTCAGCATTTAACGAGCGTTACGGTGGAGATGCGATAAGTCGGCTGATGGAATTACTTAACGAAGGCGTGGCCTATGGACAGGCCGTTTA
Organism: Fodinibius sp. GM21; assembly: GCF_058386955.1. NCBI lineage: Bacteria > Pseudomonadati > Balneolota > Balneolia > Balneolales > Balneolaceae > Fodinibius > Fodinibius sp. GM21. The sequence continues at coordinate 486,391 of NZ_JBYEIQ010000002.1, read as the reverse complement.
TCAAAATGTTACCGAACAGCCGGTTACAACCATTCTAGCGACCCTTATTGTTTTTCTTCTCTTTTATGTTATCGGTCGGGCCTTCCGCTTTTATCGCCAAAAAGGTCAAGGTTCTTTTCTAATTAAAAAAGAACGCGAGCTTGGGAAACAGGTTTTTGATCAGCCGGAACATACTGACTACCACTAAGGCACCAAGGTCGGTAAGTGTAATAAGTTTAAACGGGAATGATTAATTTCTCTTTAGTTTCTGTGCAAGTCTCTGACTTCTTTGGATGTTCATTTTTTACCACCAAAAAACGAACACACACAAGTGTCGGTGGGAATCGTATATTTTGATCTAATTAAACTCACATTCAAAGGATAGCTATTCTGCGTAAGTTTTTTTTAAAAATTTCTTTCCCGCGATTCCCCCGAACCCCCTCAAGTTTTTAAATCCTTGAGATTGGTAGTATTAAAATCCCAAATTCTCGGAGTACGGTAAAAGGGACACTACACAAACTGAATCAACGATAATCGGTTATGAACAATTAATACCATACATCCTTCCTCATGAATGCTCGGGACATAACAAAAAGAGAATTTCTATATGCCTATTTCATAGTTTTCAACTCCGGCATAAGAATTTTTTGGCTGAGGCCAAAGTCGGCGATCGTGTTTTTTGTACCGGTTCATTCCTTCATAAATGCTTCAACAGTCAACAGACCATCAAAAAACACGCCTACTGACGGCTGAAGCCGATTACGAAATTCTCAGACGGCGACTTTTTTGAGTTTCGTTTTTTCGTCGTTGAAAAAATGGAACAACCCTCCTTTGGTACCGACATAGGAACAGAATTGCACAATAACCTATAGCAATACACTGCTCGTAAGAGACAACTTGCAATCTTATGTAGCATTTAAAAGTTCGCCCCTTACACTAAGCTAAAATCTTCATCATTTGATCAATCTCCCTAAATCCCTCTTTTCTAAGAGGGACTTCATCCTCCCCGCTTCATGATATATCAAGGTAAAAGAGAGACCACTATTTACATCACAAAAAATGAAGACAAGAAAAAAGCTTAAAAGCTGTTATAGTTTGAGAATCTTCGCTGCCCGTTTGGGTCCGATACCTTTAACGGCTCGGAGTTCCTCTTCGGTGAGCTCCATCAGGGCTTCCTTGCTTTTGATCCCCATCTCCACCAGGTTTTCGGCCACGCGGCTGGTCACCCCGTCAATGTTGCTCAACTCCTCAATGAGTTGTGCAGTTGAACCCATCCCGCCTTGCTTCGCTTCGGCACCGCTCCCGGGAGAGGGTTGCGAGGTCGTATGGTCTTCTGCCGTCGGTTTGGGTTGTTCTTCCGTTTCCGTCGGCCGCTCCCATTTTTTGCAGAGCCAGTACCCGCCGATGGGCAGGGCCGCAAGGAGTACTATTTTCCAGAAGAGTCGCATAAGGCGTTCCGATTTTAGGATGCTTATACAAATAGTTTATAAAAGTATAATCAGGAATTTACTGCTTTCCTGCAATACGGTTTTCCTACTCCCTCATTGTATTATTCTTTCCCTAGAAAAGAAATTTTTCTGAAATGTTCTCCGGGTTATATCACTCAGGGGGTCTGGGGGAATTGCGGGAAAGAAGACCGCAAAAGCATTAAATGGGTTAGAGCAAAAATATACTTGCGAATATCTAAAGATCAATATCTACAATTCCCACCAGCGCTTTTTTCGTCTATTTTTTGGTGACAAAAAATAGACGTATCCATTCTATAAAGGTAAAAGAGACAGACCCCTCCACTAACTTACGTCATTTTATCCCTCAACAACCCCATCAATCCGCCGACCGTTGCCGCGCCGCCGCCCACCATCATCCAGATGGCTTTATCGGAACCCGATCCACCAAATAGTTGGTCCACCTCTGACTGAAAAGACTGGTATTCCTGGTATCCGAAATACAATAATAGAAGTCCGCCCACTAACAACGCCGCTGAAATAATTTTTCTCATGATTTCTAATCGTTTAGTAATGGTTTGCTAATATCTACCAAAATTCCAGATGAATTAAAAATGACTGGTAGTAACATATTCTTATTACTATCCCATATCAGTTAGAAAATCCTGCTCAAAACCGTACCTTTAGGCAGAGAATTTTATGGCCAATTTCCACCTTGACCTCCTACCGTCTTATGCGTAACGACGATATCATACAAAGTATCCGCCACATGCTGGATATCAATGATAATGAAATAGCACATATCCTTAAACTTCGGGGATACAAACCTGAGCGCGGCGAAGTCGCTTCCATCTTCAAAAGCCAGCACTTACCTGAAGATGAAAAGGGGCAAGACACAAACCATGTGCTTATGGCCCATTTTTTAGATGGCCTGATCTATTACAAACGCGGCAAAAGTAAAAAACATACCCCACGGCCTATCAAAACGCCGGTTACCAATAATATGGTTCTTAAAAAGATGCGTGTAGCTTTTAAGCTTCGCGAAAACGATATGCATGATATCCTGGAGCGGGGCGGGTTTTCCATATCAAAGCACGAGATGAGCGCCCTGTTCCGCCGCAAGGGACACGAGAATTACCGCGAATGCGGCGACCAGATTCTACGCTACTTTCTAAAAGGATTAACGGAACGGCTGCGAAATTAATCTATGCTTACCAATGGTCTTTTAAGATCCCATGACTACTTTTCCACGATTCACACCAGTCTCAATGGGTATCCGTTTCCCCTTCACCGCCGGGAACTAATATTGTTTTCAGCTCTTTCCAGCTTACAGCCAGTACAGCCACCCAGAGCAGCGTCCAGAGATTTACAATTACAGGGGACCCCATCAGACCAACCTGGTCTAATACCCCGGCCTGATATACCTGATTCATCCCGATGATTACCACAAGGATATCAATAACGAACGGGAGCAATAAAAATCCAACAAATACCCGCCATCGCTTATCAGGATGCAAGCTTTGCCAACTGCGATACAGTGGTGCAAATAAAATAGCAGTAACCAGCAGTATGGCCATCACCCACAGAACCGTTTCGCTCAAATAATCACCAAAGAAAAACTTCAGCTCAAACAGTTCATCTCCCTTGCCTATTAGGGCCGTAAACAGGCGACCAAAAGGCAGGCTACCGAATACCAATGCAAAACCCAGAGACTTTATGCCGTACGAATTATCATAACGATTGCTCAACAGGTAGTATCCAAGATAAATTATCAGATAGGTAAAAAGAGGACCTGCTATAGAGGCTAAAATTGTTAAATCACCTTCGCAACAAAGCCCCCAACTATTAAAGTTGCGTTCGCCCCAGCATCCACAAATAATACGCCCCACAGCGGTATGCGCAATTTCGTGCAGTTCGTGTAATACCAGCACCAAAGAGGCAAATGCCAGGGCATTTTTAAAGGTAAGATTCAGTTTAAATCTCGATGCGATCTTTTTGGCAGCTCCCATAAGTAACCGTCAAAAAAATTGTATTAGAATGCTATTTAAAACTCCTGCCCTAAAGCAGTATTTAGATTTTTCAATCACACAATCCGGCTACGAATCTTCTGCGCCAGTGTTACACAAAGATGTTTTTGGGATAAAGAATGTCACATGTATCGCGTCCGGCTTTTCCCACCAATGGCTACCGCTCGTAATGAAAATTTGCCCGCATTTTTTTTAAAGATTTTTAGCTATGGAGCGCCCCAACTTTATCCTTATATTCACGAATCAAAATCAATCCATCCCAATCTAAAAGTTTCAATAGCGTGAGCGATCAAAAAGTTATTTTTTCGATGGAGGGCGTCAGCAAAGTATACAAGCCCAACAATTACGTACTCAAAGATATTTATCTTTCGTTTTTTCATAGTGCTAAAATCGGGGTGCTCGGCAATAACGGTTCCGGCAAAAGTACCCTACTGAACATCATTGCCGGTAACGATGAAGAATACCAGGGCAAAATATCACGCAACAAGGGTATTACCTTTGGAATGCTTCCTCAAGAGCCCAAGCTCGATCCCGATAAAACGGTCAAGGAGATTGTGGAAGAAGGCGTGCAGGAGCAGATCGACCTGCTGGCGGAATATGAAGAGATCAACGCGGCTTTTGGCGAACCGGATGCCGACTTTGAAAAACTCATCGATAAGCAGGAAAAACTGCAAGAAAAGATCGAACACTTGGGTGCCTGGGATCTGGATAGTAAACTGGAACAAGCGATGGATGCCCTGCGTACCCCGCCCGGCGATACCTCGGTGGAAGTGCTTTCAGGCGGTGAAGCCCGACGGGTGGCCCTTTGCCGCCTGCTGCTGAAAAAGCCGGATGTGCTACTGCTGGATGAACCGACGAACCACCTCGATGCCGAATCGGTGGCCTGGCTCGAGCAGCATCTTGATCGCTATGAGGGAACGGTGATTGCCGTAACGCACGACCGCTATTTCCTGGATAATGTAGCGGGATGGATTCTGGAGCTCGATCGCGGCGAAGGCATTCCGTTCGAAGGGAACTACAGCTCGTGGCTGGATCAGAAAAAGAAACGTCTGGAGCAAGAAGAGAAACAGGAGTCAAAGCGACAAAAAACGCTGCAGAAAGAGCTGGAGTGGATACAGCAAAATCCCAAAGGGCGGCGATCCAAAAGCAAATCCCGTATCAACCATTACGAGGAATTGCTTTCAGAAGAACGCCGAAAGCAGCGCGAGGATATGGAGATTTTTATCCCCGCCGGTCCGCGGCTGGGCGACAAGGTGATTGAAGCCCATGATGTATCCAAGGGCTATGGCGATCGCCTGCTGATTGAAGAGATGAACTTTAGTCTGCCTCCCGGTGGTATTGTGGGCGTGATCGGTCCCAATGGAGCCGGAAAATCGACGCTTTTCAAAATGATTACCGGCGAAGAAGAACCGGACAGCGGCAGCATCGAAATTGGTGAAAGTGTGGAACTGGGGTATGTGAATCAAAAACGTCCATTGGATCCCGATAAAACCATCTGGGAAGAAATTTCCGGCGGAAAAGATACGGTTAAGCTCGGCAATCGCGATATCAATTCGCGTGCTTATACCGCTCGGTTTAACTTTAGCGGTAGTGATCAACAAAAACGATGCAGCGAGATTTCCGGCGGAGAGCGCAACCGCGTGCACCTCGCAAAAATGTTAAAACAGGAATCCAATGTATTACTCTTAGATGAGCCGACTAATGATCTGGACGTGCATACCCTTCGTGCGTTGGAAGAAGCCCTGCTCGATTTTGCAGGCTGTGCCGTTGTTATTTCTCACGACCGCTGGTTCCTGGATCGTATCGCCACGCACATGCTGGCCTTTGAAGGCAACAGCCAGGTGTATTGGTTTGAGGGTAATTACTCAGAGTACGAAGAAAATCGCGAAAAACGACTGGGCTCCAAGTATCATCCCGAACGTGTGCAGTACAAAAAGCTCATGCGCGACTAACATTTGGTGATCCCAAATTGAAGGTTGGGTTCGGATAACTCAGGCCAGGATATTCTCATTGCCAGAATCGGCTACAAACACACAGGCCGACTGTGTTTTATCTACAAAAGATCGCAAGTCTTCGAGGTTAGGATCTTCCGGCAGCCCCATCAGACTCAGGTCAGCTTGAGGAGCACTTTGCATGGCTTCTTTGAATGATCCGATCTCAACATGGGGAACGGCATCCGGCAAGCGGGCTACATCAAGCAGATTTTCAAGGTAGCGGTAAGCTTCTTCCACCTCGGACTCTTCAACAACGGTAATTACGCGCATCTGAGCATTCCAATTTACTTTTAATTTATAGGCTGTCAGCAAAGCCAGATCCACATTACCAAGCTCCATGCTCAGATCCCAGTCGGGACTCTGCTCATGGATCCACACATTCACCGAAGCGCTTCGTCCAAGCTGGGCAATAGTATCTTCAACATACAGCTGTATCCCCATTTTATTGAGGCGGGCCTGGTTAATGATCGACAGAATTTCTTCGTCGTATCGTTTGTGAGCAGGTAATCTCAAAAATAAGATATTGGGCTTAAAAAAGGTGCCCTGCAATGTTTGCAGTGAATTCAACACCGCTTCTTTAAAATTATCCGAATCGATTACACTCCAGCGGGCGTAAATATTCTCGCGGTTGAATGAAAGCGCAAAATCCATCAGCGAATCCCTGAAATTGCCGTCATTTTTTGCTTCGGACATACCCACCAGCTTTACCGATCCCTTGGGATAAACCAAATTCCTGATAAGACTAAAATTACCGCGCAGCTCCCGGGCACTTCTGACCGGAACCAGCAGATTGGCTTTCCATGCACGCTCATTATCTTCGGGTAAGGAGGATACTCTTTTAGCTGCCCATTCGGCAAGCGAGACAAAAAGGCCACTTCGCATATCACCGTAAGGTACTTTTAACTTCCTGTTTGACAGATACAGATAGGTGACAATGACAAATCCCAGCGCAATAAGACCAAAGGTAGAATTGATGATAAACATCGTAAACAAACATCCCACTGTCCCTAAAAAGGGCACAAATTTGGGAATCTTAAAGGTAGGTCTAAAGCTGATCATATCCATTCGCTGCTCAATAAATACTACTAGGTTAATCATCATATAGGTGATCAAGAAGAACATGGTGATAAGCGGGGCAATGGTATTTAAATCCCGAAGCAGTAACGTTGCTAAAACGAGTCCGCCGGTTAGCAAGATGGCGTTACGTGGCTCCCCATTTTCAGCAAGTTCCGAAAACATATCTCCGCCGGGGAAAATTTTATGATCGCCCAGCGCCTGCAAGATACGCGGGGCACCTACGATAGAGGCTAATGCCGATGAAAACGTTGCTCCCAGCAAACCACCCAGCACGGCCGGCGACCATAGCGCATAATCAATCATCACATTGTAGTTGTTTATCAACTCATCAACCGGTGCTACTCTGGCCATCCAATATCCTGAAGCCATATAAATCAGATAACTTATTGCAATAGCCGAAAGGGTGCCCAAGGGAATACTTTTCTTCGGATTTTTGAGCTCACCCGACATGTTGGCTCCCGCCATGATGCCCGTGGCCGCCGGAAAAAGCACCGCAAACACGACCCAAAAACTAACGCCCTCAAAATCATTTTCGGGCGCCCCCGGGAAATTACCCCACCACTGAATACTTTGCTCCATCGCGCCCGTAAACACCGTGGCACCAATCGATACCAACGCACCAACAATGACCGCCAGAATGATATATTGAATACGAAATGCCAGCTTGGCACTTAGGAAAGCGACCATAAACAGCAATCCAAACACGACGATGTCAACCACAATTGCATAGTGGCCGGGAAAGATATACAGCCAACCCTCCCTGAAACCAAAGATGTACATGGTGATAGCAAACGTCTGCGCAAGATAGAGAGGCACCCCAACGCTGCCGCCGACCTCCAATCCAAGAGATTGTGAAATAATGGAATAGGCACCACCGGCTTTTATGCGAATATTAGTGGTAATACATGACATGGAAAGCGCAGTAAATGTCACAATAACAAAGGCCAGCGTAATAATTAACCACCCGCCTAAAAGACCCGCATTCCCAATTACCCAGCCTTGACGCAAAAATAAGATAACACCCAGGATAGTAAGTAAGGTTGGGACAAATACCCCGCCAAATGTGCCATACTTTTGTTGTACGGTGGACTCGTGTTCCTCTACCTGTTCTTGTAATGTCGCTTTTCCCGGGCTTTGCTCATCCATATACAATCGTTGTTTATTATATTACACACACAATACTACAATAATTAAACAAACAGCAAAAACCGTTTTTGGGCTCTACGGTATCAGGGCATCAAGGCACAGGACACAATCCCATGGCTACCTGCACCATAAATGATCCTACAATCAAAAAGATACCGATGATCATCACTATAAGTCCGGCCGAGAGTCCCTCTTCTTGAGGATCATTTCTAAAAAATTTAATCATAACAACATGGGTTACTGATTACCAGCCTGCACTTCCGGGCTTTCCTTTAAAAGGGCCCACAATATCGCTCGTTATCCAGCCGCCATAAAAACCACCTTGCTGAGCGTCAACACGCTCATTATTGACATAACAAGACCCCATCTTGTGGGCGTAAAAAGCGATATTTCCTGCAATAGCTGTGAACTTATCGGTTGGATCGGGATAGTACCAAGCGGCCTTGGTTGCACGTTGATCATTGACAATAACATCAAAATATTGCGCTCGGCCCTTCCACTCGCAATAGGTCGTGCCACCGATAGGATCAAGACACTCCATGCGAACATCTTGCCGGGGAATATAATAGACGGGCGGATGGCTGGTTTCGAGCACGCGCTTTGTTTGGGATGAACGGGCAATTTCTGCACCATTGAATACAACTCGAATCTCTTTGTCACACTCCTCTACTTTCGGGGGACGCGGATAGTCCCACACCGATTCTTGTCGGGGCCCGGGTTTAACCTTTTCCATGACATCTACTTTTTAACCAGGTATTGCAGTGAAAAATAGTCCCTTTCATCCGTCCACACTTTTTCTACCGAGTACCAATCATCAACCAGCTCCTCAAACTCCTGCAGGCTGTACTTATATGAATTTTCGGTATGGATCGATTCCCCCTCAGCTAACGTGAATTCTTGACCACCAATAGCTACCGTCTGTTGTTGGGATGATACCAAGTGCATTTCAATACGTCCTTCTTCTTTATGGTAAAAAGCATGGTGATCAAACTGGTCTACATTAAAATCGGCATTCAACTCATCATTAATATGCTTCAATATGTTTTTATTGAACTGAGCGGTAATCCCCTGATGATCATTATAGGCTGCTTCCAACACCTCAATATCTTTCTTTAGGTCTACCCCGATCAACATTTCAGAATCTTTGGCTGTAATTTCTGCAACATTTTTCAGAAAGGCTCGGGCTTGGGTTGGATCAAAGTTGCCTACCGTCGATCCGGGAAAAAAGACGACCTGCTTCTGAGTCGAATTTTCTGAGACCGGCAACTCAAATTGAGAGGTGTAGTCGGCAAAAACAGGAATGATAGATATTTTTGGATATTCCATTCGCAGCTGGTTCACCGTCTTAAGCAGAAACTCTTCTGAGATATCCACCGGGATGTATGTAGAAAGTTCTGACAATTCTTCCAGTAAAAACCGGGTCTTGTAGCTGCTTCCACTTCCCAGTTCTATCAGTATAACGTCCGTACCGATGTAATCTGATATCTCCGCAATATTGCTTTGCAGGATCTCTTTTTCACAATCGGTCAGATAATATTCATCGAGGCGGGTAATTTTCTCAAACAGATCTGACCCACGTTCATCATAAAAATATTTGCTGGGCAACTGCTTTTGAGGCTTTGCCAATCCCTCTAACACCTCTTGTTGCATAAGGCTTGTATCAACGGACGAAAGATCTTCCATAAAGAATATTCGAATTGAAAAACTGTTGAGTACCCATAACGGTGAACAGCGTTACTATCGTTCTCTATAGAAATAAATTTTTTTATTCTTGGAATCCTTGCCGCTCTTAATTTTAACTCCCTTTTTTTGATTGTATTGATAAACAGCCGTTCGCATGGAATTTACGCTTTTATCATCCTCGTAATCTATTTCAATAGCATCGCCACCAATTTCAAGCTGATCAAGTGCTTCCAACAGAGGCTTAAATTTCGAAGATCTTTTCTTTGAGGTATAAATTTTTTCTCGATCTACAAATTTAATGTCCATATCAAATTAATTTTTAAACTTTTTCTCACAGCATACATATAATGTACAATTTAATTTATAAAATAATATACATACCCACTATAATCATTGGATTATCTTAATAGAAATGCGACATAAAAAAAGCTTGCAGAGTTATCTGCAAGCTTTTAGAAAAGTATGATAAAATAAACTTTATCTATTATTGTATCTCATAAAATTGATCATAAACATAATCCCAAAAATCTGCCAGATTTGAACCTTTATTATGAGGATTTTTAGATTTTGTCGATTTCATGGCATCAACACAAGCTTTTTCTTTAGCGTCATAATAAGCTTTCAGCTGGTGTGCGGTAGGGTCTTCGATCATCTCTTCAAACTTCTCTATCTTCTCAGGCATAAATAAAAAGGCTTTAGTTCTTTTTGTTACATAACGAAAAAAAGGGGCGAAAAATTTCCTTTCGATTTCTAATAAAGCAGTTTGAGATTGATATTGCAATAGCAGATCGGCGAAATATATTTCAGCAGGGTACAGATAATTGCCGTGTTGTCAACAAATTTCATTTTAGATTTTTACAACTAAAAATGATAAAAGAAACCCACGTTTACTTTAAAACAAAAAAATTCTACTATCAAGACTTGATTCATATTTGTTTTTAGCTGGTAATAACGATTATCCGACATGCAAAAAATCCGGATCTTAAATAGGTTAAAGCAATTTTCGTTCTCGGATTCCCGATCGGCAGCCCACCGCTACATGCAAAAGCTCAAATGGCCGGTCACCAGAAACTTATCGGTGCTTATCCTAACGATCCTCTGCTGTATAGCCGTTGTTTATTTTTTCACCCCGCCCGACCTAGCACCTTCGGTCCAACACGCCCTCTTCATCTTATTAGTCGCGGCTGCCTTGTGGATTTCCGAAGCCATTCCCCCGTTTGCCGTAAGTTTTCTGATAATCGGACTGGCCGTCTTTTTCCTGGAAAGTCTCGGACCTCTTGAAATCTCTCAAGACTGGGAAAAATATGTTAACACGTGGTCCAGTCCTGTAATTTGGATCCTGCTCGGCGGCTTTATCCTTGCCTTTGGGGCCCAGGTAACGAAGTTCGACCGCAAGTTTTCCAAGGTGATCATTCGTCAGTTTGGCAATACCCCCTATCGCCTGTTGCTTGGTATCATGCTCACCACGGGTGTATTAAGTATGTTTATATCAAATACTGCCACCGCAGCGATGATGCTGACAATCGTCATGCCATTTGTAAAACAGTACGGAAAACAGGAACCAATTGTAAAAGCGATGCTGCTGGGTATTGCCGCTGCTGCTACAACTGGAGGTATTGGAACTGTCATCGGAAGCTCTCCCAATGCCATCGCACTGGGAATTCTGCAATCGGCAGGCTACGAATTCACCTTTATTGATTGGATGATTTCGGGCGTACCCACCGCTCTGTTTCTAATTTTTCTCTCTTGGCTTGTGTTAAAAAAACAGTTCAAGACCGATCTACAACAGATCGAACTGATCATCAAAGAAGAACCAGCTCCGCAAGAATTAGCTGATCGAAATACTACCGAAAATAGAGTAATTGTAGTCAGCACCTTTATGATAACCATAGGAATGTGGATGACTTCTGCCATCCATAATATACCTGTGGCAGTAGTTTCGCTGATCCCTATCGTTATATTTACGGCCACTGGCATTATTCAATCCGAAGAAATCAAATGGATTCCCTGGGATACACTCATACTGGTAGCAGGCGGCCTTACGCTGGGTATAACCATTAACGATTCTGGCCTAGCAACATGGATGGTCGAGAAAATTCCGGTATTAGGGAATCCTCTGGCCACAATATTAATGATGGCCTTCGTGATGAGCCTTACTTCTAATATGATGAGCAATACAGCAGCAGCCAGTATCTTAATTCCACTTGGTGCTATCCTGGTGTCCCCGGACTACGTATTACTCATGGTTTTAGCGTTGGGATTTTCGGCTTCTACAGCACTGCTCCTCCCCATCTCAACTCCTCCAAATGCATTAATCTATTCTACTAAATATTTGACTCAATCCGATTTTCGTATTCTAGGTCTGTTGATTACCGCCGTTAGTCCTTTCTTGATCATGCTCATCATATGGCTATTCAATCCCATTTAAGACTTATGGTCAGGTCTACAATGTGTACACCATAAGAATTGCTTTCCGGAAAAGTATGCAAGTCAATTATTTAAAGAAGGGCAACTACATTGATTGTACATCTCAAATAACAAAACCCTTGCAAGTCAGCGACCTACAAGGGTTTAAGTGGGCGCTGCAGGATTCGAACCTGCGACTTCTTCCTTGTAAGGGAAGCACTCTAAACCGCTGAGTTAAGCGCCCATTTGAAAGAGCACAAATATACGGATATTCTATTATCTCGCAAAACAATTTATTGAACATTTGATGGCAGTAACCTATAATTAGGTTAACAGTGTTAAGTTAATGCTTGACTTACGATTTTGATTCAACCATCTTAGTCGTAATCACATATTCGTTGGTTCTCATTTCAACATTTTTATTATGGCAGATCAACCACAAAACCAAGCACCTTTTGAAGCGGTAATTGTTGATGGCGGACGCATTCCTTTTCAGCGTTCGGGTACCGGGTACAAAAAATTGATGGCTTACGATTTGGGTCGTATGGCCATTGAAGGACTCATTGGCCGCGCCCCCATCAACGGTGATGACCTTGACCGGGTTATTATGGGTACGGTTATTCAGGATGTTAACACCAGCAATGTAGCGCGTGAATCGGCACTCGGGGCCGGTATACCCAATAACGTTCCGGCGCATACTGTAACACAGGCTTGTATATCATCCAACCAGGCTATTACCAGTGCCGTTGAACTAATACGGACGGGACAGGCTAAAATTATCCTGGCCGGAGGAACGGAAACAATGAGTGATATCCCTATCCGTTTTCGAAAGAAATTCCGGCAAAAACTATTAGATGCACGTAAGTATAAATCTATCGGAGATTTTCTGAAATTTTTTAAGGGACTTCGTCCTTCTCATCTGCTGCCCGAAATTCCATCTATATCAGAGTTTTCAACGGGTGAAACGATGGGCGAAAGTTGTGATAAAATGGCGGCTCGATTTGGAATCAGCCGCGAAGCCCAAGACGAATATGCACTGCGATCACATCAGCTTGCAGCCAAAGCCACGAACGAAGGCTGGCTTGATCCGGAACTATTGCCGGCTGCTGTGCCCCCTGATTTCGATACAGTAAAGCATGACAATACCTTTCGCGAAGATACCTCGATGGAAAAACTTCAAAAATTGTCTCCCGCATTTATTAAGCCCCACGGCACTATTACGGCAGGCAATTCATCGGCACTGACCGACGGAGCCTCGGCTTCGCTTATCATGGAGAAAGAGGAAGCGCTGGATCGTGGCCTAAAACCCAAAGCCATTCTCAAAGCATATACGTATGTAGCGCAAGATCCGGAAGACGAGCTGTTGCTGGGTCCTGCCTATGCTACACCACAGGTCTTGGATATGATGGGACTGGGACTGGCAGATATAGACGTCTTTGAATTTCATGAGGCTTTTGCCGGACAAATTTTAACGGTTCTTAAAGCACTTAATTCTGATACGTTTGCCAAAGAAAATCTGGATCGTGATAAAAAGGTGGGCGACATCCCGATGGAGAAATTTAACTGCTGGGGCGGTTCCCTTTCATTGGGTCACCCTTTTGGCGCTACGGGCACACGCTTGGTAACTACGGCAGCTAATCGACTGCATCACGAAGACGGGGAACTGGCACTGGTTGCAGCTTGTGCAGCTGGCGGACAGGGACATGCGATCATCCTGGAACGCTTCGACGGTTAACATCAAGACTTTTAACTACTACTCAGGTATATCATTATGAGTTATTTAAATACGGAAATGCAAGACAACATTTTGGTTGTAACGCTGGATCAGCCCGACTCAAAAGTAAACAAACTTACCGAAGAGTTGATCTCAGAAGTTAAAGAGCTTCTCGAAAACACCAATCCCGATGACATTGACGGCATCGTGCTCGTCAGCGGAAAGAAGAATAATTTTATTGCCGGTGCTGATGTAGAAATGCTCAAAAACAAGAAGGCCCCTGAAGAAATTGAGGATCTAAGTCAACGGGGAAACCGGTTGCTGCTTCAACTTGAGAATTATCCTAAACCAGTAGTCGCTGCTATTCACGGATCGTGCTTGGGTGGAGGCTTAGAAGTTGCTATGGCCTGCAATTATCGGGTAGCCTCTACTCACTCGGATACGGTAATGGGTCAGCCGGAAGTACAATTGGGACTGCTGCCCGGAGGTGGAGGAACACAGCGGCTGCCACGCCTGATTGGCATACAGAATGCACTTACCTACATGCTTACTGGCAAAAACATTTATCCGCGGAAGGCCTATAAACTGGGACTTGTAGATGAGCTTACGCATCGCGATGCGGTGCTTACAGCCGCTAAAAAAGCGGTGAGCAATATTAACAGCGGAACATTTGAGCGCGAGGACAAACGTAGCCACGTCCATCAGCTGATGGAGGGGATGAGTCCGCTCCGCAAAATTATTTATTCACAGGCGCGAAAACGAGCAAAATCTGAAAGTAAGGGCAACTATCCCGCCCCGGATAAGATTATCGACTGCGTGCAGGAGGGATACGAAAACGGCATGCAGGCAGGCTTGCAGCTGGAATCTAAGAACTTTGGTAAGCTGGCAGCAACGCCCGAATCCGAAGCGATGGTCAACCTCTTTTTCGGCATGCAAGGGGCAAAGAAAAATCCCAATAAGGATAAGGCAAAAGAGATTCATAAAATTGGCGTACTGGGAGCCGGTCTTATGGGGTCCGGTATTGCGGATGTAAGCGCCAACAATGAGTATCGCGTATTACTAAAAGACCAGGAAGTAGAACAGGCTGCCAAAGGCAAAAAATCGATCTGGGATAATCTTGACAAGAAGCGGAAAAAAAGAATTATCTCTGAATTTGAACGCGATCGCGTTGCTAGTCATGTGACACCCACGGCCACCTACGACGGTTTTGAAAACGTGGGGCTTGTCATCGAGGCGGTATTTGAGGACTTGGACCTCAAGAAATCCATTATAAAAGAAGTGGAAAAAGTTACGCCCGACGATTATATATTTGCCTCTAATACCTCTTCTCTGCCCATTAGTAATATTGCTGAAGCATCACGCAGTCCCGAACAGGTTGTGGGTATGCACTACTTTTCACCTGTCCCCAAAATGCCGTTATTAGAAATTATTACGACAGATAAAACAGCTGATTGGGTTACCGCTACTGCACGAGAAGTAGGGATTCAACAAGGTAAACATGTCATTATCGTTAATGATGGTCCAGGTTTTTATACGACTCGAATTTTAGCGCCCTTTATGAATGAGGCGCTTATGCTACTCGAAGAGGGAATATCCATTAAAGAGTTGGACAAACATATGAAGCAGTTTGGCTTTCCCGTTGGACCGGCAGCCCTATTTGATGAGGTGGGAATCGACGTAGCGGCACATATTACCGAAGTACTTAGTGACCTTTTTGCTGAGCGCGGTGTCCATCCCAGTAAAAAGCCGACAGAACTTTTTGAAGAGGGATATAAGGGCAAGAAGAATAAGAAGGGCTTTTACATGTACGAGCAGAAAAATGGAAAAACCAAGAAAACCAACCCCAATAAAGATATTTACCGGTATTTTGAAGGCAGTGGCCGAAAATCCATGGACAGACAAACGGTACAGCAGCGAATGACGCTTACGATGGTAAACGAGGCGGCTTGGTGCCTGCAGGAAGACATCTTGCGCAATCCTACAGATGGCGACTTAGGTGCCGTTCTCGGTCTGGGATTTCCTCCTTTCCTGGGTGGGCCATTCCGATATATCGACCGGGAAGGAGCAGATACCATTGTTGAACGATTGCAGGAATTTGAGCAAGAACATGGCCCGCGATTTACACCGGCGGATATTCTCAAAGAGCATGCGAAAGATGGCAAGAATTTCCATCAGGATTAACCTCAATTTCTATAATCAGATGGAAATGATAATAGCGTCATAAATCCATCAGCCACTCTTTTAGGGGCAAGCTTTAAGTAATTCCACAAAATTGGAGCAAGCCGCCAAAAATGCTATCTTTGTACACTCTTTTAACTACGTTGATAGTAATTAAACAAGTTATTTCATGTTAAATATCGCACTATTATTAATGGGCTCTCCTGACGGTGGAGGCGGCTGGTCAAGTCTCATCTTTTTAGGAGCTATCTTTGCCATCTTCTACTTTTTTATCATTCGACCACAAACGAAGCGTCAGAAAGAGCTTCAAGAAATGGTTGATAACATTGAAAAAGGAGACAAAATTGTAACTTCCGGTGGAATGATTGCCAAGGTAACCACTGTTGATGAAGACACCGTCTTGGCTGAAATTGATAAGGGCGTTAAAGCTCGGTTTAAGAAAAGTTCCATCTCGGATGTAAACCCCAATCAAGATTAATTAAGTCTCCAAAATTATATTATGGGTGCAGATATCAACTTTGATAGTATAGAAGACGCTATCGAAGATATTAAGGAAGGACGGATGGTTATCGTAGCCGACGACGAAGATCGCGAAAACGAAGGCGATTTTGTCATGGCGGCAGAAAAGGTGACCCCCGAAGCTATTAATCTTATGGCTAAGTATGGCCGCGGGCTTATCTGTGTACCCATCACGCGTGAGAAGGCGTATTCCCTTAATCTTGATTATATGGTTACTGAGGGGGCCGACCCCGATGAGGCAGCCTTTACAGTTTCCGTCGATCATAAAGAACTTACGACTACCGGAATTTCTGCCAGTGATCGAGCAAACACTATTATGGAGATGATCAAAAGGGATGCAAAACCCGGAGATTTCCGGCGTCCCGGTCACATATTTCCGTTAATTGGCACCGAGGGTGGCGTTTTGCGTCGCGCCGGACATACCGAAGCAGCCATCGATTTAGCCAGACTGGCAGATCTCCAACCGGCGGGCATCATTTGTGAAATCATGAAAGATAACGGGGCCATGGCTCGATTGCCTGACCTGGTCGAGATTGCTGATGAGTTTGATATGAAACTGATTAGTATTAAGGACTTGATTTCTTACCGCATGCAGAATGAGTCGCTGGTCCGCAAGGTAGTAGATGTAAATCTACCAACGATATACGGTGATTTTCAGCTTCATGCATTTCAAGAACGACTCACCGGTGATCATCACCTAGCCTTGGCAAAAGGCGAATGGAATGAAGACGACCCTGTTTTAGTACGAGTGCATTCCTCATGTATGACCGGCGATATTTTTGGGTCAAAGCGCTGTGATTGTGGAGAGCAACTGCATCAGGCGCTGCTTCAGGTTGAAGAAGAAGGTCGAGGCGTGGTTCTTTATATGAATCAGGAAGGCCGTGGCATTGGATTAGTAAACAAGCTCAAAGCCTATAAGCTACAGGAAGAAGGACTGGATACCGTTGAAGCCAACGAAGCCCTTGGTTTTGAACCCGATGCCCGTGACTACGGAGTGGGAGCACAAATTCTGCGCAGTCTTGGCATCTCAAAAATGCGCCTAATGACGAACAATCCCGTTAAGCGTGTTGGACTAAAAAGCTTTGGGCTGGAAATGACTGAACGCGTACCGCTCGAAGTCGGTGCATATCCCGAGAATGTGAAATACCTGAAAACCAAACGCGATAAGATGGGACACGATCTAAAACTCGATGAGTTGGATCCCCACAGTCCTGATTTTATCGACAGTATTGTTACTGAGGAATAGCATCCGTTAAATTCTTCGAATCCTCAGTAGCGTCCTTATATACTTCGAGAACTACCCTTCTATGGGACGCTGAATATCAGCATTTCTTTCTTCGCTCGACTGGTCTTGCTGTTTTGATCCCGATAGGCTTTGAGGCACGATGCGCTTATGGAACACCAGCATGGCAATAATAGCCGTACTGATGGCGACATCTGCTACATTGAAAATGTATGGGAAAACGGGGTATCCGCTGATCCTTAGATTGAAATGAATAAAGTCGATAACATGCCCTTCGAGCAAGCCGCCGTAGGATTCAATATATCCCATAATCAGGCGATCGATAATATTTCCTATAGCTCCGCCAAGTATTAGTCCCATACAAAGAAGATACCCTATGGTAGCGTCCTCTCTATTATAAAGCACATATGATAGAATAGCGATTGTAGCTAAAATAGCGATGCCGCTGATTACTTCCGTTGATGCCCAGCGCATCCCTAATGCCATACCCGGGTTTTGGGTATAGTTAAAGGTAAGCCACCCCGGAATAAGGTCAGCATAATGCCACTGTGGATTAAGACGAATCCAATGCTTACTAAACTGATCCAAAAAAATCACGATCAGTGCCGGGGCTGACAAGGCTGTTATTTTACTTCTATCCAACTGGAATAATTATTTACGCTTGAGTTTTGCATCAATGCTAAGCTGGGTATGGGGAACTGCTTCGAGCCTGCCCTTGGAAATCTTCTTACCCGTTACTTTGCAAACACCGTACGTTTTATTTTCGATCCGCTTTAACGCATCGTCCAAGTAACGAATAAATTTCTTCGTTCTGTTAAAAAGCATGTATGTTTTTTCACGCTCCTGGGCATCTGTTCCGGCATCAGCCATATGGAACGAATATGCCGACTCGTCGCTGGCATTTTCCATGCTATCGCGCAGAGCATTTTGAAGGGATTCGAGCTCTCGCTCAGCCTCTTCGCGTTTTTTCAGGATAATTTCTTTGAAATATTCCAATTCCTCATCAGAATAAGGGGAAACGCGCTCTGTATCTTTGTTGTCATTTTTTGATGATTCCATAATAGCTCACTTTCTTAATTAGGGTTTCTTCTTATAGAAATGGTTGATTCATTATCGCCAATCTCCCAACTCTTAACAAAATCAGATACTTCCAATTTTTCGGATGAAATTTCTTCTGCCAGAGTTTCACTTTTAATATAATCTTTCATCTCTGTTACAGCTTGCTCAAGTTCTTCAGAACCGTCAAAGCCTATAATAATACGATCTTCTACATCAAAATCTGCTTCTTTACGCATATTCTGAATACGATTGACAAACTCTCGAGCCAACCCTTCTTGAATAAGCTCCTCTGTCAGTTCGGTATCCAGTGCTACACTTAATCCTTTTTCGGTTTCAACCGACCAGCCTTCCAAACCGGTACGGATAATTTCGAGACTATCCTCACCAAGCTGTACAATACCCTGTTCACCCAGATCCAACTCGATAGATCCGGTCTCCTCATATTCAGTAATCTCTTCGGTAGTCAATTCGGCTACTTTTGATGCCACCGGCTTCATTTTGCTACCTAACTTACTACCAAGCTTAGGGTAATTGGGTTTCGCCGACTTGTGAACAATTCCGGAATCATCATCCACAAACTGGACTTCTTTAACATTTACTTCATCCAATATAATTTCTTTGACCGATTCAATGGCCTGTCGATCCTCTTCTTTCTCGACCGGCAGAATAATGCGTGACAACGGCTGACGAACATTAAGTTCCAGCTTGTTGCGCAAGCTTAACACCATAGAAGAAACATGTCGTGCCAGCTCCATGCGGTGCTCGAGTTGTTTATCAATTGCTGTCTCCTCTACCGTAGGATAAAAAGAAATATGTACCGACTCTTCATCCGCTTCTGTCACTTCATTTAACCGTTGATACAGCCATTCTCCCAAAAATGGGGCAATAGGGCTAATCAATTTGGCTAAGTCTACCAGACATTCATACAGTGTTTGATAAGCGGCCTGCTTGTCCAGACTTTTACCCTCTTTCCAAAAACGACGGCGATTTCTGCGTACATACCAGTTACTAAGCTCATCCACAAAGTTTTCGATAGTACGCGCCGTTTTGGTTGGCTCGTAATCATCCAAGTATTCATCAACCAATTTCACGGTAGTGTTCATACGAGAGATTATCCAACGATCCATCTCAACACGATCGCTAACCGGTATTTGTGAACCGGAATAGGTAAAACCGTCGATGTTAGCGTACATCGCAAAGAACGAGTACGTATTTACAATCGTATTAAAGAACTTGCGCTGTGTTTCCTGTAACCCTTCTTCACTGAACCGCAGATTTTCCCACGGCGAAGAATTGCTCATCATGTACCAGCGTACCGTATCAGCACCGTACTCCTGAATAACCTCAAACGGCTCAACCGTGTTGCCTTTGGATTTACTCATCTTGTTGCCATCCTCATCCAAGACGAGTCCGTTGGATACTACATTTTTATAGGCAGGCTGATCAAAAAGCATTGTTCCCAGCGCGTGCAGGGTGTAGAACCATCCACGTGTCTGATCAACGCCTTCAGCAATAAAGTCAGCAGGAAAATTTTCCTTAAACTTATCTTTGTTTTCAAACGGATAATGCCATTGCGCAAACGGCATTGAACCCGAATCAAACCAAACATCCATCAGGTCGGGTATGCGACGCATTGTGCCGCCATTGGGACCTTCCCATGTAATATCATCAATATGGGGACGATGCAAGTCAAGCTCTTCATCATCGGGTAGCCCCGCCTTTTTCTTGAGCTCTTCAATACTTCCGACAACTTCAACATGCTCAGGGTTTTTGTCGCTCACCCACAGAGGAATAGGCGTTCCCCAATAGCGCTGACGCGAAACGGCCCAATCTACATTGTTTTCGAGCCACGTCCCAAAACGGCCACTTCCCGTACTTGGCGGCTTCCAGTTAATCTTTTTGTTAAAGTTGACCATCTTGTCTTTCACATCCGTGGTACGGATAAACCACGATTCAACCGGATACTGCATCAGCGGTGTACCCTTGCGCCAGTCATGCGGATAGTTGTGCAGATAGGTCTCATGCTTGTACATAAGGTGCTTATCTTTAATAGCACGAGAAATTCCTTTATCGGCATCCTTAAACCATTGTCCCTCAAACTCAGGCACCTGGTCGGTAAATCTTCCATCCTGATCAATCGGATTAAATAATGGGACATCGTGTTTCTGTCCCATCTCATAGTCATCAACACCAAAAGCAGGCGCGGTATGCACAACACCGGTACCTTCTTCAGTTGTCACAAAATCAGCTGAGACAACCCTCCATGCCTCGTCCTTATCAAATTCTTCAAGCGCATAATCAAATACCGGATCGTAGGTCCATCCAACCAGCTCTTCGCCTTTGTATTCCTCTACAATTTCATAGTCATGGTCGATTACTTCATCGATGCAATCCTTGGCCATGATGTAATATTCAGTACGATCGCCTTCAGAGAGCTTAATTTTGGCATAATCGAGATTGGGATTTACAGCCAATGCCATATTCGAAATAATCGTCCATGGTGTAGTCGTCCAGGCCAAAAAGTAAACATCCTCGGCCATCTCCACCTTAAACTTTACAAAGATGGAAGGATCCTGAACTTCCTCATAACCCTGGGCTACCTCGTGAGATGACAGTACTGTACCACTGCCCGGCGAATACCATTGAATTTTATACCCCTTGTACACCAGCCCTTTTTCGTGCAGCGTCTTAAAAGCCCACCAAACTGATTCAATATAATCGTTGTCAAAAGTGATATAGGGATCGTCCAGATCTACCCAATAAGCCATGCGGGTAGTGAGCTTGTCCCAAAGATCTTTGTATTTCAACACACTCTTGCGGCACTTTTCATTATATTTGGCAATGCCATATTCTTCGACCTGCTCGCGCCCTTCAAGATCAAGCTCTTTTTCAACCTCAATTTCAACAGGTAATCCATGGGTATCCCACCCGGCTTTCCGATCAACACGGAAGCCTTTCAGGGTTTTGTAACGGCAGAACATATCTTTAACCGTACGTGCCAGCACGTGGTGAATACCAGGCTTGCCGTTTGCCGTTGGCGGCCCTTCATAAAAGGTGAAGGGAATACCTTCTTCGCGTGTAGATACACTTTTCTCAAAGATGTTGTTCTCCTTCCACCACTTAAGGGTTTCGACTTCGAGCTTTGAAAAATTTAGTCTTTTTACTTCGTCAAATTGTTTACTCATAAAGGCCGTTGTACCTTCTCTATTGGCTTTTGTAAAGCTGTTAATATAAGGGTTTTCTGTACCTTACAGTAGCTTAAGTTTTAGTATAAATTTTCATCGAAATAAATGAACCCCAAAGATACAAGTCTTAGCTCATCAATTCACATTCTGAGGCGTATTTTTCCATGTTAGCGACCTATTAAAAGCATTGCGATAACAATTTGCAAATTAGAATTACCGCAAATGTTTACGCTATACTTTATTGTCTTCAGCCATTATTTTAATGCTGCTATCTTCATAACCGATCTCAATTCAATTGTAATTGCTATATGGATATACCTGTTAACAATCCTATAACCAGAGAAAATCACTATAAGATTTGTTTTGTCTGCCTTGGAAATATTTGCCGGAGCCCGACCGCGGAAGGCATATTCCAGCATCTAATTAATGAGCGCGGACTTGAAAACTATTTTGAGGTCGATTCGGCCGGCA
Organism: Fodinibius sp. GM21; assembly: GCF_058386955.1. NCBI lineage: Bacteria > Pseudomonadati > Balneolota > Balneolia > Balneolales > Balneolaceae > Fodinibius > Fodinibius sp. GM21. The sequence goes on along the minus strand of NZ_JBYEIQ010000002.1, from coordinate 464,265 downwards.
CCTCGGCGTATCATCTGGGGGAATCGGCCAATAGTAAAAGCCAGCGTACGGCCCAAAAACATGGCATAACGCTGCATTCGAAGGCGCGTCAATTTGATGCCTCAGATCTGGACTATTATGACCTGATCTTAGCAATGGACAACGAAAATCTTAAAAATGTGCGTCAGATGGCTAACGGAAATCAGGATAACAAAGTAGGTCGCATGCGTGATTTCGATCCGAATCCCGGTGACGGGGAAGTTCCCGATCCCTATTACGGTGGGCCAGAAGGTTTTGAAAATGTATTCCAAATTGTAAAAAGAAGCTGTGAGAACCTCCTTGATGAATTAGAAAACCATGTTCAAAAATGATCCCCGATTCTGTAAAACAACATATTCAGCAAGCAATAGAGCACTCAGTAACTTCAGCGCAGCGCGTTTCGGGCGGCAGCATAAATCAGGCCGCCAAAGTTACCTTGGATGGCGATAGGGTCTGCTTTTTAAAATGGAATACCTCAGCCGACCCTCACATGTTCAATGTCGAGGAAAAAGGCCTTCAACTGCTTACATCAGCTGATACCTCCTTGCGTATTCCCTCTGTTCTCGCGACAGGCCAAACGGAAGAAGGCACAGGATTTTTGCTCCAGGAATTTATCGTTCAAGGACGTTCCAAACCAAATTCAGCCGGTGATTTTGGTCGGGCATTGGCACAATTACATAAACACCACAATGATACCTTTGGGCTGGATCACGATAACTTCATTGGACGACTCCCGCAATCTAACACCCCCCATAATAGCTGGGTTGACTTCTTTATTCAGGAACGTATGGAACCGCAGCTACAAATGGCTAGTGACAGTGGAAAGGTAGGTTCTGATACTGCCAGCAGCTTTCAAGCTATGTATAAAAAACTGCCGGATATTTTTCCGGATGAACCGCCCAGCTTATTGCATGGCGATCTCTGGGGCGGCAATTACTTTTTTGATCAGGATGGCAAGGCCACCATTTATGATCCCGCAGTATATTATGGGCATCGTGAAATAGAGCTGGCCTTCACTCATCTTTTTGGGGGATTTCCAAGTAATTTTTATAGTGCATATGAAGAAACCTATCCACTTTCATCCAGATTTTCCCGGCGAAAGGATATCTATAACCTATACCCTCTTTTAGTACACACAAACCTATTCGGCGGAAGCTACGCTCGGCAGGTAGAGAGTATCGTTCGTAAATTTTGACTACCATGTAAGTTGGAAAAGAGCACCCGATCATAAGTAAGTCCCTTTATGTTATTAATATGTAATTTTGAGAAATAATAATGATCTAAACATGGCAACACCCCCACAACGTATTATCAGCCTCGTTCCAAGTCTTACAGAATTGGTTATTGACATGGGATTGCAAGAGCGCCTTGTCGGCCGAACTCGATTCTGTGTGCATCCCAAAAAAAAGGTAGAAGAAATTCCCATTGTCGGCGGGACCAAAAATCCGCGTTTGGATAAGATCAGAGATCTCGACCCCGACCATATCATTGCCAATAAAGAAGAAAATCGTCCGGAAGATATCGAAGCGCTGGCAAATGATTTCAAAATAAATGTCACCGAAATTGCCACAATCGAGGATGCACTCATAACGATTCATGAGCTGGGCAAAACATTCGAAACGTTGGAGGAAGCAGAAAAGCTAATCAGCGATATCCAAGAAGCGCTGGAAAATCGTCCCCAGGTTTCCGAACTAAATACGGCCTATTTGATCTGGAAAGATCCCTGGATGACGGTGGGGCGCGATACTTACATTCATGATATTATGGATCACTGGAAACTGCCTAATGTATTTGCGGATAAAAAACGATATCCCAAAATAAGTCTGGATAATCTCAAGAGACAGAATCCCGACTTAATTTTACTGAGCAGTGAACCTTATCCCTTTGAAGAAAAACACATGGCACAAATTGAGGAAGCGTGTCCTGCTGCACGTGTGTTACTGGTCGAAGGAGAGTGGTTTAGCTGGTATGGATCGCGCATGAAACACGCATTTAAGCGGTTAAATGGCTGGCGAAAGACCATTGCTTAAAAGGATTACCTACTGCCGGTTGTAAATTATTATACTACCAGTCAGTCAATTGTTGGTTTTTATGAATACTATCCTGTTACATATCCGGCTTGCATCAGCAGGTGTTTCTATCATCCTGTTATCTGTTTTTGCCACATCTTCGGTTTTTGCACAAAACCAAACGGTTGAAGAACAAGAATATATCGCAGCACAAACTGCTTATATTGATGGGTTAGCCGCTTTTGAGAATAATAATTATGAGGAAGCAATCAGGCTTTTAAATAAGGCCTATGTAAAACTACCTAATCATCCCGGAATTAACTTCGCTTTGGCCGATGCCTACCTGCAAATAAATGATCTTGAAAATGCAGGGTATTACAGTAAGCAGGCTCGAACTCTGAATCCCGAAAACAAATGGTATCATCTCCAACTTGTTGAAATTTATAAGACTCTTGGCAATAACGAGGGGGCCGCCAAGGAACTTCGCAATGCATTGACGCATCATCCCAAAGATATCGATATTTTATATAATTTAGCGCAAACCTATACCGAATTGGGAAAATTAGAACGGTCGAACGCAGTATATAACAAACTGCTCCAACTAAAGGGAGAAATGATTTCCATACGGATTGAGAAACTTAAAAACTTCAACAAACTGAGTATGAAGGATTCAGCTATTGTTGAACTGGAGAAAATCCGTTCAATGGATCCCGGAAACGTTTCTACACTTCACCTGTTGAGCAATTATTATTTGGAACTTAACAGAGCAGACGAAGCGCGTGACGTCATTAAAAATGCCCTTCAAATTAACAGCAATAATCCAAAATCCCGGATAATCCTTGCCGATATTTACCTGAGCCAAGCCAAATGGGATAGCGCACAAACCACGCTTGCCGTTCTTATGGATAACACAGCAGTTTCCATTCAAGCAAAAGAAGAAGTTGCACAATTTATCTACAGCAAATACAAAAGTGATTCTTCTAATTCTGCCATTCAGCAAACAGCAGACAACCTCTTCAAAAAACTTATCCGAACCGCTCCAAAGTCCGGCAAAGCTTCTGCAATGGCGGCAGATTTCTTTTTAGATACTAATCAGATCCAGCATGCCATTAACGCACTTAAGCGGGCAACAGAACTAAATCCCACAAACGATTCATTCTGGCAAAAACGATTACAACTGCTGCTTAAACAGCGAAGGTTTGACGATGTTATCAAGGCCGGCAAGCAAGCAATCCAAAATATTCCTCAAGACCCCGTTCTGCTATATATTCTCGGGAACGCTTATTTATCTTCTCAACAGTACAATTTTGCAGAGCAGCACCTCAAAGAAGCATCTACACTCCCCGCGCGGCGGCCGCTGAAAGCCAATATTTGGGGTTCTTTGGCTGATACTTATGCCGGATTGGGAGACTGGGATTCTGCATTTGAATACTATCAGAAGGCTACGGATCTGGGTACACAAAATCCTGTCATTTACAATAATTACGCCTATTACCTGTCTCAGCAAGAAAAACAACTTTCCAAAGCAGAACAGTTGGCGCTTCGGGCTTTAGAACTCTCTCCAGACAATACATCGTTTATGGATACCGTTGGATGGATATACTACAAACAAGGGCAGCTGCAAAAAGCCCTTAAATATATCAAACGGGCCATAGATTCGGGTACGCCCAGCGCCGAGACACTGGAACATATGGGCGATGTTTTGCTTAAACTTGATAAGCCGGAAGAGGCTAAAAAGCGGTGGAGACAAGCGCTCGAAAAGGATTCAACAAGAACTCATCTTAAAGATAAAATTTCGAACGATACGTGAACCAACACCAATATATACTGCACTGTTTGTTATGGGGATGTTTATGCCTGGTGATGCTTTCCTGTTCGAGCTCCCAAAAGCTTGTTGATGATAATTTTCGTCCATCAGAAGCAAACCTTTCAAAAACCATTAACCATTTGCCCAATTACAGTGATGATTTACAATCCGTAAAAGGAAAAGGACGGGCAATAGTTAGCGAACCGGGCAATACTGAACGTGTTACTATACATTTTTCCAGCAATCAACAAAAAAGCCTGGTAACGATTCGCAATGGCTTGGGTATTGAAGGTGGACAATTGCTCACTGACGGCGATACGCTTCTTATCTACAATAAAGTAGATAAATATGCCCGGAAGGTCCCGGTTCAGGGAGCAAACCTGGATCGCATAAACCGGCTGGCGTCGCTCAATATTCTGGATATGCTGAATTATTCGGTCAAACAAGAGGATGTAGAACAATTTCTGGAAAATGAAACCCTTTACCAGTTACAGCTAAAAACCGGTACAAAAGCTTATATTGATAAAAATTCACATACTGTACGGCAGATTGTACAGCCGGCATCTACAAACTTACCCTACTCAAAAATCGAATACGAGGCATATACTTCAATGAAGGGGTTCACCCTTCCGCGCAGAATTAGTATATTCGGTCCTGAGGGTAAGTCAAAAATTGCTTTACAATTAACAGCATTAGAGCTAAATCCTGCGCTTGACAATTTAATAATCGAGTTGCCAGACGATATTCCCATTTATAACGAATGAAAAAAACATGTAGTCTCATAGCGATTATCATCTGCTTTTTGGTGACTCCTGACCTTCTGTTCGGCCAGTCTGCCATTATGCAGGAGTTTAAGGAGTTGCGGGAAAATGTGGTTGAAAAGCAGAAGAATACCCGCGCCGAAATTGAACGACTAAACAAACAAATTCAACAGTTTGAACAACGGCTGAAGCGGGCGGATGAAAAATATGAAGCACTATATCAAAAATATCAAAATCTGAAACAACTCATTGCGCTTCAGGATGAAAAACTTACTCAGCTGCAGCAAGAACAGTCTCAGATTCAAGAAGAAATTTCTATTACCTCAGAATCACTTAATGCCAAGCGGGCTGAATTAGAGCGACTGATTGAAAACTACAAACAAACACTGAGTTATTTATATAAACATGGGCGAACCTCTCAACTTGCCCTTCTTTTTTCGGCTTCCTCTGTCAATCAAATGCTGATCCGATCCTTCTATCTTCAGAAATTTAATAACTATCGTGAGGAGCAGGCTCGAGAAATCCGCCAAGCCGAAAAAGAACTTGAACATACCAAAGAGCAGCTGGTTAAAGCACAAGAAAAAAACAAAGAGGTCCTAGCAGAAATCAAAGATGAGAAACAAAAGCTGGCACAAAAGAAAGAACAGCAAGAAAAAAATGTTGCCCTTCTTCGTGAGAACCGGGAAGAGATCAATAAAAAATTGAAAGAAGTTCAGCAGCAAAAAGACAATCTAAACAGTACGCTAACAGATCTCATTCGTCGGGAAGAAGAAATACGAAAGGCCCAGGAACAAAAGCTTCGCCAATTAGAAGCAGAACGACAGAAAAAGCTGGCCGCCGCTAAAAAAATTGAAAATGATGCCAAACGGGAGGCCGAAATTGAAAAATATTCCGAACCTATTAAACTCGACAATTTTCTGGATTCCAATAAAATGGAAGAGATCGAAAAACGGTTTGCCTCCAACAAAGGCAAGCTCCCCTGGCCCGTCGATAGCAGGACCATTGCTGAACATTTTGGCAATAAAGTGCATCCTGTTTACGGAACAAAAACACCCAACTTGGGCGTAGAAATTGTAACAGATGCCCAATCGTCGGTCGAAGTTGTTCACGACGGATATGTCATGAATATAATCCCTGTTCCCGGCTATGGTGATGTGATATTTGTTAAGCACGGACGTTTCATTACAGCCTATGGAAACCTTAGCGAAATCATGGTGAGTAAAAGCGAGGTATTGAACCAAGGTGATATGCTGGGCCTTTCGGGTGACTCCAGTTCGCCCAAGGGAGAAAGCCTGTTTTTCTTAATCCGCGAAAACAACGAAAATTTAGATCCTGAGAACTGGCTTCGAAGAGAAACGATGTCAAGCAATTACTAAATTAGCTTCCCCCTCTTTTTGTTGGTATTTTCTGCATCGCAATTAAACAAAGCTTTTACACTCGCATCCATTTTTCAATTAACCTATAACTAAGCTTCTTTCATGACCAACTGGCAACGCACTTTTGCATTTGTGAGCGGCGCTCTTGTTTTTGGATTACTTTTTATCCTTCTATCCAATAGCTTTATCCAATATGTGGCGCACGAAGGTACTACCGGCTACCTTTTTCTGTTCGGCTTTGGGTTGATTTTTCTTAACCTCAACTTTGGTATCAGTCGAAGGTTTGCAATTAAAGCGCTTAATCCGAGTGGGGTAGTCTATATAATGTCTTTCCTTACTATTCTGCCAACCATTTTTTGGGTCTATACGAAAGATGTGGGACTAGAACAACTGCAGCTGGTATTCGTGCTCACCGTAATTTTTTCGGCTTTTTTAGGTTCCTACTTTGGAATACGACGAGGAGCGGTCAAGCGTCAGCAATACATACAGCGCCTTCGGAATGAAAAACAGGATATCCCTGACTCACTAAAACGACCTCATGACGATCTGAGTAAAAATTAGTACCGAACTGATCAGTTAAAGAGGTAGTAATCGATCCCAATATTCGCCTGCAGGTTTCTACTGTCGGCTTTAAAAAGACGATTGCTTTCCCAGTCATATCCGATCTCGGTAAATAAACCGAGGGTATTGGTTAACCGAATCGCTAAACCGGCACGTAATCCAAATCGAACTCGGAAGCCGTAATCCTCCGTTGTATTCGACAAAGTCCCCAGAGCCAGATTATTTCCAAATAGAGAGTTTAATTGGACGTATGGCTGCAGGCGATCCGTTTTAAATGGATATCCGCGTATAATCGGCCCCACACCCCAACTACCTATTCCAAAATCGGCGTTCTCACCGCCCGTAAAAAAGCTGGTTACCACCTGGTAACCTACTCCCAGACGTGGAAACATCGTACGCACATTACGATATACAAACTCAAGCTCCGAACTACCGTCAAAGCTCAACGAATCAGTATTGCCTTTATAGTGCAGATCACTAAGCCAGTGAGTATTGGCCGTCAACCCATGGATCCCCACATCATAATTTAATGGACGAATCCCGTTATCATCTGCAGATGAACTTTGTGATTGAGCATAAACAACATTTGAAATAACACTTGCAGTTAAAACTAATACCAATGCAGATGTTAGAATCTTGCAAGATCGTACAAATACCTTCTTATTCATTGTGCGTTAATTTATTACGATATATGATTAAAACGGACATTCAATGGCGTCTAAAATTGCCCAATTAATTATACAGTTACAATAACTGAATTAAATCTTTAATGTTGCCTGTTACGAGTTATGTGTATCCAATTATCTAACTATTAAATTTCATCAAATTGGATATACGTCTGTAAACTGATATACTATTTCATATATGATTTCTTGATGTCCTGTACCTGTTGATAAATCTCCTTTTATCTATATTTCTATGCTTAAGAAGCTACCGTCCGTTCTGTTTATTTTTATTTTTCTACTGCCCTTCTTGGGCGTTTCTCAGTCTGTGCGAACTGATTATTTTCCAAACCGGCTTATTATTAAATACCAAACAGATCAAAAGCTGCAGCAGATTCAGGGGAAGGTTGGCAGAAATCCAAAAGCAGCAGTCCAGCAACTGCTCAACCAATATGGTGCGCAGATCAGTCGTCCTCTTCTTTCATCAAAAACTCAGCAGCTGGTTAAGGCTCAACGTCTGCCCGCAGCAAATGATGTCCTTCGCATCGAAGAGGTGATATTTAGCCATCGTATTGATCCGGCACAACTAGCTTCCAAAATAAACAGGATGCCCGGCGTTGCCTATGCAGAACCCAGATACTACAGGCATATGAGTGCCGAGCCCAATGATCCTGATATACAGAAATTCGTTGAAGCTCACAATTTTGCCGACGCCTGGGATCTAAGCCAAGGCTCTAAAGATATAATCGTTGCTGTTGTCGATGGCGGCGTTGGCTATACCCACACCGAGCTGAATGAGAACCTTTGGATAAACCAAGAAGAAATACCGTCCACCATTTTTGCTCAAGTTGATGAAAACGGAGATGGAGACGTAACGGCCTCGGAAGTACGGTCTTATCTGCAGCAAAATGGGACAGACCATAATGGCGATGGGGAGATCACGCTGGAAGATGCACTACATAATGATTCCGATTTTACAGATAATATTGATAATGGCAATAACGATTTTACGGATGATCTTTTTGGCTGGGATTTCTGGGAATCTGGAAGTAACACACAAAATATTACACAAGACAACAATCCCATCCATAATGCCACAGATCACGGTACCCACGTAACCGGTATTGCCGCAGCAAAAACAAATAATGGCGAAGGGGTTGCCGGCGCCGCTTACAATACCACCTATATGCCTGTAAAAGCCGGAGGAGTCCCCAATTTTGCTGATGCAATTGGTTTTGGATACGACGGCATTTTGTACGCCGCAAACAACGGGGCTGATATCATAAATTGTAGCTGGAGCGGGGGTTCTGCATCAGAAGCTGAGGAAGACGTCATAAATCTTGCTACGCAGATGGGAGCGCTGGTCATTGCCGCCGCCGGTAACGAAGCCAATAGAACGGGATATCCCGCCCGTTACGATAAAGTACTTGCTGTGGGTTCGGTGGAATCTGATGACAATCGATCTTCGTATTCGAATTTTGGATACAATCTGGATGTCTTAGCCACCGGAACTGACATTCTCAGCACCTCTTATAATAATAATTACATTTCTAACACCGGTACCTCAATGTCTACCCCCGTAGTCAGCGGGCTTGCAGTACTTGTTAAAGACCTAAACCCCAACTGGGGTCCCGAGCGTATCGGCATGCAAATTCGGGCATCTGCCAATTATGTTGATGATTCAAATCCCGGTCTCGAGAATCAGCTTGGCCATGGTTCCATTGATGCCTCCCGGGCACTGAATACCAATCTGCCGGGCTTAAAGGTAGTTTCACAAGAGTTTATTAACAATGAGGGTAACAAACTATCACTGGGCGAACAAGGAACTATTGAAGTAACCATCACCAATGTGGGTAATACTACATCCAACCTCGAACTGGAGCTCATATCCTTAAATGAAAGCGAGGTTCAACTGGATAATTCGTTTCAACAATTAGGTAGCTTTGCTACCGGCGACACCGTCGATTTAAGTTTCCCAATTACTATTGCAAACGATTTTGAACTCACTGAAATACCCACGTTTCGATTAGAATTTCGTGATAACAACTTGGGTTACAACGATTTTAATGCTCTTGTTTATGAAGATATGTTTTTTGATATCATAGCCGGTAATAATGTAAAAACGTCTTTTGGCGCTGAGGGCACATTTGGCTTTTCTGATCCCATGGCCGGGCGCGGCGGCGTTGGTTTTATTCCCCGCTATCCCGACGGCACCGGTGGATATCAAGAAGGCAATAACCTTCTTTTTGAAGGAGGACTCATCATGAAGTTTAATGATGAACTTTTTGATGCTGTCCGTACCTCCAACGGACGCGTTTCTCGCGATTTTCTGCCTCAAGATGCCGTCGCCATTTTACCGGCTGAGGATGGTAATGGATTAAGAGGCACTACCCAATTTGCTACCTTAAATGATAGTGCACGGCGAGCTTCTATCAAACTAGAAACATTTGCATATGATGATCCTGCCATAAGCAATGTAGTTTTTGTAAAATACACCATCAGCAATCCGTCACAATATATGACGATGAAAAATATGTACGTTGGGCTGTTCAACGACTGGGACATTGGAAGTAATGCAGGAAATAATAGTATCGCATTCAGTGAAACCGACAGTCTACTCTATATCTCTGATGCCTCCTCATCAAGTACTCAACCTACCGTTGCCGTTGCTCATCTGGGACCGATTTCGGGCGCTCTCGCTATTGATAATTCAGTAGAAGGCACGCAAGATTCGGTCACTTTTGGCATTTATGACGGTTTTTCAGATGGAGAAAAGGAATCTTCACTTACAGCCGGTACCGTTCGCACCAATATACAAAATACGGATGTTTCGGCTGTTACCAGTTCAGGCCCGTACACGTTGAATCCTGGTGCTAACATAACTGTCGGGTTCGTTTATGCTTTTGGGGATGATTTAAATGAACTTCGGGATCAAATTTCCGAAGCCCGTTCTCGAAACCTTTTTGAAGTGTCACCAGCAGGCCGAGCTATAGCAGATGAAATTCCTCAGCAAACGAAGCTTTTCCAAAATTACCCGAACCCTTTTAATGAAGAAACCGAAATTCACTTTGACCTCAACCAGGATTCACACGTAACCCTCACCGTCTTTGATGTATTGGGACGAAAGGTTCGGCAATTAGCTGACACCAACTTTGACGCTGGCGCCCATTTTCTAACGTTGAATGCACGTAACCTAAGCAGTGGGGTTTATTTTATTCGGCTCGAAACCGATCGTGGCTCCCAGACCATTCCTATAACAAAAATAAAAGCCCTTTAACGTGTTATCTGTGTTTAATCTAACAGCTACCTAATGCAACCATCCTCTTCATATCTTCAACATATTGTAACCCCACCCCAACTTAGACAACTCTGATAGTCCTTTTTAATAGTTCAATATGAAAACAAACCTGCGACATGTCCCCTATTTGCAATCCCCAGTTTGGTGTTTTAACGGACATGTTCATACCATTGCCCGGTCATTATTCGGAGAAACCCAACAACCGCCATTAAATCGTATCGAGATTCCAACTCCCGACGATGACTTTCTTGAGCTTGACTGCCACGTGCAACCTGAATCTGATTCCATCATCACCCTCTTTCACGGACTTGAAGGTTCTACGAATCGGTATTATATGGTCGAGGTCATGAAAAACCTCATAGATAAAGGATATTCGGTAGTGGGAGTAAACTTCAGGGGCTGCGGATCAAAGCTCAATAATCAGCCGCGGTTTTATCATTCAGGAGAAACACAGGATTATCAAACCGTTTTCAAATGGCTTACAGAGAAATATCCTGAGAAAAAAATTGGAGCTGTAGGTTTTTCGCTGGGCGGTAATGCTTTAATAAAGTACCTTGGCGAAACAGGAGAACGTGCCATAGTCGATACAGCCGTTGCCGTATCGGTTCCTTATGATTTGCGCCTGGGTTCTATCCTACTCTCAAAAGGATTTCACCGCATTTACGAGTACCGTTTTCTACGAACATTACGCGAAAAACTCAACGAAAAACGAATACAGTTCCCCAACCTTCCTGAATTTTCAGGCTCTACCATATATGAATTTGACGATCAGATTACTGCTCCCGTTCACGGTTTTGAAAGTGCTGAAGATTATTATGAGCAATGCTCGGCTCGTCGATTTGTAGAACATATCAATATTGACACACTGCTCATTCACAGCAAAAAAGATCCGCTTTGCCCCATTCAAGCAATGCCTTTAGCTAAGATTAACCAAAATCCATTCACCGATTATATTGTTAGTGAAGAGGGAGGACACGTTGGTTTTTGGAGTAAGCCCAGGGGATGGCTCAACTTTGTGATTGAAAATTATTTAAGTAGCAATTTATAAGAATTCCCATCTCGATATTAGAATTTCCATAGAACTGTTCTTGGGTACCTTTTGTTAAAAACTGTATTTTAACTGGCAAAATTCTCGAACATTTTATAATAAACTTTTATGGTTATCATTGTTGGGGCTGGCCCTATTGGATTGGCCACCGCTATTGAATTGAAACGGAAGCAAATACCTGCAAAAATTATTGAGCGAGGCTGCCTGGTCAACAGCATCTTCCATTATCCCAAAGACATGACCTTTTTCTCAACTTCAGAACGGTTAGAAATTGGAGATGTCCCCTTCATCTCTCACAACCCGAAACCAACGCGCCGCGAAGCGCTTGAATATTATCGTCGGGCCGCCGAGAGTTATGATTTAGATATTCATCTCTATGAGGAGGTGCAGGATATTTCAGGTCGGGATCAGGCATTTACTATCAAAACTGATAAAGATAGCTACGAGGCTTCAAAAGTAGTAGTTGCCACCGGGTTTTACGACGTTCCTAAAATGATGAACATTCCGGGCGAAGAGCTCGACAAGGTTCGCCATTATTATGATGAGGCCCATGCTTATGCTTGGCAGGATGTTCTTGTCATTGGGGGTGGCAATTCGGCTGTGGATGCAGCGCTGGAAACATATCGTACTAATGCAAATGTGACCTTAGCCGTTCGCGATTCACAAATTAAAGAATCGGTGAAATATTGGGTTAAACCTGATATCCAAAACCGGATTAAAAATGGAGAGATTGCCGGTTACTTTAATACCGAGATAAAAGAAGTCAGGCAACACGAAGTTATCCTTGATACCCCCAAGGGCATTAAAACCATTGGCAACGATTTCGTGCTTGCCATGACCGGTTATAAACCAAACTTTGAATTGATGACAAGCTTTGGCATTGACCTCACTGACGATGCAGATAAAATGCCCGTATACGATGAAAAAACACTCGAGACGAATCGCCGGGGAATGTATGTAGCCGGTGTAGTCTGCGGAGGAATGGATACCAGCAAGTTATTCATTGAGAATACCCGGGTCCATGCCGAACATATTGCCAATGATATCCAAGAAAAGATAGGGTAAAAAAAGAGAGGGTAAGCGACCTACATCACGCCGCTACAACCTCCTACCGCTGCTACCTTCCGGTCCTGACGGAGTTCAGAGGGAGCTGGCTGCGTAGGGCCTACCCTCGAAGTTCAAAGATACGATTTTTCGCCGGTATTTGGCAAACAAAATTGACGTTAAAAATAACTTCTACCTCTTAACAAAAATGCCGCTCCAGTCCTCATGAGAAGGATTTTGTGACATCACTTCACCACAGTTAAGATATATCAAAGAGGAATTGGTATAAGTTAAAGAAATATTGTTCGGAACAATGCTTTCCAACAATCCTTGTTCCACTAATATCTTGCAATGTTTAAATATTAATTGAATGAGTTGGAACATTTACTCCCTTCCAAAGTATGAAGCAATGTTATCAGGGTGATGTGATGTTTCGCAGAAATGCAAAACAAAAAAGTGGAGCTACGGGGACTTGAACCCCGGACCTCTTGCATGCCATGCAAGCGCTCTAGCCAACTGAGCTATAGCCCCATTTTAGAGTCGGTAAATATAAAAAATTTTATCGGAAGTTACACCCATTTATAAGATTAACTTTATTTTGTTTTTGATTATATTAGATAACATATTGTAGCTAATAGTTTTAACAGGTATTTATAATTCTTCTGGAAAACTCTATCTTATAACTTATCACAAATCAACTTTTAACCTATAGTCGTAACACGATGATTAACAAACAATTAATACTACTTCTTTCTTCCGTGTTTCTTGGGATGGCATTGCTTACCAGCTGTGCCGGTACCGAAGAACTTAGAGCTCCTTCCGACCGTGATTTAGCATATCTTCAATCATTAGATGAAGAGACACTTCGCTCTCTTGATACTGATGATGATGGTCTTAGTGATTGGGCAGAAATGAATGAACATAACACCAATCCACTAAGTGCTGACAGTGACGATGATGGCCTCACGGATGCCGAAGAAATAAATGAATATGAAACCGATCCAAACAATGCCGACACTGATGGAGATGGTCTTGAAGACGGAGAGGAAGTTAACTCCTACGAAACCGACCCGATGGAAGCAGATTCTGACGGTGATGGTTTAACTGATGGTGAGGAAGTTAACGAATACAACACCGATCCACTGAGTGCTGACAGCGATGGTGACGGACTTTCGGACGCTGAGGAAGTTAATGAATACAATACTGATCCCAACAATGCCGACTCTGACGGTAACGGTTTTACCGACGCACAGGAAGTTGAAATGGGTACAAATCCCAACGACAGTAATGATCCTCCCTTCTTGAAGAAGGATGATCTTGGAACGGTCAATTTCGACTTCGACAAGTCGAATATTGATGAATCTGCTGCTCGTATTTTGAACGAAAACATCAAGAAATTGATGAACTCTTCCAAGTTTCGTATTCGTATTGACGCTTATACTGACCACGTTGGTGGCGATCAATATAACTTGCGCTTAAGTAAGCGACGAGCAGAATCCGTCAAACAGTTCTATATCGAAAATGGCGTTTCTGAAAATCGCATTGAATCTCGCGGATTAGGTAAAGCCCCTCAACCATGTATGGATCAAACGGAAGAGTTAGGCTGCCGTAAAAACCGACGTGCAGAATCACATCCGTTGAATCCTTATCAATATGAGCCCAATAACTAAGGCTTAGAGGAAAAAATAATTATTAAAGGCGATCTCTTTTCGAGATCGCCTTTTTTATTTTGTGGAAATATTGATATGAGGAAAAGATTAATCCTTTATCCCTTCCACATCAACAGTACTAATGTCTACTGTTATTTCCTTTAGACGCTCTGAAATTTCCTGCTTCATATCTTCTTGGTATCGACCGCCTATGTGATCGGCAAAGAACTCTTCCATTGCAGTAAAAGCTGCAATTCTATTTTCCTCCCTTGCAAAACCATGCCCTTCATCAGGAGCTACAATATACTGTACTTCCCGATCTAACTCCCGTAGAGCTTGTACGATCTGATCAGATTCCTGCTTTTTAACCCTGGGATCATTTGCTCCCTGTATTACCATTAGTGGTGCCTCAATCTGATCTGCAGAAAATAGTGGCGACTGCTTTTTCATCCGCTCAACGTCCTGCGGATCATCAAGATCTCCTACGCGCACAGAAAATATTTTTCGAATAGGCTCCCAATAAGGTGGGATGGAATTGAGCAATGTGATTATATTCGAAGGACCTACAAAAGAAACGCCTGCGGCATACAGATCCGGCGTAAATGCCAACCCCGCAAGAGTAGCATACCCGCCGTAGGAACCTCCATATATCGCAACCCTTGATGAATCAGCGATACCTTCTGCAATTAAATACTTCACACCATCGGTAATATCATGCTGCATAAAACCGGTACCCCACTCTTCATTTCCGGCATTCAAAAACTCTTTTCCGTAACCGGTAGATCCTCTAAAATTAGGTTGGAATACAGCGTATCCTCGATTCGCTAAAAATTGCACCATAGGGTCATAGCCCCAAGTATCTCGTGCCCAAGGTCCACCGTGCGGATACACTATTACCGGAAGGTTTTCTTCTCCATAGCCCTTCGGTAACGTTAGATAAGCTGGAATCTCCAATCCGTCCCGAGCCGTATATTGAATGGGCTTCATCTCTGCAAGATGGTTAGACTCTAGTTCGGGTCGAGATTCATACAACTTCGCCAACGATTCATCAGACCGATTATATAAATAGGTCGATCCGGGATCCACATCTTGTTCCACATTGATAATCCACATCTGGTCATCGGAAGTGTGGGCGCCAAAATTAATTTCTCCGTCAGGTAATTCGGATTTCATAACCTCGTAATCCCTTTTAAACTGTTCATCTTTCGGATAGACCCGTAATCGATCTCCTACGTAAGTTGTTGCCAGTAATTCTTCAGTTTCATTTGAGAAGATAGCGCCATTGAAATCAACTTCTTTTTCTGGGTCCCTTTCAACAAGAGACAGTTCTTCGGTCTGTGGATTAAATAAGAAAAGGCTGCTAAGGTTTCTATTCTTGTTCGTTGCCATGTATAACTGCTCATTATTCTTGTGGAAACGAATGGGATTTAGGGTCTCTTCGTTATCTACTTCAAAAACATTCACCAATTCATCTTCATCAACCCGAAGCAATTCCGTACCTCCGGATTGTGTTTGACGCACTCCCAATCGGAGTTCTCCATCGTTATCAATAACCCATCCGGCAATACCCTCATCATTCTGACGGATAAGCTCACGCTCACCGCTTTCGATATTTAACCGATACACATCGTGCAACTGTGGATTGCGATCGTTTAATCCAACAATAATCTCATTGGGGGTGGCATCAGGTACCGCCAATATCTGGGCACGAACATTTTCAAGATTAGTCAGATTTCGTGCCTGTGGTACTCCAAGATCCCCGTCTTCTGCTGAGGGATCTACAGCGTAAATATTGAAGTTTTCATCTCCTCCTTTATCCTGAACATAGAGAATATATTCACTGTTTTTACTCCAGAAATATCCGCGAACCGGCCTAGTTGTGTCAGCAGTAATCGGCTGAGCATCCTCAAAGTCAGCACCACTTTCCTTTACCCAAATATTCATAACGTTTTTATAAGGCTTTCGAAATGCCACATAATTGCCGTCAGGTGATATCTGGGCTCCTGTTATTTCCGGGTTTCCAAAAAACAGGTTTCGATCCAGTAGTGGAGGTTTCTCCTCCTGCTCATCTGATGGCATACATCCCGCAATACTTAAAGCCAATCCCAATCCTATTAACCAGAACATTAATCTATTCATAGCAATCCTCTCTATTTAGTTTGTTGATTATTTAATAATGCTGCACATATCATTTTGATAAATTTATAAAAGAACGACAAAAGTCAATTAAATCATTAAAATCCTGGCACATAGGGTTTTCCCTTACAGGAACGTAAGTATTGCTCCCGCAAGACATTATGTGCAATCAGCACGTCTTGGAACCATTAAAACATCCACCTTTCATAAAAGTAATACCCCCAACCAATAAATAATACTACATCATGAAAAAACTACTATTAGCAACTTTTATAATCCTGGTAAGCTCACCTCTTTTGTTTGCTCAGCAAACCGGACAGCAGAAAATGCATCAACAGATGCAGGAAATGCAAAAAATGACCCAGAAAATGAATGACCTTCAGGAACGCACACAAAGAATGAATCAAGAGATGAATCGGCAGATGCAGCAACTGCAGGATGAGCAAGTAAAAAATCAATACCGTATGATGTACCGATTTAATGAACAGTTACATATGGCACTCGGTAACATGAAAAATGCGGCAGAACGGTGTGATTTGATGATGCAAAACAAGGAGATGATGCGCGACAAGGAGATGCAACAAGAAATGGAACGACTCCAAAAACATCTTGGTGAAATGTCGACCCAGGCAGAAGATGCTGTGCAAGCAATGGAACGGCTTACCAAACGTATCCAACAACAAAAAACCGCACAGCTAAACGAAAATGATTAAGAGTGGTTTCTTTTGGAAATCCTTAAAATTTGCGCTGACTATACACGGATTACTCATTTTGGCCAGCTTCAATTATGCAAGTGCTCAAATTGTAAGCTATAGCGGTTCTTTACAATACGCCACCGGTTCGTACTATTTTACAGAACGAACCGGCAGCTTTTACTTTAATAATGGTGTAAGTATATCAGGAGATAAAGGAAGTATTTCTCTATCCGTCCCCTTTATTACTCAAAATACACCTTGGGTTTCCAACGTAGGGACTGGCATATTGCCCACCGGCGGTCCTAAAAACAGTATGGTTGGCAACAACTCAAACGCAGGTATGAGAAGAGGAAACAGAAAAATTGACTTGGGTACTTCTGATACCTTGAGTTATACTCAAGCTAATTTTGGTGATCCCTCCATGTCTGCATCCTTCGAAGTTTTATCGACAAAGGATCGAACAACAACTATAAGCGCTAGTGGGGGCATAAAACTGCCGCTTGCCAATCCAGAAAAAGGTTTTGGTACCGGGAAATGGGATTGGGGTGGGGGCCTATCATGGTCGCAACGTGTCACCACAAAAACACTTTTGCTGGCAAATGGTATGTTCTGGAAATTAGGCGATATGGACGACCTTGATTTCAATAATATAGTAACCTACAGCGCAGCTTTGGGACAATCATTTACTAACGGCAAATGGATGGGGCTCATATCTTTCTCCGGCACAACACAAATTATTGACAATGTTGACCCCCCTCTTACTGTAGGAGCCGGAATAAACATACAAGCATCTGATAAAGTGAGCTTGAACTCCAATCTTAGTATTGGACTAACTGAATCGGCATCAGATGTTAGTATAGGCATAGGATGGAGCCTGAAACTATAACTATAGCAAAATAACCTATTTCATAACCTATTATGAAACGACTAATTATAAATCTCATCTTACTTTTTGTGATCGCGCCCTTAATAACGATTGCTTTTGGCCAAAAGCAATCCGGTAAAAACATGACAAAGCAAAAGTACCATCAGCCATTTAACCCCTCAACCTTAGAAACCATAAAGGGTGAAGTCCTAAATATTACCTATCACCCCAGTAAATCAACAGCGGATTCGATGGGCGTACATATGACCGTAAAAACTGACAATGAATCCATACCCGTCCACCTTGGGCCAAGCTGGTATTTGGAACAACAAGAAGAACTAAAAAAGGGTGATCAGGTTGTCATCACCGGTTCACGCATTACATTTAAAAACAAACCTGCAATTATAGCAGCCGAAATAACACGCGGTCAAATGACTCTTCAACTACGTAATAAGAAGGGAATTCCTGCCTGGCAGGGATGGCGACAGAGCAAACGCATGAATCAATAATCCATAATAGTTTATAGCTATTTATGGGGTTTAGATATTAATATGATGCATCAGAAAAAAATCCCCGCATGATTTAGTGCGGGGATTTTAAATTAAGCAAAACTTGGAATAATTATTTACAAATTCCAACGTACCGTCCCAACAGCCCAGCGGCCTGGCATTTGAGCACCCAGCACATCCTGGTTTTCTTGATCAAATACATTATCAACCTGAATGCCAAGCGATAACTGCTGCGTAAGTTCATAATTTAGCTTCACATTCCACAAACTGTAAACAGATGATCTGATCGCGTTAATATTGGCATTCTGCGTTGTCTGTCGTTTTTTCCATACAGCACTTACCGATCCCTCTACCGGACCATGACTAACACTGAGAATTCCATTTACTAAGTGTCGTGCGTAATTAGATATATACTTGGAGGCAACATCTTCATCTCCGTAAAAGTCAGTAAAAGCATACCCCAACGTACTGTTAAACAGCCAGTTATTGCCCAGGTTTTGACTTACAGTAAGCTCCGTTTCCACTCCGGCAGTAGTTACGTTATTGATGTTTTGAGCATACAGGTAATTTCCACCCGTCTGTAGATTCTCGTCATTACGAATTTGATTTGCATTCGTCATTGCATAGTCAATCAAATTCGTTGATTCACGGACAAACCCTGTTGCTGAAAACCGTACATTTTTCCAGGGAAACAGATCCACACCGGATTCAGCCGACCATGACCGCTCGGCTTGCAGCCAAGGGTTTCCGAGATTACGTCCTTCGGCTAATGGCCCGGCTAGATTGGTCGAAATAAATCGTTCTGTAAAGCTGGGAGCACGAACACTTCTTCCACCTGATGCGCGTAAAATCCATCGTTCTTGCTGATAGGAAAAGCTAATCTGAGGCATCAGCTCTGTGCCATAATTCCCGTCGTGATCTAATCGCAAACTTCCCGATACCGTAAGCGGATTGGTCGGTTGCCACTGTAGCATTGTAAAGCCGGCATAGTGCCAGTTATCATGATCTCCGCGATCGGTACTGCGAATTCGGCGATTATTAAGCTGTGCACCAAAGGTCAAGTCCCATTCCGCTGCCAATGTTCTATATTGGTACATCTGAAGCGAGCCAAGCGTGGTGGTATGCTCATTAGCTGGCACATTGGGATTAAAGACATATTCATCGCTGTTTCTTTTGAACGATCCCTTTACTGTTGTAACACTATTTTCGGATGACCGTTGTAATCGCATCTGGTTCCACCACGCAGATACTGTTTCGGTGGCATCATCAAATGGACTTGCGGTATAGAAATAACGAGCATTAAAATCACGATAATCGTATCCTGTTCGGAGTGCTAAATCCCAGTTATTGTTCAGTTTTACGCCCCCGGATATAGATCCATTCGCAATATTAAATCGATTTTTGTAATCGTCGGTCAGTGTCTGCCCCGGACTTTGATGCCACATACCGCCACCCCCGATGCGATAATCTTGGTTACTGTGATAGAATCCGCCTCGTCCCTTCTTGAGATCATTTTGTCCATAGCCAACTTGAAGACGTGCATTGGTCTTCTCCTCATTTGGCTGACTTCCAAAAGTATGCGTGATAATGTTGATAACACCACCTACCGCATCAGCACCGTATTGCGCCGCAGCAGGCCCGTGGAGAACTTCGACACGCTGTATTTCGGCCGGGGCCACCGGGATATTTGAATTGAAATGGGCTGTAAGAGGATCGTTAATCCTCATGCCATCAACCAAGACCAGTACCTGCGAAAAGGTACTCCCGCGCAGGCTAAAATCTGATTGTACACCAAAAGCACCGCGCGATTGTACCTCAACTCCCGGAATATAACGGAGCATTTCATCGGGCGTATGAGCAGGAGTATCCTCAATCATTCGATCTGAAATAGTAGTGATATTTCTGCCTGACCCCGCAGCAGTTTGGGGCA
The DNA here is from genome assembly GCF_058386955.1 of Fodinibius sp. GM21. Classification (NCBI taxonomy): domain Bacteria; kingdom Pseudomonadati; phylum Balneolota; class Balneolia; order Balneolales; family Balneolaceae; genus Fodinibius; species Fodinibius sp. GM21. Next base: position 443,897 of record NZ_JBYEIQ010000002.1, on the reverse strand, counting down.
CTCGGCTGGAAGAGATCACCACCTCTTTTGAAACTACAAGCGTATCCAAAGTTTCGGCTTTCTGTGCCCGGGTAGTATGGCAAATACCCAGCACCAAAAAGACACCAGCAAATATTGACAAAAACACAATAGATATAGCAGTTCTATTCGATAAATCCATTTTAAAGAGAGCTTTTTTATCAATCCTTTATTATTGATGCTGAAGATATTAGGGACATTAATTCATTGAAAGAAAAATTTTTCTGTGTTTCATACTAAAGAAAAACCCCGATGAGGCCATCCCACCGGGGTTCATTCCTAAATGACAAAATACAAAACGATCAGTGCCTACCGAACCATTCCAAAATATGTGCAACTTTGCTCATCAAATTACTTGGACGACTGGCAATGCCATGTCCCGAGCCAGGAATACGTACCATCACTGACTCCACCTTCTGCAACTGCAATGCCCTGTAATATTGCTCGGTTTCGGACATCGGAGTGCGATAATCTTCCTCCCCGGTTAGTAGCATCGTCGGCGTTGTTACATTACCTACTAACGATATTGGAGACCGATCCATATAGTGGTCGCGATTTTCCCATGGGACTCCGGGGAACCAATATTTATGATATGAAGAGCCATCTGACGTTAATACAAAACTGTACCAGTTGATGACCGGTTTTGCAACTACTGCGGCATTAAAGCGATCCGTCTGGCCAATAGCCCAAGCAGAAAGCACACCGCCACCGCTCCCACCGGTGATGTACAAACTATCAGTATCCACATATCCTTTTTCAATTACTGCATCAACACCCGACATTAAATCGTCGTGGTCTTCGCTGGGATAATTATGATGAATATAGTTTCCAAAAGCCTTTCCATAACTTGTACTGCCGCGCGGATTGGTATAAATCACCACATAACCTTTAGCAGCCATTAGCTGTAGCTCAGCTGTAAATCGATCACCGTAATTCGTGTGCGGACCACCGTGAATTTCCAGGATCAGCGGATATTTTTTATCGGGATCAAAATTGGGCGGTTTGATAATCCAACCTTGAACCTGCTTGCCATCATACGAAGATTCGTACCAAATTTCTTCAACCTCACCCAGCGTTTTATGACCAAATAGATCTTCATTGACGTTTGTTAATCGATTCATATTGCCGTCTTGATCAGTTACAGCCACATCACCCGGATGGTATGGCGTAGCATAAGTGTAAGCGATATGCCCACCCGATGACACTGTATAAGATCCACTACCATATGGGCGTCCAATTGTCGTTCCACCGCGATCATCCGCCACTTTTCGAATATCATTATCTCCATTTAAAGATATAAAACCGATCTTGCCATTACCTTCATCATCGTATTGCAGGTACAAACCATCTTCGACCCACTGCAGATTACTTATGCTACGATCAAAATTATCTGTAAGCACTCGTTTTTCAGAACCATCAGCATTCATTACATATGCATTCGTAAGCTGATAGCTATCCATATTATCATCATAACCAAGATAGGCAATCTTATTGCCATCGGGTGAAATCTTGGGACTCGAATCCGGTCCGCGGCGATCAGTAAGCTGCGTCATTTCTCCGTCATCAATCGAAACCTTATACAGTTCGGTATCGCGTTCCTTATGCTGCCAATCCTCTTTTCGATTGGACGAAATAATAAGATGCTCTCCATCAGCGGTCCATTCAAGCGAACTGTGATTATAATCACCCTCCGTAATTTGTCGCGGGGTTCCTCCATCGGCCGGAATAACAAATACATGCGTAAACCCATCCTTTACAAATCCGGACGCCCCATCACGACGGTATTCCAGATCATCAATTACGTTAGCCGGTTCCGCCCAATCAGCCCCATTGGGTCTGCCGGGCAGCGAAACCATGGGTTTATCTTCACGAGGCACAAACATCGTAAAAGCTATATATTCTCCATCCGGCGACCAAGTTATTGAACTTGGAGACTGTGTCAGATTAGTAATCTTAGCCGTTTCTCCTGTATCCATCCACCGCATATACAGTTCGCTGGATCCACTTTTTGTAGATGCAAACAACAAGCGATCCCCACTGGGCGACCAACGCGGCGAAAAGTTATTGTTATTGCCTGAGGTCAACGGACGGTGGCGGCTCCCATCGGAATTAACAATCCACAAGTTTGAACGACGTTGATCATCCATAATATCCATGAAATTTCGCTGATAGACGATCTTGTTGCCATCAGGAGAAATCTGCGTATCGGAGACGTACTCCAGATCAAATACATTCTCAAGTGTCAAAACATTTGATTGGGCTTCTGTATCCGTTGAAAACACAAAAGCAAAGATTGCTAACAGTAATAAATACGATAGATTTTTCATGGTCCTATATTATAAAAAATTCATTTCGGCATATGATGATTTCTAATCTCGAATCAATCCAGAAGGATAAGATACCACACTTTCGTGTCCGTCTTTTCCAACGGCTGATACCCCAAACAAATAGTTGTCGATAACAATATTTTCAAGAGTAAATTCACTAACATCTCCTACATACCGCTGACTTTCCCAGAGCGGCTCCGACGTTGGACGCCAGTAAATTTTGTATCCCTTGACAAGATCACTATCCGGCTTTTCCCAGCGTAACGTAGTGGATGGCTCAACAGCTCCACCAATTTCTACATTCTTAGGCTTTGGTGGCGCTTTGGCCAACGAAGCCATTGCTACAGCATTTACAGCTGTTAACTTTTGGGCATAATTGAAATTAACATGTTCAATTACATCACCATATTCGATTCCATTTTCGATACGGATATCCTGGTGCTGCTGCGTGTAATTTTCGTGAGCTTCCATAATCCGAACTCCCGCAAAACCGGCTTCATTAAACGGCCGGTGATGACCACCGCGACCAAAGCGATCCAAACGGTAAATTAACATTGGATCCATCTGCGGCATATACAATTCTGTAGTTTCGTAGATATACCGAGCCAACTGACGAGATATTCCATCATTCTCTCCACCGAAAAAGCGCTTCATCTGTAACTCGCGTTCGGTGGCCTGAGAGGAATAGGGCTCTGAAAATATGCGAAACTCACGGTTATCAACCACCCCGTCAATACCACGGATATTCCCAATCATATCATTATTAAGCACCCCAATAATATCCCAGCCTTCTTCTATGGCCATCTCCGCCATGTGACGTCCGCCGTAGAGTCCCTGCTCTTCACCAGATAATCCGGCAAAAATAACACTGCTTTCAAATTCATAATCCGATAAGACCCGTGCTGCTTCAATTGCACCTGCCATGCCCGAGGCGTTATCATTGGCACCCGGCGCATCAATGGTATCGTTCATTATATCCGAAGCTCGACTATCAATATCACCACTCATAATCACATATCGATTAGGGTGGGTTTTGCCTTTCAAAACAGCATACACGTTTACCACCCATGTATCTTCGTCAATGCGACTATCGGGATCACCCTCAACCAAGGTGCGCTGTTCGTGCACTTCCAGGCAACCACCGCACTGTTCACTGATCTTTTCAAATTCTTTTTTGATCCATCTCCGCGCCGCGCCAATACCGCGCGTATCAGAAGCTGTATCCGACATAGTATGACGGGTTCCAAAACTGGCCAGCTTTCGGATATCTGATTCCAACCGATCTGCACTTACTTTATCAATGATTTCATACATCTGGGGATCAATCCTTAGATCCTGACCCTGAGCCGCATGCGAATATGCTAAAACTAGTATTAAGGGGAAGAGCAAGAAACGTTTCATAATCAAAAAAGTATTTAGTTAGGTGTTTTGAAACAAGAAAATGCAACTGTTTTTCCTAACTTACAGAATTCGCACTTTTATGCGAATTGGTTTTACAAATTAATACTTTTGGGATCTGATCATCATCAAACAATAGTCAAAATACACTCGAAGTCTTGTCATTTTTTATGATAAAAAAGAAGAGCGAATATTTATCTTCCAATGATGATTCCCGGGAGACATCAAGCAAAGAATTACTGATTATCTCTGTTATCTCCGGAGTCACCTACCTATTGTTAGCTTTTCTTATTTATCACTACATACACAATGAAAACTTAATCAAAGCTTTTGAGCATGGCTACTCCACATTAAGTCAGCTTATTATTGGAATTGCAGCGGGTAGTGGGGCTGCAGCCGTAATTGCCTTAATTATAAATCGCCCACCGGTTTCAGAGGTCTTACATGATTTCTATATCGTTGATATGATTTCAAAGTTAAAGCTCTCCAATTTTGACCGTATTCAACTCTCAGCCTTTGCCGGGGTGGGAGAAGAATTGCTTTTTCGCGGAGCCATACAGCCTTTAGCCGGTATCTGGATCACCTCCGCTATTTTTATCGGCATCCATGGCTACTTTAAATTCAAATCGGCAGGTCACATGCTATTTGGGCTTATGATGTTTGGGCTCAGCATGCTACTCGGCTATCTTTTTGAATATAGCGGCTTAATTGCCGCCATGAGTGCCCATGCAATTTATGATGTCATCATGTTACGTATAGTTCAAGTCAAGAAATAGCATCTTATTGTTTCGTTAACAGCAAGAAACAGTATACCAATGCCTTCTGACAAACTTCATATTTAGTTTTTCGAAAGATCATCTGCAAGAGATACTGTCTATCTCTCAACTCTTAATTACCCGTTCCGAAAGATAAGACCCCAATCGTCGCCGTTCTTCCAAGCCTTGCCAACATACGTTCCATATACCATGATCTCCTCCCATTCATCAGGCGTAATATCGATAGGTTCATACGATGGATTCTCGGGTTGTAAGATAATGCCATCTTCTTTTTTCCGAATGGTCTTTAAGGTAGTTTCCCCTCGATAACGAATCGCCCCAATCTCTCCATCTTTGGGCTCACGCGGGTCAATAATGATATAATCACCATCACGAATATCAGCATCAATCATGCTTTCACCATCAACAATCAGGGCAAAATAGTGATCGGATTTTTCAGGATGAATCTCCACCGGCAGGTGCCCGAGATTCTCGCTTATAGCCTCGTGCATAGCTCCGGCTGAAATGCGTCCCTTAACAGGGATTCCGGGATAAAAACCACTAAGTTCGTTACGCTTGGCAGGATGAATCTCGTAATTTCCACGGCCGTGCCTGGTCAAATAGTTTTTCTTGGTAAGCGCCTGAAGGTGCTGGTAGATACTGTTGGAAGAGCTATACCCAAACTCTTGCTGCATATTTTCATAACTGGGAAACTGACCAAAATCTTCGTAGAAGCTTAAAATATATTCCCAAAGTTTTCGCTGTTTCTCTGTAAGTGATTTCATAAGAACCAATTATACATATAATATGAATAAATGCATGAAATAAAATAATAAAATATGAAAAGAAATTTTGTAAGGATTTCCTTTTCCAATGGTCTTACTAGCAGATAAGCCGTTGAATAATATCAAGAGAGAGTAGTTTTTCAAGTCCGCCTTAGTCGGCGGACTTTTTTTATTGTTCGTTACTAAAGAATGCGATTCTCATCACTTAAGTCCGGAACCGTTCCCCGGTAACCAAACACCCATTTTACTAATTTCACCATCCAAGTCGCCTGACTCTGAATATACCACTGGTCTGCTGCCCTTCGTACCCCAAGCCCATAGGAAGGATATGGATGAATAGTATCAGAAATATTTCTGAGCGTGACACCATTTCTCATCGCCAGTGCATATTCTCCAATAAGATCTCCAGCTTGCTTTCCGCAAATTGTGGCACCCAGTATTTTGCCGTTCCACTCCTTTGCAAAAACTTTTATTAGTCCTTCAGTAGCCTCATCAGTAACTGCACGATCAATTTTATCATATGGGAATCGATACGTTTTGTATGAAATATTATTCTCTAGCAGTTCATCTTCTGTTGCCCCTACATGGGCCAGCTCCGGCTCAGTATATGTACTCCAAGGTACATGCTTCCGATCGATCTTATTCGGTATTTTGAGCAGTGCATTTGTCACTGCAACTTTAGCCATGTGCTCGGACATGTGGGTAAATTGATATTGTCCCGTAACATCCCCCACTGCATAAATATGTTTTTTATTCGTTCGGCACCGGTCATCAATGGTAATACCGTTCTTTTGATGATGTATTCCAGCACTTTCTAATTGCAATCCTTCATAATTGGCACTGCGCCCCGCCGCAACAAGCACTTCACTTCCCTCCCAAACCAAAGGTTGTCCCTTAACTTCTGCTTCAATCCTAATATTTCCATCCGAAGTTTCCGATAACTTTTTAATATCGGCAGCGAGCTTAAAATTAATCCCCTCATCTGCTAAATAAGTCTGGAGCATTCCGGCTAGCTCCTCATCATCGTTGGAGAGAATACGCGGAAGCATATCAAAAACGGTTACCTGCGTTCCCAGTCGTTGAAACGCCTGCCCCATCTCAATACCAATGGGGCCGGCTCCAATAATGGCAAGACTTTCCGGCTGTTTTTCAAGCTCAAAAATCGATTCATTGGCATGGAACGATATCTCTTCAATCCCTTTGATGGGAGGCACTTTCGCCTTGCTACCCGTTGCAATAATAATATACCGCGAAGAGACCTTTCTGTTTTGCTCATCCTTAATAATGCGTATCGTATGGTCGTCAATAAATAATGCCTCACCGAATTCAATATCCACACCCATTTTGCGAAAGATATCCGGATCATCTGCCTCCTCATAAACCTCCTCACGCTTGGATCTGACATGCTCCATCACAACCGAAAAATCTACGCCTTTAGATTTCTGATAACCAAACCGTTCAGCTTCTCTCACATTTTTCGCTACTTTCGAAAGGTGCAATAATGTTTTACTTGGGATGCAGCCATGCCAGGTACAGTCGCCGCCCAGCATATCAACTTCCACCATTAGCGTTTTAGCCCCAAAATTAGCTCCCATGCCGGCTGCGGTAAGTCCAGCTGCTCCACCGCCAATCACAAGCAAATCATAATCATATTTCATGCAAGGGTGTTTTTTCGTTTACCTTTAATCCATTGATAGGAATAGTAAGGTTCATGTACAAATAAAAGATATCTCATTGAAGCATCTTCTTACTATTCTCAACATCTTTTTACGAATTACTTTTTTTCGGATTTGGTTATTTACTTCTATTAGAATTAAAATCGTAAGAAGGAAGAATGAATACTCGTCAAAATTTCTACTACCTTTTATCCCTTAGTATGATGTTTAAAATATTGCTTATTCAGCCATTGCATTCACGGTAACTTAAAATTAAATCACACCACACAATGAGCGACAATTATTACAATCCCAAAGATTTAAAAAAGTTTGAAGATGTTGGTGAATTTGGTCCCGAATTAGCCGAGAAGTTTTTTGATTACTATGGAGCTGTTTTTGAAGAAGGAGCACTGAGTGCTCGGGAAAAAGCACTTATTGCATTAGCGGTGTCACATACGGTACAATGCCCCTATTGCATAGACGCTTATACTACAGAAAGCCTGGAAAAAGGCGCAAGCGAAGAGCAGATGATGGAAGCTGTTCACGTTGCTTCGGCCATCCGCGGCGGTTCATCACTCGTACATGGCGTACAAATGATGAATAAGACCAAAGATCTGAGCATGTAATACTATTCTTGTTTCCTCCTCATCCTAACTAGCTATAAAGTAAGTAACGTATTATGATCAAATCGCTAAAAACAATTAGCCACAATCTTTCTGATCCTGCATATCAGTTAGATGTGCTTAACAACTACTCAGAGTCACTGCGGCAGCAGCCTAAATTTCAGGAAAAACTTGAAGAGATAGACCTATTTCCTCTATGCCCCACCGGTATAGAAATTTTTCAAATTAATGTAGGCTACATGTGCAACATGACCTGTAAACACTGTCATGTAGATGCGGGGCCGAATCGTGACGAGGTTATGACCAAAGAAACCCTTGAACAATGCTTGGAGGCTTTGCAAAATTCCGATATATCAACAGTAGACTTAACCGGCGGTGCCCCGGAGATGAATCCCCATTTTCGGTGGTTCGTTGAGCAGGTTTCTGCGCTTGGCAAGGATATCATCGTGCGATCGAACCTGACCATCCTGACCACCGCTCCCAAGTATCAGGAATTGCCTGAGTTTTTTGCCAAACACGGTGTAGAGGTAACCTGTTCACTACCCTTTTATAACAAGTCTCGGACCGATCGACAGCGTGGAGAAGGTACCTACGACCGCTCTATCGAAGCCTTAAAAAAACTGAATGAAATAGGCTACGGCAAAGAGGGATCAGGACTGGAGCTAAACTTGGTTTATAATCCTACCGGCGCTTTCTTACCAGGCAGTCAAAAATCGCTTGAGAAAGAATTCAAGCGACAGCTCGACCGTAAACACGACATCGTTTTCAATAATTTGTTTACTATTACCAATCTGCCTATCAGCCGATACCTCAACTTTTTACTAGAATCTGACAATCTGGATGAATACATGAATCGACTGATTACTTCTTTTAATCCCGCTGCCGCCAAAGGGGTCATGTGTCGCGATACCATTTCGGTAGGTTGGGACGGCACCCTCTACGATTGCGATTTTAACCAGATGCTGGAAATGCCGGTTGAAGAGGAGGCCCCGCGGCACATCAGCGACTGGAATGAAGCCAAGCTCAACGACCGGGAAATCAAGATCAACCAGCACTGCTTTGGCTGTACAGCCGGTGCCGGCAGCAGTTGTGGAGGCGCTACAACCTAGGCAGAATTTTTTATCATGGATACACAGAAAAATAACTCAAGCGACGGCAATAGTCTTCTTATTGTGTTTGCAAAGAATCCTGAGAAGGGAAAGGTGAAAACCAGGCTTGCCAAAACTGTTGGGCAAACCAAAGCACTGCAGGTATATCAAAAGCTTTTAAGAATTACTAAATCAGTTACGGATCAACTGGACGTTTCTAGGCAAATTTGGTACTCACGTTTTATCGATGATGATGATATCTGGTCGGATGGCCATTATGAAAAACATCTCCAAAAAGGCGACAACCTTGGCCTTCGAATGCAACATGCATTCAAAAAAGCGTTTGCCTATGGGTATCAGAAAGTGGTGATTATCGGGAGCGACTGCAGTACACTTAATGTTGAATTAATTGAACAAAGTTTTCAGGCTTTGGAAAATCATCAGGCTGTTATTGGGCCCGCAAGAGACGGCGGCTATTATCTACTGGGAACGACAGCATTTTATCCCTCCGTTTTTGAAGACAAATCGTGGAGCACCTCTTCGGTTTTTGACGAAACCATTCAAAAATTTGAAGACATGAATCTTTCGTACAAACAGCTACCTGTTCTCAACGATATTGATACTGTGGAAGACCTTAAAGCTTCAAACCTGGTTACTGATTGATACTATGAGTATCAGCGTCATTATTCCCGCTTTTAATGAGGCCGATTCTATAACACAAACTATAGAAAAGGTACGTCAACACAGTAACGGTCATATTTGGGAAACTATCGTTGTTGACGGGGGAAGTACTGATAAAACGATCCAAAAAGCCGAGGCCACAGCGGCAAAAATTTTAAAAAGTCCCGAGAAAGGGCGAGCAGCCCAAATGAACTTCGGTGCCAAACAAGCTAAGGGAGAAATCCTCTATTTTTTGCATGCTGATACTCATCCCCCCTATAATTTTGATAATTTAATAAAAAGAGCTGTGAGCCAAGGTCATCAAGCAGGGTGTTTCCAGCTAGATTTTAACGATGATCATTTTCTGTTACAACTTTACGGATGGTTCACCCGTTTTGACATTGATCTATTTCGTTTTGGAGATCAAAGCCTATTTATTACCAAAAATGCATTTCGCGAACAACAGGGATTCCGTGAAGATCATATCGTAATGGAGGATCAAGAATTCATCCGGCGTATCAAGCAGAAATTTTCTTTTGTAATACTGGATGAACATGTAATTACTTCCGCTCAAAAATACCGGGATAATGGAATTATAAAGCTGCAATTGGTCTTTACGCTGATCCTTCTGCTTTATTATATCGGAATTGATCAGGATAAGCTTGTCGCAAGCTATAAACGGTTTATTAATTAGTCTATCCGAACCACATGAATGATTTTGAATCGTATGGAGAAGCTTAAAATGATTTATCCAGTATCCCGTAACAAAAAACAGTAATATTAGTACAACTGTGCTGTTGCTCACAAACCAAAAATAGATCGATGTCCCGAAGCCAAAAATTCTTATCAGCACTTTTTCTTTTGCTTTTTGTTTGCTCTTCCCTCCAAGCCCAAAAGACAATAAACGGTACTATTATTGATGCTGAAACTAAAGAAACGCTGCCCTCTGCCAATATTCTGATTAAGGATACCTATCGCGGTACTATAACCAACAGCAATGGCAATTTTTCGTTAACAATTCCCGATTCCCTGCTACCCGCAACGCTTCTTATTCGTTACATCGGATATGAAACCCAGCAGTTAACCATCACCCGAAACTCTTCGGGAAAACAAAATATCTCGCTTAATTCCTCGGTAACCGAAATGCAGGAAATTGTAGTTACCGATGAAGATCCGGGCATGCGTATTATGCGCGAAGTTATCAAACGTAAGCAACAATGGCGTAAACAACTCGAAACCTATCACGCAGAAGCCTATACCCGGCAAACATTATCAAACGATACGGCCATTGTGTCTATTACAGAGTCTGTTTCGGAAGTTTTCTGGGATAAGCAGCGCGGACATCGCGAGGTGCAAAAATCCAAGCGCCAGACTGCTAATATTGAGGCCGCAAGTAACTTTGCAGGAGTAAGCTACCTACCGAACTTTTATGATGACAACATCGAAATTGCTGAATTCAATTTAGTGGGCATTACCCATCCCGATGCATTGGACTATTACGATTTTAAACTTGTAGATCAAACCTCCCTCGATAATCAAACGGTCTACGAAATTGAAGTTACCCCCGCTCGCAAACTTCAGCCGTTATTTAGAGGAACGGCCTACATACTGGCAAATAAATACGCACTCATTGAAGTACATTTAACTCCTAATGATGTGGTAACCTTTCCTGCTCCAATAAAGTCATTCGAAACATCTTATAAACAACAGTTCAACAACTTTGGTCAGAATTTTTGGTTACCGGTGGATGTGCGTATTGGTGGGGATATCAAAATAAAAATGGTGGGGCTTGATTTTCCTATGATTAAATTCAAGCAGCTTTCCCGTATCACCAACTACCGGGTCAATACCTCACTACCCGATTCCCTTTACGAAAAGGAAGACCAATTCAGCGTTGACAGTACTACCGTTCAATCCGATTCATTGATTGCCCAACAGGTTAATACCGTTCCATTATCAACTGAAGAAGAGCTGGCTTACGCCACCCTTGATAGCACTGCGACGCTCGAAAAAGCGTTTAAGCCGAGCGGTTTTTTAGCGAACCTTTTAGATGATGAAGAGGAAGGTGAAAAATCCGACTCCAGGTTTTTGAGTTTTTTAAATGAAGTACCCGGCAATATTACTCCTGATGGTAGATACAATCGGGTAGACCAGGCTTTTCTGGGGTTACGCTATAGCATTGATGCCACCGACTGGTTGGGGGTTCGTGGTCAGGGCGGATACAGTACCGGCTACCGCGAATGGAGTTACGGGGGCGGCTTTAACATCGAATGGCTTCAACGAAAATGGGGATCAGCAGTTATTGGAGGGGAATATCGCGCAGGTACTGAAACCCGATATCATTCCCACATCTATAATCCATATTATACAACACTGCCAAACTTACTGGGACACCAAGGTTACTTTGATTACTATCGATCAGAAGGTTTTCGACTTTTTTCCGACTGGGATTTTCCTCATAACCTGTCTTTTAAGATGGGATATAATCATGAAACCCACACCTCACTGCCAACAACTACTGCTTATGATATTTTAGGCAGGTCCAACTTTCTGGCAAATCCTGCTATCCCTGAAGGCACTCTCAGCTCTATTGATATTACCACAGGATATAACGTAGATGAAGACTATAATTTTGGAGTAACCTCACAAAAAACGATACAGCTTAGCATCGAGCATGCCACAGACGTACTTGGCAGCGACTTTGAATTCACTCGTTATACAGGATTCATGTCGTGGTCATTTCCCACATTCTACCAACGGCGATTCTTGGCTAACACCCTTGATTTTAATATCAAAGGCGGAACTTATAGCGGAGACCTCCCTCCACAAAAATGGGGCATTATTGACGGCACCATCGGTTCTACAGCTCCGTATGGTGTAATGAGAACAATTCGAAATCGCCCCTATCAGGGGCAACAGTACCTGTCTATGACTGCCGAACACAATTTCCGCACCATCCCGTTTGAGCTATTGGGATTGCGACCATTGGTTACCAATAACATTGGCTTTATAGTCTTTGGCGGCGCGGCACAAACATGGGTTAATGAAAGTTCCTTAATCAATCAGCCGGAGTACACAACAAAAGTTACGAACAACATCCACTGGGAGGTAGGCGCATCTCTAAATGGAATATTAGATCTGTTCCGGGTCGATTTCGCCACTCGCTTGGATGAACCGGCCTTCTTTGTAAATATTAGTGTTGCTCGTCTGTTTTAGCTATTTAAATAAACCGAAATGGGTTCCACCTTTTATATTTTCTTTATATACTTAGATTCATTTTAAATAGTGAATTTATCATTCTAAATAATGGCTGAAAAAGATAGCTCGGCAAAAATCCTATTTACTGCTTTAAGTCTTATTCTTTGTGCCCTTGTAATGATCCGATGTACAACCAAAGAACCCGAAAATAATGGTTCCGCGTCCCAGCAAGGGCTTAAAAAAGCAAAGGAAGATACTCCAGAACTGGCAGTTGCAATGGGACAACTACAAACGTATTTCCATAAATATGCTTTAGCAGTTGAAGCAAAAAATCATGAACTAGCTAATTTTTATTTACATGAAGTAGAAGCAGCTGCTGATGACATTAAAGAAAATATTCCGTCATACGAAGGTTATGACATCAAAAAATTTATGAATATAATTTTTGATCCGGCTGTGGAGCCTTTAGAAACTGCATTGGCTAACAAAAACTGGGATAAAGTGAGACAGAAAACAATAGAACTTAATAACTCTTGCAACTCGTGTCATAATGCAACATCTCACGGCTTTATAAAAATTACTCCGGGTTTTGATGACAATCCTTTCAATCAGGATTTTTCTCGCTCGAAATAACTTTTAGCAAATATATATTTTAGATAGCATTTCCCTCTTTCCGGCGAATCCATTATTTCCTTAACTGATCTTTTCCGCGGGACAATAATCCAATAGCAACGGCAAAAAGAGCTGATCCCAAAATCGACCAAATGATTGGAAAGGTTTCCCCACCCACCTCGATGGGTAAAATATAGGTAAGTCCCATTTCAGCGGCCAGCCATTTGCCAATTAACGCTCCAATAAATCCCACTACTGTAGAAATCAAACATCCTCCCAGAGAATAACCAGCGATACTTTGCCCTATAGCACCGCAGATAGCGGCAATAACGAGAAGTAATAGAAAGCTCATACAATCAACTTTGATTTAATCGGATTCATCCAAAATCACTGCAGATTCGAGCGGTTTGATAACCACAGCATCGTTTGGTTCGAAAAGCACGCGATTATCCGTATGCACCAGGTATTTCTGTTCCCCAAGCTGCACGTGATAGGTAATATCGTGCCCTTTAAACTCACGTCCCAACACCGTGCCTACATTTTCTGGCTTCTGATTGGTTGGCTTCTCTAACGTCAAATGCTCGGGACGAATAGAACACAGCACACGTCCACAGGCATTACAATTCAAACTCATGGGTCCCAGCTTAGTGGCCACTTGCGATCCGCCATCCGCATCAGCATGAAATAGATTAGTTCTACCGAGGAACTGTGCTACAAACTTTGTCTTGGGATTATAGTAGACCTGTTCGGGGGTGCCAATCTGCTCAATTTTTCCGTCGTTCATCACCGCAATACGATCGGCAAATGAAAGAGCCTCCTCCTGATCATGGGTAACAAGCAAGGCACTCATGCCTGCCTTCTTAAGCACTTCCCGCACTTCTTTACGCATAGAATCGCGCAACATTGCATCTAGGTTGGAAAACGGCTCATCCAACAGAACCAGCTTTGGTTTGGGAGCTATCGCCCGTGCCAGTGCCACGCGCTGCTGCTGTCCACCCGAAAGCTCACTGGGATTGCGATCTTTATAATCGCCCATTCCCGTCCGGCATAATACCTCCTCGGCATACACAAGACGTTTGTGCTTGGGGATGTCCGTAAGCCCAAAGGCTACATTTTCGAGTACCGAGAGGTGGGGAAACAGGGCATAATCCTGAAAAACAAATCCTATTCCTCGATCTTGCGGAGCTACGTGGTTTTGAGGAGATTCCAGCAAGGTTCCGTCCAAATAAACTTCTCCTTCATCAGCATGCTCAAATCCAGAAATAAGCCTCAGGCAGGTTGTTTTACCACATCCGCTTGGCCCCAAAAGTGCAAATATTTCATGCTCCCTGACTTCAAAATCCAGCCTGTCTACAACTGGGCCATTTTCATCAAAGGACTTAGTTAACTTTTTTACGGTAAGTAAATCACTCATTATTTCTTCAACTCCTTAGAGAATAAAAATCCCACAAACAGGGATGAAAATAACAAAATTAACAGTGCAAAGGGAGCGGCTTCTGCAAACATTGCTTCTCCCGTATACGACCACACGTTCAACGCCAACGTATCAAAGCCTATTGGTGATAATAAAAACGTTATGGATAACTCTTTCATTGCAGATAAAAAAACCAAAGATGCCGACGCAATAATTCCACCCCTCAACAACGGCAAAGTCACTTTCAAAAAAGATTTTAAAGACGAGTATCCCAATGATTGAGCCGCCTCCTCAAGATCTTCTGGAGCTTGATATAATGCACTGCGTACCGGGCCAATGCCTTCTGCCAAAAAGTGCAGAGAGTAAGCAATCACCAATAATAATAGTGACTGATATAGTACCGTAGAAACTTGAAGGGAGAAAAACACAAAAGCCAGTGCAAATGCCAGCGGCGGTGTTGCATATCCCAAATAAGCTACTCGCTCAATGGGATTACTCAACTTTGTTTTATATCGAACTCCTATATACGCCAATGGCAAAGCCATTAAGGTTGTAAGAACTGCTGCAGGAGCCGACGCCTGGACGGAGTTTAAAAAGGCCTCGTATAAATTACCGGCTACAGAAGCAAAAGCTGTTTGGTTGAGCCAAAAAACTATAGACGAAACCGGTAAAACGATAGCTACTAAAAATAATATAGACACAAAGGTATAGGCGGGGACTGCCCAAGGCCCCAGCTCTAAATAGTTTTTGGCTTTAGAAACGCCGCGTCCCAGCCGGTGGAAAATGGCCTTTTTAAGCAATTTATATTCTAACACTAATGCACCGGTCGTTAACGCCAAGAGCATAAGCGCCAGCCAAGCAGCATAAATGCGATCATAAGCAGCAATGTATTGTAAGTACAAAGCGTAACTAAAAGTCTCGAATCGCATCAGCGAAACCGTTCCAAAGTCACCAATTACGTGCAAGCTTACCAACAGTGATCCCGCCAGTAGCGCTGGTCTTAGTTGAGGCAATATTACTTTTAAGAATGTTGATTTAGCATCATGCCCCAACGACCGTGATACCTCTTCGGTGGAGCGATCCATGCCCGCAAGAGCTGTACGAAGGTTCAAATACAGGTATGGAAAAGTGCAAAGTGTCAACACAATGAGCGATCCGGAAAACCCGTTGATTCGTGGAATTGTCCACCCAAACCAAGCCTGAAAGGTTCCGTTATATCCACCGAGTCCCAATAAAGCATAGGCCATTACATAACCGGGAATTGCAAGGGGTAGCACTCCCAGTAGGGTTATAAATCTGCGAGCCTTAACTCTAACCCTTACTGACAAATAGGCCAACGGCAACGCAATGAAAATATCTAACAGCAGAACCCCCATTGTTAACAACAAGGTATTGCCAAGCAGATACAGGTTACGCATCCGAAAAACAACATTGTTAAGCATCTCCGGAGACGCATCAAAAGCCCTGATCAACAAATAAACGAGGGGTAATAAAACACCTGCAGCAATAACCCCTGCAATAAGCATTAGATACCACGGGGGCGACTTACTATTTGTATTTGTGCCTATAATAGCGCTTATCCTTCTCTGAGAAGTGAAAAATTTAGATCAAATCTAAATAGAAACATGCTTGATAGCAACCCTTAACCTTAAATTATTACCCTCTTCAGACTTCCGTTATTACCCGCAAAGACTTAAAATGATCTTTTTATTTAATTAGTTTTGTACCAATCCTTTTTTTAAGTAAAATTAAGACAGAAGAGTTAAAACAATTCATCCCAACACATTAACAACATAAGGCTTATGAAACGAGTAGTTATTTTCCTCATAACTTCGGCAATGGCAATCAGTTTGTTACAGGCCTGCGGACCAAGTGAAGAAGAAATACAACAAAGAGAACAAGCCCGCCAAGATTCCTTGGAACGTGTTAAGCAACAGCGTCTTGAACAGCAGCGTCAGGATAGTATCCAGCAGGCTCGCCAAGACAGCATTGAAGCTGCCAAAAGAGAACGAGCGCGTAATAGAATTGAATATGACAGTAACGGGGCGTTTGCTGTTCAGGTTGAGGCATGGCGATCAGAAGAAAAAGCCGAAGGCCAAATTCAGAAATGGGTAGATCGAGGCTACGAAAATGCGTATGTCGTCAAAATGGGTAACGAAGAAACCGGTAATGTCTGGTTTCGCGTACGCTTGGGACGAGTTGCCACAAAAGATATGGCCGAAAAACTTCAGGATAAATTAATGCGTAACCACAACGAACAATCATGGATTTCGATGGCTATGGATGAGCAAGAATCACATACTGCTGAAGCAGATACCATGAAAACAGAAGAGTAATTACCATCTTTATTCTATTTCAGAAAAGCATCGTAGTTAAATCTGCGGTGCTTTTCTTATTTTTCGACGCTGATCGAATAACCAACTAAGTAACTGCAGTAATGGAGAACAGATTATCCGAAATTCCTACAGATCTCCACAAATTGGATAATTATCTAGAGAATCAGGAATCCCAATTTGATTTAAAAGAAGGTACAAAAGCACAAATAGTCTGGAATTCAGAAGAACCAAGAAAAACAGAATATGCTATTGTATACCTTCATGGATTTCGTGCCTCTCATCCCGAAGGAGATCCCGTCCACAAAACCGTTGCTGAAACATTTGAATGCAATCTTTATTTAAGCCGCATGGAAGAGCACGGCATCAAAAGTGAGTATCCACTGCTAGAACTTACCGAGGAAAAGATGCTCCATTCTGCGCGTTTTGCTTTTCAAATAGGCAGGCGTATCGGCAAAAAGGTTATTTTGATGGGTACCTCAACCGGAGGTTCGCTCGCTCTTTACCTGAGTTCAAAGCCAGAATATCAAAATGACATCGCCTCCCTTATTTTATATTCCCCTTTGATTGATTTCTATGGAATAAGTGCTAAACTTTTGACAAATAAAGTAAGCCGAAAATTTTTAGCAACAATACCCGGCAAAAGACATCTCATCACAACAAAAAATTCGACCTTCGCAGAAGACAAGATTTGGAATAAGCGCTATGCCCTTGCAGGTGCTCTGGAGCTGGGAGCCTTTGTTGAAAGAAATATGACGGATGCCCTTTTCAAAAAAGTATCCCATCCGACTTTTGTTGGCTATTATTACAAAAATAAAAACGAACAAGACACTGTCGTCTCCGTGCCTGCCATTAAAAAAATGATCCAAAACTTAGCTACTCGCACAGATTTTCTTCATATTTCGAACTTTCCCAAGGCTAACAACCACGTAATCTGTAGCTCATTGCTCTCAAAATCTGTTGACCGTGTTATCGATAACACCTGTAAATTTCTGAAAAGTATTGGCTCCCATAAACCTACTAAAATATAGATCCCTAAATAAAGTAAAGAGGGTATCAGCAATAATATTTAACCAAAATATTTGTAGAAACCATTGAAATTACCGTATATTTAAATGCGCTCAAGTAGCGTCTCTCTTGATGAATAGTCAGGGTCTCACGACTGATACTCGTGAGGCCTTATTTTTTTGAATCATTTTTCTCTTCTATCCGTAAGCCTTACGCAATACAAATATGTTGAATGCCGGCTTATAACACTCCAAATAAATTTAGGCATTTACTCATTTTTGCGTACCATGTTCGTAAAATTTTTTATGTTTAGTCGTTCTTTCTATTAGGGAATAGTTTTCTAACAACAAATCCGCAGTAATGAAAAATTTTAAAATTAATCACAGAGAAGTTCAGTCCTATGATGTTTTGGAGCTTTGCGGTGAGCTGGATGCTCATACGGCCTCTCAGTTAGAGGATTCTCTTAAAAAGCTAATTGATCAGGATAAACATCAAATAATTGTTAATTGCAAGCAATTAGACTATATCGCAAGTGCCGGCCTGGGAGTCTTTATGGCATACATCGAGGATGTTCGTTCGCTGGGTGGCGACATTAAGCTTACGAACATGAATTCTAAGGTATATAATGTGTTTGACCTCTTAGGATTTCCCTCGCTCTACGACATCTTGGATGACGAAGCAGACGCTATCAAAAAGTTTGAAACCGACGAAGCTGAATCATAATTACCTTGGCAAAATCTTCTACATATAGTATTTCTGTACAGGCTTCTACCGAGCACTTGGCTCAGGTACGGAATTTTGTTGCTAAACACGCCAAGGAGTTTGGATTTACCAAACAAGACGTTGCCGACATCACTCTTGCTGTCGATGAAGCCTATACCAATATTATTAAGCACGCTTATAAGCACAATGATAAAAAAACGGTAGACATTGAGCTTGGATACAACGACAATATTTTCTGGGTTTCATTACTCGATACCGGTGATGCCTTCGATCCCAATAAATACTCAAAACCGGATGTACGACAGAAAATAAAGCAAAAAAAGCGAGGCGGTGTCGGGGTTTATCTCATTAGAAAACTTATGGATGATGTGGAGTACCACACTGAGGGATCAGTGAACGAAATTAGGATGACTAAAACCAAATAAGACCTTGAGCAGCTCTTCCAACAAACAAGATGCAGGGCATTCCAGATTCGAGCTGAAAACTCTGCTTGAGACCTCACGAATGCTTATTGAGTCTCAAGACATGGATTTTGTTCTCAACAATCTTTTGCTCATCACGATGGGTAAGCTGATGGTGAGCAGGGGCATGATTTTGTTGTATCAACCGGGATCCGACAATTATATTATTTCTAAATCAAAAGGCCGCAATTGTCCCAAGGAAGGCCAAACTATCTCTTTTGACTGGGATGAAAATATTGAAGAACAATCAGTGATACAGTGTGGTGTTGATGATTTTGAGATGCCCGATCTCATTGAAGGTGACCAACACTGTACGTTTTTCAATCTACAAACCAGCAACGATCATATTGGGTTTTTATGCCTTGGTTCCAAGGGCAATAAACAACCACTCAGTCAGCACGAGGTTGAGTTTGTGGAAAGCCTTTCCATAATATCTTCGGTAGCAATCGCCAACTCCAGAATGTTTACCGAGCTGCGACGTATCAATCGAATGCTGGATCGAAAAGTATATGAGCTGAATACCCTGTTTGATCTCAGCAAGGATTTTAACATACTGGTTGACCGCGAAGAGATTATTCGCATTTTCAAGTTTGCGATGCTGGGTCAGATGCTCATTCGGAAATTCTTTTTTGTGCTTGAACATGAAGGGGAGCGAAAAATGATGGCTACCAGTGGCATTAATGGAGCTCTGTCTGATGAAGGGATGGACAAGTTATTTTCTCTTGATGATGACCTTACGGAAGTGGATAACACTTTGGAAAAAGAAATTCCATTTCTGGAAGAAAATGAAATCAAAGCAGTTATCGGGCTTCAATTTCAAAGTGAACGCGTTGCCTTGGTTGGGGTAGGGGCACGAGCTAACGAAGAAGCATACAGTAACTCTGACTATAATTTTCTGCAGTCACTTGGGAATCTTGCTGTTCTTTCTATCCAAAAAACCTACCTGCTCGAGGAACGGATTGAAAAAGAACGGATAGAGGAAGAGCTCAACATTGCAAAAGGAATTCAAAAAGGACTGCTTCCCGACCCGATTCCACAGAGTGATGAACTCGATATCGCTGCAAGTAATATCTCTTCATATCAGGTGGGAGGAGATTATTTTGATATTTTAGAAGCACCGGAAGACAGGCTCCTCTTTGCTATCGGTGATGTCACCGGTAAAGGAATGCCGGCCGCTCTGCTGATGGCAAACCTCCAAGCGATGTTACATGTATTGCTTCCCGTTGATATCTCTCTTGCGGAAGCTACCGGGCAAATCAATGAAATTATCTATGAAAATACACCCAGTGATAAGTTTATCACCTTCTTCTGGGGCATTTTCAATCCCCGTAATTACCAGTTCCAATTTGTCAATGCCGGGCATAATCCGCCGGCTTTGCTTAGATCAGAAAAGGATGAATTTGAAGAGCTCTCGGAAGGAGGGCTAATTTTGGGAGCAATGTCTACGATGACGCCTTATCAAGAGCAAACGATCACGCTTTCACAAGGCGATCTCCTGGTTTTTTATACGGATGGCGTAACAGAAGCTAAGAACAAAAGTGAAACTGAAGAGTATGGGGAGGAGCGATTATTCGATTGTATCAAACGAAACCGTGATTTGTCTTCCGCCAAACTTCAGGAGGCAATAATTAATGACGTTAAGAACTACTCAAAAGATATTCAGTATGATGATGTCACCATCATCATTATTAAGGTTAATTAAATAACCCCATTACCCCAAGTCCAACATCTTCTTTGTTACCTTGGGACATAGTCAAAATACTTTCGTAGGTATTATATCTGTTTTTAATTTCTTTGACATAGCGCACCGTTTCTATACCCCTTGTAAAGCCATAGCGAGCATCTTTGTAATACTTTCGGTGCATTAGTTTAAGAAGGGCATCCTCAACATTTTTCCATTCGTTGGGATTTTTGTTCTGATCAATCGCCAACCGGCGGGCATCAGCAATATGACCGGGACCCGCATTATATGTGGCAAGAGCAAAAGACCACTTATTGGTACTATCCATGTATGAATAATGATTGAGGTGCTTTTTAATAATACGTACCCCCTCTCTAATATTCGTTTCTATATCATAGAGTTCCTTTTCATTTGAAACCTCTGAAAATCGCGGCATAACCTGCATCAATCCAACTGCACCAGCCCAACTCTTAGAGTTGGGATTAAATTTTGTTTCCTGCGCTGCAATAGAAGCTACCAACAGCCAGTCGACACCGGCAGAATCGGCGACCTCCTTAATCACATCATCATAAGGAGAAATAATGCCCGACTTCCTGCTCGACATTTCCGGGTTATAGTATTCTGCAATTTGTTGTCCTGATTCGAAATATCGTTTCCGCAAAACATTTAAAAAGGTCGACCGCTTGGGTTCTTCTCCCATTTTGCCAAATCGAAAATGTTTATATAAAAATCGATTTAGCTCCGTTTCAAGATCAGTCGCATTTTTGCGAATTGCCCATGCAATCGTATCATTTTCAGCAATCGTTGGCCCCTTTACCAATCCCTGCATATACCTGTTAGAAGCACTAAAAATGTTATCATCTGCCACCGTGGCGGGATGCTTATTATTCGATATCTCAAACAGAAGGGACTCGGTATCTTTAGTGTTCGGCACCTGATTCATCACCAGGTTAATTCCTCGATCTTTTAAATTTTGCAATCGATAATAATACGAGCTGTTCCGACGCACAGTGATAGGAATTTCTTGCTCTGCCACTTTCTTTATCGTTTGCGGCGGCCCATCCACTTCATCCGAAAAAACAAGTACTTGGTCAACCAAGTTATAGGGACGTGTGAATCTGACGTACTGCTTTCGCTCTTGAGTAGCTGTATAATTAGCAGCTATTAAATCTCCCCTCCCGCTATTAAGTAAGTCATAGGGGTTTTCATTGGGACCGACAACCACAACTTCTAAAGCAAGGTCATGCTCCTGAGCAAACTGCCGTACGAGTTCATATTCAAACCCCCATTCAATGCCCTGATGCAGAAAATAGGTGTTGGAGCTATACCGGGTTATCATTTTAATCGTCCCATCCTGCTTTATATCGGGATAATCACGGTCAATGGGTTCGGTCACCGTTACGTTTAGTCCCTCGGGCTTGGGTTCCTCATCAAATTGATTAATGTCGTCGGTGTTTATACACCCTGTACTAATAAACAATACTGATAAGACCCCTGCAATTGTATTACGTATTTTAAATGGAACTAAAGTCTTATTTTGCATAATACATCAATTGGTTAACGCCAGATGAATCTTATATGCAAATATTTTACCAACGTAGATTTATTTTCAGTAAGTCAAAATACCCAAAATTCTTGAAAAATCGGTTATTTCAAAGAATTTCTAATGTTCATTAACCAATCTTTAGCAAGTG
This sequence comes from Fodinibius sp. GM21, assembly GCF_058386955.1. Lineage (NCBI taxonomy): Bacteria > Pseudomonadati > Balneolota > Balneolia > Balneolales > Balneolaceae > Fodinibius > Fodinibius sp. GM21. The sequence goes on along the minus strand of NZ_JBYEIQ010000002.1, from coordinate 421,464 downwards.
CCGTTTATACTCTATAGTCGTAAATTAGCCGAAATGCCTATCAAAATTGCCCACGCAGTGCTACAATAACATTTCTGCCCGGAGCGCTTATACCTGATGAATAGGGACGATAATGCTTATCAAATATATTTTCCATACTCACATTCAATGTTATTTCTTCTGTAAGCTCATACGATGTTCTAAGATTAAGCGTAGCCCAGGCTGGCGTGCCTTCCGGAGCATAAAGGTGAGGCTTATTGCGCTCCGATGGTGAAAAATCGGAGATTGGTTTCTTCGCATTAAATTCGGTGAATGCTTCCAAAGAAATTCTGTTATTTCGATATTTAACAGATGCCATACCAAATAAAGGTGCTACGTGTCGCAATGGCTCATTATTTGATTTATCGTTGCCCTCAGTATATGTGAGCTGTGAATCAAACGTTAAACCCGATCCCATATCCACCGAAAAACTACCACTAACACCATAGATGTAGGCCTTTCCAGCGTTCACAACCGCTTCTACATTACTCATTGTCCCATCATAGATGATAGAATCCTGTCCAAAAGAATCTCCAAAATCGCGCCGCACCATGGCATCCCTAAGCCATGTGTAAAAAGTATTTACTTCCAAACGGGCGATGTCGCTAAAGTTTTTAATGACGGCAAAATCCAGATTGTACGTGTATTCTGATCCCAGATCACCGTTAGGAACGATAACCGTACCCGGCTCTGAATCAAAAACTTTGGCAACATCGTCAATGTTAGGCGCTCGAAAACCAGTTGACGCATTAAGATTTAGCTGCCATTTTGCAGCAGGTCGATAAGTAAAACCCAAATTACCGCTAATAGCGCCGGTGGTAAGGGTGATTTCTTGAAAAATAAAATCATAGAAAGCGTTGCTGAACTGAGCATCCAGCAAAATGTGGCTATATCGCGTTCCCACTATCGCTGTAAAATTGGATGTAATCTCCTGTTCGTATTTGGCATATGCTGCCATCTGTGTATAGTTGCTTCCCTGGTCCGGATATCGTGTTGCCACATTGCGTGTATCTCCCGTTGTAATATTCGTTGATTTGGCATTGGATCCCACGTAGTTATAAATACCTTCAATGCCATAATACAGTTCCTTGCCACTATCAAAGTGCTTGTCAAAGTCGAATTGGGCGATATACACATTTACATTCTCTTCGCGATTTCGCAGCCAATCATCCTGAAAATCACGATCATTGCGGCTCTCCTGAAACCACTGATGAGAAAATGTTGCTGTTAGATTATCAAACCAATCAGTTGAATTAAAATAATCGGCTTTTAGGTTGTTCATCATCCAAATTTGTGGACCATAATACCATTCCGCATTCCCCAGCTGTCCCCTATCTCCATTTTCACGCTCAATAAGCCGGTCATATCGAGGTATGTCAGATGACGTTGCATAATGAAACCCATAGGAAAGATCCCAATTTGTATGAGGTTTGTACCGGATTTTTTGCATCAGATTTAGTTGCTGATATCCCGAAAATCGCTGCAGCGTTACATCCTCATTAGGTATAACCGCATCAAAACCATCTCTGCGAATTACATATTCTTCGCGTTTTCCAAAGTCGGGGAACTCTTCATAAAAATTTCCACCCGAACGCAGATCATCAAAACTGCTGTACGTAACACTCGTTGTAGTTCCCCACTTTTTTAATCCGACTGATGCATCAGCATGAATCGTACCTTCATCATTTGCTGAACTGAACCGACTCATCACATTAATTTCTAACTCGGTATCCTCCTCATCAAAAGAGAGCTTGGGAGAACGAGTTTGGAAGTTCATCACACCACCCAAAGCATCACTGCCGTAAATAATAGATCCGGGTCCAAATAACACCTCCGTATTTTCCACAGCATTGGGATCTACAGAAATTACATTTTGCAAATTGCCGCTGCGAAAGATCGCATTATTCATTCGAATGCCATCCACGGCCAGCAACACGGAATTGGCCGCAAACCCACGCATCATCGGACTTCCCCCGCCCATCTGACTTTTTTGAACAAATACCTGCCCGGAATACTTCAGTATATCGGCCGATGTCTGAGGATTATTAAAGGCAACCTGTTCCTCATCAATCCGGGTAATGGGCTGTGGTATTTTTGAACGATCTTCGGCACGTCTACTGGCCGATACAAATATATCATCCAATAAAACCGACTGCGCTTTAAGCTGTACAAGATAATTCTGCTCTTTGACCTGACGAAAGGTGAGGTTTAACTTTTGATACGACGGATGGTGAAAGTTCAGAGTATCGTCAGTCGAAAATTTATCGATCCGAGCAGTTCCACTATCATCGGTGGATACCATTGTATTTCGGTCGTTACTAAAAATATAGACATTCACGATAGGGCGCTGTGATCCCTCTTCAACCACGCGAATTGTCTGGGCAAAGGCATCCGCACAAAAAAATAATATGCCTGCAGTCAGCAGCGTCCAAAATCTTAATATCATAGGGTTATAATCAATCTATTCTAAATTCTTTGAATAATAGAGACGAAATCCCGGAAGATAAATACTATAACCATGCGATACAGCTCCCCTTCAAACTTGACCTATTTTGCGGTCCTTCGCCATGTTAAACCTACCCCTGCTAAAATGATAAGCATTGCTAACATTGATGTGATTGGAGGTAACTCTGCAAACAGGAAAAAAGCCAATACCGACGCCAATAGCGGTTCTACCAAAATAAGTGTCGACAGTAATGTGGGCGATACATACTTGACGGCATAATTCATCGAACCGTGCCCCAGTATCTGTGGACCAAAAGCCAATCCGGCTCCGGCCCAAACTCCTATTGTAGAAATATCCAGCAGGTTTTCACCCATAACGATCGCTACCAAGACACAGGCAGCGGCAGCATAAAAATACACCGGAAAGACATAGTCAATCCATTCGCGTTTTTTGCGGATTTTTTGACCGATAAGAAGGTAAACCACAAAAATAATGGCAGCGGTTAATGCAAGAAAATTGCCAAACAACGGATCGGCAAAATCCTGCTCTATCTGGCTATCAGATATCCCCAGCAATACCGACCCGGAAAATGCTAACAACACCCCGATCCAAGTCGTTTTTGCAAAGCCGCGCTTAAACCAAAGGCGTTCAACCAATATCATTATGATAGGATGGATGGTCACCAGTACCGAGGCCGAAGCAACAGAGGTATAATAAAGGGAAGAAATCCAGAAGGTAAAATGTAGTCCCAAACACACGCCCGATAACGCTATCCATAAGTGCTCTTTACCTTTGCCGACACGCTGCTCACTGCTTCGAAGCCAAATCCAAAATGGAAACAGCATAGCCGCTGCAAAAACGGTGCGATAAACGACCAATACTAATGGAGAAGTATCCGAGGCAAAACGAACCAGAATGGGAGCAAATCCAAAAGCAGTTAATCCGGCCAGCAGGGCTGCCAGCACTTTTACTTTTGGATATTCCTCAGCCATATCGCAAAGATAAAATTGAAATTATATTACCGGATGCGGTCCATTGATTTGACCAACTCGATATCATCTTTGATTTTTTTGCGAGCATACAGCTGAGAACTCAAAGCCAGCACCAATAGCCCCACGCCTATGGTTTCATCCCACAAAAAAGTCCCGAAGCCGCCCAGCGAGATGTAAATACCAATTGCAAAACCGATGACAACTATTTGAATAAGCAATAATACACTTACCCACTTTCGGTGATTTTCACGGTTTTTGTATAGAAAGATCGTCCCCAGCGATCCCAGAGAAGCAATGGTTAAAATAACGGCAAAGCTTATTCCCAACCATTGCTGCGGATCTTGCATAGCATGGCTGTACAAAGCATTAAAAAAAACACTTCCATTCAATAGAAAAGCTAAAAAAAGGAGTACCGATTGAATCCGTTGTATCACGAGTCAGACAAAAATTTTATTTCATTTAATTTCGATTGGCAAAGATACAATTTTTTACAGAGCAGGTCATCCCAAAAACCGAGCCAGTGCAAGAAATATAAAAGCCCGGAAGATTTAACTTCCGGGCTTTTATTAGCTTAACAACTTAGGACTCTACCTTCGGGGCAGCATCATGGTGACGTTTCGAAGTTCCATTAGGTTCAGGAGCTTTAACGATGATGCCCGGATTTCGCTCATTATAGAAGAATAAGTTCACTTTTCGCCGTCCTTTTTCGAACAGATAGTATAGTACCGGTACTAAAATAAGTGTCAAGAAGGTGGCAAAAATAAGCCCGTTGATTACTGCTATAGCCATTGGTGCCCACCAGGCTGCTTGCTCACCTCCCCAATACAAGTATTCCCCAAGATTTGTAAAAAACTCGGCGGGTGCATTAATGAGTGTGATAAAATCGAGATTAAATCCAATTGCCAGTGGAACCAATCCCAAAGTAGTTGTCAATGCCGTAAGCACTACCGGACGAAAACGTACTTTCCCACCCTGTACCAAAGCATCGTACAATGGCATATTATCACGTTTGCGAAGAATATCAATGTAATCAATCATAACAATAGCGTTATTTACGACTACTCCAGCCAGTGAAATAACGCCAATACCGGTCATAATAATTACAAATGGCATCTGGAAGATAACCAGACCAAAAAACACTCCGGCTGTAGACATAACCACCGAAGTCATTACAATAAATGGCTTGCTTACAGAATTGAATTGAGACACCAAAATAAAGGCAATCAGGAAAAGAGCAATCAAGAACGCAGTTGAGAGAAAGTCGATAGCCTCCTGCTGATCTTCCTGCTGGCCGGTCCAATTCGCGTCATAGCCGGTTGGCATTTGATTACTGATATAATCATCCAACACAGTTTGCACCTCCTCCAGCACGGCATTGGCGTTGTAGCTGGATCGTACATCAGCCATAACCGTAACCACTCGCTCCTGGTCTTTATGCTTGATGCCTCCCAAACCTTCCTCAATACCCCAGGAAGCCACACTCGATAATGGGATCTGTCGGCCTTCTTCACCTACTATATTCAAGTCCTGCAGCGCACTCAAATCATTCCGAAACTGCTTATCCAGGCGTACCGTAATATCATACTCGTCTTTTCCATCACGATATTGTGATGCTTCGACCCCATTAATAGCCTGGCGAATTGTATTTCCAATACTTTGAGTCGACAGTCCATATACAGCGGCTTTTTCTCGATCGATATTCACACGAATTTCCGGACTCGGCTCGGGGAGATCGGTCTCTAACCCATCAAGTTTACTATATACCGGGTCGTTTTCAATGATAGTTAATATTTCTTCCGAGATGCGTTGCAGCTGCGGCATCTCTTTCCCGGATATCTCCAAATTAATCGGTTTCCCCGAAGGAGGACCCTGCTGCTCCTCTTCAACGGTTATTTCGGCTCCGGCAATACCTTTGGAAAAATTATTTCGGGCATACTCCATAGCCCCAAATGATGTCCCTTCTCGCTCTTGATAGTCTACAAAGTTTAATACAATGGTACCCAGATGGGACGAACTACCCTGGTTTGAACCAGGGCCCGATGTAATGGCCGAACCGGCTGTGCTCAATACTGACTCAACATCCTCATTATTCGGAATGTTGGGAACTTTTTGCTCCAGCTCATCCATCACAGATTTAGTAAACTCTACATTTGTTCCTACCGGTGCCTCTATCTGAACGTACGCTCGTGCCGGAGGAATGCCTTCCGGGAAGTACTCAACCCCCGGATTGAAAATGCCGAAAAGTATAAAGCTGGAAATCAAGGTAAGTACGGCAATTCCCACAATACTTTTACCATGATCGAGTGACCAGCGCAAAGTCGACTCATACTTCTCCAGTAATTTAGGAAGACCATCTTTCTGCCACCATTCACCGATGGGATTCATGATATAACGATTTGCCAACCACAGCAGTAACCCTGCTACAATTAACATGGACCATGTCAACACACTGTTGATCAACCCAATTAATAGAAGCACTGCAGCAGCCCCTAACATAAATAATCGTCCTTTGTCCGTCATCTTAGGCCGATCAGAGCTGTCCTCTTGTTCAAGGTTCATAAATAGCGCACATAATACCGGATTAATAACTAATGCGACGAACAGCGAGCTACTAAGCGTAATGATCAATGTCTGCGGTAGGTAGCCCATAAACTCTCCCGTAATGCCCGGCCAGAATAACAGGGGGAAAAAAGCACCCAAGGTAGTCAGTGTACCGGAAATAATTGGGATAGCTACTTCTGCTGTACCCTTCTTTGCAGCTGTAAAGTTATCATACCCCTCTTCCAAATAACGGTAAATATTTTCAACGACTACAATAGCATTATCTACCAGCATTCCCAGTGCAAGGATGAGGGAAAACAACACAATCATGTTCATAGTCATCCCTAAGGAAGCAATAATGATAAACGACAAAAACATTGACATCGGAATTGCAATACCCACAAAGGAAGCATTTCGAATGCCAAGGAAAAACAACAGCACGCCAATCACTAACAGCAACCCAGAGATAATGTTATTTTCGAGGCTGCTAACCATCGAATTAATATCTTTACTCTGGTCAGATGTTATTTCATAATTTGTAGTCGGTGGTAATGTGGGCATCTCCTCTGCGAGGATAGATTTTACAGCCGAAGAAGTCTCCAGAATATTTTCACCGCTACGTTTAACAACAGAAAGCGAAATTACCGGGTCGTCATTAAGCTGGGCATACGTTTCCCGTTCTTTAAATCCAAACTGAACATCTGCCACATCACGGATATAAATGGGCTTGTCATCGGGAGCATCAATGACAATGTCTTCGATAGGCGCTACAGTTTCGAATTCCCCCGGCACGCGCAGTAAAAATTTCTTGATGCCCACCTCAATATTTCCACCCGGCACCGTTATATTTTCTTGCTGGATTGCAGCGACAATATCGCCAAAACTAAGTCCATAATATTTAAGCTTGGGCAGATTTACATCCACTTTAACTTCTCGTTCCAATCCACCGGCTAAATTTACTTCTAATACAGAGGGCACGGACTCAATCTGGTCCTGCAAATCTTCGGCAATTTCTTTGAGCTGTACCAACCCATACTGCCCGGAGATATTGACCTGCATGATGGGGAATTCCGAAAAATTAATTTCCTGAATGACAGGATCTTCAGCTTCTGCAGGAAGTTCCGGTTTGGCCAAATCTACTTTTTCCCTCACCTTTTGAAGAGCATCATCGATATTTACATCAGTATTAAACTCCAGGTTAATATTAGAATACCCTTCAGCACTGGTAGAATTCATTTCCTTGATATCGGAAATGCCGCTTAACTCATCTTCGAGCTTACGTGTTATCAGGCTCTCCATATCCTCGGGCGAAACGCCGGGATATGTAGTAATCACCATGATGTTGGGAATTGTTATATCCGGGGATGATTCCTTGGGAATATTGATATATGATTGAATGCCCATAATCGCAACCAGCACAACCAATACCAGTACACTGATGCGATTATCGATAGAAAATGAGGAAAGCCAGAACTCCTTCTGTTTCTCTGAGCCTCCTTTTCCATTACCGGCCAGACTGCTATTTGTAATTTCTTCGTTGTCCATTTTAATGTATTCTACAAATTCTTTTGTGCAATTCTACTTTCACGCGATTCAACGATGGTTATTCGCATGCTGTCCTGCAAAAAGGATGATCCCACTGTAATCAGTTGGTCACCGGTCGTAAGTCCGCTTTCAACAACCACCTCGTTCTTGTAGCTCGCTCCAAGTTGAACCGGCCTCATTTTAGCAATTGACTTGCCTGCTGAATCCTCGGAAGCTACATATACTACATCTTGTCCACCGTTCTGGTAGACAAATTCTTCTCCAATAACAACCGATTCATCTGATTCCAACGTTCGAATCATCAAGTTGGCAATCATGTCTACTTTGTAATCAGATGCTTCAGGCGGCAATTTCACCTCAACTTCAAAGGTACGCGCTTGTGGACTTATACTTTTGCCCACAAATGTAATAGGCAATTGCAACGTATCAGCCTGTTGAAAATCGAACCATATTTGCGCCATATCTCCTCGTTGTACAACATCAGAATATAATGATGGTACACCTGTCGAAATTTTGAGGTTTTTACTACCAATCAACCGAACCAGCACTGCTCCGGGCGTTGCCATTTCGCCCTGCTCCAGTAGGATATCTTCAACTGTAGCATCAAATGGTGCCTTAACGGTCGTCTTATTGATATTTACTTTTACTGCCTCAAGCGATGCTTTGTTCTGCTCATAATTATATTTAGCATTTAAATAATCCATTTCAGAGCCAACACTATCCTGCTCATACAAACGCTTTAGTCGCTCAAAATTTTCTTTAGCTTGCGCGGTTACCGCTTCCAAGCGCTCTCGCTCACGAACCAGCTGTGAATCGTCAATCTTCAGGATCGGTTCTCCCTGCTGAACATCATCCCCGGACTCAACAAAATATTTCTCAATTTGGCCGGAAACTTCTGCCGAAATGCGAACATCATTAGAAGCCTCAACTGTCCCTACCAGTTTCAAGTATCGTTCAAAAGGTTGCTCCTTGATCTCTTTTATTTCAACATTTACTGTTTTTACCAATTCTTCTTGCGCTACTTGCTGCTCTTCAGAACACCCAGCAAGCAAAATGAGACCTGAAATTCCTGTTAAAATCAATCGCTTAATCATAATATTCAGTTCTAAAACTTGATTTTACTCGTTTAATGAGGGTTTATCGTTATCTACAAATGGTACCATCCCAATGGCCTGATCATATTGTGCCTTGGCCGACAGATAATTGAATACCATTCGCGCATAATTTGCTTCGGCTTCCCGAAGCTGCAATTCAGCATTCGTTACATCAAGCTGCGAACCCAACCCATTCTCAAGCCGGGCTTGTGCTCGCTGATACCCCTGTCGTGCCAATTCCAATGCCTGTTGGCGCACCGGAGCTGTTTCTATCGCTTGGTTTAGTGATTCTTTAGCTGACTGTATTTCATTTTTAGCCGATCGGACGGCAGCTCGTTTCTGTTCTTCCAGATCTTTCTTTTCAATCTGTGCAATATCCAGGTTCGATGTTCGCTCAAACCCTTGAAAGATGGGTATTGATAAATTCAGTCCGAATGTTTGTGTTCTCACACGACGCCGGTCATTGCCAAAGAATGTAGGAGTACCGGGTTCTTCTGCTCTCCATCCCAAGTTGTAGGAAGCAGTGAGGGATGGCAAAAAGCGACTTTTTATAGCCTTTATTTCACGATCCTTTAGCTGGTTGCGGGTCTCGATAATCCGGATATCACCTCTTAAATCCGTAGCAACATCCACTATATCAGCCTTTTTACTTAGCTGATAGGGCGTCATGTTATCAACCCGCTTAATATTCTTGTTGGTTTCATCAGAAGCTTTCTGGGCCGTAACATCATAAGCATTCAAGTCCCCTTCCACAGAAAACTCAACACTTAGCGGCACGCCAAGTACTACTTTTAACTCACGATAAGCCTGTTGTACTGCATACTTGGCTTCAGCCAGTTGTGGTTCCTGATTTTTAAGTTGCACTTCCACCTGTAGTACCCCATACTCATCAATCAGTCCTGCTTTATTACGCGCCCTGTTTTCTTCTAAATTTTCTTTCAGTCTATTCACAGTAGCTTGTTGCAATCGTAACTGTTCTTTGGCTACCAGTACATTATAGTAAGCCAGCCGAGTTTGTGTAACAATCTGTTGGGTTGTTGCTCTTAGATTTTCGGCCTGTGCCTCTTTAAAAACCTTTGAGCTACTTATTCCAATAAAAGCTTCTCCTCGAAATAGAGTTTGCTCAACCGATAGATTACCCTGCCAATTATTATCTTCTCCTACAGGAATCGCCCGTAGAGGTGAATTCGGATCATTAGGATTCTGTGGAAAAAAGAAAACCGGCAACTCCAGGTTCCTGGTATATCCTGCCGTAGCAGTCACATCTGGAAGTACCGAACTCCACGCTTTTGTTACCTCCTCATCAGCAATTTTCAAATCAAAAAGAGAACGCTTAATCTCAGAATTATTTGCCAACGCCACTTTTATAGCCTCGGTAAGCGCTAATGAATTTTTCCCTTCAAGAATTTTTGAAGTCGAAGTAGAATCAACCTGCTGAGCTTGTACAGGTGCTGATATTAGTAGTAATATCAAAAAGGCAAAGGGGCCGATTTTCTGTAAAGAACCGCATAACTGAGAAGCAATGTGATTCATAAGTTCTTGAATTTTTCTGATTGTATATATTTGAACGTGCTTCATTTTAAAGACTCACTGTTACGTACTTACTTTCCATTTGTTTCAATATTATGACTGCCAGTCATCCATCTTTTTCGAGCATCTTCACTGGCAATTCCAGTTCCCACTAACTTTAAAAAGTTTTCAAATAGTGTATCTACCGAGAGTTCCATTTCATCAAGCATCTCAAAATGATAACCGGTACCGTGCATATGACTCATTGCGGTAATTCCGCGGGTGCTCGAAAGTATTACTACCGCCAATTCTTTAGGATTATAGCTGTCATTGACTGTACCATCCTGCATACCAATCTGAAGTGCCCGAATCATGAAATTCAAGGCCTCCCTTCTATTGTCTTCACATTGCTCGGCATGCTTGCTGTTTTTTAGCTCCTCAACATCCCTCAGAGACTCATAATACATGAATGCATTAAAGTAATTGGGATTTTCCCGAACAAAATTGAGGTATGTTTCTCCAAGTAACCGAATTAATTCTAACCCCTTATGGTCGTGCCCACCGGCAAAAACTTTTGCAAACTGACTGTTTAATAAATCCGATCCACGCTGCGTAATTGCCAAGTAAAGCTCCGTCTTATTTTTAAAATAGAGATAGAGGGTACCCTTGCTCAGCTCAGCCTCTTCAGCAATCTCGTCCATGGTCGCCTGTTCGAGGCCTTTTGAAAAAATAATTCGCTCAGCAGCATCAATGATTTGATTACGCCGCCGTTCTTTTTCTCGAGCTTTTCGGTCTTCTTTTCCCATATAATTCTTCATTAAAATGACTGTCAGTCAGAAAGTGACCAAAGTTAAGGGTAATGTTCCCTAAGTACAACATTTGTGACTAAATAATTCCCGACATCACAGTTAATTCCAATATCACATAATACTTTCATTATTATCTCCTACCTTTGCGGTCTAATTTCTTATCTAACTACATCGAAATAATTGAAGTTCTCTAAAAAGTCACTTGTAGAATTCTCTCTATTTACAGTAGCAGTAATTTGGGCCTTAAACTTTTCAGTGGTCAAATACGCTTTAACCGAAATTGATGCACTTAGTTTTAACGGTCTGCGATTTATTTTTGCCGCAGCCATTATCTGGGGTGTTCTCTTTTACCGTAATCAAGTATTTCGAATCCCCCAAAAAGATTGGCTACCTCTCATTGGTATGGGACTACTGGGAAACCTCATCTACCAAGGGTTGTTTATTATTGGAATTGACTATACTTACGCAGCAAATGCGGCGGTTATGTTGGGCACCATCCCAATCTGGGTCGCCCTCATTAGTCATTTCTTTAACCTGGAGCAGATGAATATCTTCAAAACATTTGGCGTTATCGCAGCATTTGCCGGCATAGTGTTCATTATTTCAGGAGGCAAAGATCCTTTCTCGGTTAGTTCTGATACGTTCCTTGGAGATATTATTATCATTGGTGCTGCCATTGTTTGGGGTGGTTACACTATACTCTCCAAATCATTCCTATCACGCTATACGCCCATCCAGTTTTCAGCGATTATGGCCACCATCGGGGCAATTGTTCTTTTCCTGATTGGCTTACCGAGCATGATGCAACTTGAATGGACACAAATTTCTACTGCTGCCTATGGCGGGGTTGTATACAGCGGTTTGCTTTCCATAGGAGTAGCATATCTTATCTGGAACTATGGTCTCCAAACTGTTGGAGCAGTCCATACGGCCACCTACCAAAATTTGGTGCCCGTGATGGGACTGTTCTTTGGAATTGTTTTACTAAATGAACAGCTAACATTTCTCCAATATATTGGATCAGCACTGGTAATAGCGGGGATTGTGTTGGCTCGCTGGAAAAGAAAAACAGATCCCAACGTTGCCGCCGCTGAATTTAAAGGCGAATAAGCTGCTAGAATCGAAATGAAACATTCCCTTTTGCGCTAAATCGCTCCCTTGTAAAGTTAGGATACTCAGAGGAGTCAAATCCCACAGTACCACCTATAAACCAAATGTCAGACAAGGCATACTGCCCGTCAATACTTACCGACCAAGAGTCCAATGCTGCAATATCATCCGAAAATTCGATTTCTGTGGGAGCTGTGCCGTACCCTCCGTTTAAACTTAGATAGGTTTCAGCTGACCCAAAATAGCGGCGGGCCACTAAATTCAGGGATCTCGACGTACCTCCAGATGACGGAACCAAATACGTCCGCGCAGTAAAAAGATAACTTCCGCGGTACTTCGTTAGTGATAAGGTATAGATGTCGGTTTGGGAAGTACCAAAATCCAGATATCTTATTCCCGCTTCAAGTTCAAAAGCAGCAGGCAACGATTTATAAAACGAGAGCCCGAATCTGTAATCAGGATGTACAGGAGATTGCGAATACCCGCCACTCACATAGGCATAAAACCCCGGCGCAATAGATGGGTATGCATCAATATTAAACTGCACCCCATCGCTACCAAAACGACGGGCATATTCAACCCGACCGGTGACTGAGCCGATGGACGTTTGTCGGGTAAGCCCAAATTCTGTAAAATGCCAGGGGTCAAAAATAGTACGAAACCGATCATACCGGTAGGATATCTTAGCACGATACTTCATTTGCCGCAACTGGCTATCTTCCAAGCCTTCACGAGCCTTGCGATTGCCAGAATCTTGCGCAAGAATAGCCTTATAGGTCTGCTCTGCCCCTTCATAGTTTTCCATCCCATATAGAACTGACGCTTTCGCCAGCATAAATTCGGTGTCGGTCGGATAATACTCTAAGCCCCGATTTACAGTCTCCAGGGCTGCCTCCATTTTGCCTGACCATTTTTGAGTATCTACCAGAGCCGTGAGTGCCCTGCGGTTTTGAGGGGCTTTTTCAAGAACATAATTCAGTTCCTCTTCAGCCTTCTCATAGTTACCCTCCCAGCTATACATACGCGCTACAAATATTCGAATGCCGTGATAATTCGGGCTTCGGTCCAAAGCCTCATAAGCATATCGCCGTGCCGTTTCGTAATCCCCCGCATCAAATGCAGCCGTTCGGGCTTTTTCGTAAAGCTGGTCAACGGTAAGACCTTCCATATCTTGCGCATAAACCGCAGTACTGCCAATCAACAAAAGGCCTATGCAAATAGTGATTACTTTTTTCATATCATTGATTTTATTGTTTTGCCGTCGCTGCAAGGTAAAAGATTATTCGCCAACATATTTCTTCAAGTTCGGCAGCTCTTTATAGTCTGCATCCAACATCTTAAGCTTGTCGTATATTTTTTGAGCCTCATCTCGCTTATCCAAATAACCCAAAATTTTAATCTTTCTTGCTAAAAATGATTTACTTTGAGGGTGATGCTCGAGTCCCTGTTCAATAACCTGCAACGCCGTTTCGTAATCACCCTGCCAGATCTCATTATCCACATAAGCATTGTAGGTGTCCTCGTAGATTTCGTCTTCTCCCAATACCTTTCTAAAATGCATCTCTGCCTGCTCATAATTACCCTGCCAGGCATTCGTCCGACCGATTAAAATCCGCACATCGTGATATTCAGGGGCTCGCAGCAGTATACGCTTCGCAATAGCCCGCGCAATTTCGTAATCGCCATCAAAAGCCCGTTGGCGGGCTCGCTGAAACTGCTCATCAATTGTTAATTGCAATGAATCCAGTTTTGCAAAAAGCGTGTCATATTCAGATAAAAAAGCATACTTCTCTGATCGTTTTCCATTACTCTTCTGAGTGGGATACAACCGGTTGTTTTCCACCACAAAGTTGTTAATCGACTTAAACCTGTTCAGCTTTTTACGCAGCTCTTCTTTTTTCTGTGTGTTATTGGTTCGACGTAACGAGAGACTTTCGTTAACGGTGTATAACTCATCCCCAAAAAGGTAATACTGTCCATCGAGATAATCTGAAATACGATTTTTATTACGCATAAAGGGTACTGACTGCCTACTCTGAAAGGTTTTCGTCGTATCCATCAGCCCACTAATCCAATGTACTTGCTGAGGCATCTCCAGCCCGGTCTTTTGATCCAACAGTGCCACAAGCGAGGGCGTAATTTCAGCATGGGTATTTACCGACTTGAAATGAACCGGCTCATTTATTTTGGAAGAATATATGATGATAGGTACATGATATCGCGAAAGAGCTGTTGTTTGCGGGACAGGAATAAGCCAGTGATCACCGGTAATAACAAAAATTGTATTCTCGAACTGTGGTTGTTTTTTATACGACTGCATGAATTGCTTAACAGCCTCATCGGCAAATAACAATGTGGTCAATTCATCTTGATACTGTTGGTAGGCCTGTTTTTGCTTCTCGGGAATATCCAATTCATTTAGCCGGCTCTGAAACTCCTGTTTATATCTTTCAGTATTGGGAACCGTAAATGGAGAGTGACTTTGAAGGGTATGATAGATCTCGAGCCGTGGGAACGTATTCGTCGTATCCAATAACGATGCAGAGTACTCCAGCATAGTTTTGTCATCAACGCCCCAGTAATTTGAGTGGCTTTTTGCCTCCGGGAGCTGCTTCTCCAAACTTTGTTTATTTAATACAAAGTCGGTCCCCTGATAGTCCAGAAAAAAATCGAGTCCATCGAAATAGGTATCGTAGCCACTGTAAAAAGCTGTATAGTAGCCACGACTATCAAGTGTGCTGATAAGTGATTGGTGACTGGGATAGTTAGGGCCAAGCTCCATAAATCCGTGGCGACCGAAAGGAAGTGATCCCAAAAGTGACGGCACCAACCCAAATGTACGCCCCGAAAGGCTCAGACCATTTTCCCAGTACAATCCTTCCCGTGAAAGGGAATCCAGATAAGGGGCGAAGCCGATCCATTGACCGGATGGACCAACAAATTCACCGCCCAAACTTTCTACCAACAGAAAAACAATATTAGGCGGACGCTCAAACTCTTCAAAAAAAGGTCCCAATACATCCTTCTCATAATTAGCAGCCTGCAGCAGTGGATATCCCTCCGGATCAAAATCTGATGATTCATTTCCTCTCCAATTTACTGTTTCCACACCCTGGCTAATAAAATATAACAGCTTGTTTGCAGACTTTTCCTGTTGAACCGGGGTAGCATGAGCATCCACAATATAGAACGAAAGGCCAAAACTCACTGCAATTGCAGTAAGCATGCCATATACGATTTTAGACTGTCCTGCCTCAAAGATATTTGCAGACTGTATTTTTGTAACTAGGAGATATACCAGTACATAAGCGACAATAAAAAAACCAGTATTCACCATCGTTACCTGCTCAGCCGCGATAACGGTATTTGTCATTTCGGTCAATGAATAAGCCCAGAACTCTGCTCCCAATGGCATTTGCGTAGCTCCAAAATATGAAATCAACAATATGTTCACTATCCCGATGGAAGCGACCAGATGAGCCATTACTCGATTTACAGCGTCGGATTTTAGGAGCCATTTTAATCCAGAAAAGAAGAGCAACAGCACAGGAAGCAGTATTACGCTGAACTGGAAATCTCTAATAAAAGAACTCCACAAATAGGACCGATCTGCGAACTCATTTCCAAAATTCCAAATTCCAAGCAGTACTTCGTACCCCCGCCCCAAAAAAAATACTCCCAGAATAACGATGAAAAACACTAACACCTGGGATAAAGAAATTGAAATTTCAGGATAGCTTAAATCGTCCATTATCGGAAGGCCTTACTAAAGTTTTTTCATTAAAATGATAGATAAACCTGTTTTACCGACCCCGAAGATACGAATACTGAAAAGAATATTAAGATTTTTTAATTATTATCGTTACACTTGTTGAAGAAGTGCAAATACAAAACTGCCACAAAAATTTTCAACGGCAAAAATAGTGAGGCAGTTATGAATGAAATGAGTTCATATCGCAAATTGACAGGGATTACTAACAGTTCTGCAGACAAAAGCACGGGAACTTCACAATCGTCAACTCCCCAGAAGAAAATACTTATTGTGGATGATGATGATCTCAGCAGAAAACTAATTAATCGACTTGTCTCGAAAGAATTTGACTACGAGATCGTAAGCAAATCTAATGGGATTGAAGCCCTGGAATATGCACAAGAACATGTTCCACAGCTGATCATATTAGATTTGATGCTTCCCGGCATGAATGGATTCGAAATCCTTAAAAAAGTTCGTGAAGATCAAAGATTTGAGCACACGAAAGTGGTCTTGGTATCAGCCAAATCACGTTCCGAAGATATTGAAAGGGGCTTTGACCTAACAGCCGATGAATACATCACCAAACCATTTCAACCCAAGGAGTTTGCAGCCCGTATCCGAAAATTATTGACAAAAGCCGCTTAGAGCGTATATTGTGGCATGTTTGATTTCAACATTGCCTTACAGTCTCTCATTGGGATAACCATTTTCCTGGTCCTGCTATTTTTTTTTCTACTCGGATATACTTTTTGGACCCGAAAAAAACAACAGTACTGGAACCGGTATGAGCAAAAGTTTAGAGATTATTTTTTTTCTTTAATCCTGGATTATGCAGAACAATCGGATCCCAAGCTCGATGCTGACGAAATTATCAAAAAAATAAGCAAGCGGACGAAGGATTATTCATTTTTTATCAAACTGCTCAATGAGCTTGACGACATTCTGGATGGTACCGAACGCGATCGACTCAATGATTTAATTCAACATCCCACCTTTGTTTCCTTTTACCGGAAAAAACTATTTCAGTTTTCTACTGATTCAAAAATATACGCCTGCATCTACTTCCAGAAAAGTGCTCATCTTGACAGCAGAATATTGGCTAAGCTCATCACCATAAGTAAGTCCAAAAACTTGAAGCTGGCATTTGCTGCTACCAAAGCGCTGCAATCGGCTGATGACTGGACAATACGCAAAAGTGCTTTGATTCGTTTTTTTAAGAGAAAGGACACCTCCGAGCTTATGGTCGCAGAACTGCTTCATGTCTTTGATTCCGGACTGGCTGAAGACAGAGAACAGGTTGGAAAAGCCCTGAAAGATTTACTGCTTAAAAAGATAGATCCCGATACCAAAAATATCATTGTTCGATACATGGGATATCAGCAGTTCTATGAATGCAGTGAGTTTTTGTATCAATATCTCAAACGGATACATCACAGTCCCAAAAAACATTCTCTGATTCGAGGACTAATTATTGCACTGGGGGAGTTATTTCATACCGAGGCGGCTCCTACCATCAAAAGTTATTGGGAGAAGGAGAAAAACATCTCGATTCGTTTGGCCGCGATAAAAACACTCAGCACTTTTGGAGGTAAGGAAAATTTATCTTTCTTACTACAACACCTTTTTAAAGCTGAATTTCCCATCCGCAAGGCCATCATCTACGAATTTATGACGGAAGATGAGGACCGTATAGTATTATTGACAGCTTTTATTAAAAAAACACTGCAATCACTTGCAGACGTGAATATCAGAAGTGGATCACGGGAGCAGTTCGATTCATACTTAAACCGACTTTTAGACACTACATCGGGAATCAAAACCGCGCTAAATCACCGACTCAATAAATCCTATGCCTGATAGCTTTTCGTTATTTAATATTATTGAGCAGTTCATTATAGGATATTTTGTTACCATCAACACCGTTTATCTGGCGTTGATTATCGGAGCCCTACTTTATGTTCGCAAACAACTATTGCACCGCAGTGTTGTTGAGGCAGATGCCCTTTTCAAGACCGAACTTTTTAAATCTATCAGCATCCTTGTACCCGCATATAACGAAGCTGATAATATTGTAGAATCGGTAGAATCGCTTTTGAAGCTGGAATATCCCGAGTATCATATCATTGTCGTCAACGACGGAAGTGACGATGAAACGTTGCAACGACTTATCGATTATTTTAATCTCTCGAAAACGGATATTTACTTTGAACAACAAATTGATCACCAAAAAATTCGTGCCACCTACCGCTCACCGGATACGCCTATGCTTACCGTTGTAGATAAAGAAAACGGCGGTAAAGCAGATGCTCTTAATGCAGGTCTCAATATTTCTGAAACTGATCTAATTTGTTCTATTGATGCCGATTCTATCCTTGAGCAGAATGTTCTAAAAAAGCTTATCCAAACATTCATCGAACATAAAAATACCGTGGCAGCAGGTGGTGTTGTCAGAGTTATCAATGGCTGCAAGATCGAAAATCGAGAGATCAAAGAAATCCACACGCCCAAAAACTTCTGGGCTCGACTGCAATCGGTGGAATATATTCGCGCCTTTTTATTCGGTCGTGTGGGATGGGATTACTTTAAGAGCCTGTTAATTGTATCCGGAGCATTCGGTATTTTTAACCGCCAAGCTGTTATTAAGGTGGGCGGCTACCTTACCAATACGGTAGGTGAAGACATCGAGCTGATTATACGCATGCACAGCTATCACCTTCGCAATAAAGAGGATTATCAGATTCGTTTTCTACCGGAACCCATCTGCTGGACGGAAGTACCTACGGACTATACAAGCTTGCGAAACCAGCGCAACCGTTGGCACCGCGGGCTGGCGGATTCGCTTTGGCGACATAAGTACATGTTGTTCAATCCCTCATATAAACATATCGGTATGTTTGTAATGCCTTTTTTTCTCTTCTTTGAGTTGCTTGGTCCAATTGTAAACCTTTTAGGTTATGCCTATTTGATTATTGTACTTTCTCTGCCAAGCCTTTTCAATCTGACGTTTATTCTTCTATTTCTGGCTGTATCTGTCATTTATGGGATGGTCGTTTCGTTTATTGCCGTCTTAGCTGAGGAGATTGCCTTCAAAACCTACAGTGATTTTAAAGATGTGGCTATCCTGAGTTTATATTCCTTTCTTGAAAACTTAGGCTACCGACAAATCCATGCCTGGTGGCAATCCAAAGGATTGATAGACTTTTTTAAGGGTAAGAAAAGCTGGGGCAAAATGATCCGAAAGGGATTTAAAGAGTAAAAAAATCCTTAATTCGTTTGGGTAAACCATCTTACACTCTTGAACCGCCGCTTAATAAATAGAGAATGGCCATGCGAACCGCTACACCATTGGTAACTTGACTCAATATTATAGAACGATCGCTGTCAGCCACCTCACTCTCCATCTCCACACCGCGATTCACCGGTCCGGGATGCATCACCGTAAAGTCGGGATATTTTTCAAGATGCTTCATTGTAATCCCAAAGAGGTGATGATACTCGCGGATACTCGGGAAAAGTTCAGTACCGTCTTCCTGACGCTCCAGCTGAATACGAAGAGCCATTGCAATATCGCACCAACCCAGAACCTCGTTGATATTGTGGGATACCTCGGCTCCCAGCTCGTTAACATAAGCCGGCATCATAGTCTTGGGACCGCAAACCGTAACGTTTGCCCCCAGTCTCAATAACCCAATTACATTGGAACGTACTACGCGGCTGTGTGCAATATCACCGATGATAGCAATATTCTTATCCGTTAAATCGGAATAAACCTGCTGCATAGTAAACATATCCAACAATGCCTGGGTAGGGTGCTCATGCGCGCCGTCACCAGCATTGATGATGGCCGCATCCACACAGCGTGTTAAGAAGTGTGGTACACCGGGACTCTCATGGCGGGAAACCACCATATCAATTTTCATAGAGCTGATATTGCGAATGGTGTCTTTCAGAGATTCACCTTTTTTAACGCTCGATGAATTCTTCGAAAAGTTTACGACATCTGCCCCCATCCTTTTTTGGGCCAGCTCAAAAGACAGCTTGGTACGTGTACTTTCTTCATAAAAAAGATTTACAATTGTCTTATCCCGCAGGGTAGGAACTTTGGGGACTGGACGATCCAAAATTTCCCTGAAATACTGGGCCTGCTCCAGTACATACAAGATATCTTCTTTAGAATAATCAGCCAACCCCAGTAAATGCTTATGCGTAAATTCGTGATCGCTACCCTGCAGTTTGATATCTTCAGTCATCTATTCTGTCTCCTCATCTGGATTTTCTACTACATAAACAGCGTCTTCGTCATCTAATGCCTCAACTTTTACACGCACCTCTTCCTGAACATGGGTCGGCAGTTTTGTACCAACATAATCGGCACAGATAGGTAACTCGCGATGTCCCCGGTCTACCATACAACAAAACTTGATACTACGCGGTCGGCCGTAATCCATCAGCGCATCCATGGCAGAACGAACTGTCCTACCCGTGTAAAGTACATCATCAACCAGCACTACATCACGATCGTATAAATCGAATGGAATTTCTGTCACTTTAACCTGGGGCATCTTTAGCTTTGTACGAAAATCATCCCGATAGAAAGTAACATCGAGTACTCCAAAATCGATATCGTATTCAAACTTTTCTTCGATATACTGCAAAATTCGTTTTCCCATGTGCACACCGCGGGTTTGCATACCGATAATAGCCAACTGATTGGGATCATCATGCGGCTCTAAAAACTGATGGGCAAATCGCAGGTAGGTGCGATTTAGGTCTTCGGCCGACATTATTTTTATTCTATTCAAATGTGGATCCTTATTTGATCTTTTCAACTAAACAGAATGTAGTCAATGCTAATTACGAACTCAATACCACACAAGAAGATAGTTTGTTATTAACAGCCGGACAAATTCACCTTCAATTTGATGAGTCTGCCAACGAGAATAGCCGGGCAAAAAAAGCGCTTCCAACAAAAAAGCCCGACCACTTATAGGCAGCCGGGCTTACAGAGAAACTAAAATTCTCTAATCTATTCGGTTTCTTCCAGGGTGATAGTCCCCAAATCGGTTGTCTCATCCTCTTCAACCATCACATCATTGATTGTAGTATCTGCATATTGCTCATTGGTGGGCTCTAAACTCACATTATATTGGCCATCTTCCAATCCCTGCAACAGAAAACCGCCATCTTCATCAGCCTGGGTTGTTGCTGCAGTATCATCATCCATAATTGCAAACACATTGGGGAAGGCTTCTGCAGGTTCCACATTTCCTGAAATGGACCCTACCTCAACTTCTTCACCATCTTCCATAAAAGCTTTTAAAACAGGCTTTAGGATATACTTTCCGCTATTGCCTGCCTTATGTACCGAGCGTCCTGCATCAAAATCAACGGTAACCTCAATTTCTTCACCCGCTTCCAGATCCGTCTGAAATTTAACTTTATAGCCTGATTGCTGTCCACTCGGTACTTTAAGATCCGTAATCGTACTGTCCACCATTACTGAGTTATCAGAACCAAGAATCAGCCTCAGCTCTTTATAGTGACCCGGTTCCAAATCGGCCTCAGTCAATAACGTATCAACGCCATTTGTGAGTTCTAATAAATTCACATTCATTGGCTCAAAGGGCAGGTCTATCCATTTCCCATCATGATCACTTTCAGCAGTATCACTCTCGGCCGAGTCACTTTCTGCAGGCGTATAATGAATTCGCAATCCCTGCACGTCGATATTAACCTGCTGATAATCTCCCGGCGCATCGGTAAGATTTACTTTCATATGCGCTTTCCCATCAGCGGTATTGTTCGGATCAACATTCGAACTAAAATCACTGCATGAAACAGCTAAAACACCTGCAATAATAAAGGATATCCCAATGGTAAATAGGCGGTATACTCTGAACTTCTTTTTTAATAATTCCATAATAACTCCACGCTTAACATTTAGATGATATTTTATTTCCTTGCCTTAATTCATATGCAAACCTAACACATTTGTTCCGCCTTTTACTTACTATAATATCTCAAATAAGAATTGCGAGCAGTTTTTTAAAAAAATTTTACGACTCAGGCTTTAGTAAAATGAATAAAGCGTTTTTTCTTGATCGTGATGGCACGTTAAATGTGGATTACAACTATGTGCACAAACCCGAAGAGTGGACTTGGTGTGACGGAGCTCTTAGAGCTCTGCATTGGATGAAAGAACATCGTTACAAAATTATTGTGGTTACCAATCAGTCAGGAATTGCTCGCGGTCGCTATTCCGAACAAGATGTGCACCATCTGCACCGCTGGGTTGATAGTAAACTGGCAAAACAGAATTTATCTATTGATGAATGGTATTTTGCCCCACATCACCCGGAACATGATCCCAATAACAACTATGCTCCCAAAGATCGCAAACCGGGCACGGGCATGTTCGAAAAAGCTGCTGCCAAACATGACATCGATTTCAACGAATCTTATATGGCAGGAGATAAGATCACCGACCTGAAACCAGCTATCAAACTAAATATCACGCCTTTCTTTATCCGTTCACGCCACGAACCTGACCAGGATAAACAGTGGTTGAGAGATCATAACATTTCGATTTTCAAAAACATTGGAAAAGCTATTGATAGCTTAAATAGATAATTCTTATACACATAACTTTTTATGTTTTAAACAACATTTTTTAGTAATGTTATTAAAACCATTACTAAAAAAGAGGAGCGAACCATGAAACGCTTTCTCATAGTTATTAGCATACTATCAATTATCAATGGGCACAGCCTGGCGCAGCTGTCAACACCGGAGTCTGCAGGAAATATCCATCCCTATTGGTCACCCACCGGAAACGAAATTGCTTTCGCTTCGCCTGTTAACGGCAATTTTGATGTTTATGTTATTGATTTAAGTAGCGGTGAAATTCAAAATATGAGCCGTCATCCCGCCAATGATTATTATCCTTCATGGGCTCCGAATGGGAAACGCTTGGCTTATTTTTCTGAGCGCGAGCGACAGCATTATTATGATCTTAAGTATAAAGGTGAGAACCACAAAGAGAAGGACTTTCCTATAAATTCGGCTCGTGATGTTGATATGCCCTCATGGTCGCCCGACAGCCGAAATGTGGTGTATCACTCGAGTGAAGATGGTGACATGGAAATATATCTGCGCGACTACAGGGGTAATCACATCCGCAAACTTACCGATAATTCAGACACCGATGTATACCCATTCTTTTCTTCGGATGGTCGACATATTCTTTTTCTTTCCGATAGGGATGGCAATCTTGAAATCTATAAAATGCGTCCCGATGGACGCAATCAAACCCGACTAACGTATTCTCCACACTCATACGAGGTAGACCCTATTTGGTCACCCAATGACAGTGATATTGCATTTGCATCAAATCGTAACGAAAATTTCGACATTTATGTAATGGATGCCGACGGATCTAATATCAAACAGCTTACCACCGATCATCATTTTGATTTGGGCCCACAATGGTCACCGGACGGCGAATACCTGGTCTTTTCTTCGAACCGCTTTGGCAGTTTTGATATTTATACTATTAAAGCTGACGGTTCCGAATTGAGACGCTTAACGGGACATCCCGGAAAAGATCACTACGCCTCGTGGTCTCCGGACGGCGATGAAATAGTTTTTAGTTCTGATCGCAGCGGAAAGTCGGAGATTTATATTATGGAGAAGGATGGAAGCAACCTGCGAAAGCTTAAAATCAACATGTACCGATAATTAGATATTAACCGCAGTGAACGTTTCCAGGCCGGCTTTAATTTAGTTTTTAGATGCTAAAGTAGCCTGTTTACAGTTATAAAAGGATATCTGTCTCAAACAAAGGTCTTCGATTATGAAACGAGCAATATTTATATCCATATCCAGCTTATTAATAATAATATCCACTTTTATAGTTGGTTGTGAAGATGCAAATCCTGTCAATTCTACAACCACTACTGAATTAGTTCCAGGACAGCTGGATGTACGTTTTACTGGGAATGTAACAGTCCCTGAAGCTAATACTTTCTTGATGGATTTATCGCTGCAGCCAATTGATCTATCAAGCTTGGAAAGCAGCGTAGAATCAAATTGGACAGTTGTGGGAGTTCCGGAAGGACAAGAGAAAATATGGACTAAAAAATTACCCCATTATCCTCTTATCCTTTCCGCAAAACAAAAAACCAGAACCACCCTGATAGAATAATATTTATTTCATCCCTGTTTTATTAGTCTCAAGCTTATAAACCACATTAGGTGCCGTTAGAAAAAGAGAACTAAAGTTACTTCCTCCCCAAGCTACATTTGTTATGCGCTTTGGCGTTTCAATTTGCTCCAGCAATTTCCCTTCCGGAGAAAAAATCCACAACCCTCCGGGCCCCGTAGAATATAGATTACCTTCAGTGTCGACTTTCATGCCATCCGCCGCACCCTCAGCATCCGATTCCATTTCGGCAAATATACTTCCATTTGCTAATGATCCGTCTTCATGTACTTCAAATACGCGGATATGATTATGACGAGAATCATTTACGTAGATGCGAGACTCATCCGGGGAAAAGACAATGCCGTTGGGCAGATCAAAATTATCAACAAGTAGTTGCAGGCCATCCTCTTCGGAATAACGGTACACGCCATTAAAATCCAGCTCCTTGTCTTCATCCGAAACACCAAAAGGGGGATCCGTAAAGTAGATGGAACCATCCGATTTTATCGCAAGGTCATTAGGACTATTAAGCCGTTTACCATTATAACTGTCAGCTACTACTTTAAGCTCTTTATTCTTCGATAATCGTGAGACAAGACCATCATGCTGAGCCAAAAGAAGGTTCCCTTCCTGATCAAAAGCAAGACCATTAGAATGACCGCTGGGTTTTAGGTATATCTCAGATCCTTCACCGGGCATCCATTTATAAACAGTATTAGCCGGGATATCGCTAAACAACAGATAACCCGATTCGTGCCAAAGCGGTCCTTCGGTAAATTCATATCCCTCTGTAATCACTTCGGGTTCAGCATCTTCATCAACAACCTGCTGTCCAAATGCTATCATAGCCGGCAAAACGATCAACATAAGTGATGAAAGAAAGACTTTAACTATTTTTTTCATAATAACCTTGGTTTGTTTTACTGCACTGAAATTTACTTCACTTTTTCCTTCCCCAACCTAACAAAAAACCTTTAGGCTTGAGAGCTTGGAACTTACTAAAGAAAACATCACCCTAAAAATGAGCAACGACGGAAAAGTAATCTGTCCTCAATAAAAATATTTAACCCCAAAGCCCTAAAATTCTTGCCATTCATTTGTTATATTAATCGCTCAATTTTGATACGGTATTTCGGGATGTTCACAACATCCTATTTTGACGAGCTAAACTGAGGTAATTACTAACTATACGATTGTTGTTATGAAAATTCATGAGTATCAAGCAAAAGAACTTTTAGAAGATTACAATGTTGCCGTTCCGGCCGGTGTAGCAACCACTTCGGTTGACGAAGCCGTTAAGGCAGCTAAAGAGATGAAAGAAAATGGATCATCTCTTTTTGTTGTCAAGGCCCAAATTCATGCCGGTGGACGTGGTAAAGGAAAAACCAAAAACAGCGGTGCTAGTGGCGTAATCCTCTGCAAAACGCTTGATGAGGTGCGCAATGCGGCCGAATCACTGCTTGGCGATGTATTAGTAACCAAGCAAACCGGCGAAGAGGGACAGAAAGTTCAGCGCATCTATGTTACCGATGGCGTTGAAATTGAACAGGAATTTTATCTCGGTATACTGCTCGATCGTGCAAAGAGCAAAAACGTTATTATGGTTTCTACCGAAGGCGGCATGGATATTGAAACCGTTGCCGAAGAAACCCCTGAAAAGATTGTCAAAGAGTGGGTTGAGCCTGGCATGGACCTTCAGCACAATCAAGCCCGACACTTAGCTTTTGCACTCGGCCTTGAAGGCGACGCCTTCAAAAAGGCCGTGAAGTTCATCATGGCGCTGTACAACTGTTATCTGGAAACGGACGCCAATATGGTTGAGATCAACCCGCTGGTTCTTACTCCAAGTGGCGATGTAATGGCCCTTGATGCCAAGATGACGTTCGACGACAATGCGCTCTTCCGTCATCCTGATATTGAAGAACTTCGCGATAAATCAGAAGAGAATCCTGTTGAGCTCGAAGCCTCCGAATATGGACTCAGCTACATTAAACTCGATGGGAATGTCGGCTGCATGGTAAATGGCGCAGGACTGGCTATGGCTACCATGGATATCATTAAGCTTTCCGGCGGTGAACCGGCCAACTTTCTGGATGTGGGCGGTAGTGCCAATGTCGAAACTGTCAAAAATGGCTTCCGCATTATTTTGGAAGATGAAAACGTTAAAGCAATTCTTATCAATATCTTCGGTGGAATTGTCCGTTGCGATCGCGTAGCCAACGGTGTTATTGAAGCCGTTAAAGATCCCGAAATTGCTGAGAAAGTGGAAAACGTACCCATTATTGTCCGTCTGCAGGGTACCAATGCCGAAGAAGCAAAAGAGATCATCGACAACTCAGACTTGAATGTGATCTCTGCCGTTCTTCTAAAAGAAGCAGCCGAAGAGGTTTCTAAAGTACTGGCACCAGCTTCGTAAATTAGGTTATATATTTAGACTTGAACCCTGTCAGAGTTCCAAACTCTGACAGGGTTTTTTAATTGGAGGAACAGTATAAACAGCATATCGGTTTTGTGCACATGCACAGCGAATACAATGAATACGGATTGTTATCATGAAAAAAACACTTCAAATTACTAACATCATAGCTTTCGTTGTTGCCATTATTTTCAATTATGTGGCAGGCGCCGGGCTCATCAACGGTCAGACAATTGGTGACATTTCAGCCCGATATGCAAACCTTTTTACTCCGGCGGGCTATGCATTTTCAATATGGGGATTAATCTACCTGATGCTTGCGGGCTTTGTTATCTATCAGGCTCAGGGACTTTTCAAGGAGACCAAAAATGATGATTTTATCCTTCAAATAGGCTGGTGGTTTGTGATTAGCTGCTTTGCCAATAGCTTATGGCTTATCACCTGGATATATGATTACATCGGCCTATCCGTTTTAATGATATCCGTTCTACTGTTTTCGCTGATTAAGATCATCATCAACACCAACATGGAGCGCTGGGATGCCCCTTTTCCAATCATCCTTCTGCTTTGGTGGCCGTTTTGCTTTTACTCCGGGTGGATTACCGTAGCCGTCATTGCGAATATCTCGGCTTATCTCACAAAAGCAGGGTGGCAAGGCTGGGGCATAAGTGATCCAGTATGGGCCATCATCATGATTATCACAGCAGGGTTGATTAACTTATTTATGATTATAACACGCAATATGCGCGAATTTGCTTTAGTAGGTATTTGGGGATTGACTGCTGTGGCCGTTGCCAACTGGGGTGATCATCAACCAATTGTTGTTACTGCTGCTAGTGTATCGGCGATATTATTTGCAGCTATTGCTATTCACGGTTATCAAAACCGCGCAACGGCTCCCCACATCAAACTTAAGCAGATGATGAATGACTACTAGCTGTTTTAAGCAGCTACTCTTTTACTTTTTAGTTTTCGTTGCTCCCAGGTAAATAGCGGCCAATACTACGGCAGCACCAATATATTCTAGCACTGTTGTCGGACGGTCGAAGAACAGTATATCCCATCCAAATGCCAGTGCCGGCTGAAGCAGTAATGCCAGCCCTGCCACCGACGCATTTACCTGTGGCAGTCCTTTGGATATAAAAACCCATCCGAGAACCTGTCCAACAATTCCAAGTCCGATTAAAGCCCACCAGGTTTGCAAGTCCGGAATAGAAAAATGAGCACTGGGTTCGATTACAACTGTGATTCCCAAAATAGCGGCTGACATCAGGCTAATCCACATCATATTGGGAATTAATGAAAAGCGGAGCTCATAACCTGCCGACTGCGATTTACGTAGTGTAAGTATATAAAGTGCATAGGCAAGTGCCGTGAGTAATCCGTAAAGCACTCCCATCTCAACGGCACCTCCGCGTTCTCCCCACCCTGTTCTGACAATCATAAACAGCCCAACAACTGCAAAAGGAATGGCTACCAGCAATCGCCACCCAAGCTTTTCTTTTAGAAAAAACACGGCCAGTATAGCAACAAAAAAGACCTGCATATTTCCAAGGATGGTAGCCAGCCCCGGGCCTACAAAATTAATGCTCCGGTGCCAGAAAAAAAGATCCATGCTAAACAAAAAGGCACAAACAAACGGAATAGCCAGACTCTTAATCCCAAACCATAACCGATCACGTTTGATCATTGTGATTCCCAACAGGATAAGTCCGCCAAAAAGCATTCGGTAAAAAGCAGAAACGGTAGGCCCAACATTCGCCAGCTCCACCAACACTGATGTAAAGCTTACCATTGCCGCACCGAAAATGATGTATCCAATGGCACGTAACGAAACCCGCGAATCAGTCATAGGAAATATCTGTTAGGCAGAAGTGAAGGAAGAATATATAAAAAAAAGGTTATCTAACTTTATCTGACGGTGACATCTGTTGCCTGCATTCCTTGTAATACTGTTCGTACTGGCTGATAATTTTACTCATTTCAAATGTTTCAGCCTGTTTTCGGGCATTTTGTGCAAGCTCTTTGTGTAAACTTTCATCCGACAATATCTCAACGGCATAGTCGCCCATACAATCGATATCGTCTAAATCACAAAGGTAGCCGGTTTCGCCATGGATATTCACTTCGGGCAATCCACCTATGTTTGAACTGATCACCGGGACGCTACAGCTCATAGCTTCAAGGGCGGCCAAACCAAAGGTTTCAGAACCGGATGGAATCAGAAAAAGGTCGGCAATGGATAAAATATCTTCTACCTGATCTTGCTTCCCCAAAAAGCGGACCTGATCACATATTTTTAGCTCACGGCATCGCTGCTCGGCTCGTTGCCGATCAGGACCATCGCCAACCAACAACAGCTTCGCTTTGATATCATTTTCCAGGATACGCGCAAACACGCTTATCACTTCCGGAACCCGCTTTACTTCTCGGAAATTCGAAACATGCACCACCACCTTTTCATCATTTGGGCAAATTGCCTTTTTAAAATGGTTTTGGTCCGACTTCTGAAAACGGTCCAAATCAATAAAATTAGGAATAACTTTAATATCCTTTTTGATATCGAAACGCTCATACGTTTCCTCACGAAGATATTCCGATACCGCCGTAACGCCATCACTCTGGTTGATTGAAAAGTCGACCACATTTTTATAGCTCGGATCACTCCCCACAATAGTAATATCGGTACCGTGAAGCGTTGTAACAAGCGGAACGTGTTTTGCCTTTTCTCCCAAAATCTGCTTGGCCAAATATGCGCTGGTAGCATGCGGAATAGCGTAATGCACATGCAGAACATCAATTTTTTCGTATTCGATAAGGCTTGCCATCTGGTTGGCCAAAGCCAGATCGTACGGGGGATATTCAAAGAGCGGATAGGTATTCATATTGACTTCGTGATACGAAATGTTCGTCCGAAACGTATCTAAACGGGCCGGACGCGCATAGCTCAAGATATGAACATCATGATCTCGCTCGGCTAATCCCTTCGCTAATTCTGTGGCGACTACACCACTCCCCCCAAATGTTGGGTAACAAACAATTCCAATATTCATCTA
Organism: Fodinibius sp. GM21; assembly: GCF_058386955.1. Classification (NCBI taxonomy): domain Bacteria; kingdom Pseudomonadati; phylum Balneolota; class Balneolia; order Balneolales; family Balneolaceae; genus Fodinibius; species Fodinibius sp. GM21. The sequence goes on along the minus strand of NZ_JBYEIQ010000002.1, from coordinate 391,971 downwards.
ATAAATTCTTAAAAAGTTAATCCGGGAATACTTAATTACATCTAACATCTTACCTCTAACAAAATAACAGAGCATCTCATTTCCTACAATCCCATATTAGGTGCAAAGTCAGTTATCTATTATATTAAGGGCTTAGGATTTTTTGGAGATCCACTGCACTTAAACACACTTTTTGTTCAAAAAATAGATATAAACTTATGGCTGGTCATTCCAAATGGTCTAATATAAAGCATAAAAAAAAGAAAGAAGACAAAAAGCGGAATAAGATTTTCAACAAGCATCTGCGTGAAATTTCTGTTGCTGCACGCGAGGGGGGTGGCGATCCGGAAATGAATCCCAGGCTTGATACAGCCATTAATAACGCCAAAAGCGATAATGTTCCCAAGGATAACATCGAGCGGGCCATCAAAAAAGGCACGGGAGAACTTGATGAGGGCGACGGCAAATATGAAGAAGCGACCTATGAGGGCTACGGTCCCGGTGGTATCGCCTATTTCATTGAAGTAACGACCAACAACTACAATCGCACCGTGGGAGAGATTCGCCATATCTTTTCATCTCACGGGGGCAATTTGGGTACGGACGGTTCAGTCGGTTATCTGTTTGAACAAAAAGGGATGATCCGCATAAAAAAGGAAGACCAAGATCACGAAATAGACGAAGAAGAATTTATGCTGCAAGCCATTGATGCCGGGGCAGAAGATATTGATACCGATGGCGAGGTATTGAATGTAACCACCGGTCGCGAATCGATGTACGAAGTTAATGACCAGCTTGAGGAGATGGGCTACGATATTGATTCTGCCGAGCTGATTCGCATCCCCATGACCGAAGTTAAAGTAGAATCAGATGTGGCAGAATCAAACTTTAAGCTGATTGAAAAGTTTGAAGATAATGATGATGTATCCAATGTGTTTACCAATATGAAAATGGATGACGAAACGCTGGCTATAGCAGAGCAAATGGACTGATTTTTGCAATTTTTCGTTCTTCTTTCTCGTTAATGTGATGAATTCTAAATAAGGACAACACAATGCGATACATTTGGGCTATCTTGATAAGTCTTTTACTGCTGGGAGCTTCCATAGAAGATGCCCGCAAGGCCAATGAAGCCTATGATAAAGGCAACTACGAACAAGCCGTCACGCTGTATAAAAAAGCGATTGATGCCGAGCCCGAAAACGCGAAACTCTATTTCAACTTGGCCTCGGCCCTGGCTCAATCGGGACAAACCGAAGAAGCAATCCGCACCTTTGAGCAATATAAATCGATGACCAACAGTGCTGTAGAAAAAGCAAAAGCCAATTATAATATTGGCAAGGTGTTATCCGATAATCAAAAATGGGATAAAGCTGTTGACTATTTTAAAAGATCGCTTCGTTACATGGCAGGAGATGAAGATGCAAAACATAATTTTGAGCTTGCCAAGAAAAAGCAGCAGGAGCAGCAACAGAATCAGCAGAATAAAAACCAACAGAACCAACAAAACAAACAACAGCAAAAGAATAACAAGCAAAACCAAGATCAGCAACAAGACCAACAGCAGGATCAACAAAACAAGCAAGACCAGCAGAAAAATCAACAGAATCAGCAGAACCAACAACAGCCCCAAAAGATGAGCAAGGCCCAGGCACAAAAGATATTAAAAGCCTTGGAACAGAAAGAGAAGGAACTGCTTAAACAATTCAAGAAACAGGAAACGAAGTCCAGTAACAGTTCCAATGAGAAAGATTGGTAAAGCATTTTTTACAGTCGGTATTTTTCTGGTTTTCTTACTGCTTGGAAATCCATACAGTTGGGCACAATCGAATGTTTCCGTCGAAGCCAGCTTATCACAGACTACGGTTTATACAGGTGAACGTGTCAGTCTTTCAATTTCGATAAGTGGCAACTTTAACAATGTGTCCCGACCTGAACTGCCTCAGTTTGAAAATTTTCGTTTACTGAGTGACAATCCCTCCACCTCTCGAAGCTATCGTTATGTAAACGGCCAAAGCACGGTCTCATACACCTACAGCTATTATCTCATTGCCCAAAAACAGGGGAAGTATCAATTGCCGAGTGTCAGTGTTTCGATTGATGGAGAAACCTACACCACTGATACCATTTCGGTTAATGTGATTGATCAGAGCGAATCAGCCACGTCAGACGATTCTTCGGGTCAACCCGATATTTTTCTAAAACTCGAAGTTTCCGATAAACAACCGGTCACAGGACAACAAGTTATTACCGATGTTATTCTATACTTCAGGGATGGATTGGAAGTAAACTCTTACCAACCCGTACCCGGATGGAAAGCCGAGGGATTTTGGAAAGAAGAGTTGGAAAATTCCGGTCGACCCCGTGCTGAATCCACCGTTTTAAATGGCATTCGATATCGCAAAGCACGACTGCTCCAATTTTCGCTATTCCCTACAAAATCAGGGGAACTGGAAATTAGTCCTTATAAAATTGTTGTAGCCGTCCGCTCAGCCCGATCCGGCAACGACCCGTTTAGCAGCTTCTTTAGCGGTTTTGGCAGTAACCAGCGAGAGGTAGAACTATCCAGCGATCCAATTACTGTTAATGTACAACCTCTTTCTCCTACCGATGATGCCACCTATATTGGTGCAGTCGGCAATTTTGATATTTCCCGAAGCATCAGCACCAGCAATGCTCTTGTTGGAGAATCTATCGAAATTGAAACGCATATAAGAGGTTCCGGTAACATCCCTCTTATTTCAAAACCCAATTATGAGCTGCCCGAGGGACTTGAAATTTACGAACCGCAGGAAAAAACTCGACTTAATCGAAAAAACGGTACTATTAGCGGAAGCAAGTCATTTACTGATGTTATTATTGCCCGTTCACCTGGTAATTATACCATTCCTGCGAAAAAAGTTTCGTACTATAATGCCTCACGCGACCAATATGTCACCACCACGCTCGAAGCATTTACCTTTTCTATTGATGAGAATCCGGAAGCTATTGCTTCCTCTGAAAACTCCGGTCAGTTTCCTGTTTCTCCAATCACAGGTCTTGCAAGCTGGATCGTAATATCACCCGAGCCAGCCAACCTTCTGGGTTTATGGTGGTTTTGGGCAGGACTTATACTCCCATTGACATTTTTCGGGGTAGCATACTGGCGTAAGTCCTATGCCGAGAAAATGCAAACAGATACTGCTTTTGCCCGATCAGTCAAAGCATCAGACAAAGCACAGCAGCGCCTGAAAAATGCTATTGAAGTTTCCGAACAGGGAGATATAAAGCAGGCCTATAATCTATTACAAAAAGCGATAACTGGTTTTATCAGCGATCGACTAAATATGCCGGAAGCAGGGTTGTCTAACCAAGACTATATAGAAGCACTAAAAGAACATAACATCGAAGAAAACCTGGTTAAGAACGTACACATGCTGCTGGAAAAATGCGCTACGATCAGTTACGCTCCAGACACCACACATGCTTATCTTAAATCACATGTTGGTTTGGCAGAAAGTACGCTCGAAAAACTACAAAAAGTATTATAACCGTGATTAGCAATCGATTCCCAAAAATATTTCTCTTTCTTTTTCTTTTCGGTGGATTTACTACCCTCAGCTTTGCTCAGCAAAATGCCCAGGCTCTTTTTGATGATGCCAATGAAATGCTCCAAGAAGGTAACTATGAACAAGCCCTATCGTTATATCAAAAGCTTGAGGATCAAAACACTGTCTCCGGTGGCCTATTCTTAAACATGGGAATCAGCTATCAACGCATAGACTCGCTGGGAGTGGCAAAGTATTACTTTTTAAAAGCTTCACAATTTGAGGAAACCGAACAGCAAGCTCAAAAAGCACTGCAGTTTATAGAATCACGGTTTAGCCGGCAATCAGCCGTGCTGCCCAAGCTACCCTGGGATATCGCTACCGACTGGCTGCAGGAACATATCGGAGCTCAGAACCTTTTACTGATAGGAATCATCACTTTAAATGTTGGAGTGTTTATCTTTATTGCAAAATGGTTTTTGCAGGCCTATCCTAACATATTACGCATCGTGGGACTCTCCCTCATAGGGACAGCAATACTCATTATCGCCTCCAGCTTCTACACGCAATATATTAGTGAACGATACAGTAAAGCGGTGATGGTAACTGAAAAGGTACCCGTTTTGGAAGAACCCTCCGAAGAAGCCTCCATTATCAGTCGCGCTTACGAAGGCTATACCTTTACTGTTGACCATCGACGAAGCAAGTCGGAGCAAAAATGGGCATACGTTCGCATGAGCAATGGCCTGTACGGATGGATTCCCAACAGCGATATACTTATACTCTGACTAATGTAATTTTTGCGTATATCGTAGTGCGTTTCATGTACTCAAAACGGAGTACGAAATACGCAACACCTAAATCTTCTAACAAGGACAAATCACAATTATTTTATTATGTCTGAAGTAGCCGATTATATTGACATTAACAAAGAACAGTTCAAGCACGAACTATTCGATTTTTTACGCATTCCCAGCATCAGCACCGATTCGGAATATAAAAATGAGGTCATCGATGCCGCTAACTTTTTGCTTGATAAACTTAACAGCCTCGACCTCGACCGTGCAGAGGTTTTTGAAACTAACGGCAATCCCATAGTGTATGGCGAGCTGATCACGGATGAATCCAAACCTACGGTGTTAGTTTATGGTCATTACGATGTTCAACCGCCTGATCCCATGGATATGTGGGAAACCCCTCCCTTTGATCCAAAAGTTCGGGACGGTGATATTTATGCCCGGGGTGCCAGCGACGATAAAGGACAATCGTTTACGCACGTAAAAGCGCTGGAAGCCTACCAAAAAACAGACACTGATTTTCCCGTCAATATCAAGTTCATTTTTGAAGGGGAGGAAGAAATCGGTTCTCCCAACCTGGTACCATTTATTGAGGAGCACAAAGATCTGCTTGAATGCGATATGGTACTTATTTCAGATACGGCCATGTTTGCAGAAGATACGCCTTCGATCACTTATGGGCTACGCGGATTGGCTTATATGGAGATAAACGTTCAGGGGCCCAACAGGGATCTGCACTCCGGCGTTTATGGCGGTGCTGTCGATAACCCGGCTAATGTACTTTGCGAAATTATTTCACAGCTAAAAGATGATGACGGCGTTATCCAGATTGACGAATTCTATGATGATGTGATTGAACTCACTGAAGAAGATCGGGAGACCTATGCTAAATTGCCTTTCGACGAAGAAGAATACAAAGACAAGCTTGGGCTCAAAGCGTTGAAGGGAGAAAAAGGTTATAATACGCTGGAGCGCACTTCTGCCCGCCCCACCCTGGATGTAAATGGTATGTGGAGTGGCTATCAGGGCGAAGGTGCCAAAACGGTACTACCGGCCAAAGCGGGTGCTAAAGTAAGCATGCGGCTGGTTCCCGACCAGGATCCCAAAAAAATTGCGAAACTCTTTAAAGAGCACGTCAAGTCACTAGCTCCGGATACTGTTACTGTTGAGGTAAACGAGCATCACGGAGGACATCCGGCCATCACGGATTTATCATTTTATGGACTGCAGGCAGCGGCCGATGCCTTTAAAGCAGTGTATGACAAAGAACCATTTTTCACTCGCGAAGGCGGATCTATTCCCATTGTTGCAGACTTCCAGAAAATACTGGGAGCGCAATCTATACTGATGGGTTTTGGCCTTAACAGTGACGCCATCCATTCGCCCAACGAAAAATTTGCTCTCAAGGATTTCTACCGGGGCATACACACTTCGGCTAAGTTTTTTAAACTGCTTCCCGATTACAGCTAATGTTAAATGGTTTTAGCTAATTTCTGGCCACGGACTCTTATTTGTTCGTGGCCTTTTTTTTAATTGAGCTCATTATTAATCCGTCCGATATCGCTCAAACCAAGCAATAATATTTTTGACCTTATCGATAAGCTGGCTGGGACGATCAGAAATAAAGTGTGAAGCACCCGGCATTTTTATATATGCTGTTTCAATCTCGCGTACCTGCAGCGCACTATACAACTGTTTTGCTTCCGAAGGCGGTGTACGCAGATCAGCAGTTCCGACCATCACCATTGTTGGCGTTTCAATGTTGCCGACCAGAGAAATGGGAGAATGCTCCCAGTAGGCTTCGAAATTTTCCCACGGCTGACCCGGATACCGGTAGTGAGCATAGCCGTAATAATTATCGGCCGTAAGTGTTTTACTGATCCAGTTCATCACCGGCTTGATAACCGCTGCAGCGTCAAAACGATCGGTCTTGCCAACCATCCACGAGGTCATCGTTCCGCCGGCACTTCCTCCCGTCACAAAAAGGTTATCCTCATCTATAAATCCTCTATCGAGCACAGCATCGACGCCATCCATCACATCGTGGTAATCATTGCCGGGATAGTTGTGGTACAGCAAGTTGCCAAATTCTTCTCCGTACCCGGTACTGCCCCGCGGATTGGGATAGAACACCACATAACCGGCCGAAGCATACATCTGAATTTCAGGAGAAAACCGATCGCCATAATTCGAAATAGGTCCGCCATGATTTTCAACTACCAATGGGTACTTTTTATCGGGATCAAAGTTTGGCGGCTTAACAATCCAGCCCTGAATCTTGCGTCCGTCTACGGAAGAGGTGTACCAAATTTCTTCGACCTGCCCCAAATTACGATAATCAAGCAGTGCATCATTCAAACCGGTAACTTTCGTTCTTCCATCCTTATTCCTCGATGTCGTTGCCAACTCCGCAGGATAGTAGGGCGTAGTTTCATTATAGGCTATGGTGCCATCTTTAGCCACTGAATACGAGCCACCGCCGTAGGGACGTGCCACAGTAGTTCCGCCCACATTTTCTGCTACGACCGACGTTTTTCCATCAAGGGTGGTATGACCAACTTTAGTATTGCCTTCATCATCATACATAAAATACAGGCCTTGGCCGTCTTCATCCCATTGGATGGATGAAATACTGCGATCTAAATTCAGCTCAACTTCCTGTTTATTACTCCCATCAACACTCATTGTATAAAGTTTAGTAAGCTGATAGGTCTGCACCTTGTCATCGTATCCCAGGTAAGCGATTGTTTCTCCATCGGGCGATACCGCAGCACTGTAATCTGGTCCGTCTCGATCAGTCAGTTGTTCCACGTCGCCACTTTCTACATCAACACTATAAAGCTCTGATTCCCGACGGTCTTGCTCCCAGTCTTCGTTCAGATTTGCCGAAAATAACAACTGATCTCCATCGCTACTCCAAACGGGATCCCCTGAATAATGATAATCACCGCTCGTAATTTGACGCGGCGCTCCGCCCTCGGCTGGCACGGTAAAAATGTGGGTATAACCCGGATCAATATAGCCTGAGCCGTCAGACTCGTAATTCAACCGGGTTGTAACTCGAGGATTATCGGCCCATTCGGCGCCTTCGGGAGGTTGTTTGGAATCCGCCAATTTGGGATTTGGTTCCTTCACTTTCATGTTATAAGCCAAACGTTCTCCGTCGGGCGACCACGCAATTCCACTTGGCGACTGCTCCAGCTGTGTAATGCGCGACATGGCGCCGCTTTCCATCCAGTAAATATAAATTTCACTGCCATCATCTTCCGTTGATGAAGTAAAAGCAATGCGGCTGCCGTCGGGCGACCATCGTGCGTTGCCTTCACTAACATCTCGGTCGGTGAGTTTACGGTGATTAGATCCGTCGGCGTCCATCATCCACAGCCGACCAGTACGACGATCTTTCATCTTATCCATCTGTCCGCGTACGTAAACGATATGTTCGCCATCAGGAGATATTTGCGGATCTTGCACCCATTGTAATTCAAACACATCCATACTGCTAAATGGCTGACTCGACTGAGCCATAGTCATCATGGGCATCAAAAGAATAGCGAATAGGGCAAGTAATAAACGTTTCATAAAAGATCGATTTTATTAATGGGAAAAATCACAGAGTTTCTCTTTTGAGTATATGCTCTTCCTTAAATAAAAATAACCCTCAAGAAAGCAAATCCTGAGGGTTTTAAAAATCGTAAATGATAATAATATATAGCCTACTCGTCCACTACCGTATTATCTACAATACCCTTTTCAAGATCATATTTTGTGGCATACTCTGTTTCGTCCACAATGGTTTTGGGATCATTATTTTCATCCACAATAACCACTTTGGGCTTAAAATCCTGAGCTTCTTCGGGTGTCATCTCGGCATACGAAATAATAATAACCCGATCGCCCACTTGTGTCTTTCGCGCCGCGGCTCCATTTAAACAGCAAACACGCGATCCGGCATCTCCGGGGATAATATAGGTTTCAAGGCGTTCACCATTCATTATATTTACGACCTGAACTTTTTCGTATGGAAGAATGCCGGCTTCATCAAGCAACTCTTGGTCAATCGTGATACTTCCCTCATAATGAAGGTTTGCCTCGGTTACCTTCATTTGATGTAATTTGGATTTGAACATCGTTAACGTCATGATCGTAACTATTTTTCAATAATGATATTATCAATTAAGCGTGTTTCTCCAAGATAAACGGCTCCGGCCAAAATATATTTATTACCGGACTTCCATTTCGAAACCGGTTTCATCTTCTCGAAAGAAAACAAGTTAAGATAATCAATTTCGAACCCTTTTGCTTCCAATTCGTTTTTCTGATGTTCTAACAACAATTTCACATTTTTCGCTCCATCGGAAATCTGCTTCCCTACATATTGGAGTGAACGATATAAGCCAGGAGCCAACTTCCGTTGCTCGTCATCGAGATACTCGTTCCGACTACTAAGTGCCAGACCGTCGTTCGCTCGTTTGATGGGTCCCATTATCAATTCCACATCATGATTAAATTCCGTTACCATCTGCTGCAAGATGCGAAATTGCTGAATGTCCTTTTGTCCAAACACCGCAAAATCGGGCTCAATAATATTGAACAGCTTGTTCACCACAAGCAGGATCCCCTCAAAGAATCCTGGCCGTGATCCGCCATCCATAAAATCATTTAGTTCATCAATTTCGATACTCAAATACTGCTTGCCGGGATACATTATTTCATCCGTAGGCGCAAATACCGTAGAAACCCCTTCTTCTTCACATTTTGCCAGATCATTTTCGAGTTCTCGGGGATATTCCTCAAAATCTTCGTCGGGAGCAAACTGCTCAGGATTCACATAGATAGAAGCAACCACTTCATCAGCATATTTCCGGGCCAGCCGAAAAAGAGATAAGTGTCCCTCATGAATAGCACCCATTGTCGGTACAAATGCAACAGTCTTCCCTTCTTCCTTTAGGATGCGTACCTTCTCACGAATGTCATCAACCGTTCGTTGTGCTTCCATAGTAATCATAAAAAAGAAGGGGCTTATGATAATAAACCCCTTCTTCTGCATTATTATAAATTGGGATGACTAAACCGCACGATCGGGATCAAAATTTTCCAACAGCTCCTTAACACGATTAAGAAATGCCCCGCCGTGAGCACCGTCAACAATGCGGTGATCATAACTCATTGACAGATACATCATTTGGCGAATGGCTATCACATCACCTTCGGAAGTTTCACGGACAACCGGTCGTTTCTCAATAGCGCCAGTTCCCATAATGGCAACTTGCGGCTGATTAATAATGGGGGTTCCCATCAAGTTGCCAACGCTTCCGTAATTCGTAAGCGTAAATGTACCGCCCACAAGATCATCTGGATTCAGATTTTTGTTACGCGCCTTAATAGCCAAATCATTAACCGACTTGGCAAGACCAACCAAATTCTTTTCCTGAGCTTTCTTAATGACAGGGACAATTAAGCCGCCCTTACCACCTTCGCCCAGCGCAACAGCCAGACCAAAGTTTATATCGCGCTTCAGTATAATTTCATCATTTTCGGTATCCACTGAGCTATTAATAAGCGGGAATTCGCGCATAGCCTGTATAATCTTCTCAATAAAGAGCGGCGTGTAAGTCAACTTAACGCCGGCCCGCTCCTTAAATTCCTGCTTATTGGCCTCACGCCAGCGTACAAGATTTGTAACATCAACCTCGGAAAAGGTCGTAACATGAGCCGATGTCTGCTTTGAGCGAACCATGTGCTCGGCAATCATCTTGCGCATGCGATCCATCTTAACACGCTCTACATTTTCGGATGGACGCTCAAGATCAAGCTCTCCGGCAGAAATAGAACGCTGCTCGCCTTGTGCGGGAGCCGGCTCTTTCTTACCGGGCTTGCTTAATCCCGATTTCTGTGCAGCAGGTTGTGCCGGCTGTTTGGGTTGAGCCTTTCGTTCCTCAAGGTAACTCATTACATCTTCCTTGGATACACGTCCGCCCTGCCCAGAACCTTCAATGCTTTCCAGCTCTTCCTGTGAAATTCCTTCTTCTTTTGCTATGGATCGCACCAGCGGAGAATAAAATCGCCCGTCACTGCCAATACGTTGCGGCTCCGTTCCTCCGGAAGGCGCCCCGTTCGTGCTTGTAGTTTGAGCCGGCTGTGGTTCTGTTGTCTGTGTTGATGGAGTTTCCTGTTTCGTCTTCTGAGTATCGGTCTTAGAAGAACTTTTCGTATCGTCTGAGGCTGATGCAACTTTCCCAGTTGCGATAATTGCAATAGTCTGCCCCACTTCAACGGTATCACCCTCTTCAACCAGAATCTCTACCAGCGTACCGGCCTGTGGGGAAGGTACTTCAGTATCCACCTTGTCCGTAGAAATTTCTAAAAGCGTTTCATCTTCTTCCACTTCATCACCAATGGCTTTAGCCCATTCGATGACCGTTCCTTCCATGACCGACTCACCCATTTGAGGCATCTGTACCTCAATGCGTTCCCCTTCATCATCCTCAACGACTTCTTCAGTCTCCGCAGCCGCTGGCGCAGGAGATGCTTCCTGCTCCGGCTCTTCTTGAGTTTCGGGTTCTTCGACCGTTGCTTCTTCCTCAGCAGATCCACCCCCGCCAGAAATGTCGGCCGCATCAGCATCCGTTTCGATAACTGCGATAGGCTGACCCACTTCAATGGTGTCACCTTCTTCGGCTAACTTTTCAATGAGGATCCCGGCTTGGGGAGAGGGCACTTCGGTATCTACCTTATCGGTAGCAATTTCAAGAAGTGTTTCATCTTCTTCTACTTTGTCACCGACTTCTTTGGTCCATTCTATGACGGTGCCTTCCATTACCGATTCGCCCATCTGGGGCATTTCTACTTCAACTCTGGCCATTGGTACTCAGATTAGTTTAAAAAAATTGATCGTAACGTCTTTAATAAAACTTTCGCTGACAGCGTTCAAAATCAGCCCTCAAAGATCACAATAAATGGCATTAGATCAAAATAAATAGGGTAACCATACCCATATTTAAGTAACCACTTAGTTAATAGGTATCAATTACTTCATTAAACTAAAAGAATACTCTCCACAGCAAAAGAAAGCAGGTTATAACAAAGAATACCCCGAAAATAGAGAATAAGTGTTCGGACAACCATTCCGGCAAAAACAGGTCAGCCACCGAGCCCACTTCAGCGCCCTGTTGCTCGGCCAAATCCGTAAGCGGACATCGCCAATTATTAAGCAAAAGAGCCAATAACTCAATAACAGCAATCGCAAACGCCCACCAAGTCAGATTGTTTATTTCATCTAAAGCAGCTGTTAAAAAAACGTAGATCGTACTTATCCCAATCAGAAAAAAAAGAAACGAATGAACCAGTTTTATATAGAAGACGGTTTTGGACATAAGTACCCTGTTGCGTATGGCGTATATTTATTCAAATAATACACCATACGATTCTACGCTCTATGATAACGCTCGTTCCAGATCTTCCAGCAGGTCATCGGCATGTTCCAGACCTACACTTATGCGGATCAGATTTTCGGGCGTAATCGAGCCTTCGCCCTCACTGCTTCGACGGTGCTCCCAGGTGCTTTCTACGCCACCTAAACTGGTAGCTCGGCTAATCAGCTTTGACCGACCCACAATTTTAATGGCCTGCTCGGCATTACCATCAATCAAAAAGGAAATCATCCCGCCAAACCCATTCATCTGCTTTTTTGCAACTTCATGTCCAGCGTGCGTCGCCAAGCCGGGGTAAAAAACCTTTTCTACTTTATGATGATTTTGCAGAAATCGAGCTAATGTCATGGCATTTTCGTTGTGCCCTTTCATCCGATATGGGAGCGTTCGGGTACTACGTGCCAGCATCCAGCAATCATCCGGTGACGGTACTGCACCGCCCACGCGCTGAACGAGTCTGATTTTTTCGAACATCTCATTTTCTTTCCTGGCAATTACTGCGCCTCCCAAAATATCGCTATGTCCGCCGAAATACTTGGTTGTGGAATGGATCACCAGGTCGGCCCCCAGCTTCAACGGAAGCTGATTAATGGGGGTGGGCCAGGTATTATCCACACAAGCTACTGCTCCATTTTCATGCGCCAGCTCACTAATCGCCTCAATATCCATCATGCTGAACAAGGGATTCGAAGGCGTTTCAATCCAGATTAGTTTGGTATCATCATTAATATGGTCGGCTATATTTTGCAGGGCTGTCATATCAATAAAATCTGCCTGCAGGCCCCACGGCTTCATCAGCTTATTGACAAGTTTTCGATTACCCGCATATACATCTTCGGGAATGATAATATGATCGCCGGGATGCAGGGCCCGAAACACAGCCGACGCCGCTGCCACCCCGCTTGAAAAAGCCGCAGCCACTTCGCCTTCCTCCATTACTTTTAGTACCTGTTCCCACTGTACGCGATTGGGATTTTCGAGCCGCGTGTAGTGCCAGTCGCCCTCTGAACGGCCTTCTTGATCAAGTTCATATACGGTCGAGCGATGCACCGGCGGTACGATATCGGGATTGTTGTTGGCCACTTCCATGGCGGCGTGGATGGCTTGGGTTTCTTTTCGCATGGGAAATCTTATTTATTTGCAATTATGAATGGCAAGTAACAAAATTCACTGCAGATTTGCAGGGTAGATATTGGATCCGATTATACCCAAAAATCAATCCTCCTGACCTCCCCGCCTACGCCGAAACTTTTACATTTATAGCAGCTTTCTTATTAAATGGCTCCGCGCAGGCAGGCTTTTCCAAGGAAGAATTCAGTTATTTTACTCTCGAATTAACAAATCCTCATTCCGTACCTCCGGTGCGGAATGCCCTGTACTGCCCCATGGAGGTAGGAAACAAGAATAAGAGAGAGGGGAGACTCCAGTATCTCGTGCTGAACGCTGTGTGCTTGTTCATCTTCTTAGTTTATAACGAACCTCTGTATCGCAGAAGGTATTTTGTAGACAAAAATATGCATTGTCCTTTTTTTCTTGATGCATCCCGATGTGTGGGGACCAGCATAGCAGAAATATCCCTTTCGAATAGATTATCTCTATCTCCTGACGATGCTCCGCGTCGTCAGGAAAGGTCTTGGTTGCAACGCCGGAGCATTGCAACCAGAAAGGAAAGCTATTTGCCTGACGAATAATCAAGTCAATCCTCCTGTCCTCCTTCGCCAAGGAGGAACTCTTACTTTGAGCTATACAACCTTTAAATCCCTCTTGGAGAAGAGGAATTTAGGGAGATTGATTTCCCCTAATTGCCTTGATACGCTCCAGCACCGGCGGATGAGAATAGTTCAAGAATACATAAAAGGGATGGGGCGTCAGGTTTGAAAGATTGTCCTTGGAAAGCTTTTTCAATGCCGCAATCATGGGCTCTTTTTGATAGGTTGTTGAGGCAAACTCATCGGCCTCGAACTCATATTTTCGGGAAAGAATCTGCATAAACACCGATACAATCATATCGATGGGCGCGTAAAGCATCCCAAAGAAAATAAGACCCGCATAGACCGACATTTGCTCCATGTAAAAAGCATCAAACAACCCTTCCGAATTCAGAAAGATTGAAAGCAGGAAAAACATAATTCCCGTCTGGGCAATGCTAATGGCCATATTTTTAATGATGTGCTTCTTTTTGTAATGACCAATCTCATGAGCCAGTACCGCTACCAACTCATCTTCCTCGTGATTATCAATCAGCGTGTCGTAAAGTGCAATACGTTTATTTTTGCCAAATCCCGTAAAAAAGGCATTTGATTTACTGGATCGCTTGGACCCGTCCATCACATATACGCCCTCCATGGCAAAATTCACTTTATCAGCATAATCCCGGATTTTCTGGCGAAGGTCACTATCCTCATCCAGCGGCTCAAAATCGTTGAAAATGGGCATAATCCACGTGGGGGCGATAAACTGAATAAAAAGCGTAAACACCGTTACCGCGCCCCAGGCATATAGCCAAGCGTATTGATCGATAAAGGTAAAGAAAGCCAAAATACCAGCCAGCAACGGGCCGCCGAGCAGGATGCTCAATCCCAATCCCTTAACCAGATCAAGCACAAAGGTTTTGGGGGTAGTTTTGTTGAAGCCGTACTTCTCTTCGATTACGAAGGTAGAATAGATGCTGAAAGGCAGCGACAGCAATTGTTTAGCAAGAATCAACATCCCAATATAAACGAGACCCGTCCAAATAACCCCCAGCTCCCAGCTACGTACGATCTCATCCAGCCATTGAAATCCGCCGGCAAACCAAAAGGCCAGCAACAATGCCAGGTTAAATACCGAGGTCAAAATCCCAAACTTCGTCCGCTCTTTAGTATAACGTTGAGATTTTTCATAGGTCTCCTCATCGTAAACATCCTGAAACTCTTCGGGCAATCCCTCATCAAGTGACTTCAAATTCAGGTAATCGCTAACCAAGTTGAGAATAAAATCGATGGCCAGCGTTGCTAAAATTATTACTGCAAAAATATTCATCTAACTATTAAAGGATCTGATTGTTGGGATGTCAAATTCTGATACGATATATGCTATGCAATTCCTGCTTCATCTTCTGAAATAACGGTCGTGCCCCAGCCATCATAGCTACCATTTTTTGCTCTTGCCAAACGGTTAAAAAAGTTTTTGAGTTCCAAAAGTCGACCCTTGGTAGGTTTGATCTCCTTTTTTGCCAAACACAACCAATTATCCGACGATTCGGAATAATGCACCGACGTATCAAACTGCAAATTCATGAGACAGGACTTCGTTACATAAGCATCCCACTCGGTAGGGAAGTACAAAAAGAACTCCATGGACTGCTCTACGTCCGGATCACCCTCCGGCGTTTCAATATTGTTGACTGCCATCTGTTCTACTGTTTTTCGTGCCATCCTTAGTGAAACATTTTTTTAGCTCTAATTTTTCTTAATTCCATCACCAAAGGTACGGAAAGTGAACGATATCATTAAATGCAGACTTCTTTTTTTGCATTAACCCAAGAATGGGCTATACCCAGGTATCAAATATGAGTGCCCTCTTATTGGGTTGATGCCTCAGAGTTTTCTCTCTATGAATGCTTACGAAGCTATTAAGATCATAGCAGCAGAGAGTTTAGCAGATACAACAGGAAACTCATTTAACCTTCAATCGACAAAGACAAAACAGATAGCAACGCCCATTACAAAAACTAATTGAGCAGATTATAAAATAAGGCCAAGCGGCGACCTCCCTTTAGAGCTGTATGTAATATCGGAGGGAATTTAAAATACAGAAGGTTACCCATCATTCATTGTGCATCTACCCAAATATCCCAGCCATATGTAATGGAAGCCTCGCTATCGTGCAACTCAATTGGTTTCAAGCAGCTTATCTACATCTTTTTTACTCCCAACAAGTAGAAAACGATCACCTTCCTTAATGGTAGTCTCTCCGGTTAATATCCCAATGGGTTGATATTGTTTTTCAGGTCCAATTTCATCACCCAATTCAACCAAACGTTTTATCGTAATCAAATTGAGCTCATAACGTTTTCGTATTTCAAGCTCTTCCAACGTATAACCTATCATGGCATCAGGCGCCTCGACCTCAAACATGGCCAACCCTTCTCCAATATCAAATACGTCCGACATCCCCCGACGAACCAATGAAACGCCCATACGCTCTGCAACTTGCCGCTCGGGATGGATCACATCGGTAATACCAATTTGTTCCAATATCTGTTCTTGAATACGGCTTCCGGCACGACCATATACTTCCTTTACCCCTGAATTTAACAAGTGCATGGCAATCAGTGCTACCGGTTCAAAAGCTTCCCCAATCGAAATAACCGCTACATCAACATTCGTAATGCCATGGCTTTCTAAAAGTTCAGGATCAGTAGCATCAAAACAAATAGCCTCAGATACATATTCTTTAACCTGGTTTATATGCTCCATGTCATTATCTATGGCAATGACATAGGCCCCTTCTTCAGAAAGTTTTTTTGCCAATGCGCTACCAAAAGCACCAATACCAATAACTGCAAAATGCTGGTCACTTCTTCGTTTCATAATGAGAAATATTAATCATTTGTATTATGATACCATTATATCTTCTTCGGGATATTTGTACTTATCAGTATCTATCTTACTTGCAAAAGCGGCCATAAATGTGAGGATACCCACGCGGCCCAAGAACATTGAAACCACAATAATAAACTTTCCCCACGAGGTTAGATCCCCTGTAATACCCCGAGACAATCCAACCGTTGCAAAGGCTGAAACTTCTTCAAAAAATATATCCATTAAAGAATGGTCTTCAACTAATGATAATAAAATTGTACTAACGCTAATACAAGAAGCCGCCAATAAAATGACGGTCATCGCTCTAAAAATAACTCGAGTGGGTACCGTTCGCTTAAAAAGCTCCATTTTATTAGCTCCTCGGATGGTCATCGTAACTGACCTCATAACGACCGCAAAAGTGGTGGTTTTTATACCTCCTGCCGTCGAAGCGGGAGACCCGCCAATAAACATCAGCATAATCATAACTAATGTTGCCGATACTCCAATAGCTCCGGTATCAATTGTATTAAAGCCAGCCGTTCGCGTAGTAATACTCTGAAACAGAGAAGCCATAATCTTATTCCCCCAGGAAAATTCGGCCAGCGTTTGGTTCCATTCCATAACTAAAATAAGGACCGTACCGGCTATTATAAGCACTGCCGTTGATGTCAAAACTGTTTGTGTATGGATTGAAAGTCGACGACGCCATCGGGATCGGTCGGTCCGAGTGCGGATCATCTCCCATATGACGGTAAATCCCAGCCCTCCTAAGACAATAAGTATCATTGTAGTGATATTAATTCCCAGGTTGGTGGCATTTCCCGGATCAGCCAAGCTGTTGGTAAACAGCGAAAAGCCGGCGTTACAAAAGGCAGATATTGCATGAAAAACCGAAAACAGTATTCGCTGTCCCTGATTGGGAAAGGAGACCTCCCAGCTTAGGTAATACGATACGGCCCCAACTGCTTCAACAAAAAATGTAAACCCTACAACCCGTTTAAGTGTGGCAGTAACCAGGCTGGAATTACTCTCTGCAACAACGTCCTTTAAGGTATTCATCTGGCCAACTCCCAAGCCTCCACTGATGAACAAAAACAAAAAGGTGGCAAAGGTAACTATACCTATTCCCCCAAGTTGGATTAAAGTAAGAATAACCAGTTCTCCAAACAGGGTAAAATGGGTGGCAGTATCAACAACAATAAGTCCTGTCACACATACGGCACTGGTAGATGTAAACAGCGCATCTATAAATTCGAGTCCAAGCCCATCCTGGGTGGCACCCGGCAGCATCAATAAAAATGTACCCACAGCAATTAGCGAAAGAAAACTATAAACCAAGAACCGGGCTGTATTCTTTTGCTTGTCAAGCAGCTCTGGCAGATATTGCAAAAATTTGATAATGACAAACAGCAGCAGATACCCTTTCAAAAAGTTTAGAAACGCTATACTGGGATCATCAATACCTAAAAAATAATCGTCAAGCAGACTAATAAACGAGAGACCAAAATCAGTTAATATCACTACAGCAAACACCGACAGTAGTGCTTCAAACCAACGCTTTTTAAGAAAAGCAATACGATCACCGGTTAACACAAGCCGAATGATAAAATTAGCTACAAAGCCAATCAGTATCCAAGTTTCTATCTGCTCATTCAGTTGGATTAGTTCTGGGGTTAAATCAAACGCGATAGGAATTAAGATACTCGCGACAACCAGTAAGCTAAGAAGGAACGTAAATGCCCGAAAATAGGGAAGGGCGACCTTGTCTATTTCATAAAGGTCATCCTGAACGAAATGAAATTCAAGGCTGGCCTTTTTCTTAAATTCTCGCCATCGACGGAGCAGGTCAACCCACTTTTGCTTCCAGTGATATGGTATTTTCATACCTCGGAAACTATAAAATTTTAGGGTTTCCCTCTACTTTAATTACTCTACCCTAACACATACATCTTATTCCAAATAATTACTTGATTCCATGAGTCCAATGCAAAATGTTTTTGATGGTTCTTTAACGGTAGTGACTTGTGTTTTTATATCAGAGGCGGGGGAAGAAGTTTTTGGGCCTACAGCTTAGCCGCATGTAACCCTCTGCCCAGTTTTTGTACCTGATAGTCGATATGGTTCAGTTTTTCTTATACTGTTTTACCTGCTTCCCAAACTCAAGAGATTCTTTACGGAAAAACTGTCCTCTTACTGGTTTTTAAAATGAACAGACCATGCCAAATTCATAGTCCCATTCCTAGAAATCAGAAAAATGGGAGCTATGTAATTCTGAAGACGATTTGCAGAAATTACACCAATCAGGAAATCACAAGATTTCCTATTTTGGAGAACCTTAAATTCTCAAAATGGAGAACTTAAGCAATTAACAACATCTGTGAATTCCTTAGCTATCTTTTCTCATAACCTCATCAACCGTATCATTCTGGTTTTCAATACCGGCATTAGACACCCAAGTGAAAGAATATAAGAAAACGAAAAACAGCCCCCCTCCAATCCACGTAAGCGTGTCTCCGCCCCCAATTACCATCAGGATACATGAGACCAGTCCCAGAATTATGGTACCCAGCAAAAGCGGTTGATTCACGGAGCTGGACAAATCCAATTCATCCCAGTGTTCTTCCGGCAAAAATATGTTGTGCTCTTCCAGGTCTTCGTATGACATCGGTTATTCTCCTTTTTTATGATTGCCATTCTTGCCATTTGGACTCCCCATCTCCTCCAGTTCTCTGAAAAACTGAAAGAAATCCTGCATCTCAAACTTGTAACCTGGCTGTTTGGGCCGAACAAAAACAACTGGACAGCGAGCCTGATCGGCTAATCGAGTAGGTGTTTGGCCAAATACTTTTCGGCGGAAAAGCTCATCTTGGCTGGTGCCAATGACAATACGGTCATAATCGCCCGATCGCTCAATAATAGCTTTCTCATGATCTTTGTTAGCAACAAAAATAAATGTAAACCTTGATTTATCAGCTATAAGAGCCTCCTGACCTCCTTCCTTTTCTTGCACAAATTCAAATACTTTTCCTTTAAACTCCTCTTTTTCATCTTGCGACATTGCTTCTGGCGTTACGTGGAGTACATCAATTTTAGCTTGGGAATTGTCCTCTACTAATAGTGATGCAACAGCCATTCCCAGTGGTGCCGTTTGAGGATTTGCGATCGGCACAAGTATTCGTTGCAGCTCTTTGCCGGCATTACGCTGCATGACAATAGCATGCGTATTCGACTCTTTCAGCACGCGGTCAATATTGGATCCGATCACCGTTTCCTCTTTGTGGACCGTCCCTTTCCAGCCCATAATCAGGTACTCGGTATTCTTATCCTGCGCAGTGTGGATAATAGCATCTGCTGGTTTATGCCCCACCCTCATTTGAGTACTTACCGGTACGTCATACTGTTCAGCATACTCACGAGCCTTATCCAAGATAGGTCGCGCTTTCTCTACAAAATCCGTAGCAGCCCTCGGCGGGAGTTGAGACGGAACTGTAACAACATGTAACAATACCAACTGACTATCCGAGTGGCGGGCAATCCGGGCCCCAAGGTCAATATGCTGTTGTGCTGTTTCAGGATCTGCTACAGGAATAAGCACAGCATTGGGCTTAACCTCCAACGGTTTTTCCTCAGCCAGTACGGGAGTAGCTTCTTTCTCTCGCTCACGATCCATAGCATAAAACCGGTAGAGCCCAAATCCAACGGCCAGCCAGGCAATAACATACAACCAGGCAACCGGGTAGTGATCGAACATAAACAGCGCCAGTGCCAATTTGGTAACAATACCGATAATCGGAACGACCGGGTAGAACGGCATGAGGTAACCATAGGCCAACTTGTCACCGTATTTTTTGCGAATGGTAATGACGGCAATATTCACCTGTAGAAACAATAGGAGAAACATAATATCCGCTGCGGCAGCAACAGTGGTAATAGGTACAAAAGCCACCATAAAAATGATGAGCAGAGCCGTAAAGAAAAGGGCGAGGTAGGGCGTGCGTTTATCCGGATGAATTTCAGCAAATACATCCGGCAGGTTTTTATCGCGTCCCATGGCAAAGGAGACCCGGGTAGAAGAAAAGGTGGTAGCATTCAAGGCTGACATGGTAGATAACACACCGCCTACCAAAATAAGTACGGCCCCATAGGGGACAAATTGGGCGGCCGCACGGGCCAGCCCAAGTTCTCCTACATGACGAAGAATTTTCCAGTTTGCTACTTCGGCCGTAAGCTGAGCCGGAACATCCGCCCCAATGGCATGCAGTGCATCAATCAACAGCTCCGACTGCGACGCTCCCACTAATACAAATGCCACCAGCATGTAGATAGGCACGACGATAGCCAGTGACCAAAAAACAGCTTTGGGGATATTTTTGCGCGGCTCTTTTACTTCTTCGCCGGCCTGAACAATAATTTCATAGCCTTCAAAAGCAATAAAAGTGAGTCCCATAGCTGATAGAATTCCCAACCACCCGGTTTCATCAGGTATAAAGGGCTGAAGTTGGGACGTGGCCATACCCCCACCTTCCCCAAAGGTGAACCACCAATCCGGGAAAAACATAAATTTCAATCCAAAAAAACAGAATATCCCTATAACAATCACCTTCAAGATGGTAACGATATTGCCGGCCTTCCCGGTTTCGCTGGCCCCCCGAAAGTTGATATAGGCAAAAGTTGTAGCGATAAAAACTCCAAAAATCTTTTTGCCCAGGGTCAAATCGATACCATATTGCAGCAGGGGAACTTCCAGCATCCGCAGCAACTCATAGACAAAAGCCCCGAAACCGAGTGCATACAGGGCGCCCGCCACGGCATGGGCAAACCAACTCATCCACCCAGCAAGAAAGGCATTAGATCCCGGAAGTCCTTCCTTGATCCACAGGTAACCGCCTCCTGCCTCGGGGATAGCCGATCCCAGCTCGGCATAGACCATGGCCGTAAAAATGGTAACGATTCCATTAAGGGCGAAACTAAGAATTAAGGCAGGTCCCGCTACGCCTGCGGCTTCTCCGGTCAATACGAAAATACCAGCCCCAATCATGGCCCCGACGCCGATCATCGTGATATCGAAAAGGCTTAAATCACGACTTAGTCCAACTTTTGTTTTACCGGACTCTTCCGACGTATTTTTACTCATACGTAATGCGTAGTCAGTTTAGCATTTTAAAAACAATGGCAATATAGAGTTCTAAATTGGGAAAAGCATGTCAAATTGAGACGGTATGCCTAAAACGCATCTCTCGTCATTTAGGGCAAACTTTTTTTACTATAATAGATACGTGAATTTGACCGGTGTTTCATTATGGAGGGCCTGTTTTATCAGAATGGGAGAATCTAAGATCAGAATTACGAATAGTATGTGATAGTAGTCGGGCCTATAAATCATACTCATCAATCTTGCGATACAGGGTACTGGTGCCAATTCCCAGCAGTTCCGCGGCTTTTGTTTTATTGCCATCTGCCTGTTCCAGCATCCTCTGTATATGAATACGCTCCATCTCTTTCAGCGAATGGGGATTGCCTGAAGTTGGAGTTGCATCGCTGTGAAATTCATGGGGCAACAGATCTGGTGTAATCGTATCTCCCTCAGCCAAAATAGCTGATCGTTCTATGATATTTTTTAGCTCTCGAATATTTCCCTGCCAAGTGTAAGACAGCAACAGATTCATGGCCTCATCATCAATCCGCTGGACGCGCTCATTCAGACGTTTCAGGAAAAAATTGGCCAACAGCGGAATATCTCTTTTCCGATCGCGGAGGGGTGGAATTTTAATTTCGAAACCGGCCAGACGATAGTAGAGATCATCCCTGAACATCTCTTCCTCGGTTTTCTTCTTTAAATCTTTATTAGTAGCCGCAATAACGCGGATATCCACTTCTCGCTCCTGGGTTTCGCCCAGCTTTGTGTACTTCTTATTCTCAAGAAACCGCAGCAGTTTGGCCTGCAGACCGATATCCATTTCCCCGATTTCATCCAAAAAGAGTGTGCCGCCATCGGCCTCCTCAATTAATCCTTTTTTGGATTCGGTCGCTCCCGTAAAGGCTCCCTTTTTAAAGCCAAACATCTCGGACTCCAGCATGTCTTTGGGAAAGGCGCTGCAGTTCAAGGCCACAAACGGACCTCCTTTTCGGGGACTGGACTGGTGGATGGCCTGGGCAAAAAGCTCTTTCCCCGTTCCCGTTTCGCCCTGCAGCAGGACGCTCATGTCAGATGTGGCCACCTTTTTTGCCATGCGTACCGCCTCCTGAATGGCTTCGGATTCCCCAATAATGTTTGTAAATCCGTATTTTTCATCCACGCGCTGCTCGAGATGCTGAAGCTTTTGCTGCATGTGCGCTTTTTCGGCGGCTCGTTCTACTACCACATGGATATGCTCGTCATCATCGCCCTTGGTAATGTAATCGAAGGCGCCCTGCTTCATGGCGTTTACGCCGTCCTGAATATTGCCGAAAGCGGTAATGAGAATAACTTCTATCAGCGGATGTTCTCTTTTGATACGCTCCAGCAGATCCATGCCGTTGCCGTCGGGCAGCTTCACATCGGTGACCACCACGCTGATGGTTTCATTCTTCAATATGTTGAGTCCATCCCGAACGTTCTTTGCCTGGAATACCTCAAAGCCTTCCAGACCTATAATCCGCGACAACAGTTCTCGGAATCGCTCTTCATCGTCGATGACCAGTACATGCTCAGACTTCATAATTTTCTATTTGATCCAAATTTCTGTTTTTGGGCAGCGTAAAATAAAAGGTACTTCCCTTACCAAGCTCGCTCTCAACACCGATTTCTCCGCCCTGGGCGTTGATAAATTCCTTGGCAATGGCCAGGCCCAGGCCGGTTCCACCACGGTCATTTTTATCTCCATAGACTTGGAAATACTTTTGAAAAATTTTGTCGAGATATTCTTCGGGGATGCCTTTTCCATTATCCATGACTGAAAATCGCACGGTGCGCGGTTCGTCTTCGGCTTTTAACTTGATTTTTCCATTGGACGGAGTGTATCGTACCGCATTGGAGATTAGGTTGACCAGCACCCATACCGTTTTTTGCAGATCAGCTTTAACAGCCGGCAACTCTTCATCACATTCGATTTCAATATCAATTTCCTTTTGGTCAGCCTGCATAACCATCGTTTCGAACGCATAATCAAGTAGATCTGAAGGGCGGGCCGGCTGACTGTTAAGCTGAATATTCCCGGTCTCAATTTTGGACAGATCCAGCAGTTCGGCCGTCGTGCGTTTCATCCGGTCAGTGTCGTTACGGATGCTGTCAATCAGTTCGGTTTGCTCTTTGTTCAACGGCCCGACGCGTTCATCCTCCAGCAGTCGCAGGCTCATGTTTATGGAGGCGATGGGAGTTTTCAGCTCATGAGAAACAACCGATACGAAATTTGTTTTAGCCTCATTTATTTCATGAAAATGCGTGACATTTTTCAAGGTAATGATCGTCCCGATCTGCTTGCCGCTATTCGGTGCATCGCCATCCAAGCGCACAGGCTGGATCTCTTTCGAATAATAAATATGGCGATCGTCAGAAGCGATTTTTATAAGATTGTCATCTTCTTTTGGCCTGGCGTCATCTTTGTTCATGAGATCCTGGATAAGCTTCCGCATCAAATCATTCGTTGACGCAACGTCAGGAGCATATTGACCAACCAGCTTATCGCGATCCAGTCCCATAAGCTCTTCTGCCTTTGAATTTACAAAGAGGATGTTTTTTTGATGATCCAGACCCACAACTGCCTCATTCATCTGGTTAATAATCGCTTCGATACGCTGCTTTTCATTTTTCAATTTAGCTAAATTGCTGGAGTCGTATTCCTGCAACCGAACAGCCATTGTGTTAAAGGCCTCAGCAAGCTCTTCGTATTCATCTCCTGTTTCAAACTCCAGACGTTGGTCATAATTCTGATCCGCAATATTCTTTATACGCTCTATAAGCTCTCGGATCGGATTAACAATATAATTGGGATATTTAAAAAGCAGCGCCAGTGCTAATATCGTACTTATTGCACCAATAATCGTCATATACAAAATAACTTGTGACGCGGTTTCTTGAGCCCGATCCTTTTTTCGATCAATGGCATCGAGATTCATATAGGTGATCTGAGAAATCAGGTCTTGAATCTCTGCATATTTGTTCGTCATCGTCTGATAAGAGATCATGTCCCGTGATTCTTGAGAACGAAACCGGTCAAACTGTTCCAGGTATTGCATAAGAGCCTCCCGTAGCGCCCTGCTTATTTCAGGTTCACCAGTTTCCGTAAAATTATTCTCTTGTTTTGACATCTCCTGTTTTAGGATTCGTTGTAACGAATCAACATTCGTCGATGCAGGACGGCCTTTATCAGAAAGCATGCTCACTTCTTGCTTGTGGAGCTTACTCATAGCATGCTCCATATTTTGCATATAGGTAATTGTACGACTATTGTTCTGAATTATGTCAACAGTATTTTCTGCGAGTGTATTGACGGAGACCAAGCTACTGCCCCAAAGTAAGACCAGCAGAAATGCCAGAAACCCAAGTCCTGTGTACAGTTTAGTTTTAATGTTCATTCCCATTGTGTGATACCACGATTAGATCAATGTTTAAGTTTTCTACCAGGTGAAGCACTTTTTCGGTAAGTGTTCGAAATCCCAATTTATTCCATATCGTCCGCTTGGGAGCCCCCATCATAATCCACCGAACATCATGCTCCTTCGCATATTCAACGATATTTTCCGCAATCTTATCAGCCTCTTTTTTTTCCACATCAGCACCCAGCTCTGTGGCCAGCTTAAAATTATTGATGAGATGACGTTGATCAGCCAGGTCAACGCGATCGCTTCTTTCTTCCCTTGACTGCACATATAACACCGTCCAATCTGCCCGCATTGAAGAGGCCATGCGCGCCGCGCGACGTATAAGATGTTTGCCACCCTCTGGATTTGTACTGATACAAACCATGATACGATTGCCGATAATAGTATCTTTTTTATAAAGCTCGGCATCAATTTTTCTTCCCAACTGCCCGGCCGCCTCCCGCAGGGCCAGCTCCCTCAGTTGCAGTAGATTCTCTTTTTTAAAAAAGTTTTCCAGTGCCGTACTAATTTTAGACGGGTCATAAATCTTGCCATCTTCAAGCCGTTGCAAAAGTTCGTCGACCGTCAGATCTACATTGACAAGCTCATCGGCCATCTGCAGCACGGTATCCGGTACTCTTTCTTTGACATTTACATCTGTAATTTGCTCTACATCGTTATTTAACGATTCCAGATGCTGGATATTTACCGTGCTAATTACATTGATGCCGGCATTGAGCAGTTCCACCACATCCTGCCAGCGCTTGTCATTTTTCGAACCCTGGATGTTGGTATGCGCCAGTTCATCAACCAGAATCACCTCCGGTTTGTTTTGTTTGATGGCCTCTACATCCATTTCTTTAAGCTCTTTTCCTTTATAAAACACCTCCTTCATGGGGATTCGCGGGATCCCCTCCGTCAGTTCCGCCGTTTCTTTGCGCCCATGGGTTTCAATGATACCTATTTTTACATCGACATCCTTTTTCAGCAGCTCGTGGGCCTCTTCCAGCATGCGGTAGGTTTTGCCCACTCCGGCGGCCATGCCGATGTACAGCTTGAACTTCCCACGTCTCGATTTTCTGATGAGACCCAGAAAGCGATTAACCGCTTCTTCTTTACGTTCTGATTCCGTTTTGTTCATTACTTTTTAAGTTTGCAGATATCGTGCCAAAATACTGCAGATTA
The DNA here is from genome assembly GCF_058386955.1 of Fodinibius sp. GM21. Lineage (NCBI taxonomy): Bacteria > Pseudomonadati > Balneolota > Balneolia > Balneolales > Balneolaceae > Fodinibius > Fodinibius sp. GM21. The sequence continues at coordinate 365,923 of NZ_JBYEIQ010000002.1, read as the reverse complement.
ACCTTAACCATCCTTCAACATAAATTAAGCAAGGTTTTTCTTTTCTTTAACAACCACAGAAGGGTTTAATGTTACAAATATGAATTGCCGATTCCCATTTTGGGACACTCATATTCAGGCATAGAGTTACCCAAAGTCATCCGCCCTTAAGCCGATTTTCAAAAGGCGGATGCTTTGGGTTGGGGTAATACAAAGTCTCTACAAGCTGAGCCCGAATACCAGGTATGATTGCTCGGCATAGGGATTGAGGATGTAGCCGCCAAAGATTGGCAGACTGAATTTTTCAGTAATTTCGATTGCTCGCGACACCGAAAGGTTTATATTGATGAGACCCGCTTTGGTCGTGCCGTAGTAGTTCGACTCAGACGGCACCCCACCTATGGTAAACGCCATCTCGGTATCACCCACCGAAAATGGGACGCTGGCTTCCAGGTAGATGGAATGGTCGGGATCATTGTAGGCATTGATTGCCCCGTAGAAGGTTACGGGGAAAGATTTGGGACCCGTAACGCTGATATTGGGCTCAATATAGTGCGCTCCGGCTCCGTCGTCATCGAAATTGAAGAACTCAGATCCGGTGGGAAAGTAGTAGTCGGTTACCCCGACGGTTACGTTCCCAAAGCTGTAACTAAGGTACAGGTCGTGCTCGGAGGCACCGGCTGCACTAACGGTACTGTTTTCCACAGGACTGATCGCATACGACGCCCAGGTGCCCGCGGTAAATCCACCGGAAGAAAATTCAATATAGGGCTGAATGCTGGCTGACTTACCGAAGTCGATCCCGCGCCATACATAACGATTTACAAAATCAGCCCCGAAATCGACGTTCTGGGCTTTGGCTTGTTCTGCAGGTAAGCTGCACAGGCTTACAACGGTAAAACATATTGTGGCAAATAAAAAAGCAACCTTGTTCTTTGTTCCTGAAATGTTCATAATATTGTTCCTTGTGTGTTTAGGCAGTTCCATGTTTAGGCACCAAATGAACCGGCGGCCGGTACCACAAATACCACCGCCGGTTTTTTTTAGTGCTTTACAAAACCTATTAATGTCATGCTGAACTTAGCCTGCCCCGACTATTCGGGGTTTCAGCATCTGTCTTTTACTTTTAAAAATTGCTTAACCAATTTTTAACAACAGACCCTGAAATGAATTCAGGGTGACACAGACTCTTTGATAGTATATTGATGTTAATTATCCGTTTGATCATCCAGCTCATCCAGCGCAATATTGAGTTTCAATACATGCACGCGCTCATCCGGGCCAAGGAACCCAAGCAGAGGTCCTTCAACATGGTTATTTACCAGCTCGCGCAGGCGATCCTCAGGAATATCCCGCACCTTGCTTATACGTGGGATCTGCATGTAGGCGGCTTGGGGAGAAAAGTGCGGGTCCAGGCCACTGCCGGAAGCGGTCACCATATCGGTGGGAATATCCTCTTCAGTGATATCCGGATTTTGTGCCAGGATGGAATCAATGCGTGACTGTACCGTTTCCAGGTAATCCGGATCGATAGGACCCTTGTTTGAACCGCCGGTTCCGGCTGCATCGTAATTTCCGGCCGAGGGACGGCTGTTAAAATATCGGTCGGATGTAAACGGCTGACCGATCAGCTCGTAACCGACTACTTGGCCATTTACTTCTACGACTTCACCATTACCACCATGGCTGGTTCCCAGCATGGCGACCCCTTTGATGATGAATGGATAAGCGAAAGCGAACAAGCCAAGACAAACAACACTCAACAAAAATGATTTTAATAATTCGTTCTTCATGATTTTGGTGATTAAGTTCTAAATTTTCTTTAAACCTCCAAGGGTTAGAAACCTTGGAGGTTTGTTATTTATATCAGGTTAATTAGAATATCGATCAGTTTAATACCCACAAAAGGCACAATGATGCCGCCGAGTCCGTAGATAAACAGGTTGCGAGCCAGCAGTTTTGAGGCGCCAATCGGTTTATATTCCACGCCCCTCAGTGCCAACGGTATCAGCAGTGGGATGATAATGGCGTTGAAAATGACCGCCGACAGTATGGCCGATTGCGGACTGGCCAGGTTCATAATGTTCAGCGCTTGCAACTGTGGGAACGTCAAGATGAACAGGGCCGGGACGATGGCGAAATATTTGGCCACGTCGTTGGCTATCGAGAAGGTGGTCATCGTACCACGGGTGATCAGCAGCTGCTTGCCAATCTCGACTACCTCGATCAACTTGGTCGGATCATTATCCAGATCCACCATATTACCGGCTTCTTTGGCGGCCTGCGTACCGGTGTTCATCGCTACTCCCACATCGGCCTGCGCCAGTGCGGGCGCGTCATTGGTACCGTCACCCATCATGGCCACAAGCTTCCCATCGGCCTGTTCCTTTTTGATATATTCGAGCTTATCTTCGGGCGTCGCTTCGGCAATGAAGTCATCCACGCCTGCCTTCTCGGCAATATATTTGGCCGTAAGCGGGTTGTCTCCGGTCACCATTACCGTTTTGACCCCCATCTTGCGCAGGCGGGCAAATCGCTCTTCGATACCTTTTTTGATGATATCCTCAAGCTGAATGACCCCTATGGCCTGCATATTTTCGGCTACGATCAGCGGCGTACCCCCGTCAGATGATATTTCTTCCGCCTTTTCTTCCAGAGCATCCGGGAAATTATTCCCGGCCGATTCCACCAGATCCTTCATAGCATCTACCGCCCCTTTGCGAATCTCCGTGCCGTCCGGCAGGTTGATTCCGCTGCTGCGTGTCTCGGCGGTAAACTTGATAAATTCAACCTCATCCTCGTCCGGCTCCGGAATAGGTTTGTCCATCTCTTTGGCAAGTTCAACAATGGACTTTCCCTCGGGGGTCGTATCAGCCAGCGAGCTGGCCACACACTGCTGAATAAAGTGATCCTCATCCACGCCGTTAACCGGATAGAAATTGGTCGCTTTACGGTTCCCGATGGTAATGGTACCCGTTTTATCAAGCAGCAGCGTGTCGATATCACCGGCCGTTTCTACCGCCCGGCCCGACTTACTGATGATATTGGCCTGCAGGGCACGGTCCATACCGGCAATACCGATCGCCGAAAGCAACCCACCAATGGTTGTGGGTATCAGGCAGACAAACAAGGCAATCAGCGATGCGATCGCTATGGCCGTATTGGCATACATGGCAAACGGCTGCAGCGTAACTACAACAATCAGAAACACCAGTGTAAAGCCGGCAAGCAGAATACCGAGCGCGAGCTCATTCGGTGTTTTTTGACGTTCGGCGCCTTCCACAAGCCCAATCATCTTGTCCAGGAATGATTCGCCCGGATCGGAGGTCACTTTCACTTTGATTTGGTCGGATAGTACTTTCGTACCGCCGGTGACGCCAGATTTGTCGCCTCCGGCTTCACGGATCACGGGTGCAGATTCACCTGTAATAGCTGATTCGTCAATCGAGGCCAGTCCTTCGATGATCTCCCCATCGGCCGGAATCACGTCCCCTTCTTCGGCGACAAAAATATCCCCTTTTTTCAGTTCGGATGATTGGATGGTTTCCGTAGTGCCATCTTCCTTAAGCCGTTTGGCAGGGGTTGTCTTCCGGGTTTTGCGCAGGGAATCGGCTTGTGCTTTACCCCGGGCTTCAGCCAAAGCTTCAGCAAAATTGGCGAAGAGAATGGTAAACAGTAGGATCAAGAATATGGCAATATTATAGCCAAAACTTCCCTGGTCAACCATCCCAAAGAGAACCGCCAAGCTCACAAGCAGCATCACAGCCGCTCCCACTTCCACGGCAAACATAACCGGGTTCCGGGCCATAACAGTAGGCTTTAATTTTACAAAAGCCTCCTTTATGGCCGTCTTCACAAGTGCAGGTTCAAATAATTTAGGTCGTTGCTTCTTCATAATGATGTATTCCTAATTTGATTAATAAAGCATGAAATATTCACCGATCGGGCCGAGTACCAGAGCCGGCAGAAACGCCAAGGCTGCGATAACTACAATCACGGCAAAAAGCACAACGCCAAAGGTTGCGGTATCTGCCTTCAGTGTTCCCGCCGTTTCGGGGATATATTGTTTGTTAGCCAGGAATCCCGCGATGGCAATGGGTCCGATGATAGGTACATAACGGCCCAGCAGGAGCGCAACACCGGTTGCTATATTCCACCAGGGCGTATCATCACCGAGCCCCTCGAAGCCGGAACCGTTATTGGCCGTGGCCGAAGAAAACTCATATAGCATCTCGGAGAAGCCATGAAATCCGGCATTGTTGAGCCAGCCATAATCGGGGTTCGCCGTAATCAGCCAGCTTGAAATGGCAGTACCAACAAGAATAACAGCGGGATGCAGCAAGACAACGATAGTGGCAATCTTCATCTCTTTAGCCTCTACCTTCTTACCCAGAAACTCCGGCGTTCGTCCCACCATCAGTCCGGCAATAAAGATGGCAACGATCACAAATACGTAGAAGTTGATAAAGCCTACCCCCACGCCACCGTAATTGGCATTGATGAACATTCCCGTGAGTGTAGCCATCCCACCAAGCGGCATCAGGCTGTCGTGCATGGAGTTGACCGAGCCGTTGGAAGTAGAAGTGGTAGCGGTTGCCCACAACGCTGAAGCCGCCGGACCAAACCGGGTTTCGGTCCCTTCCATACTCCCCAGTTCTTGTGACACTCCTTTTTGGGCAATGGCCGGGTTGCCTTCCATCTCACCATAGACTGCAGGCGTAGTTAGAGACAAGTAACCAACTGTCATCACAGCAAAAAATATCCAGGCCAGCTTTCGCTTTTCCGTATAGTATCCGAAGGCAAAGACCATGGCCATCGGAATCAGGAGAATAGCCATGGTTTCGATAATGTTGGTAAAGTAGTTCGGGTTTTCAAAGGGAACCGAAGAGTTGGCCCCAAAAAATCCACCTCCGTTGGTACCCAGCTGTTTAATGGCAATTTCAGCAGCAGCCGGCCCTTTGGCGACGGTTTGCTGATGGCCTTCCAGCGTTGTAATGGTATCATATCCTTCCCAGGTGACGGGTGATCCATTTAACGCCAGCAGTGAACCTACCACAATAGCAAGCGGCAGCAGGATATGGACACAGCTTCGCACGAACAGCCGGTAGAAGTTGCCGAGCTTTTCACTTTGCCTGGTCTTGATGGCACGGAAAATTACGGCACAGGCGGCCATCCCGGTACCGGCACTTACAAACTGCATAAAGGTAATAAAGCCCAGCTGTGACCAGTAGGTAAGCCCGGTTTCCCCGGAGTAGTGCTGCAGGTTACAGTTTACCACAAAACTGATCACGGTGTTGAAAGCAAGATCCGGCGACATGTTTGCTATCTCAGCCGGATTCCAAAACCAGCCTTTCTGCGTCACCAGCAACACCATCCCCCATACAAACCACATCATATTGATGGTGAGAAGTGCCGTTAAGTGTTGTTTCCAGTTCATTTCGCGGCCAGGCGTAATTCTAGCAATCTTGTACACCAGCTTTTCCAGCGGATTCAATGCCGGATCCAGCATGGTGTGATCTCCCCGATAAACCCGGGCAATATACTTACCGAGTGGTATCGCCAGCAAGATTGTAAGCAGGTAAATAAAACCAATGCCTATTAGTTGCGTATCCATAGGTACTTCAAATTTAGATTAATGATTGAATGTTAAATGTTAGAACTTTTCGGGATGCAGGAGCACATAAAACAAGTACCCGAACATTGTGATTGATAGAATAAGTAATAGCATCATAGTGATGTTGATTTAGGGTTATATGTCGGCAAAAAAGTCGATGCTTTTAAACAGGCCCCAGAAAATGACGAGACCGAAGGTGACCAGTGTAAACCAGAATATGAGTGTCATGCTATTGCCTTTGGTTTTAGTTTTATGTTCACGCTTACAGGTAGGGAAAAAGCGTGCCAACGTGTTTTTATTGAAAAATAAATTACTATAAGTCAATGAATATCAATAACTTATTGTAATATCATTTTTTCTTACATTGTTTTTTCTATGGCAGCACCCATTCAAAAAGGGAGGATGAATTATCAATTTGAAACAATGTTTTAGAAGAGTAGCACCTGTTCATTAGGCTTTCAAAAATAGATCTAAGGAAGGGATAGAAGGGGAAGAGAGAATTAAAAAGCAGAACCCAATCCACTGTTAGATTCAAATAAACCTATAATTATAAATGTAGGTTCTATTTGGGAATAGAAAAGCCAATACTTGGACTGTATATTTTGCTATAAGATCGATTAATCTTATGAGTCTAAACGACCTTAAAAGCTTTTTAGTAGGTCTCCTTGTTGATCTTTATATCATCTGCTAATTTTTTTGCTGCATGTATCTTTGGATTAATAACATCTGCAATTCCAATTTTCTGAATGATCTGCTCCTCGCGCTCTGAACCAACAGTTACAAATATCTGCTTTACCCCGCTATTCTGAAGTTCCAAAGCAATAAACTCAGCATCTTGAAAGTTTTCTTCCCCTACAGAAATAATAACTACATCTGCCTCCGTTACACCAAGTCTATGTAGCAACTCCACTTTTGTAGCATCAAAAGAAAACGACTCCGCGACCTCCTCCTTAATTTTTTCAACCTTATCTATATCCAGATCTACTGCAATTACATATTGATCGTTTTGGGATAAAAATGTTGCTAAGGCATAGCCAAATGTCCCTAATCCGATTACGGCATATTTCTTTTCTGATTTAAACATAGTATTAGGCTTTAAATGTTTGAATGATATCTTTTCCTATTCCCTCTTTTGATAATACTGTTACGGTATCTTCAGCCTCAAATCTGGTGTTGCCGCGGGGAATGATAAGTTCTCCATCTCTATAGATTGCGACAATGATCAGGTCTTCGGAGATCTGTTCCATTTCCAGTGCCTCTAATATAGTTTTACCGATCAGCGAGGATTGGTTAGCAAGTTCAATCTCAACGATCTCACCTCCCCCATCCAAACGCATAAAATCCTTTATACCCGGCCGCTGTATGGTTTTGTACAAGAACTCCCCGTTCAATCGGTGAGGACTTTCTACGGAATCGATATCCAACTCGTCAAACAAACCGATATGATCCGGTTCCCTGACGGAACTCAACAACCGGGGGACGTTATATCGCCGTCCCAGCATCATCACCAAAAGATTGGTTGAATCATCGTTGGTCGTGGTTATTAAGGCATCTGCTTTTTTAATGCCCGCCTCTTCTAATACATCCATCTTGGAGGCATCGTCATTGATTACCAGGCAATCATAATTAGAACCAGTCTGTTCTGCCAGGTCCGTATTTTTTTCGATGACGACGACCTCATGGCCATCCCCGGTTGCCAGTTCAATGACTCTGTTTCCTATTCGGCCAGCCCCCACGATGATGAGGTACATAATACGATTTGTTGTTGTCATAATGGTGTTTTAAAGCGTTTTGATTAAACCTTGGATTGTGTGAAAAATGAACGAAGCATAATGAGTATCGGGATAAGCTCCAGACGTCCCATCAGCATCTGAATGATATACGTTACTTCTGTTACCGGATGCATGGAGGGACTTGTGAGTCCACTGGATAGCCCTACCGTACCCTGGGCAGATACCGATTCAAAGATGGCATCGATCAGCGTAAAATTCTCTCCCATGAATGTTGCGCTTATTAGGATTCCACCCAGTAATACCGCCAAATACATCATGGAAAACACATAGGCTTCCATCAGATCATCGGAAATTTCTTTAAAAGAGTAGCGTTTGGTACCCAGGTTCAGTGCAATGATACTATTTGAAGGTTGGGTTACTTGTTTTAATCTCCATCCAAATCCCTTGACCATGAAATACGCCCGAAAAATCTTTATTCCACCTACGGTAGCTCCCGTTGATCCACCGATAATCATGGGGATTGTAGCCATTAATAGCGTGGCATACACCGGCCAGGTGCTCAGATCTGCCGTTTGCCAACCGGTGGTCGTCAAGGCACTGACAAACTGGAATACGCCCTCTCGGAATGATTGTGCAAAATCAAATATCCCCGAAAGCATAAGTACCAACAGCGCCGACCCCATCACACTTAACAACATAAGCCAGCGGCCCTGGTAGTCCAGCCATAACTCTTTTAAGCTGCCTTTCTCATAGATTTTATAATAAAGCGGAATAGAGATAGCCCCGAGAATCATCGGCAACAGATATATCATTTCCATGGCGTATGATCCATAGCCGGAAACACTGTCATCAAAAGTACTAAATCCACCCGTTGACTGGCCGGTCATGGCATGATTCACTGCTACAAACAAATTTTCCAGAATATCGTAATCGGGAAATACCAGCCAGGTACTGGTAAAAATATACAGTGCCGACAGTGATGTTACAGTTAGATACACCTTCCAGATGGCTTGCGTGGTTTGGCGGATATTAGGTCTGATTTTTTGGCCGCTGGCTTCAATACTATAGAGAACTGAACCATACATCCCTCCCGATTGACGCAAAATAGCCAGTGACAAGACAATCATACCGGCTCCACCCAACCATTGCGCAAATGAGCGATAGAACAGCAGTCCATATCCCACGGAAGGTTCATGCACACTCATAGTCAAGCCGGTGGTGGTATATGAGCTCACACTTTCGAACAAGGCATGCAAAAAACTCTTAAAATTGTACAGACTTGACGTATAGGTTTCCCCAGCGGGCACAAATGACTGGGCCACTTCAACCGGTGTAATATGAGCAGCGATGAAAAAGGGAAGGGCTCCGAAAAAAGAAGTTACCATCCAGGCCGCTGCTGCTGTTATCATCGCCTGGCTTTGACCGTTGCTTTCTACTTTTTTATTACTTTTATAGGCGATTATTCCAAAGGTGGTAGTAATGACTGAGCTGATTACAAAGGACAAGGCAGAGTAGGTTTCGCTATATAGCATTGAAACCAACCCCGGAACCAGTAAAATGGGACCAATCAATAATTGAATACCACCAATATCTCTTATGATGGCCTTAAGTTGACTTTTTTCTGCGTTCATATATCTAAGTTAATCAATTTTTTATATGCTCTTTATTCTATGAAAATCCTGTTCAACCATCGTTCAGGCTTAAACTTTTCAGCTGATAGGCGGACAAATACTCGTCAATATTTGATCTTTGCCAGCCTTTCGTCTTGGGTTTGGGCTTCTACATCAAAATGGGTAATGAGATTGTCTGGAGCATAGTGCCGTTGGCAAAGAGTTTTAGGTATACACCTTCAAAAGGTGAAGGAGCCAGTTTACGATGTTGACAAATGGGGCACTGCGAGAGGTTTCCAATAATTTCATGCTACACGATTACTGTTTTAAAATTAATTATTCTTCAGGAACTAAGAGTCATACTGTTTTTTATAATTTCTTTAGTTTAGGATATTGAAAGAAGCGTGCCAGTCTTACTGGTTAATGGGACTAATACCTATAGTCCTATGTTGCGCAACACGTTACCATTTTATTACAAATCGGGCGCAAAAAATTTAAAGCGTTAAATGTTTCATTTTGGGAGGGTGTTTTGCCAAAATGGGAGTGTAATTCCCCTTTTGGTCCACTTTAAATTCCGTCAGTAACAAAGTATTGAGGTTATTTAATCTCACTAATGAGGTGTGTACAAAAAATTATGCCTCTTAGACCCTAATCTATATTTTTAAATGAATGATTAATTCAACCAAGACGTTAAACTATTCAATTTTGATCTAAATGGATTATTATACATGAATTTTACCGATCAGCATGTGATTGTAACAGGAGGAGCCGGATCGCTGGGAACGGCTGTTGTGGAGTTATTATTGGATAACGGAGCACGCTGCAGCGTACCTTGCTTCAATCAAGATGAGTTCGACTCTTTTGAGCTGTCGGATCACGAAAATGTTTTTGCCAAGGTTGGTGTGGACTTATCCGATGAAGATCAGGCGCAATCCTTTTTTAAAGATGCCATTGAATCCAACGGTCCACTCTGGGGATCCATTCATATCGCCGGCGGTTTTGGAATGGGTGCTATTGAAGATACCTCCAAAGCTGATTTTATGAAGCAGATAAACCTAAACTTAGTCACCTGTTACAATGGCTGTCGTACTGCAGTACAGCATTTCAAAGATCAAGGTAATGGTGGATGCATTGTCAACATTGCCGCACGTCCGGCGCTGGAACCAAGACAGGGAGCCGGCATGACGGCATACACGACATCCAAAGCTGGCGTTGCCGCACTTACCGAATCACTGGCTGCGGAAGTGGTTGAAGATGATATTTTGGTCAATGCTATAGCCCCATCCGTGATAGATACCCCGCAAAACCGTGAAAGCATGCCTAATGCTGATTTTGACAAATGGCCGAAACCCGAGCAGCTGGCGCAACAAATTGCCTATTTCGTTTCTCCGAAAAATTCAGTGACAAGAGGTACTGTTGCAAAAGTATACGGCAAAAGCTAATTGCTCTTGAAGCATCCTGTCATTATTTCATTTTTTGTGCGATAAAATAACTACTCAAACTTGGATTTACTCGATCTGAGCTTCCCGGCAATAGTTCGAATATCAGAATGGTATAGATCCTGCTTTAATTAATCTCCTCTTTTTCCAGCTTATCTTTGGCAGCCTTGTAGCCTTCTGAAATCATCTTATCAATATCCTTCGTTTCACTTCTGCTGAACTCTGCCAGATTCGGCTGGATTAGCAAGTCAATTTCCCTGGAATTCACGTTTGCAAGATGCTTTAAAGCAATTTCAAGCGTGTTATTCAGGATATCTAAGATATTTTCGGGTCGCTTGTATTTACGATGGGCATTTAGATCAACACCGATGGAATATTCGGCACCCATTTGTTGAATAGCTGATAGGGGAACACTTTCCTTAAGCCCCCCATCCACCAAGAGACGTCCGTTATATTCTATAGGCTCAAAAAGAACAGGTATACAGGTGCTTGCTTTTACTGCCTCGGAGACATCACCCTCATCAAGAATCACTTTTTCTCCAGTAGAGATATCGGTTGTTACTGCAGCAAATGGAATTTGAGCATCTACGAATTGCACATCTCCTAGATGCTTATCCAACAGTTTTCCCATTTCATCATTGTTGAGCAATCCTCTTTTCGACAATGCAAGTCCTGAAATATCCGGCCAATCGAGATCCAGAGCAATTTGTTCAATCTCGTCCACCGTCATTCCAAATGCATACAGGGCGCCCACCATAGCCCCGATACTGGTCCCTGCAATATAGTCTATGGATATTTCGGTTTCCTCCAATGCGCGAAGTACTCCCACATGGGCTCCTCCGAGCGTTGCCCCACCCCCCAGTGCCAAGCCAACCTTCTTATCGCTTTTTCTGTTAAATAAATTCATCTGATGAATATTAGATGTAAATGCTGTTTCTATAGTTTATGTATGATAATTATCCATCAGCACAAATAGAATAACAATTTCTGGTATTCAATATTAGTCGATAGACCCTATAGAAAATAACTATTTTTTTATTGAATAGTTTGATGTTAAATTAAAAATGAATTTTAAAACAACTGAACACACAAATTATACTAATATGAGCAAGCAACCACTCTTAACATCCTATAATTTATCGGGACTCGAACTATCCAACCGCATGGTGATGGCACCCATGACGCGAAGTCGCGCCGGAGAAGGAAATATTCCAACTGATTTAATGGCAAAATATTATCGTCAGCGATCATCGGCGGGACTCATTATCAGCGAAGGCACCCAAATTTCGCAGCAGGGAATCGGTTACCCATGGACGCCCGGCATTCATACTGAAGAGCAAGTTGAAGGATGGAAAAAAGTGACCAAAGCCGTGCATGAAGAAGGTGGTAAAATCTTTGCCCAGATCTGGCATGTGGGGCGTGTTTCCCATCCCCGCTACCACGATGGTGAACCGCCAGTTGCTCCATCAGCAGTCAAACCCGAAGGACAAATCTTTACCGCTGATGGCATGAAGGATTTTGTCACCCCGCGTGCCCTCGAAACCGATGAAATTCCAGGCATCATTGAGGATTACGCCCAAGCTGCCCAAAATGCTGTTGAGGCTGGTTTTGACGGCGTGGAAATTCACGGCGCCAATGGGTACCTCATCGATCAGTTTTTAAAGGACGGAACCAATAAACGTGAGGACCAGTACGGCGGCAGCCTTGAAAATAGAGTCCGATTTGCATTGGAAGTCGTGGAAACCGTCACTGATGCTATCGGTGCTGAAAAAACCGGCATTCGCTTTTCACCAGCCGGACGTAATCAGGGCATAAGCGATTCAAATCCCAAGGAAACCTTTGGCTACCTCTTAGAACAATTCAACGACTTCAACCTGGCTTTCGTACACCTGATGGAGCCCATGGGTGATGTCAGTAATCTGGATAACTATCCAACCGAAGTCACCAAATACTTCCGAAATATTTACGATGGCACCATCATTACGAATGCAGGCTACGATCAGGAAAGTGGTAATGAAGCGATTGAAAATGGCTCGGCAGACCTTGTAGCCTATGCACGACTATTTCTGGCAAATCCCGATCTTCCTGCTCGTTTTGCAGCTGGTGCTGATCTCAATGAACCGGACTCAAGCACTTTTTACGGTGGGGATGAGGAAGGCTACACCGACTACCCGTTTATGAATGAATCCACGGAAGTTGCTGCGGAGTAACTGTAATGTTTCGCACCAGAGGTACGAAACAAGAGTAAAGAGGAGTTCAGGGAGATTGATTATTTAAAAAGGGTTATAACTACTTTCGTGAAACCTACAGATTCAATCCTCCTGACCTCCTTCTCCAAGGAGGAACTCATTAATAATACTATGCTCGAATTCACTGAATTAGCAATATAGATTTTTATGCTGCATCCGCTATCTTATGTTCAGTATTATATAACCAAAGGTTGAATTAGCAATTTATGTCGCACAGTAAAGGCATTCACCATATCACGGCCGTGGCCGGAAATCCCAAAGAAAATCACCAATTTTATACTGAGGTTCTGGGGCTACGGCTCGTCAAAAAAACGGTCAACTTTGATGATCCCTCGGTGTATCATTTGTACTATGGGGATGAATCTGGAAAGCCCGGCTCTATTCTCACATTTTTCCCATGGGAACACTTGCAAAATGGGAGTCCCGACCGCGGACAGGTGATTGCAATTTCATTCTCGGTACCTACTACTTCTAAAGAATTTTGGATTTCCCATCTCCAGGATAAAGAGGTTGATTATGTGGAACCTTTTGAACGATTTGGAAAAGAAGTAATCGGTTTTCAAGATCCTGACGGGCTACACCTCGAACTTGTCCTTGATTTAACTGCTGATGACATTGATGGTTGGGTTGGCGGCCCCATCCCTGCCCAACATGCTATACGCGGAATTTATGGAGCAACACTGGCGGAAAAGAAATATCAGCCAACAGGGTCGTTGCTCGAGGATTTTCTGGGATTTGAGCTTATCGACCAGTTCGATGATCGCTACCTTTACAAAAGCGAGGCTGCTTTTGGTTCAACTATTGAAATTATTGATCAATTTGAACCGCGTGGACGTTCAGGCAGGGGCACGGTCCATCATATTGCTTTTCGCGCTGAGGATGAGCAAGAGCAATTTTCACTTTGTGAGAAACTGGAATACAAGGGCTACTATCTAACTGAAGTGAAGGATCGAGATTATTTCAAGTCGGTATATTTTCACGAGCCCGGCGGAATATTGTTTGAAATTGCCACCGACCCTCCCGGATTTACGCGCGATGAGGAACTAAACAAGCTTGGCTCATCCTTGAAACTGCCCGACTGGCTGGAGCACGAACGTGCAACCATCGAGCAAGAACTTCCACCGCTAAATAATTAAAAAGCTATGTCACAACACAGAGGACTCCACCACATATCTGTTATCGCCAGCGACCCCCAAGACAATTACGATTTTTACGTCAAAAAGCTGGGTATGCGCATGGTTAAAAAGACGGTTAACCAGGATGATCCTACAAAGTATCACCTGTTTTATGCCAATTCAGAGGGAAGTCCCGGTTCCAGCCTGACTTTCTTTCCCTGGCCCCGGGCCCGACAGGGTAATCCCGGATCGGGCGAAGCAACAGAAGTTTCTCTTACGGTTCCAAAAGATTCTCTGGATTACTGGCAAAATCGCCTAGATGAGCAAGGTATTTCTCACAGTCATCCCTTTGCTCGCTTTGGCAAAACCCATATTTCGCTCAAAGATCCCGATGGCCTTCAGCTACACCTGGTGTTTGATTATGATAACGATCTCCAAAGCTGGGAGCAATCTCCGGTTCCCCAAGAGCACCAGATTCAAGGATTCTGGAGTACTACCTTAAAGTTGGATCAGGTGGATGAAACGGAAGAAATTCTGACCTCAACTTTAGGATTCACGAAAGCAGAATCAGAAGGCAACCTAACTTTGTACAAAACCGAAAGTACACTGGGCCACAGCCTGATTATCGAAAACGTTGATGAACAACCCGGTCAAAATGGAGCCGGCATTGTGCATCACGTGGCCTTTCAAAGCAAGGATGAAGAAGACTTGACGAACATGCGTTTTGAAGTCATCCGAATGGGATTACGTCCCACCGAAATTATTGACCGACACTTTTTCAAATCGGTGTATTACCGTACGCCCGGCGGCGTTCTTTTTGAAATGGCCACCAATGGTCCGGGTTACTTTGTGAATGCTGATAAATCTAAAGACCAAGCTGAAATACTGGAGCTGACGCCCTGGCACGAACCCAAACGAGATCAAATTGAGGCCGCACTGCCACCAATTAAAACTTAAATTTCAAAAAGATGTGTCATGCTGAATTCAGCCTACGTAGCCTTGCAACAAGCTGCCAAAAATTGAGTACTTGTATGGCTACTTTGGCGAAGTTGGCCTTGTTTCAGCATCTGCAATCATTAATATTTTTCAGACCCTGAAATAAATTCAGGGTGACACTAACAATTACATTGAACCAGTAATACACACTACGAAATAACAACCAATGTCCTTATTCCAAGTTGATCCCGATAATCCTTTCAACGGCCCGCATCAAAATCAGCAGGTAGTTACCGGCGGAGCCAAAATGAGTGATGCCAGAATGGCCATGATTTTCACTCATGGACGTGGCGCATCAGCCCAAAGCATGATGATGTTTGCTGATGAGTTTGAAGGAGATCACATCCACTATCGAGCCATTCAAGCCAGTAATCACACCTGGTACCCGCGGTCGTTTATGGCCCCCAAAAAGATGAATCAGCCGGGCATTAAAAGCGGACTTCAAGCGATTTATGATCAAATTTCAGAGCTTAATGAAGCTGGCATCCCGACGGAACAAATTATATTGCTCGGTTTTTCACAGGGCGCCTGCCTGACTACGGAATTTGCGGCTCGTCATCCGCAGCACTTTGGTGGTATTGTGGGGTTCAGCGGTGGACTTATTGGCGAAGAAGTAGATCCTAATAATTACCAGGGGTCGCTGGAACAAACGCCTGTATTTTTAGGATGCAGCGATCGCGATCCCCATATTCCGCAAGAGCGGGTGGATCTGACCGAAAAAGTCTTTGAAAAACTGGGGGCTGATGTCACAAAGAAAATTTATGTGGGAATGGGTCACACCGTAAACAAAGACGAAATTGAGCACGTACAGCATATCATTAATAATACAGGATAACAGCTATGGCACAATCACTTTCAGTATTAGCTTTTGCAGGAAGTCTCCGGAAAGATTCATATAACAAGGCTCTCTTACGAAATGCAAAAAAATTGGCTCCCGAAAATATCAACATTGAAGTTTTTGATCTCGAAGGCATTCCCCTCTATAACGCTGATCTGGAGGCAAAGGGAGATCCCGAACGAGTAGCAGCATTTAAGGAAGCCATTTACGAGGCCGATGGAGTACTAATTGCAACGCCGGAATATAATCACGGGGTGCCTGCGGTATCAAAAAATGCGGTAGACTGGGCCTCACGTCCGCCTAAAAATGCGCCACTCAACGAAAAACCAGTGGGACTCATGGGAGCGACACCCGGTTCTACGGGTACTGCTCGTGGGCAAAGTCAACTGCGTCAGGCCTTTGAGTTTACTAATTCCTTTTGCATGCCCCAGCCTGAATTTCTCCTTGCTCGTGCGCATCAAAAATTTGATGATGACGGAACGCTAACCGATGAAAATACCCGCAAATATCTCCACAAGTACCTTGAAGCCTACCAGAACTGGATCTTACGATTTCAATAATCTTTATTTTGTAGCTGTTATTCCATTACCGAACAATACGATCGGGTGAACTCCATTGAATGATTTGAGGCTGGCTGTTGTACTAAGTACTATTAAGTATCTGCAATAAAATTAATGATTTATGGAGTGCGCTAAATCTGTCAAAAACTGGAACGTCTCATTACTGGCATTTTTAGTTGCAATCTATACGCTCATCTCGACCCCCTCACTGGCCATTTCTAATGATTCCAAAAAACCTGACAGCCCTTCTATACTTGATTCTGCTATATTAACTGTTGCCAATGAGGATACCAGCAACTACTTATCCATTGGTGGTGCTCTTCGCTATAATCTCTATCTTGAGGATTACGGCGGATCGATTGGTGAGTCGGATAGCGAATTTACCTTCGACATGTGGCGCCTCAACGTAGAAGGACGTGCCGAAGGTATCAATATCAATTTAGAATATCGCTTTTATCCCACCTTCGGTACGCACTTTATCAAACAGGGCTGGCTGGGCTACGATTTTTCGGATCAGACAAACCTGCAGGTTGGCGTCACGCAGGTGCCTTTTGGCCTGTTGCAGTATGCTTCCCACAACTGGTGGTTCCAGCTCCCCTATTACCTGGGATTGGAAGATGACCACGATATGGGATTCAAGCTCACCACCTCTCACAACAACTGGGATTTCCATCTAGCTTATTTTATGCAGGCCGATCCCAATGGTGTGGCTGAATTCGCCCCGCAAAACACGGCTCGGTACTCCTATGATATTATTGCTGAACCCGGCGAAGGATTATCGAATTCCGAAACCAGTCAATTTAATGGACGTGCGGTTTACAATTGGAATCACGGATCGCTGGGCAGCACCGAACTCGGCGCTTCTATCCAGTACGGAGGTATTTACAACAGCGCACTTGATGAAATTTCCGAGCACTATGCCTTTGCACCTCATGTTGATGGCACTTATGGTAATTTTAATGTGAAGGCTGAATACATCTACTTCAATCACAACGTGCAAAATGATCAGGGCAACTCCGTTGACGTAGTGCAGATGGGGGCTTACGGATTTCCCTCCAGTGACGGTACGCCGGGCTATGATGTAGCCGCCCAAGGAAACATGTATGTGCTGGGTGTCTCCTATTCCAAAGAGGTAGACTGGGGACCCATTTCAAAACTCACCTTTTACAACAACTATACCTATCTGGATAAAGTAAACGACTCATTTACCGACAGCCAGCATAATGTACTTGGATTTATGGTATCCGCTGGCAACCTGTACACTTATTTTGATATCGCATCGGGCAAAAACCAACCATGGCTAACCGACAACTTTGGAGAAGGGCTGGGCGCCGGCGTCGATGATCCCCGATGGAATACGCGGTTTAATATCAATATCGGTTATTACTTTTAGCTACTATCTTTCCTATGTGATAGTAGTTCCACTATTACTCTGGCTGACATTTCGGGCGTAATGTAGTGAAGAGAGTAATCCATGTTATACATTTCGTCAATAAAAAAAGCCCGGATGATAAAACCCGGGCTTTAGATTCAGAAAAGGGTTATCTAATTACTTTGCAGGCTGTAGATACTCATCCATCACAATAACATTATTATCGCGATTGATATCAGCCATGCGTTTCGTGGGATCGATCTCAACTCGTTTTATCTCTTTCGCCGGTCGATCAACTTCAACCGTGTATGTCGGATTCACCCACGGCCAATCTTTTTTGATAGTGCGGGGAATATCCGGATTTTCATTTGGTTTGATATTTCGCATGATGCGCATGGGTATATAAAATTGTTCCTTGCTGCCATCCTCATACGTAACCATCAGGTCGATTGGCATTGGCATCAAATCTTGCCGTTTTAGCGTTATATAGGTTGTTCCATCAACACCCAACACTGAATTGATTCCGTAATCAATATGCTTAGTGCTCTCGATAAAGTACTCATAGTACCAATCCAGCACCATGTCTGATTCTTCTTCCATCACACGCAAATAATCGCGCCCATCAGGATGCTTAAACTTCCACTCTTCGAAAAAGCGTTTCATTCCTTTATCAAACGTTTCACCGCCAATGATGTAACGCAGCTGATTTAAGAATACAGCCCCGGTTGAATAAGAAGCTGTTCCATAACCACGATTGGTATGGAAGTGATCAGCATGCGTATCAAGCGCCTCCTGCTTACCATCTTTTGCGATGTCATAATATGACTGATACGAACGTTGATGTACATTTTCACCTTCACCATTATTAAATAACTGATCCATAGTCAACGCTGATGCATAGGTCGTAAAGCCTTCATCGAACCATGGATAACGACTTTCATTATTAGCTAATACGCCATAATACCACATATGAATAAGCTCGTGAACGGTAACGCCTACCAAACTGCCCAGTGATCGATTTCCGGTAATTAAGGTACCCATTGGGTATTCCATTCCCCCGTCGCCTCCTTGGATAACAGAGAACTTCTTGTAGGGATAGTCACCGAAGTTTTCGCTCATATACTGAAACGTTTTTACGGTGTACTCTGGTAGTTTTTGCCAGTTTTCACGGAGCTGC
Source organism: Fodinibius sp. GM21 (assembly GCF_058386955.1). Classification (NCBI taxonomy): domain Bacteria; kingdom Pseudomonadati; phylum Balneolota; class Balneolia; order Balneolales; family Balneolaceae; genus Fodinibius; species Fodinibius sp. GM21. The sequence continues at coordinate 347,241 of NZ_JBYEIQ010000002.1, read as the reverse complement.
TCTTGGGAATAGCGATCGGCATTAACAGCTACCGTATCTTTTTGATAAAAGAAATGTAGCTTAGGCCCGTTTGGAACCTGGGCTGTTGTATGCGTAAAGTCGGGATCGGCGCCCCACATAAAGTCATGGACCTTGTCCGCCTTCCAGTGCCAGGTTAATTTTTCTGAATTCGGTCGTTCATACTCCTCAGCATAACCGTGGCCAATTTCTTCTGGATTCTGCAGGTGCCCTGTTGACCCCATTACATAGGAACTGTCAATTGAAATTTCGACATCAAAACTGCCAAACACACCATAAAACTCGCGGCCTATATACGGATTGGGATGCCAGCCATTATCATCATATTCCGAAATTTTGGGATACCACTGACTCATAGAAAATTCAACGCCTTCTTTATTCATCCACCCGCTGCGACGAATTTGCCGCGGCACCTGACTTTCAAACTCCATATCAAAGACAGCGGTTTCACCGGGGGCGATGGGTTCATTCAGAGTAACCTCCATGATTGTACCTTCAACCGTATAAGAAACAGCATCTCCATCTTGCTTAAGACTATTAATATGATGGTAGCCAATTTCATCCTTGGGCAATTTCTGAATGCGATCACGAACGCGGCTATCCGGATCCTCTATCGTACGCGAACGGACATCCATCATGCTATTCGGTTGAAAGGCATTGAAGTACAAGTGGTAAAATACCCGGTGCAACGTATCGGGCGAATTATTGTGATACGTCAGTTTTTGGGTTCCCGTAAACTGATGATCTTCGACATTAACGTCGACATCCATCTCATATTCAACCTCTTGCTGCCAGTAATTCTTATCTTGAGCATGAGCAGAAATAGTCATCCCCAAAAAAAGCAGTGGTAAAAGTAGGTATCGTAATTTCATAATGTGAATTTTGATTAATTGTTAGATCTTAAAAGAATATTAATTGCTCTCAGCTGAAATGATCGATGTTTAAAACGTATTACGACTTGCAAAAGCACGTCCCAGTGTGGCTTCGTCAATAAATTCGAGCTCTGTCCCCATGGGAATACCGTATGCGATACGTGTTACTTTCACATCATCAAAAGGCTTAAGCAACTTATTTATGTAGTAGGATGTGGCTTCGCCTTCCGAATCGGGATTGAGCGCTAAAATAACCTCGTCAATCTGTTCGTCGTCCTCATTGATCCGCTTCATAAGTTGCTTAATGCGAACGTCATCGGGACCGATATTATCGAGAGGAGAAATTACGCCACCGAGTACATGATAACGGCCGCGGAACTCATTGGTTTTTTCAATCAAAAATACATCCTGCGATTCTTCAACCACGCAAATCTGTCCCGTTTGCCGCTTGGCATTTTGGCAAATAGAACAGGGATCGCCGTCACTAATTACACCGCAGACAGAGCAGCGAGTAATAGATTTTTTGAGATTTATCAGCGCCTCGGCCAAATTGACCACCGACTCATCATCCTGCTTCAGCAGAAACAAAGCAATGCGCCTTGCCGATTTTCGTCCCGTTCCCGGTAGCTTGGCCAGCTGCTCTATAGCCTGCTCAAGTATTTCTGATGTTCCTTCCATGTAGCAGTTATTTTATGAAGCTGTGTATCACCCTGAACTTGTTTCAGGGTCTGTTAACATGATAGATGCTGAACCAAGTTCAGCATGACACGGTAATTAAAGCCCTAACTTACTCAGATCCATGCCTGGCATACCACCGCCGGGAAGAATATCTTTGTAGGTTTCCTGCATGCGCTCCTGGGCAGCTTCTTCAGCTTTATCCAGTGCTTTATTAACACCGGCCACTACCAGATCTTCCATCATCTCAGCATCTTCGGGATCAATAACATCCTTGTCCAGTTTGATACTCAAAATTTGGCGCTTGCCGTTGGCTTTAACTTTCACCATTCCGCCGCCGGCTTCAGCCTCAACTTCAAGCTTAGCGAGTTCCTGTTTTGCTTCTTCAACTTTTTCTTGCAGCTCGGAAAACTTCCCGAACATGTCAGCCATATTTTGATTCATAACAATAAAGTTTTCTTTTTTAATACGTTTGTTTCATACAAGACAATCTTAGAACGATTGTATAAAGATAAGAGTCTTTGACTACTGATTTAAATTATAATCCAATTCGGCGCCAAAGAGTTCAACCAGCTTTTTGATTGTGGGGTCGCGCTCCTGAAGCTTTTTAAACCGCTCATATGGACTCATTGATTCTTCACCGGTTTTTTCCTGCTTTTGCACAATGCAGGTAAGGTTAAGAAAGGCTCCAATTTCGTCCTCTAAAAATTTACCCAGGCGACGGCGATTTTCATCGACAATTTTTTTGGCAAAATCATCATTGGCCCGCAGCTTCAGGTCCCCGTTCTTTAGTTCAACGGGATCTACACGCTGCATTTGAAAGTACAGCATTTGCGGTACATGATGGCGTAGATTGTCCAAATAGTCCTCCCAGCAATCCTTAATTTCTTGCAACGAAACATCCTTGGGAGCGCGTTTTGTTGCTGTTGCCGTTTCCTTTTGCGAACTCTGTTGCAATTCCGGTTTCTTCTTTTCGTCCCTGTTTTCTGGCTTGGGATTACCAAGCGAGGAGGCACCAAACAAGTTATCAAACTCGTCTTCATCGTTAGCATGTTGTTCCTCTTCTTTTGCTGACACCTCGTTTTTTACCGAACGTTGCCCTTCGGGTAGGGACTCTTCTGTGGGTAGAGGCGAATCCTGGCCATTTGAGTCGGAGGGTGTCGACGTACTCTCCTCCACACCAGCTGAACTTTCTGTAAATTCCTTTGAATTAGATTCTGCATGTTCCTTTTGTGAAGGAGCGGAGCCATTTGAATCCGGAGTCGATCCCGTTGATGCTGATTCCGTACTTTGTTGCTGTTCGTTTTCTTTCAGAACTTCTACTTCCGAACCTGTGTCGGTTGATGCAGATAGCTCAGAATTATTTAGCTTTTTTTTTAACTGCTCCAGCTCTGTTAGCAGAGTGTTCAGCTTTTGGGTACGCTCCATATGGATAAGCTTAAGGAGCGTTATCTCAAATTGTATTTTGGGCTGATGCGCTTCCTTGATCTTGTACTGTGCTTCACTCACAATGTGAAGCATGCGCATCAGGTCATCTTCCCTAAATGCCTTGGCTGATTCCCGGTATCGTTTTTTAGTATCGGGAGATGCTTCCACCAAGTACATCTGCTCGGAGCTCTTAGCCACATAAAGGTTCCGCAAGTGCTCTGTTAATCCAACCAGATACTCTTGGATATCATAGCCCTCCTGCAGCAATTCATTAATCAACTCGAGTCCGTGACTCGCATCCTGCTCCTCTACGGCATTCATAAAGTCGAACATGCGTTCGGTGCTTACCACGTTGAGCGCTCGAAGCAACTCATCATGCTGAATGTTGTTACCGCAAAAAGCAATAGCCTGATCCATTAGCCCAAGGGCGTCGCGCAGTGCACCATCGGCTTTTTTTGCAATAACGTGGAGCGATTCTTCATCAATACTGATGCCTTCGTTTTCAGCCACATTGGCAAGGCGTTCCACGATCTGGTCAACGCTGATGCGTTTAAAGTCGAACCGTTGCACACGCGACAAAATAGTCGGAAGCACTTTATGTGGCTCCGTCGTAGCAAAAATAAAGATCACGTGATCGGGCGGCTCTTCCAGCGTTTTAAGCAGGGCATTAAACGCCGACTTGCTGAGCATGTGAACTTCGTCGACAATGTAGATCTTATAACGGCCGTTTTGCGGCGGAATGCGGACGCGTTCGCGCAAGTCTCGAATATCATCGACGCTGTTATTCGAAGCGGCGTCAATCTCAACAACGTTGAGTGTCTGATTTAACGATTCCCCATCTACATCACGATCGATTTCGTTTACCGTTCGAGCCAGTACACGGGCCATCGTGGTTTTTCCCACTCCACGCGGACCACAAAACATATAGGCATGGGCCAGCCGATTTTTTTTGATGGCATTTTTGAGGGTACTGCTCACATGCTGTTGTGATACAATATCATCAAACGAAGTAGGCCGATAGGTACGTGTTAACGCGCGATAATTATCAGACATCAGAGGCTCTTGTTGAGCTTTTAGTTATTGCTTCAAACAACGGATAAATCTACAAAAAATGAAGCCCATTTCGCAGTTGAATTTGTGAAGCAATTTTAGCTCAATATCCCACTGAATAATTGGTAGGAAGGCTGTAGGATACTCGGAAATCTGCCCAGTCGCCATAAGCAACAAGAGACAGCGGATTGAGCAGGGCACCATATTCATCAACAAAAAATACCCTGTTTTTCCTAGCTGCTGCACGTCTTCTTTGAACGAGATATTTATCGTTTCAGATGAAGATACATAAATTTCTATTCGCCTGACTTTCTTGCGATACCCTGCGAAACTGAACACCAGATTATAGGTCCCCGGATCAGACATGGAGAGCTTATAGTAACCGGTTTAATTGGTAGAAACGCCATAGGTGGTTCCGGATAAATAAACATTGGCGCCGGGAAGGCGTTCACCCGTTTGGGCATCAGTTACGGTTCCCTTAAGAATAAATTGCCCTATTGAGATTTTTGCAATAACGAAAAAGAATCAGCGACAGTAGTTTCTTATAATTGATCATGGCCAGCATGAATGCCACATTATCGCACTTTATGCAACACCATCAATCACAGCATGTTGCGGCTTATAACAGAACGATTCACCATGTTGCAAAGCCAGGAACTCGCGTTCTGAGACCCGATACTGACGACGCGCCTTTTTTAGATCCTCCAGAGGCTCATACATTCCGTCATCAGCCATAGGGAAAGTTCCAAAATGCATAGCAATACTTTTTTGAGACTGTAGTTCCTGGTGTGCTTTCACGGCCTCTTCGGGCGACATGTGAATCGCCTCCATAAACCAACGCGGCTTGTAGGCCCCGATAGGAAGAATGGACGTATTAATAGGACCCACCTCCTGTTTTATCTCTTTCAGGAAATCTCCAAAGCCGGTATCTCCTGCAAAGTAGATAGTCCCCGATGGGCTTTCAAGGACATAACCACACCAAAGGGTTTTATTACGATCGAAAAGGCCACGCCCCGAAAAGTGTCGGGCGGGAACCGCCGTAAGTTTGGTTTCATGCCCCAAACCATATTTATCCCACCAGTCCATACGAATAGTCCGGTCTACTCCCTGTCTATGTAGATACCGTTCTACGCCAAGAGGAACAATAAATTGAGGATCACATCTATTTTTTAAACGCTTTACCGCATTGATATCCAGATGATCGTAATGATTGTGGCTCAGCAACACTGTGTCGATTTGCGGCAGATCATCAAAATCAATACCTGCGGGACGTTTACGCTTGGGGCCAATCCACTGGTAGGGACTTGCTCGAAAGCTCCATACGGGATCGGTTAAAATATTTTGCCCATTAACCTGAATCAAGAAAGTGGCATGATTAATAAAAGTGATACGATGCCTACCGTGACTCATAGAGGAATCAGGAGCCGGATAATTGGGCAAATCATTTTTATCATAATTATGCCAGATCCCCCGATCGTTGCCCCCCAGCCACCATTTGAGCACCTCACCGTAATGGTGGGTTCCGGCACCATCGGGATTGACAAATTTTTTACCATCAAAATGGTCGGAATTATCCTCCACATACTTAGGAGCAGACAATAACTTATCCACAATAATGAGTGCAGTTACAAGTACCACTGCAATTGCAACTATCCAGATCATTAAACTAATACGCTTGTTCTAAAAGTTTTCAAATGGTTACAACTGGTGCTGCCATGTTTTGTTTCCCATAAATTTAATTGGCTTCATTTTTAAGATGCTTGTTGAAAAAGTCAAAAATACGGGAATATTCATCAAACCAGGCATCGGGATCTTCAAAACTATGACGTTCTGTGGGATACATCATCATGTCAAACTTTTTGCCACCTGTTTGTATTAACTTTTCGATATATTGTGCTGCATCCTGGAATCCCACATTATTGTCCGTCAGTCCATGTAAAATAAGAACCGGATCTTCGAGTTGCTCAACATACGTTATGGGCGAACTTCGGGCATAGTGGGCAGAGTCTGCTTCGGGCGTACCCAGCCGCGGCTGCGTGTACCACGGATTCGTATAGTAGTAGTTTTCCCAGTTGGTGACGGCCCGCAATGCCGCAGCGGCATCAAAATAACTTGGAGCTACGCTGGTAGCATACAATGCCATAAAACCGCCGTAACTGCCTCCGTAAATTCCAACGCGCGAAGTATCGGCCTGCGGATAATGCTCGGCCAGATGATCAATGCCATCAATAATATCACGAGTTTCATATTTGCCCATCCAGTTGGTTACATCTTCGCGAAATTCACGTCCATAGCCGGTGCTGTGACGATAATCCACTTCGATCACATAGTAGCCCTGCGCCGTCAAATACTGGTGAAACATATATTCCCGATAATAATTATTCGACCAGCCCTTGTACACATTTTGCAGGGAACCCGCTCCATGTACAAAAACTACAACCGGATGGCTCGATTGTTCAGTCTTTTTAGTAGGCCCCAGAACTGACATCGAGAGTTCTGTTTCCCCATCGCGAGCATTAAAGCGAATGTAATCTTCTTTTTGCCACTCCATCTTATCAAATCGATCAGGAATGGTTTGTGTCAGTCGCTTTTCTCCTAAATCATCCTTCACATTCAGTGAGTAAAGCTCAAACGGCTCATTAAAATAGCTGTATTGATAAACAAGGTGTGTCTTATCATCACTTAACTCAAAGTTCTGGCGATATCCTGTCTCAGTGGTCAGTTTTTCTGTTTCATTACTGTTGATATTCAACCGGTAAACATGACGTTCTCCCGGCCCCACTTCGGTTGAAGCATAGATAATCGTTTCACCATTCAGCCATTCCGCCCACGGTACTTCATATTCTCCGCTGGTATGCTGGCGAAGGTTAGACCCGTCAGGATTGGTCGTATATATATGATTCCACCCGTCTTTTTCAGATAAGATCATCAGTTTATCACCGGATGGAGCAAATGCGATTTCTGTATTATAGAGCCAACCCCTTGTCGAATCTTGAAACACTGTCGTAGGTTTATTTGAGCTGAGATCAAAAACCTTAACCTCACGTTTTTTCATTGGCGGACCGGTGACATCAAGAGCAAGATATTTTCCTCCGGCACTTATATCGGCATCAATATATCCTTTATTTTCTAAAAGCAGATCTACTTCTTTAGTTTGCAGATCAACAACTGAAACCAGCTGACGAGCAATACCGCGACGCGTAGATCCGGGTTTTACATATTGGCCTACATATTCCGGAAAATAGTATTCTTCATAATCCGAAGTATCAAACTGAGTTAGAACGAGCTGCCCATTTCCTGCCCACCCCTCAACATTAAATCCGGGCTGATCATCTTTCTTACTGGTGACTTGGGTCAGCTTTGAAGTATTAATATTAATCATCCAGATATCTCCATCCTGAACAAATGCAATTCGCTTACCATCTGGACTCCACCTCTCACCGTATTCCTCTGCTTTGGAATCAACCAATTGTCGCTTATTCGTAAAATCAAGGTCTGCAATCCAGATATCACCTTGCTCTTGATACAGCAGTTTTTGACCATCAGGTGACACCTCAAAATTTCTATCTACTTCATCAGAAACAAGATTACGTTCGCCCCCCGTAACAGGACGTCGAAATAACTCTTCCTTTGACATGGATGAATCATTAGCTTGATAATAGATATTGGACTGATCGGGAGAAAAGGAAACAATATCGGGCCTATTGCCGGCCAGCAGTGGATCGTAGAAAATTGATTCCAAACTCAGGGTGTCAAGACTGCTTTGACCGAACCCCAACGCTGGCAAAAAGAGAAATACAAAGAAAATCTTTACAAATATGCGCATGAGTATAAAAGCTATTTTTTGTTAACTGACCGATAATAAATAAAGGTTTTCTGAGATGGGCAAAGAATACAACAAGGTTTTACCTATTTGATTTTATTAGAAAACCCTGCCTAACGATAAAAGAGTTTGTTTTTCTTATGCGCAGCAACCATGGCAGCCCCCACAATACTGGCGTCATTTAGAAAGCTTGCTGCTTTAAAGGCAGTATTGATTTTAATAAACGGGAATGTTTTATCTGCTTTTCGACTTAACTGTCCACCCAAAATAAAGAGGTTCGGATGGAATATTTTTTCAAGATGTTCCAACACAAACTCCAGTCGCTTAGCCCACGTTTTTTTACGAATCCCTTCTTCTTTACGGGATTTATTTGAAGCACGTTCTTCAACAGTGGTGCCTCGAATTTCCATAAGACCAAGTTCAGTATTCGGTACAAGTCGACCATCCATAAAAAGAGAGGAACCAATACCTGTACCTACAGAAAGTACAATGGTTACGCCTTCCTGGTTTTGGCCGGCCCCGAAGTGCATCTCGGCCAGTCCAGTAGCATCCGTATCGTTAATGACCGAAAATTCATTCTCAGTAATCTCAGAAAAAAGTTGCTCAGCATTGGCATCAACCCAGGAATCATCAACGCGCTTGGCAGATAGTACAATCCCTTTATTTACAGGGGCGGGAAAGGCGCAGCCAACAGGGCCATCCCATTTAAATTCTTTACTAACAATTTGATGCATCTTAGCAAGAATCTTATGGGGAGTCGTATCATCGAGTGGAGGCGTACTTTTTCGCTCAGAAATGATCTCCCCCTTTTCGGTATCTACGATGCAACCTTTTATACCATAACTGCCAATATCTATTCCTAAGACTTCCATATGGATTTACTACTTCTCAATAAGCACCCAGCCCTCTTCATCAATCATGCGCTTGGCTTTCTTCCATTTGATGTCGATGACTTCGCCGCTGTTCATATTCTGTATTTTAACGTAATCGTTACGACCGGGCTCTTCCTCCACAGTAACGGGTTGAGGCTTCTGATCACTTCGCTGTTGCTGCCCCCCGTTTTGTTGAGCTCCGCCCCCTGACTTAAAGCCCATATTAGTAGCATCAGAATGCTGAGTTTTCGCGCGATTCATATCAACCTTTGCACGCTCTTCAGGGGCTTGCTTCATCTTCTCTTCGTCAGCCTGCATTTCGGGAATAGCCTTCCAGATAAGCGAAATAGCATCTTGGTTAATCTCATCTAAAAGCTGCTTGAACATCTCAAACGCCTCACGTTTGTACTCCAGCAACGGATCTTTCTGTCCATATGCTCGCAGACCAATGCCCTCTTTTACTGAGTCCAGCTCACGAAGGTGATCCATCCATTTACTGTCGATGGTAGAAAGTACAGCGGTACGTTCAAGGGCTCGGGCCACTTCCTTGCCTTCGTTTTCATAAGCTGCATCAACATCTACGACCACACGAAGGCGGCGAATACCGTCCGTAAAAATAACCTGTACTTTCGTCGGTTTATTGTCGGCATCAGACTCTTTGATATTCTTAATAACCTGATACAACGGCTTGGATATCATCTCCTCTTTCTGGCGATACACCTCATAGGCCCGCTCAATGATATGATCAATAAGCACATCCGGACCCATCTTGCCCATTTCTTCGCGATCCAACTTGATATCAACAGCCAGGAATCGCAGAATGGTATCGCGCAGTTTGTCGAGTTCGCCCTGTGGATAATGTTCTTCAACAACACTTTCCACAAGGTCTTCAAGCATATCATAGATATCGCTGCGAAGCTCGTCACCCTCCAGCGCGTGTTTCCGTCGTTTATAAATAACTTCACGCTGATTGTTTAGAACATCATCATATTCCAGCTGTTTCTTGCGAATACTGAAGTTATTTTGCTCAACCTTGCTTTGGGCACGTTCCAGAGATTTCGTAATCCAGGAGTGGGTAATGGGTTCACCTTCTTCGAAATTGAGGCGCTCCATCACATTGGCCACCCGATCGGATCCAAAGAGCTGCATCAGGTCGTCTTCAAGAGATACAAAAAACTGTGATTCTCCCGGATCTCCCTGTCGACCGGAACGTCCCCGAAGCTGTAAGTCAATTCGTCGTGATTCGTGGCGCTCAGTACCAAGGATGGCAAGCCCTCCCTTTTCCTTAACACCCGGTGCAAGCTTAATGTCGGTACCGCGACCGGCCATGTTGGTAGCAACCGTAACAGCGCCGGGCTGACCGGCATTTTCTACAATTTCACTTTCTTTGGCATGGTGCTTGGCATTCAGCACATTATGAGGAATCCCCTCGCGTTTAAGCATGCGACTAATTGTTTCCGAAACATCAACACTAGTGGTACCCACGAGTACCGGTTGTTTCTTCTCGTGATATTCACGGATTCGTTCAATAGCCGCATTATATTTTTCGCGCTTCGTTCTAAAGACAAGATCCTCTTTGTCATCCCGGATTACCGGTTCGTTGGTAGGGATGATAACAACATCGAGATCGTAAATCTCGTTGAATTCGCCCTCCTCGGTAGCGGCCGTACCGGTCATTCCGGCCAGCTTGTTATACATGCGGAAGTAATTCTGAAGCGTAATAGTTGCATACGTCTGTGTAGAAGCTTCAACACTCACGTTCTCCTTGGCCTCAATTGCCTGGTGGAGCCCGTCAGAATATCGACGGCCCGAAAGTACGCGACCGGTGTGCTCGTCAACAATCTGAACCTTTCCGTCCTGCACAATGTATTCTTCTTCGCGCTCGAACAGCGTGTAGGCTTTAAGTAACTGATTTACTGTATGAATACGATCACTGCGTTCAGCAAACAGGCGGTGCAATTCATTTAAACGCTTTTCACGTTTTTGGGCTACCTCCTGCTTGGCTTCTTCAATTTTTTCTTCTTTGTATTCTTCACTCCACTCATCATTTTCTTCAATTTCTTGGATTTTTTCTTCCCGAAGCTCATCCATTTCTTCATCTAGATCGGTGGTTTCCGTTCCGAGATCGGGTATCACAAAAAACTCTTCATCTTCATCGGCTTTTGTAATAAAATCCTGTCCCTTCTCAGTCATCTCGATGTTATTCATCTTCATATCCACCGAGTAGTAGAGTACTTTATCAACTTCGGGCAAGCGACGGGCGTTGTCCTGTAGATAAAATGCTTCCGTTTCCTGAACCAATTTCTGGTTTTCAGGAATCTGCATCATCTTCCGAAATTTCTTGTTCTTCGGGAATCCACGCTGGGCTCGATACAGTGCCAGACCGGCTTTTTCTCTGTTCCCCTCTTCAAGATGTTCCTGACCTTCCTTAACAAGATTTGCAACCAACTTTTTCTGAGCGCTCACCAACGATTCGACCCGTGGCTTAAGCTCTTCGTATTTTTCGGACTGGGTATCTTCGGGCACCGGACCAGAAATAATCAGCGGCGTTCGGGCCTCATCAATAAGAATAGAGTCAATCTCATCAATAATGGCAAAATTATGGTCGCGCTGCACCAGCTGTTCAGAGTTAATCACCATGTTATCTCGAAGATAATCAAACCCAAACTCATTATTCGTTCCATAGGTGATATCAGCCTGATATGCTTTGCGTCGCGGCTCGGAGTTCGGATCGTAAAGATCAACACAATCTACCTCGAGACCATGAAAGTTGAACAAAGGCTCGTTCCATTCGGCATCACGCTTTGCCAGGTAGTTATTAACCGTAACGATGTGTACACCACGACCGCTGAGGGCATTCAGATAGGCCGGCATAATGGCAGCAAGCGTCTTACCTTCACCAGTCTTCATCTCAGCAATTTTACCCTGGTGCATCGCAATAGCACCGGCAATCTGAACATCATAGGGTACCATGCTCCATTCGTTCATATTGCCGCCAACCATCCATTTCTCACCCAAAAATCGACGACAGGTATCCTTCATCACGGCGAATGCTTCAGGCAGAATTTCATCTAATACATCCTCAATGGTATCGGTTTTCTCTTGCTTGAGCTCGTCTAATTCTTCAGCAAGTTCGCGCCGCCGATTTACTGATAACTCCTCATCGCTGTTAAGTGTATCCTTTAACGATTCTATTTCTTCATCAATTTCCTTTGTGGCTTCCCTTATTTTCTGACGGAACTTTTCTGTTTTTTGCTTCAGTTCCTCATCAGAAAGTTGGTCCATGCCCTCGTAGTGCTCATTTACTTCTTCAACGATAGGCCAGATCTTTTTAAGATCGCGATCACTTTTGGTACCAAAAATGGAAGTTAAAACATCTCCAACCGTTTCGGTTAATGTATCGAACATAAAATATTAAGGGTCTCGTGCAATTTTTGTGATTTGTGAAAGTTACAGTTTACGCAGTGCCTGTTCAAATTATTTAACGGCAGATCAGGTATTTTTAAAAAACATCCTGATACCTATGCACCTTAATGTAACCGATAATTTAGGGTTCTTATTGTCTAATTTTATTTTTATTTTAGGCGTCTCTCTAAGAACTGAATTTTCATAAACCGATTTTTAACAATGAAACGTACTTACCAACCAAGCAGCAAGAAGCGTAAATCCAAGCATGGTTTCCGTAAGCGCAACAGCAGCAAGAACGGAAGAAAGGTGTTGAAGAAGCGTCGCAAAAAAGGACGTCACAGCCTAACCATTAGTGATGAAAAAGGACCGAAGTAACGATATTTCTGGCTCTGGTGATGAGGCAAGTTTACCCAGAGCCAAAATATTACGGGGCCGGAAGAACTTCCAGCGTCTTTTTGAACGAGATGCAATAACCATCCGCAATACTGTTGTTGACCTGCGGTTTAAGATTTTAGAATCAGATTCTTCCGGCTGCCTTATGGGATTTGTCGTCAAAAAAAGCTTGGGAAAAGCAAATAAACGAAATCACATGAAGCGGCTCCTCAAAGAAGCATATCGGCGCCATCAGAATATCTTATCTGAACCTATAGAAAATGCCGACATGATGTTTCACGGGGCGTTGATGGCAAAGACGACAGATGCCAATTACGCTGATGTAGAACAAAATATTATAGCTTTGCTAAGCAAAGTTCGAGACCAACTCTCTACTACTTCTCCCGGCCATTCATGAAATATCTTTTTATAGGACTTGTCCGCTTATATCAATTAGTCGTTTCTCCATGGATGCCCAGCAGTTGTCGGTATCATCCAACCTGTAGCCAATACAGTATCGAAGCATTTCAAAAACATGGTGCACTCAAAGGATTATGGCTGACCATAAAACGGGTTGGAAGCTGTCATCCCTGGAGCAAAGGAGGACATGATCCTGTGCCGGAGCAAAAACATAATTAATAATTCAGACTGAGGATTTCTTTTGGATCGTAACACCGTAACCGGATTTATATTAATATTTTTAGTAATGGTTGCATGGACCTACTATTCTATGCCATCGGAACAGGAACTTCAGCAACGACAGGCTGAGCAGGCTCGTCAGGACAGTTTAGCTGCTGCCCAGGCTGATACCCAGCAACAAACACAGGACCAAGATATTACCCAGCAGCAGGAAGAGCCTAAACAGGATGAGGAGAAAACAACTCCGCGCCTGACCCAAGATCAGGAAGAACAACCTGAGATGGGCATGTTTTCTAAAGCCAGTATCGAGGATACTACAAAATTAGTAGTGGATTCCCCCCTTTATAATGCCACTTTTACTAATGTTGGGGCCGGACCATCCAAAATCACTTTTAAGGACTACGAAACATGGGATCATAAACCGGTTCAGATGATAAAAGACACTACTGAATCGGCATACTCGTTGGGCTTTCTGACCAGGGAGAATTATAATGTAGAAACCGACAACTTGGTTTTTGAACAGGTTACTCCCGGCGATACCCTTACTCTCGGTGAAGATGATTCTACTAAAGTCAAATATGCGCTAACCATCAACGATGATAAACGCCTGATATATACATACACTCTCTTCGGAAATTCTCATCAGATTAAGCTGGACGTTGAATTTGAAGGACTTGAACGAGATATCATTGGCGGCAATTTTGACTTTGGATGGAAGTCACCGCTGAACTTCACCGAAAAAAATCCAGCTACTACCGAGGCTAGGTATGCAAAAGCATATGTATATACCGGGGGAGAGATGGAACAGCTTAAGCTTAGCGAGGCTGGACGCAATACCCAAGAATATAACGGAACTATTGACTGGGTATCTACACGGACCAAATTTTTTGCTCAAATCATAAAAACGGCTAATACCACAGAAGGTGCCCATCTTGTAGGTGAACAAAGTGGAGAAACAGATCTTTCAACCACCGAACACCGTTACAGATCGTTTATAACAACTGATATCTCCCCGCAAGGCAGTGCCTCTTTCCATATGTATGTAGGCCCCTTAGCCTATTACGCTTTGCAAGATTATGATGGAAGCACATACGGCATGGTTGATACGGGTTACAGTTGGCTTAGCTGGATTTCGGATCCCATCGTTGAGTATCTCGTTATTCCATACTTTGGTTTTGTTGACAATTATATGGGATACGGATTGGCTATTATCCTCTTTGCTATTCTGATCAAAATGGTACTGTATCCATTGACGAAGAAAAGCTACCGAAGTATGGCAGCCATGAAAGAACTGCAGCCCAAAATGCAGGAGATCAAGGAAAAATATGAGGATGATCCTGAGAAGCAGCAGAAGGCTACCATGAAATTGTACAAAGAAGAGGGCGTTAATCCGCTGGGCGGCTGTTTACCTAATCTATTGCAGTTACCGATTTTGATTACCCTCTGGCGCTTCTTCCAGAATTCTATCATGATCCGCCAACAGGAATTCTTGTGGGCCAGTGATCTCTCGGCACCGGATTATATTTTAAGTCTCCCGTTTAGCGTGCCCTTTTTAGGAGATCAAGTAGCAGGATTTGTACTGCTTATGACGGCCGCAATGTTTGCTCAAAGCAAGCTAACCGGTGGCATGGGTCCGGGCGGTGGCGGAGGAGGCGGAGCCCCCGGCGGCGTAAACATGAAAGCACTGCAATACGTATTCCCGTTTATGTTGCTGTTTATCTTTAACAATTTTGCGGCTGGACTTAGCCTCTACTACCTGATTTATAATGTCGTATCTATCGGGCAGCAGCTCATTATTTATCGCCAGATGGATAAAGAAAAAGAAGCCGCTAAGGCATAGTTACAAACAATAATTTCTATTCTGAAAAGGCTCCGAAATCCGGGGCCTTTTCTTTTTAAACACTTCTCCTTCTTCGCATTTATTACAACCTAGATCAGTTTTATCTTTACAAACAATGAACTTGGCAGTTCATAAATCATTCCTATATTTGGCCTTATGGCAAGTATTGCAAAACATATTTATCCCCGAATAGTGTGGCGTGATCGGGAAAAAAAGCTATGGAATCCCATCCATAAAAAAGCGCTCAAGAACTTGCCCGAAGAACGGGTACGGCTGCGGATTATGGAAGCCTTGATTCAGAGGGGGTGGTCAAAGCACCGCATTTCAACCGAAGAAGCTATTGGTAAGATCGGGAACACCTCCATGCGAACCGACCTAATCTGTTATTCCCAGCAGTTTGATCCCAAACTATTAGTCGAATGCAAGGCAGAGTATGTGTCCATATCTGCAAAAACTGCTGAACAAGTAGCAAGATATAATAAAAAAGTAGACGCTCCCTATGTGTTGATGACTAACGGCATTTCAGATTTCTGGTACACCATAGATAAAGCATCGGGTAAAGTAAAAGAATTAGATGTATACCCAAATTTTTTGAGAGGGCAGCAAAAGCACTTGCAGTACGATTTTGATGAATGGAAGCAGCGAGGCTTCGCCGGCGAAAAAGCATCCCCGGAACTGCGTTTATGGCTCGAAGATACCTTGCCTAACCTTTGGCTGTCGAACAGTAGCACAAACATCCAGTTTTTAACCTTCAGTGGTAGTCCCTCTGATATCGATCTTAATCACTACTATCGTATCATACCAACATCAGAGAACCGGCGTCTAGCTTTGACAACACTTAACACAGCCTTTGGAGGAAATCGACTGGTGATTATTTTAAATAAAGAAAATGAAAACAAAGCCGTTTTAGAAATAAATCTGGATGTGCTTTTTGCCGATAAAAAGGTAAATAGTTCGGTGTATTCTAGGCAGGGCATTCAAACCTTTGATCTTACTAATTACATTGAACTAGAGTCAAAAACTCAGGTTGATGCTCTTGCAAAAGAAATCGATACACTGTTTATCAAACATGTTGATTAGCACAATTTGATTAGTTTGTTGGATACCATTTTTACTGTAACTTCCATCTCTCATTTTCATTTAAAAATTTTGTTCTATGCATCATTTACACCGCGAAAAATTATTCTCACTGCTTGACGACGAAGAATCTGCCATCGTTTATATGAAAGGCGCTGAATTAATGTATCGTTATGATACCGACTATGAATTTCCCTTTCGCCAAGAGTCAAATTTTTGGTATCTGACCGGTGTAAATGAACCGGACTTTCATCTCATTCTTGACCTTAAAAATCAGGATTATCACCTGTTTGCTCCCGATCGTGATGCCCAGTACGCAGTCTGGCATGGGCGCGTAAAAACAAAGGAGCAACTTCAGGAGGAATACCAGCCCGACCATCTTCACTATGAGGGCAAACTACCCCAGGTGCTTGAGGAATTGGCCCCAGAAAAAATTTACTGTATTGAAGAGGAACAGGCTGAATTCATAGAAAAATTTGAGCGAGAGCTACCCATCGATCTCGATACGCTTGAAGATGCTTTGACGCACTGCCGCGTGTTTAAAACAGACTGGGAACTCGATCAGATGCGGGAAGCGGCTCGTGTTAACAACATCGCTCATAAAAGTGTCTTGAAGGCGTTGGAACCCGGTAAATACGAGCACGAAATAAAAGCCGTGTTTGATTATCATCAGATTAAAAACGGTCTGATGCAGGATGCCTATAACGGCATTTTTGCGGCGGGCGAAAATAGCGCCATTCTCCACTATGTTGAAAACAACCGCGAGATAAAAGACGGCGACCTGTTTTTGATTGATGCCGGTTATGAGTGTAACGGTTATGCCTCGGATTTTACACGGACCTATCCCGCCAATGGAAAATTTACGAATTCGCAGGCCGAAATTTATGAGGCGGTGCTGGAAGCTCAGAAACAAGTAATCGACGCAGCAGAACCGGAGATTAAAATGGAGGACCTGCATATTCTGGCGGCGCGTGTGATGATGCAGGGCCTTAAAGATGCCGATATCGTAAAAGGTTCTGTCCATGATCTCATGGAAGAGGATATTTTTGCCCTCTTCTTTCCCCACGGGCTCGGGCACTTTATCGGACTTGATACCCATGATGTAGGCGGATATCCAAAAGGCGTAGAGCGCATTGAACGTCCCGGTATTAAATATTTACGGATGCGGCGCACCCTGCAACCCGGGATGGTTCTAACCATAGAGCCGGGACTCTATTTTGTTCCTGCACTTTTAAAACCCGCCCTTGAAGATGAGAAGGCTTCGAAATTCCTGAATGCCTCTAAGCTAAAGAATATGATGGACTTTGGCGGTGTTCGCATTGAGGATAACATCATCGTTACAGAAGATGGCTGCGAAAATATGACGACCGTTCCCAAAGAGCGAAATGATATCGAAAAAGTAATGGCTGGGTAATTTATTCATATATATATATATTAGAACAGGCCTAGAAGACATGAAGTCCACTTTTGTAGTGGGCTTCATCTTATTTTACTCATCATTATAAGAATGCAATCAGGAGATATGATCTTCAACAAGGAAGAGCAAAAGCAACCAAATCCATTAGCTCGTTCACTTAATTATACTCTGCTATTACTTTCAGGAGTTTGGTTAGTTCTTTTAGTATTTTTGCCAGCTGATGTAGCAACCGCTCAAAGAGTTGGTCAAACGTCCGAAGGCATTAACTCTTTTTCTATAAAGGTCAGCAGCATCTCTCCTGCTGCAGGAGTATCCTATGGGGTGAGTAATAAAAGCGAATTAAGATTACTTGGCTTTATAACGACTTATTCAAACCTATCACCCCACGACAATCAACTGTTTTTAGATCTTAGTTATCTTCGTTATACCAACTGGGTAAATAGTGAAACGTTAAATACCTACTGGGGACTCAATGCAAATATGCTATTTGAAGATTCCCTTATTGGACCAGGCTTACTGTTAGGATCTTCGTATCAGCTGAGTTCTAAATTTGCTCTTTTTGCAGAGATTGGCTTCAATGCTTTCATAGATGGAAATGGTAATTCTACGATTGGGTTACACAATTCTGGGATCGGTATTAAAATAGTTTTATAGGCTTACTAACGGATAAAGTCCACTTTTAAAGGAGGCTTTTATCTTATGCTTTACTCGTTAAAACTATCTGGCAGATCATTCTCGTAAAGCACGACATCACCGTCTTGAGCAAAATCGTGCATTGCACGGTTAGCCTCGTATAGGTTACTTACCGTTCTTACATTTTCCATATTAAAGCCGGTGGATGTAATGCCTTCCCTGATGGCCTTCGTTTGGCTATCTCCCACCAGGATAACCAGATCTAAACCGGCATCACCGATCTGTTTACCGAATTCATAATTCTTTTCCTCCTGTATGTCACCGAGCTCTATCATCCCGGGCGTAATAATAATTTTGCGGCCGTTGCTAAAAGCGGCCAGTGTTTCAACGGCATTTTTAGCCCCAACAGGATTGGAGTTAAAGGCATCATCAATAACCATTATCCCGTTTTGTGATTTCAACTCCAGCCGGTGCTCCACAGGCTCCATCCGCGAAGCAGCCATACTCATGGTAGTAAGTCGGAGTCCAAATGATCGAGCCACACCCACAGCCAGCAGCATGTTTTGCACGTTATGTGATCCCAGCAGCTGCATGGTAAACTCTTGCTCATCCTGATCTTCCACTGTAACTGAAAAAGTCATTCCTTCAGGTCCGTACTGAATATTTTTAGCACGAATATCACCGGATTCCAGTCCCGCAAACGTAATCTCCAGATCATCGCGCATATCAGCCATAGCGGAAACCCGTTCATCATCGGCATTTAAAACGGCTTTTCCATTTGGCTTGGTACGTTTCACAATAGTTGACTTCGTTCGAGCAATGGCATCCTGTGAGCCAAACGTTTCGAGATGAGCAACACCCACATTGGTAACAACCGAGATATCCGGTTCGGCAATATCACAGAGCTCATCGATATTGCCTTCGTAACGAGCACCCATTTCGAGCACCAGTATCTGATGACGGGCTTCCAGATCGTTATTGATAACCTTGCAAATGCCCATAGGCGTGTTGTAACTACCCGGTGTTGAACAGACGGAGTACCGTTCGCTTAACAAGTCACGGATCATAAATTTGGTACTCGTCTTACCGTAGCTGCCGGTAATAGCAATGACCGTTAGATCGGGCATTTGAGAAAGTTTCTGCTTGGCCAGCTTTATAAAATGCCGGTAGACGTATGCCTCTATGGGCTTTGTAATTATTGCAGCTGCGAAAATAAAAAAAGGCAACAGCGCATTACCAAGCACCCATCCAAAAGCCAGCAGGTACATATCGGCAGCATATAATGCTGAACTTTTGATCGCCATCTCGGTGAAGGGTATATATCCCGCATATGAAATGTAAGTTGTAGCAACAGGCAATAAAAGAGACAAAATTGCGAAGGGAATCGTCAATCTGATCATCCGAGGTGTAAAGACAAGAGGCTTTTTAGATTCTTCTCCACCGTAATAGTTAAAGGGACCAAACCAAGAAATCCCAAAAACTGCCAGGATAATAATGGCCGCGCTGCCGGTGACCGCATTAGAAAGAAAGATCAGTAACACAAAAATAACAACGTTGTACAATACATGCTCAACGGTAATAACGCGCTGATTCCAGTGCTCAACCAGCCAGTGCCAAAACTCGTTGAGCTTGTAGCCGTTCTGTTGAAAGATATGCAGAAAATAGCGTCCCCTGAGCAAGGTATGACGTGTCATAACCAAGACGAAAACCAAGATCAGGATATCTATAAAATTCAAATACCAGTTCAATATAAAACAGTTAGATTAAAGAGATTGTATGTGATGAAGGGTCGCTAAAGTTTGGAACTTCCGTTATATTAACGCGCTAAACAAAATAGGCAATCTTTCATCTAAAATTCGTTCAAATATATGAAATTAATAATCCCAATGGCAGGTCGAGGCACAAGAGTTCGACCCCATTCACACACCGTTCCCAAACCATTGCTGCCCGTCGCCGGCAAGATGATTGTGGAACGCATTGTAGAGACGTTTGCGCGCACACTTGATCGCAATATTGATGAAATTGTATTTATCCTGGGACCTGATTTTGGCCAAGAAATAAAAGACGCTCTAAAAGAAATGAGCGACCGCCAAAATGCCAAGGCGACGTTCCGAGTGCAGGAGACGGCTGAAGGAACAGCTCACGCCGTATATTGTGCTGAAGAAGATCTCAACGGCGAATGCATTATTGTTTTTGCTGATACTATTTTTGATATGGAAGGATCTGTTTCAATTGAAGATGCCGACAGCGTTGTCTGGCTAAAAGAAGTAGAAGATCCTTCTCGTTTTGGCGTAGCCGTAGAAAAAGATGGCAAGATTACTGATTTCGTTGAGAAGCCGGAAGACCCGATTTCAAACTTGGCAATTATTGGTGTTTATTACTTTAAGGATGGTGCCGAGCTAAAAAAAGAAATAGAATACCTCTTGGAAAATAATATTCGCGGAAAAGGCGGTGAATTCCAACTTACCGATGCGCTTGACCGACTTCTAAAGGATAATAAAGTGTTTAAAAAAGCAACCGTTGATCAATGGCTGGATTGTGGTACGCTTCCTGCCTGGAGAGAAACTTCCGGTATTATTACCGAGAAAGAATATGAGGAAATTGATGAAGATCGTTTCCCAGACACCAAGATCATTCCACCGGTTTATATAGGCGATGATGTCGAGCTTGAAAACTGTATTATTGGTCCAAAAGCGAGTATTGCAAAGGGATCGAAACTTAAAAAGTGCACGGTTAAAAACAGCCTGATCCAAGAGCATGCCACACTTGAAGACTGTAATATTGAAGATTCAACGATCGGTCGACATGTGGAGCTCAAAGATGTAGATCAGGAAGTGCATCTGGGTGACCATACAAAGATTGGTGTAAAAGTTTAGTTTATAATAGTGAAGTGTGAGTATTGAGCACTGCTTTTTTCTCAATACTCATTACTCACTACTAAATGCTATTCCTAAATAAAGTCTTCGAGCGGGCGATTTTGATCGGCATCTTTCAGAGTGTCATGGACCTCTTCATGGCTACCTTCCGGCTCCAGGTGGATCGTCACAATTACATCGCCATTCAACGCATTAATAAGTCTTTTTTCGAGCAATGTTGCCTCATCATGAGCCTGTTCCAAGTTTACATTTTCCTCAAAAATAGCATGTAATTCAATCCATGTTGTGCTGCCGGTTGTACGGTGACGTAAATTATGAACATTGACCATAGATCCCGGCAATTCTTTGGATAGTTCTTTTCGGATAGCTTTGTCTACCTCGGGATCACGGGAATCCATAAGCCCATCGACCGAATATTTAAGCAGTTTGAATCCCTCAAACATAATATAAAAGGCCAGTGAAATAGCGACCACAGAGTCCAAAATAAGGAAATCAGTGAACTTGATTATGAGCAATGTCACAACTGCACCGGCACTGGTCCATACATCAGTAAGGGTATGTCTGGCATTACTTATCACAATCATATTTTCTTCGCGCCGCCCAACTTTCAACAGGTAACTACCCAGGGCAAGATTGACTATACCCGCACCACCGATCAGATAAACGCCGGTCATCAACTCGCGCAGATTGTATCCGTACAGATAGTTTTCGACCGACTGATAAATAATAGTAATCCCTGCAAGCGTGATAACAGCCCCTTCAATTCCCACTGATAAAAATTCCACACGTTCGTGTCCATATAGGTGCTTGTCGTCGGCAGGTTTTGTGCTCAACAGTAAACCATAATAGACAAAAGCGACAGCAAAAACATGGATAACAGATTCAGCAGCATCAGATAGCGCTGTGTTAGATCCCGTAATGCCATAGCCGGTAACTTTTAGCGAAAGGGATAATACTGATACCAGCAGGCTGATACGCAGAGCTGTTTTTGCAGGAGATGTTTTCACTAAGGGTTTCTATAAATGTTGGTTATAACGGGGGTAAAAGATTACGCAAAGAATACCTGAAAGCAAGTGTATTTGTTCTTATTTTTACGCTCGTTTTATGACAGGCAACTAATGAAAAACAGTGAAGTGGAAGAGATCCCTCCCAAACATCATAAAGTATTTAAAGAAATTTCAGAGGCCGGAAAAGCGGTTGCTCAAGATGTATATGTCGTTGGCGGATATGTGCGGGATTACTATCTAAATCGCACAAAAGACGAAGACTTGCTGGATATAGATTTTGTAACTGTTGGATCGGGCATCAAAATAGCGGAAGAAATTGCTAGTCGACTAAATGCCGATAATCTTTCAGTATATAAGCAGTTTGGGACCGCGCACATCAAGCACGACAATATGGATTTGGAATTCGTTGGAGCCCGAAAGGAAAGTTACCGAAGTGATTCGCGCAAGCCTATCGTAGAGGATGGTACCCTGAAGGATGATCAACTGCGGCGTGACTTTACAATTAATGCTCTATCTTGGTCGCTAAACGAAGAAAACTACGGTCAACTTGTGGATCCCTTTGGTGGGATTCAGGACCTTAAAAAGAAACTCATTCGCACCCCGGTAGATCCCCTCCAAACCTTTGAGGATGATCCCCTGCGGATGATGCGTGCCATCCGTTTCGCCACGCAACTGCAATTCGATATCGAAGAACAAACCTATCGCGGCATTGAAGAAATGGCCGAGCGAATCGAAATAATTTCCAAAGAGCGCATCATTGAAGAGCTCAATAAAATAGTACTGTCCGACAAACCTTCCATAGGATTTAATCATCTCTTTAAAACGGGCTTGCTGGAACATTTCTTCCCCGAAATGGTTAAGCTCCACGGTGTTGAGGAGGTACGGGGTGTTCGTCATAAAGATAATTTCTGGCACACGCTCAAAGTACTCGATAATGTAGCTGAAATGGACGGCGATTTATGGCTCCGCTGGGCTGCAATCATGCATGATATTGCCAAACCGGCTACCCAAAAATTTGTTAAAGGAACGGGCTGGACGTTTCACGGTCACGATGCACTCGGTGCCAAATGGGTCAAACCCATTTTTCGTCGACTGGGTCTGCCGCTCGATGAACGGATGCGGTATGTTCGCAAGTTGGTGCGCCTACACTTACGACCCATTGCCCTCGTTTCTGATGATGTTACAGACAGTGCCGTTCGTCGCCTCATCTATGAAGCCGGTGATGATATTGATGATTTGATGACTCTTTGCCGTGCCGATATCACAAGCAAGAATGATTACAAAGTGAAACAGTATAACCGCAACTTTGATTATGTAGAAAAGAAAATCGAAGAGGTTGAAAAGAAAGATCGCATTCGCAATTGGACCAACCCGATTAGCGGAGATGAAATTATGGAGGCTTTACACCTGTCTCCGGGTCCGGTGATCGGAGATATCAAAGATGCAATAAAAGAAGCTATATTAGATGGTGAAATTCCCAACGAGCACGATGCCGCTTATAATTATATGATGAACATCAAAGATCGTTTTTTAGAAGAGAATTAAGAGAAATTATTATGAGCAACGACGTTTGGATTGCCGATTCGTATGCAAAAATTAATTTAGGATTACACGTTCTCGAACGACTCCCCACCGGTTATCACGACATAGAAACCGGGATGTGTTTTTTGGAATGGCGTGACCATTTTGAGGTGAAGCAAGCTCCTGAAATGAAGCTGGAGATGGATGATGAAAATATCCCTACTGATGACAGTAACCTCATTAATAAAGCCATTGAAACACTTGACCGATACATTGGGTTACAGCATAATTATTTGATCCGCGTTGACAAACGAATTCCTGCAGGAGCCGGACTTGGCGGCGGGAGTAGTAACGCAGCGCTTACGCTGCGGATGCTAAATAAGATTGAGCAACTCGGACTATCAGATGATGAGCTCATCGACTTAAGCCGCGACCTGGGAGCTGATGTGCCCTTTTTTATAAAAGGAAAACCCGGTATTGCCAAAGGAATTGGTCATGAAATCGTAGAGCTGGATATCCAGCCAAACTGGTGGATTGTTACCTGCTTTCCTAATGAGCAAAGCAACACGGCCGAAGCTTATCAAAACTGTATACCCGATCCTGAACCGGAATTTGACCTGAAGAAAATACTTACCGAAGAAGATATCGAAGAATGGCAATTTATACTCAACAATGATTTAGAGAAATCAGTATTCCCGCGTATTAACGTATCGGGAAATATGAAGGATCAGATGTACGAATTTGGAGCGACCTATGCTTCAATGACCGGAAGCGGGTCAGCCGTCTACGGTATTTTTGAGCAGGATTTTGTCGCTACCAATGCTTACAAAGGATTATTAGAGCTCGACTTCCCAACTAATTTAACGCGTCCCCGCTTTGAACCCGATTATGGTATTTATCGCAAGGCATAAGCTTGTTCATTTGATACATGACCATTGACTCAGGGCTGAAAATTTTGCGATGCTATGTCATATCTGAAATGATTATCGTCAATACGAAACTGAAATGCTATCCGGCTTGGATTACTTGGAAGTGATTTATCAATTCTGAATAAACGTATTCCAATTAATTTTCCTTCATTTTCCGTTTTTAATTCTTGTATTTTCGTCATTACTTATTTCGTCACTAATCCAACAACCTAATTGACTTTTAGATGTCAACTGATACAACCCTCAATCCCCGAACCGGAATGGATGTCGATTCCTTTCGGGAAGATATCAAACAACACCTTCACTACACCTTAGCAAAAGATAAATACTCTTCCACCGAATGGGATCAATATCGCAGTGTGGTTCTAGCCGTGATGGATCGGCTTCATGACCGTTGGATTAACACCCAGCAGAGCTATTACCAGAATGAGTCGAAGCGGGTGTATTACCTGTCGATGGAATACCTTATTGGACGCTTGATGGATAACATGTTGATCAATCTGGGAATGCAGGATGTGGCGGCTGAAGCGATCGAAGAGGTTGGCTTCGACTACGACAAAGTACGTGAAGCCGAAGTAGATGCCGGACTGGGAAATGGCGGACTTGGTCGCCTTGCCGCCTGTTTTCTGGATTCGATGGCTACACTTGGCGTGCCGGCACTTGGATATGGCATCCGGTATGACTATGGCATTTTTGATCAGGATATAGAGGATGGCTGGCAGATCGAAAAACCAGATATGTGGCTCCAGTATGGCTATCCTTGGAGTGTCGTGCGTCCCAAGAAAAAATTTACGGTACAATTCTATGGAGAAACTACGGCTAGTGAAGACGGCAATGGCCGCCTGCATTACGACTGGGTGAATACTCATAACGTAACCGCTTTGGCTTATGATACGCCTATTCCCGGCTTCCAAAATGATGTGGTTAATAATCTGCGCCTCTGGAAAGCATCCTCTGATCAAGGATTCGATCTTAAGAGCTTTAACCAGGGAGATTATATTGAAGCGGTACGCAGCAATCTGCTTGAAGAAAATATTTCACGCGTACTATATCCCAACGATAAAGTGTTTAAGGGACAAGAGCTACGGCTAAAGCAAGAGTACTTCTTAGTATCAGCGTCTCTGCAGGATGCCATGAATCGCTTTAAAAAACAGTTCGACGATCTACGTAAAATTCCTGATCAAATGGCTGTACAATGCAACGATACCCATCCAAACTTAGCAGTACCCGAACTCATGCGCATGCTCATGGATCTGGAGGGATTGGAATGGGAACCCGCCTGGGACATCGTCTCACAGACCATTAACTACACCAATCATACCCTGATGCCGGAAGCACTCGAGAAGTGGCCGCTTTCGCTAATGTCAAACCTGTTGCCACGCCACGTTCAAATTATTCGAGAGATTGATCGACGGTTCTTAAATTCTATTGAGACTTCCAATAATGGTAAGAATAAAAAGAATAGAATGCGGGTGATCAGCAATGAAATGGATGCCCGCGTTCGAATGGGAAATCTGGGCATAATCGGCGCAAAAAAGGTGAATGGGGTTTCCGAGCTGCACAGTGATTTGATGAAAAAAACGATTTTTAAAGATTTTGCTGATCAATATCCGGAGAAATTTACGAACGTTACCAACGGCATTACGCCTCGTCGTTGGCTCCGACAGTGTAATCGCGAACTGTCTGACTTAATTTCTGAACGCATCGGAGATGAATGGGTTACACATCTGGGTCAGCTACAACAAGTAGAACAGTTTGCTGAAGACGAAGAATTTCAAGATGTATTTAAGGAAATTAAGCTGCGTAACAAGCAGAAACTGGCAGATTATATTAAGGACACCATGGGTGTAACCGTTAACCCTGAGTCTATTTTTGATATTCAAATTAAGCGTATTCACGAGTACAAACGTCAGCTCATGGCTTTGATGCATGCTATTACGCTCTATAATCGCATAAAAGACGATCCGAATGCAAACATCGAACCGCGTACACTGTTGTTTGCAGGAAAAGCGGCACCGGGCTACACGATGGCGAAATTACACATCAAGTTGATTAACAATGTAGCCGAAGTGATTAACAATGACCCGGAAGTAGCGCCAAAATTAAAAGTTTTATTCTTACCTGACTACAGCGTATCACTGGCAGAAAAAATGATTCCGGCCGCAAATTTATCTGAGCAAATTTCCACGGCCGGTATGGAAGCTTCAGGAACAGGGAATATGAAATTTGCATTGAATGGGGCCTTAACCATCGGCACGTTGGATGGTGCCAATATTGAAATACGGGAACAGGTTGGCAAAGATAATATCTTTATCTTTGGGCATACTGTGGATGAAATTGAGGATGTTCGATCCCAAGGATATAATCCACAAGAAATTTATGAGTCGGATGAGGAACTCAAACGGGTCATTGACCAGATTCACGAGGGATATTTCAGTCCCGACAACCCCGAACTGTTTCACCCAATCACGAATTCGCTGTTAAATCAGGGTGACTACTTTATGGTATTGGCTGACTATCGAAAGTATGTAGAAAAACAGGAAGAAGTGGAAGCCAACTACCGCGATAAGTTTGACTGGAATCGAAAGGCAATTATCAACGTAGCCAATATGGGACACTTTTCTTCTGATCGTTCAATTAAAGATTACTGTGAGCGTATTTGGGATGTAGAAGTCAATCAATGATTAACAACCATCTTTTCCTGATTTTTTAATAAGTGCCGAGGGATACAAAGTGCCTCGGCACTTGCTATTTAAAGCTTGCAAAGAAGTAACGTTTAGCTATATTTATTTGTATGCTCAACTAAACTTTTAGGCTATGGCTAATAATCTAACAGAAAGCAACATCTTTTTTCTTACCTCAGCATTTGCCCGCAAGTTAGGGAACCAAGCTGATGAACTATTTGAAACGGTAGGTTTATCCTCTTCACATGCTCTACTACTTCATTTAATTCATGAAAATCCTGAAGTGCAACCAAGTCGTTTGGCAAAATTACTTCATTTAAAACCATCAACAATAACCCGTTTGGTTCAAAAGCTCGAACGTCGTGGATTTGTTGAAAAACAACCCGCAGGTCGTGCCACAAAAATTGTATGTACAAGTGATGGACAAGATATCGCTATAAATATCCAAAAAAAGTGGGACCGCCTGATCCAACAGAAAAGAGAGGAATTAGGCGAACGTTATGTTGATGTGTTATCAGAGATGATTTCTAATGCCTTGGATACAATGGAATCGAAAACTAAAAAAGATTAGCCTGCTCGCTGTCTTCCTTCGGTGCTCGGTCAATCTTGGGGTTGGTAATTTCGCCTTGCTCAACCTTAAGCATATCGGGCTTGAACTTTTTGCCGTAAATTTGTTTGGCTATACCATGCAGTGCCTTTTCTCCACGGGGTGTAATAAGCAGACGATCATGGTCATCCAACGATAAGAACCCAAACTCTTTTAAATCATTTACGATCATGTAAGCAAGCTTGCTTACGGCTCCGCAATTTTGCTCTACATAGTTGCGTCGTGGTGCTTCTTCATCGGCAGCATAAACAAGCCCAAGAACATTCATTTCAACCTCGGTAAGCGGAAAGCCCTCCGAACCGCGACTCAAGGTCTCATCCCAGGCCTGTTGGCTGTAATACCGGCCAAACCACCATTTTCCTTCCTTGATAAGTTTATTGGTTGCCGTACAGGCAAAATATTCTCCGGGCTTGGCCTTTTTGGGGATGCCCCGGTCGCGATACATTGAAACCAACGTTGCCAAATCCAGTTCGTGAAGGTTCGGCGGATAGCTGAAATATGTATCAGATTGTTTTTCCATGACGCCTCAAGTTAGAAAACTGGACGTTCATTGTCATGTTAAATTTTTCAAGAAACAAGATGTGAAACGGCCGACGTATCACCTTTCACATTTACCATCTCCGTTTGTCGTCTGCCTACTTTCCTTTCTCTTCAATCAACTGCACCGCAACATCCATGTTTACATCTTCTGGATCAAAATCATCAGGCAAACTAATATTCGTTTTTCCATACTTAATATAGGGCCCGTATCGGCCAGTCATCACGCGTACTTTTTTCCCGTTTTCAGGATGGTCGCCAAGCTCTTTAATCACATTACTCTTGCGCGATTTCTTATTCTTTTTTTGCTCCAAAAGCTCAAGCGCACGATCCAATGTAACATCCAGTACATAATCGCTTTTCCGCAGCGAAGCAAAGGTACCATCATGCACTACAAAGGGTCCGTACCGACCCACTCCAGCCCGAACAACTTCCCCGGTTTCGGGGTGCTTACCAAGAGGACGCGGCAACTCTAACAAGCGCAGCGCCAGATCTACATCTACATCCTCCGGCTTCATATCTTTGAGCAGCGAAGCACGCTCCGGTTTCTTATTATCTTCAGTACGTTCTCCAACCTGTACATAGGGACCGTACCGTCCATTTAATACGTAAATAGGCTCTCCGGTTTCGGGATGATTACCGATGGACTTCGGACCCTCTTCTTCAGCTTTAATCAACTCTTCAAGTTTCTCAACCGTTATATCACTCGGCTTCCAGCTTTCGGGTATCGAGGTTGTTAACTCTTCTCCATTCACTTCCTTTTTGATATAGGGGCCATATCTTCCTACAAAAACCTGAATATCCTCGAGATCTTGTATCGGCAGATCCAGCTGGCGTGCTTCTTTGGGATCAATCTCATCTTCCTGCTCCTCTACCTTGGCCTTTAATCCCTTTTCGCCATTATAGTAGGTTTGCAAGTATTCCTTTGTATCTAACTGGCCCCTGGCAATTTCATCCAGTTTTGACTCCATTTCAGATGTGAAATCGCTATCTACAACATCATGCAGATTTTCTTCAAGGAGCTCGGTAACCGCAAATGCCGTAAATGTAGGCACCAGTGTTTTACCATCGGCCTCACAATACCCTCGGTTCTGAATAGTACTGATGATGGATGCATAGGTACTCGGACGACCAACCCCCCGCTTTTCAAGCTCTTTGACTAATGTTGCTTCCGTAAAGCGCGCCGGCGGTTTGGTTTCGTGGGATATGGGCTCAATCCCTTCTTCGATCACCTCTTCCCCTTCGCTCAGTTCGGGTAAAAACTTCTCCTGATTTTCCAGCGCCGCATCGGGATCGTCACTGCCTTCTACGTATGCCCTGAAAAACCCGGGAAATACAATCGTTTTTCCGCTGGTTTTGAACTCAGCCACTTTCCCGTTGGCTTCCGCCTTGATAGTCACGTTCGTAAATTCAAGCTCTGCCTGGGCCATCTGCGTTGCAATCGTTCGCTTCCATATCAAATCATATAATCTAAATTGATCGCCGCTTAGTCCCGCTTCTTCCGGCTTCCTGAAATAACTACCGGCCGGCCGAATGGCCTCGTGGGCCTCCTGCGCATTGGAACCGCCGCCATAATTTCGGGGACGGTCAAACAAATACTCTTCGCCATATTCCTTCTTCACCGCATTACGTGCCGCATTAATCGCCTGTCCCGACAGCCGCGCCGAATCCGTACGCATGTAAGTTATGTATCCATTTTCGTAGAGTTTCTGCGCTACGCCCATCGTACGCTTCGCCGAAAAGTTCAGCTTGCGGTTGGCTTCCTGTTGTAGGGTAGAGGTGATAAACGCAGCCGAGGGATTCCGCTTCTGCCGATTTTTCTTGACCTCGGAAACCTCCCATTGCGACTTGTCAAGATTGTCACGCAATTCACCGGCCGTTTTATCATCCAGCAGTACTACTTTTTTAGGCTTTTTGAGCTTGCCGGTATTTTCATCAAAGTCTTTCCCCGAAGCTATTCGTTTTCCATCGAGGTGCGTCAGATCAGCTTCAAATATATTGCTGTCATCCTGCTTGTGCAGCTGTGCTTTCAAATCCCAATAACGCCCCGAGCGGAACTTCATGCGTTCGCGTTCACGCTCCACCAAGAACCGTACGGCAACCGACTGCACACGTCCCGCCGAAAGACCGGGCGCAATCTTTTTCCAGAGCAAAGGCGAAATGGTATAACCCGCCAAGCGATCAATAATTCGTCGTGCCTCCTGGGCATTCACGAGATTCATATCAATATCTCGGAAATGATTAAGCGCATCCTTGATGGCCTCCTCGGTAATCTCGCGGAACACCATCCGTTTCACCGGCACATCCGGGTTCAACAGTTCTGTTAAATGCCACGAGATAGCCTCCCCCTCACGATCTTCATCCGTTGCGAGAATAAGCTCATCTGCATTCTTAAGCTCTTTCTTGAGGCGGGTTACAACCTTCTTTTTACCACGTGGAATAACGTACAGTGGCTCAAAGCCCTCATCCGTATTTACCCCTAAATTTGCCCATTCTTCACCTTTGAATTTCTTGGGCACTTCCTTGGCATTTGCGGGAAGATCACGGATGTGTCCCATCGACGAATCGATGGTATAAGCCTTGGGCAGATACTTCTTAAGCGTTTTAATTTTAGTGGGTGACTCTACAATTACAAGAGACTTCATATACCTCGTTTTCTACAAATTCTTGATCACTTCCTTTAACTCGGAAGCATGATCTTTAGTATTTACTTTTTCGATGAGGGCTTTAACCGTACCATCAGTGTCGATCACATAAGCAGAACGTGTTGGCGCTTCAAATTTATTGCCAAACATCTGTTTTTCCACAATTGAATCAGTCGCTTTAGCAAATTTATAATCGGGATCGGAGGCCAGCACATAGTTAATATCCAATTTTTCAGCATAATTTTTGTGCGAACCACAAGTGTCTTTGCTGATGGCGACCAAATTATATCCTTGTTGGTCAAACCAATCAGAATGCTCCGCCAGACTCTTATTTTGTTTATCACAGCCCGATGTATTGTTGCGCATATACACCGATACTATGGTCGGTCGATCTAATAGTTCATCAAACGTCACTGTTTTCTCTTCGCCATTTTCCACAACGTCCAGCGAAAAATCAGTATCAATTTTAGAGCCGGTCTCAATCATGTTTGTTCCTTATTCTGTTTAACTTTAGATGTGGCAGTACAACTATTAACTGAATGTGCACCTCATTTCGTTCTGTCATTCTGCAATTTGGGATCTTTTATAATAAAGTGAACAAACCCATACTGCAATAAATCTTTTGATTGCGGAAGGTATCGCTATTAGTTGAAGATTAGATGAAGGCGACAGATGTTGGATGCCAAAAGTCAGACGTGAAATGTGAAACGGCAGGTGTAAAACATGCCAAAGCAATTTTTAAAAATTTTGTAAGTATAGAGAATTTCTTCGGTCTTACTAGTACAAACTTATTTTATAAACCTTTTCATCATGATCAGTCTAAACCATAAAAAACTTGACGTTTGGAGAGCTTCAATAACGTTGACAGCTATCATTTATGAATTAACAAAGTTATTCCCTAAGCATGAACTTTATGGATTAACATCTCAATTGCGACGTGCGTCTGTATCAATTCCCTCTAATATCGCAGAAGGTGCCGCAAGAAAATCAGAAAAAGAAAGACGAAGATTTTATGAGATCGCTCGATCATCATTAGTTGAGGTTGACACCCAGCTCGAAATTGCAGAGAAGTTAAACTATCTATCCGATAATGATTTAAACAAAGTTGACAAAAAGTTAAACCACATTTTTGCTATGCTTTCAAACTTGATCAAGAAAACATAAAACTATTCACATTTCACATCTGCCGTCACACTTTTCACATTTGCCATCTTTCAACAAAAACCGCGCTACGGCTGCTACCATAATACTGTGATGAATGGTTCCATCAGCGACAAAATCCAAAAAATCATCCATCGGCAGCAGGTGTACATTAATACGTTCATACTCATCTCCTGTTGGTCTTTCAGGTGATACCAGCTCACAATCTTCAGCCACATACAAATGCGTATAATTAGTCATAATGGCAGGATTGGAACTCACTTTTCCCAAACTCTCCCATTCTGATGATTCATAACCTGTCTCTTCGATAAGTTCTCGCTTTATCGATTCCAGCGGCTCTTCTCCGGGATCCACCATTCCGCCTGGAATTTCGAGCGTTGGTTGTTCAATCCCATAGCGGTATTGTTCTACCAATATAACCTCATCATTACTTGTAATGGGTATAACATTCACCCAATCAGGGGTCTCTAATACATAAAAGTCACCCTCATTTTTTTCATCTTTTGCTTCCAGTCGCATTTTTCGCTGTAAAAGATTAAAAATTGGTGTATGATATTCCTTATTTTCATGGACTACCGACCACGGCTCAATAGTAAATTGGAATGATTTTTCACTCATAAGATTAACAGGTTACGATTTATGTCTGATCGATTTGAATTTGAAACAGAAGAAATAAACTCCCAAGAAGAACTCCACGAGCGCATGGTCACGGCCTGCGATGTGATGGAGAACATTTACGAAAATGGTGAATATCCCAAACTACTAGTCAAACGATCGTGGTCCAAACACAATCCTATTATTACTGGCGAAATGGCCAAGCCCGAAGCTTTTCGATGGTACTTGCTGCGAGAGCTCAAGAAGCTGGGCGAAAAAGGGGCCGTAATCAAAATCATTCCCTCGCGTGAACGCCTGCCGCTTAATGATCCCGACCTGTTAGATAATACCGATGAAGACGACTGGGATATTACTCAAAAAAAGCTATTCCTGTTTAGTCCCGAGCGGATAGAAATTTCGCTTAATCGACTTGAACATTATACCGGTACTGATCCTGAAGATTTTCAGCGCTATATTCTTTTTACAAACTACGACATGCATGTAGATGTTTTTCAGAAAATGTTCCCCGATTGTGTAACACCTGCTCGAGAAGGGGTTCAAATGCCTGCTTACCATCATAAGCTTGATAACAATAAGGGCGTTACACTTATTAACATTGGCGTAGGCCCCTCAAATGCTAAAACTATTACGGATCATGTTGCCGTACTTCGACCCGATGCCATGATTATGGTAGGCCATTGCGGAGGGCTCAGAAACCACCAGGATATTGGCGATTTTGTGCTTGCTACCGGATTCATGCGTAATGATGGTGTTTTGGATGATGTGCTGCCGCTTAACATTCCCATTACCCCCAACTACTTGATGAATGTCTTCCTGAAAGAAGTGCTGGATAAATATAACCGTAATCATCGTATGGGCACTATTTTTACGACTGCAAACCGAAACTGGGAATTCATCAAACGTCGAACGGTAGAACAAATTCATATGAGTCGCAGTATTGCCGTGGATATGGAATCGGCCACAGTGGCCACCAACGGCTATCGCTATCGCATCCCTAATGCGACCATGCTCTGTGTCAGCGATAAGCCCCTACACGGGCAGCCAAAGCTTAGCGATGACGCGCAAGAGTTTTATGAAGACTCTAAACAGCTACATGTTGAAATGGCCGTGGAAGTCCTCAACATGTGCAAAGAAACCTATCCCGAGGGATTACCCAATGCCAGCATACGAGCAATGAACGAACCATTGATGGGCGGTCCCGACGACGACTAATCACAAAAAAAGCTCTTAAAACTGACGGGATCTTAAAACAGCCAAGGCCATTCGATTTTCGACGCTCAACGCAATTTGCAAAGCATTAGATTGTCAGCCAGGCGATATATTAGAATATGATCCAAAAAATACCCATTATGATTAACCCCAGGCAAGCAAACTTGTCATACCAACTAAATAGTACTATATGATTTTACAAGCTGACAACGTTACCAAAACCTTCAAAAAAACCGGAAGCGATTCTTTTCATCTCGATATTGATCATTTTGAGATTCATGAGGGTAGCTTTACCGCTGTATTGGGTCCAAATGGATCAGGAAAATCAACCTTTTTAAAAATCATCCTCGACCTTCTTTTTGCTGATGCCGGAAATATTTCGCTAATGGGCTGCAATCATAAACAAAAGCAAGCGCGGGCAAAAGTAAGCTATCTGCCCGAAAATTATTCATTTCCCGACAGTTTTACGGTCAAAGAAATGCTGCACGCCTTTAGTGATCTCAAAGAATCAACACCGGGACAGATAGATCATAAAATAAGCGAACTGGCAAACGCTTTTAATGTGACTTATCTGGATAAAAAGATGAAGAATCTTTCCAAAGGCATGAGGCAAACAACTGCTCTTATGCATACCTTTTTGGCGGATGACAAATTCTATATCCTCGATGAGCCATTCAACGGACTCGATGCCGTACAAAAGAAAGCCATCATGGATTATGTTTTTAGAATACAAAAGGAACGCAATATATCTATCCTCATCACCACCCATATCCTCTCAGACATTGATAAAACCTGTGATATGCTTTACCTCATCAATGATGGACGTATTATCAATTCGGCAACAAAAGGTGAAATTCAGAACCAGTTTGGCTCTGTTGAGGACTACTATCTTAATTATTTTGAAACCAAAGACCCCGTCACATCATGATTCGCTTCACCATCCGTACACTTCTTAAGAATAAGACGCTGTGGGCATGGCCTGGGATTTTCATCCTGTTTGTTGTAACCATTGCTGTATGGGGCGGGGTCTCAGCAGATCCCTCGAGTTCCTCATATGTAATTAATTTGGGTGGATTGCCCTTGCCAACCGGAATAGTAATTAATCAGCTGATTTCCATAACAATCCTCATCGCAATTATTGGTATCCCCACACATTTTGCAGAAAATATCAAGCCGGAACGAGCATCCCTGCTATTATCCAAACCCATCTCGCGAGACGAGCTATTCCTTTCAGATTTTGCCGGTGTATTCGCTTTTTGTTTCGCCTACACCGTGATTAGTGCACTCCTTTTAACTTTGCTGACTACAATGCACGGAGTATTATTTCCGATGCATCATGCCATCGCCATAATCGTATTCCTGCCCCTCATACTGTTAAGCTATTATATTACAATAGTTCTATTTCTAATACTCACCAACTCCTATCTCGGTGGGGTTCTGCTGGGATATTTCTTGACCGGATTTTCATCCCTATTCTTAAATGTTGATCCATTTCTACAGATGTTTGGCTTAACGGATACCTGGTTTGAAACACTATTACAAATATTGTCCTACCTTATACCCAGTGCAGAAGCCTTTCAACAAATTATGAGTCAGATTTTTGATAATGGGTTTTCAGGGATTAATGTTAGTCTGCTGGGCTTTGCGTTTGTCAGCTGCGTTCCTTTTGCGTTACTGGCTTATTACCTGTTCCAAAAGAAACAGTTTTAGTATCAGCTGCGAATAAGATACTGAAACTTCACAAAGAACTGGCGGTCGGTTTCTTTAAAACCAGAATAGCCATTGGGACCGGGCTGATCAAAATGATTCAGGTAATCCGTCATCCCGATGTAAAACTTGGTGAATGGGTTAGCTTTGTAATAAACAAGAGGATAAACCTGCAGTTGCTCATTAAAAGAGTTGTACTGGGTAATTAGCCGTGCAAACAACCTTTTTGAAAAGTTATAATTGCCATTTAACCGATAGATATCACCGCTAAAATATTCTTCCGCTCCATTAGCAGCCGAAAGTGTTGAGTAATTATAACTGAGCGACATCTCCAGGCGAGAGGTGGGTTTTACAGTTGCATCCACAGAAAAATTATACCCTTCTCCCAGCGTTGGATTCTCCTGCCGGTTGACGTACTTCCCGAAATCTATATGCCCGCTCAGTGATAGCTCATTCAAGGGATTGGTACTCATATCTATCATGAGGCGATTCATCTGAGTGAAAAATCGGCCACGAAATCGCTCGTCATTTAAGGGTAAAAAGCTTAGTGACAAGTTCGTTTGTCCACTGAAGCTATTGCTCCATCTGGTAAAAATATATCGCTCCTGAAACTGCCCGGCAAAATCATATCTCCAAGCACTATTTACACTTACGCTTCCATTCGATAACCAGTCCCAGCCGGGATAGTATGAAATACTTTGTGAAGCTTCGAATCGACGTTGATCAACTTGGTTAATGAAGCCGTTCTGGGTATGGAAAGTCGGCGAATAGGAGGTATAACCAAAAGAAAAGTTGTAATACTTGGCCTGACGTGAAAACTGAGTAGTCAACAAGGAGCCTCCAAACTGTTCACCGTTGAAAGCCGCATCATATGAACTCTGCCCAAGAATCCGTGATTCATCAAAAAGGGATGGCTCATCTAACTCTTTTGTATTAGCATAGGCCGCCTGACCGCTAAAATAATAGTTGTCAGTCAGCAAAATACTCCAGTCGATACTGCCCACATAGTTATGTCCCCCTTGTTGATTACGGGTAGTAATCAATCCGCCAACATGTGATTCGGATCCAAAATTATACGTCCCGCGAACCACATTATTATAAGCCTCAACATCAGACTGAACCAGTGAGCTCCCGTACCGCCCCGGTATAATAAAAGGGGCTTCACGATCATAAGCTGTCAAAAATGCAATACTGTAATCTTCTGACTGATGAGTTACCTTTCCGGCAGCCAGCGGGCGATTGATCGTACGGGAATAAAACAGATTTTCTCTTGTACTAAATAAATCACTGCCTTTCATAAAGAAAGGGCGCTTTTCGGAATAATAGAGGGCAAAGGTTTCATTAGCAGAGATTTGAGCCTGATCAGTTTCCACCTGGCTAAAGTCGGGATTTACAACGGCATTAAGCGACGTCGTTGAGGTGGGCTCATACATCATACTACCGCCGATACGTCCGTTAATTCGCCCGTGATCCAATCCCGAATTAGGATTGTCGGCATTATTACGAGTACTGCTTTGATAACTCATGCCATAAGGAAGAAATTCTATCGTATTGCTGTTTTCGATGTTTTTCATTCCTGTCAAAACCCCATTTTGACATACCAGACAGGAGTTATCCAAGTCCACTTCGCTCCACACAAATTGATAGCGACTATTACGCGGGTAATTTCTGATAAACTGAATAGACCAATCATGAATATTACGCTCAGGAAAATTGAGACTTTTAAAGGGAATTTTCATCGCTCCGCGATATCCGCTATCAGTAATCTTCCCATCTGAATACCAGAGCATATCAAAATTCATATCCTCATTATTACTGGTGCGCATCCCATCCATTTGAACACCCAATGGATTAATAAAAAGCTCATAGGCCTGTTGATTATTATTAAAAGGATCCAAGATTACCCCCACATAATCATCCTGGAAACTGTTATCACGATCAGAAATATTCGCTCTAATATTTCTGGGATTGGGATCCTCGCTTACAAATGCGAAATATAAGTTTTGATCGCTATATAACACCTTTACTTCGGTATTTATCCATGCCTTTGCATCATCATTGGGTTGTACCTGGTATTTGATGTTAACCGATTCTGCTTGTTGCCATGCGGGATGAGACAAGTCGGCTGAAATTTCAAAATCCTGTTCTATGGCAAGAGGCGATATCTGTTCGAGCGTATCTGCTACCTGCTGTGCATTCGAGGTACTAAATGCAACTGCTAAAAACATCGTCATTACGAAAAATATTCGCCCGGTGAGTATCTGAAGCATGTATCAACTATATCCTAAGAATTAATATCCTTGCTTACTATTCTATGGTTATCTCTAACGAGTAATTCACGAAATGTTGCACCAAAAATCTTATAGAAAAAGAAGAAATAACAGTCTGAAGCTTTTAAAGGTTGTTAAAAGATAATGATCGACTATGTTTTCTACATCATTTTTTTTGTAAGGATTCTGGGTGACATTGCTCTTACTAATAAACCTAAAGCAAGAGTATACAAATATGTCTAACCAAGAGCAGTTCGAAGCCAATGACTTTTTAAAGCGTACTGTAAAAGAAATGAATCCCGATGAACAGCCGCGCGAAAAGCTTACAAATTACGGTAGTGAAAGCCTTTCAGATGCAGAACTATTGGCCATTCTTTTGCGTACCGGCAGCCCAAAAATGAATGTCATCCAGATGTCGCAAGCCCTGCTCGATCACTTTGACGGGTTACGTTATCTAGCTCGGAAGGGATGGCAGGATTTAAAAGTAATTCCCGGAATGGGCAAGGTAAAATCGCTCACTTTAGAAGCTGTGTTTGAACTTTCGCGACGGATTCAGATGGCCAGTCTGGGCGAACAGGTTCAAATAACATCACCAGAAGATGCTGTTGCTTATTTCGGACCAAAACTGCGCGACCTCACGAAAGAGGTATTTATGGTTGCTTTCCTCAATAATGCCAAAGTGGTAATGGGATATAAGAAGATCAGTTCCGGAGGCTCAACGGCTACAATTGTTGATCCGGCTGAGGTTATGCGTCAGGCTGTTATGAATGAGGCAAATAGCATTTTACTGCTTCACAATCATCCCAGCGGCAACAACAAAGAATCCAAGGCCGACATCCAGCTTACCAAGCGTATCACCAAATCGGGCAAACTGCTTGGAATTCCCGTGGATGATCATATCATCATCGCCGGAGACGGCTATACCAGTTTCCGCGCCAAAGGTCTTTTGAATTGAAAATCAAAATTATCGGTTCAATTATAAAA
Organism: Fodinibius sp. GM21; assembly: GCF_058386955.1. NCBI lineage: Bacteria > Pseudomonadati > Balneolota > Balneolia > Balneolales > Balneolaceae > Fodinibius > Fodinibius sp. GM21. The sequence goes on along the minus strand of NZ_JBYEIQ010000002.1, from coordinate 308,365 downwards.
ACTCTGAAAAATCCCAATTCTTAATTCTCAATTCCTGATTCAACTGCTTATATTTAGCGCTCATTTAAATTGTTAGCTAGAAATTAATTCATGAAGGATTACCTGCGCTTTCTCATTAAACAATCGCTTCAGCAATTTGACCTCAGCGATGACGACATTCCCGAAATACAGATCGAAAAACCGAATCAACCCGAGCATGGGGATGCTGCTTCTAATATCGCGATGAATCTTGCCAGTGTGCTCAAGATGAATCCGAGAAAGATTGCCCAGCAAATTGTAGAAGGACTGAAATACGATGAGCAAAAAATCCGATCGGTAGAGATAGCCGGACCGGGGTTTATCAATTTTCGATATGCAGAAAATTACTTATTTGATGCACTTGCTGATATTCTTAGTGAAGGCTCAACCTTTGGGAAATCAGACTCTCTAAACGGGAAGCGTATTCTTGTTGAATTTGTGAGCGCTAATCCCACAGGACCACTTACGGTTGGTCACGGACGTAATGCCGTGTTGGGTGATACGGTAGCCAACTTGCTGGAATGGAGCGGAGCTGATGTTGATCGTGAATACTACTTTAACAATGCCGGACGACAAATGCGCATGTTGGGAGAAAGCGTTAGGGCTCGTTATTTGCAGCTGTTAGATCATAAGGCCGAGTTGCCTAAGGATGGTTACGAGGGCGAATACATAAAAAACATTGCTCAAGAGCTTATTGATGAAAAAGGCGATAGCCTGATTGAGGCCGAAGAGATCGGTCCCTTCAAGGACAAAGCCGAGCAACTCATTTTCGATGATATTCAGACCACTCTAAAGCGGATGAATATTGAAATGGATTCGTTCTTTAACGAAAAAGAGGTCTATGAGGATGGATCTATCGATCAAACAGTAAAGACGTTACGGGAAAAAGATTTGGCTTATGATAAAGACGGAGCCACCTGGTTTAGAACTACGGAGTTTGGCAAAGATCAAGATACCGTACTCATCAAAAGCACGGGCGAACCGACCTATCGCCTGCCCGATATAGCCTATCATGCCAACAAGCTCGATCGCGGCTACGACCTTTGTATTGATGTCTTTGGCGCTGATCACATTGATACTTATCCCGATGTTCTTTCCGGAATCGAGGCACTGGGCTATGATCGGTCCAAGATTGATGTCATAGTATATCAGTTTGTGACGCTGGTAAAAGACGGAAAGCCCTTTAAGATGAGTACCAGGAAAGCTAATTTTGTTACGCTCGATGAGCTGATGGATGAAGTGGGAGCTGATGTAACTCGCTTTTTCTTTGAGATGCGCGATCCGAATACCCACCTTGAATTCGATGTGGGACAGGCCAAGGAAGCAGGCGAAAAGAATCCTGTCTTTTATCTACAATACGCACATGCCCGCATTCACAGCATCTTGCGGAAAGTCGAGCAGGAATGCTCTTTTGACGTGGATGACAATCCCAAATTGGAACTGCTTACCCATGACTCAGAAACAGCACTCATCAAGAGCCTGCTGCGGTTTCCCGAGATGATTCAAAGTGCTGCCGGTAGCCGAGAACCGCACCGATTGATCAATTATCTTGAAGACCTGGCATCGACCTTCACCTCTTTTTATCACGACTGCCGTATTTTGGGAGAAGAAGAAGAGCTCATTCAGGCTCGGTCAGCATTAGCCAAAGCAACAGCACAAGTCCTTGCTAATGGATTGGGAATTCTGGGCATTTCGGCTCCGGAAAAGATGTAGAAAAAATGAAAGTTTAAGGTTGAAAGTTGAATATTTAGTTATCCCTTCAACCTGTAACATTTAACATCTTTTCCTATGCCGACATCAACTTCGTAAAGCAGACAATGCCCTTGGTAAACTGTTCAGCAATTGAAAACCCTGCACGTTCAAACATCTGATTACTATCTTCAACCGTCCAAAAGGTAAGCCCCCCAAGGCCGGCTGAATCCTGCATTAACCTTACATACCACGTTGGAGACTTAACCAGATGCATCATAAAAAAAACGCCATCTTTTTTTATTACGCGTCGAGCCTCATACAACACTTTTAGAGGGTCGGTAAGCTCATTTAACGTGCCCCCCATCATCAGGCCGTCAAATGTTGCTCCAAAAAAGGGAAGGTATCGTGCATCAGCTCGAAGCAAATATAAATCTGTTTGCTCTGCCTCCGCTTTCAACCGTGCCTCCTCAAGCATCTGTCGAGAAAAGTCGAGTGACACTACATCACATTGGGGCTGTTCCTTTTTGACCAGTCGACCATAAAGGGCTGTTGAGCAGCCAATATCCATATACAGTTTACTGGCTTTGGGGTTCAGCCAACTGATCAAAAGTTCTTTTTCTTTCTGGATGGGGAATTTTTCTCCGGTTAAAATCGAAAGCGATCGTTTACGCCAGATATCTTCATATACAGCGGCAGTTAGCTTCCAATGATTTGAGCTTTGGGCCCAGGTCATCTGTGATTTTTTATTCCCCAACAAATCAACTACATTTCCTTCAATTTCATACTCATCCCCTTTATTGGAACAAATAGTTCCATTAAAATTTTTCTGCAGATCAGAAACTTCTGAAGGAATGGTTATCGACGCGCGCTCATATTTGGGAGACCGGATTTCAAGAGACATAGTGGTTATAACCGTTGATATTTAAAAAAGAAGCCATTACTGACATACTCGTTCTAACCCAAGGTAATACGCAAAAAATCAGGCGGGTGTTACAATTCGGACTGACTCTCTTTTTGAAGAATCAAGGAAATTTGGGCTCCCTTTTGAACACTCAACATTTCCTCGGCATTCCCCTTATTGATTCCAACCTCAAGCATCCCCGAACTGCCGATATAGGCCACCGGTTCACCTTCTGTAACTTCGCCAAAGGTTGTTTCAATCTCATCAAGAATGGTATTTCCCACATAGATACGAACATTTTTTTCTCCGATAACTTCTTCCAGAAGTTCCTCTGAAATATTGGTTATCAGATTACCAAACTTATCTATGTGAATAACCATTCCTTCAAGCCCGTCCTTGTCAGCAATAGGTACTGTCCAGCGGTAACTAACCAGATCTTCTGCAGGATCCCCGAGCTCTTCCAAAGCCACCCCCTGGCTTAAGTGTGCTGCAACAGGAGCAAATATATCACGCCCGTGAAAAGTGTTCGAAGGTTCGTCTCTCCAATACTCTTTATTGGTCAACCGAACAGCTTTATAATCAACATCGGTGGCAAGAAGTGAAAAAATCCCATTATCTGGCCCAACAAAAAACTGATCCCCCATTTTTAATGCTATCGGGTCCCGATCTGTACCCACTCCAGGATCAACGACAACAGTGTGCACAGTCCCTTCCGGGAAAAGCATAGCTGAATTTTTCAGAATCCAGGATCCGGCCATAATATCTTGCGAGGGGATCTCATGGGATATGTCAACCAGTCGAACATCGGGCGCAATATTAAGCATGGAAGCTTTCATAGCACCCACATAGTAATCCTGAAGGCCAAAATCTGTGGTAAGAGTAATCACCTTACGCATAGGTATTAAGCATAACCGGCATAACAAGCATCAGAATGCGCTCGTTTTCTTCTTCGTCTGATGGTTTCACTATTCCGGCCCTGTTAGGAGTAGAAAATTCAAAATAGACTTCTTCATCATCAACATTCCCTAATACATCAGCCAGGTACTTAGCGTTAAATCCTATCTCCATTTCGTCGTCGCTGTATTCACAGGCAATTGTTTCTTTTGCCTCACTGCTCATATCTATATCCTCTGCCCGAATAATCAACTTATCGGAATTGAGCTGAAGGCGAATTTGACGGGTTGTAGAACTCGAGAAAATAGCTACACGCTTCACCGTAGCGAGCATCTGCTCTTTATTGATAATCAGCGTCTTTTCATTGTCTTTGGGAATAACTGACTCATAATTTGGATACTGCTCGTTTATAAGGCGGGTAATTACAATTGTATTACCGCTTTTGAACCGCGCATGATCTTCCGTGATGGTAAGGGCACACTCTTCATCGTGCAGTGCCTTTTTGACAAGATTCAATGCCTTTTCTGGCACAATAAAGTCAACCTCTTTATCGCTGGTGAGATCTTCCTTGATATACTTAACCAAACGGTGCCCATCGGTAGCAACAAACTTGCTTTCCTTAGGACCAATATCAAAATAAACGCCCATCATTGCAGGACGCAGATCATCGTTGGAAACCGCAAAAAGTGTTTTATCTATGGCCGTAGTAATTACTCCCTTATCGGTTTCAAGAGTATGTCCCTCATCAAGGTTGGGAACTTCCGGAAACTCATCGGGATCTTCGCCCACAAGCTTATACGTTCCTTTATCCGTTCGGAACTTGATATTGAACTTTTCATCCACCTGAAAAGAAACGGGAATATCCGGCAACTGCCTCAGGGTTTCTATTAAACGATGAGCAGGAATTGCCACTGCACCTCCCTCGTCAATATCCGCATCCATCGACTCAAGAATAGAAATTTCAAGATCGGTAGCGGTAAGGCGAAGCTTATCTCCGTCACTTTCAAATAAAATAGTTTCAAGAATAGGAAGAGTCGCCTTGTTCGGCACGGCTCCTGATACAGCGGATAATGCTTTTACCAGTTCACTGCTTGATACGTTGAATTTCATAAATAAATATTTTTAGGCTAAGCGTTCGACAGACCTCAATTATTAGTCTGATTAATAAGTACCATATACTAATAAATACTTGCTCTCTTAGCAACCAAATAACCCATGCTTTCTACCACTAATTTGGGGGGGGCGCAACTTCTCTTTTCCACCAATTTTAATGATTACATACTCCAAAAATGGATAGAATTTTCCTTATATTTTGTCTCGTAAAAATTTTAGCTAAGTGATTCCTAATTAACGTGCAGATACTTTTATTGGGACCTACGGCCGTAGGTAAAACGGCTCTTTCAATTGAGTTGGCCCAAGTGCTTGATGCCGAAATTATCTCTACCGATTCCCGCCAGTGTTACAAATACATGAACATCGGTACGGCCACACCTACCGAGAAAGAGCAATCGGGTATTCCACACTACAATTTATCTATCATTGATCCCGCAACTAAAGACAGTGTCGTTAATTTTTATGAGCGGGCAATGGAATGGAAAAAAGAGATTGAGTCTCGTGGTAAAAACGTACTGTATGTTGGGGGAAGTACCCTGCACGTGCAATCTGTTATTCAACCGCTGGATGACGTACCCGAAGCGAATCAGGAGAATATCACAAAACTTGAACAACACATTGAAGACAGTGGTATTGAAAAGCTGTATCAAAAACTGCAAGAAGTTGACCCCGATTACGCACAAAAAATGGATGGGATGAATACCCAGCGCATTGTTCGCGCTCTTGATGTATGGATGCAAACCGGGCGCCCATTTAGCTCCTTTCATTCTGATGATAATACGATTTCCGTCCCCGAAGACATGGTGGTTTTTGGATTACAGCGTGATCGGCAAAAACTATACGACCGAATCAATCGCAGGGTGGACCAAATGTTTGAAGAAGGCTTCCTCGACGAAGTTCGCACAATTCTTGACATGGGATACACGTTAGAAGATCCTGGATTAAATACGGTTGGATATAAAGAAGCGATCGCTTATTTGAATGAGGAACTATCCCGCGAGCGGATGATTAAGGATATGAAAACCCAAACCCGGCGCTATGCCAAACGACAGCTTTCATGGTTTCAACGCTGGGATTTCATTCACTGGATCGATCTGGATCAAACCACCCAATCCGAGGCTCGCAAATTTATCCAGTCTCAGTTAGCAGCTAAGGCAAATAAAGATTAACTTTACCCTCATTAAAACCGCATAATTTTACAATAGCATGTATAAGGCTACCGTTAACGTAACACTTCGTAAATCAATTCTTGACCCGCAAGGTAAAGCAGCGCATAACGCGCTCAAAAATCTTGGTTTAAATGAGATTGACCAGGTTCGTATTGGCAAACTCATAGAACTCGATATTGACGCTGACAACAAAGAGGAGGCACACAAAGTTGCCGAAACAGCGTGTTCGAAATTACTTGCCAACGAGGTTATGGAAGACTTTAAAATTGAGATCCAAGAAAACTAATTAGCTATAGCTATGAACCATCTGCCTTTTAGCTTATTAGGATCTAAGCCGGGAGCCCAAGAAGAGGAAGAAGCTCCCGATATTGATGTTGACGTCCTTCAAAAGGAGGAAGAGGACGAAGATGAAAAGACCCCGTGGAGAGTAATTCTCTACGATGATGACATTCATACTTTTGACGAGGTTATCGGCCAGCTTATTAAAGCTCTCGGATGCAACAAAGATCACGCCGAAGAATTAACGTACAAAGTGCATAACGAGGGTAAAGCTGAAGTCTACGAAGGCAGCTTCGAAGATTGTTTTGAAGTCAACGGCGTGCTCAAAGAAATTCAACTTGTCACCGAAATAAAAGGATAAACCGTGTCTGCTACATTTGGCGTAATTGTATTTCCCGGCTCTAACTGCGATCACGATGCGTATCATGCCATGGCTCATGTCATGAACGCTGAAACAAAATTTTTATGGCATAAAGATACCGACCTTTCGGATATCGATTTTCTGTTAATACCCGGCGGATTCTCGTATGGAGATTATCTCCGATCCGGTGCTATTGCCCGCTTTTCCCCCATCATGCAATCGGTTATTGAATTTGCTGAAAAGGGCGGCCCCGTACTGGGTATCTGTAATGGATTTCAAATTCTATTAGAAGCCGGGTTGTTGCCCGGAGCGATGCTGCACAATAAAGAGTTGCGGTTTGTTTGTAAGCAAACGCATTTGCGATGCGAAACCTCTGACACCCTATTTACCCGAAATATTGAAGAAGGCCAAGTGCTGCAAATTCCCGTAGCTCACGGTGAGGGAAACTACTTTACGGATAATGATCAATTAAAGGAGCTACAGGACAACGATCAGATTGTCTTTCGTTATTCAGATTCACATGGCAATGTCACGGAAGAAGCCAACTTTAACGGATCAGTCGATAATATCGCTGCAGTATGTAATAGCCAGCGTAACATCCTTGGTATGATGCCTCATCCCGAACGCGCTGTTGAAGAACTGATTGGATCTGACGATGGTAAGCTCATATTTGAATCTGTGTTGAATGAACTCGCTGTTGCATAAACCAGCAACAAATTTTTATGTCGAAACAATCATCCAACAAAACGCTTCACAGCAGCGGGCTCACTAAAAGCTATAAAAAGCGTACCGTTGTCTCAGATGTCTCTATCGACGTAACACAGGGAGAAATTGTAGGACTGCTTGGACCAAACGGAGCAGGTAAAACTACTACCTTTTATATGTTTGTAGGATTGGTAACCCCCGACCTCGGAGAGATTTTTCTAGATGATAAAAACCTCACCGATATGCCGATGTACAAACGAGCTCGTCTTGGAGTTGGATATCTCTCTCAGGAAGCGAGCGTATTCCGCAACTTAACCGTTCGGGAGAATCTCAAATCCATTCTTCAATTCTTTGACTATACCGATCAGGAAATCAATGACCGAGTTGAGCAGCTCATTGAAGAGTTTGGGTTAGAGCGCGTAGTTGACAGCAAAGGATACAGCCTCTCAGGCGGGGAAAGGCGCCGAACTGAGATTGCCCGTGCCCTCGTAACCGATCCGAAATTCATCCTCTTAGATGAACCATTTGCCGGTGTTGATCCCATTGCTGTTGAAGACATTCAGGAAATCGTAGCTGATCTTAAATACCGCAATATCGGTATTTTTATTACAGACCATAACGTTCACGAAACACTTGCGATCACCGATCGAGCTTACTTGATGTTTGAAGGCAATATCCTGAAGGAAGGCACAGCTGATGAGTTGGCTGATGATGAAGAGGCAAAACGACTCTACCTTGGAAATCAATTTAGGTTAGACCGTTATGGTCGACAACAAGAAGAGTAGTTAGAACCAATTTTAAATTCCAAAGCATTACATTTTTTTATAGAATGGAAGAGATCACTGTACAGTCGCTGAAAGAAAAAATTGATCATCAAACCAATTTCCTTCTTTTGGATGTCCGCGAACCTTTCGAACAGTATCAATCTAAAATTGATATTGATAACTCGGTGTTAATTCCTGTCGGTGAACTGACAGAAAGAATTGATGAGCTTGAAGATCACAAAGAGAATGAGATCATCTGTCTTTGCCGTAGCGGCGGACGAAGTGCCCAGGCATGCAAATTTCTGCAAAAGAAAGGATTTAAGAATGTTAAAAACCTCAAAGGCGGTATAAATAAGTGGGCACGGGAAATTGATGAAAGCTTGCCCGTTTATTAGACCATCGCCGCAATCTGATTGAGCAGTTCCTCGTTGCTATCAGTATTTCTCAATACTTTTAACAAACTTTGCATTGATTCTTTCGGTGATTTCTTAAGCAGGTAGCGACGTACCATATTTCGCTCTTCCATGGAATCACCGATAAATTTATCTTCATTCCGAGTTCCTGATGCACTAATGTTTATAGCGGGAAAGATCCGATCGTTTGCGAGCTCACGGTCGAGCACAACCTCCATATTTCCGGTCCCTTTAAATTCCTCAAAAATAAGATCATCCATTCGAGAATTAGTCTCAATAAGACAGGTGGCAACGATAGTTAACGATCCGCCTCCCTCAATTTTTCGGGCCGACCCAAATATCTTTTTAGGAATTTCCAGCGCACGGATATCCAATCCTCCTGAAAGCGTGCGTCCGCTGCTTTCCTGAATGTTGTTATAAGCCCGACCCAATCGCGTCAGGGAGTCAATAAGCAGAACCGCATCATCACCCATTTCGGCTTTTCTTTTTACATAGCCTAAAGCAAGCTCTGTAATTCTCACATGGCTCTCGGTTGACTTGTCATTTGAAGAAGCAAATACTTCTGCTTCCGTTGACCTAAGAAAATCAGTGACCTCTTCGGGACGTTCATCCACCAACAATATGCCGGTACTGATATCCGGATGGTTCTTCGTTAATGATTCGGCAATTTTTTTCAATAACACCGTCTTACCGGTTCGTGGCGGTGCTACAAGCAGAGCACGCTGTCCTTTACCAATAGGAGCAATCAAATCCATTACTCTCATCTCAATATCCTCGGGATCAATACCCAGCTCGATATGCTCATTAGGCATAATTGGAGTCTGCAGCTCAAAACGAGTTGCCCGCTGCCACTCCATGGGATCACGTCCATTTATCTTCTCAATGGAATAAATATGACGATGTCCTCTTTCATCTTCCTCATACTCACCCTCGATTTCCAAGCCGGGACGAAGGTTGTGTTTTTTAACTTCATCTGGTCTCAGAAAAGGATCACTCGGTTCATAACTAAATTCGTGGTCTTTTTCTCGAGCAAAACCGTAATTCTTTTCATTGATTTCGACTACGCCTTTATACCGACCAGCTACTTCCACATTCTGATTATCATTAAATCGAGGTACAAAAACATTCTTATTTTTGTTGTTACCGCGATTTTTATTATTTCGTGAACGTCCCATTACATCTAATGATTTATCTTATTACCTACGTATCTTCTGTTATAAAATTAAAGCCATTAACACACAGAAGGCAGGAGTGTGATTGTGATTTAAGAGTTGAGAGGTGAAAAAAGCAGTACAGCTTATAAGCTGTACTGCCAAATCGGATAGATAAAGATAATAATCTTTACCGATATTTAAAATTTACCGGACTGTTGTCGTCTCATTGATCCAACCATAGCACTTCATCAAAGAAGAATCAATTTTAAAGCTTTCCCCCTCTTCCAAAGGTGGCTTCCAGAAAAATTTCTCTGACTTAGAAGGTGTTACCGGCTTGTAAGACTGATACTTTCGATCCACTTCATTAGCCGTATTGGAATCTGTTTGTTTTGCTTTATCCAAATAATCCAATACCAACCAGTAAACAGCTTTATCTTCGGGTGTAAGCTTTCGATTGCTCGTACATTGACTTACAGCGCGAGCATATATATCAGCAATCTGAATATATGGATTACCCCAGCTGCTGTTATAATCAATTGCCTGACGAGCGAATCGACGCGCACTTTGTAATTGATCTTGGTTTAGATAAGCATCGGATATATTTAAGGCGATATTAGCCTTTTCCTTATCCGTTGACGCCTTGTCCATTGCTTCTTTAAAATACTTAATGGCCGTATTATAGTTGGCATTATTTTTAGCCGCCTCAGCTACAGCCATAACATTTTCAAAGTTAGGATTTAGCTCATACAGCTTTTGGCTTACTTCACGCATTTTTGAAGCCATTCCCTGACTTTCGTAAACATCTCGTAGCTTCGTTAACACTTCCTCATCCTCGGGATTGCTTTGCAGCTCACCTTCTAAAAATTCAATCTGCTCTTCAGGTGAATCAAAAAGACCTTCTCTTATACTACTGAAAGAGTTCAACAGCTCTTGTGAGGCATAGGGTTCTGCTTTGTCCATCACAGCCAAGGCTTCATCCTTTTTGCCACCGGAAGAAAACTCATTAAGAATCCTTTGTACGTAATATCCTTTAGACCTTTTAGTCAGCGCTTCCGGCTTCAGCTGAAAAGCTTTATAATAATCTTCTGCGGCACGCATTGATGCATTCTCAACATTATCGGAATGGGTCTGCATTAAACGACCTCTTTTTATATACCAATCAAACTTTGCATCTGTATCGTCAGAAAACTTCTCAAATGCTCTGTCAAAAATTAATAGAGCCGTATCAACATAGGCTTCTTTAAGTGAAGGGTCTTGCTTTTTCTTTGCTACTTCACTGTAAGCAGTAGTTAAACGATCGATTTGACGTTTTAACTCAAATCGAGAATACCCTTCAATAGTTTCCGGCATAGCTTGCCACATCCAGCGGCCAAACTTAATAGCCTCTTCAAAAGAATCATTCTTGTAGTTTTCATAAAAAATTGAATAAGCCTGTATTTCACTCATTCCACTGGGTGGCTGCACAGAAGATTGTTCAGTCTGTGCCAACGACCAACTGCTGCCAAAGAAGATAAATGCAGTTATTAATATTAACTTTTTCATAATGCTGACATTTTACTGTATGGTTCAAGTTTAAAACTAATACTAAAGCAATTTATTGTTACTGAAGCTTTGGACGGAAGAACATTATTTCAGCCAGATTAAGCGTCAACCGTACTCCCCAAATATTTTCTTGTACTAAATTTGAAGTTTGTGTACCTCGTATTCCATATTCAAAACTTAAATCAATGGAGGAATTTGACCGTGGCGATCGGATACCAATTCCCAACGCAAACTTCAGGGTATTAATTCGCTGCCCATTAATATTCAGGTGACCTGAATCATATGAGGCTCCTGCCCGATACTTAAAATTCGATAAAAACTTCGTCGATCCGGTAACATAAGGCATATACTGTACTCCCACACCCATTTTATACCGGTCTACAAACATTTGGTCTTCAGAGGGTTTAAAATCGTTCTCATATCCTGACCAACCCTCATAAAGCCCTTCAAGACCTATCCTCAATAAGTTACTTGGATTATAGCTTACTCCACCACTCACCTTTAATGGCAGTTTAATCGGACCTTCGGCATTTTGCAAATTATTCGTCAAGTTGACAGCCCCATTATCTACAATGCCCGTTTGTTTACGCTCTGCATTCAGCTCAACAGGAAGATTAACAGTCGCTCCAATTCCCAACTGATCATCATCTTGAAAAATATTGGGCAGTCGGATAAATGTTCCTAAACGATGCCCAAAACTGTGACCACTCGTTTCAATGGTAAAATTGGCATTACGATACGGAGATTGTGGGAACCGTGCCACATAAGAATCATTCATCGAAAGAAAATACAGTGATGTGGCATACCCAACAGCAATATTTGAATTGATTCTCCAGCCAACACCTAACTCAGCTCTGTTTAATCCGCCACTACCACGATTTTCAAGATTATAATCAATCGTTTCTTCCTGAAAATTATCCCCGATTACGATGGTCTCCTGCTCAAAAGTCCGAAATTTTGCCTCTGTTACAGGAGTAAAGGAACCAGAAATTCCCAATTCTCCCCGGATGATCGGAAGTTGCAGCTGAAACTGACCAATGGAAAAATTAGAATTCGTTACACTTCCGGCAGGACCAGTAGCACTATAAGAGTCTACTCCGATCTCTCCTACCCCAAGGCCATATACGGTATTCCCCCAATGTGCGGGATTGGCTATCGTTCCTACAAATGTATCATTAAAAGAAACTCCCAACAATCCCATAGATTGGGCTGCCGTGTTACTTGTGGATAATGGATAACCGATACCTATTTTGGAATAAACAGATCCACTTGAGGCCTTGGCATCACCTGATTGGGCAAATGCTGCAGAAGTTCCAAAAAGCAGTATTGTTACTATAAGAGCTAACTTTTTCAACGCTAATTCTTAATATTTTTTAAAGAGGTAATTATAATTTTTGGCTTCAGTCCGTTGGGGACTTGCTCATCATCAGTCATTATAAGAGTGGACTTTATAACACCATCATTAGGAAGTGTTATAAAAAACTCTCGATCTTCCGGAAATCCATTTCTTATAATATTTTCGACCAGTGAGGTAACATCAAACCGATACGTGCCGTTTTCAGCAGAATAGATGCCTTGCAATCGTGTCGGGTTATTTATCGGCGCCCCGGGATCAATATTCTCGGGTAGCGACTCGGGATCCGCCAAATGTAAATAGGCCACCTGTTCTTTTGCCCTTTGGGTAGTTGAAGGCTCTCCGTTCAAACTTTGTTCCAATGCAGCAGTATTTTCATACAGCACCAATTCTGCTCGCGCTAATCCGGGAGGCTGAATATCTAACGCTTCAATTCCCAATCTTTTAAAATTAAGTACACTTTCGTACGTGCTGTGCAAGGGAATTGATATCTGTGGAATGGTGGCATTACTGCCCCTTTCTAAATAATATCCCCATCTATTTAACGATACATCAAAGGTATCTGCCTCCGGATGCTGAATAAAAAAGCGCGTTGAATCTCGGTAAAGCGGAATAATCTTCCCACTATTTTGAGGAACCAGTGCCAAGCCATGGGTATCATACACGTAGGAGGAATCTACCGCTCCGGTAGTATCTTGCTTGGAGGAATCTGCGTACATACGATATTCATCTACCCACTGTGGCGCAACCTCTGACAGATTAATCATTAGTGAGTCTTGTGGTCCAACTGAAAACTCACCGACCTTTTGCGCCAAAGAAAGCTCCTTGTCAACTTTTAACGCACGGTCTCGCCAATACTGTCCTATCTCATACAAGTCGAATTGTTGCGTTCCAATGGTGTCTCCCGATACCTGTCCGCGATTATACATAATCCGCAAGAGTACTTCGCCATCTGCTTTCAAAGTATCAGATGCAGCCGGCAGATTAGGCTTTAAATAACCGGTTACACCCATACTGCCAAAAAGGGGATCATCAAACCTACCGGCCGAGAAGAAGTTCTTCTCCCCTGAGTAAGATGTTGCATCTACTGAGGTTAAGCCATTGATAATCAATGTGTCTCGTACTACTTCCGATGTAGGATCTGTGAGGTCGTTGCCTACAGAACCCGGATTTTCACAGGCACTTAATCCTACCAAGACACCTAAAATTAAAACGAAGTAAAATGACCTTGCTTGTTGAAAGGAATTTTGTATAAAATTTTGCAACGAGATACTGCTCTAAATTTATGATTCTTCCGTTTCTTCTTCGGTTCCGGCAATCTCATCGTAGTATGCGGCAAACTTATCTGAAACATCTTCAGGCGATCCCTGAATTTTACGTGCCGAAATACCCAGTTCCTCAAAAAGATCGTTTAATTCATCTTTTATATGGTTGCCGGTAACAACATAGTCGCTGTATTTTAACCCGAGGGTTCGTAAGTCAACGTTGCCCCCCTCTATAAGATTGTCTTTGTCAACAGAATCGGGTAACCCGACCAGATCTAACAACTTTTTGTTGAAGATCCCATTATTTTCGGGATGATGGATGTTGTAAATTACCTTAGTATCCTTAAAAAGATCCAGATCGTTATATTTCTCTTTAGCAAGCAGCGGGATTAATCCTGCTGCCCAATCATGGCAATGAATAATATCAGGCTCCCAACCCAATTTTGCTACCGTTTCCAGAACACCCTTACTATAAAAGACAATTCGCTCATCGTTATCGTCATAATGTTCATTTGTTTCTGGATTCATGAACATGGCCTTTCGCTCGAAATAGGTGTCATTATCCAGGAAATATACCTGTAGTTTTGCATTAGGTATACTGGCCACCTTAATTCGCATGTTTTCAATCTTTTCGCCCACTTCGATCTCAATGCCAGACAGGCGAATCACCTCATGCAGGCGATTTCTGCGATCGTTAATTGTACCATATTTGGGTAACAAAATGCGAATCTCGTATCCCTTGTCCTGCAGGGATGCCGGCAAAAATCGAAGTAGATCAGCCGTATGTGTCATTCTGGCAAAAGGAGATATTTCAGCGGCAGCATATAATACTTTCATAGATAAATACTAATGAATTCGTTGGTTATTTATTGTTTACTCTTCGGACTCTTTTCTTTCCTGATCCGCATAAAGTTGACTCATCTCTTCGTCGTCAAGTGAATAAAAATCAAAAAGCGTATCGCCTCGGAGTCCCAACCGGAGGGTTTCGACAGGAATTACTTCTGAAGGCTGTATATTGCCAAGATTCACATTACTTCCAAACTTACGAATAAACCACACTTGTTGTTCTTTCTGAGGAGCCTCAAAAATAAGATTCTCCACAGGTACTGAATCTGCAATTTCATCAATAAGCCCCGATCGCACCTCCCCATTCGGCCGAAACACGCCCACCGTTCCACTCTCCCGAGCCTCACAAATAATTTTCGATGCGCCGGCTTCGAGCTCTCGCTCAATCATTTTGACCCATTTATATGGTGGTATGATGTCATTGGGATTTTTACTGCCGATTTCCGACAAAATGGTGAAGTGCTTACTCATCTTCTGAATAATCTCCACCTTCCGTTGATCGGATAGCCATATTGTGCCATTCGACACCTCGGCATGCTCAATATTGAAGCGATCCAATAACTCCATATACGCATCAAGCTGATCACGAAGTACGTAAGCCTCAAAAAGAGTTCCTCCAAAATAAACCGGAATATCTGCATTGGAATATACAGCTAGCTTTTCTTCGAGATTCTGAGTTACGTAACTGGTTCCCCAGCCAAGCTTCACGATATCAATGTAATTGGAACAAGACTTGCAAAAATCTTCAACTTGTCGAACACTTAGACCCTTGTCTAAAACAAGCGTCATTCCTTTTTCTCGAGGTTTCTCGGTACGCTTTGGGAGGTGATTGAGCTTAAAAGCCATTGGAAATTATAAATTTGACAAATTAAACGGACAAATATACTAAAATGGAGCCTGTTAATAAAATCTTTTAACAGCTTTATTCTTGCGAACCTGTCTGTAACAGCTACGTTAGATAAAAAGAAACAGAAGTCTTACCCAAGTTCGCTCTCCGGCTTTAATACCAATGCGGAATAAGGTTCCATCCATACGTGCTGTTCATCTCCCAACCCATAGTGACCGCCCTTATTTGTGCCTCCGTAATATTCCGACTCACTATTAAAAACGATGCGATACTGCTCTCCCTTAAACGGTCCGACTGAATAGTCGGAAACCTGTCGATCAGAAAAATTTAAAATAAATAAAAGGTGATTAGCCGGATTCTTGGCCTTTCTCAAAAATGAAAAGACTGAAGATTGTTCTTTTCCCAAGGCTATCCATTCAAAACCATCAGGATCTTTATCCAGCTGGTGTAGCGATTCTTCTTGTTTGTACAAACGATTTAAGTCATCCACCAATTTTTTAATGCCTTGGTGTCGCTTGTGGCCCAGCAAATGCCAGTGAAGCGCTCGATCCTCTGCCCATTCGCTTGTTTCTGCAAATTCGCCCCCCATAAACATTAACTTTTTCCCGGGATGACCAAAAAGGTATGTAAATAATAAGCGAAGGTTTGAAAATTGTTCGCTTTCGTTGCCCGTACTTTTCCAAACAAGAGGCTTTTTAAGATGTACAACCTCATCATGCGAAAAGGGAAGAATGAAGTTTTCCGAATAGTTATACATCATCGGAAAGGTAATCTTGTTAGGATCATTCTCGCGTTCTTTCGGACTTTTCTGAATATATTCCAGCGTATCATTCATCCAGCCCATATTCCACTTGTAGTCAAAGCCAAGCCCATCGTTGTGAACCGGTAATGTTACTCCGGGCCAGGAAGTAGACTCCTCGGCAAACGTTAATATTCCCGGGAATTCGCGATGGATCATGGTATTAAAATCCTTCAAAAACCGAATGGCCTCCAGATGCTCGTTGCCTCCGTGTTTATTGGGCGTCCATTCGCCCGGCCCCTTAGAATAATCCAGGTACAACATGGAAGCTACCGCATCTACACGCAGCCCATCAATATGATATTTCTCACACCAATAGTGGGCATTTGATAATAAAAAATTTCGTACTCCTTCCTTGCCATAATCAAAAATATACGTACCCCAGTCTTTCTGCTCTCGTTTCTTGGGATCCTCGTATTCATACAAGGGAGTACTATCAAACATTTGCAGCCCCTGCTCATCCTTCGGGAAATGCCCGGGAACCCAGTCCATTATCACCCCGATCCCGTTTTTATGACATTCATTTACGAAGTACATAAAGTCCTTGGGATCCCCCAAGCGACTTGTCGGAGCAAAATAGCCCGTAATTTGATATCCCCATGATGGATCATAGGGATGTTCGGCAATAGGCATTAACTCGATATGCGTAAATCCGGAATCCTTTACGTAGGGAACCAAATCGTGTGCCAATTCCCGATAGCTTAAATATTCATCATTATTTTCTCCCTTTCTCTTCCATGATGCCAAATGTACTTCATATATGGATATAGGTTGCTGGAATGATTGTTTCTGCTCCCTTTTTTCCATCCAATCTTCATCATCCCATTCATAATCCGACAAATTGTAGACCAGTGAGGCTGTTTTGGGACGTACCTCCATGGCATAAGCATAAGGATCTGATTTTAAAAAGGGAGGTGCGTCTTCAGCTGTTTTCAACTCATACTTATATAGCGCCCAATGCTCAATATTGGGAATAAAGGTTGTCCAGATACCTGTATGTTTATCCTTTTCCATGGGATGTTTTCTGCCATCCCAATCATTAAACTCACCAACTACGCTTACACTGTAGGCATTCGGCGCCCAAACAGCGAAGTACACTCCTTCATCAGTATAGTGGGATCCCATAAAGTTATAAGCCCCATGTTGATGACCCTCTTGCCAGTACTGCTTATCTTTATCTGTTAAAATAGTATCCAAAATTTTGAATTTAGGGCATTATCAGATTTCAAGTGATATAGTTAATGCAAAATAAGCCAAATAACAACACCGGCAATTTTTCTCTTGCGTGATATTTAACCACAAGCATTGCAAGATCCATTAACGTTTCTGGTCCGCGTTTCCAACTTAAACAGTTCTCCCACAGATTACTATACCTGATTAGCATTTCTCCTTGTACTTCTTTCTGTGCAGGTAAAGTGGAAGTGTATGCAATAGGAGATGAACGATAGCTCGACATGATGACAGAAGAATAAACGTTATTGTCTTGGCTATACAGCGAATTCAAAAGTCATTTCTATTCTTCCTCTACCTGTCGCTTCCACTGACTGTATTGTTCACGTTGGGTCGTAACTTTCTTGAGATAATTTCTGGCTTCAGCATATTCCAGGTTTTGGCGCAAGTGTTTATAATTTTCTTCCGGTGACATGCTATTAATTTTTGAAAACGCTTTTGACAAGTTGGTGTCACCCGTATAAGCTACTGCTACATTTCCGGCACCCGTGTTATATGCAGAAATAATTAAATACTCCCGGGTCATCTCATCATCAGCACGATCAAAGTAATTGGAATCCATGATGTCTATAAAGGTCGTCCCCATCTGAATATTATTATCCGGCTGAAACAAAAACTCTTTGGTGGGAATACCATCTTCATTAAAAATTCTTCGATAGGCATCGCGTCCCCCTGTTGTGGGTACCAACTGCATCAAGCCATACGCATTGGCATGTGAAGCAGCAGTAGGATTGAAATGAGACTCAACATGTATGATTGCAAATACAAGAGCCGGGTCGATGTCATGTTCACTTGAGAACTTATAAATAAAGTCTTCAACCTTTTCTGCTCTTTTTTGCATATGATCATCCGAAAGCTGAAAATCAACATATACCACATAACGAGTTTTACCATCGCCGCCTTTCACTTCTTTTGTGTTCGTGCTTTTCTCAGCGACTTCTTTGGCGTATTCATCCACGGGCTGATCTTCAGGCTTGTTAAGCTGACCTTCTAAAACCGGTTCATCGGTTACCTCTTTGTTAGGAACATTATCTGTTTCAAACCCTTCTCTGGTTCCCTTAAATCTCATTGCTTCAGAAACTTTTTGAGGCATTTCCTCCTTAAGCCTTTCAGCTTCTTCTTTACTCTCGGCGATCACCTCAACCTGACCACTTCCACTTTCAAAATCCGTTGATATACGCAGGTTACCGTTTTCTTTGTATTCCACCCATTGCTTTTTAGAACGCTCTTTGAAGTCTCCCCATTTTTTTAACATCTCCTCTTTAAATGCTTTGTACTCTTTTTCAAATGCCTCTCTATATTTTTTATAGTCCTCTTCGGAACTTGCTACACCGTTCTCAATATTTTCTAAATACTTTTGATACTCTCCCTGATACTGCTTTTTATAATCTTCAAAGCTATCCTGTGCCCAAACAGATGATACGCCAATGCAAAAGACGAATAATATTCCTGTAAGATACCTTCCTAGACAGCAAATCACTTTTTGATCAAACATAAAAATACCCTCTCCCCATCATTGAAATTAACAAATCCAATACGACCGGTAATATTACCTGGTCTTTATCCCTCTTTTTTAAAAAAATATCCCGACCCGAGACAAACGGGTCGAGATATCTTAATCCTTAGCAGTTCTTTTTTACCACACTATTGCTCTGATGGCATGCTGCCATTTTTCATTTCTTCAATTGACCTCATCATTTCCTCAAAGCCCTTTGATGCCTTAAACTTCGTATAAAGCTCTTCATCTTTGGAAAGCGTATTTTCAAGTGCATCGTTCAAGGCATTTGCTGCTTCACCAACGGGTAAACGCACCAACATAAGCACTTCATGTCTGGTGTTATTATCTCGCTGATAAAATTTACTTCTATCAACATCTACACCCCGCAATGTTTGTTGCCCCACTGATTTTGATACATCTGTAAATACTTCACTGTAATTACTGTTTGCTCCTGATGTCGTTTCTTCAGCAAAGTTTTTCTGCATGGCACTTATTTCTGCCTCAAGTTTAAGCGTAAGTGCTGCCCTTCCATTTTGTAGTGCCTGCTTCCTGGCCATGCTTCTGCGAGTAGATGTTCCTTCACCAATCGCATAGATATATTCACTGTCACTACTGGGTGGATTGGTATACCAGCTTGGCAAATCGCTTCCTGCATTATCTGATGCCGGCTCCGAGCTGCTGCAACCCACAACTAAAAATCCTGCTGCTAAAAAAATGAGTAGTATACGTAATTTCATAATAATCCCTGTTTATATTATTGTATGATGTAATTAAAATAGTTCATGTTGATGAACTTTTGTTCAAAACCCTATTCCATTTATTGGAGTGATAGTTTAAAAAAATTTATCAGCAAATCACATTTATTTGAATAGCTTCGCGATTACCTGCTTACTTCACAGACAGTAACTCCTTGTTTATAAATTCGGCAAACTCTGAAGATAATGTCTCTTGTACTGCTTGGACTGCCCTCTGACGTGCATACTTTTCATTCGTGCTTCCTTCTCGTCCCTCGGCCATATAAGTACCAAACCACTGACCATTTTCCATATTTTGCGCCTCAATTTGCAGTGCCCACTGGATAAATTCATACTTGGGGCGATTTAGATCAACGGGATCCATCATGAGGCTAATAGTCATTATAATAACCGGATCCTCCGTGGTATTGGTCACCTCGAATCCCTCATTTTGCAGCTTTCGGGTAACATCAGATTGAACCTCCCTCGGCACCTTCCCATCTTTTATCAATTTTACAGTACAGGCTTTTTTTGCCTCTCGATATTCTTGCATAATTTTGGGCGTGACTACTTCGCCCCGTGCTTCCTGTCCGGACAGAATAGCTCGCTGATTAATTAACATTTCATTAACTCGTGACGTTGCTAATGCTTTTTTTAAATAAATTAATCGATCCAAGCTACTGTTGGTTTGGTCAGCATTTTTGCGAAGGGAGTTAATCTCATTCTGATTATTCTCTATTTCCCTGCTATATAATTGAGCTGTTTCCAAACGATCCATTGCAGCAAGAGCATAAAAAGTACCATCTGCTGCCTGATGCATTTCTTTGATTTCTACATTCCTCATCTGTTGCCCCGAATTAACCTCTGAGCGGGTAACCAAATTGGTATTTTCGCGTACCGTCGTGCCTTCTCCGGAATCTGTAATTTCTTGAAAATCATTGACATAGGTCTCATCAACCTTAACTTCTGAAACAAATATTTGCGCTAGATTAGATTGAGCCTGAGTCCGAGCTCCTTCTCTTGTAGGCGAAGAACCAACTGCCATCAAAAATTGGTTGTCACTATATTGATTGGCTGGGTTATCAATCCAGACCGGCAATTCCTTGCTTTGAGCTTCAGCTGTTGCTGAACAGCCATAGGTACATACAAGCAAAACGAATCCCGCTAATAAAAATAGCTGATGGCTTATACTATTAACTTTCATAAAATAGATGGAAATCCACTTTTTAATTAGAATAAATTGATGCTACCGGTTCTAAACGCTCCTGCTCACTTATTTCGATATTGCGTGCCTCTGAATACAGCAACTCACCTGCTGTTGAATAATAGTTGAAAGTGACATCATGCTCCCCGGAAGGTAGCTTTACAACGTTTGTGTACACTTTTCCGGGCATTGTCTGCCATCCCCTCAGGTCAGCCTGCTCCGTAGCCTCCCGGGCTCTTCCCCCCAAAAAACTGGCTACATCGCCTGCTACCGAACCATACTCATCTTCAATGGCATCGGTAATGCCTTCCTGGGCAACCGACTTTAAAACCCCTCTTATCACGGCTCGGGCAATAATGATGGGCTTCTTAATTTGAAATGTTTCCCGCGCCACCTTATCCATCTCTTCAATAATCTTTAGCTCTGTACTCATGGTATCATTTATTACTACTTCAATGATACCCACATTTGATGGGCGCATTTTTAGTTTGGGAATGGCAATCTTGATGCCTTTCCCATCAAAGTTAAAATCCGTATTAATACTCATATCCACTTTATCAGGAGCATTACCGCAAAATGCCATAAGCATCGTATTATACCGGTTGGGATGCTTCACCTTTGTAAAGGCAGAATCAAGCCTCAGCTTTGAATCGGGCATTGCCTGATGATTATTAATGGCTTTTTTCAACTTAATCATTTCGATCCGTGCCCCATCTTTTTCACCGGCTTTGGCATAAAGAGCACCGGCCAGATAATGACTTAGCGGACTATCATGAATACGAGAAGTACCGGCCTCCCATTTTATATCTTTGTCCGTTGTATCAGATTCAGCCATGGCATTTGCGTATTCACTGTATTTTTGCTCTGCTTCAGAAAGCTTTTGTGCAATACGCCGAGCCTCAACCAGAGCACTCTCAAAGTTATTCATTTTCAGATATCCCAGACTCTTAAACCCATTGAGATATACATCCTCGTAGACCTCTCCATTATAGTTTAGCTGAGTATCGTTGCTTATGAACGCCCCAACTCCGGCTTTTATACTTTTGGTAAATAACTGATCGATATATTCTTCGGCATTTGTAAAAGAAGCAATGCTCTTTTCATAATCCCCCTTGAAATAATTAATGGTCCCCTTTTCCAAGGCGTAAAGCACACGATCTTTAGCTTCATAGATCTCATTTTCTTTTAGGCTATCGGCAATGGAATCAGCTCTTTCAAAATTACCGGCTTGGAAATACATCCGCATCTTCTTTTGACCATTCACAAGTTTTTGCGAGCCGCAGCCCGCGACAAGCCCTGCAAAAACCATGAGTATAAATCCACCGGCAATCTTTCCACGAAACATGAAACTGATCCTCATGTGCTAATTAACCTTTACCCGATTAGGTCAATATTCCAACCCTAACCTGTTGGATATAAAAGCCGTAACCTCCCATTCTTTAATGAGATCTGAAATCTGTCAAAACTTAGAAACTAAAATAGACGGTAGATACTCACCATTTTACCTTACTCCGCTCAATCATCTTCTTGATTTTCTTATTGCCAATCCATGCCTTTCGGTTAGATTCAACGTTAATCAATTCAAGATTGACGGTATAAAACTTGGCGGCCCTTGTTCCATCTAAATTCTTGTCTACATTTGCTTCTATACCACCAACCAACATATAGTCGGCCCCAAGTTCTTGCGCAAGAGAAGCGGCAGACTCATACGAGGCGTGTTGCTGCTGATCATCGCGCTCAGCCCTAATTTGCCCGCGCTGGTCAGGATCTGCTACAATCTCCACTTTTTGACTGTTAACAATCGCCCGCTCAATTTCTTTAACAAAAATATCCGTACGTATATGTTCTGTGGTATTATTCCTGATATCCCCAACAATTAAAACCGGTGATTCTACATTCTGTAACCATGCAGCAGAAAGAATATCAGAGGTCATATCTTCTGCCACCATACGGGCATCAGTGTCATTCCAATTCCCTGACAAATCTGACTGGGATCCGGGATCCACTCTTTGAACAGTTTGTGATGGACTGCATCCCCAAAAAAGAAATGCTGTAATTATCGTTGTCAAAAAAAGTCTGGTAAAGGTCATAGGTCGACTCTCTTATATATCCTTATGAGATTTGTCCCCGTTTTATTTAATCATCTCCGAACTTGCTATTTTTCGTCTAACATTTCAAATCCTAATCTCATTTTTTACAAAATTCCAACCATTATTTTTTTACAGCATCCCTCATTTTATGTTGTCTTAAACAAAAGTCGTTTAACTATTTGAATCGAATCAGGATATTCAACTATTCCTGAAATGTTTGTATCTCTCATACTTTGAGGTTACCATTTATCAAAATAATTCATCTAACCCGAGTGGTTACTTATGGTTCAGGATAATATTAAAAACACCTTCTTTCGCATTTTAGCTGCCTTAGTTATGATTTTGGGCATCACATATAATATCGGACAAGCTCAAGATTTTGAAGAGTGGAAAGAAAATTACCTTAAAGAGTTCCGGGAGTTTCAAAATGAGTATGACAAAGAGTTCTATGAGATGCTCCAACAAGAGTGGGGAGATTTTGCGTCGGAGCTAAGCTCTGAATTCTATGAAGAACCAAAACCCAAGCAGCTGCCTGTTGTCGACAAACCCAATTCTCAGGATCCCAATCCTCCAAAACCTGAGCATGAAACCGATCCAAATATCCAAGGTCAACAACCCAAAGGGGTTCAGCAATCGCCGGAAAAAGATCAACCTCAAAAGCAAATTAAAAAAAATACTTCTGAGCCCAAGAAAGAGAATCCAATAAAAAACGAAACAGATCGGGAGATTGCTGTGAAGTCCGAATCTTTTACCCCCTCCCAAGGCATTACAACCGACTTCGATCCGAAGATCAAAAACGCAAATATTCACTCCAGAGAGCTGCAATACTTCGGAATTCAAATCAACTATAAATATTACACTGCCTATGAAAAACAATTAGAAAAACCGGTAACCCGTAAAGCTATTGCAGAATTTTGGAAGCACCTAAGTACAAAAGATTATCCTTCCTTTCTGAAACAAATTCAGCAAGTCCGGGAGCAACTGTCGCTAAATGACTTTGGGTATGCGCAACTGCTGCATAACATGGGCACACAGATTTATGGGCCAAAGACCAATGAGGCGACGTTGT
Organism: Fodinibius sp. GM21; assembly: GCF_058386955.1. NCBI lineage: Bacteria > Pseudomonadati > Balneolota > Balneolia > Balneolales > Balneolaceae > Fodinibius > Fodinibius sp. GM21. The sequence continues at coordinate 284,424 of NZ_JBYEIQ010000002.1, read as the reverse complement.
TCACATGGTTTATGTTAACCCAATCCGGTTTTGGCACCAAGGTAGCTTATAAAAACCATAAGGTTCACCTTCTGGTTAAAACCTCGCCGCATGTTTTTCGGAAGTCATTAACCATGAATGGGGCAACGTATTATGACATCCAATTAGGGGGCGATCATCCAAAACTTCCGGAACGATTTTATACCTATAAAGGCAGTCATGCAAAAAAAGAAGCACGACCGATCAATTTACTTTTTGAAAGATTTCCCACCTTGCAGCAAAAGAAGGAGCAAAGAAATCTCAAATTCACCTTCCGGGATTCCACCTATTCAGTCAGCCTACCGATAGATGTCCAGACCGTAAACTACTTTAGAAATTATCCTCAAGCTGACTTGGAACTCTATTTTGGCAGTCAAATAGACAATGATGAAACGCATTCCCAGTTAGTCAAATCACTAAAATCTCTGATCAAGGGCAAATCCACCATCGAGCAGGTTAACCTGTTGCTTCGTTTTACACAGCGCTCTTTTGAGTATCAAACTGATACCGAACAGTTTAATGATGAGAAAAAAATGTTCCCCGTTGAAACGCTCTACTATCCGGCATCGGACTGTGATGACCGTGCTATTATGCTTGGATATTTACTTGATCAGCTTACCAATCTTGACTATGTCGTAGTACGTTATCCGGGACACTTAACCCTTGCCGTTCATTTTCCTGATGAAGAACCCAGCGGCCAACGTATTAACGATCCTATTACTTATAATGGAAAACGCTACTACGTTTCGGATCCCACTTACTTTGGGGCCGATGCCGGGATGATTATGCCGGATTATCGCAATATGCAACCTTCTGAGGTATTTGATCTGTAGGGCAGATACTTACTTTTCAAATTCCACAAAGGCCTCTTCAATATTATCCGGCCTTTGAGTAAGCTTACTGACGATCCATGTTGCCAGAAAACTGAGCAGAAAAGCTGGTATTAATTCATACAAATTATCTTTCAACACAGGGATATTGTACCACACTATAGTTACCACCGTTCCAGTAATTAATCCCGCAAAAACCCCCTTCCGGGTTGTTCCTTTCCAATAAAGAGCAAGAATAGAGGTAGGTCCAACTGCTGCTCCCAACCCTGCCCAGGCAAACAATACCAGCCAAAACACCAGCTCCTGAGCAACCAAACTGAAGATCAAGGCTATGGCTACAAGTACAACTACAATAATTCGGCTATAAAGTACCAGCTTCTGTTGGGTAATCTGCTGTCTTTTTCTGATAATTTTGTCATACAAATCCCGAACCACCGCTGATGCCGCTACCAGAAGTTGCGAATCTGCCGTAGACATAATGGCCGCAAAGATAGAGGCCACAACAACTCCAAAAATAATGGGATGCAAGTGCTCTTGCGCCAGGGCCGGATAAAGGTTTTCGGTATCGGCAACCGGCAACAGTTCTACCTCCGGAAAATAAGCCCTGCCTGCCAGGCCAATAAATATGGCGCCCCATCCCATCAAAACATTCCATATTGTACCCACAACCGCTGACCATCGCAATTGCTTGGGATCGTCAATGGACATATAACGAGAAAGAATGTGTGGATTCCCGGGTGATCCAAGTCCAATACCCAGGAATCCAAGAAGTCCTCCAAAACCAATTGCCAGCGGATCTACAAATCCGGTTTCCATACTATTTAACTGTGATAATACCTGGGGCAACCCACCAGCATCCCAAATAGCAATAAAGGGGAGCACTACCAGTGCAAAAATCATGAAAATAGCCTGGAACATGTCGGTAAGGCTTACGGCCAAAAAACCACCCAACACTGTATATCCCATGATAATAATTGCGGTAAGGATGATGCCGTTGGTTTGCGTAAGCCCAAAACTGGAGGCAAAAGCTTTACCGCCCGCCACAAATTGTGCCGAAACATAACTGACCATAAAAATCAGGAATATCACAACCAGCGCGATGCGCAGATAGCCATTTTTGTCGTTGAATCGCTCTGCAAAAAAGTCGGGTACCGTTATACAGTTATACGTCTCCGAAAAATTCCGAAGCCTTCGGGCATAATACAGAAAAAGAAAAAGCTCAATGATTACATATCCCATCACAGCCCACACTGCTGAAGCACCTTGTGCATAGGCCATGCCTGTTACCCCCACAAGAAGCCAAGCGCTACGTCCGGATACCACTGCTGATAAAGCCACCACGAACCGATTTATCTGGCGCCCCCCTATAAAAAACTCACTGATACCCTCCGATGAAAAGCGGGATGAATATATTCCTATCCCAACAAGCAGCAAGAGATAGCCGATAAATGCTCCAACGGCATATTCATCTACTGCTATCGAGATAACCTGTGTTTCATCCATTGTCACGGAATTTTACGCGCAAAGAAAGGACCACTGCCAATCCAATGATCAACAGTGGCATCAAAAACATAACCAGATAAAAGGAAATCATAGCTGATGACAGTTACAATTGCTGAATCAATTATTAGATCATGGGAAAATGCCCATCTGGTTATAGATAATTCCAACTTTATTAATTGCGCTTAAAAAGGCCGCCGTACGAAGATCGATATCATGTTTTTTTCGCAGTTCATTTAGCTCGATATAGGAATTGATCATTGTTTCTTCGAGCCCGGAATCAACCAAGTCTTTCTCATCTGCACCTTGAGCCAACACTCCCATTTCCGCTTCTGAAAATGTGCGGTCGGAAATATTTTCGATGACATTCAAGATTTTTCGATAACTGCTCTCCTCAAACCGCTTTTCCATGCGTCCAAAGCGAACGTGAGAAAGGTTTTTCAACCACTCAAAATAGGACACGGTTACCCCGCCTGCATTGAGGTAGCTGTCAGGTATTATAAGAGCTCCCTTTTCTTTTAAGATATTGTGAGCCTTGGCTGTTGTTGGTCCGTTAGCGGCTTCACCGATGATTTTTGCCTGAATATCAGCGGCATTCTTTTCATTTATCTGGTTTTCGAGTGCAGCCGGTATCAAGATATCACACTCCGCTTCTAAGACTGCCGTATTACTTTCAAGCTCTTTGGTATCCCCAAACCCTAAAATGGACCCGGTATCCTCACGATACTCCATCAATCGCTCAAGGTCGATCCCTTCAGCGTCATAGATGGAACCTTCAATTTCTGCTACGCCAACCAAAATGGCGCCGCCCTGTATCATATTTTGAGCGGCATGATAACCCACATTTCCAAGCCCCTGAATAACAAAGGTTTTACCTTCCAGTCCACGCTCTAATCCGAGATCTTCCATGTCTTCTTTATTCTTACAAGCCTCTCGTATCCCAAAATATACGCCTCGACCAGTAGCTTCGGTACGTCCACGTACACCGCCCTGGGGAATCGGTTTTCCCGTAACGCATGCCTCGGCATTAATATCAGACTTTAACTGCCGGTACGTATCTAAAATCCACCCCATTTCACGAGCGCCGGTCCCATAATCCGGGGCCGGTACGTCCGAACCCGGCCCTAAAAAGTCCTTCTTAATCAACTCATAGGTATAGCGACGGGTGATACGTTCAAGTTCCTCATCCGAAAATCTGGATTTATCAATCTTAATACCTCCTTTGGCACCTCCAAAGGGAACATCAACAACGGCACACTTGTAGGTCATAAGTGCTGCCAGAGCCATCGTTTCATCTTCATTTACCGTAGTGCTAAAACGAATTCCTCCCTTGGTTGGCAATTTGTGATGGCTGTGCTCGACCCGCCACCCGTGAATAACTTCGATAGTACCGTCATCGCGTTCAAGTGGAAAGGTAATATGATAAACGTTATTACAGATTTTAATTTGATCAAGCAGCCCCTGATCGAATTCAGAATATTTGGCTGCTAAATCAAATGCCTTATTTACCTGAGCAAAAAATTTATAGTCGGTCATAAAATAGTTTGTTTAACTGATGTAATATTTCAAAAATCTTGGCAACACATTAGATCGACAATCGCAATATTATTACAGAGTGTCAACATTTATTACCCCTGCTTAAACATTGCCGTATGAACTTTCTTCCACTGCTCAGGCTCCCCATCGGTATGCATTAAAACCACTTTCTTTGCAGTAAAGCGGATATAAAATTCACGACCGATATTGTTGAGTATTTTTTCTTTTTGCTGTTGGGTCAAATCACCATACAGCAAACTTAGATGAGGCATATATTCATTTTCGTACTCTTCGGGACAATCAAATAAACGACACGCATTGTCATGCAGGTGGGTGAGTCCTTCATTCTGCTCCACATGGATAAATAGGGCTTGGTAAAAAGTATTTAGGTAACCAGCCTTCGTAAGTTTTAATTCAAATGGAGTTACTGATGAGGCCAGGGTATCTGTTAGTGCTTCAAGCTCCGTTTTCGACGCCGTCAATCCCCCAAGGATCGTTACATGGGGTGAAAATAAGGGCGTATCAAATTTTTTGCTGAGCTGTTTTATACGCTCTTGTAGTTTATAGGCTATATCGCCCGTTGGTTCTAGCCATAGCGAATATGTTTCAGACTTTTCCATAACTAAACTATTTACCCCTCAACAAAATTTAGTTTTCGTTCACTTGTAAAATACATAGTAACCCAGCTATTTGTAAACAGTACCAACAAATATAAGATACTTCTTATTTATTTAACGGCAGGTAAACATGCAAATGGTCAGCGGTACCTACATGGCGAATCGTTGATAACCCCAATAGCTTGAAGGAATGCTCAAACATCCAGTTTTTCCACCATGCCCGGCCCTTGGTGCGTAAATCAACGGCATGCACATAGCCGCTGGGCTGTACATAATGCAGGGAGTGCTCGTTTTCTGAGAGTCCCATTCGGTGATAGTCTTCAGGGCGGCGTTGTATATCAGTGACAACCAGATCACTATCGGCAAGCGTTACCGTAGTTAAAGCTACCCGCATTATGGGATGCAGCGATCGATAATAGGAACGTATTTCTTCTGTCTTCGTATTCAGGCTCGAATAATATAACATCCCATAAAAAGAATACGCTATCACCAGCACTAAAACCCCTCGGAAGATGTATTTAATGGCTTTTTTGCCCATCCCAAATTTATACACAAAATAACCTCCATAAAGCAACAATAATACTATGGTAGTCAAACATCCGATCGAGAGCGCCAACCATCCATTGGTTTGATAGTTTTCGTATATAAATACCGAAGCTCTGACTAGCAGCAAAAAGGGGAGGACTAAAGCTATTATTCCCAGCAATACTTTCAGCAGTACCTTTTTCCACGATAGTGAGGAGTTGCGCGGCTGATTTCTCTCGAGCGCTTGCAACTGCCGGTCGAACTGATCATTCAACTCTTTAAGCTGATTAAAAGATGTGGTCTGTTCTGTATCCATGTGCCATGATATAGCTTTAGTTCCCCTTTTTGCACGACCGGTAAAAACAGAAGTTACATCATCTCAAAATAAAAAAGGGTCCTGGTCGAAACCAGAACCCCAGTACAACTCATCACAATCCCTGCTGCTAATTAAATAAATTTTGGATAAGAATACAATCTATCCCAAAAATAACACCCTGATGCGCTCTTTTTTTCAAAACTGTACTAAAATTTTAAGCGTGTTCTTCATCGGATTGCAAATAAAAAACATTCATTATAAAAAGCACGGCCACGCTTCCTAAAAAACCAAAGACCAGGCTTCCCGGCATGCTAACCATTACGGCTACGCTTCCAATAACTACTGCCCCAATAACCCCCGCAATAAGATTAGGCACAAGCTCAACGCCTTGTTTCCAAATACTTACCTTGGTAAGTGCTCCGGCTACTAATCCAACAGAAATTAGCCAGAAAATCATGGTCCCATTTAATTCTTCCATTCCGTCATAAATTTTATTTTCAAAATGATTTGCACAAAAAATATACTTTTTTAACCGATTTTGGAACCGATTTTTTTACCATAGATTTATACTTGTACCGTATATTATCTAGCATTCTCTCAATTGTTGTTCAATGCCTGAACCAAATATCCGCAAAATTATCCATATTGATATGGATGCCTTTTATGCATCCGTTGAACAGCGCGATTTTCCTGAATATCGCGGCAAGCCCGTCATTGTGGGAGGCTCCCCCGAAGGACGCGGAGTTGTTGCTGCGGCCAGTTACGAAGTTCGAAAGTTTGGAGTCCATTCGGCCATGCCTGCAGCTAAAGCTGTTCGCTTATGTCCACATGCCATTTTTGTAAAACCCCGCTTTGAGGTCTACAGAAAAGTATCGCAACAGATCAGGGAGATTTTCTTTGAGTTCACAGACCTTGTTGAACCGCTCTCGCTCGACGAGGCTTACCTTGATGTTACTGAGAATCACATTAACCTGCCGTCGGCTACACTTATTGCAAAAGAGATTCGAAAGCGTATCAAAGAAAAGACTCGACTTACCGCATCAGCGGGGGTAGCACATAATAAGTTCTTGGCCAAAGTAGCCTCCGACTTGAATAAACCCGACGGACTTTCCGTGATTCTGCCCGAGGATGCCCAGGAGTTTTTAGAGAAACTCGAGATAGGCGAATTCTATGGAATAGGAGAGGCTACCGAGTCCAAAATGAAATCGTTGGGTATTTATAGGGGCAAAGATTTAAAGGAATGGTCGGAAATTGATCTGGTTAATGAATTCGGCAAAACCGGCCGGTATTACTATCGCATTGTTCGAGGCATTGATAACAGGCAGGTAAAGACCCACCGTATCCGCAAATCGATAGGAAAAGAACGTACCTTTTCCGAAGATGTCGACGACTTGGGGTGGATCAATAACTTTTTGCGAGAATTGTCCGAGAAAATTTCTCAAAGTATGAAAGACAAAAATGCTGCCGGTAAAACCGTAACGCTTAAGATACGGTACGATGATTTTGAAACTATCACCCGCAGCACTTCTTTTAGTCACTACATTAATGATGCCGAAGATATAGCCCGTACCGCCATTTCGCTGCTCGAAGAAACCAAAGTAGGCGAACGGAAGGTACGCCTGCTCGGCATTACGCTTTCGAATTTGAACTTGAATGAAAAAGGCCATTTCAAGCAGCTGGAAATCCCTTTTGAGGAATAGCCAAACATCTGCACAAGAGATACCTATATACTTACTTCTACTCTTGATCCCCATTAATTTTCCTTATCTTTAGCAGCAAAAATAAATCGTACCAATCCGCACTTGTCTGCGGTAAACACTACTTTTTAATGAGCTATACTCTTTCCGATTTCGATTACGAACTGCCCGATGAGTTTATCGCCCAAAAGCCGGCGGACCCCCGCGACCATTCCCGCTTGCTTGTCTACGATCGTGAATCTGATACCATCACTGATGACCGATTTTATAATATTTTGGATTATCTGCCTCGCGAGACCACACTTGTAGTCAACAACAGCAAAGTGGAAAAATGCCGACTTCTTTTTGACGACGGAAGCAGAGAAATCTTTATTCTCGATACAGCCAATAATACTACCGTACAGGCGATGGTTCGTCCGGGGAAAAAGTTCAAAAAAGGGCGGACAGTAGAGCTGACCGATACCATCTCTGCTGAAGTATTGGATATTGATGACGAAGGATTACGAACCCTCAAAATGAATCCTTCACTCGATCATCAAGTATATGACCAATATAAGCACACCCCGTTCCCACCCTATATTGAGCAAAACGAATCGCTATCAGAAAAGTACCAAACTGTTTACGCGGATGATTTGGGTAGCAAAGCCGCCCCTACTGCTGGACTTCATTTTACCGATGAGCTACTTTCTAAAATTCAGGAGAAAGGTATAGAGCAAGCCGAGGTAACCCTGCACGTAGGTCTTGGAACCTTTGCCCCGGTCAAAGCCGACAGCATCGCGGAACATACCATGCACTCAGAGTGGTTTAAGATCACAGGAGATACAGCCAAACAATTAAATAATGCCGAACATATTACCGCCGTGGGCACCACCAGCGTTCGAGTATTGGAATCGGCCCTGCGAGAACATGATGAGTTTACCTCCACAAAAATGGATACGGACATCTTTATCCGTCCCGGCTTTGAATTCAAGGGGACTGATGCACTTATTACCAATTTTCATCTGCCTAAAAGCACCCTTTTGATGCTGGTAGCAGCCTTCACCGGTCACGATGAGATGAAAAAAATATATCAGCACGCCATCGATGAGAAGTACCGTTTCTACTCCTTTGGCGATGCCATGCTGATTTTATAAAGATGTCCAACAAACGATTCAGTAATTGAACAACAATAATGACATGTCATGCTGAAATTAGTTCAGCATTTAAAATCATCTGAGACCCTGAAACAAGTTCAAGATGACACAAGTCATAAATTTAGCTATCCGGATTTTGCTGCTGTTGCTGCATCTCCTTCATTTTCTGCTTCATTTGCTCCTGAGCATTTTGTGCTTCGTCGCCGTCAACCATCTTAACCTGGTTCTTAAGTGATGTTGAAAGCTCTTCAACATCATCTTCGGATAGCACTTGGTCCAGATCTTCGATTCCGACTTTTTTCAGCAGGTTGTAGATCATCCGGTTGTGCAACATCTGCTGAGCGGCAGAGCTCAACTGCATCAATTGTTCTTGTGGAACCTGCGCGCCGGAAAGCTTAATCTTGTTCATTACCGGCTCGAGCAGAGTCTCAATCTTTTTGGACATCTGCTTTTCCAGCTCTTTGGCATCTACATTTTCTTTACTTGTTAATTCGTTTCCGTCAGCGTCGACTAACTTCATGTTTATTATACCTTTGTTTTAAAAATTACTGCATATGTTTAACAGGTGATGAGAGGATATCGTTTATCTTCCAGAACTCAAAAAAAGGTCTGATATAGTATTATGCCTCGAAAACCAAAGCTTCGGGATTTGCACCTAGCTCTTTCAGGTATTTAATCATCCCATCATTAAAAGCCGGAGGCCCACATACATAAAAAGATTGGTCAAAATCGTCAATCTGATCAGCCAAAAATGCTTTATCGATAAACCCATCCAAATAAATATGCTCATCGGTGGGTTTATCTGTAATCACATTGACAAACTGATCTCCCAGCATTGCTTCAAACTCATCCTCTAGGATGATATCGTCATCCGTCTTATTCGAAAAAATCAGCGTATTTGAACCAATCTTGTTTTTTGCATACAAATCACGAAAAATAGCAATAAAGGGCGTTACTCCGGCACCTCCCGCCAGAAAAACACCTTCGCCCGTATACTCAATCGTCCCCCAGGCGTCGTCAATGATAAATTGATCGCCCTCCTCAAGCTGACCAATTTGTTCTGTTACACCATTATGATCCGGGTAACTCTTAATCACAAACTCAAGGTTATCATCATCCTGCAGATTTGTAAAGGTAAATGGTCGCTTCTCGTCACGCCATCCCTCTTTGTCGATAGCCACCTCCGTAGCCTGTCCCGGTCTAAAAGAATAACCATCGGGCTTTTCGAAAGTATATGCTCTTACATCGTGGGTAATTCTTACAATGTTTAGAATCTCAACTTTGTGACTCATTGCTCTTATTTTTTCTGATTAATATTTACTAAAGAAATGCTTTTTAACGGTCAACCATTCAAAAATGTATCGGAATTAATAAGGGTGGCAACCTGTTAAGTATTTCAACATTAAATTAACTGCAAAGAATAAGCGAACTGTATGCAAACCACACACGAACAACCCGTAAAATTAGCAGATACAGAATACCCTATTCATGAACTTCTTCAGAAAAGATGGAGTCCCCGGGCATTTTCCGAGAAGTTAATTGATAACGAACTGCTCAATCAACTATTTGAGGCCGCACGCTGGGCTCCATCATCTTATAACGAACAACCCTGGCGCTTTATCGTAGCCCGCAAAGATGATAAGGAAGCGTACGAACAACTCGCTTCCGTCATGAATGAGTTCAATCAAAGTTGGGCTACGGATGCCCCGGTGCTGGTATTAGCCCTCACCAAAACAACCTTTGATTTGGATGGCAGAGAAAATCCTCATGCCGGACATGATTTGGGACAGGCTATTGCTCAGCTGACTTTCGAAGCCACCAAAAACGATTTATATGTACATCAAATGGCCGGAATATTGCCTGAAAAAGCTCGTGAGGTGTATGATATATCCGCAGATTTTAAACCGATGACGATGTTTGCGATAGGTTATAAAGGACAGCCCGATTCACTAAATGAGAAAATGCAGAAGCAGGAAACCTCACCGCGCATTCGAAAAGACCTGGATGAGATTGTCTTTGACGGCGAATGGGAAGAATAGATAATTAGTAATACTTATTTTTATAAGCTGCTGATCATCTCTGATCAGCAGCTTTTATTATCTATTCTGCTTTTAAGTTCTGCTCTATAAAACGAACCGTCTTTTGCCATGCATCTTCAGCGGCTTCTTCAACATATCGCGTCCCAGATGGATTCGCGAACGCATGGCCCGCTCCTTCATAAATATGGATAGAATTCTCCACACCTACCTCATTGAGAGCAGACTCAAATTCCTTAACCTTCTGGGGTGGAATCCCACCATCTTCTTCACCAAATATACCCAACACAGGCATCTCTAACGTTTTTAGCTTTTCAGTATCGGTTACCAATCGGCCGTAATAAATAACTGTGGCATCAATTTTTTGGGGATGTGCCAGTGCCGTATTCAGCGACCATGCCCCACCAAAGCACCAGCCGATCACTCCTATATTTTCTGCTGCCTGCTTTTCATTTAGATAAGCGTATGCCTGAGTCAAGTTATCAAGAGCTTCTTCATCATTCACAGAACGAGCATACGTTCCGGCGCTATCGGGAGATTCCGCCACTTTTCCTTTATATAAATCTACTGCCAGTGCTGTATATCCTTCACCTGCCAGCTTATCAGCCATCATTCGAATATTGTCATTTAATCCCCACCATTCGTGAATTACAATGATTCCGGGCCTATTCGCTGCGCCTTCCGGCTTGGCCAAATACCCCGAAATTTCTTGTCCACCCACGGTAGCATACTGCACTTCTTCACCCGACACCTCCGCCGATTGTTTCAGATTTTGGGCCGCATTTTCAATAGGAGCGTCCCCTTCGTGCTCCCGATCCATTCGATCCAGAAAATCTTCTTTCGGACTATCACTGCATGCTGCTAACAGTAACGTCAATCCCAACACAAAAAATACTCGCCATAACTGATGCATAATCTCCTCTTTTTTATTGCGATTATATTCTTTAAATCAAAATTTGAGCCAAAAAGTTGCATAATTTCGTATTTACTACCTAGTGCCGGGAAAGGCTTTCCTAAAAGGCATACCTAAGAAATAGATTGAGGAGCTACCATTTAATGAGTACAATGATCTAAATTATTAGGAGCCTGCTAATGAGATTTCCTCTCCGCAAGTCAAGAGAACTAAATTATTAATTAAATATCGTGGTATGTATGAGTTTTGATTTCAAAAAGGCTAATCAATCATTTGATTCACTGCCATATACAAAACGGCTTAAATCGGTAGGGGAGCTTGCCAAGAGCACACTTACCATTGTGGGCAAAGACAAAGATATCATCAAGCCGTGGGCTCGCATGACCATTTACCATTTCATTATGGTCACCTTCTTTTTTGGCGGTCTCTTTTTATGGCAGTACGAGCATCCGGGCTATGGATTACTATCTTTCTTTTTGGCCTTCCTGTTCTTTTTGTACAAGCATTTTTATGACAACAAACAAGAGATGCGCATGAGCTGGATTGTCTATGAGACGGTTATAGGCAATGATCCATCCTACAAAGGGGCCACCGTTGCCAGCAAAGAATTAAAATGGCATATACGAAAAATTGCCGGGATTGACATTTTGATGAGTCTCGTTAATAAAAGTAAGTATACCGGAGGCGGGATTGTGAAGATGCTAATCCGCCTTTTTATTTCCGGACTTGAAGAAGTCTGGGATTTGGCAAACCATTACCTACTGCCTTCGGTGGCGGTTGATAGGTTGGATATTACTACCGCCATTAAAGAAATGAAAAAGCTAAAGGATCGAGTACCGGAATCGTTGGTCGGTATTTTTGGAATTGACTTCTTGGGAAAGGTTGTCCGCCAGGTAACCGTTCCTGCCTACATCATCCTGTTTATTATCTCCGCTGCACTTGGGTATTTTGGAAGTGAAATACTCCCCGCTACTACTATTGATTTTAACGGGGAAGATGCGGCCTTTACTTTTGTCCCCATCATTTTTGCATTCTGGATTGGAAAACTTTTCAGCAATGTGTTTGAACGCACTGTAACAGCAATCAAAGTCATTTACTTTACGGTATTCTATACGAAAATTACCCATCCGGAACGCATTCGCGATGATATGCAGGAAGAACTGGTCGATTACCTTAACCTGAATCCCGTAGAGGAAGTCGATAATTTAGATAAGCAAAAAGTAGAACAGGAGTAACCATTTCTTTTCCCGTCACAATTATAAAGGCGCAAGTCTTTACACTTGCGCCATTAATTTTACCAATAAGTACTTCCCAGTAATTGCTTATTCCGTTGCAGGAGAAACACGCAAGATGCCGTTTTCAGTCTCTGTAGCAATATAGATATTACCATCGGGACCCTGACGAACATCGCGTACGCGCCCGGCATCTTCGAAGATCTTTTCTTCACCAACAACCTTTCCGTCTTCTAAATCAACATGCATCACATAACCAAACTTTAGAGACCCTACAAGTAGATCACCTTTCCATTCTGGAAATTTATCGCTGGTTACAAATGTCATTCCAGAGGGAGCAATAGACGGATCCCAGTACCATTCCGGCTGTTCCATACCGGCCTTAGCCGTATCATCGGTAAAAGAAGTTCCATCATAATTAATACCAAAACTAATTTCCGGCCATCCGTAATTATTTCCTGCTTTTATAATGTTGATTTCGTCTCCACCGCGCGGGCCGTGCTCGTGTTCCCAGAGCTCTCCCGTTTCCGGATGCAGATCCATCCCTTGCGGATTGCGAATACCGTAAGCAAATACAGCATCCAATCCTTCTTGACCCACAAAAGGATTATCTTGTGGGATGCTGCCATCATCATTCAATCGATAGATTTTTCCGGCATCACGTGTAACATCCTGGGGATTGACGTCGCGGTTGCCCCTATCACCAATTCCAAAGAAAACATGCCCTTCGTTATCAAACACTATGCGACTACCAAAGTGCTGTCCTCGCGAACTGTTGGGTTCCGCCTTATACAACACCTCTTTATCTGTGAGAGCCGTACGGTCATCATTAAGTTTCGCTCGCATCAATGCGGTATTTGCACCCTCACCGCCTTCAGGACTGGAATAAGTAAGATAAATCCAGCCATTTTCCTCATAGTTGGGGTGCGCTTGTACGTCGAGCAATCCACCCTGGCTGCGGGCCCAAACTTCGGGGACCCCGACTATTGGTTCATCAGCCAAACTTCCATTACTATAGATCCATAGATTACCGCTCCGAGCCGTAATTAACATATCTCCATCAGGCAGCCAGTCCATACCCCATGGCACATCTATCTCATTGGTAATGGTTTCCATGGTGTATTCCGGATTCTCCATGTTCTGACCCTGCTCGTCCTCAGCCTCCGGTTCATTTTCGGAGGTCGCATTGCAGGCAGTTAAAAATACCACAGCTACAAATATTGTGAGATACTTATGCATTTTCTTGCTCATAATAATTTCTGTCTATTCCCTTTATGGTGATATAAATACGAATAAATAATTAACACCATTCGTTCGATAATTGCCAATTATGCACGTAAAAAGTTATGAATATTATACTTAGCTATTAATCATGTAATATTTTTATACCAAATAGCCAATCAAATGCTGACGTAAACCTCACCGGAAGTAGTTATAACCTCCGCTGAAAGGGCAGGATTTTCGGTTGTAATTTGTAATGCAAAGCGGGATATTTAGAATCCTTTTAAAACGACCTGCGCCCGTAGCTCAACTGGATAGAGCGTCTGACTTCGGATCAGAAGGCTGAGGGTTCGAATCCTTCCGGGCGTACACCTCTAAAACAGCACATAAACCCCGCTTATTTAATTATAGGCGGGGTTTTTTGTTTGTATTTGGCCCATCTTTGTACCCCTTCTGCATGAAATATTTTCATAATTCATACATATTTTACTGGACTGATGTTACATATGATGTTACATTACTCTCCAACCTCAACTACTCATATGAAAAAATATGGCCAGTCTAAGAAAACGAAATAACTACTACTCTATCGTTTTTGCCACGCGGGTTGATGGCGAACTCATTCAAAGAGCCTATGCTCTTGGTACCAAGTACAAGAAGATAGCCGAACAAAAGAAACTCCAGTACGAAAAGCTCTATGAAGCTGGTGAGATAAATCCATTCGATGATAATTGGAATCTTCAGGAGTACGAAAAGATGCAGGAGTTGAAAGGCACTTCTGTAGTAAGCCCCATCTTAAATGAACTTCAAAAGAAATTTTTAAGAGAAAAGACAAACGTAACTGCTAAAACCAAGAAAACTTATAAGTACATCATACGTCAATTTATGGAAGGAGTAGGCTATACAATGCCCGTCACAAGAATTGATGCTGATGATATTCGTGCTTTTTGCCTGCGAGATGATTTAGCCAATGCTTCAAAAAAGAATTACCTAAAACACTTGAAAGTATTCTTCAACTGGCTGGTAGCAGAAGAATACATAGAAACCAATCCCTGTGATAAAATTGCCTTGCCTAAGGTACGAGATAATCTCGTCGATAAGATTATTGAAGAGGATGACCTTGATTTAATTTTTAAAAAATTTCGAGAGTATCAGTTAAAACACAAAAAGGCTCGTGCTATTCAATCCTCAGATCAGATGCAGCTTTGGTTTAAACCGCTAATCACACTGGCTTTTTATACTGGTATGAGACGTAAAGAAATCATCCAATTGCGGTGGGAACATATCAACCTTAAAGAGGGATTTATTAGAGTTACGGATACTAAAAACGGTTCTGAACGTACTATTCCAATTTTTGAGACTTTATATTGGCGTTTAATTGCCTGGAAAAAACTTATGGGCAATCCTAAAAAAGGATTAGTTTTCCCGAGTCCAAAATCAACGCCTGATCGAGAAATTGCAATGACCGGGGATAATGTCTCCAAACGTTTTAAATTCTATGCCACTGAGGAAGCCGATCTAAAGGATACTATTAACTTTCACGGCCTCCGCCACTCTTGTGCGACTTATTTATTGCGCATTGGTTTTAATGTCATAGAAGTAAAAAATATGCTTGGCCATAAAAGTCTTGAAGTTACCAATCGCTATGTTCACTTGGTGGCAAAAGATCTAATGCGTTCTGCAAACCGAAATGGTAAAATGAATTACCTTAATGAAGCATAAGATACCGGCTACAAGGTTTGACGCCTTATCAAAGAGAGATTTGCTACTTAAGCTTACTGCTGATCGGTTTTCCAAACTCTCCAATGATTTAAACTTTGAATCAGATATTAAACGCTATCAGGCTACCAGTATCACAGCCATAGCATACCTGAAAGAGACCAATCAATATCGCAGGCAACTTCAACTCTGCCTTAAAAATTTCGCCGGTAGAACAGCCGAGACCTTTCGCCCGGAGTTTATCTTAGCCGTTAGAAAACTATACCAAGAGCATTTAATAAATCTTGGCCGGGGCGTTATTGAATTCTCGGAGCAGAAAATAAACCGGAAGAAAACCTTAGATTTGGATTTCAGTGGTGCTAAAATTAACAATGCCCACTTCTCCGGGATCCTGGAGAATCTTTTTAATGAGTATGGAGAAGGTGTTCTTAATCTGGACCATGCTCCCTGGAGATGTAGAATGGCCCGCATCTATAATTGCTCAAAAGATACCATGAACCGTTTGGAAGGTAAGCTTCGAACCATTGGGCAATTCGGTTGCCTCGATGATGCTATTTCATTCTTAGAGATCCGTATTGGCTTGCACGGCAAATATACCTTTAAGGTTTTAGTTGATAATTTGGATGAATTAATCAATGATTTCCTTATTGACAGCTCCAATGGACATATCAATAAAGTGAAAGCTCAACAACCAATTGATGAACTTGTAAAAGAAGCAGCAGGGAAATACGAAGTTCTGAATTCGCCTACCTATCTCGTAAATCCAAAAACTTACAAGTCCATTCTCAAACACCGGATCAAATCCACTCTGAAAAACAGATAGTTTTCATAAAACAGGTTGAAATCTGTATGAACAAAACTATCTTTCTGTTACATAGAGCCTGCTATTTCAGGTAGAATTACAGATTTTGATTTTCAGTACTTAAATACCCTGTTGATTTTCAAAATCTGTTTTTTCTTGGAAGTGTTTTTAATTAGGGATTGCCTTTTCTTTAGCGCCATAAAATTTTTGCAACCCCAAAGATATCATCTATGAATTCTCCCGACCCCAAAGAAAATTTAATGGCTACCATCGCCATCCTCGACGCCAAATTAGATACCATTCTTAACAAGCTGAACGCAGAACCTGACAAATCAAAGTTCATGACAGCGAAAGAAGTTGAAGCTCTAATTGGATTACATCATCGCAGCATACTCAATAGAAGCAACCTGCCTCCTGAAGACAAAAACTTTGTACCATTTCACCGGTTTGGAACACGCCGAAAATATTTTGAGCGCAAAGTCATAGAAAAAATATTTTTGCCATAAGTGTAACAAATCATCACTAAAATACTCTTGTATATATTTATTTTTGTAACTAAAAAATAAATCAAGTAGGAGTGACCTATGCTCAATACCAGTCAACCAACATTACGGGTACCCAATACAAAACAGATCAACAGTAAAAAGAAAGTACTTACTCTTATCGAACAGCTTTCTTCAGTAGTTCAAGAAGTGCGCTCTGAACATCCGGATCAAGCCGCAGGTGCGGTTGCTCGGATAGCTGATCTTCGATATCACTTACAAGCTTCTTAATCTCTTTCATGCGGTTATCAAGCAACTGTTTTTCTTTCAGCTCTTCGCTAATATCGGCCATTTCATTAACGGTAAATGGTGCGCCCTCTCCCGTTAGTAGCCAATTAAGATTTATCCCTGATTGTGCAAACCGTATTAGCGTGGAGCTGTTTACTTCTGTCTTCCCTCCATTTTTTATCTCTGAAATTACAGACCGATTTACGCCCGTCTCCCGCTGCATTTCAGACACATTTCCATCGTAATACTCTTCCAGCAGGTACCGGACATTATCTTGTAATATTTCGCCAGATTTTTTTTCCAAAATTCCTCTTTTCCTATCCTATTGGTTTTGATGTGGTTAACGTAATGTCCCTTTCTTTTTAAGTTATGATCACATCATTTTTAATTGTTTCGTTGTTATCACATCACTACTTTAGCCCTGTAGGTAACGGTAATGTTTACGTGTAACCATCCGATTATACTACTTACCCTTTAATTTTAAAAGACAGAAGTACAATTGTGAACGGACCAATAACAAAACATGAAATTAACCGGCTACGCCTAGCCGTCATAAAAGGCCAAATAATGGAGCAATATGATACCTATGATGATTTTCGCAAAATTCTGTTTCCTGATATAAAGCTAAACACCTTCCGACAGTGGTTCAAAAAACCATACTACATTTCGGATCATCGCTTGTGTAAAATGGAACGAGCATTAGGGATTTCGGAGCAGGTTCTTACCCTCATTCTCAACAAGAAATTTGATCTCCCCATGGGAGCTCTTTGTAAGATCAAAGGCATTCGACTAACCCTTTAACCAATCGCAACCTATGGCCAAAATACATACGCGCTATACCCTTGGGGATACCATCCAGTTCATAGACAGCGATGGCAACAAACGTAAAGAAATCGTCCGCATGATCGAAACACAGATCGTAGAAGGTTACGACCTCTGGGTGATTTACGGATATGGAGACAATCTCTATGAACTCAACCATGTAAGTGAACACAAAATTTTAATTTCTCAACGACAAATAAATGAGCAGCAACACCCGGGAAGAGTCCTTAACACTACTGTCGCTAAACAACCGGCAACAACCCGATGACTACGGGCCAGCAGTATCTAATTCTCAAAATGAACCGTTCGAATATGTCGACAGCTCCGATCCCCTGGATTTTGGTTGGTATCGCAATGAAACCGATGGCACCAGTCGCCGGATCGGCACCTTCGATATCGAAATACATTCCAAGATCATCCGCTATAATCCCGAAACACTGAAATGGGATTCTACGCTCTACGAATGCCAGGTGAGCTGGCTGACCCCAGAAACCCGGAAACTTATACAGAGCGAACTCTTTGTACTGGAGCCGGAAGACCTGCTGTCCAAGAAAGCATTTCAGATTCAGATTTTTAAGCATTCCTATCAATCGGCTCGCTTTAAGTCTGATGATGAAATCCTCTTCTTTATGAGCTTCCTGTGCAACCGGTGGCAGCCACAGACGGTCTATGAGTTCAATTACTACGGATTTATCGAGCACCATGGCTACACCTTTTATCTAACGCGCAACGCCTTAATTAATATTCCGGACGATCACCTTCGGGAGCCCCAATACATGATAGCGCCCGACCGAGATTCTGGCCTGTTTCCCATGGTAGCTGCCGACACTACCTTTTACGTGAAACCCGGACGCATTGAACCCGCCCCGTTGTTAGATCTTCCTTCGCCCACAGATGGCTTTTACAGCGATGAAGAACATCATCTGTTTACTGGGAAAGAGCTCCAGTACTTTATCGATACCGTGCGAGACAAATTTGGAGAGCTTATCGCCGGACAACAGCCCGAGAAAAAGGCGGAAGGATATCTCATCTTCTCTTATATGCTTTCCTTTCTGTTTTTTGACGAGATCTACGATGTGTTTAAACATGTCGTGTTTCTATACCTATTTGGAGAACCTTCAACCGGTAAGGGACAACTGTCTCAAATCATGCTCAATTTCTTTGGCCAATCCTTCACCGACGTAGATTCGAATCCTACGCTCAAGTCCGCCGAAAACAAGCTAGCCAACCACAGCAAGATTCCGGTCATTATGGATGAGTTTGTGCCTGGGAAAGGCAAGATCACGCCACAAGTATTTAACATGTGGTACGAATTGAGACAACGTGGCGTAAGCGCCTCCCACGATCGGACCAAAAACGCCTGGAGCCCGGTGCGTTCGCAGCTGATGTTTATCTCCAACTACAAACCCACCGAGGACCACTTTCGATCACGGTGTATTATGATCGAATACGCCAAAGACAAACGTGGTTCGGTGGATAATCTTTGGTGGTTTGATAACCACAAAAAAGAGATGCAACGGCTCTTTCTATCTCTGCTGTACAAGTTTAATGATTTCAATCGCGAGCTGTTCAAAAGTGAGCTACTCTGGACCAAGCGCCTGCTTACGGAAGCCGTGGAACAGGAATTGGGTCGACGAAGTGACCAGGAAGGCGTTCGTTTCCAAATCAAAGACCGTCAAATAGAAAATATGGCGGCCCTTATTACGGTGGATCTATTTGTATGTCGGCCCGGTGATGTCCAGTTCGCGGAATTTGTTGGCCAGTCAGCCCAAGAAAATGGAACGTCCAAGGTAAGTGAAGAGGACCTCCAGGAGATGCAGAACCTACTACGGGATTCGCGCGTATCCACCGAAATATTCCGCTACGGTGTGGAATTTTTAGCTAATTCCGCAGAACGCGAAGTACACCAAACCCCACTTCAGCAGTTCCTGGCCAGTATTGAGATCATGAATGATAATGGGGAGCTACCGAAACGATACTACGGCTGGAATACGAAAGATGGGCTGGTCATGTACTGGAGCGGTATTTGGGATGCCTACACCAACTATAACAAAGGCCGGGAGTATATCAGCCAGGATGTTATCCGAGAAGAAATTGAAGCATTGGACCTGCACGGAAAAGCCAAAACCAATTATTACAGCTACGAAGATCCGGTGAAGGGTACCGTCAAAGAAAGCCGACATGGCTACCATATTCCCCGCAAACATCTAACGCCAACCTGGCTGCGCGCCTTTGGCAAGCGGGAGGAGGCGAACATCATGCTGGAAGAGCAAAGCCGCCAGCCGGACACCGAATACCAGACAAACGCCGGTGATAGCTCACCACCATTTTAGGGGAAAACAGGAGAAATCTATGATTTTCTAAGAATTTTAAAACACCGTCTTATTTTCTTAGAAGTTCGATTTCTTCCCCATACAACACCCTGTAAGTATAATAATAATAGTTAGTTAGTAAATAATAATATATCTAAGAAAACCACTAAGAAATGACTAAGAAGTCTAAGATCGGTCTAAGATATCTAAGATGAATCTTTGCCAATTTCTTAGACACTTAACCGATAGTTTTTACTGCACTTAACCTTGGCCTCTAAGAAAATAAGAAAGACTATGTCTAATTTTGAAAATCCTGAAAATACCACCAACCCGATGGGAAACATGCCCTCAAGCAATGAAGATTTCATGACGATTGGCGAAGCAATCGGCTACATGTGTGAAAAACTGGGACGCATCTCCCGGACCACCTTTTACCGATGCGGCTATCGCAAGATGATCACCGTGCGTAGTTACGGGCGGAATAAAAGTACCGGGCGTGAAGCCGTTAAGCTATGCCGCAAATCAGAAGTCGATGAAATCATTCAGACCATTCAGGAGAATCCCCATGCCGAAAACATCTAACCGCGTAGATGAAATGCCGATTACCAGACAAAAGGTGGTAAAACCATCTATATCTACTGAGCATTGGGCAGCAAAAATAGATGAAATCAACAGCCAGTATCACGATTTCAACATACTCCATCTATATGTAGATGAAACGAGACAACTCATTCAGGTGAATTATATAAATGAGGATGGTTTTGATGTCCCATTGACCGGTTGGCTTGATATGGGACAAGTTGGGACGTACCTGCAAAACTACCAGCATATGTTTTGCCTGAATCCCAACTGTATAGATCGTTTTTTCGATTTGGATGAAGCTACGGCCATTGTACCTATCAGCTGGCTCCGGCCCAGGAGAAAAAGAGTAAAAGGGATTTCCAATGCTTTTATCTATATGCGTCAGGCTTACCAAGGAAAAATACCTAAACGAAAACCTATTTCTGTTAGGCTAAATGCAGAAGAAAAAGGTCTTTTTGATATTTTGGATGGGAATTCAACCTATTTTGTGGCAGAACAGATAGGAATGAAATCATTGCCTATAAGCCTATAGGGATCTTATTTATAGGCTTACATCTCTTTCTAACAATTTAATTAAAGGGATCTGAGCTCGTAAATATCACATTATTCGACTGTATTTTACATATTGGTAATATAAATAGTCGATTGAGGCCCTTAATATTATGAAAAAGCTATTCCCGCTCGATAGATATGAAATTAAAATTGCGTTCATCTACTTTCTGACCTCTTTCGTTTGGATATTCTACAGTGATCGCCTGATAAACAGCTTGGTTGATGATCCAGCCCTACTTCTCTCTTTGCAGACCTATAAAGGATGGGCATTTGTTTTGGTCACTACCTTTGTACTATACTATTTCATCCGACGGGATGCGTTAAAACTCCGAGATAGTCGGAAACGCATAAAAAAGCTACTGGAAAAGGAAAAAAGCACCCGACAACAAACCGAACAAGAAAAAGAAAAGCTGGAAGAAATACTTTTAGAAGTCCCTTCTGCTATTTGTATTCTGGAGGGCCCTCAACACCAATTCAACTATGCAAATGAAGCATATCGTCAGTTAGTAGGGATAGATCGTGAACTAAAAGAAAAGCCTGTCAGAGAAGCATTACCCGAAGTAGCAGGACAAGGTTTTTTTGAGTTACTCGACGAAGTATATGAAACGGGAGAGATATATAAGGGCGATGAAGTTCCTTTTACAATCGATAGTGATGAAGAGCAACATACCTACTATCGTAATTTTATCTATAAGCCACTATTTGATGATGAGGGTAAATGCAGCGGTATCTTTGTTGAAGCCGTAGATGTAACAAAACAGGTAGAAATTAGAAAACGGCTGGAAAAATCCAACGAAGAAAAACAAATTCTCCTGAGCGAGCTCCATCATCGGGTTAAGAACAATCTTGCCTTGATTATCAGTTTGATTGAGTTGGAAATGGAGGAATACCAGCAAAGTTTTCATTCTATTCCGCTTCAAACAACCCGAAACCGCATATTTACAATTGCTGAAATTCACGAAGTCCTCTTTAAGCAACAGAGCCTTAAAGATATTCCGTTTCATAACTTCCTGGATCGATTGCGGGATATTCTTTTCAACAGCAATGGAAGAAACGGCCATCCTGATATGGAGATCAGCTGTGACCCCCTAAAACTAAATATCAACCAAGCTGTTTCTCTTGGTTTAATGCTTAATGAAATATTATCGAGATTGACGAATGGCAATGGAACCCAACCTTGTAAAGCAGTCAAACTGTCACTAAACATTGATGATAAAAACGAAGTAATCACAACACTGGATATTCAACAACTCGATGAGGAGATTAAAGAAAAGCTCATAAAACCTGACCACTATCTCCCCGCCACACTTATCAAGGTTCTTACCCAACAGTTAGAAGCAACTCTAAATCACACCCAAGACATGAATAGTGACATATTTAAAATCCAGTTCAAAAAGGAGCATAAGAAAGGTGGGGCAAGCAGTTTATAAATGTAATAGGGTGACATAATGTTGTCATTGATCTTTAGTTAATTCTATGTGCACTTATATTTTTCACAGGAAGTTATCTATTCAATAATCCAATTAAATAACTTATCGTGACTGGTTAAGCTATCAATGCATTACAAACAGAATACGACTTGTTTTATGCCTACAATTCGGTTTAAACCGTTCTTTATTAGAATTAATCTAGCAAGAGATCGTAGATAAATAGTCAATAATTAAGCTACATTTATGCATTTCATAATTTGTCATCGAACGCGTATATGCATAATTTAGTCTCCCAAAAAATACATCGTCATAAAGTTTTATAAGATATGAGCAACAACGGTCGCGCAGATAAACCCAAAATTATTTCATTGTTTTCAGGTTGCGGTGGTTTAGATCTGGGTTTTCATCAAAAAGGTTATGAAACAGTTTGGGCGAACGATATTGACGAATGGGCCTGCAAAACATTTGAGAGAAATCTAGGTGAGGTTATTAATCAGGGGGATATTGAGGATATAGATCCTTACGAAGATGATAGTATTCCAGAGTGTGATTTAATTTTAGGAGGGTTTCCCTGCCAAGATTTTTCAATGATATGGAAAAGACCTGGACTTCAGGGTGACCGCGGTAATCTTTATAAGAATTTTCTTCGATTTGTGGATGCTAAAAAACCTAAAGCATTTGTAGCAGAGAATGTAAAAGGGCTTTTGAGTGCAAACAATCGAAAGGCGATTGAAACTATTATTGAAGATTTTGAACAAATTGCCCCCGGATATCTAGTAAAAATTCAATTATACAACTTTGCTGAATATGGTGTACCCCAGTTTAGAGAAAGGGTTTTGATAGTTGGTGTAAGAATGGATACTGAATTTGAGTTTGTTCATCCTCAGCCAACGCATGGAGAAGATGAAGATAAGTTGCCTTTTGTGACAGCAGGAGAAGCTATTGAAGGCGCAACGGATGTGCCTCATAATAACGAGCACATGAATATTCAAGATAGTACGAGGGAAAAATTAAAGCTGATTTCCGAAGGAGGGAATTATACGGATATACCAAAAGATAGCCCTCATTATGTAAAAGGTATGATTAGCCATGTGTACAGAAGAATTAACAGAAGTGAACCGGCCAAAACTATTATCGCTGCTGGTGGCGGTGGTACCTGGGGGTATCATTATCCAGAGCCAAGACCATTGACGAACCGGGAAAGAGCCCGCTTGCAATCATTCCCTGATGATTTTGTATTCGAAGGGAGCATGACTGAAGTTAGAAGGCAGATAGGAAATGCTGTTCCGCCAGCCGGGGTGCATAAAGTGGCAGAAGCTCTACATCCACTTTTTGAAGATGATTATGAGCCTAAAGACTTGCACTCCATAAGTGAAAACTTAAAACAGATGAGTTTAAAGAAAAGATTGAATTATGACTACAACACCCATTTCGCGGAAGTAATGTAAAAATAATTATCTCAAAGTGTTCCTAACATCAAATTATCAGCCACTCAAGACCTCTCACGAGAGTTTTTCTGAAGTATTCAATCAACTATTGCGCTCTTCCAAGTCAGTTGATTTGGTTACGGGGTATGTTTCAGAAAAATCAATAAGGCATCTAGAAGAGTTCATTTTCAGCAATGGTTCGCCTTATATAAACCTCATCATTGGGATGCACTATTTTGATAAATTTACCCATTCCCAGTATACGGCTGCATTGGAATTAGAAAATTTTCTCGAAAAATCTTCTCTTGGCTCAGTAAGACTTGTAACAAGCTTTCCATTTCATGGAAAGATGTATTCTTTTAATAACGGGAGTGAAAAAAGTTGTTTAATTGGCTCTTCTAACCTGGATAACATTTTACCGCACAAGTCTAAAGTGCAGTATGAAACCGATATACTCATTACTGACAATGAGTATGTTAGAGAAGTAAGTAGTTTTATTAATAGTCTCTACGATGATGCTTCACAGAAACTTTCAGCTATAGAAATAGATCAATTTAAACACACAAATAATTTATTAGAAGATCTATCCGGTGTTCAACAACTTGATGATGAGCAATTATTAAAGTTCCGATCGAAGGTTAATGTTGAGAAAAAGTTTAAGCTCCCGTTAAAACCTTATGAAAAAGCTGGGAAGAGTAACCTTCACCCTTACCTAGGAAAGGGGAGAGAAAATAAATCTACTGGGGTAGTTCTGCCTCGGTCATGGTATGAGGTGGAGTTGATTGTTCCTAAAAGCATACTTGACGATCCTATGTACCCTGACAAACATGATGTTTTTCATGTAGTAACCGATGACGGGTATAGATTTGAATGCAAGACAAGTGGAGATTACGGCAAAAATTTTAGGTCTGTTGATGATTTAAAAAAGCTTGGGAAATGGATTAAGGGACGAATGCAGAATGCCGGAGTTCTCAAGGCTGGAGAAAAAATTACTGAAGAGACCCTTGAGGCATACGGAAGGGATGATATCGAGATGTTCCCGACAACCGAAAAAGATGAATGGTTTTTAAATTTTAGAAGGAGTTAGATAATTTATTTATGAGTCATCTAGAGACATACTTGCAGAGAGTTTCACAAAATACAGGTAAGGCTGTTGCTGATTCTATTCGTGAGACAGTTAATGAACTTGTACCTGAACATATCGAGAATTTTGATTATAGGTCGCACAGGTCTGGCCTTCTTTTAGGGAATGTACAAAGTGGTAAGACCGGTCAGATGCTTGGCGTTTTATCTGCAGCTGCAGATTTAGATTTTGAAATTTTCATAGTGCTTACGACTGATAATATTCAGTTACAGCAGCAGACTCTGCAAAGAACATTTAGATTTCTTGATACTGTTTGTATTTGTGGCGAAAACGATGAAATGAGGTTTCTTGCTAATGATATGAGGAAACCTGTTGTTGTGGTTCTAAAGAAAAATAGCAGGGTTCTAGAAACATGGCAGGGAATTTTAGAATCATCAGGATTCTTAACCGGGAGACCAATATTTGTTATAGACGATGAGAGTGACAATGCCAGTTTAAATACTAAGATCAATAAGGATGAGCAAAGTACAATAAATAAAAGGATCACAGAAATTAGAGGATTGTCGAATAGCAGTTTCTATCTGCAAACAACAGCTACGCCACAATCCTTATTTTTACAAACTGAAGAAACTGGATTTAAGCCTGAATTTGTTTATTACTTTAGTCCTGGCGAAGGATACTTGGGAGGGGATTTTTTCTACAGTGATCCTCAGTCGTATGTCATAAAGTTGACCCCCGAAAATGAGCTGGATGATTTAAGAGATACTAGTGGTTACATACCCCCTGGAATGCTAGACGCAATCATGAGTTTCTTTATTTCAGCTGCTCATACTATCGAAGAAATTGGGAAACAGTCCTGTAATTTTTTAATTCATCCAAGTGTTAGTATAAGTGACCATGAAGCTGTTGCTACTCATATTGGATCGGTTTTGAATGATGCACTTATAGGAATTAGCGATGATGACTTTAAAGATTTGCTGCATGAGGCTTGGTATGACCTGCAAGAAACCCAACCGGATTTACTTAATTTTGACAAGTGTTATGAGTTTACTAAAGATTACTTAGAACAGGGGAAAATTACACCTTATGTCATGAACTCAAAATCAAAGGCAGATTATGATTTTGAGAATGGGGTTAATATTATAGTTGGCGGAAATTCACTAGGACGAGGCGTAACATTTCCTAATCTTCAAACGACCTATTATTGTAGGAAATCCCAAAGTCCGCAAGCTGATACTTTTTGGCAGCATTGCCGTGCTTTCGGATATGACAGAGAACAGGGGCTTATCAGACTGTTTCTTCCACCTTCATTATTGAAATTGTTTGTTGAATTAAATGAGGCTAACAATGCGATGATTAATCATTTAAAAGAGCATGGAGCCGAAGGCCTAAAACTAACTTATCCTAGAAATATCCGGCCAACTAGAAGAAATGTTGTAAAAAGAGATGAGTTGGAAATAATTTCAGGTGGTACAAACCACTTTCCATTTACGCCTACTTCTGCCAATTTAAATGAAATTGACAGGTTGCTGCAAGACTACAGTGGAGATGAATACAATGTAGCCAATATTGACTTGATCTTGGAATTAATATCCTTATGTCAGAGCAATAAAGATCATGACTGGCCCTCTGATACTTATAAAAACTGTATTTTATCTCTTGAAGAGCAATATCTTAAAGATCCAGTGCTAATTGTCAGAAGGAATCGAGATATTAGTAAAAATACAGGTACTTTACTTTCTCCGAATGATAGGGCGCTTGGTAACAGATTTAATAAAAGAGTTGTATTAACAATGTATCGTGTAAATGGACAAATAGAAAAAGGATGGGATGGCCAGCCATTGTGGATTCCCAATATTAAATTTCCTTCTGACAAGTTTTTCTATAGCATGACCGGCTAATTACTATTCTCCGAGATTTCTGCAAATTTTTTGTCACTCAAGAGCCATTTTTCTGTTTTCTCCAACACATCAAATAGATCATGGGAATACTTTCCTCTCATGCTGCATCCCCATATAATTAGTACTCTCCATCCCATGTTTAAGAGTTTTTTTAAGTTCTCCTCATCCCGCTTTTGATTCTTTTTAATCTTATTATGCCAGTATTCCTCTCGTGATTTGGGTAGATGGAAGCTTGTACAATCATGGCCGTGCCAAAAACAGCCATTAACTTCAATCAGGGCATTATACTTAGGAAGCTTCATGTCTGGTTTGCCTGGTAAGTTTTTATCATGCAAACTGTAGCGAAAGCCCATCGCGTGTAAGCCTTTCCGAATCTTCATTTCTGGCTTCGTATCCTTGCTGCCAATTCTTGACATCAAGTTACTTCTTTCTTTTTTAGTAAAAATATCAGCCATTCTGTAATATTTATATGCCGACCTCAACACTTACTGTGTACAAAACTAGTGAATAGAAAATTTAAATTTAAAATTTATTGGAATATGATTCTTACTATTTCCTCTGCACGTTTAAATGCTTTTTCGTCCTCTTCATCTTCCATCATATATTTATTTTCTTCCAAGTGATGTAGATATTTGCTAAGATTGATTTCTCTTTCATGAATCCAATCAGCTAAGTTTGGAAATCCTAAAGATTCAAGTTCCAAAAGCAATTTGTCATGTAATTCTCCTGAATTGGTTTCGAGTGGCTATTTTAATTTAACATTAAATTATTTAATATAGAAATAAATGGTTTATCATTTGCAATTTAATTAACCTACTTATGAGTAAGCATAAAAAAATACTTGAAGAAAAATTTCCTCATGCCAAAGAGGATTTGTTATATAATTCGGGCGGGGGTGTTATGTGGAGTTTATTTCGAACTAAGAGTGATGGTGTTACAATCTATTATCATGATTTTGATGAATTTCACATCATTAGCGGAAGAAAGGCAAAATACTACTCACTTGCGGAAATTGCTGATAATTGGGACTCAGTGAACAAAGAAATCATCCTCTAACTGGAACATGCGATCAATTGATCTAATCCAAAAAACACCGTACATAGATAACCTTCGCATATTTTTTGTTATCTCAGCCTATCCCCAACCCCTACCCTAAATCCCGATTATTTAAATAAATAATTTATTAAATCCCGAAAGTTTAATAAATTACCTCAAAAAGGTAGCTTAAATGGCGAATTTTTTAGATGACATGCCGGAAGTATTGGTTTCCCATACGGATATTTCCTCCCAGGTATCGCAAGCGGCAGCACGTGGAGAACTTAAAAAGATCGGGTCCCGTCTATACACAAAAAACCTGACCGATGATCCCGAAATTATTGTCAAACGACATTGGGTCGATCTGCTATCCGAATACTATCCCGATGCGCTGATTGCCGATCGGACGGCATTGGAAAACAAACCGGCGGAAGATGGGTCGG
Source organism: Fodinibius sp. GM21 (assembly GCF_058386955.1). Taxonomy (NCBI): domain Bacteria; kingdom Pseudomonadati; phylum Balneolota; class Balneolia; order Balneolales; family Balneolaceae; genus Fodinibius; species Fodinibius sp. GM21. The sequence continues at coordinate 255,971 of NZ_JBYEIQ010000002.1, read as the reverse complement.
TATTTATCGTCTCCTCCAAGAAGCGTATAACGGAAATTCCCGGCTTGATTTTCAACCCGCGAAAAGGACATGACCCGTTAGAAAGCGACCGTCCTTTTATTAACGGACTCCATATTAGCTCCGAACCCAGAGCCTATCTTGAAAACATGCGCCCTTCCCGAGCTCGTAAAGGATCGGTTCCAAGGACGCTTCGACAAGAAGAAATGGAAGAACGCCTGGATAAACTCTTTCGGGTTCGCGGGGCCGATCATGTCAATAGTATCCGCGACCGCGCCCGAGAAATTGCCCAACAGCTGGATATGCAAGAGGAATATGAAAAGCTTGACGATCTTATTGGCAGCCTGCAGGGCACGCGCGACTCCAATATTAAATCAGATGTCGGGAAAGCCCGGAAATCCCAAAAACCGTATGACCCCGATCGCGTAGATCTTTTTCTCAAACTTTTTGAAGATCTATCGGATTTTGCTCCTCACACTCGTTCTGCGTCCAACCTTTCGCAGGACGAACGAGTAAACCTCTCTTTCTTTGAAGCCTATTTTTCCAATTTTATTGAAGGAACGGAGTTTGAAGTAGATGAAGCTGCAGATATCGTTTTTAACAATGCGATACCAGCTGAACGTCCCGAAGATGCTCATGATGTAATGGGGACCTATCGGATTGTTTCCAACTATTCGGAGATGGCAAAAACACCTGAAGACTTTGATGAATTTGTTGCTTCGTTAAAGAATCGGCATTCTACCATAATGGCTCTGCGGAAAGACAAAAAGCCGGGTGAATTTAAGGCCAAAATGAATGTTGCCGGAAGCACCCAGTTTGTAAAACCCGAACTTGTCATGGCTACCCTGGAACGAGGATTCGAAATGTATCGAGGATTGGAATACCCATTTCAGAAGGCGGTATTTATGATGTTCCTGGTTAGCGAAGTACATCCGTTTACGGACGGCAATGGTCGTATTGCTCGTATCATGATGAATGCAGAACTCGTCGCAGCTGATCAACAAAAAATTATTATCCCTACTATTTACCGAAACAATTATCTGGCCGCATTAAAGGCTTTGACTCACAACCGGCAATCAGAGGCTTTGATCCGAACCCTCGACTTTGGTCAAAAATATGTGCAAGCTATCAATTGGGACAACTACGATGAGGCACGAGCTCAGATGAAAGCCACCAATGCCTTTATGGATCCAACCGAAGCTGACCAAGAAGGTATTCGGTTGCGCCTGCCTGCTTAGGCTCCATACATATCCCTTAAATCTCGATAATTTAAATTAATCGTATATTAAAACCCGAAAGGTTAATTTTTATTCACTTGGGCCATCTATTAAATCCAATTTTTTCGAATTTCTCTATTTCAAACGGTCAACCTTCTGGGAAGCCTTTACGCGTCAGCTGTAATTCCTATTTTAATTTGTTGTTGCAATAAGCACAAAGAGGAGAGAGCATCATTTCACTAGGTGGAATTTTGTTGCCACAATTATCACAGAAGTGTTCAGCTTCGTAGCCACAAAATGCACATCTTTCTTCTTTTATAACATATGATTCCAAACAACATTCTGGACATGTGCCATAGGGATATTCTAAACCATCGACATAAGATTTGTAATGTTCAAAACCTAGGGCAGTTTGCACAGCTCGTGGTATAATTCCTTGAGCTTCTTCTTTAGCACCACAGCTTTTACATCCAAAAATTAAATCCTGAATATCTGATGAATTTTGTATAGGAAATAGCAGGTCGGAATCACAAAATACGCATGTTATATCTCGGACTCCTTCAGTTAATACTTCTGATCCCCAAGATATTTTATTGATTTTATTTAGGCACTTTTCCCTTTCCTTTTTGTATAGTTCTGCAACTTCTAACATTGCTGACCAAGTTATATGACCAAGCAAATCTACAGGATTTTCCTTCAGCTCATTTTCTATGAATGAACTGATTATTGTAAAAGATTTAGCAATTAAATGTTGAATCCTACTGTGGTCATCTTCTGTATAATAGTGTTCAATATCATTTCGGATCTTAGATATTGATTCAAACTGTTCCCAATCAGTTTCAATATCAAGCTTATCAAAATGGTTCCGAATTTGATAAACATTAACAGTAGTTTTCCCTTGTCCGATAAATTTTACGATATCATCTTTGTTTCTTGTGGGAACGATTTTTCTCTTTATAAGCACATCATTACTATCATCAGGAGACAACCTTTTTAATGCTTCTTTATAAAGAAGTAAAATACCCGCATGGATATTTCTAACTGAAGATGTAAGGCGTTCTCTTGAACCTTCTTCAAAATCCTCTACACCAACTTTAATAGAATCAACTGCATTATTTAATAAACTCATTTATGAATATTTTAACTTTAGGCCAACTTTAAATATTGGTCTGAAAGGCTACGAATTTTTTCACCATCAATGAACACTAAATTATTTCTGGTAGAATGTTTTTCTATTTTCTCACAGATTTTTTCAATTGCATTATTCGTAAATTTGCCAGAAATAATAATAGCCAGTTTTGAAATTCTATTTTTCTGTTTAGTATAGACATCATAAAAAGGCATTTTAAAAGCATCATCAATTTGTGCTATTATCTCATCAATATCTCCACCTGCTGAACCTGAAATATCCCCAAACTTAACTTGCGCGGCCCAAAACTCAATCTCTTGGAACTCAGTTATTCTATTAAAAAGAATATCTCTACCGTATTCTCTTTTTCCGTGATTATATTTAACACTATTGAATCCAATTTTTCTAATAATTGGAATTACAGTACGTAGTGTGAATTCCTTTTCATTTTCTGAATCTTCAGGATTCCAAATATTACGGCCAGCAATAATTTCAGTTGCTCCTTCAATTTCTTCTGAAATTTGCTCAGCCATTTGAGCAACTTGAATGAGCTTTTCATCTTCAAGTTCAGTTGCATATTCAAGTTGAATATAAACGCCATCATCGTGGTAAGTTAATAGTTCTATATCACCAGCCTCTTTTGCTCTGTCTTCAATCACGGATTTTTTAGTTGTCATATACTCTTTCAGTCCAATTTTCCCATCCCAGTATTTTCGTGTAATAAGTTCAGAAAAAACTACCTGTACTTTATTTCCAGCTATTCTCTCAATTATTGTTGGAATACTATCAATTGCAATTACTCCATCCCTGATATTACGACAAAATTCAAATCGAGTACCAATTGGTAAATTTTCGACTTTGCTATCCCCAATTAATTTCTTGGGCAGATACCATACTTCTAGGTCGGCTGTTTTTATAGATTCGCCATTAACATGTATATCAACAATTTCACCATCTACTTCTTCAACATTTATCATATTTGAATTTATAAGTTTGGCCTAAAGTTATTGATATAACCAGCAGTCGCAACAGCCTTTGATTAACTACAAAGTGAATTTAACTATTAATGAAAAGGAGGCAAGGAATAGCGAGGTGTGTCCCCTTAATGGTTTAGTTGGCATGGAGAACTAAGAATTTGCAAGACGACTCACTATTTCTTCATAAACTTCTTGAGTAACTAATGCTGGGTAAAAAACACTTCGGGCGTCTTTTCCTCCACTTGGGTCAACATAAATCAAACCTCTATATTTTTTTGAGCTAGCAGCATCATTTATAACTTCAGCGACATCTTCTGCCACATTTTCGATTTTTGTTAGGTCATAATTTGAATCTGGACGATTTCCTATAGGTTGGCTAATCGGTAGCTTATGAATAAGCCAGTTTTGTAATTGTTCAACAGTTAAATAAAATCCCGAAAATTCTTGTGAAGATGGTGCAGTAGAAGTAAGAATTCTTTGATCTGTAAGATCCATTTTAAAAGTCAATTTATTTAAAGGCGAACTAAAGACATTGCATATAAGGTGCACACACATTACTGTTTGAATAGCAACTAACGAAAGATGTACTTTAAAACCAAGGGTGGCAAAGAATTGGCGAGGTGGGTGCGCGGTTTAGCGCTCTACTTGAATGGTTGACGGTCTATCCAGCTTTGCCATCGAATATGACCATCATCAAAACCTAAATATTTAATAATGACTAAAGGCATCAGTCGATTGAAATAACCAAAATAGTCATTCAAATTTAGCTCTACCATATCTCCATTATGGTTTACCTCGGTTTTAGTTTGACTATTGTGAAATAGCGCATTTCTCAAATTTGAATAAGTTGAAATTGATCTTTTTAGATTTTGTGGATTATTTTGTTTTATATCAAAACCTAATTCTATCAAAAATTGACTTATCGGTATTTCGGCACTGCTTGTATAATCGTTTTCACTAAATCTTGCTAGGGATTCAAGTGCTGAAAAAAGTAGATAATATGATACTTCCCTGAATTGTTTCCGCGCTCGAAAAACTTCAATTGTTTTAAAAAAAGCGATACGAAATACAGATCTATTTAAATTTTGATTATTGCGATCTTTGGCTAATTCAGCTAATGCCAATTTAGTAAAATCTTCACGTGAATATTCAGAAAAGGCATCGCTCATTATAACCTTTCCACCACCGCCATGTCTTTTTAAGCCATTGATTTGAGATGGAAGTTTTGAAATGGCCTCATGCATGTCTTTTGCTTGTACTTTATTTGCAACTATTACATCTCGATGATCGATAAATGCTAAGACTCCTTCTAAGTCAAATAGATCAATCTCAACTGTGTTTTTTTCATATCTGATGACGCCAGTTAAGTGATAACAGTTTTCATCTTTGGAAAGCTTTTGAATCTTAATGAAGTCTCGATAAACTGGTTGAATAGTAAGACCATCGAGTTTCAAGGGTTTAGAAATCTCAAAACCATAAACACCTTCAAATTCAATCATAGTGTTTTGATGTAGAGTACTAACGACCTTGCGCTTAACGGGTGCAAGGACCATTTCCTATTTTACTATTAGACGCCAAGAAACCAAAATGAACGGGGGAGGGTACGTCCCCTTAATGTAATACCCGGGTTAGCCTGACAAATTCTAGCGCAATATCTTTCTTAACAATAATGCAGTCCAAGAGCTGATAAGGGTGATTCCCAAAAAGCTTTCAACAATTACCCAGGTTGTACTCCAGTTGCTAGTTAATGAAAGATTATCTGAACCAATTATAAGAAAGACTTTCGTGCTGAAATACAAAGAAGTAAGGAAATTATCAGCTAATGATGTGTAGAAACTTAAGTCATTAAATTGGCTCCAAAATCCAAATAAATCAATGTTATAGTTAATTATTTCAGAAGAACCTTTTACTGAAAAGCCAGAAAAAAGGTAGAATATGGCAAATAATACTATCAATGAAATCGAAGCTCGTAGCACAAAACTAGGTTTCTCACCATAACCTGCAACTTTTTCGTTGACTAAAAACCTTAACCACTTTTTTATCTCAGATTTCGTGTTGTGATTGGTATAAGCTTTTCTAGCTAAGAACCTATTTTTTGAACTTTTTTCTAGTGCTTTGGTCTCATTGAAACCTAAACTCAATTCAGAATAAAAATCAGTCAGAGTTTGATAATCAAACTTCAAATCCTCCCAATTACCGTTCGGAAATTCTTGAGGTTTTTCTATCTCAGTACTATTGAAAATTTTACAGTTGCTGAAAAGATTTCTTTTAGTGAAGAATCCTGAAATTTTTGTGTTTTCTATTTCACAATTATCAATTCTGCAATAGTTTATGAAATCAATGTTTTCAAACTCACAATTTCTGATAAAAGAACCTTTAAAAAGGGCACTACTAAAAGTGCAATTTTCAAATGTGCAGTTTCTAAATTTTGTAAATAAAAAAGTGGCATCAAACAAACATCCCTCGAAGTGACAATTAAAAAACTTGCTGTAGGAAAAGTCTATACCTTGAAAGTTATCACCTTTTGGGCATTCAACTTCAAGTTGAGCTAAAATTATGCCTCTTAAGTCCCATTCGTGTTCAAGAAATCCGCTTAAAATTCCGCTTTGAACATCATAGTGTAAAAAATCTTCACCCGCTCCGCGATTGATTAAGTTTTCAATATGCTTTTGAGCCTTGATTCCTACTTTAGTATTCCACCTCTCAGATACCTTTTCATGTTCATCACTATCATATTCTTGAAGCTGTGAAATTTCTATAAACATTTACTCGGGTTGATTTTTGCAGGCTAATCATTCGACTCAAATACTATTCATTGTCATCACAACATGCAAAATTGCCATTCAAACTTAACAAGTATATCATCATATAAGACCTTTTCAGACAAATAACACTTGCACATATTTCCTTTGAAAATAAGCCTATCTTGTTTCTTCTTTTCCCATCCTGTCCCAATCTCTGGCAGTTTATTGCAGACTATTCCAGCCCATCCCGAGGTATTTCTCTTGATTTGAAATAGTGTTACGTTGACATCGGTGATTGTAATAAATGACACAATCACAACACATTAACCAAGCCTGGTCCGATGCCTCAGCACTTATCAAATACCTTAGAAAACCAGCAACGCGATTATGCCACCACGCTCCAGGAACTGCGAGAAGGTATGCCTATTTTTGGGCGCATTACTGGCAGAACCGATGATTTTATTGATGTCGAAAAGGATATTCCTTTCAACATTCGTTCTCCTTTTAAGGTGGCGAAGGCTATGTGTCGCCTGGAGCCCGGCATCTATACGCTGCATACCGGCGACGACCATGATATCGAAATCAATTTCCGTATTGACGATCCAAACAAGCAGGCTGAAGTAGCTGCTGACCCCTTCGGGCAATCAACAGGCACCAGGGAGACCAAAGACGAAGACTATTATAGCAATCGTATTCTTCGGCTGGAAGGGGAGCTCCACGATGCGGACCGCAAGATCCGCCAGCAGGTTGATGAGATTATGAATCTGAAGCGGGAACTTGCCGAGGACAAAACCACGACCCTGCTCACCCACCAGAAAGAGCTGGCCGACCTCAAGGAATCACACCGCAACGAGATTGACCGCCTCAAAGAAATTCAACGAAGTAACCTCAAAGCCCTCGAAAAAGAGCTCGGAGAACTGGAAAAGGTAAAGTTCCGCATGGAGATGGAACAGCGAGCGGGCGGCAGAGACGCCGGAAGCCGCATGCTGGATATGCTGGAAGAAAATGCGCCGCTGTTCTTTAGCGTCATCTCAGGGCTCTTTGCCCAACGGGCCGGCAGCCAAGGCCAACTAACTCCCGAGCAAACCGAGGCTTTTAAAGCCGCAGTAGCCCAAAAGATTCAATCACAGAAAAATTCTGACCTACCCCAACAAGATGCCCTCCTGAACAACGAAGCCGAACAATCCAAAGGTGCCGGGGAGGAGACTCCTCGGCACCTTCCCGCCGACGGAGCCGATATCCCAGAGACCCTGCTGGACGGCGCAGGCGGGCCGACTCTGAACGGCAGCTTTTCTTCACCTGAGGCAGGTGGCCATCCCGAATCATCCATGACCATATAACTAACTTTGAACAACCCCGCCATGCATCCTAATCATATTCCCTTGCTTAAGATGGCCCTCGACTATCTTGGTGACCACCCGCAGCCCTACGGGCGCTATGCCAAACGCATTAAATCACAACTGGCACTGATGCAGTCTTATGGGCGCCCGATTACGATACAGGATTGGACACGCATGGCTAAACTACTTTCTGAAGAAGCGATAAGCAGGGATATAGGAGCCGAACGCATTGCAAAAACGATATATCCCCTTGTGGATGGATTAGGGCAACACGCAACTACGCTCTGCTATATCCCTGCCCCTTTCGCTTGCCAACAGCTGCTACGCTTTACTGGTATGAAGGTAAGCAATCAAATAAAGACGCTCCTCACCGAAGTTATTATCGAGCTGCAGAAACTAGTCACCTCCAACGGACCCAAATCTTAGTTAACAGCTATGCCAACCATTACCCAACAACCCGTCACGAGCCTTCGGGATAATATCTACAAGGAATTGGATACTGCCGGAATAACGACCATCACGCGCTCCCGTCAATTTGCGGGCGTGCTTATCAGCTTGGGCGATCTTGACCCGAAACTGGCGAAGCGGCTCGGTGATGTAACAACGCGCAATCCTGAACATGGCCTGCAACTTCTGCTTGACTATATAACCTACCGCTCTTGAGCAGCCATTATCCTCATATCACCCCTTCCCGTAACGCAGTCACTACCGACGGTTTAGTGATGAGCAATAAGGCGGCAGCAAATCCCCCACAAGGTGATGCTGCCGCCCCTATTTTTTCCCGCCGTCGAAGATACCCTGGAATCGATGGCGTCCTCGAACTAGCTTCCAGGCTCGTAACCAAATATACTGGCCGGGATGATATCCGCAGCCTTGCCTTAAAAATCACTCGTAGGGTTCCCAAGAATATTAGCACCGGCCTTCCTGACCTACGAAATGTAGATCAGATTGCAAATTTTATCTACAAGTGGATGACCCGCAATATCAACTACGTTCGGGATCCCTGGAACATTGAACGCATTCAATCTCCGGATGTCACACTTCGCCAAAAGGCCGGAGACTGCGACGATCACGCGATACTGTCGGCAGCCCTGCTGCAAAGCCTGGGCATTCAAACCGGATTTCGCATTGTAAGCCGGTCGGGACGAAACTACGATCATATCTACACCGTCTTTCGCTCCCCTGATGGATGGAAATCTTTTGATACGACTGTCGCCAAATATCCAGGATTCGCCTTTGACGAAACCCTCATCAAAAAATCCAAGCACCTGCCGAACCGGATGCCGGACGGATTAGGTATTGACCCGATTACCCTGACCGCTGCTGCAACGACAGCTCTGCAAACAGGCGTCACTATGAAAAGCATGTTTTCAAAATGGTTTGGCGCGAAGGATAAAGACGAGCGTATCCAGCGCGGGCAGTGGCGAGACTATCTGATGGCCCGAGGGGTCCGCTCGGATGTCATTTCGTTTTCCCAAAAGGATAACGCGGTCCTCCAGCAGTATGCTATGGTTATCCAGGAACATGGCCAACCGGCCGTTGATTACCTGAATAGGTACGGAAGCCTGGATGGCAGTTTCCTGGCCAGCCAACAAGAATCCCGAAACAAAAAATGGCTCCTGTACGGCGGACTCTCGGCCGGGCTTTTGACGCTTGGCGGAATCAGCTACTGGACCCTTAACCACTCCTGACCTGAACTTATGAGTAGTGCTTACTTACAACCTATAGCGATAACAAACGACGATGATCAGTTGATCATACCTAATAGCCTACGAAGTGGCTTAGGTGGCTGGGAAGAAGATGATCCCTGCCGGTATGCCAACCAAAGCTGTAAAGGCAAGATGTTCGGCAAGCTCAAAAGCTGTCGGCGCAAGCGCGAAAAATCGCAGGCCCTCTGCAAGGCCCACGAGCGCAAGCTGGCTGAAAAGAAGAAAATAGAACAGGAAAAACAGCAACTCATGACAGCCCTACAGCACAACGTCACCGATACCGCTGCCAAACAAGAGACCGCAAGCACGGCCATGATTGCGGGCGCAGCAGTGGGCGGAGTTGCTATTCTGGGAGCTGCCATACTGCTTGTTGCCAAAAAGAAAAAAGCCAACGCTAAATCCACGTAGAGGTACACCTATGAACAGCAGCTCTTTCGATCAAATCGATTTCTTGCAAACTACTCGACCATTTAATTTTACTTCCACCACTTTTCCTACGGCCCCTCCGGAGTCAAAGAAAACCAAGTTTGGCAGCATCCTGAATGACTTGTCCAGCTTTTTGACCACAGCGGCCGATACTGCCGTGACCGTGGACGGGGTTATCAATGGCGGTAAAAATAACTCCAGTGGCAGTGGTCTAACCCCACAGCAACAGATGGCACTCCTGCAAGCCCAAAAATCGAGCGGCCCCAACATGACAAGCATGTTGCTTATTGGCGGCGTCGTTGCCGTAGGGGGAGGACTCATGTACACCTTACTAAAAAAGAAATCGTAATATGATTGAAGCCACTTATCCCGCCCATCCGGTAGGAATTTCTCATTATCTCGATGGTCATATTCCTAACGGGCGCTACCCAAATCCCTCTCGGTCGGAGGAAAAGGTGTACCTGCAACCGACCATCCAGCTGCAGGAAGTCCCAAAAGGGGCAGAGGTTGAAGCCTCTGAGGACCAATCGATCTGCCAGCGGCTCTCCGCCGCCCGACCCTCCGAAGAGCTCCGAAATTGGTTTGACCAACACAGGAAAACCCTGGGATGGATTGCCGGTGGATACGTGGCCTATAGAATCTTAACCAGACGAAGATAACATGACCCAAACCCAATCTGCATATAGTGACAACGGATTAGGATCCGCTGGCATTACAGGCAATATTATCAGCTCTGAGGCTGGCGAAGTTCGCATTATCGGCCGGTATCCCGAGCGCGGAGTGCCCAAAAACGGGGTTCCCTTCTCCGTTGATATCGAAATCGACCGGTACCGCAACTTCTGGAACTCGTTTCTGCTTATCGCATGTCCGGATGCGGTCATCGCGGCCCTCGATCCACAATCCCGAAAGGTACTGGCCATATCCCGAATCCTGACCAGCATGTGGGACGGCTGTCGCGGGCAAACCCGGCTGGTGTTCGGGCGATCTTTTCGTCCGGACCGTAATCACCCGGTCATCTTTGAGCTGCATCCCAGTAATGTTACCGAAGCCAATATCTCCGAGGCTAAACCGCTTGCGGCCTCCAAGGTCATGACGCTAGATCTGGATATTGACCAAGGCCAACAGAGCGGGGTATATGCTCCACCCACCGAACCGTGGTATCAGATTAGCTTGCCCAGTCCCCAAAGCGCATTCAGCGGCGTCAACAATACGCTCACCAAAGTATTATGGCTGGTGGGCATCGGAGCCGGGGCGTATTTCCTTGGCCCGCTTATCCCTGGCCTGAGAGACAGCTTGAAAAACATAGCCAGCCCTGACACCGGCCGAGAGGAACAGAAAAATGCATGAACTCATTGAAGGTCGAGACTATCAAATTGTGGATGACGGTATGGGCAGGCTAAACAGCTACCTGCGCCAAACCGGCACAAATGCGTTTCGCAAAGCCATTAGCCTAGCCGACCGTGCCCTAAGTGGCAAGAAAGGAAAAGCCGCAACTACGGCCATCATCATGGCCGGGCTTACGAACGATAAAGATGGATTAAATAATGTCTACCGCCAGCATGCCGGGGTTATCAACAGGTACTTCGAATATGTGGACCTGCAGGCTGTAAGTGATCTTATCGGTCTTGAAGAGACCGTTGCAAAAAGTAAATCTATGGCCGCACTTAAACAGGCCGGTTTTCTCTCCATGGGCATCGCCATCGGAATAGCCGGTCTCACCTTCATAAACCGCAAACGATCTTCCTAATGACTCTCAAAATAGGTGACAAAGGCCCGCAGGTCATGCACCTGCAATCAGCACTGAAAGCCCTTGGAATTGGGCTCCCCAAATATGGCGTCGACGGGATATTTGGTCCCGAAACACAGCAGGCGGTCAAACAAGCCCAGCACAAATTGGGACTACAACCGAATGGAATTGTCGATGGGATACTGCTTACCAAGCTCGGTATTAGCCAACAGTCTTTACAAGTACCACGAAGCGCTCCCACTGTAAAAACGCGTATTCTCGTATTAGGGACTATCGCCATTATTGGAATTGGAATCGCAATCAAAAAAACTAGACGAACCTGATATGGAATCAATGACTGCCCAGCAGCTTTCTAAACTTAATATCAAAGGCATTACCATTGCCCAACCCTACGGGCGACTGCTCGGCGAGCCCGAGAAGAATGCCGTCATTTTTATTTGGGGCGAAAAAGGTGCCGGTAAATCCACCATGAGTCTGGGATTGGCCGACGCCTTGGCCGAGCACGGGCGCATCGAATATATCCCCGCCGAAGAGCATTTTGGCAAAACCCTGGTCGACCGTGTGAAGCGACTCGGAGCCACCCACCGGAACCTGAACTTCACCAAGTGGAAATCCATTCAGGCGCTCAAAGAATTCCTGCTCAAGAACCGGTCCTTCGCCTGCATCCTGGATTCGATTTCCGTGATTGATGCCAATGCCAAGGAAACCGTGGAGCTGGCCCAGTGGTGTCGCGAAAACGGAATCATGTTTGTCATGGTCTCCCATGCCACCAAGGACGGGCAGTACAAAGGCAACACCAGCATCGCCCACGAATGCGACATTGAAATTAAGGTCACTAAAGAAGGCGGAGCCGAAACCGAAAAGAACCGCTACCGGGAGCTGACCGCCATTGCCGTACCATTTACGGCCGCCGACCGAGACGTTTCTCCAAAAATTAAGCCAGCGAAAAAACAAACTACGGACAACCGCGAGAACCCCGTTGATACCCCTTTTAAAATCACCTTAAAAGAGCTGGACAAACTCCACAAAATTCGCTCCTGGAAACGCATCAACTCCATGTTTGGCAGCAAAATGCCTTGCTACGCCCCTCGGCATTCCGGGGAATCCGAAAACGCCCACCTGTCGATCCGGTACACCGCTGACTATCCCAAAAAGCGATATGTCTTGGACCTGCTGCTGGACGGCCACCTCCAGTACCAGGCCTGTACCGAAGGTTCTAGCGGTGGTTTAAAGGCGTGTTGGAAAAAACTGATTAGCAAATATGGCGACCTGGAAGTACGCATATTCAAACAAGATCATGCCAAGGTCGTTTTGGGCGCTAAAGAATATAAGCGACAGGAACGAGCGTTTGCCAAGAAGAATAAGAAATCTTCTGCAAATGAGGCGCCAACGCCGAAGGTAAAACAGAAGCCTGCTAGCAAAGATAAACCCGCTACAGTCACCCAGCCCGCCGACACTTCTACAACCGAAAAACCGGTAAAGAAAGATACCGGCTCGGCTGCGGAAACACAGCAGCCTATCGACATTGAAGCCGCCAAACAAAGCCAGGCCAAACTGGATGCCTTCTTAACCAAAATACTGGGCTAGCCCGATGCGAGACAATCCGACTGTTACTCCTTTTGACGACATTACAACCGATGATTACCCCGGCATATTTGGTGATTTCGATGGCGACGGGATTCCCAACGCCGACGATCCCAACCCGCAGCTGGCCGGTGATACTGATACCGTCGAAGAAGTCAAACTCACCGAGGAAATCAAACAGCTAATTGCACTACGTGGCGACTACCAGCAGGCCTTGGACCAAGTAATAGAAAAGCTCACCGGCTTGCAACCGAAAGCCACAATAAAAGGACGGGTTAAATCTCCGTACTCAGTGATCAACAAATTGCGTCGAAAGCGTATCAAGGGAGATATCAAGCAGGCTGGCGCTGGCGAACACTACATGCAAGGCTTGACCGATATGGCTGGATGTATGATCGTGTTGGCCGACCAAGCTGAGCTTGATCAAGTAACCCGAAAAATTGCTTCAGGAGCTGTTGGAGAAGTATTTGAACATGAAGATAAATACGCCGAACCCGTCGGTGGCTATCGGGCGCATCACTTCATCGTAATGGCTGGCACCGCCGGTGATATTCCGGTCGAGGTTCAGGTGAGAACCCAGCGTATGGCGCAAATCGCTAATGCGGCTCACAAGCCTTATAAATCCAATACACTTAACACCACACGAATGCAGCACCTAACCGATTTGGCCTGGCAAGCAGACCAGGGAAATAAGGAGGCCGCAAAGGTAATCGATAATCTTCTGGGCAGCCCCACAAAATTGAACCAACAGCTGGCTACCCGCAACAATCCTTCCAGCGAGCTGCAGGTGCTCCGGGAATCCTTCACTGAAACGGTGAAGAAATTAGCACTGGCTTTTTCATTAGATAAATTTCCAATAGAACATCGCGATCAGGCCTTAGACCTGTTTCGCGAGCATGGGAATATTATTGGCGTCGACTTTGACCTAATCTTTGAAGATGCCACAAGTGAGGACCTAACAACTAAAATTGAAGACGACCAATCATACCAAGCCTCCGAAGATCGCGCGGGAGAAACCGAATATGGAAGCGATTTTTCTGACCTTACCTTGAAAAATTACGATCCGATCAAATTATCCAAGTCCGAGCGTCGTCGGGCCAATGAAGCAGCTCTTGCCGTCTTGGAAAAGGAAGATCGCGCTATCACTGAATCCGACCTGGACACCCTTCGCCGATATACTGGAGCTGGTGGATTGGGGTACGGGGAGGATCGCACCGGCACCGAGCGCGGGCTACTCAACGAGCATTACACCTCCTACCCGTTGATACAGCTAATTTGGGATAAACTCCATGCTATGGGTGTGGACGGTGGCAACATATTAGAGCCCGGCTCAGGCATTGGAAATTTTGCGGGATTTCTGCCTAATACCGACAGCTATCGTATGTTGATGGTTGAGCGGTCTGCAGTGAGCGCTCGTATTGCTCGGCTCCTATACCCTAACCAGTTAGTTAAACACCAAAACTTTGCTGAGACCGATCTATCGCTATACAATCTTACCGGCGCCATAGGCAATGTCCCCTTTGGAGATATAAAAATTCATACCCAGCGCGACCCGCTGGCTCACCTAAATCCGCGCATCCACGACTACTTTATCTTGAAGTCTCTGGAGGCTCTTCAGCCCGGCGGTTTTATGGCGGTGATCACCTCGGTCGGTACGATGGACAAAAAAGATCCAGCCATCCGACAGGCTATGGTCCAACGCGCCCGATTTGTGGGCGCCTACCGGTTGCCCTCGACCGCTTTTAAAGATAATGCCGATACCCTTGTGACCACGGATCTGCTCCTGTTTCAGAAGTATCCTGACTTTGACGGGGAGCAGCACCCTGATGTCACTAGTGAACTCAATCGATTGTTTGCCCACCAGGAGCTCGCCGTCAGCATCACCGAACATAACGGCGAATCCTACGGGGCCTACTATAATCCCTACTACCAAAAGTATCCCCAACAAGTATTAGGTGAGCATATTCAAGGCCACGACATGCAGTTTCTCACTCGCATGGGCGTAAAAGGCAAAGTCGATAATAAGCTTACCGACCGGGTGGTGAAAGATGGCCTTCAGTTTCCCTACGAGCTCCCAATCCCAATGGAATTCTACCGCATCCCCGATGAGGGAGTCCGGTTGAATACAGCAAGAGATTATCACGCCGGGAATATCATTCACCATGATGGGAAATTCTATGAAAAACAGCGCCACTATTTTAAACCTATTGCTGTAGGAAGCAAGGACAAAGCAGGCGAAGGGTTGCGCGAAAAAATCGCCTCGGCTTGCCAGATGCTCGACACCTATGATGATTTCGTGACGGCGCTGGCCCAAGACAGCGAGCAAAAACAGCCACTGCGCCAGGAGTTTAAGCATCTCCTTGCCACCCATATCGATGCCTACGGCATTCCAGACGAAGATGAAGACATCCGCGAGATATTCCGCTACGACAACCGGTTGTACAAACTGACGACCTTTGTTAAGCGTGATCCGATCAGCGAGGAGCTGGTCTATGCCGATATTATCGATGCCGACTCGATGTTTAATCAAAACTACGTGCCAGCGGTTTCCGACTCCGATGACCTGGCCGAAATTGCTATGTATGGTCGATCCATCGGTGAAGAGCTTTCGCTTGATTTCTACCAGTCAACCTACAAAGGCGGTACGGCCAGTCGGACCGAGCTCACCGAAGCTATCGAGGACCATCCAGATTTCTTTTATAACCCCGAGTCTAATGGCTACGAATTCCGCTACCAATATCTGGCCGGAAATGTTCGGCAGAAATTGCAGATAGCCGAAGACAACCAGCTGGAGAAAAATACCGAGGCCCTGAAGACGGTTCTCCCTGAGTGGATTGACGCCTACAGCATTACCGTCGATCCGCGCCACATTTTCACCTACTTGCCAACGAAAGTGCTTACCCAGTGGATAAAAGATGAGCTGGGTTACCGGGACGTACACATTGGACTCGTCAAAGACAAAGCCGACCTCGGCAATCGCTTCTATATGAAACTCCGCAAAGCGGGGCGGTATGTGGCCAGCGGCGGGGAAACCCAAGATGACTGGAACCAGGGTTGGGGACAGACGCCCTTCAGCAAAATTATCAACAACTATATTCAGGATTCAAGTTTCCCTCTGGTTTTCTATGATGAGGATGACAACGTCATACCCAATATGACCCTGAAATATGCCGAACAGAAAGGGCTTGTAGCTCTTATCGAGCGGTCCCGCGCCAAACAACGCACCCATAATGACCAGATGCTCACGCGCGTTCCCCAAAAGTTCAACCAGTGGGTGCGCACCAAAGCCTCCACGGAAATTCGCGAGCTGATCGAGCAGGCCTACAACCATGAGTATAATGCTCATATCAACCCGCAATTTGACGGGGCCACCCTTCGCGTTCGTGGCATGTCGGACACCTTCTATGGGGTCAAAGGTTTTACGGTGTATAAGCATAACCGAGCGGTGGCCGAAAAGTTAGTCTGGAACGGACGCGGGGCCAACTGCCATGACGTAGGCGCCGGAAAGACGCTAGCCTCTATTATTACCTCGCAGGTGCTGGCCCAGCAGGGTGCCTGCCGAAAACCGCTGTTTGTCGTACCCGGAAAAGTGCAGGAAAAATGGGTCGAAGAATATTCCATGCTATTCCCCGATGCGAAAATCCTAAATATGAAGATGGCAGGGAAAGACCGCCATAAGGAACTGACCATGGCCCAACTCTACAACTGGGATGCGATCTTTATTGCCGACCACGCCTTCAAGAGCCTGCCGCTCTCTCCATCGGTGCAGCAGCAAATGTACTCGGAGCGTGTAGAGTATTTTGATCAGATGATCGAAAACTTTGACGCGCTTATCGAAGAAGACGATGCGCTCAGCTCCACGGCCAAAAAGTCGATGGTGACGCGCCTGGAGAAGATGAAAGAAGAGTGGGAGGCCAAGCTCCGCAACGTGGCCAGTGCCCAGCGCCTGGATACCGACATCTTTTTTGATGAGCTGGGCGTGGATGCCCTATTCTTTGACGAGGCCCACTTCTACAAAAATGCCCTGGGCAGCGCGAAAGCCGCTAAACTGGGCATCGCCGCAAATAAACCCTCTCAACGAGCCGAAGACGCCCTCCAAAAAACGAAGTGGCTGTTTTCAAAAGTGGGTTACCGAAACGTGTTTGTGCTTACCGCTACGCCGGTGGTGAATTCCCCGGTGGAGGTTTGGCACATGCTCAACCTCTGCGCCCCGGACCTGTTGGAGAAATATCAGATTGCCAACCTAGACAACTTTATCAATCAGTTTGTCCGCGAGGAAGAAAAGATCGTCAAAAAGACCAACGGAGAGTACCGAACCGAGCGCGTGGTGGCTGGTTATTACAACCTGCCTGAAATGCGGGCCATTATCGATGAAGTCATGGACATCAAAAGCTATGATCAGCTGGTTGGCTTCTATGAGAAATTCCCGGACTACCTTCGAGATAAATCAGGCGAAATTGTAACCGATAACGAGGGCAATTATCAAGGGCTAAAACCGAAATTCAAGCGCCCCGAAGCCGAAACCAAGCAGCAGGTCATTGAGCCCAGCGAAATTCACAAGCTGCTCTTTGACGATATTATTCTCCGGGCCGATAACATCCTGGACTGCATGCGCCAGCGCGGATGCCAAACCAAAGACAATTTTCTGGTTATTACCGGCGATGGCAGCAAAATTGCGACCGACCTCCGCGTCTATGACAGCAGCTTTTCCGGCGTGGATGGCAAGTTCCTAAAGCTCGGAGCCCTGGTGGATAACGTTGCCGAAAGTTATGCTACCCGCGCAAATCCTGCTCCAAGCAGGGTACCCGAGAGCATCTATGGCGATTTCTTTTCCAAAGTAACTGCCGTAAGAGAAAATCCGAATCCATACCAAGGCCAGTCCCGCCACAATCTTATTAAGGAGCTAAAAGCTCTGGGTCACTTTGAGGAGATCGCCCAAGAAATCCAGGCCACCGAAGGCGATCTGCACGCAGTACCCGTTGGCAAGCAGTTCTTGCTGAATAAAATCGAAAAACAGCGCAAGAAGCTCTCCGATGGATCGGACTCGATGGAAGAAACCTTTGACCGAGCGGTGATGATTGTTCAGGCCCTTTATAGCGGGCGCAAGAATCCGGCGACTCCTGTATTCCGTAATCAAATCATCTTCTGCGATTGGATCTCCGTGGAAGGCCAAAAAGGCGGTAGCTATCATCAGCTGATAAAAGAGGAGCTGGCCGAAGCAGGTATTCCAGCTAAGGAAATAGCCATAATTAACGGCTCCATTATTGGCACCGGCCCCAAAGGGGATGACTATTTCGTCTCCTCCTCCGATGATAAAGAAGCGCTCAAAAAACAGGTGCAGGATGATTTTAACTTGGGCAAATACCGCGTGCTTATCGGCAACCAGTCTATCGCCGAAGGGATGAACCTGCAAAAATGGACCACTGACCTGCATCACATGGACGTGCCCTATACCCCTTCGCAAATTCAGCAGCGCAACGGGCGCGGGCTACGGCAGGGCAACCAACACGGAAAAGTGAACATCCACTTTTACCTGATGAAGGATTCGTTTGATCAGTACCGCCTGGAGCTGGTCAGCAAGAAGCAAAGCTGGATTGACGAACTGTTCTTTGGAGACGGACGGGAAACCTCTGCCGACTCCGAGGGAGAATCCCTGGAATACGAGCAAATGGTAGCTGCTACCAACTCCGACCCACGAGTCAAAGAATTTTTCCAGTCCAAAGCCCAAACAAAAGTCCTGAAAAGCCGTATTGAGTCGCTGCTCAGTGAGACACAGCGCCTGGAGTCTTCCCTGGGGCAAGCAAGCGGGGACGTAACCAAACGCTCCGAGCGTATGGAATCTGCTATTGCCCGTGAGCAATCCCTTATTGATTCGGATCTTCCGGCCTCAGGGGCCGAGGCCTTGGAGCAAGAGCTTATACGAGTGGGCTGGCTGGATTACAGCGGGGAAGTTGGGACCATTGAAAATAACCTGTCTTCCGACGGCAAGCGCATTCCCCGGTTCCGCCACGAGCTTACGCTTGAAGTACCAAAAAATAATGCAAACGGGCGGGTGCTGTTTAGTCTTATCCCAGACCCCAACGCTCCAAACCGAAGCTTTTATAACAAGATCAAATGGAGCTCCATCAAGCAGATGGCCAGCCAGCAGCTGGGGGATGCCTTCGGTTGGAGCATGGACGAGCCGGTGCAGTCGGGCCGAAGCCTGGCCGGTAACAAGGGTAATATCATTGCCGATGAGACAGATTTTTACGCCTATTACGAAGTAGATATCGAAGCCGAAAAACAGGCTACAAACCCAGACGGGGCGGAAGTGACCTTTGATCACATAAAACAGAAGCTGGGCATGTACAAAACCCAACGCTGGCTGCCCATCATTAAAAACAAACTGGCCGACCTATTCTTGGCCCTCGAAAAAGGATGGCAACAGTCCGCCCAGGCCCGTATCGAACAGATCACCGCCGAGCTGGCCCGCTCGAAGAAAACTCTAAAGGAACTGGAGAATACCCACGAGCAAACCCGAACCGAGCTTGCCCGGGCTCAGGCCAACCTGAAATCCAACCAAGAAACGGTCACCCGCCTGCAAGATGTAGTCAACGAGCTGGTTAAAACCAAATTCACCGACCGCGCGGAGCTCTATGAAGAACTCAATCGCATAGCGCCCACCTATGGAATAAAAGGGACTGTTCGTGTACGTGAGGTCGGTATTTATCGCGACACGCCAGAACCTGACAATATCCGTCCCAACAGATCAGCACCCGGAAAGAACAGGGCGCTTCCCAGACCGCTCAAAACCTTATACGAGGAACCCCTGGCGTATGCTGGAACCGTGGGCGAACTGGAATTCATCGACACCAAAGGGTTTATGCAGCGCATTCTTTCAGAGAATCAGGATCTGGCGATGATCATCGACGGGGAGGGCACGACGCTTTTTGCCTTTCCTACACACCGGATGAAGTTACTAAAAGGAGCCTTTGAAAATGATCAGGCCGAACAGATGTATGAGGAGTTCCACCACTTCCCTGCCGACGGATATGATTACGAGCTATTCCCTCCAACTGATGCCGAACTTGTTTCCATCGGCCACGCTGAGCGCATCATGTACGGCAGCGACAAGGTGATATACTCCGGGGACAAGAAAGGTGAGAACCACCAGTACTATCACTTTTTCGATGACGGTAAGCGCCCAATCTTCCAATATGGAGACGTGTATATCATAACCAACCTAAATATCGACGGACGAGGAATTCTCAACTAATCCCTTAATACCATTCCCATGACCCAACGAATATTTGCAAAAAATCCAACCCACTTGGATATAATCGAAAACCCAACAACCCCAAAAACTGCAACTATGGCAAAACAAACAACTACCGAAAAGGCTGTCGGCGAATTCAAGCAGCAGCTTATCACTGCCGGATATATTGTGGGCGGCCAGGCAATTGGTGCACAGCTCAACGGGCTGGCCGTTCCCGCTATTCTTGGCGGAAGCTCAGCCACCGTCCAGCAAGCGGCCCGCGTTGGCCTGCCCCTTACGCTCGGCATGGTCTTCACCATGTTTACCAAGAACGCTCACCTTCGCGGCTTGGCCATGGGCCTCGGCGTGCAAGGCGTGATGGAGCTGATCAAGTTCGTCATGCCCGACTGGACGCCCTCCCAAGGCCTGATGGAAGGAAGCGAATACCTGTGGGATGACCAAGACATTCCCGCGCCAACCGCGCCTGCGACCTCGCTTCCCCAGCAAACCGGCCACGTATCCCAAATCGAAAACATCATTGAGGAAACCGTGGAGGTATAACCCCCTCTTTTTACTCATAGCTCTCACTGCCCAGAGACTGCTTACGGGAATAAGCTAAATGGCCAACTGGCCCAACTAAAATCTCTTTAACACTACAAGCTATGAGCAACCAAATTACTAAAAAAGCAATTGTACCTGCCAGCGCGCGCATCAAAACCTACTTTGACACGCAAAAAGTAGAACAGAACGGCGCTGTCCTTAACTTCTTCCCTCCAAACTCCACACGGAAGATCACCCGCAACAATTACGTGGGCAACCCCTTCCCGGGCGAGCTCAAGCGGCGCATCCTTGCCCTTTCCTTCGAGGTGACCAAACAGTTCATCGAAGATGATGAGGCCAACAATATCGACGCGCGGGCTATCGTGAACTCCCTCAAAGATGCCGGCTGTATCTTACAGGCCGACAACGATAACAAGGAATTTTTGCGGGTACCCATCTCCAAGCATTCCAACTTTTCCGGCACGGGCATGCACATGGTAGCGGGTACGGCCAATACCGTAGATGCTCCGGTGGTCTTCAAGCGCATCGCTTCTCTTAAATCCGCTGACGAGTATCGCCTGGCCGATCCGTTCGACCTTGCCGTTAATCAAACCTTATCGCTGGCAGTTCATTTCGAGGATGCCTCGGTATTCCCAAGTGATAACGACTGGGTGACCTCCGGCCAAGGCCTGTTGTACCTGCGCGCAAGCATTGTCGTTGCTGAAATGAAGCCCGAAAAATAACCTCTCTAACCGGCAGCGGCCCGGGGCCGTTGCCGGTTATTCAATATTGCTCTAATCCTTTAACGTATCAGCGATGAAGATTGTAAAGAATTTTATTCCACCTACCGAATCTACGCCCTTCAATCCAGCCAAATCGGTTGATCTTCCGGCGGGAGCTAGTGGGCATATTATCATGAACGGGATGGGCGGGGAAAGCTTCGGGGTTCGCCGAATTCTCCCTTATGCTCCAAACATGGACAAGGTGCTGGTATCGGCACGGCTGAATGAAGACCTATACCTGTTTCGTGACCTACAGCTTGCCGTCGTCCACCGGCTTTTCCAACGCATCGATGGCCTGCTTGCCCCATTTATCATTCAGAAAAGCAACAGCCTCGTCTTTGAACTTACCAATACCCACAGCGCTCCACAGACCATCAATATTGAAGTGATCGGATTCGATCATTTTGGGCTGGCTAAACTCACCGCGATTTATGAGGAAATCGGTTCCCCGATGCCACAACCACGCTTTTTGTATGGGCAAGCGAGCTTGCCGTCAGGGGCTGTGAATATTGACCTGGGTGTCAAGGCTAAGAGCATTGACGTGGAAGCCCGACGCCTGGCCATGAGCAGCGACCGACCCGGTGATATCACCGCCAGCCTAAAGGTATATAATACCACCATCCGCAATGAAGTATTTGTCGAGCAGCTCAATGATGAGTTCAGCCAATTCTATGCCAACGTGCCGTTTATCATTGGTTCAAACATGCCATTTCAGGTGTATGCGTCCAACAAAGGCCCCTCGCAGGCCAACGTAAGTTTCCTCTGTGAAGCATACGCTGTCCAACAAGCTGATAGCAAACCACTGGAGGTATAACTATGTGGAACGCCTTAATCGCATCTCTCTGCGAGCTGACCCAAAAGCTGGATACACTATTGCTTGAACTTCGTGGTAATAATATCTCAGTGGGCTTGCAGGGAAGCAGGCGAATTGGAACCTCTATTTCGCCGGTATTAAAACAAACCACCAATCCCGTAAAATTGGTTAACTCGAATCCGATGCGTCTGGGTGTCATCATCCATAATAGCAGCGATGGAGAATTTATGATTGCTCTGGATGAGAACCGTATTGACGGGCGCTATTATACCTTCAAACTCAAGCCTGGCGAAACGCTCCACATGGACGAACGCCAGTTCAAAGAACTCTACAAAGGGGGCATGATGGGGCTATGGGATGAGGATTCCGGAGCCCTGGAAACCTCGAAAGCCCTCGTAACCGAAATTTTCTGGAGCGCCTGACATGAGCGAAATTACGGGTAAAGAGTTTAGCGAAGGATTTAAAATGCGGGTCGTCAGTGGCATGCTGGTTGACGGCTCCATCCAGGTCTCGTGGGCGACCGGCAAAAAAGCCTCCTCCCAAATGGACTGGGGCTTGGATCCGGAAAATCTGGCTACGACTCCTGAATATCATCGGGAGCCGTCAGAGATGCTGCGTTATCATACGCTCTACTTCCCCATCACCTATCTGGATGCCCGCCATTACTTCCGGGTTCGATCCAAGACCGCAGGTGGGCAGGTCGGCCAATCTCGTATTTATTCGGTCATTACGCCTGATGATGTCCAGCGGACTACCCAGTCTCCGACCGGCCAGGTCATCTTGGAGCTGCAACCTATCGAGGGCCAAGAGGGACATCTGCTTTGCAATCCAGTGACAGATATCCGAGCGGACCACCAGCCGGAAGCGACCTCGCAACCCATCACAAGTGGATTAACAACACACAACCTGTCGGAGCTGACGGGAGCCACCAGCAGCAATGCCACCACCAACCCCATTACCATTATTAGCTAACCTTATGAATAGCATCAATCAAACCCTTTCTATTGGCACCCCGAAATCAGGAATGGACCTGTTTTGTAACGTTAGCATCGACGGGGAGCACCTGTTTCGGATGCACTGCGAGTCGTTCGTGGGCAATCTTCTGCGCGACGTTCACGGGATGATGCATGGCGGTAAGACGGATCGTCTGATTAGCCCCGGCGACGATTACGTGCAGGATGGAAAAATCACCTCCCTGCATATTACGGATGGGGCGCTGGAAATCTATAGTCAGTACTATTTAGAATACATTTTTAGTGGCATGCACGGGGTCAATCCCAACGGGGAAAAACCAGTATGGGTTCATATTTGGGGGTGCAACTCTGTCCCGCAAATCAACGGCACCTGGCAGGTTGAAGCCACACACGGCGACTATTATATCCGCTTGAAAGACGCGCCTACGAATTTTGATCCGGCGACTTATGTGGCCGATCAGGCGCAAGTCATTGCCAAGCACTACCATCCCATTACGACTACCGAAAGCTACTGCCCACCTTTTCGCGTTATTTTACCCACCATTGGGCAAGGCAGCCGCCCCGTAAGCATATCTGACGTGGGCCTGCACAATCCTATTGACGCACTACTGGCTCGGGGAGCCCGTTCGGTTTCCGGCGTGGTAACCGACCAGCAGAAAAGTGTCTTTACCGTTTCGGCTCCATTCACCAACGGATCCGGGGGTGACCTAGCTATCACAGAAATGGGACTGATGACACATATTAATGTCAACCGTCATGAAATTAACACTATTGCTACCCTCTATGCCCGCGACGTGTTGCCTGCAGCTCTGAACCTTCCAAACGGCAAAACGCTGACCTTGGATTATGAATGCCGGTTTGAGCTGGAAAACTTCAATCAGGATACCAACCTCAATGGTTCCAACGGGGGATTCACCGCTGAATTTGTTGGAGCCCTACGAAAACAAGCGGTCGAAAACACCAATACCAACTGGCGGGACCTGATGTGTATCGGCGGGGGTGGAACTTCAATGACCTCCCTAGAGCGCCGGGCTTCGGAAGTCAATAAAGGGTGGCACCTGGGACTCCGGCTGGGCCAAAGCAATAAATTTGTCTCTATGACAGACGCTGACCTTTCTCCCGATGCCACGCAAGAGACTCCTTATAACCTCGGAGGTATCATCCATGGCAGCGGAGACGGAGAGCTCATCCATCACGGCATGCTCATCGATGACCAGGTAACCATTGATGAGGTCAATAATGAAGCGCACTTCAACCTGGCGCGCGTGTTTGAAAACAGGGGCACTACCGACATCACCATAAAGGAGGTAGGTATTTACGCCAACCGTGGGGATGACTATGACGAATGGATGCCGAAACTGGTAGCCCGCCGGGCCCTGGCGCCAGCCGATCAATTTACCATCATGGCCGGACAGATGCGCAAGGTCAACTATAAGATCAAAATGGTTGTCTAATGGCCAGCTCACTTTCCTTGTCAACCGAACTTACCTACGTGCGCATGCGTGGCCTGATGCCCTACTTCACGGAAGTGTCAAAAAGATATGGCCTGCCCCTGGTATTGCTCTTGGCCATAGCCTCCCGGGAAAGCCGAATGGGACTTGCCCTTTCTCCCGATGGCACCGGAGACCGGGGCAATGGCATTGGAATCATGCAAATTGACCGGCGATATCATCCCGGGTTTACCGAGAGTCACAGCCCCTTTGACCACCAATCCAACATTAATTATGGGGCCCAGTACCTGGCAAAACTTCTTCAGCAGTTTAACGGAAATACCGGCCGGGCCGTAGCGGCCTATAACGCTGGTCCAAACAAAGTGCGTACCGCCATTTACGCGGGACTACCACCGGATTCGGCAACCACTGGACGGGACTACAGCCGCGATGTCCTACAGCGGAAACAGCTTATCAGCCAGCTACTCGGCCTCTCCAAAGCCGTTAGCCTGTCGGCGTACCTGCTGCCATTAAGTGTAGTGGCACTTCTTACCTATAACTATATCAACCCACAGAAATTATGACCACTGATTCCCATTATATCGATGCCGAACAGACTAGTCCAGAGGGTTTGGGACGCCTACCCGCTATCCGACACCAAAGGCTACGCCCCGCGACCCAAATCAGGACGCCCCTCAGAACCGTTTCTGGGTCCCGAAGACCCTCTCCAAAACCTAGAATAACCCCCATTATGAAGAGGCCGGTTCTGGATCCGGTCATTGAACACCGTAGTCCCATTCCGGCCCCTCGGCCTGTCAGGGTTAAACCGGCCAGGAAACCACCTGTCACTACGAACGTGAAGACCCGACCCAAACAGAAGTCAACGGCAAAAACATCTTCTCAAAAGAAGAAACTGGCAACTAAATCGTTCGCGCAAAGCAGCTCACCAAGTACCAACAGTGGTTTTCTGGACGGGTCAATAACGATCGGTGGCATGCAGATCAAGAAAACACACGCCGCAGCAGGTGGGGCAACTATATCCGGCCTGTTGCTCTGGAAACTTCTCTTTTAACTCCATTCAACGATAACCAACTCATTACAACTCTATCATGGAACATACATTACATTCCTCCGACCAGTCATGCGGTTGCGGCTGCACAGATCACTCATTAGCGAATGGGTCCGGGTACCTGCAAAGCGATTGCGGATGCCAAACAGGCTTGGGTGAATCAAGCCAAGACAAAACCAACAGTGAGACCCAAGAAGATCTCATCAATGAAGCTAAAAAGTACATAAACAGCGAAATACCAACGCCAGTAAAAGTTGTCGGCGGGTTAGCAGCCCTTGGCCTATTACTTATAGCCACAAGAGGGAAGAAGTAATGAATACCCAGGATTATAACGCACTGCTGGACAGCTACGGCAACCACTTCTCTATCGGCGAACTCGAAATCCAGGGTCCCGGAACCGTCAAACGCATGGACATTGGGTTTTTACGCTCCTTTTTGGCCTGGCGCCGGTGGCATGGCCTGTCGACCCTTATTAGCTCCGCCTGGCGAAAAGGAGACCAAAAATCCCACGGCCACGGAATGGCATTTGATGTACTACTTTTTGACCAATGGCTTGAAAGTCAACCTTCCGCTCTCCAACACTGGCTACTGGCCACCACTTGGGGATTTAACGGCGTAGGCTTGTACTTTGATTGGAGCTACACCAACAAAGAAGGTAACAACATACCGGCTATCGGTTTGCACGTGGATGGATGGGCAGGGAACAGTCATTCCCAGCGTCCGCTACGGTGGCTACGAATTGACGGCCACTATTACTACCAATCACTTGCCAGTGGCATCTTCCATTGCAAATCCAATAAGCAATCCATTACGCTGGATGAAGCGATAAGGAGGTACGGCCCATGAACAACTCCCAAGAAGATGGCTTTTTCCAAAAATACAAGGAACTGATTGTCACCACGATCATTTGCCTGTTTTTGACCGGCATCTACGATTCCATCAATAATCAGACCGCCGAAATTAAGAAATGGTATGAGCTGATGATTGGCATTAACGAGAAAGTGAAGGTACAGGCTGATAACCTAAGCAAATTGGAAAAGAGCCTGGAAACCCATGTCCAGCGTACGGACAGTCGCTTTGACGATCATAACCAGCGAATTCGATCTATCGAATTTGAACTCATCCCACGCCGGATCAACCGATTAAAATCCCCAACCTCAAAAGACACTACTGATGCACAAAATACTAACTCCGATAATTAAGGCGGTCCCCACCTTAATTGGTCTTTTCAAAAAAAGAACGCCCGAAAAAGGTAGGGGAATCGTAAAAAGCGGGATAGCCAGTCTCACCATTTCCGGACTACTGTCGACAGGTAGACTCTCTGCCTCTAGTATTGATACCACCCTACTGCTCATTCTCTCCATCCTGGAGATAATCGGATATCTCTATGGGATGGTCGCTATCTCATCGGGGGCCACGCAGACCTATCCTGTTGATGAGCTACTAAAAGGAAAAGGCGATGGCTTATCCGACCATCAAGCCAAGGTTTTAGGGCAACAGTGGCTAAAACAAATGCAAAAGAATCAAAGTCACAGGATTCCCGGTAACTCCTTGTTTGATGATGACTACTCTGATCTAAAAGTCAAAGTCGAAGATATTTCCCACTACAAATCCCATAAATCAAAGAAAAAACGATGATTACAATTCTATCTTTCTTATTCATTTTAGTTCTACTCAGTACAGATTGGCTATCAGGCCTACTGGTTCCAAATAATTTGGCCGAAATTGGGGTGGTTATCCTCGGCATGATTGCACTGTCTGCCTCGGTTCAAATCCGTGCCTTATTTGAAAAAGCCCAAAGAATTCTTCGCTTGTATGCCCAATACACAGATCCTAAAAGCGAGAAAGGAAGCAAGCTCTCTCCCAAAGAAAAAGGACGCCTGCTAGATCTGTTCCTACATGAACTGCGAATTACAATTGATCAGTTTGGTGGAAAAATATTGATCCGTGTAGGTGGATTAATTCGGAAGGTATTTAATAAATTATTTGGGTGACATAATCCCTTCTTAAAAAAGGCAGTCTCATTTAACAAAGACTGCTTTTTTGCTTTTTTCCCTCTCAGCTATTCCGTAACTTTGGGTTTGATTTAAAAGATTTCACAAATGCAGCAGATTAAATCCACATACAAGAAAAGCCTCAAGGGCATAACGCTTGCCCTCCTTTTCCTGTTTGGATTGCATTTTTTAAGCATCCACGGATTTGTTGATAGCCTTGTTTATTGCTTTGAAGAAGATGGGCAAATCAATATCGAGTCTGAGGCCGGCTCCCTCTTGAGCATTCCTTCTGAAGATGTGATACACGCCAAAGATGCACATCAACATACTACTCCTACTCTAAAGGCAGATCTCGACAACCATCATGATTTACCGTTGTCGCTGAACTGTGCAAAAGAACAACAAACAACACGTTTTGATCAGGAACGCACGCTCAAGTTTCTTGATGGAATTTTGAACAGTAAGGTTGAAAACCTCCCGCAATCACGGGTCTTTCAACTTGTTTCTTACGTCCCTCCCTTGATTGAGGATACGATAACAGCTTCGCTCAAGACGGTTGTCCGTATTCTATACAACTAAGTAGTTCCAGCCCTTTCCATATCGCCATTTCACTTGCAAGTCATGTAATCAGGTAAGGAATAGTTATATCCTGCCGGTTCTGCTTGCCCCTCTATAACAGCAAAAATTGGCTGGAAACACATGAAATTATTAAACCCACTACTGGCCCTCGGCATGCTCGTGCTTGCTGCCGGATGTGCCACAGAAGAAACCGTTATTGAACCACCTTCAGAAAGCACGCTGGGAGACCAAACCTATGAGACGTCTCCCGCCTTAAATCAGAATGTGAACCCACAGGATACCGCATCCAGGGTCACTATTTCGGATACATTGACCTTCTCGGATGCGCTGTCCAAAGCCCTGCTCGAAAATCCCCGGCTGCAAAGCTACGGCTGGCAGGTGCGCGTGAAGGAAGCCGAACGCATTCAGGCTTCCCTGCTTCCAAATCCGCAGCTCAATGCCGAAATGGAAAACTTTGGCGGAACGGGTCCCTTTGAAGGCTACGGCGGCCGAGAAGTGACCGTCAAATTGGGACAGAAAATCCTGCTCGGTGCTGATCGCCTCAAGCGCAAACAATTCGCTGGTGCCACCAAAGAGCTGGCCGGATGGGACTATGAAGCCCAACGGCTGGACGTGCTTACCGGCGTGACCAAAGCCTACATCTCAGCACTGGAAGCTCAGCGCCAGTGGCAGCAGCAAAAAGATCTGGTTGATGTGGCCCAAAACCTGTACAACTCTATCTCTGCCCAAGTAAAGGCCGGAAAAGTCTCCAAGCTGGCTCAGACCAAAGCACAGGTTGAGCTTTCCCGCGCAAAAATTGATCTGGAAAATGCCCGCAACCAATGGGAGTCCGCTCGTAGTTCACTGGCCTCCTATTGGGGGAGCGAGCAACCACAGTTCAAGCAGTTAAAAGGTGAGCTGAGCATGCCTTCTGACATCCCCGAATACGCCAAGGTGCAAACCTATATCCAGCGAAATCCGGATGTGGCGCGGTGGGCTACCGAATTGCAGCAACGCGAATCAGCTCTTGAACTGGCCCAAGCTAGAGGCATTCCCGATATCACCGTGAGCGGGGGATACAAACGTGCGGAGGATTTAGGTGCCAGCGCCGCCATTGTAGGCGTTTCTATTCCACTGCCCTTCTTTGATCGCAATCAGGGGAATATCAAGGCGGCGAAGTATGAGCTCAGTCGCGTGCAGACCCAACGGGAAGCGGCCGTCACCCAAACCTACAAGGCCCTGCAAGCAGCTTACAACCGGCTGGATGCAGCTGCTCACGAAGTCAATCAGCTGCAAAAACAAGTATTACCCGGCGCCAAGACAGCTTTTGAGGCAGCCCAAACCGGCTACCGGCAGGGTAAGTTCGATTACCTGGAAGTACTGGATGCCCAGCGCACGCTGTTTTCGACGCGTACTCGCTACATCCAGGCCTTGGCCGAATACAATCGGGCCGTAGCCGAAGTAGAACGCCTCATCGGCACGCCTCTCTCTGAAATTTCTGCAAACTAATTTTTTGAATGAATATGGAATCACCAACCATGAAGAATTTAACAATCTTAACACTTACCGGACTTCTGTTAGGAAGTCTTTTAACAGGCTGTGGATCTAATTCAGGTTCCCAAGCCCACACGCAAACCGAACAACATCAACAAGAATCTCAAAACAGCGGAGAAACCGAGCAGCATACTGAGGAAGCTGGACAACACAATGAAGAATCCGGACAGCATGCCCGTGAAGTGCATCTAACTCAGCAGCAAGAAGGTAACCTCGGCATCAAAGTGGAAACACTGTCCGAAGGAAGTGCCTCCTCAACCATTTCACGACCCGCCAGCGTTGGATACGATCTGGATCAAATTGCCAAAGTCGGCCCCCGTATTGAGGCAAAGGTTGTTGAAGTCATAAAAGACCTGGGAGAACGCGTCAAAAAAGACGAGCCGATTGCCCTCATGAGTAGTGTGGGCTTGGGGAAAGCCAAGGCCGAATATATTCGACTTCGGGCCCGACTCAAAGCCGAAGAGGCACGCTACAAACGTGAGCAGTCGCTGTATGATCAGGAAATATCTTCACAAGCCGAGCTGCTGGATGCCGAGGCCAATTACCAGGAAGCCAAAGCCGAACTGAATTCTGCGGCTGAGGCTCTACGCCTCTATGGGTTGTCAAGAAAGGACATCGAAAATATACAAGCGGGCAGCGATGAGCCCCTGTCCCACTTTTATCTGACGAGTCCGCTCGACGGAGTGATCCAGGAGCGAGATATTTCGCCCGGGCAAACAATCAGTCCTAGCGAGACGCCCATCCGCGTAGCGAACCTCTCCAAAATGTGGGTCATGATCGATGCCTACGAGCAGGATATCCGGTATCTGGACAAAGGACAAAACGTAAGCCTTTCGGTTCGAAGCATCCCCGGAGAAACCTTTGAGGGAAAAACAGACTGGGTCTCTTATAGCCTCGAAAAGCAGACGCGCACCATGCCGGTTCGCGCAGTTGTTGAAAACCCTAATCGAAAGCTGAGGGCCGGGATGTTCGGTACCGCTCGTATATCAACAGGGAAAGAACGGAACGTAGCCATGATTCCCATTGACGCCGTACAAACGATTGAGGGTGAGCAAGTGGTGTTTGTCCCTGGCAACGAGAATGGCAGCTACAAACCGGTCGAGGTCATGCTGGGCAGTGAAAATGAGGGCTATGTGGAAATTGCATCGGGCCTGAAACCCGGCCAGCAAGCTGTTATCGCCGGAGCCTTTGACCTGAAGTCCGCTCTTACCGCTCAGGGACGAAGCGCATCTCATGGACATTAACTGCTCGTTGCAACATCGAATTTCTTAAATGACAGACTTATGCTTCAACAAATAATAGACAAAGTATTAAAGAATCGTTTGACGATCCTCATTCTGGTGGCGGCCGTTGGCGTCTATGGATACTTCTCTTTTGAGGATGTTCCCATCGACTCCTTCCCGGACGTATCGCCCACCATGGTGCAGGTTTTTACTTCCAGCCCCGGTCTTTCTCCGGTGGATGTGGAAACGCAAATTAGCTACCCCATCGAAATCTCGATGTATGGACTGCCCAAGCTGGATCGCGTGCAAAGTACCTCTATCTTCGGGCTTTCGCGCGTAAACATATACTTCGAGGATGGCACCGACATCTATTTTGCCCGAAGATTAGTCATGGAACGACTCTCCAAAGCAAAGGAATCCATTCCTGATGGGCTGGGACAACCGCAACTGGGTCCTATTACTACGGGACTCGGGACGATCATGATGTACGAAGTAACCAACACTGATACCGCCGACCATTCCCTGATGGAACTTCGCACGGCCCAGGACTGGATCGTAAAGCCCCAGCTGCGAACCGTACCCGGCGTTACCGGCGTGCTCTCCCTTGGCGGAGATGTCCGTCAGTTCCAGGTCAATGCCGATATGAACGCTCTAATTTCACGCGGACTTACCCTTGAGGATCTGGAAAAAGCCATCAACAGTAACAACCGAAATGTGGGTGCTTCTTTTCTGGAACGCGGTGGGGAAGAATACCTCGTCCGCGGCTACGGCTGGATTAAGCCAGACAAGCAGGGGCTGGAGGATATCCGAAACATCATTGTCAAGAACTCTGATGGTACGCCCATTTACGTAAAGGATGTCGCCAAGGTGGAATTCGGCTCCGAGATTAAGCGGGGGACCCTTATTAAAGATCAAGAGGAATCGGTTGGTGGTTTTGTGTTAAAGCTCATTGACACGAACACGCAGGACCTGCTGGCGCAGGTGGATCAAAAGATCGATGCCATTAATAAAGCACTGCCCGACGGCATGGTTATGAAGCCCTTTTACTCGCAGGGACAGCTCGTCAGCAAAGCCGTGGGTACAGTCAGCAATGCTCTGTACATCGGGGCCATTCTAGTGCTAGTCATTCTCTACTTTTTTATGGGGGACCTTCGCTCGACACTTATTATTATATCCACCGTTCCCATTGCATTTTTGATTGCCTTCATTGGGATGAACCTCATGGGCATATCGGCGAACTTGATGAGTCTGGGGGGCTTGGCGATCAGCATTGGTATGATCGGGGATAGTGCCACCGTGATCGTGGAAAATACCTATCGCCTGCTGGAAGAACGGGATACTGAAAATGTATCTCTGGTGCGGGTGGTAGGCGAAGCTGCACGCGAAGTGATACGCCCGGTGATCTTTGCGACCAGCATTATTATTATCGTATTCATCCCGCTCTTTTCGCTGGAAGGCGTCGAGGGTAAAATGTTTAAGCCCCTGGCCTATACCATTACCTTTGCACTGGGCGGAGCCATCTTTCTAGCCCTGACTTACATCCCGGTCATTTCCAGTTTCATCCTGCCGGATAAGGGGATGGACAAAGAGCCGTGGTTGGTCCGCAAGGTGAAAGGATACAGCCGCCCGCTGATTGAAAAAGCCACGAAATTCCCCAAGATGGTCTTTGGTGGAGCTCTCGTGCTGTTTGCCGCAAGTATGGCGGTATTCCCCTTCCTGGGAACCGAGTTTCAGCCGACCTTGCGGGAAGGTACCTTTGCAGTACGCTCTGTACTGCCACCGGGCGCTAACCTTCCGACCACCAAAGAATACACGAAGCGTATTCAGGAGTCGATGCAAACCTTTCCCGAAGTGCAAGGGATCTATTCCCGCGTAGGACGTGCCGAAGTAGGCGGCGATCCCGAGCCGGTGAACGTGGTCTTCAATGTCGTGAACCTAAAACCCCTCGATGAGTGGGAAGCCGGACGCAGCTATGAAGAGCTGCAGTCGGCGATGGCTGAAAAACTGCAGGAAGATCTGCCGGGCGTGGC
Source organism: Fodinibius sp. GM21 (assembly GCF_058386955.1). Classification (NCBI taxonomy): domain Bacteria; kingdom Pseudomonadati; phylum Balneolota; class Balneolia; order Balneolales; family Balneolaceae; genus Fodinibius; species Fodinibius sp. GM21. The sequence continues at coordinate 222,899 of NZ_JBYEIQ010000002.1, read as the reverse complement.
TTCCAACTTTTCTCAGCCTATCCAGCTTCGTACGGATGAGCTACTCAGTGGCGTTCGCGCCCAGGTCGTTGCCAGCTTGTATGGTGATGATCTCGATACCCTGGCTCAAAAGGCCCAAGAGATTGCGGAGGTTGCCAAAAGCGTAGAAGGAGCCGTGGATGTCCGTGCCCAACAACAGGGTGGCAAACCACAAATCCTTGTGCGACCCGATCGCGAGCAGCTGGCACGACTGGGCATCAGCATCGACGACTTTCTGAAAACCGTAGAAACCGGTATTGGGGGCTCGGTAGCCGGTCAGGTATTTGAGGGTATTCGCCGCTTTGATATCTTCGTTCGCCTGCAGGAAAACCAACGCAAACGCATTGAGCAAGTGCGAGAGTTGCCCGTTCGAACGGCAAAAGGTTCCCTAATACCGCTCTCCCAGATCGCAGATGTGGAGGTCTTTACCGGTCCCAAACAAATATCCCGCAACAAGGCCAGTCGACGTACATACGTGCAACTGAACGTACGCGGTCGGGATATGGGGAGCGTCGTCAACGAGATTCGCCAAAAAGTAGACCAGCAAGTAGATCTGCCCGCCGGGTACTTTACCGAATACGGCGGACAGTTTGAAAACCAACGGCGTGCGATGAACCGGCTGATGGTGGTGGTTCCCATTACCCTGGGACTGATCTTCTTTATGCTGTTTTCCACCTTTGGAAGCTGGCGCTATGCGGTACTTATCTTCCTGAATATTCCGTTTGCCACCATCGGGGGCATCTTTGCCCTCTGGATTTCCGGGCTATACCTGTCGGTACCGGCTGCGGTAGGCTTTATCGCGATCTTCGGTATTGCGGTGCTTAACGGACTGGTGATTGTATCCTATATCAATCAGCTGCGAGAGGAAGGCATGTCCACCGAGAAGTCAGTCGTACGGGCTTCGCTGCTGCGCCTGCGTCCCGTACTGATGACCGCCTTGACCACCGGTTTGGGCCTGTTGCCGCTACTGCTAGCCAATGATATCGGCTCCAACGTGCAGCGCCCGCTGGCGGCCGTGGTTGTAGGTGGATTGTTTACCTCTACCCTACTTACGCTGGTGGTACTACCGACCATCTACAAGTGGTTTGCCGAACCAGTCACCCACGCCGAACTGTAAATTTCTAATACAACTTGGCCAGTTTTTGAAACTGGCCAAGTCTAAACCAAGATTATTATGAAAGAGATCAAAGCTTTTATTCGAACCAACATGATCGATTATGTTATTGACGCCCTTGAAAATCTTGAGGATGCCCCCGGCATCACGCTCAGTGACGTGCGCGGCTGGGGACATGCCCAAGAAAAAGAAGCGGCTCAACTAGTCCAACGCATTAAGCTAGAAACTGTCGTACCCACAAATAGAGTTGATGAAATAATTTCGGTGATCGTTGAAAAGGGGCACACTGGAAACTACGGAGACGGAAAGATATTTGTATCCAACGTAGAAAAAGCTGTACGAATCCGAACCGGGGAAACCGATGACGATGTCATACGATAACCAACGTCCCATCACTATCCCCGAGACTGTCACTGCTTGACCGCAGTGACAGTTTTCTCAAATTATCATACCTTTTAAGTTATGGATCACAAACATTTTCATATTAAAAACATGGTGTGCAGCCATTGTGCTGAAGTTCTGCAGGAAAAACTCACCGATGCCGACTTCGAGGTCCAAAAGATTGAACTCGGCGAACTTTACCTATCCGAAACTGTTACCGAAAAAGATTATGAGCGATTGGTATCCATTATTCGCAATAATGGCTTTGACATCATCGATGATGAAAATAGCCGTACTGTAGAACAGATTAAGCAGCTCATTATTCAGCAAGTTCGGTCAGAAGAACCATTAGAAAAGAACCTGTCGGATTATCTCTCTGAGAACATCCACAAAGACTATCAACACCTTAGTCGCCTGTTTTCGGGAGTCGAAGGCAAGTCTATCGAGCGTTACTTTATACTACAGAAAATTGAACGGGCCAAAGAACTCATCGTTTATGATGAAAAGACGCTTGGCCAGATTGCTCTGGAACTTGACTATAGCAGCCAGCAACATTTCTCCCGGCAGTTCAAAAAAGAAACCGGGTTGTCGCCGTCGCATTTCAAAGAGATCAAAGAGAACAAACGAAATTCAATTGATCGGCTATGAGCAACATTGCTGTTAACAGGATCCGCTTCTGCTCAAACCACTGTCGGGCCTGCTGTCCGCATGACACCTTAAAACCCGCTGTCCCAAACTCATTGTCCGCATAATTTTGCACAAGATTCACATAAAGATGCAAGCACTCTTTGCGACCGGCAGTTATCTTGGAAGTAGAATTTGAAGTCGAAGAAAACAATTTCATGCTATGATTGAAGTAAATGCTCATACTAATGACGATATTCTTGCCATCAAGGCATCCGGCAAGCTTTCAAAAGAAGACTTGGATGACCTAGAACCGGCTTTAAACAAGTTTGCAACTGCATCTGATGACCCCCATTTAATCATGATACTGGAAGATTTTGGGGGATGGCAGGATACCGCAGCATTTTGGAAAGACTTGCAGCTTGATGCCGAATACATTGGATATTTTGATCGAATTGCGGTAGTGGGAGATAAAAAATGGCAAGAGTGGGGTACGAAGCTCGTCGATCCCATCACCAAGGAAGAGATGCAATTCTTTCCCATTGATCAAGCCGAGAGTGCGTGGGAATGGCTCAAACAAAATCACAACTGAATAATCATGACATTTATAAAAAAATATAAAGAGGCCATTGCCAGCGCCCTGTTTTTAGCAGCGGCCTTGATTGTTGAACACGCGTTTTCGTTTTCCAGTCAGGCCTATGTGTATTTGCCACTATATGGACTTTCATATATTGTTGTCGGCGGACCGGTGTGGATGAAAGCGTTCAAGTCTATAAAAAGCGGCACCATATTCAGTGAGTTCTTGCTGATGGGCATTGCCACTGTTGGTGCTTTTGCCATTGGCGAATATGCTGAAGGGGTAGCCGTCATGCTCTTCTACATGGTAGGCGAATACGCCCAGGATGGAGCGGTGAACCGGGCAAAGCAATCCATTAAGAGCCTGATAGATCAACAACCGGACACGGCTACGGTAGAGCGCAATGGGACAACGGAAAGCGTCCATCCCTCCAAGATTGAAACAGGTGAAATCATCCAGGTAAAACCCGGCGAAAAAGTACCACTTGATGGCGAGCTCCTTACCGAAAAGGCTTCCTTTAATACCGCAGCCCTGACCGGTGAATCAAAACCCATGAGTCGGGAATCGGGTGAAGAGGTATGGGCCGGTTCAATCAACCAGGACCGACCGGTCCGCATTAAAGTAACCAGCGGCTATGAGGATACAAAGCTATCCAACATTTTAACGATGGTCCAGGAAGCTTCCAAGCGAAAAGCCCCGACGCAACGGTTTATGACGAGGTTTGCCAGTATCTATACCCCCATCGTCGTTTGGCTGGCGGTAGCTCTTACATTCGTCCCGTATTTTGTGGTTGAAAACTATGTCTTTCAGGATTGGTTTTACCGAGCCCTTATTTTCCTCGTTGTCTCTTGCCCATGTGGATTAGTTATTTCCATTCCCCTCGGTTATTTCGGTGGTATCGGGGCAGCCTCCCGAAACGGCATTCTGCTTAAAGGTTCGGATTTCCTTGATCAGCTGCGAAAGATGAAAACCCTGTTCATGGACAAAACGGGCACGATGACCGAAGGCAGCTTTGAGGTTCGCTATATCCATCCCGTGAATGGATATAGCCAGGAAGAATTGCTTAGACTGGCCGCTTCCCTGGAACAGGACTCCACTCATCCGATAGCAAAAGCGATCCTCAACCGCACCAATGGGCAACAGCTGCACCCCGTAGAAAATCAGCAGGAAATTTCCGGCAAAGGATTAAAAGGCAGCGTCAACGGGAAAACTGTTGTCGTCGGAAACAGTGACCTATTAAAACAGGAGGGTATCAGCATTTCTTCCACCGATGTTGATGATCCTTATACCTATGTACATGTGGCCGAGGATGGCATACATGTTGGTACCATCAGCATTGCCGACCAGATCAAGGAGGATAGCAAGCAAGCTATTGAGGACCTTCGAAAACATGGTGTCAACGAAATCGTGATGCTGTCCGGAGATAACCAAGAAGTGGTCGACCATGTATCTCGAAAGCTGGGGTTGGATCATGCGTATGGAAGCCTGTTACCTGACGAAAAATATCGACACGTCGAGCAAGCGCTAAGCCCATCCAAAACAGTAGGATTTATTGGAGATGGGGTCAATGATGCTCCAGTCATTACACTGGCCGACATCGGGATAGCCATGGGCGGTATTGGATCGGATGCGACCGTTGAAACGGCCGATGTGGTTATTCAAACCGATCAGCCATCCAAGATACCAATGGCTATTGAGATCGCAAACTTTACGCATCGCATCGTATGGCAAAACATCGGTTTTGCGTTGGGGATTAAAGTCCTGGTGATGGTCCTGGCTACCCTAGGAATGGCTACCATGTGGGAAGCTATATTTGCTGATGTTGGTGTAGCCCTTATTGCTATCGGCAACGCCATCCGCATCCAGAATAAGTACTCCGATAAGGGATTTAGCCTTACTGCTAAAAGCGATTCTACAAGTCAAGTAGAAGAGCAAGCTAACGCTTGTTGTGAAATCTAAGAATTTAGTCATTAGGTCTCGGTACTACAAAAAGTACTATATTATCTTGCTAAGATCTTTACTCCATCTATTTATTACTTATGTATTTGATCAATCGATGTTAGAGACCAACTACGCTTAGTATTAAACTGAATAGACCATCTTAGAAACTTTATTCTGAAATTCTCTCCTGAACTAATCCATAGCAAACAGGTTTGGTGTTCCCTCAATTTATTATGGCCACCTAGTTTCTTATCTTCTTGTAGCTATTTTACAACTAACGTAACCTATTGACAGCAAACATCAGGAAATACCGACATGCTATATTGTTCCTGCTGATTACCTTGGCAGCAAATATAGTTTTGCCTTCCGCACTTCATGCGGTCAACCTGTTCTGTCAAATGGCGAGCACGCCACAAGTTGTGGCTAATGTTTCTAATGAGTCTGTAGAATGCTGCCCGAAGATTAACGCAGAAAATACGGACAGTTCCACAAACAAAGATCAGATAGACAGTTGCACCTTCAGGGAAGTTTGCCAGCAAGCTTTCTCCCATTCCTTTATTGACCTGACGAGCCTGTTGCCCGTAGAAAAATTGTTTACTGAAGCTATCGGGCCGATCCAAACAGTTTCCCATCACATTCAGGGTAACGGACTATTCATAAACCTTCCGCTGGATAATTCGTTATCTTATTCTACTCCTCCCATCTTCTTGATAAACAGCACTTTTCTGAATTAGCAACTCTTCTCTAAGCGATACTATTAGGAGGGCTTTCCATATCCTCGCATCTAATTACATAGCCTTAGCTCCTAACCAAATAGTATCCAATCCACCTCACTGATTTTTAATTCAATAACTCTATATCCTTTAAAAATGAAATACAAAATTACACGATCATATTTCTTGGCAGTTCTCGTCCTGTTTATCGGCATTATTGGCTGCTCCCAGGGAAAACAAGATAAAACCAATACAACAGATGATGTAGCCCTTGCACAACCCAAACCGATCAATGTGACGATGTACAAAAATCCGAACTGCAAGTGTTGCTCCAAGTGGGCCACCTACATGGAGGAAAACGGATTTTCAGTGACCGAGCAGCCGACAGATACGCTTGCCTCCGTTAAGAAACAAAAAGGTGTTCCGGATAAACTCAGTGCCTGCCATACGGCAGTTGTCAGGGGATATATCGTAGAAGGGCATGTCCCGGCCAAAGCAGTTCGGGAACTGCTTAAAAAACAACCCAACGCCAAGGGTATTACCGTGCCCGGCATGCCGGCTCAATCCCCGGGTATGGCGGAAGAGCCCGGACCAGTTGACGTATACTTTTTTAATGGGCCCGACCAAGTCGCCTATTTTGGAAAGATTAAACCATAAATGACGCTATGACATCTAAAAACAAATACAAATACCTGTTTATACTGGGAGTGCTCATTGCTGCAGGCTTTGCCCTGGCAGATTCACTGGGCTTTTTTAATCCCAAACCGTACACAGCCGTAAATCACGGCTCACACAATCATTACGTCCCTGAAAACCGAGATTCAGGAGTGGGCATCAACAAATTTCCCATGGAGGAGCCGGGACCCAGAGAGATAATTACGCCAACCGGTCAAATCGTCCGAAAGGATAAATGGGAATCTCAGCAAGCCGATTCGGCAGCCCAAAAACCTTGAGGTCGACAACTTAAACTGCTTATTCTCCCCTTCACTATAGAAATATTGGGGTAATAAATTGTTCAACCGAAAACTGCTTACACTATGAAATACTTTATCTATTCAATGTTGTTGATTGCTTTCACAGCTTGTGGAGCGGAACAGAACGAAACTACAGAACAACAGGGTATGGGAAGTGCCACTGCCAAGAAAGTGGAACACCTTGATCCTGCTTCCGCCCCGTTACATGAGGCTAAAAAAGAAGCCCCCGCCACGGATTTCGAGATCACGCTCCTGAGTGGAGAACCGTTTCGCCTCTCCGATCAAAAAGGAAAAGTCGTACTGATGAATATCTGGGCTACCTGGTGTGCACCATGCCGGGAAGAGACTCCTGATCTTGTTGCCTTATACGAAAAATACAAAGACCAGGGATATGTCACGCTCGGTGTCTCAGTTGACGAACAGGGCGAATCGGTAGTGCGTCCGTTTATGGAAGAGTATAACGTTACCTATCCGATGTACATCGACACCGACGGTACCGTTATGGAAAAATACGGTCCTACGATGGGCATCCCGACGACCTATATTATCGGCCGGAAGGGTAATCTCCGATACTTTGCCGTGGGAGCACTGACCAATAAAGAACTTGAACCCCGTTTGAAAGAGCTTCTGGCAGAAGAAAGGTAATCCTAATCCCCAATTGCCCCTACCACCTATGAACATTCAAAAAAATCTCGTTCCACTACTTTTCACTTTTCTTCTATCCAGTATTGGTCCCCTGCTCCAAGCCCAGCCTGTGGGTAGTACCGGGAAAGTATCCACCGAAGTCAAACTCTCGCAAAATGTAATCCCAGCTGGAGACTCTATGGCTGTGGCAGTAGAAATGAATATCGATGATACCTGGCACGTCAATGCGCAAAAACCCACGCTCGATTATTTGATCGGTACTGAGCTGAGCCTTGATTCTCTTTCGGGGTTCAGTATGAGCGGAATACAATATCCCGATTCGGAACGATTCACCTTTGCCTTTGCCGATGAGCCTATCGATGTATATCAGGGCAATGCCCCAATATTTTTTACGCTCACTACTACCCCCGATATATCCCCCGGATCGTACACCATAACAGGCACCCTGCGCGTTCAGGCATGCAATGATAACTCTTGTCTGCCACCATCAACCCTTGATATTTCCATTCCTGTTGAAGTGGCCGCAGCCAATACCGGATACAAATCCATCAATCAAGATCTATTTGAGGACTATGGGCAAACATCGACAGCCGGCAATTCTTCAACGTTGTTGCCTGACAATTCCATTGCCACTATGTTCAGTGAACGCGGGGCTGTCTGGGCATTCTTAAGTATTTTCCTGATTGGACTGGCGCTTAATCTAACCCCTTGTGTGTATCCCATGCTCTCGGTCACCGTGTCGCTGTTTGGCGGACGTGCTGATCAACAAATAAGTGCATATCAGTCTTTTACAAAGGCTTTAATTTACATATTGGGCATTGTCTTTATGTACAGCGTACTGGGGGTAGCGGCTGCCTACACGGGCAGTCTGTTTGGAAGCTGGCTACAAAGTTCAGTCGTTTTGGCTGCAGTGGGGGGAATTCTGCTGGCTATGGCATTGAGTATGTTCGGACTTTATGAGTTGCAGCCACCACAATGGGTATTGCAAAAGCTGGGTGGATCCCAACGGTCTGTAGGGCCTGTAGGTCTTTTTCTTTCTGGGGTAATGGTAGGTATTTTTGCAGCCCCCTGCATCGGACCACCAGTAATCGCCCTGCTGACATTTGTAGGTGCCCAAGGTAACCCATTGTTTGGCTTTTTTACCTTCTTTGTGATGGCATTCGGTCTTGGGCTTCCGTATCTCGTCCTCGGTACCTTCAGCAGTCTACTGTCCAAACTTCCGAAATCCGGGGAATGGATGGTGTGGGTCAAAAAGGTATTTGGAGTAGTTTTGATCGGCGCTGCCCTGTTTTTCCTTGCTCTGGCCTGGTTTCCTCAATACGTACTGTATATCCTCCCCCCGACACTTATCCTGGGTGGCATCTACCTCGGATTTATGGAATCCTCCGGACAAAACCTTAAAACATTTAACCGCGTTAAACGAATAGTGGGTGTTGCCGGTATAATTGGTGGTGTTCTATTCACTATGAATCTGACAAAACCAACAGTTCAATGGGAATCATATCATCCCGATAAACTGGAAAAAGCGGCCCAGGCAGGAACACCCGTAGTACTCGATTTTTATGCTGACTGGTGCGTGCCATGCCTGGAGTTGGATCGGATCACGTTTACCAATGAAGAAGTTATCTCTGCACTGCAATCCTACCGAACGATAAAAGTCGACCTCACCGATTATGAATCCCCCGAAGCTGAAGCAATACGCAAAAAGTTTGGCGTGGCTGGCGTACCCACGATCATATTTCTGAATAAAAACGGAATAGAAATCAAAGAGTCACGAGTGGTTGGATTTGTAGGAGCTAAAGAATTTCTGAAACGAATACCAGAATGATTCAACCCAATCTCATCCTGTCGCAGCAATCAGCTCGTGTACGTATTCATCAGGAATGCTCAACACAAATTAGTTGTGTTGGGGATTACCATTTTTTAGAAATAAAAATTAAGCTTTTTAAGCTTAATTTAAGCCTCTTCTTCCTATAATACCTGAAAACCAAGGCCCATAATCTATGGGTTACCACAATAAATAGCTTAAGGATGGTATTATGGAACATTCTCACCAAGACATGAAGCACGATCATAATCACAGTGGCAATCAGCATCACGACCATGAACATAACCACGAAAATCATAGAGAACACAAGCACTCCGGTGGGCATGCTGAACACCACGCCCACATGGCCGAGGATTTTCTGAAGCGTTTTTGGATATCCATTGCCCTAACCATTCCTATCCTGATTCTTTCTCACATGATTCAGGGGTTCTTGGGATTAGGAGATACCCTCCAGTTTACCGGTGATACCTATATCTCATTCATCCTTTCTAGCATCGTGTTCTTTTATGGTGGGTGGCCATTTTTGAAGGGCCTCTACGACGAGGTAAGTGATCGCCAGCCCGGAATGATGACCCTGATCGGTGTTGCCATTACGGCCGCTTACGTATATAGCACTCTCGTAGTCTTTGCGGTAGAAGGACAGGTTTTCTTCTGGGAGCTGGCTACGCTGGTGGATATCATGCTGATCGGTCATTATATCGAGATGAAATCCGTAATGAGCGCTTCCCGAGCCCTTGAGGAACTGGCAAAATTGATGCCGTCGGAAGCGCACGTAATTCAAGAAGACGGTTCCACCAAAGACGTCCCACTTGAAGAATTGCAAAAGGGATATAAAGTGTTGGTAAAACCCGGCGAAAAGATTCCGGCCGATGGAATGGTTATTGACGGTAAGTCATCAGTTAATGAATCACTGATGACAGGAGAATCTAAGCCCGTGTCCAAACAAAAAGACGATGAAGTCATCGGGGGATCTATCAATGGAGAAGGATCTCTTACGATTGAAGTTAACCGGACGGGTGAGGACTCCTTTCTCTCCCAGGTCATTGACCTTGTACGACAGGCACAAGAAAGCAAGTCCCGAACACAGGATTTGGCCAATCGCGCTGCATTCTGGCTGACCATTATTGCGTTAGGGGCCGGTGCGCTTACCTTCTTTGCGTGGACCTTCTTTACCACCGAAAATTTTGTATTCGCCCTGGAACGTACGGTTACCGTAATGGTGATTGCCTGTCCGCATGCGCTGGGACTGGCCGTACCACTGGTCGTAGCCGTTTCCACCAGCCTAGCTGCTCAAAATGGATTCCTGATCCGTAACCGCACCGCTTTTGAAGAAGCCCGTAACCTTGGCGCCATAATCTTCGATAAAACGGGAACACTTACCCATGGTGAGTTTGGCGTAACCGATGTCCTGACATTCAATGGCTTCGACGATAAGGAACAACTCTTGAGCCTTGCCGGCTCGCTGGAGCAGAATTCAGAACATCCTATTGCCCGGGGCATCGTAAAAGCCACAGACGGGTTAATGAAAGTAGAGGAGTTTAACTCCATCACAGGAAAAGGAATTGAAGGTCGCGTGGATGGCAAACAGGTCAAAGTGGTAAGCCCCGGCTACCTGCGTGAACATAACATTGACCATCCAACAGAACAGTATGAGCAGCTTTCAGAACAGGGTAAAACGGTGGTGTTCGTGATTATTGATGATCAACTTCAGGGGGCAATCGCCCTTGGCGATAGTATCCGGGAAGATTCCCGCGAGGCTATTCAAAGCCTCCATGATATGGGTATTCAGTGTATCATGCTCACCGGCGATAACCGGCAAACCGCCGCCTATGTAGCCAATGAGCTCGGACTGGATGATTTCTTTGCCGAAGTATTGCCCGAAGAAAAAGCTGCTAAAATAAAAGAAGTGCAACAGCGCGGACTCAAAGTGGCCATGACCGGTGACGGTGTGAACGATGCGCCGGCCCTGGCGCAGGCTGATGTCGGTATTGCCATTGGAGCTGGCTCAGATGTGGCGGTAGAAACCGGTGATATCATCCTCACCCAAAGTAATCCCAAGGATGTAGCTTCACTAATTGCGCTTGCAAAAGCGACCTACAAGAAAATGGTGCAGAACTTGTGGTGGGCTACGGGATACAACGCCTTTGCGATACCGTTGGCTGCAGGTGTGTTATACACTTATGGCATTATTCTGAGCCCCGCCCTTGGCGCTGTGCTCATGTCACTCAGTACCGTAATCGTGGCTATTAATGCACGGTTCCTTAAAATAGAACGCTAAATCCGAGGTTATGATGAAATTAGTCAAAGCATACATCCGACCCATGCTACTGGAAGATGTTTACACAGCACTCCGCAAAGAAGGGCATTGCTGCATGACTGTTTTCGAAGGTGAAGGCACAGGTCGATTTAGTGACCCTAATGATCAGCACGGATCCCTAAATTTCCCGGCCATGCATACGCATGTGGCAAAGATTGAAATTGCAGTGGAATCAGACGATGTAGCTGCAGTCATCGACATTATTAAGAAGCATGGAAAAACGGGTCACAAAGGAGACGGTATCATCTTTGTCACGGAAATTGAGGAGGCAACCCGAATACGAGATGGAAAACAGGGGCCTCAAATACTCAATTAATTAAACTCCACGCTTTAAGGTTGCTTTAAGGGAGGTTGTTGTATGTTAAAGCAGAACATCAAAACCTATTGAATCTTAAAAGACCAAAAATACTATGGAATATTTCACATCACAGAAAGTCGATCTCTCCTATGATCAGGCCATCGAAAAAGTAACCGGCCTACTCAAAGAAGAGGGATTTGGCGTGTTGACGGAAATCGACGTCAAGGATACCCTGAAAAAGAAGCTGGATGTAGATTTTAAAAAGTATAAAATCCTGGGAGCCTGCAATCCAAACTTTGCCCACAAGGCGCTGCAGGCGGAAGACAAAATTGGCGTGATGCTACCCTGTAATGTCATTGTAGAAGAAAATGAAGATGGCACGGTAGAAGTTTCCGCTGTAAACCCGGTGGCTTCGATGCAAGCTGTATCCAATGATGGACTTCAGCCTATTGCTGACGAGGTCCGAAAGAGGTTAGAAAAGGTAATCAGCAACCTATAACAAGAAATTAAACTGAAATTTAATCCAAATTAAAGGTGACTACTATGAAACGCTTAACACTTATACTATCAGCACTTTTCCTTATCACTAGTTTAGGTTTTGCCCAACAGCAGAACAACGATATGCAAAAGAAAAAACAGCAGATGCAGAAAATGATGCAAGATTCCACCATGCGCACTATGATGATGGAGCACATGGCTCAGAATCCCGAAATGCGCAAGAAAATGATGCAGCATATGATGAATTCCGAAGATATGGATCACTCAGCCATGATGGATAATATGGAGAAAATGATGAACGATCCTGAAATGAAAGAGCGCATGCAGAAACATATGGAGATGATGCAATCTATGATGGAAGATGGCGAAATGAATCACTCCAAAATGATGGAGATGATGGGCGAATCATCCATGATGAAGATGCATATGAAATGTATGCAGATGATGGGCGACCAGGGAATGATGAACAAAAAAGATGGCATGAAAGGCAGTAACCATCAACAACATCACAACTAATCATGGACTGGCTAAACGCTCTAAATACGCATTGGGCCCCGGTACTATGGATTTTATTAGCCGGGGTTTTTCTTCTAATCTGGTATCTGGCCTTACGTGGCAAGCACCGGCTTGAAATCAGAAATGCAGCCGTCGAAGTTCACCGTAGACGATTTCAAACCGGTGAGATATCGAAAGAAGAGTTCAACAGGCTCAAAAGTTCACTTACCAACAACTAACCATATCACATAAAAATGAGCAAGCATACCCTTTGGATGATTATTGGTTGTGGTGTTCCACTTCTGCTTCTGTTTTTCGCCCCAATGCTGGGGCTGAGCAGTAATATAACCATCTTTCTATTTGTCGTAGCAATGTTTGCCTGCCACATCCTGATGATTGGGCACCACCGAAAAGGATCCAAACATCAAGATCATCAACATTAAATACGGAGGTCACTATGGAAACGCTAAGCATAAAAAAATTGGGAATGGCCGTTGGCACTACTGGCGCTGTTCTATATATCGGCTGTATTATCCTGATGGTTTCAGTTGGAAGAGAAGGAACCATCTTCTTCTTTAATAGCCTATTGCACGGGCTTGATGTAGAACCCATAATTCGCATGAGTGTACCGCCATTGGATGCACTGTTTGGCCTCATACAAACCTTTATTCTGGGTTGGCTGGTCGGTGCATTGATCGCGGCTATATATAATATCTCTTATTCAAAAGGAGAAGATACCACTCAAAATTATTTTTAATACAGTACATGCAGGCGTAAAGCCTTATTTGGCTTAACTTCGTTAAATCGTTACTCCACAATGAAAAAAATAAACATAGAGAATCAAAAGCTGTCTTTAACAGGTTCTGTATCATTGGGCACGGGAGTAATGATAGGAGCCGGTATCTTTGTACTTATGGGACAAATTGCTGAGCTGGTCGGTGATTTGTTTCCGGTAACCTTTTTAATAGGAGCTGTGGTTGTGGGCTTCAGTTCGTATTCATACGTTAAATTCTCCAATGCCTATCCTTCCTCCGGGGGAGTGGCTAAATTTTTGACAAAAGCATATCAGCCCGGCACGGCGGCGGGCACCCTTTCGCTGCTGATGTATGTATCAATGGTTGTTGCCGAGAGTCTGGTGGCCGGCACCTTTGGCGCCTACACGCTGCGGCTGTTTCCCGAAGCATACGCCGGCTATGCTTCGGCGTTGGGTGTAGGCCTTCTGGCCCTGGCCTTTATCGTTAATGTAATGGGCAACAAAGTTATTGGTGCAACGGCAACCGTCACGGCTATTATTAAGGTTGCAGGCATCGCACTGCTTGCTATTGCGGGTTTAGCCATAGCAGGGTTTCCGGATATTACTGGTAACTTTGTTTCAAAAAATAGCCAGTCGTTGCCGGCAGGTTTAAGTTTTATTGCTGCGCTGGCCCTCTCGATTCTTGCGTATAAAGGCTTTACGACGATCACCAATCAAGGGGATGATATTCAGGATCCGCATCGAAATATGGGGCGGTCTATTATTATTTCAATCCTGCTATGCACGCTGATCTATATCGTTTTAGCACTGTCCGTATCGGCAGGATTGAGCATCCCTGAAATCATTGCTGCAAAAGATTACGCACTTGCGGAGGCTGCACGACCGATTTTTGGAGAATGGGGCACATGGCTAACCATTTTACTTGCCATAGTGGCTACCGTATCCGGTGTAATAGCCAGCGTTTTTTCAGCCTCCCGACTATTGGGAATGCTAAGCAATATGAAACAAGTGCCCAGGCTAAAGGCGGGGAGATTCCAAAATCCGGCCCTTATTTTTACGGTGGCTTTGGCCATGGGTTTGACTATTTTATTTGATTTAACCCGCATTGCTTCTATTGGGGCTATCTTTTATCTGACGATGGACATTGCTATACACTGGGGCCTGCTGCGGCACCTGAGGGAGAAAATTGATTTCCATCCCGCTGTGCCGGTTATAGCCATAATTATGGATGTTGCCGTACTTGGGGCTTTTATTTATATCAAATACCTGACGGATCCCTTTGTTCTTGGGGTAGCTTTGGCAGGGATTCTACTTATTATCCTGGCCGAGCGTCTTTTTATGATATCGCATACCGACAGTGAAGGAAAAATGGATATGGGAATGGATGAGGAAGAGATGAAAGGGAAGATATAAACCGAAATTTCGCTGGAGGAATGGCTTTTTGCCTTTACCTTTGGCATGTACTGGTCCAGCCTGTACGAACACCTCACCTGGCACAGGCTACAACCTGCCTGATGAGTCAAGCCTATTCTGTGTACTGCCAAAATAATTAGAAGAACGCCTTCCAGTTTAAGCTTTATTTCAGCAATACCCTCGTATGTTATACAAAAGAACATGACATCCGTTAATTCAATCAATAATTATTATTATGGAAATACTAAAAAGCCTGCTTCGAAATCTTGCGGATAAACTTGGCGAGCTATTGGATAACGCTCAGCTGCAGGAAGTTCCGGTAAGAGTAGAGACCAAAAATCATCCGAATGCATATAAGATGAATAGGTACCATCATATACGCGGGTAACACTTTGAAACAGACACTTATTTTCAGGACGCTTTGAAATACTTCCTCACAAACCCCTCTTGTCCCGAATCCTCGGGATTAGGAGGGTTTGGGGAGGTCCAAACAAAGGTATTTTAAAGGCCCCTTTTTATTCAATAAATAACCACCAATCGAAAGAACACTGCCATGAAATGGTCACTTTATATCGGAAAACCTGCAGGTATCAAGGTCTTTATTCACTGGACTTTCATCCTGCTGGTTATCTGGCTCTCCTGGATGCACCTGCAACAGGGGCACGGGCTTTTTGAAATAATCATGGGACTCATTTTTCTCGCAGCCCTTTTCGGGTGCGTCACTCTCCATGAGTTCGGCCATGCCCTGGCCGCTCGTCGGTATGGGATCGGGACCCGGGATATAAACCTGCTTCCTATTGGCGGGGTGGCCCGGCTGGAACGCATGCCCGAAAATCCCAAAGAAGAGCTAGTGGTAGCGATTGCCGGACCGGCGGTCAATGTGGCCATTGCCATCGGATTATATATGATCATGCTGCTTCTGGGACAGTCTGATATGGAACTGGGTCATCATATAACCGGCAGTAATTTCCTGGCCGATTTGCTGGTGATCAATATTATTTTGGTTCTGTTTAACCTGATACCGGCCTTTCCGATGGACGGCGGGCGCGTGCTCCGGGCATTGCTGGCTTTCAAGTTAAGAAGGGATCGCGCCACCCGGATCGCTGCTTCTATCGGGCAACTGCTGGCTATCGGTTTTGTTCTCATCGGCCTCTTCTACAATCCGTTTCTGCTGTTTATCGGAATTTTCATATTCCTGGGGGCCGGTGCAGAAGCCCGTCAGGTTTCGATGGCGGAATCTGTGAAGCATCTGACGGCTAAAGATATCATTAAGGGCAACTATCCGGGCGTCACGCTCACCGCCACGGTGGCCCAGGCCGCTTCAGCGATGCTTGAAAGCCCGGCTTCAGAGGTAGTCGTTACCAATGGCGACCGGTTTGAGGGCCTGATCTCCCATGCATCGATTATCAAAGCGTTACAGGAAGGCAAATCTGATCGTCCGGTAGTCGAAATTATCCGGGAAGACGTCCAAACCATTCCACCTGACATCACTTTACTGGAGTTGCTTTCCGCCACTCAGGTCGAGGGGCAATCTATCTACCCGGTGGTTGAGGAAGGGAAGTTATTAGGCGTTATAACAGATCATAACCTGAACGATATCATGCGGGCACGACAAACGCTGTCCGCCCATATCGAAGAATAATTGCCAAAGCAGTGAGAACTACGCCAATTTAAGCTTGTTTTAAGGCACGGGCTTTATTTTACAGACAGCACCTTGCTACAGCTGACAAATAATGGCACAGCATATATTCAACAGTAACATAATACCTTAGCACCATGTTTTACGATCATCATTTTATAGGCATGCACTGGATCTGGTGGCTTATTATGATAGCCATCATCCTGCTGGTAGTCTTCGATATCATTCCCTACCGGCCCCGAACAGAACCGAAAGAGGATGCCTTGGATATTCTAAAAAAACGATTTGCCCGCGGGGAAATTGAACGCGAAGAGTTTGAAGAACGAAAACAGATTTTAAAGCAAAACAAATAACATAAAAGGAATACTATTATGGAAAAGATTAACGTAGCCGTAAACGGATATGGCGTCATCGGAAAACGGGTGGCGGAAGCAGTAACCCTGCAAGAAGATATGGAGCTGGTGGGCATCGGCGATATAGTCGCCGACTGGAGAATAAAGTCGGCTGCTGCCAAAGGATATGCCGTGTTTGCCAACACGGAGGAAGGCCGCAAGGCGATGAACAAGGAGGGTATTCCGGTAGCCGGTGATCTTGACGACCTGCTTGATCTCGCTGACCTGGTGGTGGATTGCGCTCCCAAAAAATTCGGCGCTCAAAATGCTGAGCGATATAAACTTGCCGGGGTAAAATATATCGTACAAGGAGGAGAAAAACATCAAACGACCGGCCATTCCTTTGGCGCCGAAAATAATTATGCAACCGCCCTGGGAAGGGATGCAACCCGTGTGGTATCTTGCAACACTACCTCCATCGTACGGACCCTGAGCGCATTAAAACGGGCGGGACTGCTTAACAAAGCACGTGGTACCCTGCTCCGCAGAGCTACTGATCCGTGGGAGAGCCACAAAAACGGCATCATGAATACGCTGGTTCCTGAACCGGAAATTCCCAGCCACCAAGGCCCCGATGCCCAAAGCGTGGATCCCGAGCTGGATGTTGTAACCGCAGCGGTAAAAGTACCCCAAACACTTTCTCACCTGCACTACTGGACTGTTCAATTGACCCGGGAAGCATCCAAAGAGGACGTGTTGGAAGCTTTAGGCACTTCTTCCCGAATCGCTTTTATACGCATGGATAATGAATTATCAGCAAATAATGCTGTGAAAGAATTAATGCTGGATATAGGCCGTCCTCACGGTGATATGTACGAAGTAGCCATCTGGGAGGATATGCTCAAGGTGGAAGGCGATGAGCTGTACTACGCCTACCTGGTTGATAACCAGGCCATTGTCATTCCCGAAACCATTGATGCGATCCGGGCGCTTACCGGAATTGAACCCGATCCCAACAAATCCATTGAAAAGACAAACCGGTCGCTGGGTATTACACAAAGGTTCTTTTAGACAGACCCTGTTACTTTACCAACATACATTAAAACAAAACGGAATAATAATATGGAAAGAGGAATAGAACATTCGGGGGCCTGGGTGATAGCAATTTTTGTTATCGTTATTGCTTCCTGGCTATTATACAAGTATCTGGCACCCAAATCCTGGCGGGAGTGGGTGGGAGCTGGTTTAATTCAAGGCTTTATCATTGCATTGTATGCAGAGATGTATGGCTTTCCCCTTACTATTTATTTGATGGCGCGATTCCTGGGAATTGACAGTGGGTCTGTAGATGCCAATCTCTGGTCCACATTATTAGGCATGGGTCAGACCGGCATGATGATCTCAATGATTATAGGTTATACCCTGCTTTTTATTGGCTTCGGAATTTTTATCCAGGGCTGGCGTCAGCTTTACCATGCCAAGCAGGAAAACAGGCTGGCAACCGACGGATTATACAGCTTGGTCAGACATCCCCAATACACCGGATTGTTTATCGGGCTTTTTGGAGAGGGTGTCATTCACTGGCCCACTATATTTTCCGTGGGCCTGTTTCCGGTTATCGTTATTGCATATGTTCTGCTTGCCCAAAGAGAAGAGAAGAAAGTAATTGAAGAATTTGGGGAAGAATACCTCGAATACAAGCGGAAGGTACCGGCCTTCCTTCCGGTGAAAGGTAAATGGAAACAGTTTATTCAACGGTCCAATAATACGGGCTAATCAAATTTATAGTTATTCCAATCCAATAATGGTCTAAAGTATGGCACCAATCACAGTCACCAAAGCTTCCGGAGAAAAAGAACCATTTGATGAAAATAAACTTCGCCGTTCACTTAAAAGCGCAGGTGCTGACCAACAAATTATTGATCGAATTGCAAATGCCATCAGTGAGATACTCTATGATGGCATTTCCACACAGGAGATCTATAAAAGAGCTTTTCGACTGCTCAGAAAACATTCCGATCGTTCAGCAGGACGTTATAAGTTAAAAGAAGCATTATTGGAGCTGGGACCTACTGGTTACCCCTTTGAAAAGTTTGTTGGCGAACTACTTAAAAGGTTAGGCTACCAAACTGAAACAGGAGTTACTGTAAATGGTAATTGCGTTTCCCATGAAATTGATGTGATCGCTGAGAAGGATAACAAGCATTTCATGATAGAATGCAAATTTCACAACCGAAAAGGGCATAAATGTAATGTAAAAGTCCCCCTTTACATTCAATCACGATTCCAGGATGTGGAAAGAAACTGGAGCAATCAACCCGGTCACGAAGATAAACAACACCAGGGTTGGGTGGTTACCAATACCCGATTTACCAAAGATGCCCTGCAGTATGGGAATTGTATCGGTCTTAAACTATTAAGTTGGGATTATCCCCAGAATAATGGGCTTAAAGATCTTATTAGCCAAGTGAATCTCCATCCCATTACTTGTCTTTCAACTCTCAGTAAAAAAGATAAACAGCAGTTGCTTCAGCAAGATATCATTTTTTGCCAACAGTTATGTGAGAACGATAAGATCCTAACAAGTATAGGACTGGACAATCGCAAGAAGAACCAAGTATTGAAGGAAGCTCAGGATATCTGTAATATCAATAAAAATTAAGTACCTAAATGAAATACTCAGATGATAATCACGTCGAAAGAAACCCTACCATAATCATTTACTGCAAAGAATGGTGTACCTATTTGCAAAATATGGTTAATTTTCTTCGCGAACGGCAGTGGTCATTCACTTTTGTTAATTTAGAGTTAGATTCTAAAAAAGCTCAAACGTTAATTTCATCTCTTGGAAACCCTTTGATATTACCCGTACTCGAAATTGACGAATTACTTTATGAGAAACCAAACTACAAGGAATTGAAAAGAATATTTTACAATCCAAAAACCCTTGAAGGTTAAAAAAGAAAGTAAGCCAATGTTTAACTTGAGAAAAATACATTTTGTCTTTGTGATTGCAGGGCTGTTACTGGTTTTGTCCTCCTGTCATAGGGACCAATCCAATTACATGACTGAGCAACAACGTGAGCAGCTTGAGGTCGCCTATGATTCATTGCAGACTACCTACAAATCATTAATGGCAGAGTATGAAACAAATTCTGATACCCTGCCCGGGGAGCTGCAATCCCTCTACACCCAAATGCAACAGATGCACAGCGAGATGGATGGCAATCACCGCCAAATGATGAGCATGCACATGGATCGACACATGCAGGGCGATAAGATGATGGCGGAAGGGATGGGCATGCATATGCAGAACAACATGACAGGTGAATGGTACAACCAGATGATGAGCATGCATGATCGAATGGCAAAGATGCACCAAGAAATGGGACAGCAATCGATGGCGGATATGAACAAGCGACTCTCGGAGGGATACGGCAAGATGAGACAAATGACCCCCAGCACAGATGAAACATCGGAAGTCCCCTTCAATGAAGAGGGAGACCCTTCATTGCTTAACGGTGAATCCCTTTTTGCTCAAAATTGTGCTTCCTGCCATGGAAACAATGCCGAAGGTGTTGGCAACGTCTTCCCTCCCTTGGTAGATTCTGAGTGGGTTACCGGTGACAAATCCGTACCTATTCGCATTCTGCTTCATGGACTTTCGGGGAAAATCGAAGTCAACGGGCAATCTTACCAAGGGAACATGCCTTCTTTTAAAGCGCGACTCAGTGCAGCGGAAATGGCTGCCATTCTGAATTATCTAAGAGATGAAAGCGAAGGTGATCATTCAAATATTTCCCAAGAAGACATCATCCGAATTAGCAATACCTACAGTGATCGTATGACTTCTTGGAATGCAGAAGAGTTGAATGTACAAGAACAAAGCAACCAATAATATGCATGCCGAGTCTAATAAAACGGCACTTGTTCTCTGCGGTGGTGGGGCCCAAGGGGCTGCTGAAATTGGTTTCTATCAAGCAATGGTAGAACAGGGAGTAAAGCCGGATTTCATTATCGGCACGTCAATCGGGGCTATTAACGGAGCTTTCATTGCCTCTGGATTGGATATAAGTCAATTAAAAGAACTATGGAAAGGGATTTCAGAACAAAAACTTTACCGATTCAACCCAGAGCTTCTATGGAAATGGGGCAATGCTTCAAGTTTGTTTAAGCCCACAGGCATAAAACATTTCCTGAAAAGGAATCTCCCAGTCGATTCTTTTGAAGAACTCGATATCCCGCTGACCGTAGTAGCAACCGACCTTCAAAAAGCTGGTTCCACCTATATTGATAACGGTAAATTACTACCTGCCCTACTAGCCAGTTGTGCCCTGCCAGTATATTTTCCTCCGCAAATTATAAATGGCAATCAAATGGTTGATGGAGGGATTACCAATAATATCCCCATTGATAAAGCCTATAACATGGGATCTGATACTATTTACTGCATGTTAAGTGATTGCCGGCACCAGTTCAGCAATACCGTAAATGGATTGTTTAATATGATAATACGCACGGCCCAGGTCAGCCAACACCAAAAACTTAGAAACGATATTCAAAAAATTGCTGCCAATACGGAGCTTTATCTCTTGGATCTCTGCATTAATACCCACCTGACCAGCGTGCTTGATTTTAGCAAGACTGAAATGATTATTGAAGAAGCATACCAATTTTCTAAACGAGCCCTGGAACAAGGATATGGATGCGTTCCTTTGCCGATTGAATAACTAAATAACTATACTCGATTAATGCCTGAGAAAAAAACAGCGAACTGCTCAAAACTATTCTTTATCTTGTGTTTGTATATTTTACTTCCGTCATCCGGTTTCGGACAGGATACCCAAATGCTGCTCTTTGAAATTGACGGAAACCAGTACAAAAAATGTAACTATAGCAAAGAGGGAGAGTTGGAGTCGTACCAAAAGCTGATAGTCGGTTCCATAGAACAAAAAGCCAATACCTATCGTCTTCCGGTTGAACTTTATTCATACAATGCTAAAGGGGAGCTACAAGACAGCACCAAAACCCTTTATACCTGCCAACCAGATGAACAAAAAGTTTTGCTAAATGTTTTCCCCTTTACAGATTACGGGAAAGGCAGTGAAATCAAGGTCAACCTGTTGGATACGAATGCTTTTTACCCAACGGCTCCCAAGCCCGGATGGGAGATGGAATCTATTGAATTTGCCTTGAATATTGATAAAGGGCTGGTGGGATTTTTGGGCGGGAAAAGTAAGGTTACTATGAGCGGCCGTCAAGTAATACTCAACGATACCCTGCGAACCGAACAGTATCAGATTAATTCGACCGTGGATATCGGCGTTTATGTGTGGGGCATAAAAGTGAAAGGATTTGGTTATCGCGTTATTGAGATTATAGACAAAGACCGAGGAATTATATGGCAAAAATTTAAAAGCAAAGACGACGGCAGCTATTTTGTAATCCGTTTACAATAATCCGAATTGGAAAACAAATTTAATGCACGGTCTTAATTCGAATGAATAATCCAAATCTTGAACAAACCCAATTTACAAAAAAGCGGTACAACGTTACATCAGTCATTTATAATCTGATGGAGTGGCCGGTCGAACAGCTTTGGTACAAAAAGTGGCGGCAAAAGCTATGGGAGCAAATTCACGGACCAAAAGTGCTGGAAATTGGCGTGGGTACCGGGAAAAACATCCCGTACTATCCTGATAATATTCAGCTAACGGGCATTGACCTTTCGCCCGGCATGCTGAAACGGGCAAAAGGACTGCTGAAGGAAAAACAAAAAAACCATGTTATCCTTAAAGAGATGGATGCCCAAGACATGGATTTTCCAGACAACCATTTTGACGAAGTGGTTGCCACCTTTGTCTTTTGTTCGGTTCCCGATCCGGTGCGTGGTCTGCAAGAAGTCTTGCGCGTCACCAAGCCCGGCGGCCGGTTACATCTGCTCGAACACATGAGGGCAGAACAACCTTTTATGGCCAGCCTAATGAAAAAACTGGATGCTCCCATCCATTATTTAAGTGGCGTTCATATTGCCCGGCAAACCGTAGCTAATGTTGAACAGGCCGGTTGGAATATTGAAAAGGTTCAGGATTTAACTGCGAAAGGTATTTTTAAAAAGATTAAAGCCACCAACCCGCGTTAAATTTCCTTTTCATCTGCCAACGGCAACTCAACCACGAATGTACTTCCTTTCCCCTCTCCTTCGCTGTAAGCTCTAATTCTTCCACCATACAATTCGATAATGGCTTTTACGAGTGGCAATCCCAATCCACTGCCTGGACTTTCTTGAACATCCCGTTGATTAGCCCGGTAGAACCGCTCAAACAAATGCTTTTTGGACTCCTCATCAAAACCAATACCGGTATCGCTCAGGTGCAGCACCGCCTTGCCGCTGCTGCGTTGCAATTGCAGCCTCACCTGGCCCCCTTCCGGCGTGTACTTTATGGCATTTTCCAACAGATTATTGATAACCTCCTCGATATAAGCTTCATGCGCCCGGACTTGCAGGTCAGGATCAATCTGCGTTTGAATTTGGATGTTTTTTGCCCGGGCATTTTCCCGGTGCTGATCAGCCGCTGCTTCTGTAATGCGACTGATACTAACGATGTCCGGTTTCGACCGGTGCACTGACTCCACCCGTGAGAGTTGCAGCAGCAGGTGCACCATTTCGCTCATCTTGCGTACTTCAGTCAGCATCCGCCCAATAGTTTCCTGGTACTCCTCTTTGGAGCGCGGTTTTCGGAGCATAATTTCGGCATCACTGCGCATCGATGACAGCGGTGTCATCAGTTCATGGGCAGCGTCGGAGGTAAAGCGTTTTTCTCGTTCAAAGCCTTTTTGCAGTCGGTTCAACATCATATTGAATGTCTCGGCCAAATCGGTTAGTTCATCTTTCACCTGGTAGTTTACGGGGATACGTTTATCCAGATCCGTAGCAGTAATTGATTTGGCTGCTTCATTAATAGCGGTCACCGGTTTAAGTGCTCTTCGGGAAAGCCAGTACCCCCCAAGAATGGAAAATGCGACGCTTATCGCAATCAGGACCAATAAATATTGCCTGAACCGGCTCAGCTCTTCATGCAGTGTCCACTCAAAACCGGTTACCTCCAGCCAGCCGCAAAGCTGACCACTGTCATCCATAATCGGATAAAACAGCGTCCGTGCTGGCAGGTCCTGCCACTGACTGCTAAAGGAATATTCCTCGGGCCTGTCGGGAATACCGGTATTCAATGGCTGTTTTACATCCACAAAGTTGGGGCTTTTATAAATCAGGCTGTCCTCTTGGTTGTACAATCGAACATAGGTTCCGTATTCCACGCCGCTTTCAAGTGCAGCATTTCTGCTGTAACCTGTAAGATCTATGGAGAGGGAATCTTCGGTGTGGATGTAAGGAATCAACTGTTCCGCCTCAAACCGGAGGTGGCGGTCATAGTTGTGGTGAATGGAATTATGAAACGTCTCGTACAAGAAGTACCCAAACAGGCTGAGCATCACGAACAGACTTAACCCATACCAAAATGCCAGTTTCTTAGAAATGGAAAGTCGGTCAAAAAATGAGGTAACACGCGCCACTATACTATTCATCTGTCTGTGTTAAATTGCTATTAAGGCGATACCCTGCTCCTCGTATGGTTTCAATGACCTTTGAATTATCCTCCAGGAACTCTTCCCCGCATTCCACAAACGATTCAGCCAGCTTTTGTCGCAGCGTAGAGATGGTGGCTTCAATCGTGTTGTCACTGACGTAATAGGCCGATCCCCAGACCCGCTCGGCAATCTGTGTTTTGGAAAAGACGGTCTCCGGTTCATTGAGCAAAAGTTCTAAAAGTATAAACTCCTTAGGTCGCAACGAACGCTTTATGCCACAAACTTTCACCCAGTGTTTGCGCGAATCCAGTTCAATAGGCCCTGCAGAAACAGCTTCATTATTCTGCATCTCCGAGGATCGCCGTCCTAATGCTCGAACGCGAGCAAGCAGCTCCTCAAAAGAAAATGGCTTACCCATATAATCATCGGCCCCGGCATCCAACCCAGCAACCTTGTGATCCAAGTCTCCCAGTGCTGTTAACATAAGGACTGGAAAAGATCGGTCTTCTGCACGCCAATGCTCCAAAATTTGTTTGCCATCACGGTTAGGCAGCCGCCAGTCCAGAATCACCATATCGTAATCATTGACCATCCCCTGTAGCTCGGCCTCTTCCCCGTCGTGCATCACTTCCACCACGTGACCTTCCTCTTCCAGTCCACGCTTCAAATTATTGGCCAGCTGCTTTTCATCCTCCACTAAAAATATCCACATAAAAAAGTAATTCTATTTCATGAAATAACAACTTAAAGATAATAGACACTGACCAATAATGTTTTAAGCTTAATTTAAGGTTCGTTTTG
This sequence comes from Fodinibius sp. GM21, assembly GCF_058386955.1. NCBI lineage: Bacteria > Pseudomonadati > Balneolota > Balneolia > Balneolales > Balneolaceae > Fodinibius > Fodinibius sp. GM21. The sequence continues at coordinate 197,950 of NZ_JBYEIQ010000002.1, read as the reverse complement.
TATGTTTCGGTTCGATATTTGGAAACCGACGCTTTAGCTAATTAAAAACAATAAGGTACGCTGATTTATGAGTGACAACAACAATAACAATATGGACCGTCGCACTTTTCTCCGCTATGCCGGCTCCTTAGCGGCTTTTGCCGGGGCCAGTGCGGTATTGCCGGGCTACGCTTTAGCGGGTTTCGGCAGTGAGAAGCGAGACGTTTTAACCCCCAAAGGCCCTGATAATGTCATTGATCTGTCCATCGGCAAGATGCCGCACAAGGTCGATGGTAAACAGGGCGAAGCTATTGGCATTAACGGCAACGTTCCTGCTCCTCTTATTCGCCTGAAAGAAGGACAGAACGTGTTACTCCGTGTTACCAACGAATTAGATGAGGCAACTTCCATTCACTGGCACGGAATTCTTCTGCCGTTCCAGATGGATGGTGTGCCGGGGGTCAGCTTTGACGGTATTGAACCGGGGACAACATTTGAATACCGGTACCCGGTCCGGCAGAGCGGCACCTACTGGTATCACAGTCACTCGGGCCTTCAGGAGCAACTGGGCCACTACGGACCCATGATCATCGATCCGGCCGGCGAAGATCCGGTGGAGTATGATCGCGAGTATCCGGTGGTGCTCTCCGACTGGACGTTTGAAGATCCATACAAAGTGCTCGAAAAAAATGTTAAGATGGAGGGGTACTATAATTACCAGCGCCGGGATGTAGGCGAATTCCTTGATGATGTAAAGAAGAAAGGTTTTGGGGACGCCACGAAAGATTACCTGGCGTGGGCCCGTATGCGGATGAGTGCCACCGACCTGCTGGATGTCACCGGTGCCACCTATACCTATCTGATGAACGGCCATGGCCCCGACTCCAACTGGAATGCCCTGTTCAAGAAAGGCGAAAAAGTGCGCCTTCGATTCATCAATGCCTCAGCCGGAACTACTGCCTTTGACGTCCGCATTCCCGGTTTGGAGATGACGGTGGTACAAGCCGATGGGCAAAATGTAGAGCCGGTACCTATTGACGAGTTCCGCATCGGTATCGCTGAAACCTATGATGTGATCGTCGAGCCCAAAGAAGAAAAACCATTTACCATTTTTGCCGAATCGCTGGATCGCAGCGGCTATGCCCGGGGCACACTTGCACCGCGCGAAGGCATGTCGGCTCCGGTCCCCGAACTTCGACCCCGTCCCAAACGTACTATGAGAGACATGGGCATGAGTATGGCTGGTATGGACATGGAAGGTGACGGCATGAAGGGGATGGATCACGGAAACATGGATCATGGCGATATGCACATGCCCGCCATGAAGGAGACCCCCGTCAAGCACGGTCCAGACAAACACGGCCCCGGCGCAGCCGCTATCGCACAAAACCAGTTCAACCGGATGGGCGAGCCTGGTATTGGCTTGGGTAACGACGGACGTAAAGTGCTGATTTACAACGATCTTAAAAGCCTGGAGCGTAATATCGACGAACGCCCGGCCCAGCGCGAAGTCGAGCTGCATCTGACAGGCAATATGGAGCGCTATATGTGGTCATTTGACGGCAAGCAGTTCCACGAGGTGGACGGACCCATCGAGTTTAAGCACAACGAGCGCCTGCGGCTGACGCTGGTTAACGACACTATGATGGAGCACCCCATTCACCTGCACGGCATGTGGATGGAGATGGAAAACGGTAACGGGATTTATAACCCGCGCAAGCACACATTACTGCTGCAACCGGCACAGCGCATATCTGCCCTGGTGACCCCGCGTGACAAAGGCCGGTGGGCCTTCCACTGCCACATCCTGTACCACATGGAACGAGGCATGTTCCGGGTGGTGCAAGTCGAAGATGAAAACGGCAGCATTTATGGACAAGATTATACATGAATAAGTGTAACCAAACCTTTACGAACGAATTCTATCTGATATACAAATTTGCATGACAATGACCATGATTAAACGAGCATCAACATTCATTCTTACGACTTTTGCAATCATTGCAATCACCCACAGTTCCGTCCTGGCACAAAAAGCCCCGCCATTCAGCAATGACATCATGATGGACAACCACACCTATGTCTTTCTTATGGCCGACCGGTTTGAGTATAATATGAATAGCGGATTAAACCCACTGGTGCTCGATGCCCAGGGCTATATCGGTAAGGACCTGAACAAGTTTTGGTTTAAGGCGGAAGGCGAAGCATTAACCGCCGAAACTGAAGGCGAAATGGAGCTTCAGGGGCTCTACAGCAAAGCCATTTCCGCTTATTTCGACGTGCAGGCGGGTATCCGGTACGATGTGGCCTACAACGCCGATGGCAGCCAGTCGAGAGGCTTTGCCGTAATCGGCCTGCAGGGACTGGCCCCCTACCTGTTTGAAGTGGACGGTGCCCTTTTTGTCAGCGAAGCCGGAGATATATCGGCCAGCCTGGAAGCGGAATACGATTTTCCAATTACCCAGCGTCTTTGGGGACAACCACGGCTTGAAACCAGCGTGGCCGTACAGGAAGTCGAACAGTGGGGCGTCGGTTCAGGTTTTAACAACGTAGATCTCGGCTTCCGGCTGCGGTACGAAATCCGGCGCGAGTTTGCCCCTTATATTGGCATCTCCTGGAACCGGAAGCTGGGCGACACCGCCGACTTTACCCGTCTCGAAGGCGGGGAAATAAGCACCCTCGGCCTGGTAGGCGGGGTACGCATGTGGTTTTAACCGACTGTATGGCTAAGCCATAAAAATAACACAACAAATAGCCATAATTCTTTAACACCATATTCAGTGGAAATTTTTACCTTAATTATAAACCTTGAACCAAATCGACAATCAAAACAAACCTAACGGTGACTATTTATGCATATGTTTGACGGAATGGGCGGCGGCTGGTGGATGATGATCCTCTGGTGGGTTATTATCATTGCAGCTATTGTACTGCTGGTGCGCTATGCCACCCCAACCGGTTCGCCACCGCCACAGAAATCAGCGCTGGATATTTTAAAAGAGCGGTATGCCAAAGGAGAAATCAGCAAAGAAGAATTCAAGGAAAAGAAAAAGGATCTGCTGGAGTGAAAAAAGGTTAACTTCAAAAGTAAAATGGCATGGATCGCAAAAAATTCCTGAAATATCTTGGCCTCGGCAGCGCAGTAGCAACTCTGCCGTCGGCGCTTCTGGCGTGTAGCTCGGAAGCTAAAGAGGGCTTTGTGCTGCCTCAAAATGCGTTCACTCAGCCGCTGGTATTTCCGGAAGAGATCCGAGCCAACGACTTCGAGCTGGTGGCCGAATCCACTCAAAAAACGCTGGCCGGTGATGCGCCTTCGGATATTTATACCTTGAACGGCGCCCTGCCGAGTCCGACGATACGCATTAAGCGGGGCCAGTCGCTGAATATCAATTTTCAAAATCGTATTACCCAGGAAAGCATCCTTCACTGGCACGGGCTCATCGTGCCGCCCGCCATGGACGGGCACCCCAAAGATGCAGTCCAGCCCGGCCAAAACTATAACTACCGGTTCAACGTCGATCAGCGGGCCGGGACCTACTGGTATCACCCGCATCCTGATCAGCTGACCGGTCCGCAGGTATATCGGGGACTGGGTGGCTTTTTTATCGTGGAAGACGACGAGGAGCAGGCGTTGGGCTTGCCCTCCGGGGACCGCGAGCTGCCGCTGATCGTGCAGGATAAGCAGTTTAACAGCAGCGGGCAGTTAACCTATAATATCGGCAGGATGGATCGCATGATGGGTTTCTTTGGCAATACGCTGCTGGTGAATGGCCGCCCCGCTCCGTATCATAAGGTAAGCACAAACTGGCACCGGCTGCGGCTGCTCAACGGGTCCAACGCCCGTATTCTGGATTTCTCGTTCAGCGATGGACACGCTTTTCATGTGATTGGTGGTGACGGCGGGCTGCTGGAGCAACCGCATGAGATATCCTCTGTTATGTTAGCTCCCGGCGAACGGGCCGACCTGCTCGTCGATTTCAGTCGTTATGAGAAGGGTCAAAAAGTGCGTATGCAGGCCGAAGCGCAGAACGGGGGTGGCGGAATGATGGATATGATGGATGGAAACAGAAATGGCGGGATGATGAATGGCCGGCAAAGCCGCAGGGGCATGCAGGGAATGATGGGCGATCGGGACCGTCGAGGCAGCACATCTGGTGGAGAGGCAGATATCCTTGAGTTCAGAATCGCAAAAGAAAAGCAGGAGGAGTTTGAACTCCCCGGAAGGTTGGCAAAACGATCCTATCCTGACGCATCAGCTGCCGACCGGAGCCGGCGTATCAACCTGACGATGGAGATGATGCAGGGGCCGGCCATCAACGGAAAGTTTTTTGAGATGATGCGCGTGGACCAGAAAGTGCCCCAAGGTGCACTTGAAGTATGGGAATTCACCAATAATACGATGATGCCGATGCCGCACCCGATGCATATTCATGCTACGCAATTTAACGTGCTGGAGCGCAGCGGCGGAGAGCTATCCCCGCACGAGCGCGGCTGGAAAGATACCGTGCTGGTCGGCGCCGGCGAAACCGTGCGCGTGCTTACCAAATTTGATGCCCCCAAAGGCCTGTACGTATTTCACTGCCACAACCTGGAGCATGAAGACAACGGCATGATGGCGAATTTTGAAATTACCTAAAAATAAAGGACGCGCCTTTAGTCGCGGAGGATGTTTGAGGCAGGTTGATACCAAGTTTATGGGTTGCTTTAATCAAAAATCCTGATCATAATATGTTCCATAACAATTAAAGAATGAAATAATGCAACCACTGCAGCAATACATCATCCTGTTCGGCATGCTGGTGGCCACGGCGGGGCTGGCGTGGATGATTTATCTCATCAAGCGTTCGCTGGGTGAGACGGTGGATGAGCCCGGCAAGGATATGCCGGCCCAGAGCGGCCATCCGTCGCCCGAGCCGGCCTGGAATCGCTACCACGTACACTACTACGGTTTTGCACTGCTCTTTCTGGCCTTTGATATGGAGATGGCCTATATGTATCCCTGGGCGGTAGTGTACAAGGAACTGGGACTTGTCGCCCTACTGGATATGGGTTTTTTCCTGGGCATCCTGTTTTTGGGACTCATTTACACCTGGACGCAAAGCGGACTTAAACGACAATAGTTTATGAGCAAACCGGTAATGACATACGGGGCCCGCAAGGGCAAGATGAGCGGGCTGAGGCGCTGGATGGCCAAGGCCTCAGCCAAGGATATCTGTATTTTTCCGGTGCCGGGTGCGGATATTTTAAGGATGTATCAAAATGAATTGGACTCAGACTTCATCATCGCTCCCAACCCGCGCGAAGCTAACGTGCTGCTGGTAATGGGGAACCTGCCCGACCCGCTGGCGCAAAAAGCAGCCGTGGCCTACCAGCAGATTCCGCGTCCCCGCGTACTGGTGGTGGCCGGCCCGGAGTCGCTCCCTTATCTTCCCAAGCCCGATCTTCATGTTGCATTAGCTAATAATTTCCTTGAGGATGCACTCCCCGAAATTCAGGAACTGTTTCAACATCACGCCTGGAGTGAAGACGCCGAGCCCTGGATGCCGGAGTTTCTGGTGAATATGGCTGAAGATTCGGAAAACGGCGGACATGCACATCATCACCATAATCACGGAAACGGGGATGAAGGTGAGCACGATCATAAAGAGCATGAGCATGGACACGAAGAAGATCATGGATCGCACGAATCACATGACGGACATGGCGGTCATAATAATCACGATCACGGTGATCATGAGAACGAAAAGGGTCATAATCACAATCACGGCGGACACGACCATCATCACGGCCACGGCGATCATGAAGGCCACGACCATTCCACCCATCAGCAGGGTAAAGCCGATGGAGGACACAACCATAGCCACGGAAGCCATAAAAATCACGATCATAACCATTCTGATGATACCGAAGCCGGGGACAGTAAAGACTGCCATGGAACACCGGACAAGCACAGCCACGAAAGCCATCAGCACGGTTCCCATAGTGCACATAAGGGCCATCAACATCACGATCATGGAGAACACGCACATGGGCAGGATGAGCATGAACATAACCACGCAGGCCACGGCCACGGCGGACACGACCACGGTGATATGGACTTTATGTCGATGGTGGCGATGACCAAAGACCTTCCGCGACCGAGGGACGGGCTGCCGATGAACCGTAGTGAGGTCTACTTCGGGCCCTTTCACCCCGGCCTGCCCGGCGGGTTGTCAGTATTCATGGAACTGGACGGTGATACCGTCATCGAAGCCCGGGTGGAAGATGATCTCACCGCCCGTTCTTTTGAAGAGCTCTTGCCGCTTGAGGCAACCGAACTGCCCGATCTGCTGGCGGGGCTCAACCCGTTGACGCCCCAAACGTACCGGCTGCTGGCAAAAAAAGCCCTGACAAACGCTTTTGGCAATGATGATTCGATTTTATCTAATGAACTTTGTGCTCTGGAAAACGAACGCATTGCCAGCCATCTGAACTGGCTGGCCACCTTTGCCAAAACAGTAGGCAACGAATGGATGCACCGACAGGCCGCGCGGGGGCATGTGCTTCACCGCACCAAAGATATATCATCTAAAAAACTGATCGCTTTTCTAAATCAGATCCGGTCCATGCTATATTTGCAAACGAAATTAAGCGTCGGAGGAATCATTCCCGACCCCCTGCTGCATCACCTGTCGGGACCGGTGGCCAAAGCCGCGGGAATCAAACAGGATCTGCGCTCGCAGCAAAAGCAGTACCGGGATTTGGGCTGGGAGCCGGTCATCAAAGAGGAGAACAACGGCTGGGGACGGCTGCTGGTGCGCCTGGATGAGATTGAGCAAAGCTTTGCGTTGATTAACAAGGCCGACCAACAACAAGAAAGGAATACGGTTGATTTGTCCGGCTCCGGTTCAGGCTCGGCGCAGCTTGAAAGTCCGCGGGGTACCCTGTCCCTTGCGATCTCAGTAAAAAAAGGAGTGGTAAAGCAGCTGCAATTGGAAACGCCCGCCCAAGCGCTGGCCGCCCTGGTGCCGACGCTCAGCGAAGAAGCGGAGCTGTCGGACGCGCTGGTGCAGATTGTCTCGCTGGATATTTCCCCGTGGGAAGTCGGACTCAAAAGTCCGGAGGTGAAATAGATGAGTACAGCATTAACGTGGACGGCGATTATCATTCTGTTTGCAGCAGGAGTCTATTTTGTGGCCCTGATGGAGCGCTGGTCGTTTAGCGGGCGCCTCGACTGGGCCGGGCCGCTTCATGCATTCTTGCGGGCTTTCGGACAGGAAGAAATCCGTACCCGCCGCTACGACACCGTTTTTTATGAAGCCACGCCGATTATTTTCATCGCCGTAGTGCTGCTGGCGGTCGCCATCCTGCCCTTTGCCCAAGGAACTATTTTGCTTGATCTGGGTACCGCTGCGCTCTTTATCAACGCCGCGCTGGTCTATATCATGGTTTCACTTATCATGGCGGGCTGGTCAGCCAACGGCGCCTACGGCATGATCGGCGGCTGGCGCGCCATGGCACAGCTCATCGCCTATTCCATGGCGGTAGTGATGGCCATTACCGCGGCCGTCATGCGGGCCGAGTCGATGGGGATGCTGGAAGTAGTACGCTCGCAAGCGCCGCTCTGGAACATTATCTACCAGCCGGTGGGTTTTCTGCTGTTCTACTTCGCGGTGATGGCCATGGCCTTTCTGCCGCCCTTTGATCTGCCGGTGGCCGAAGGTGAGCTGGCCGGAGGCGCGTGGGCGGAGTTCACCGGGGCGCGTAAAATTTTGTTCCGCCTGGGCCGCTTGCTGCTGGTTCTGACGCTCGCGCTGGCCGTAACCGTCTTCTTTTTGGGCGGATGGCTCGGCCCCTGGCTGCCCGATTTTGTGTGGACGTTCATTAAAACAGCGCTGGTAGCGGCCTCCTTCTTCTGGGTGGGCCGCTGGTTGCCGCGTATCCGCCACGATCACCTGCTGGAGTGGGGTTGGAAGTACGCCGTGCCGGCCGCCCTGTTTAATATTGTGCAAGTGGGAATTCAATTGCTGCTATGATGGAACTGCAAATCACATTATTAATGGTCATTGGCCTGATCGCCATCTGGTTCGGTTGGCGGGTGTTCCGCACCAACTCGATGGTGCGTTCGGCCTTTTCACTGCTGGCTTCGATGGTGGCCATCGGCGGGATGTTTCTGGTGATGGAGGCGGAATTCCTGGGCGTGCTGCAGATTATGATGATGGGTACAGAGATGAGCATCATGGCCATATTTATGATGATGTATATGATGGATCCCGGCGGGCTGGGCCAGATGGACATGACCCACCAGGAAAAACCGTCCATCGTGGCAGCGGTCGTGACGGGCGGACTGGCGCTGGGGGTGATTCTGCTCACAAATTGGGGCGATATCGTTCCGGCGGCACCCGCTCCGGCGCAGCAAAACCACGATTTGGGCATGGAAGTGATGCAACGCTCGATGATGATCTTTGAATCGGCCGGCACGTCAATCCTGACCGCCATGGTCGCCGCCCTGGCCACGGCGTTGATTATTCACAACAACAATCAAAAGGAGCACTGATATGGTTTTAACGGTCGCCCTTATTATCGGAACCATCCTCTTCGGCATTGGCCTGTACGGGGCGCTGAGCCAGACCAACCTGGTGATGATCATGATGGGCGTAGAGCTGATGCTGGGCGCCGTCATGGTGAACTTGGTCGCTTTCTGGCGCTACTTGCACCCGGAGTCCTATTCCATCCAGATGTTTGTGCTGGTGGTAATGACGGTGATGGCCCTGGAGGCGGCTGTCGGCTTTGCTATCGGCACGCAGCGCTTTCGGACCAAAGGCTCCATCGAATCCGAAGAATCGGCTGATATGAAAGGATGAAAAATATCGAATGTCCAACAAGGAATAACGAATGAAGAAAGAGACTTCAAAATTGGACATTCCTTGTTCATTATTCGGCGGTTTAAGACTTTGACATAAGCTTATTGTAAAAACATGATTTATTTATTACTCATATTCCTCGCCCCCGCCGCAGCAAGTCTGTGGACGCTGTTTGGTGGCAAAAAAGAGGGCTACGTATCACTGGCCGGGGCAGCGATTTCCACGGGTGCATCTGCCGCCCTCTTTTTGAGCGTCGCCGGCGGCTTTGCCGCTTCCTGGAGCTTTGCCGGATTCCCCGGGCTGCCCTTCCGGCTGGAAGTAAGCTACCTGAACGGGCTCCTCTCGCTGGTGGTGGGGCTCGTAGCGACGCTCATTTTTCTTTACGCCATCGGTTATATGGGGGAGCAGAAAGGGAAATGGCGCTTCTGGAGTAGCATCTCGCTCTTTTTAGGGGCTATGCAACTGCTGCTGTTTGCAGGCGACTGGATTCTTTTTGTCATTGCCTGGGAGGTGCTGGGTTTTTGTTCGTACCTGCTTATCAGCACCAAGCACTGGAATGCCGAAACTGGCCGGGCCGCCAACAAGGTTTTTTTGATCAACCGTTTTGCGGATTTAGGATTATATATCGGGGTCTTTGTGATTATCCTCGGCAGCGGCTCCAGCAAAATTGCCGAAGTCCCGCAGGCAAGCCTCTCGCAAGTGGGCGCGCTCGCGCTGCTGTTGGCCGCGGCGGGCAAGTCGGCCCAGGTGCCCTTCCAAAGCTGGCTGGCGGCCGCGATGAAAGGCCCTACGCCCGTCTCGGCGCTGCTGCACTCCGCTACCATGGTGGCGGCCGGGATCGTGCTGCTGATCAAGGCTTTTCCCCTGTTTTCGCCCGGGATGCTGGTCTGGATCGGTGCGGTGGGCGGGATCACAATATTAATGACCGGATTGACCGCTATTTTTTCCGATGATATCAAAGAAATGCTCGCCGCCTCCTCCTCCAGTCAGCTGGGCTTTATGGTGCTGGCTATCGGGGCCGGGTCGCCGGGCGCAGCGCTGGCCCACCTGGTGGCGCACGCGTTCATGAAAAGCAGTCTCTTTTTGGGAGCGGGCATCTGGCAGCACGGGGCGGGCTCCACCCAGTTTGAACAATTAACTGGCGCGGGCAAAAAGTTAAAAGTCACCTTTACCGGCTTCGGGGTGGCTGCCGTGGCGCTGGCCGGCATTCCCCCCTTTGTCGGCTATTTTTCCAAAGACGGCGTGCTTGCGGCGGGGCTGCAATCATCGCTGCCGGAGTGGTATTTCCTCGCGGCCTTGGGAGGCGCGCTGTTGACGGCCATGTATATGAGCCGCGCGCTGGGCATTTTATGGAAGGGCGAAGCCGGAGAAATTCAAAATTCCCGGGGCCTTCGATGGATGCAAGGCGGCTTACTTGCCATGCTGGTTTTTGTCATAGGCGGCGGCTTTTTGCTGCACAATATGATGGAGATGGCAGGTTTTACCCTTCCCAAAGCCCAAGCAGCCCAAATCGGCGGATTGCTGGCGGCGCTGGCCGGCCTTGTCGCCGGCTGGCTGATGGCGGGAAAAACGTACCACCACTCCGCTGTGAAGTTTATCCGAAACAACTATCCGTTGGCCGGAGGATACCACGTCTTGGTGAACCGTCCCGTGATGCAACTGGCCCGGCGTTGCAGGCGGATTGATGAGAGCATTCACCGGGTTGTTTTGCAGGCCGGACGCTCGGCCCTGAAGCTGTCAGAAGCGGCGGGAGTCTCCGATGGGCTGCTTCACCGGGGCGTGTTTGGATTCGGAAAGTTTGGGCTACGGCTGGGCAACTGGTCCCGGCGCTCCGACGAGCGCGGTATTGACAGACTGATTGCCTTTTTGGTCGCAAAGGTGCAGGCGCTGGGCCGCTACGGGCGTCGGATCCAATCAGGACTGGTGCACCGCGAGCTGCTGTGGTCGGTCTGGGGACTGGTGGTCTTTGTCGCGTTGATGTTTTTAATCCTAATGTAAATCTGTTACAACTATTAAAGAAAGAATTATTTAACAATGCCACTATTATCAATTACGACATTTTTACCGCTGTTGGGAGCACTGGTGATACTGGTGCTGAAGCCGAAAAACCCGAAAACTACCTACGGCATCGGTATTGGCACCTCAGCACTCGCCTTTATTAGCTCTGTTTTAATTTGGCTGCGCGGTATCGATGCGGGGTTCAGCCAGGTAGAGCAGCTGAGCTGGATTCCATCGCTCGGCATTGCCTACCGGCTGGGGGTGGACGGAATCAGCTTTCCGATTGTGATACTTACCACCTTCCTGTTTTTGACGGCGCTCATCTATTCGGCCAAAATTGAAAAACGAGCCAATACCTACGTGATGTTATTCCTGATGCTGGAGATGGCTTGCCTGGGCGTGTTTATGTCGCTCGATCTGTTCCTGTTCTACGTCTTTTTCGAAATCACGCTGGTGGGCATGTACTTTATTATTGCCGAATGGGGCCATGAAAACAGCAAGCAGGCCGCACTGACGTTCTTTTTGTATACGCTGCTCGGCAGCCTGTTTCTGCTGCTGGCCTTTTTGTCGCTCTATATCTTTTCCGGCACCTTCGATATGCGCGCGCTCATCGCCAACCCGCCGCTGACCGGACTGGCGGCCGCGCTCACGTTCTGGGGACTGTTTATCGCCTTTGCCATCAAGACACCGTTGGTGCCGGTGCATACCTGGCTTCCGGCCGCCCATACCGAAGCACCGGCCGCCGGCAGCGCTATCCTGGCCGGCATATTGCTGAAGCTGGGCGCCTACGGCTTTATCCGTTTTTCGCTTCAGATGACACCCGGGGCCTTCCAGCAGTTTGCGCCCTATGTGATCGTCATTGCGGTAGTTACGGCCCTGTACGGTGCACTGGTGGCGCTGGCGCAAACCGACATCAAACGCCTGGTGGCTTACACCAGCGTGAATCATATGGGCTACATGATGTTTGGCGTGGCGGCCGCTGCGGCCCTGGGCGCGGGCACCGAAACGCCGGCGCTGGACGGCGCCACGCTGCAGATTATCAGTCACGGCGTGGTAACCGGACTGCTCTTTTTGCTGGTAGGCGCCCTGCAGGATCGCACCGGCACGCGTGAAATGTCCGAGATGAGCGGGGTATTGAAAACGCACCCGGTATTGAGCGGACTGTTTATCCTGGCCGCTTTTGCTTCGCTGGGCCTGCCTGGACTGGCCCACTTTCCCGCCGAGTTTCAGATCTTCCTGGGCGGCTTCGACGTATCTCCCGTCGCTACCGGCTTCATCATCCTGGGGCTGCTTATTACCACGGCCTTCTACCTGCGGGCCATCCAGCGCGTGTTTATGGGCGAGCCTTCCGGAGGATTGGACGAGATGCCCGATTTGGGTGCGCGTGAGTTATGGGCGTTTATTCCGCTGCTTGTGGTTATCGTTTTGATCGGGGTGTATCCGGATTCGCTGCTGTCGATGATTCACGCAACAACTGAACTGATGGGATTTTGATTTATATAGACTCCTTAAAATGTCCATTAATGGAAAAAGATATTCATTTGCGTGTTGTTATTAACCCACCCCTCCGAAGTCTCGGAGCAGGCTTAAATCCCCTCTCAAGAGGGGACTTAAAAACGCTGCCCCTGAAAAAGGAATTCCCCTCCGCGGGAGGGGTGTAGGGGTGGGTTAATACCATCTGTGATTTATAGATTGAAATTTTTCTATTAGCAAGGTTTTTAAATTCTAAATAATTTTATGACCAAAGATTTACTCCTTATACTACCACAGATCATCGTCCTGCTTACCGCCGTTGGGTCGCTGGTGGCCGAGATGATGGGCAGCGCGCGCGGCAGCCTGTGGACGCTCGTCATCGGCATGGTTGCGGCCTCCGGCGTTGCCATATCCAAGCTGGGGACCGTCACCACGGCTTTTTCTAATACCTTCCGGGTGGATTACCTGAGCCTGTGGGCGGTGATCATGCTCTGCCTAACGATTTTGCTGATCGCCGTGATGGCGCGCAGCGAGCTGAAAGATACCTACCGCGAGGGTACCGTTTACAGCCTGTTAATCTTCTCCACATTGGGAGCGCTGCTGCTGGCGGGCGCCGGTGACATTATGTTTATCGTGCTCGGTATTTTGATCGGCACCCTTGCCGGCACGGCCCTTATCGCTTATGCCAAGACGGACCGGGCCACCGAGGGTGCCTTTAAATACTATATCTACGGGTCGGTAACCAGCGCGGTCATGCTGTTCGGGCTTACCTTCTGGGTGGGGGCGACCGGCACCACCTATCTGTCGGCCTTACATGATCCCGGCCTGGGATCTGCCGCCGCTATTTTCGGATTCGGGGCCCTGCTGGTCGGCATCGGCTACGCGGGGTCGCTGGTCCCCTTTCACTTCTGGACGCCCGACGCTTTTGAGGGCGCACCGGTCTCCATTGCGGCCTACCTTTCGGTCGTGCCCAAGGTGGGCGCGGTCTTCGGGTTGGCGCAGGTGGCGCGAGAGCTGCCGGCCGAGGTGCTTAACTGGCCCCTTGTGGTAGCCGCGGTGGCGGTGCTCTCCATGACCTTCGGTAACGTGGTGGCCCTGTGGCAGGATAATGTGATTCGGCTGCTGGCCTATTCCACTGTTGCACAGGCCGGATATTTTATCATTGGGGTCGTCGGCATTCAGCAGGGCGGGCTGGCCGTGAATGCCCTGGTCGTTTTTGGTATCGCCTACGCGGTGATGAACACCGGCGCTTTTGTGGTGACGCAGTCCTGTGGCCCCCGGTTGCGTGATTTCAACGGGCTGGGAAAACGACATCCGGCCATGGCGGTGGGCATGACCATCTTTTTGCTTTCGCTGGTGGGCGTGCCGCCGCTGGCGGGCTTTGCCGGCAAGTTTTTGCTGTTCGGCACGGCCATCGGCAGTGGCTACACCTGGCTGGCGGTGGCGGCCATCATCAACAGCGTGATTTCCCTGGCCGTGTACCTGCGCATCATCATCCCGATGTTCTTCAGTGAGCCTGAAGAAGCGCCTGCAGCCGTCAAACCGGGCATCCGCTTTGTGTGGATTACGACCTTTATTTTAACCATCGGCGTGGGGCTGGGTTTGCAGTGGTTTTTGGTGTGAGGCAGGATGCCTGTATCAGGCAAACGAAATTTTTCTTGCTTGACTGCGTTGGAATGACGTACATTTAATTAAAAATAATACGTCTAACTATGAAAAGTAAATTAACGCTCCGATTAGACGACTCGTTGATTAAGCGGGCCAAAAAACGAGCCAGAGAAAAAGGAACCTCGGTTTCTCAAATGGTAGCTGATTATTTTACGCTTATTGAAGCCGAGCAATCGTCCTCTCACCAAAAATTACCTCCTGTTACCGCTTCTTTGGCAGGTATTTTAAAGGATACAGATATTCGAGAAGAAGACTATAAAAAACATTTGGAAGATAAATTTCTGAAATGAAAGTTCTTTTCGATACGAATGTATTATTGGATGTATTATTGGAACGAACTCCGTTTTTTGAAGCCTCGTCACAGGTAGTAGGATTGGCCGAAACGAGTGAAATAGAAGGCTGGATTTGCGGAACTACCGTAACCACTATTTTTTATTTGCTGGAAAAGGGATTGTCCCGCGAGAAAGCAGAAAAAAACATCAGGAAAATGCTTAAAATTTTCCATATTTCCAGCATTAATCGTGTAGTACTGGAAGAGGCGGTGGATAGTGATTTTAAGGATTACGAAGACGCCGTACTGTATCAATCAGGGGTACATGCTAATTTAGAAGTAATTGTCACCCGAAATCAAAAAGATTTTAAAGAAAGTGCCCTTCCCGTTTACAGCCCGGCTGAATTTCTAATTGCATACGATATTTTAACATAACTCGTGTCGAATTATCAAGCGTTTTACAGGATCGGGGCTCATTATCTGAATGCGTAAGCGAGATTAAATAATGAATGAACTTTACCTCATTCTCGGAATTCTGATAACGGTTATCACCGCCTTCGATTTTTTCTATACCACGGTCTCCTTTAACGGGGCAGGAATGATAGCACGGTACGTATCATCGGGCATTGCCGGTGTATTTCTGTGGGCAAACCGCAAGACCCGCAGCCGGTGGCTGCTGCAGTTCTCCGGGATGACCCACATCCTTGTCCTGGTGACCCTCTGGCTGGCGCTGCTTTGGCTGGGCTTTTTTCTGGTGTTGATGGGGGATCCCCATTCCGTCATCCACGCCGAGAGCGGTGCCACACCGGGCATTGCCGCCAGGATCTACTTTAGCGGATATACGCTTTCTACGATGGGCAACGGCGAATACATTCCGGGCGGCGGTATCTGGCAAATGGTGGTAGCGGCGTTTTCTTTTGCCGGGTTTATTTTTATCACTACGGCCATGACCTACCTGATAAGCCTCACCTCAGCCGTCATCCACAAAAAGAACCTGAGCTTGTTTATTTCGAACGTAGGTGAAACGCCTGAAGCCATCGTCAAAAACGCATTCAATGGCGAAAACTTTGAGCAACTGGGAAAGATAGCTCCCGAGCTGCAAAAGATGATCAACAAGCATAACCAGAACCATTTTGCGCATCCCGCCGTCCACTATTTCTACAGCCGTAACCGCTCCGAGTCGCTGTCAATTAACCTCACCAATTTGGATGAAGCTCTGACGATTATACAGCATCATGTGGACAAAAGCGGCCGCCGGGATCAAGGGCTGCGCCTGCTGCGCGATGCGATCAGCAAGTTTTTGAACACCATCAAGCATCATTTTGTGGCGGCTCACGAAGGGGATATCGAAAATGGGCTGGAATTTAAGCACTTGCAATCCTCCGATGTTCCGCTGGCAGAGGGCCCGGATGGCCAGCTGCCCGAAAAGAAGCGCCGGGCCCTGCTGGCCGGCTTGCTGCGCAGCACCGGCTGGAGCTGGCAGGAGGTGTATTATTCGGAAGATTGAATTTATGTACTGCATTTAAGCTCAATTTAAGGTTGACGAGGTATATTATATTGGATTATCAGTAACCAATTAGTAAATCACACAAAACGGAGGGCTTTATGAGTCTTATACCCGAATGGGCACCCAACATCCACTCGATGCTGGTTCACTTTCCCATTGCTATTATTCTGTTGGCAGTATTGATGGACTTGCTAAACTTCTTTCTACCCGATAAATGGTGGGATGATCTAAAATCTACAATCCTATATAGTATTGGTGCAGTATCAGGTATAGCCGCTTACTATACCGGGACCTGGGCGGCCGACAGCGTGTTTTTGCCGTCGGGAGCGCAATCGGTTTTGAATGAACATGCTGATTGGGCCCTGTGGACCGTCTGGTTCTTTGGGATCTATGCCGTTCTGCGAATGCTACTCCACTGGTATCAAAAGATGGATCAGCAAGCGGTTAGGATTGGGCTGTTTGCCCTTGCCTTGCCCGGAGTGTTCTTTCTCTATGAAACAGGAGATCATGGTGCTGAAATGGTTTTTGGTTATGGGGCGGGTACTGGTCAACTGGTAGAACAACAAAGTAATGCCTCATCTTCCACGGACAGTCTGCAACAGGCCGGTTCAATGTTCACTGTCAGTGATAATGGCAACTGGTCATGGGAGGTTGGTCCGAATGGCGTAAGCACGTTGCTTTCCCGCTTCCGGTGGCTGGAAGGTTCTGCCTCCCAGCTGCAGCCAACCGTTGTTAACAGCGGCGATAATCACCTGCTTAAGGTCTCCGTCGATTCTACCTCTAATTTCTTTGTTGGAAAAGACCCATTCCAAAACGTGCAGGTCGATTACTACTTGGATCTCTCAGATTTTGAGGGAGACGTTTCACTAGTCAATCACGTGCAGGACGCCCAAAACTATGATTTCGTGACCCTGTCTTCTGATGGCACTATATCCCAGGGACGGGTCAGCGAGGGTAACCGTGAAGTATTCGCCGAAGAATCCTATTCCGCTTCCGGCATGCTGTTTATTCGCACGGTCGGTAACGGGACTCACTTCCGAGGTTATATCAACAAAGAGATGGCGGTGCATGGCCACGGTGATGCCCCAGAGGCCGGAAGCGTGGGACTCCGGCTGAATGGAAGTGGAACGGTGCTGATCGATAGAATTTCCTTAACACAACTCAATTAATCATTAAACTAACATTATGTTTACTCGAATATCATTAACTGCAGTTTGTCTGTTTATAATCGGAACATCCATATCTGTAAGTCAGCCTTCTGCTTCAGAAAAAAATGTAATTAAGACGCTTGATGCATTCCATCAGGCTATTATTGAGAATGACAGCCAAGCGGCTATGGATCTACTCTCAGAGTCTGTCCGAATCCTGGAAGGTGGGAATATCGAAACCAAAAAAGAATATTTGTCCCACCACTTTCATTCTGACGGGAAATTTCTGAGTGCCATGAAACGGGAAATAGAATCACGAAATGTCACGATTGAAGGTAATACTGCCTGGGTTTCAACCCAAACACATACCTGGGGTACCTACAGCGACAGAGAATTGGATCTTAACAGCCTTGAACTGGCTGTTCTCAAGAAGGAAGGAGAAAACTGGAAAATCACCGCGCTTCACTGGTCGTCACGAAGTAAAAATTAAATATCATCAACTTAATATACTTCCCATATAGATAGCAGCGTTTTTTCCTTATAACAAACGGGAATTAACGTCATAAAGAGAGGGAAAATTGGAAAAGAAAATAAAGGCCGAGCTCAGAACAAATCCATCTGTAGCTAAGGCCAATAAACCTGTAGAACTTATTGTAACTGTCAGAGATAGCGATGGGTCAGTTTTACGTGACTTTGTACTCAGTCATGAAAGGCTCATGCATTTCCTTCTGGTATCTAATGATCTGCAAAATTTTGATCATCTGCATCCAAAACAAAACCGAGATGGGAGTTTTAGTGTAACACATACGTTTCAGTACGGCGGAAATTACTGGCTATACGCTGATTTTGTCCCGTCTCATGAAATAGGGCCTTCGATTGAACGTTTTGACCTTTGGGTAAAAGGGGACAAGTCATCGTACCAAGAACTGAAAAGTGAGACTAATAAAACCGGCAAAGCAGATGGTTTGGTTGTATCCTTAAAACACGACATGCCCTTACATCCCAAAAAGGAAATGCAACTTTCCATGCTCGTGACTGAAGAACAAACAGGAAAACCTGTCAAAGACCTCCAACCTTATTTAGGAGCCTTAGCTCATATTGTAATTATCAGCCAAGACGGTTCTGAATTTCTTCATACCCATCCCATAGAACATGCTATGGCGGATCACGGGCACCAGTTACACTTCAAACACACTGCTAGTCATCAAAAAACAGATTACCAAATTGGCACATTAACTCAATTCCCAAATTCCGGGATCTATAAAATGTGGGTACAACTCCAGCGGAATAATAAAGTGGTTACCCTGCCTTTTGTATTAAATGTGAATGAGTAAATAGAGCAAAAAATATTTGACTCTCGACCATGGTACAGGCCTTATATTATAGGTGAATTAGGTTTTATAAAGCCAATAAACCTGTTTTTGAAAACAAATTGCCATGCAAAGGAGGTAAGTATGAAAAAAATTGCATCCATTCTATTGATATTAGTAGGTGCCATTGCACTCAATGCCTACGGGCAAGCAGACACTACAACGACCATACAGCAAGATAAGGCCATTACGCTACAAATTGAGGGCATGTCTTGCGAGTTCTGTGCACGAGGGCTGAAAAGCTCACTGGAAAAGTTGGATGGCATTTCCATTCATGAGATTGCCCCCAAGAA
The DNA here is from genome assembly GCF_058386955.1 of Fodinibius sp. GM21. Classification (NCBI taxonomy): domain Bacteria; kingdom Pseudomonadati; phylum Balneolota; class Balneolia; order Balneolales; family Balneolaceae; genus Fodinibius; species Fodinibius sp. GM21. Next base: position 179,400 of record NZ_JBYEIQ010000002.1, on the reverse strand, counting down.
AGGCTTTGCCAAGCTGTCGTTCAAACAAACCCATATACCCTCGGATGAAACCCTGAAAGAAACCGTAGAAAATGCCGGTTTTAAATTGGTGAAGGTTCAGCGGGACACGATGGATGATTCTGACCAAGACTCTTGAGTAATGTCTCTTGAATTAGTGGTATTTCTTGCAGCAATAGCGCTGCTATTACATACCCCTTGGGAGCTGGCCCAAACCAAAGCCCTGAGCACATGTGCTGGTAAACCATGGCACATTCGACTACGGAATTGTTCCATAGGTATAGTATCGGACGTGCTATACACCGTAGGCCTGTTCTATCTAATCGGCTGGTGGCTTTCGGACTACCAGTGGCTGAGTATGGCAGGTATTGCTCACTACAGTTTTGTGTTTCTGCTAAGTTTTCTTGGAGCCTATCTGACTGAGCTCGTAGCTCAGCGGTTGGGCTGGTGGCACTTTAACCGAAATGTGCCTCACTTCCCGAAAAGCCTAGGTGATGTGGCCGTGACTCCGGTATTGCAGCTACCCGTTCTGGTAGTAATAACTTATTTGACAGCTCAATTTATGCTTTTATAAATCAACAACTAACCTGAATACAAGTAATGACATTATGAAAAAACTGACATTCAACATTCCCGATCTGCACTGCGAAGGCTGCGCCGACCGTTCAACCAATATTTTGGAGCGACTGGATGGCGTTCATCAGGCAAAGGTAACCTTTGACGATAAATCTGCCGAGGTTGAGTTTGACTCAGATAAAACCTCCTTCGATGAGATGAAACAGGCTCTGGACAAAGCAAACTACACAGCCGAAAGATAACCTATGCAAACCCTTCAACTCCATATCGGCGGGATGGCCTGCTCGTTTTGTGCCCAGAGTATCGACAAGGCTATCGGGCAGCGGGAAGGCGTTGCAATAGTCAACGTGAGCCTGGCTCATGAGCAGGTACTGATTGAGTATGATTCGGGCGATATAAAAGAAGCGGACCTGAAGCAGATCCTGCTGGACCTGGGCTATACCATCCGGGATCCCGACAAGGTCAAAGCCTTCCAGGAACAACAGCAGGAACTAAAAACGCACCGCAACCGCCTGCTGGTTGCTTCGGTGTTGACACTGGCTGCACTCAGCATCATGTCGATGATGTGGGCGGGCATAATGGCTTGGTGGCACCCCTGGGCGACCTTCGGGCTAGCGCTGGCTACCATGTTCGGTCCGGGCTGGTACATCAAGAAAAAGGCCTGGCAGTCGCTGCGCCGGGGCATTCTCAACCAGCATAACTTACTGGAGTTTGGGGCTTTTTCGGGACTGATCGGCGGTATCGTCGGTCTCTACAACCCGATTTTTCCGGCCACGGAATTTTTTGGCGTCTCCGTCTTTATCACCACCTATCACATCTTGTCCGGCTGGTCAGCCAACAAGGTACGGGCCCGAGCTTCGGAGTCGGTGCGCAAGCTGCTAGACCTGCAGCCTGACACAGCCCATCGGGTGGATGAGAGTGGTTATGAGCAGGAAGTCGAACTGGACCAACTGGAAATCGGAGATCGCGTGCGGATCCGTCCCGGCGAAAACATCCCGGTGGATGGAAAAATTATCGAAGGCCGATCCGGGGTGGACGAAAGCATCGTGACCGGTGAATCCATCCCGGTGGAGAAAAGCAAAGGCGATGAGGTTGTGGGCGGATCCATCAACCAGACCGGGACGTTGCTTGTAAAAGTGACGGCTCTCGGTGATGATTCCTTCTTGCAGCAGATCGCCCGGCACATTGAAGAGGCCCGTGCCATGAAGCCGGGCATCATCCAGCTGGTGGACCGGGTACTCAAATACTATGTGCCGGGGGTTGTTGGTTTTGCGATTGTTTCCATACTTATTTGGACGCTGGGTCTATGGCTGGTAACCGGAGAAACCAACCTGCCGCGCGGCATCTTTGCCATGCTGGATGTCTTTGTGCTGGGCTACCCCTGTGCCCTCGGCATGGCCACACCGCTGGCGATGATTCGCGGCGGAGGCATGGCCGCTGACCGGGGCATCCTGATGCGCTCGGGGGAAGCCTTTCAGATCATGAAGGACATCGACACGGTGGTGCTGGACAAAACGGGTACGGTTACTATTGGCGAACCTAAGGTTGTGGATGTGTTTACCACCGATCAGATGCCTAAAAATGAATTTCTCAGGCTGGCCGGAGCCGCCGAGCAGCACTCCGAACACCCGCTGGCAGAAGCTGTCCTAGAACATGCAAAGACCGAAGTGGAAGTTTTTCCCGAAGCCGGCGAATTTGACTCCACAACCGGAAAAGGAATCCGTGCCAATATCGAAGGGCAAACCATACTGCTGGGAAGCCTGGAGTATTTGGAGGAAGAGGGTGTGGATATACAGCTCAACTCCAACTGGATTTCCAGCCACGAAGAGCAGGGTCATACTGTCATCAGTATGGCTGCTGACGGACACTTGTCCGGGCTGTTTGCCTTGGCCGACACGCTTAAAGAGGATGCCAAAGAGACCGTCAGCCGGCTGAAAGATCAGGGCAGTAATCTTGTTTTGCTCACCGGGGACAACGAGCGCACCGCTCGCGCCATCGCCGATCAGGTGGGAATCGAGCAGATCGAAGCCCGGGTAAAACCCGACCAGAAAGCCGAACGCATCCGCAACATTCAGGAGGAAGGAAAACGCGTAGCGATGGTCGGCGACGGCATCAACGACGCCCCGGCCCTGACGCAAGCCGATGTGGGTATGGCTATCGGCACGGGCACCGATATTGCCATTGAATCGGCGGATGTGGTCTTGATGGGCGAACGGCTGTACGCCTTGGTCGAAGCCATTGAAATCGGGGAAAACTCCTTCAGGAAAACCAAGCAAAACCTGTTGCTGGCTTTCAGCTTCAACGGCATCGGGGTGCCCCTGGCGACCACCGGATTGCTGTATCCGGTATGGGCGATGATCGCCATGGTGGCCAGCGTGACGGCCGTACTGGCCAACTCCTTCTGGGGACGATTGATCTCCAAAGCTTCCCGGTTTAGAGAACAGCCGAAAAGCCGACAGCAATCCATTACCTATCACGTCCCCAACATGCACTGCGAGCACTGCGAAGAAACCATTATCAACACGCTCAACAAGCGATTTGAGGATATTACCGTAGAAACGGATCTGGATCAAAGCGAAGTTACAGTCGTATTCACCAATGGCAACGTCAATGATTCCAGCCTGCGCGAGGCACTGGTGGAAATGGGATATAAACCGGAATTGGAACACCAATAACTTCTATTAAAAGCTTATTTATTATGATCAGATATTCAATCTTTGTTTTTATATCGCTCGCAGTTTTATTCTCGGGGTGTGAACAAAACTTCGTTAAAGACTGGGATAAAACCCCACAGGATATGACCGCGGCAATGGGCGTGGTCCCCGACTCCCTGCAGGCCATGAACCTGGCGCCGCTAGTCAAGGCCTATCACGATGGTGGAGACCTTTACTTTATCCACACCGAGGCCTCAGACTCTTCGGTAGCCAATATGCTGACCGAAATGATGGGACCAAAGGTCGTGCATATGCCGAAACTGGCACAAACCCCTGATACATTGCTTGCTGATATTTACGTCTTTAAAAACGGCATCGAAGGACACGGTCCGTTTGGATTCCAACCCGATATCTTTGGTTCCGTACCCGGCGATCCCGGCTACAGTCCGCTGCGCTCCATTCACTTGGTACACTGGAACAAAGAGGCCGAACCCCGAGAACTGAAAACAGCCGATGCTCTCATGGAGGCCCGATCTAATGGAGAACTTACGATTGAGGAGGCTGGCATTGTGGTCAATATGCCCGTATTAGTCTGGCCCGGTGGATACCGGTAAATTATTACTTGACTCTGGGGTATGGTACAGGCCTTATATTGTATGATAGAATATAAAACAGTGATTAATTATGGATTCGACCCAAACCACTAAACCCAACAATCAAACCTGGAAGCAGAAAGCCTCCAGCTTTGTTGCCCTGTTTACTTCTACCGGCACATTAATTTGCTGTGCCCTGCCTGCGGCGGTTGCTGCTTTTGCCGGGGGTGCGGCCGTGACCTCCATGATTTCTACGTTTCCCTGGATGGTTACACTGTCTGCCTATAAAGAATGGATTTTTCTTGGATCCGGAATTCTGCTGCTTATAAGTGGGATTCTGGTGTACCGGCCAAGGGGAAAAATGGCATGCAGCATCACCGGAGGTCAGGGGTGTGAAGTGGCAGGCCGATTTACCAAAGTTATGTTTTGGTCTTCGGTCATCATTTATAGCACCGGAGCTTTTTTTGCCTACGCACTGGTTCCAATTATGAGGGTTCTGGGAATATAACCATCTATTTAGTCAGCCAAATACTATGAGTACTCGCTTTCCAAAGATTGTTATCAGGTTACTATTAATTATCATTGTTGTCGGACTGTCGCAGGTAGTTGCCAGTAATACCTATGCCCAAGGTGGTCACGGTCCGGTATTTACGCTGGCTACCCCCACCCTCGGACAGGGGGAACTCAGCTTTGACGCCATGGTCATGTCCACCCGGCAAGGCAACTCGGCATGGATGCTCCGCCAGAACTGGCATTACGGGCTGACCGAAGATATTCAACTGAACATATCGGTTCCCACCCCTCTGCAACAAATAGCCAATCCTCCCCAAGGCCGTCTCGGTACCATGATGGGCAGTTACGGTGACCTGGAAGTATCGGGATTGTTCCGTCTTTTTAAAACCTATCCCGGAGTAGGACAACGGTTTGAATCAACGCTGCTGCTCAGTGGTTCCGTCCCAACAGAAGACAAGCGAGGAGGCCTTCATGTAGGGCCAAGCCTGCACGGCGGGCTCGTAACCGGCTATGCTTCCCGGACCTTCTACGGGTGGGCCGGGGGTGGTTATCAGTATTACACCGAACAGCACAACGACCGGCTGGGAGACATTGCGTATGTCACCGGCGTGATTGGCTACCGGCCGCCGGTGTTTCAGCACGACTATCCCAAACCCGACTGGCGCATCTTTGTGGAAAGCGTTACGGAATGGGTGGGAAATAGCACACTGAATGACGCTGAACAGCCAAATACAGGTGGCACAAAATCGTTGCTCGGTCCCAGTGTATTGGGATTATATGGTAAGTGGGGACTGTCCGGCGGTATTTTATTCCCGGTATATTCAAGCTTTTCCGGCACGCAAGACTCCGAATCGTATCGAATGAACTTTGTACTGTCATATTGGTTTTAACTATAAAAACGTGAGGTTTAATATGAAGAATTACATCTTATTATTTCTAATCGGTCTTTTCCTGATCCCGCTGCAGGGTCAGGCGCAACTACTGCAAGTCAAACAAACCGTCTTTGGCATGGACTGTGCGCCCTGTGCATACGGACTGGAAAAGCGCATCAACCAGCTTGACGGTGTTCAGTCCGCAACGGTAAGTCTGAATGACGGACTACTGACGGCAAACCTGAACAATGAGAATCAGCTAACGCTTCAACGCATTCGCAAAGCCGTGGAAGAAAGCGGATTTAAAGCTAAGGAAGCGAACATCACTGTAACCGGAACGGTGACCAAGAATGAATCAGGCAGTCTTGTTTTGGAAACAGGGGTGGGAGAGCATTTCATATTGGAAGCTGAAAATGAACGCAAGCTTGAGGATATTTCAAATACCAAAGGCTCTCTGACCATAACCGGTAAAGCGGAAACAAGTGATGAATTCGGGACTAAGTTGTGGGTAGCGAGCATTGATAAAGCAAAAGCTTAATTCTCTTTTATCTAAACAGATTTCGGTATTATGAGACAAAACATGGATGAGAAGTATAAAGACATCACCACTTTTAAGATCGGTGAAGTGGCCCGCAGAGCTTCCGTGAATAAAGAAACGGTGCGGTACTATGAGAAACGAGAACTAATCCCAAAACCTGACCGCCGCCGGTCCGGCTACCGGATCTTCACTCAACGCCATATCGATCAGATTAAGTTTATCAAGCGATCACAAGAACTTGGGTTTACCCTTAGCGAAATCAGAGAGCTGCTGGAGCTGCGTATGGATGAAGATACTACATGCTCGGAAATTAAAAGCGAAGCACAGGAAAAATACCAGGATGTGGTTGAAAAAATCGAAGATCTACAGCGAATCAAAAATACCTTGGTAGATTTAATTGATTCGTGTGCCGGTGAAGGACCTAAGGGAGATTGTCCTATTCTTGGTGCCTTGGAAGGAGAGACTGATACAGGACAGAATTTAAGATAATAGTGACCAGAGATATTTTTTATCTTTATTTAAGTATTTAATTAAATAATACAATTATTATATGTTGCGTTTATAACACAAACAATTAATCATAGACTAAACTACTATGAGCAAACAAGAATGTATTCGTGAGGTTGCCGACCTCAATCAAATCAACAGGTGTATAGAGTCTCTGGATGAGGTTGATGGATCGATTAACCGGCTGGTGGACATCCTTAAGCTGGCTGCCAATGACGTACGTCTAAAAATCCTTTACCTTCTTAACAAGGAAGATAAGCTTTGTCCCTGCGATCTGAGTGATATTCTGGACATGAGCGTCCCTGCCGTTTCCCAACACCTTCGCAAACTCAAGGATGGTGGACTGGTGGAGACCGAGCGGGACGGGCAAACTATTTTTTATTCGTTGAATCCGCTATTTAACAGGATTCTTTCACCAAATTTCGATCAAATCAAAGATAACAATATTTTAGAGGTATTAGCCGCATGAAGGAGCAAAACCAAGATAACACTGATACAAAGTGGATGGGTGCCGGCCTGTTTGCCGCGTTTGTAGCGTCCCTTTGTTGCGTAACTCCAGTGCTCGCATTTCTGGCAGGTATCGGCGGTGTGGCATCCACCTTTTCGTGGATTGAGCCCTTTCGCCCGTACCTGATTGGGCTTACCGCTTTGCTGCTGGGCTTTGCTTGGTACCAAAAACTTAAACCCCAATGGGATCCGGAGTGTGCCTGTGAGGAAGCCCCCTCGTTCTGGAACACCAAGGGGTTTTTAGGTATCGTAACCATACTCGCCGGACTGCTGCTGGCTTTTCCCTACTACTCGGATGCCTTTTTTCCTAAACAGGACAAGCAGGTCGTGTACGTGCAGGAAAGCCAGGTGCAAACCATCACCTGGGATATTAAAGGGATGACCTGCACCGGCTGTGAGGCGACTGTCGAAAATGCGGCCAGCGGTGTAGATGGCGTCCTTGAAGCGGATGCGTCCTACGATACCGGTAAGGCGACCATTAAATATGATAAGAGCAAGACCAACCGGGAGGCAATTATAGCTGCTATTAATAAGACCGGATTTACTGTAGCCGATAATGTAGAACTGAACAATTAATCTATGTCAACAATTACTAAAATATCTACGATCACATGTCCAAAATGCGGGAATCAATCAGAGGAGGAAATGCCCACCGATTCCTGCCAGTTTTTTTGGGAGTGTCCGAATTGTGGAGAAGTGCTGAAACCTCAAAAAGGCGACTGTTGCGTATTCTGCTCATATGGGGATACCCCGTGTCCGCCTATTCAAGAGAATAACTCCTGTTGCTAATATGGCTAAACAATTTGATCTCATTGTCATTGGTACCGGATCAGGCGGCTCAACGGCCGCCGGTAAATGTGCCAAAGCAGGCTGGAAGGTTGCCCAAATTGACTCCCGGCCCTTTGGTGGTACCTGTGCCTTGCGCGGTTGTGATCCCAAAAAAGTACTGGTTGGCGCGGCGGAACTCATTGACTGGAACCGCCGGATGAAGGGGCACGGAATTTCCAGTACGACAGAGATCGATTGGCAGGAGTTGAGGGAATTCAAACGTACCTTTACCGAACCAGTCCCGGAAAATCGGGAAAAGGGCATGGAGAAAATAGGCATTACTCCTATCCAGGGTCGAGCGTCTTTTGTTGATGAAGAAACCATCGAAGTAAATGGCGAAACACTGAACGCCAAAAACTTTGTAATCGCCGCCGGAGCCAAACCAGCTCCTATCCCCATTGACGGTTTTGAACATCTTACGACCAGCACTGAGTTTCTGGAGTTGGAGGAGCTCCCTGAGACCATCGTGTTCGTTGGTGGTGGGTTTATCTCGTTTGAGTTTGCCCATATTGCAGCACGAGCCGGAAGTGAAGTGCATATTGTGCACCGCGGGGAGCGTCCGCTCGAAAACTTCGAAGCAGATATAGTTGATATCCTACTCAAAAAAACTGAAGAGTTAGGGATCCGTGTTCACTTAAATTCTGAAGTGCAGTCGGTAGCCCAAGCCGACAGCGGCTTTACCGTTACTGCTAAAACGGATATAGAAACACAGAATATAACAGGTGATTTGGTTGTACATGGCGCCGGTCGTATTCCCCACATCGATGACATGAACCTTGAAAGGGGAAATATAGAACGGACTACAAAGGGAATTATCGTCAACGACTTTCTGCAGAGCCCTAGTAATCCCCGGGTGTATGCCGCCGGGGACGCCGCTGACACCAACGGTCTGCCCTTAACCCCGGTAGCCGGTTTTGAATCTCATATTGTTGCTTCAAATTTGCTGGATGGAAATCATAGGGAAGCAGAATATCCCGCCCAACCCACCGTCGTATTTACTGTACCTCCTCTGGCAATGGTCGGCTTAACCGAACAACAGGCTCACAATATCGGTTATGACATAAAAGTTAACTTCAAGAAAACAGACGAATGGTATTCCTACCGGCGAACAAATGAATCGCCTGCTGCTTTTAAAACCATAATCAACAAGGAAAACGGACAAATTTTAGGTGCGCACGTGCTGGGCAGTAAGTCCGAAGAAATCATCAACCTGTTTGCCATGGCCATGAACCAGAACCTGAAAGCAACAGCACTAAAAAAGATGGTATATGCTTATCCTTCTCATGCTTCCGATATTCCGTATATGATATAGTTGCCTTACCTTTGCCTTTAACTCACGATCACTTCAAGTTGATTAGTAACTATGGAATATTCCATTATCTGGATTTCGAACCATATACATAAGTAGTCTTTTATGTACAAGTTTTATTGCCACTAATGGTAACGAAAAGTTCTATGCGCATATTTTTTTAAATCTTAATTAGGTCTAATCCACAGGTTTGAATTCTATCAAATTTTATCGAACTTCATTATGCGCTACTCTCAAGTAGCGTCTCTCTTGATGAATAGTCAGGGCCCTAGCTTTGAACGGCTAGGGCCTGTTTATTTTGGGCTAAATACTTTCCTACAATTCTCCTGCAAAACTTAATGCCGATTACATTAGTAGAAATGAATCGTTTTCACAGGTTTCCTTACAGTTGTTACATATGATGTAACATGACAACTAAAAATCAGCTCTTATTAAGCATAAAGCCACATATCAGTTTGTCTTCGGATCAGAAGGCTGAGGGTTCGAATCCTTCCGGGCGTACTCCTTATAAGCCCATGACTCGCAAAGAGTTATGGGCTTTTTTATTTTCAATATCTGGGGTAATTCAGGAGGGAGAATTCAAATTTGGGTAACATTTGGGTAACAGGATTACGTGTGTACACAAGTTTTAAAGATTGAATGGATCATAATCTTGTGCATCTAATGATCTCATATATTTGAGATATAATTAAAAAAGCAACTATACAATTACTCCCTTTCTAATTTCACTTAATGATTCTTCTCTATTTTTAATCGGGATGTACGTTAGGTCAATATCAACGGATAGTCGCGGAAAATCGCGCCAGAAGAAATTAATAGCAGTTCCACCTTTGAGAGCAAATCCTCTAACTTCTACTACAATAAGTAGAACTTTTAACAATAGCCGTACTTGATTCCTATATCGATCTTTTATTGATCCCCCCTGGATAACTCTGGGACTACTATCTTATATTTTTTGTTCAGTTTACCCCCTTTCATTATCTCCCTTTTACCTTTTCCAAAATCTATTTTTGAAGAGTCTAATCTCTTGAGCCAACTATGTTGATGACGTTCAGCCATATACATAAATAGTCTCTTTACTCGTACCGAATTACACGCTTCAAGCAAATGCTGTAGTACATTTGGGCGTAATGATCCAAACCCCTCCATGATGTAATTAGCCTCATCAAAGCCTTCCTTCTTCGGTACATCATAAAGATACTCCAGTATCGCTTGTTCAGCAGATGATATTCGGACCTCTACCTCTCGTACTGTTGCATCAGAAAGCGCATTTACTTCGATTGAAAAAAGAGTAACAGACCGTATATCTAATTGGTGCTTCCACTTGTCATAACTCTTAAACCACGACGGTAATCTTACTTCAGGTGTTTTCCATAATATTACCTTGTCACGATCAGCCATTTTGATATAATGGCCATAACCCTGCAACTCTAATGCTGTTTTACCTCCGACATGTACAGGAAGTTTTCCAAGCTTCTGCAAGGCATATAGGGCCCCTGGCCACGATATTTCATCACCTTTTCTTTTATATGCTCCTTGACCTATCCGTTCTAACCATCCACTGTTTTTGTAATTATCAACGGATTGTCGAGATACGCCCTGACTCTTTAACCAGCTAGTGGTTATGACAGTACCTTGAGGCCAATTCTGTAATATTTGGTTTATTTTTTTCAATATTTGTCAATAAAATATAGACAAATATTAACTTTTTTAAACTGATTAGCCTTATGTTCATAAATTTACCTTGTTCACGAAACGTGAACAGTGACAAAAAATGAACAAGATAATTGGGAATTCAACTATGTGCTATTGTTTCTGCATAAGGTCGAATCACATTGTGTACTCTACATATCTTAGCAAATTTATCAATCTCATTAAATGAAGCTTTATTCTCTCTGATCCCATCTTTTAGAGCTTCTATCGCTACATCAAGACCAATCTTATTCCGGAATTTAAAACAATCAGCGATGGTCTTAGCCGGGTTATATACCTGAATCTCTACACCATCTATCTCATGGATTTCTATGCCTTCGGTAAGACTATCTCCTGAAAACCGGTGAACTTTAATAGGAGGATAATCTAGCTTGGGATTTCGCCTGGTTCTGCAAAGAGCTATATGAACTTTATGAGGAATTTGTGTTGTCATATCATGAAAGTGCAGTGCTGAAATCAGGCATATCGTGGCCGCCGGAATTTTCGTGCCAATAATAACAAGATCCGGATTGGACAACGACTCAGTTGCACTAATTTTATATACTCCTCGTTCAAGCTTGTCCAGATATCCATGGTCGCGCATCCAATAAAGAGTTCGACTGTGAATACCTTCTTCAAGTGCTTCCGAAGTACGCATAATTCCCCCGTTATTTTCAAACACGGAAAGCGCTTCTTTTATCTTTTCGTTGGATACAGACATAATTATAATTTAGCATACATTTATATATAAGTGTATGCGATTTTATCTACATAAAAACTACTGGAATCAATTCTAAACACCTAATTTCTCACCCTAATTAGCCAAATTAGGCCTAATTTAGGTTATATTGTTAACTTAGTTAACAACTTAGATGATTTTTATCGGAATTTTTCGTATGTTCTATCTATATGGAACCACAAGAAATCAACCAATTACGAGAACGATTAGGGTGGAGTTTAGCCAAATTTGGTCGCTATTTTGGCGTTACCGCACAAGCTGTTCTTAAATGGGAACGAGGGACGGCCCAGCCGAATGATTTTGCTCTAGCTACAATGATCCAGCTAAGAAAAAGATTAAATGCAGTTGAGGGGGAACAACAAAAACAAAAATTCATAAATGGACTGAAAAGCGCACTTCTTACCGGAGGTATTGTTGCCTTATTAGCCTATTTATTTAACCAAGATGAATAACTATGGAAACCCTATCTACAAATGATACCTCTCTTACGGACAATTATATCTTCTTAAATGGAAAACAACTAGCCGAAGTGTTAGATGTTACTGCCCCTTCTCTTTCTGAAGCTGTTAAAAAGAGATACAATTGCGGGGGATATCCTGTATATGAATGGGCCGTTGAAACAAATACTGGTCGCATTAAAGGATATGAAGTTCCTGAATTTTTGGTCTCTGGAGAAGATCAATTACAAGAAAAAAGGCAAAATCCAATTGATGAAACCCCTAATAAACTAACTATTAGCCCTAATAAGGGTAAAAACAGATCAAATAAGCCGGAACAGATCATCAATAACTATTCCCTCTTGCCGGAAGGAGAAGACTATGTCCGCCCCGCAGGAATGGTTACCCTTCCGTTGGTACTAAAGAAAGCACTTGATCAAGACACGCCGCAAAGTCGCGCCGTTATCGGAGCTATCATAGCCATGTTGGGTGCTATTACTGGGCATGCTGTTTCTAATAATTCCACGGGAGCAGGAATTGGGGCCATGGCCGGATTTGGAATAGCTATTTATATGTATAAGTATTCCAAGCCAGTTAACATTAACTACCAACCAGCGTTAACTCAATCAGTCAATAACCGAATGTTGTTAAAAGGCTATTCAGAAAGTTCTAATCAGTCAGGCTTTTTGCCTAATTAGGGTATAAAACCAGTAAATTGTTAAGACCACAATTTTAAATCTTAATACTCTTCCTCCATATAGGGATTCTTGATAGTTTCTATAAATGTTTGTCCCCCTAATTTATATCCAAGTGAATTCAAGTTTTGAATCATTTCTGTAAAAGCATTATTGGCTAATTCTGCCATTCTGGCCAGTCGTTCTTCAGTCGTATAATGAGTTTCAAAATAATAGTCTCTTCTATCCTTTAACTCTTTCTGCAAATACTTTTTCCAAGGAGCTTCATTCTCTTTAAATCCCGGACTTATAACACCCAGACTAATACCTTTAAAAGTTGTTGAACTTTGGTCTGCAGGAGTAATATCCATTCTTCGGTGCGGTTCAAATCCTTTGGAAGTTGTTAAAGTATATCGTTTCAATTTACCATTCATATATCCAAACGTTTCAATTACTGGTACAGGTTCATTGTTCCCTTCACCCAAAAGTAATTTTTGCAAACCCTCATCTTCTGTTGTTTTATTCTCTAGCCCTTCACCGATTTCACAAATCGTTGTCCTTGGACCATCCCCTTTCACATGCTCAGCAACAAAATTCCATTCATTACCAGAAAATCCCATACCAATCCATGTAATAATACACCTTTCTGATACTTTATATACTTTTCTTGCTTTTAAACCCTTAACTATTCTACCCTCTGTACCTAATTCCGTTCTCGCTCCCTCAGATAATACCACTATCCCTAAATCCGTTGCTAAAAAAGCTATTGCGCTCATAATTTATTTTATTCCAACCTAGAAACCTCTTAAACTTTCGATGTACGTTACAAGAATATTAGAAAAGTTAATAGAGATAAAACGGATCGCATATTAATAACATAATGTTTAATAAAACCAAGAGTCCAAGTTTCGCTTCTAAGAGTCTGTCCCTGAATAATCATTTCAAATCAGCCGAAAGAAATAACTAAATAATATATTTAGCGTTTATAGCGTTTATTTTATATAATGAAGTAAATAGAGATCAATCAATCCTACTGCTATGGAACGTCGTCTTGAATCATCCTCACTGGATGAACATCAAATGGAAGAGTTAGAGACTCTTCTGAAAAGTGAAAAACTTCCTGCTTTAATCGATTCTTCCGGTAATCGAACAGAGCTTCCCAAACCTATATTTGAGATGCTTTCCGATATTGTTCAGCACGTGAAACAAGGGCACTCAATATTTATGATCCCGGAAGATGAGACATTAACGACCCAAGCAGCAGCCAATTTCCTAGGAGTTTCAAGGCAGCATTTAGTTGATTTACTTGAAAAAGGAGAGATTGACTTTCACTACGTTGGCACCCACCGCAGAGTATATTTCAGAGATCTTAAGAAGTATGCTGATAAGAGAGATAGCAAGCGTAAAGAAACCTTGGACGAACTTTTTGACAAGGTAGCGGATGCCGGAAAATATGATGCAAGCTATCAGGGTGATGATAGCTGATTATAAGATCTTACTGGATGCCAATGTATTAGCAAATTATGCTGTCTGTAACCTTTATCTAAGACTAGCTGAAAAACCTCGACTTTTCTTACCTAAATGGAGTCCGGATATTCTTGATGAAGTATTTAATACCCATGTCAATAAACTGGATTGGCCTAAAGATTTGGCAGACTCTTTTCAAGATTCAGTACAAGAAGCTTTCCCGGAGGCCATGATAAACGACTACCAGGAATTGATCCCGGCCATGACCAATGATGAAAAGGATCGACATGTCTTAGCTGCAGCGGTTAAAGATAAACTGAATCTCATTATTACCTTTAATTTAAAAGATTTCAAAGAAGAGGATTTGGCTAAATGGAACATTGAGGCCATGCATCCCCAAGACTATTTACTCACGCTTTATTCCATGAAGCCCGGAATTGTGATGATGAAACTGTCTAAAATTGCTCAAAGGAAGGATCAAGATCTGGAGGATCTTATTCTCGACTTTGGCAAAAGTCTTCCAAAGTTTTCAAAAAAACTATTGGAAGATATGGGTGAAGACACTACCTATTAGGTTGGTAGTGTAAATTAAACTGGGAATCTACTCCCCAAATATATTTTGATACTTCTCTTCTAACATAGCTACTTCCTCATCCGTCAACGGCTCAAACTCTTTTGTACGAACACGCTTGGATAACCGGCCATTATTCTGACGTAAAAAACCAATAAGGTTCTCCATAATATAATTCGGCATATCAAAATGCTCGTCAATGAATGTTCTCATCTTTTCATGCCGCTCCTGGTACTGTACTTCCAAGCGATTATTTTTGGACATACTCTGTAGTATATCGATTATCAGTTATTCTATCACCAAGATTACAAAATTCGATTACATTTAATAAAAAACGTTTATTAGGCGGGGTATTTTCTTTAAAACGATTACTTCTGGCTATGAGCATCGAGCAAATAATAAAGTCCTTCCTAATAGCCCCTCTTATAAAATATCCCCGGTGAATAAGTCTATAAAAAAACGGCTTCCATATTTCCTTTCTAACGCCCGATCTTCTTCGGCAACGTATGAAATCATTAGTCTTTTATCGGTTTAGATATTGATTATTATCTCCATCACTCAGGATATTTAGACAATCCAATAATTGATCGATATAAAAAGGGGTACAAATGAAAAAGATTACTTTCGAACGAAATGAACTCTATGAAAAGGTTTGGGAAAAGCCAGTATCTCGCTTGACTGAAGAGCTAGAGATAAGCAGCCATAAACTTTACAAGGCTTGTGAAGAGCTAGACATACCAACACCATCTGCAGGATATTGGGCAAAGCTGAGACATGATAAAGAAGTCAATAAACCTGAGCTACCTGAGTCAGATAAGGAGTCGTTTACTTTAACGATTCGTGAAGTGAATCGAAGGCAGAAACAACAAACTAACCCAACTAAAGAAATTTCTGTCTCTAAAAGGCTAACCCAGCCTCATCCATTGATCAAACAGGCACGCAAAAATATTGATAAAACATTTCTTAACCGCTACAACCGTGTTAGTGGCGGTGCTCCCCTGGATTTCTCAGTTGGACCCGACAATGTTGAGAGAAGTTTACGAATACTAGACGCGTTATTAAAAGAGATAGAAGAACAAGGCTATAACCTGAGGACTAAAAGGAAAAATAAATCCTACTGGATGTTGGTTGGCGATGGTCAAGACGAGGTCTATTTTCAATTAAGAGAAAAAGGAAATAGAACTGAGGTTTCTAATGATCAACGTTGGCCTGAGTACGAATATACACCTACAGGTGAACTGCAACTGGCATTATTTAGAGAAACTTACGACCGGACGGGAAAAGTACTATCAGATACACAATCTGAGAAATTAGAAAACCGACTAGGTGAATTCTTTATAAAACTTGACCAGGTTATAGAGCAAGTAAAAAAGAAGCGTTTAGAACGAGAAGAATACCACCGAAAGCAAAGGAAAAAGAGGGAAATTAAAGAGGCAGCAAAAGAGCAACAAAATGAAGAAAAACAACGCCGAAACAAACTTGAAAAACGAGCAACCACCTTTACCAAATCACAATATATTTATGATTTTATAGCTGAAATAGAGAAACAACAAGCTCAACTGGACCTAACCAGAGAAGAGGAACTGAAATTTGAAGCATGGATTATTTGGGCCAGAGATCATGCTGATCGCCTAAATCCAGTTAAGCAAACAGTTAATGAGATATTGAAATGAATAAAATGTTTCCCTTTGACAATAAATGACAATGTTTGGGACAAGTTGGGACGTTTCTAGATGAAATGGATTTCAGGCCTCAACATCTGCTAGATTCGCCTCATCATCTGAATTTTTAATATCTTTTTATCATGAATACTCTGGATTAATTTTAAGCAACCATAATCCGGAACGTTTCACTTTATAAAAGTTAATATTTCTTCTTCGTTTACCTCTTCAAACCACTTCTCAACAAATATCATTTTCCCAGAGCCAATTAATGGTTTCACAGTATGATTTGTAAGATATCGAGAATTTTCAATTAAACTTTCTGGGTCTTTATGGAATATTAGTAGCTTAGAATCCTCATTTCTTAACCAATCTAATATTTTCCGATTCAATGGAAGATCATTCCACCCATATCCTGACATGATCAAATAATCGGTTTCTTTAAGCGCTGTCGTAAATCGATATTGAAGCTCTCCAAAAAATCCATCGTTATAGTGAAGTAACTTATTTATGCCGGTTAAAAAGTTATTGTCATCTATTAACATTTCGACATTTCGGCCGCTATCAGTTTTAATATTCCAAATATCATTACCTGAAAAGATAGCATAGCCCTGCTTACCTGTATCATGATTAATTACCCAATACCAGTCTGTACCTCCATGTAACTTATAAAGCTTAACTTTAGATTCTTGGTCGTATAAATTTGAGTCAGCAAATCTAATTTCTCCATCGGGTTCCTGAAAACCATCAATAATAGGCACTTCCTCTCTTTCACAAAGCTTTTCTATAAGATTGTCATGGTTTAAGGAAAATATTTCAACAGTTGATATTTTTTTATCTTTAAACAGGTCTTCCAACACACTTAAGCCTTCTATTTGCTCAACTTCAACATAGTGACGAATTACATCTTCAATAAAATGCTTACATATTTCCGTAAACTTTCTAAATCTGGTTGGCTTAAGGCTATTACTATGTCTATCCCTAAATTCTTCTGATAAGCCTCGATGTCTTTCTACAAAATCTGTGACAACGTAGTTGTCAGAAACGGTCATCTCTTCACGTTCCATTTGATCGAGTATTGAGTATAAGTCTTCGTAGGAGGTTCGCTGATGGTCTCCAAGACGATCTTTTATATAGGTTTCATGTTCCTCTGCTAATAATTCTAAGTAGTCTTGAATAGGCTTAGCAGATCTCCATTCATCTAATTTACCACCTTTGTCCTCATCCCAATACTCAAAAAATTCATCGGCCAATTCTTGGTATGTTTGATCAAATAATCTCTGAGTAAGATCACTTACCCTTGGTACTCCTGATTTTATTGATATGCCCGAACCAACAAATAGTGTTATATTCATTTTTTACCCACCCTTTATAACTTATATCATTTACTTGACCACTGATCTGCCAACGCTTCTGCCTGCTCCATAACCAATTTCATTGCCTCTTTTTGCTTATCCGGTGGATACTTATATCGCTGAAGCGTACGACGGACCAATATTCTAAGTTTAGCTCTAACGCTTTCCCGTTTCTGCCAATCTACTGTCGTTGATTTACGCAGTTTTTGGGTGATTTCAACGGCAATCTCTTTCAATACTTCATCCCCCAATTCCCTCACGGCGCTCTCATTTTCTGCTAAAGCATGATAGAAAGCTACTTCATCATGGTTAAGTCCAAGATCTTCTTCTTGTTCAATTGACTCTTTGAAATCTTTTGCCATCTCTATCAGCTCTTCAATTACCTGAGCCGTTTCTATGGCGCGGTTGTGATACTTTCGCATTGTCTCCAAAAGTCGATCACTAAACTTCTTATTTTGAACAACATTGGTACTGGTTCTGGACTTTATTTTGTCCTTAAGCAGCTTTTCCAAGAGCTCCACGGCGAGGTTTTTATATTTCATCTTTCGCACATCTTCCAAAAACTCATCGTCAAGCAGGCCAATTTGTGGTTTTTCCAGTCCCGCAACAGAAAAAATATCTTCTACACCTTCTGCAACTACTGCATTGTCTAAAATCTGTTTAAGTATTGAATTTTTCTCTTCTTCTGCTCTCTTTTTTTCAACAGTGCTAAATTTATTAATAGCAGACTTCACTGAATTAAAAAAGGCAATCTCTTTTTCTAATTCTTTTGCCTCATCGAGGGTACCGCATAACGAATGTGCTTTATTAAGAGCAAGAATCGTATCCATAAACCGCTTTTTTCCATCTTCGAGACCAAGGACATGATTGGCAGCGGGGACGACCAACTCATGACCTTTTTCTTCAAAATCAGAATAATCAAACCCATTCATCATACCACGAATGATATCCAACTTTTCAATAAGTATACTATATGCTTCCTCTGCTTCAAGGGTCGGCTTTCCTTTACCTTTTGAATCGGTATAGGTTTTTAATGCTTGTTTCAGTTCATTAGCAATGCCAATATAGTCTACAACAAGACCACCTTGCTTGTCTCTGAAGACCCGGTTAACACGCGCTATGGCCTGCATAAGATTGTGTCCCTTCATTGGCTTATCAATGTACATGGTATGGCAACAGGGAGCATCAAAACCTGTAAGCCACATATCACATACAATGACCATCTTTAACGAATCGCTTGGATCTTTAAAGCGTTTTTCTATTCGTTTTTTAACTCTTTTACTGTGAATATGTGGTTGATAATGTTTCGGATCAGAAGCAGAGCCAGTCATCACAATTTTAATAGCTCCCTTTTCAGGCTCATCATCATGCCAGTCTGGGCGCAACTCTGTAATTGCGTTATACAAGCGAACACATACTTCCCGACTTATTCCTACTACCATTGCCTTTCCCTCAATTTGGGAAAGACGCTTCTCAAAATGTCCTACTAAATCTTCAGCAACCTGTTTAATTCGGGGTTCTGAACCAACTAACTTTTCAAGAGTTGCCCATTTTCCTTTGGTACGCTCTCGTGTTGCCTCATCCTCATAATCTTCAACTACTTCTTCTACCTGGTTACTTAATTCCTCTATTTCATCCCTGTTCACATCAAGCTTAGCCAAGCGACTCTCATAGTAAATGGGAACAGTGGCTCCATCTTCAACGGCGTCTTGGATATCATAAATACTTACATAATCTCCAAATACCGCCTGAGTATCCCGGTCTTCCATGGAAATGGGGGTACCGGTAAATCCAATAAAAGTAGCATTAGGCAATGCATCCCTCATATGGCGAGCATACCCATATACGTATCGGTTCTCGGATTCTCTGAATTTTGCTTTTAACCCATATTGGCTCCTATGTGCCTCATCTGAAATAACAACAACATTATGTCGATCACACAAGGAAGGGTGACGGTTTTCTTCTCCTTCGAGCGAAAATTTCTGAACTGTAGTAAAAAAAATACCCCCTGAAGAACGTGAAGAGAGTCGCTTTCTCAAATCTTCTCTACTATCCGCCTGAATAGGTTTCTGTTTCAATAAATCTTTTGCAGCAGAAAATGTTTGGTAAAGCTGACCATCCAAATCATTACGGTCGGTTACAACTACAATAGTTGGATTCTTCATTTCTGGCCGTTGAAGTAGTTTTCCTGCAAAACATACCATTGAAATACTCTTACCCGAACCTTGGGTATGCCATACTACTCCTCCTTTTTTTGAACCTGGCTCAACCTCATCTGCATAGCTGGTCTTAGGTTCTTCAACTTTACTCTCATCAGCTTGAGAGGCTGTAATTACCGCTCTAACAGCTTCTCTAACAGCATGGAATTGGTGATATCCAGCAATCTTCTTAACTAAGTTATCGCCCTCCTCCTCAAAAATGATAAAATGACGAATATAATCTAACAATAGTTCCGGCTTGAAAAACCCTTTTACCATTGTTTGCAACTCAAACTCAAACTGTGGTTTATCGTCTTCATGCTTTATTGTCCGCCATGGCATATACCATTCGGTGTTAGCAGTTAATGAACCAACTCTTGCTGTATAGCCATCACTTATTATGTTCGCTACATTATAATCAAACAGGTCAGCAACCTGATCTTTATACGTTTCGATCTGGTTAAACGCATCCCATACATCAGTATCTTCGTTATCCGGATTTTTTAATTCTATGACCGCAATCGGTATCCCATTTATAAAAGCAACTACGTCGGGACGCCTGGGCTGCTTAGTTCCCTGAATTGTAAATTGATTGACCGCAAGAAAACTATTTTGTGATTGATTATTGAAATCAATTACACGTACGGGTTCCATTTCTTTTTTTCCATCACGTTCTACTTCTACTGGTATGCCATCAACAAGCATCTGTTGGAACCTACGGTTACGATAAACTGGTACTGGATGGTCTATCGTGCGAAGTTTATGGATTGCCTCCTCTATTTCTTTATCCAACAGAGATGGATTAATACGATTTATGGCTTCTCTCAAAGGCTGTTCTAATAGTACCTGGGAATAGCTCTCTCTTAAAGAATTATTAGCATCTACATCTATATCTGTACCTGATGATGTTTCCCATCCATTACCTTCAAACCATCCAATAGTTAATTTTTCTAATTTGTTTTCAGTCATTTTAATGATTAGACAATTATAAACTTCGACTTATTTAATAGGAAAATATTCTTTATTCCTTGCAATAAATTAGTTCTCTTAAAATTGACTCTATTGATTCATCATGAGTGTTTTCTTGGTACCATATCGGGAAAATATTTGCTGATGCTAAAGACCTTGTTCTTTCATTAATATCTATATCATCACCATTAGCCATCAAAGCATAATGTTTCCCAACTTGGTTTGCTCCAAATTCTTCTACTACTTCTTGCATAACTCTTACAGGCCTATCATTGTTTAAACTGCAACCCAGAAAAAGTAATGTTTGGTTTGACAATGTTTTAAATAAAGATTGAATGATATTCTCTTTTAAATATACTTCGTCATATTCCGTCTTGGTTAACACTCTATTTTTTGCTCTTATAGATGTTCCGTGAAGCTTTACCAAAAGGTTTTCACCATACGATATGTACCTTCGAATTTCCTCTATCTCATTTCCACATAACTTCTCTAAATGAGCCTTAGAATATTGACTGAATGATCTTTCTATTACAGTGTCGTAATTAGTCGTAATCATTAAGCCATCAAATATTTGTGGAACAAGCTGAATACAACCTCTTAACTCATTTTTTACATCAAACCTGTTATCAAATAATTCATAAAAAACATTATCACCTAAGTCGTTATAAACTAATTCTGCAGCCTCCTCATATAATCCATCAGAAATCATCTCTTCAAATTTATCCTCATCAACTTGTGACTTACTTTGTAAAGTGAATAAAAAGTTTGTCCATCCCGGGTAATTACTTGGTATTGACATACCCGCGCCAATAAATGGAACAACCTTATTATTTACATAAGCTTCTTTTAAATTTCTTAGTCGATTTTCATTCTCATCTATCTTTAATATCTCCTGATATAATTCTTTTAGCGTATCTTTTCTTCCCTCACACCAATCATCAAAAGCTAAATTATATGTATTTCGATCAACTGCCTTAAGTACTTCATGTCTTTCATATTCAAAGTCAAGAATTTCTACAGTTCCCTCTTCTCCCAGATAATCATCAAATTCGTTTTTTAAGTAACTAAAGTAATCAGCCATAATTTATGTAGTAATCTCTCCACTAATTAAGCGTGGCAAAAGCAAATCTCTTAACTGCATTAATTGTTGATTCTCTTTAGTAGATATGACCCATTTCTGGAATAGTGGATCTACAATCCTTAAAAATCTCTTTATTATTTCCTTACTTGGAATAATCATACTTATTGATTCAATACCACTTGCACTAATATTCGGTTGAGCACTTCCTCTGGCAACACTTTCCACTTTCTCTCGAAGATTTGTTGCTAAAAAAGCTGAATGGATAAACCAGTTTATATTTTTATTAAATTCTTCTGATGTGAATTTTGCTACTCTCTGATTCAATAGAACCTTATCACTATCTGAAACCACTATACCTGTTTTCCCAACTGTAGCCCCAGTCATTGCAATAACATAGTCTCCATCTGTTAATTCATATCTTTCTTTTCCGGAAATATCTTGATCAGAAAGATATTGGCAATCTTGAAGGTCAACACTAAAGTTTTCTTTTATATTTTTAATTTTTACGACAGGATTGCCTCCATGATCATTAAATAGTTTGCTTTTAAAAGCATAACCCCCTTGTGCACCACAGAGCTCACCCACAGTTCCAACATGCCACCCTTTAGGAATTTCTCCCAATTCGGAACCTTCAAATTCATTAGGGAAAAAGGTAGCCGTCTGTTTGAGTTCATTAAGCTGAGATTCAGTCATATCAGATAACTTTTGCTTCAAGTCCTCTTCTATATTCTCCCAGTCTTGATCTAAGGATATACCTGTAATGGCCGCAATGGCCGCTCGAACAGGATCATTGCCTTCATTATTCGCATGAATTTTAGCTTGTACAGGATCAAAATCTACAAACCAGCTTTTAAAAATTGCTTGTGCTATAGATTCAAGATTTTTTTTAATTTCCTGATTAAGCTGAATTTTTTGGTCGAAAAGATGTAAATAGCGTCCAATTTTTTTCCGAACTTGTATATCTGCAGGTATTTTAATTTCTACAGAATGGGCTCTGTCTCTATTTAGTCCAGGAACTGCGCTATCAGAGTTCATGGTGTTTAAACCCACACTTTGTAATAAATAGTATGTAAACCAAAGTTCTTCCAAATCACTTTTAGTCACATAAAAAGTTGTATCAATAGGCCAAAATGGCACATCACTCAAATGAACTTCTCCTACACTCCCCTTTCTGCCTATAATAATTCCAGCTGACTCTACATAATCTTCGTTGTGTGTATCAACTTGACCATTAGATCCATATACAGGGACCTTACCTTCTTCTCGCAAATCACTTTTTAGGCCTTTTCCATAAGTAAATGGAGCAAAATCGCCTATTGTCGTTTCAATCCATTCAGACTTCATATCCAAATCCTGCTAAATTTTCTTTGATCTTTGATTCTAAATCATCACTCTCATCGAACTGTGTTTTTAGCTTACCAGTAAGTTTTTCCATCTTTTCCGCAAACGGGATCCCATCTTCTTGGGTTTCAGAAGTACCCACATACCGCCCAGGTGTTAGCACATAGTCATTCTTTTGAATCTCTTCTAAAGAAGCTGACTTGCAATACCCAGGGATATCCTGGTATGCCTCATTACCCTTTTGCCAGTCAGTCAAAGTTTGGGCAATCTCATTAATCTCTTCTTCTTTAAAGTCACGTAGTACCCTGTCTTTCATATAGCCTTTGTCACGTGCATCAATAAATAGAACTTTACCAGCCCTATTGCCACGAGACTCCCCATCCGGAGTTTTTGTACCGTTCACCTTGTTATTTGTCAAAAACCAAATACAGGCTGGAATTTGTGTATTGGTAAAAAGTTGTCCCGGCAGTGCAACGATACACTCTACCAAATCGGCTTTCAGTAAATTCTTTCGAATTTCCCCCTCACCACTGGTCTGCGAACTCATCGAGCCGTTTGCCAGTAGAAGGGCCAAACTTCCGTCAGGTGCCAAGTGATATAACATGTGCTGCAACCATGCAAAGTTAGCGTTACTCTCAGGCGGTGTTCCGTACTCCCATCGTGGGTCATCGGCCAATTTCTCGTCCCACCAATCACTTACATTAAAAGGAGGGTTCGCCATCACATAATCGGCACGTAAATCCGGGTGCTGGTCGTTGGTAAATGTATCAGCTGGACGCTTTCCAAAATCAAAATCAATCCCACGAATGGCCATATTCATAGCAGCTAATCGCCAGGTTGTAGGATTGCTTTCTTGCCCATACACCGAAATCTGTCCAATTTTACCTCCGTATTCCTCTATAAAATCTTCGCTTTGCACAAAGAACCCACCGGATCCCATTGCTGGGTCATACACCCTGCCTTCAAAAGGCTTTAGCATACGAACCATCAACTTCACAATACTTTTAGGTGTGTAATACTGTCCGCCTTTTTTACCTTCGGCAAGAGCAAACTCACCCAGAAAATATTCATAGACATGTCCCAATATATCTTTGGAATCAAGCTTAATTTCCTTGCCATCATATTCATCAGCATTAAAATCCGTATCAGAGAAGAGGTCAATCAACTCTCCCAATTTCCCAGGTGGAAGCCGTAGCTGTGAATAGGTTTTATTGAGTATATCTTTGAGCTTTGGGTTTTCTGCCTCAATAGCCGCATTGGCATCATCAATAAGGCGAGCAGTATTTTTAAACTCATAAGTTTCACCATCCGGGAGTTCTATTTCTGTACCTGGTGCTACTTTATTGTACTCTCTAAGGGTTTCCCAACGTGCCAGTGCTGGAACCCAAAAAACATTCTTCGCGGTGTAATAATCCTGTAGCTCTAATTCTGCTTCTATAGCATCTTGGTATTCCTCCTCTTCATCAAAATGCTCCCGAGGCATATAAAAATCATGTTCCGGATCTTGGAAATGCTCTCTCAATTCTTGGCGCCGATTCTCAAAAGCATCAGAAACATACTTAAGGAAAATAAGACCTAATACGACATGCTTATAAACAGCGGCATCCAAGCTGTTGCGCAGCTTATCCGCTGCCGACCATAGTTTCTTTTCAAGATTTTTTAAAAACTGCTGTTCCGCTTTATCCATTGAGACTGTTAATCTTAGTTTTACAATTTTGTCTAAAAATAACAGAAGTAACCGAAATGAAAAGCGTTAAGATATTTATAAACAAACCGGCATAAATAGAACAGAAATTCACCCAAGCTCCCTAATAGTTGTTATACAGCTTCTTACAAGCATTATTTATATTTTGCTTTTGGTTAATTAACCACAAAGATTAAAAGTCAAGAGATCGAAAACTAAATTTTTATAAAATGGGGCATGAAAGACTAGGCGCATTACCTAGATCAAAACGTTGGCAAGAGGTAGTTGACTACTTATCAGAGTATTCAGAAACTTCTGATGCTGAAGTAAAAAAGATTGCTTCTAAAACTATTCAGAATGTAAGGCTACGCATTCCAAATCTTAAATATGACCAGGGTATAAAAGCAGCTTTTGAGTTTTTAGTACAACTTTCGCTACAGCCACGAAAAGAAAGCTTAAAACATGAATCGATTAAGATCGATTTACCTGAAAACCCAACACCTCTAAAACTTACTCAAACTGCAAAAATATGGATTGAACAGAATACTGAGTCCGAAGAATATAGTAACCTGGCTTTTGATGCCCTTACTGATACTATCGTAGAATGGAATAAGAAACACCGAACTAATCAAAGTACTTTATTCGAAAATGATGATAATAACTATGAAGTTTGGAAGGAAGCAGGAAAAGGCAGTGGCTTTAGCGAGCTCTCACGTTCTTTTTTCTCCAACTTTATAGAAGATTATCTCAATTACTTTCTTGAGCGTGAAGCCTCTCATAAAATTAATTCGCTTGAAAAAAGAGAACAATTTTCAGATCAAATATCGAGACATTCATATGAGACTTCTAAAATAACACAATCCCTTGCAGCTGGTTGGTTCAATAAACATGCAAAAAATACCCTTCCAGATGATGAAAAGATCAGCAACTTTTTAGAATACGCCTTCGGTAAGATTAATGAAGAGCTGTTAAGGGAGGAATAATTATGGATAAATCAGATCCTCCACAAATAGTTCTTTGCAATTCTGCCAGTATTCCAGAAAAGCTACAGGATATTGACCGGGAGCCACTAACACTTGAGTACAGGGATGATGCAGATAATAAAAGGAATATTTCATTAGGATTACCCGACTTTGTTCGCCAGGCTTATCACTTGCCCAACCGAATACTGGATTTACTTGAAATAGCTACTTATATCTTCTCTGCTGATAGATTAGTTTCTCGAGGAGCTAAAGATGCAGTGGAATACCACAGTTGGTCTCGAAAATTCCATTTTGTAGTAAAAGTTCGGGACATCGACTTTTGGCAACAAGCAGAAGTTAAAAATACACTTACTGAAGCACTGACTTTTATGTCAGGGGATGAATCATATGCTTTCACATTTCAAAGAGGTCATTCTACACCACGAGCAGATCTATTTGATACTGATGAATTCGAACTTTCCAAAAAGTCAGAAACATCTACACTCTTATTTTCAGGTGGTCTGGATTCACTTTCCGGAACCCTAAAACATTTAGAGCAAACCTCCGATGATGTATGTCTTGTAAGTTATCGGTCTCAAAGTGTAATGATGAGGACACAAGACCAATTAGTTAAGGCAATCTCAAAGAAATATCCTGATAGATTAAAACATTATACATTTCGGTGTAATCTAAGCAAGACAAAGGCCAGGGAAGAAACACAACGCACTCGTTCTCTACTTTTTACAGCAATAGCTTTTTCAATTAGTTATGTGCTAAAACAAGAAGATTTTTATGTATATGAAAATGGTGTGACGAGTTTAAATTTTAAAAAGAGGCAGGATCAATTTAATGCTCGTACAAGTCGCACAACCCATCCGAAGGTATTATCTTTACTTGAAAAATTATTTCAATTCATAAATGAAGACAACTTTTCAATTGAAAATCCCTTTCTATTAAAGACAAAAACGGATATAGTCAAGAATATATCCGACCTGGGTTACGAGAAGTTAATCCCAAGCTCAGTATCATGTGGAAAAGGACGCTTGAACTTTGAATATGGAACACATTGTGGAGGCTGTTCTCAGTGTGTAGATAGAAGATTTGGCGTTTATGCCTCAAATACTGATGAATGGGATGAAGCCAGCAAACTTTATGACTTAGACTTCATTAATGAGCCAGTAACTACTCATGAGGCTAAAACTACATTAGTAGATTATATACGACAAGCGCATAAATTTGACAGTTGGAGTTTAGAAGATTTCCATGATAACACCCTCCCAGAGCTTGTGGATATAGTAGACCACGTACCGCCAAAAAATGATCAAGAAGCAATTGAGAAGCTTTTTAAGCTATGTAGCAAACATGGCCAACAAGTAGCATCTGCAATTCAAAAAATGCGTTCTAAACATGATGACCCTTTTGAGAAAATAAACGAAGATTCACTACTCGATCTGCTTCAAAATCGGCCATATCTTAAAACTGATGCTACAATCTATGATTTAATCAGAAATCTAAGAGAATTACCTTCGGGAAATAACCATGCAAAAAAGTATGAAAAATTAGGTATAGAAATACTTCAAAAACTTTTTGACCCACATTTGATTGATCCAAAATCGCAAGTTAAAACACATGATGGCAGAGAGATAATAGATATTACCTTCCAAAACACCGCGGATAAAGGGTTCTGGAAAGACATCAAAGAAAGACATGGAAATATTGTTGTGATATTTGAGCTTAAAAATATGGAGGATCTATCTAATGAGGAGTTCCACCAAATAGCTGGTCGTCTAAATGACAAAAAAGGTCGAATGGGCTTTCTTGTCGCGCGATCAAAGGATGGTTTAGATGATCAAAGGGCATATCGCAAACTTCAAGATGATAAAATTATTATCACACTTACAGACAATGACTTAATTGATATGGCAGATTACCTTGCAAAAGATGAATCACCAACAAAATATGTCAGAGAAATGTATCGTGAGTTTATTGAGCAATCTTAAGTGCTTTACACCCCGAAAAGCTAACATTATTAATTATAATCTTATTGTTGGGTTAGTTTATCCCAAAAAGTACTAGGCAACTTATCTTCCTTAAGAATTCCCGTAGAAGATGGTCGGAATAGTGTGGCTAAGATGGCCTTTTTATCTTCCTTTGATATAGCATCTTCCCTTCTCAATAGAGATAGAAACGTAAGTATTTTTACTCTTCTTTCCTCAGCATCAGCTTTTAAATGGATGTTCGATAAAAATATTTTCGCTAATATTCTAGCTATCCAAATGCAACCAGCTCCAGTAAGAACTACTATAGCTGTAACCCAATAAGGTGGTGCATTTTCTATTCCATAGTCTCCAAGGAAGAAATAAAATTCTGCAGCTAAAATAATAACTGTAACTAGTAAGCTTATACCAAAATATCTTTGATAGTCTTCAGATAAGTTTTCATGGCTTTTTCCTTTGGTCTTCCAATACCTTACAGAAGATTGTAAGGCTAATTTCTGGTCGTAAACATTTTCTATTCGCGAAAGTTCTTTTTCTGAGTTCTCAATGACATTATTGAACTCTTTTTCTTTCTCTGTTAATGAAGTTCTTTTATCCTCTATTAAGGATTCAAGAGCAGACTTCTTTTCATTGATTACTCTTTTAAAATCCTCAACATGTTCTTTTAATGAGATTTCTAATTCTTGTATAACCTCCCTATTGCTCTCATCAAATGCATTAATATCTCTGTCATATAAGAATCCATGAAGTAATCCAATTATATAATCACCACTATTGCTATTGATATTAATGTCATAAAAATAAGATAAAGTATAAGATGCCCTTACCTTATTATTATTTTTTAGTTTATTGACATATTTAGCTTTAGGATGAGATGAATGAAAAATGTTATTGTTACCGTATAGGCTGTTTATTTGTTTTTCTACCCGACTTAATCTCTCATCAAAATCATCTCTATCCCGATCTAAATTGTTTATTTCTTTATTGAGATTTTGAATTGGCTTGAAATGCTTCTGGATTAAATCTCTTTTCTGATTAAAATTAGTATTAGGAACCCAATTCCAGTACTTGAGTTCATAAGTAATCCACTCTTGAATTTTATCAACAGAATAGAAGTACTTTCGCCCACCATTCTCTCCTAAGCTAACAATAAATAATGCTTTCTTTGCACACATGAGTATTCTGTATTAAAAACTAAAAGTTTTCATCTTGATATTTTCGGGCTTCTTCTACGTCTAATGAGATGGAAGAGCTGCCTTGACGGACAATAAACTCTTTCCTTCCATTTTCCTCAAAATATACAGGATCTGGACTTTGCTCTACTGTTATTATAGCAAGCTGACTCCCATTTATGTGTTGAAATTCTAAATCTGTATAAACAGAGGTATAAACTTTTCCTAATCGATTTCGTAATTCTTGATTTAACTGGAGTTCAAAATCATCTAATCCATCCTTCATTAAAGCCAAGTCCCTGTCAATGCTAACAGCTTCTTTTTTATCATTTACGCCAATTATAACATTGCCTCCATTTTTGTTTGCAAAAGCACATACTTCTTTAGCTATTTCTGTTTTTAAATCCTTATTTGGTTGTCCCCGATAAACATCCCAAAGTAATGTTTCTTTTAATTCTACTTTTTCATTTTCTCCTTGCGATATAAGGTTTTCGATAGTAGGTTTTTCCCCGCTTACATCTTCCCCTTCAACTATACTTTCCATAAAGTTATTTATAGCATCTGCAAGAAGTTCCCTTCTTCGTTTTAAAAACTCCTCATAATATTCCAGCCTCCATAGCTCTTCATTCTCAGGAATGAATTGATTTTTTAATGCTGAAGGGTTTTTCTCTTTGATTTCAGGTAGATATTCAGAGGGATGATTACCCCCAATAATTTTGTTACTTCTTGGAGTTATAAAAGCTCTATTAGAAATTTCATTTACTAATTTTCTGTGTTCAGAATTCATTCCATCATATTTGTCGTATAAGATATTTTTAGGAAAAATATGATGTGACTCTAAATCAAAAGTACCCTTAATTGGATGACCCGTTGCCCAATCAATGGGATCATTTGCTCGTATTACAACTCTTACCATATTGTAGTAATGTTTGCTGCGCTTGGTACTCATTTCAAGATCTGAGGCTTCTATTTTTAGGCGACCTCTTTCAGATCTAATTTCTTCAAGCAGTTGATTAGTAGGATTTACTGTCTTTAGTAATGATAAATCAGATTCAATGGTAGAGTCTGCTGAGCCTCCATATCTGCGCCACATTAAAGCAGAATAAACCCAGCGCAGGAAAGCCTTTTTATCTTTCTCACCTAGCTTACAATCCTGCTGATAAATATACGTAAGGAAGGGGATGAGGGTATCTCTTGTAGTGATAAAAGATGAATCAGGCATATAGCCTTGATGTTCAAGAACGTCGAAAAGATAATCAAATACGCCATTTTTACGAGAGAGTTTTTCCCAACTGGCTTTAAGTTCTTCCTCAGGAGTGTCATATATTTTTTCATAAGTCATGGACTCCGTAACAACGGCTATCATTGCTTTTACATAGAAATTTAGCTTGAAATCATAGCCCCGCTTTTTAAGTTCATTTTGTTTCTCCTTTATTTTTCTTCTTACATGGGGCCATTGGGCTCCCATATGAGCTAATGCCAGTTCGGCATCACTTAAAGGAGTTCCTTGGGAGTTAATAAGATCAAAAAGGTCAATAGCTTCATGTATATCTGCTGATTTGGGAAGGGATTCTACAGGAATACTTCTATTTCGTATTCGATGAATTTTCTTTAATTGCTTATCATAAAGGTCTGCGAGATCAAATTTATCTGCACCAATCTTATTAATTTGATCGTCCGACATTCCTCTTACTATATCAGTACCTCCCAAATCATTTTGGAAAATCTTGGTAATTCGAACCCACTCAGGATCGTTTCTTACAGGTCTATTCTCAAAATGAAATATCCCTTTTCGTACATTAAAAAAGAGATTTCGAGGATCTGTATGAAGCTCATCTTCTGTATAGTAAGGCGGTACTTCACCCTTGATAAGGAGATATAAAACAGTTAAGCGTTGTTGACCATCAAGTAAAACGTTAAACAGTTTATGTACATCTTGAGCTACAGCATCATTTTTAATTTCAGGAGGATTTTCTGTCTCCCAAACTAATAAACTCCCAATCGGGAACCCTTCATAAAGAGAGTTTATTAGCTCCTTGGATTGACTCTTCTTCCAAACAAACTCTCTCTGAAATTCAGGTAGTACAATTGCATTTTCTTCGATGCGGTCAAGTAGTTTTTGAATTTCAGGCATTATAGAACCTCATATGTGTTTTAAAATGAACAGACAACGTTTTTGAAAACTAAACTAATGTACCTTTGCTGTTAATTCAATTAATTACTGTAGCAATTCCATATTTCCCATTTATAACTATTTTGGAGATCACTGTCCCCTTTCGTAGAAAATTTCTGCCCCATTTCACTTACACAATTGTTGTACTATCCATTAATCCTTAATATTTCCGTTCCGACACTCTTCATATCTTGAGTAAAATCATAATACTCTCCTTATTTTTTGTCGTCAGTCTACAGTAATATTTACAGAAATACTTAAGACATGGCATCATATTAATCTGATCACTTTAGCTATCACCTGCAAAATGGGCGGAAGTTCGACCCCTTTTGCAGTTAATAACTAAAACTGGTCAAGAGTTTAAATACCATTCACTAATGACATTACTTATGTCATCATCAAAATATTATGTCATTGGCATAGTCAATCATATCTATATTTCGGCATTATTCTTTGTTTACTGCCAATAATTAGAAATATAATTGCCTGGAAAAGAATCTTGTACCAATACTCCAGAATTTTATAAGAGGTTATGAGCTTGGGCCCCTTATCAAATAAGCTAAAACACCCTTTATGCATTGCTAAGAGGACTTTTAAGAGCATGGCCCCTAGCTTGTACCCCTGCTTGGCCCCAACTTGGGCCCCTGTCATTTTAATTGAAAAAAAATGGACCTGAGCAAATGGGAAGAATTACCAACAAACAATAGCTTTAGCCCAATTTTAAATAACTATCAAAGATCATCCCAGGAAGCTGGATATCCCTTTTCATTTAGTACAACTTCGATATTAGTGTTAATAGACTCTGCGGCTTTAAGAAATCCATCAACCTTATACTGAATCAAATAATCAGCCAAATCATATCCTTCTTCTTTGTCATTACTATCAGCACTTGCTTCAAGGATATCCGAAACTCCAATGTCACAAAAGTATGATAGACTTTCGGCTTTCTGTTGCCAATCCTGGTAAGCTCCTAAATCCGGAAATAGCGTCACACTTCGTCCCATCAATGACTTGCAACGTTCAGGTTTAAGATTAGACTTAGATCCTGCCGCCAGCCAAATAAATTCTGGGAAATATACGCTACTAATTATTGCTGTTTTCTCACTTTCAACAATAGCGACAGGAGTTCTTTTATCATCCGAGAGCAGATGCTCCCCAAACAAGCACTGCTGAAGATTGTAGCTATCATATAATAGACTATGTACCCAATGAATATGTGGATAAGGGTCTTTAACTCGATGGCCAGAGGTATCATATAACATTACTTTACCAGTACAGATCCTACCCCGGATATCAGTCTGCCAAAAGACCGTTGCTCCGTCCCAATGTTTGGAAGTGCCAATATGGTAGGTGTTTATGAGCTCTTGAACAACCTCTCTGCCAAAAAGCGAGTGCAGATATTGGATAAAGTGATTTTGGTTATAGCCTTTTAAACTGGCCGTAAAAAACTTTTGAGGTATGTGGTCGATACATTGGGGTTCTGCTTTTAAAACGCTTCTTTCGTGCCAATAGGAATCATCCTCTTGCCCATAGCCATTCCTGTACGGATCTCTAAAATACCCACAGCTGCTTTCCCTATCACAACGTCCATATTCATCATCAAAATACTTATCGGTTTGATAGTCTTTGTATCTAACAAACCGCTTCTTTCGGCATTGCGGACACTGGAACTTCTTACTACTCTCGTCAAGTCTGTAACGATATGTTGTAATATCCTGTCTCATAAAAAAGTTTTTTATAGAGCTGCATTTCTTGCATTTCCTACATCCAAAGGGCTTCTACACCGTCTAAGTCAAGGTACTGTGTAGCTGATGTAGCAAATGCAGGTTCAAAAGAAAAGTTTTTATTGTTGGGGTTTTCTTAGATAAACAACATTGCCAACCGATTTCCGCATCACCTTGATTCCGCTATTTTCAAGTCGCTTTTTAAATTTACTCTTCCCAACCGGGTAGTAACCATCTTCACCGCAAAACCCTTTATATTCACTAAAGATCTTTGATAGCCTTACATATAATTCAATAGACTTCACATATTCACTTTCATTCAAAAACTTCAGCACCGAATCTGACTCCATGCGATACTTTTCGTTTTGTTGCTCTACTGTTTCGCAGGATGTGAATCCTCTTTGCTTTAAAAGCCTTTGAAGTCCATCCAAGACCCAATTAAACACCCCTGAAAGCTCGTCCCGAATAATCTTAGCGGCTAACTCTTTATCCTGCTGATCTTCGGGTATGGTTTTGTCAAAAGGAACAATCATAAATCGCCGAAAAAAGGCATTGGTATGCTCAACATCGATTGGTAGCTCGTTGCAGTTAAAGATGAGCTTGGCATAATCGGTGAGTGTGAAGGGTTCGCCGTAGGGCAAGCGAGCTTCAACAGGTTCTCCCGAGACCAATTGCTTGAAAAGAGACGTCTCCATACTCCCATTGATCTCACTCGCATAATTAACCAGTCGGTTAGCTAACTTTGCCCGATAATACCCAGACTTGTCTGTTAACGACTGGAGGGTATAGGTGGAGACGTTTTCATTACCAAGGAGGGCATTGACAATCTCAAAAAACACGCTCTTGCCATTCCCACCCGGACCAAGTAGTATTAACGCTTTTTCAAGCTTAAGTGTAGATGTATTAACAAAAACATACCCAACAAACTCAGCAAGCAACTGCTGCATATCCCTATCAGGTAGTACCTCATCCAAATACTTGGTAAATCTTGGCGAAGACGCCTTATTATCATATCTGAACGGAAGTTGATATGTTAAAAAATCCGCTTGCTTGGGTGGGCGAATCTTAACCGGCACTTTGCTCGCTGGATTAATTTCAACGGTTCCATTCTTAAGGTTTACAAGAACAAGCTCGTCCGGCTTTTCTGGAGTTGGTAGATGAGCAAAACTCATAAATTGCTTGAGCAACTTTTCACGAAATTGATAGTAATGGGCATCAAATTTATTGACCCCCATTTTTCGGGCTGCTTGACCTAAGAAAGTTTCCAATTGGTCTTCCTCAAGCTGATTCCAGTAAGCACCATTGTACAAGTAGATAAAGTCATGCTTTTTGCAAAGACCCCAATTATTGTTTTCGGCCAGCTCTAATATTTTCTCAATAGTGATTACAACATAGTGCTTCTTATTGGGCTTATCGGTTCCAGCTTCCTGGTAAAAGTTCACGTCCTCTACCATGCCGAGGAGTCTTTTGAGTACTTCTTCGTGAGGCGTAGGGGAGGGTGGTTTGGCATGTTTTAGCACACCATTCTTTAATATTTCAGGTGTTAATTGCTGCATTTTAAAAAGTAGTTTTGTATTAATTTTCTTATTTCAGGCCATTCAAAGGCAGGATAATTTTCCCTTACGTATGATAGGTTTGGCTCAAATGCATTAGGCTGGTCACCTAGTTGACGATATAACTCAGCAATACTTTGGGCATCCTTATGTACGTAATCCGGGAATTCAGGTAGGCTTACCTCTTCACCATTTTTGTTGTTTGCCTCTATGGTGATGGTATTAGAGATCACACCTACCTATAGTAGATCTGACCTCATTATTCCACTAATTTATGAGTTGCTTTATTTTCGGTATTAGCTTCTATCCATTCCATGATTTCAGACTCACGGAACCCAACAGCATTTTTCGAGATCTGGACTTTTCGAGGAAAGTCAGGCTCCTTCATCCTGTCATAAAGGGTAGATAGGCCGATTCCTAATTGGTCTGCGAGTACTTGTGGGCGTATTAATTTTTCCATAACGGTCAATTACTTTTAGTGTTTTCGTTTGTAACTGACCGCATGTTACCGGTACTGCACGTAAAAGATTAAGAAGAGTAAGTACTATTCATGTACTCTTCATACCCTCGCTTATTTTTTTAATATGCCCATGAAGTCCTCTCTCTCCATAACCATGCTTGTCGGCAAACCACTTTTGAGAAACAGCATATCCTGCTACGGTAGTATGCTTAATTGTACCATCTTTATGAAAAAACCGGGGTTGTGTCTGAATAGTATCAATAACCTTCTTTAAGTCCTCAACTAACCCTTCACGAGTATTATGATGAGGCAAGTACTCTTCAGAAATCTCTTTCTTTTCCTGTTCTTTTAGATCTATATAATCCTTTAGCTCTGTAGGATAGTCTCCATCAATAATTTTATTCGTAACTGCCTTTATCCCTCTAAGATGGTAATAAGCTTGCTCATATTCCTTTCCGTAAAAAGTTATAGCTTCCAAGGCTCTGTTCGTTTTTTGCTCTTGTCCATGGTGTTGATAAGCATTGAAAACTTTATCAATCTGCCTATAATTTTGATTGATAAAATCATTTGGTTGGGAAATATGTAAGAAGTGGCCTACCTCCCATTTGATATGCTCAATGATATTTTCTACAAGCCTTACATGGTTGGATGCTACCAAATCCTCTTCTATGTTCTCTCTGTCCGATGAGGTAGTAGAATCGTGCATTTTCTCCAAATAGTATTCTATATCATCAATAAATAATTCGATCTTTTCATCTAACTCTTGGAGTCGCTGTTGGAGACCTTCTTTTATTGTCAATAACTCAGCATAAGTACCAATAAGATTGTTTGACTCATTGTAATGCTCAACATAGCGATCATATTTTTGTTGTATGATACCCCGATCAATTAAATCCATTCCTATCCCTGTTATCCTAATTTATGAATCTTTGTTTCTGCTTTCTCTCCAGATATGATGTTCCTAACTCTCCAATTCCAGCGATTTAATGCCTCAAGCTTTCTATCATTATAATTGTACCATTGGTAATGCCTGCCTGTAACTCCTTCAATCTTATGATTCATGATTTTTTGAATCACAATTTGATCAACTAGGCTTTCTTCCAATTTAGTTGCTACCGTACGCCTTAAATCATGAATCCGAAAATCTGAAATATCCGTTTCTTTTTGAATTTTCTCGTCCGTACTCTTAACACTATTTAATGGCTGACCTTTGATACGAGGTGACTCAAAAACATACTTACTATCTCCGGTAATTAGCTTTAGCTTTTCCAATATCTCTTTAACCATATCAGATAAAGGTACATCGGTCTCCTCATTATTTTTTGCCCTTTCTCCTGGTATTGTCCAAATATCCGCTAAAAAGGCTTCTTGTTTAGGCTTTCCATCTTCACCGATTCTTATGCGCTTACACGCTTTATTCCAGCTTATTTCTGCCCATTCCATAAGCATCGTTTCGGTTTTTCGCTGCCCTGTTAAAAGCAATATTTTATAATATGATTGGATCGGCTCTGGCTTCGTCTCCCAGTACTTCCACAGCTCCTTAATTTCTTCTTCGTTGTAAACACGATCCCTCACATTCTCACCTTGGTCAAATACGGGCGTATTCTCTACTGGATTTCTTTCAAGCTTTATTCCCACATTGGTTAAACCGAAATCGAAAATTTTAGATGCAGTCGACCTAATGCGATTGGCCATAGTAAATTTACCCTCTACCTGACCCTTTTGATTTAGAACCTCCCGTACATGTTGACTGGTAAATTCAGAAACAGGTATCTCACCCCAATTGTGATTGTCTATTAACTCAACATCAATATGGCGCTGATATTCAGCTTGTGTTCTTTCTGCAAGGGTAGGTAAGTGCTGTTTAGAAAAGATATCGGCAAGCTCCCTAAAAGTTAATTCGTTGGGCTTGTATCTGCGCTTCTCTTTTTCAGCCTGAGGATCTATGCCATCATTAACCTTGACCTTTAACTTCATCACCTTGGCCCTTGCATCAGCAAGACCAACAGCAGGAAATCTGCCTATAGTAAATCGTCTATTTTTACCAGCGAAACGGTATCTATATGCAAAGGTTTTAGAACCGGTTTTCGATAGTCTTAAAATTAATCCCGTCTCTTTTTTATCATAATATTCTATCGTTTTTTTCGGGGGTTTTAATCCTTCGACAAATTTATGAGTAAGCTTTTTTGAAGGCATAGCAGTTTTAAAATTAATAACCCTGTTATGTCTGACCATAAATCAGACATGCCAGGGTAGAAGTTCAGCGTTTTATTTCCTGTTACCCAAATCGAAATTTGGGTAACATTTGGGTAACAGAATACTTGGCTTGGCCCGTAAATGACCGTAACCGCCCGGGAGTAGATTACGCTATAAATTCATGATATGCAACGATTTACCGAAATATTTGTACGTGCTCGGAAACCCACGGAAATGGCTTAAATATGACTTCGGATCAGAAGGTTAGGAGTTCGAATCTTCTCGGGCGTACAATCGCATAAGCATTAGACTCGCAATGAGTTATGGACTTATGTATTTTTTATATTTGATACAGCAAGCAAACGTGCGGGAAGTCAATCTGACCATAGAGCCTTAAAAACAATTAGTAAGAAAACCAATCATCTGGTGAATACTCCACTCGAGAAGTGTTTAAGCCAAGAGAGCTGGAGTTTGAAACAAATGGGTAATAACCATTATGAATAGAGTTTTTTGAATTTGAACGTATTTGTCTAAAACTTAATTATGTTACCTCATTATGCGTTAATTGGAAAAATATATAAAGTATGCCCCGAAAAAAAGAATATGATCCAAGCGAAGTCCTTCAAAAAGCGATGTATGTATTTTGGCAAAATGGATATCGCTCTACTTCGCTTCGCATGTTAGAAAAGGAGCTGGGAATCAATCAATTTTCAATTTATTCCAGCTTTCAAAACAAGCATAATCTTTTTGTAGAAGTGCTGAAAAAGTATCGCGAACACATGCGTGAGGGAATTGTTCAAATCCTCATAAATTCAGAAGGAGATCTTAAAGATATTGAGCATTTTTATAAAGCCTTTATTGATGCTGTCCAAAATGGAGAGTCACCCAATGGATGCCTTGTTGCAAATACCGCTGCCGAGATTGGATCATCAGATAGTCAAATACATGAAGCACTTAAAGCATATTTTGGGATGATGGAAGAGGCCTTTTATGAACTCTTGAGAAAAAGTAAGGCTAAGGGGCAGTTGGACGAGGATATCGATCCGCGTGAAAAGGCAAAGTATCTCGTGACTTGTACCGAGGGGTTGTCCCTTTCTTCCAAAGTCATGGACGAGTCTGATCTCCATTTATTTATTTCATCTGTGGTAGCTTCATTGCAACGCTAATTTTTTTGGACTTGAATCTAAGTGAACGCTTAGAAAAGGACTACTGTTAATTTTTTCTTATTTCTAAGCAATCGTTTAGTAATGTCAAAAATTAAATCGATTAATACTATGAGTAATACAGAATCAATATCGCTCGAACCCGCTACACTTGATAATGCACCTGAAAGCTCGAAAGAAATACTAAAAGAAGCGAAAGGGAATCTTGGATTCATTCCCAATATGTACAAGTATATGGCTCAAAATCCATCGCTTCTGGATTCATACTACCATGCTTATAATTCTTTTCGAGAAAAAGCAGGTTTTTCTTCACAAGAACAAGAAGTGATTTTATTATCCATCAGCTATGAAAATGGGTGCCACTATTGCATGGCTGCACATAGCTTTTTAGCAGATAATGCTTCCAATGTGCCAGAAGATGTAACCCGTGCTATACGCAATGGAGACCTTGTGCCAGATACCAAATTGGCAGCCTTGAGTAAATTTGTTCGCACTATGGTAGTGAACCGTGGAGAGGTTTCCGATGAGGAACTGGCAAACTTTTTGGATGCCGGCTACGAAGAAAAACATATTCTTGGTGTGATCACCGCTATAGGCGTGAAAACGTTGTCAAATTATATGAACCACGTTACCAAAACGCCCGTCGATGATGTTTTTGAGGGACACTCATGGAGCAAATAACCTGAATTACTAGGCAAAGCCCCGGCTAAAATCCGGGGTTTTTAAAAAACTGTAAGAAGAATTGGTTACAGGGCGTCAAAATTATCATAAGCGTGGAGAAATAATTTGTTGCCATTCAAAAGTGATAGCGTATTGTTTTATATAGTTGATTTGAGAAATCATATACGCTCTCTGTTAAAAAACGACCTCAACAATTTCAACATAACTCTAATGACAACCCCTGACTAACGTCAGTAAAATAAAAGCCAAATGGTTACATCAATGAATAAATTCACAATTCTAACAGCACTTTTAGGTCTATTACTTATAACAGCTGCATGTTCATCTGAGAAATCAGATACGGCTAATCAGACACAACAAGCTGATACTAATTCGACATTGCAGGAAGCTCCTGATTTTCAGGTTACTACTATTGAAGGTGACAGCGTTAGTTTAGACCAGTCGATGGCCGAAAATAAACCCATGGTCGTCTATTTTACAGCCTCGTGGTGCCCTATTTGTGCTAAAAACTGGCCAGTCCTATCGGAAGTGTATCCCGATTACGAAGATAAGTTAAACCTTATTGCAATTGGTATTGATCCGACTGACACGAAAGACGTGATGACAAAGCTTGCCAAGGAAGAGGATTTCAAGTTTCCTACTACTTGGGGACATCCGCAGATTATGGTGGACTTTGGAGTTGAAAGTCAGGCGACAACGGTAGGGATCAACCGCGATGGGAAGATTGCCTTTCAGAAAAATAAGACGGCTCTTAGCGAACAGCAATATAGGCAGATTTTTGACCAGTTAGTTAGTCAATAATTATGGAATTTATTTACTTCTCCTTTATACAAGGGGTATTTGCTTTCTTGGCTCCCTGTGCGGTAGCATTATTGCCGGGCTATATCGTTGCCTTTATTTCACGTAACTCGCAGCACGATCTTGGGGTGAGCAGGCGGCTGTATCGAGGAATAAAATTGGCACTGTTGAGTATACTAGGAATCCTGGTGGTCTATGCCCTTGCCGGCGGTCTCATCATCGTAGCAGCGCAGGTGCTAAAGGATTACATGAAATGGATTACCATGGGAATGGGAGGTGGGTTGATCATGATGGGTTTATTCATGATTGCCGGTAAAGACTTTTCGTTTTCCATCAATATGAACAATCCTACAAATCAGACAGAAGCGGTTGAAGCTTTTATGTTTGGGGTTGCCTATGCCATTGGGGCACTGGGCTGTTTGTTTCCACTATTCCTCGTAGTCGCCACACAGGCAATGGCTGCTCCTTCGGTTTGGATGGGTGCTTCTTATATAGGGGCCTATTTTGTGGGGATCAGTGGAATGATGATTGGAGCTATTTTACTGTCCACCTTTGCAAAAAATTGGCTGATGAAATACCTGCGCAAAATCCTGCCGCACATGGAACGCATAACCGGCGGATTGCTCATCTTGGCCGGGGCGTATGTGATCTATTATCAAACTGCGCTGCTTTGAAAGTATGTTCTAATAGCCCTGAATAGATCGTGTTTCTGCATTTCGAGTCTTCCTTGGTACATTTTAAAAAAAAAGATAAAACTGTAATTCTGATCTTTAGTAGGTAACTAATACCTTAGAGCATCTAATGCTAACAAGTAGCCGATTTGAACAAAAAAAGACTTGAACAGAAGTTTATCGACCAAGTTATGGATGCACAGGGGAT
This sequence comes from Fodinibius sp. GM21, assembly GCF_058386955.1. NCBI lineage: Bacteria > Pseudomonadati > Balneolota > Balneolia > Balneolales > Balneolaceae > Fodinibius > Fodinibius sp. GM21. The sequence goes on along the minus strand of NZ_JBYEIQ010000002.1, from coordinate 138,879 downwards.
CATCCATAAAGTGTGTGGTATGTATTGTGATAACGTAGAGGACCGGAAAGACCTGTTTCAAGAAATCCTTATCAACTTGTGGAAATCGTATTTATCGTTTCGCGGCGACTCAAAGTTTTCAACCTGGATGTATCGCGTAAGTTTGAATGTGGCTATGCAACGGCTAAGAAAGGCAAATAAAAAGAAGGAAGATGTTACCCTACCTGTAGATTTTGATGAGATAGCGTATCCCCCTGAAGAACCTTTGCCGGAAAAAGAATTAAAAATGATGCATGCAGCCATCAACCAGTTAAGTGATGTCGAAAAAGCCATCGTGATGTTATACCTGGAAGAAAAGGGTAATGAGGAAATTGCTGAAATCATGGGCATCAGCCAGAATTATGTGCGGGTGAAGATGACGCGTATCCGGAAAAAACTTAAAAAAATGGTGGAGGCTTAACCATGGAACTTGAGCAACTAAAAACCGTGTGGAGAAAAACGACCGAGCACGAAGTTGAAGGTTACTTTGTAAGCAAGGAAGAAATTCAGCGGCTGATCGGCAAACGATCAAACACCACAATTTCTCAGATAAAACGGAAGATCAGGAATAAAGTATTGATGGCCGGCGGTATTGGGTTGCTGCTACTGGCATTTGCATCGTATGCGCTAGTCACTAAAGAACCCGTCTTCGATTTTTTTGAATTCATTTCTGACTCGAAGCCAAATATAGAGGTTGGAATTTTTTACCTGATTTTTGGGCTGGTGATTTGCTTCATATCGGTATTTAATGCATTTAGCTATCGCAAAATTCTGAATATTGAAAAACGGGAAAGCGATTTAAAGTCGTCCATAAATACTATTCTGGCGATCGTAAAAAAAGCCATGAAGGTTAAAGTATACTCAGATTCTCTCGTTGTGCCCGGCACCGTTTTGGCACTTGTAATTATTGATTTAGTACACGGAATTGGTCTATTCCCAAATGTAACTACACTTTTGCTATTCGTTTTAGGGGCAATAGCTTTTACCGCATTTTCTTATTTCATAACCAGATATAGCCAGTATAAAAGGTATGGCAGTCAAATTCGTGCCTTGGAAGAGTGTTTACAGGAGCTTGAAGAAGAGGGATAGATGAGTAAAAAGTTTCCGATACCGGCATTTTGAAATCCTACCTGAAGCAAACGTAAATTGGTTTGTAAACCGGTTTAGTAATATGGGTAGTCGTGTAGATCAGCGTTTTTGCAAAAAGTTTAAGCATGAGTGTAATTCTGAAATACTTTTCTGCAACTAACCCTGTGAACCCAAAAATATTCTAATCCAATACCCGAGAAAATGAATCTATTACAAAAGATTAAAAAGCAAACGTTTGCTCAATTAGTGGGAGGCCTGTTCATTTTGATAAGTGGCATACTCGTGATAGCAAGAATATCCGGTGTAGTCCCTGACTTTGACCTAATTAAAAATAAGTGGTCATTCTACGATAACTGGCCTTTTATTTTCCTGATAGGTGCCTTTCTGTATTGTTCCCCCAAAATTATTAGGAAGCTAAAAAACTTAAAAGGAATTTAGTTACCCATTAGCAATCAGGAGGCTAAAATTACTGCGCTGATTTAAAAGTAAGAAAGTATATCCTGCCATCATCAATAGGTATCACTCTTAACATTTAAATAATAGGGATATACATATGGATCAGCTAAATAAATTATCGGGAATAGCACACTGGTTACCACGCTTATCATTGGCGGCAATCTTTATTTTTCACGGATTTCCAAAGGTAGCCATGACAGGAGATGTAGCAGCGATGATGGGGATGCCATTTATTATGGTATTGATGCTTGGCCTTGCCGAAATAGGTGGAGCGTTGCTCATGCTTTGGGGTGGATTTGGTCCAGATTGGGCAACACGTGTATCGGGACTTCTTTTTAGTGCAATTATGATTGGCGCTATCGTGATGGTTCATGCCCAATATGGATGGAATTCGATAAATATGGGTAACAATGGTGGTCGCGGAATGGAGTTTCAGGTACTCATTATCGCTGTTTCGCTGCTTTACGCCTTTAAAGGAAATGCAATTCAACAAAAAGTAGAGGTAGCTAACTAGACCGACTTACCATACCCATCCCATACCCGATAGGGGAAGGCTGGAAATGTCTTCCCCTATTTTTATTGATTGGCTGTCAACTTCGCAGCTAACTGTGCCAAATTTGGTTCAATATAGTGCGGGTCTGGTGCCAAAGGATACAACTGTTGCCCAGGCCGGTTCAGAAAAGCCGCGTTCATTCCTGCCGACATAGCTCCCGCGACATCCCAGCCGTGAGCAGCAATAAAAAGGCAATCTTCAGGTTGCATCTCCATTTGTCGTACGGCCCATCGATATACATGCCGATCAGGCTTATATAATCCGATATCCTCGACGCTAAACTGTCGTTCAAAATAGGAGCTAATGCCGGCACTATTCAACTGTTGTTCCATCCCATCGCGCGGGGAATTGGTAAGAGCTGCTAATCGATATCCGTGGTTTTTTAACTCTTTAAGGGCTTCGGGCACTTCAGGATGAGGCGGCGCAGTGCGAATTGGTTGCAATACCTCCCGCGCGGTTGCAGCATTCATAGCAATGCCCCTTTGCTTTGCCAGCATTTGCAGCACTGCTGCTCCAATATCTCCAAAGTTGTGATATTCATCGCTGGCGTTTGCAACTAGCGAGTAATGTAGCATCATCTCAAACCAGAGCGATACGACTTCATCACCGCCCTCCAATGCCTCTGCAACAGAATTACGGACATCGGTTAGATCAAGTAGCGTTTCATTAACATCAAAAAAGAGAACCTTTCTATGATGAGTGTTCATGACAGGGATAATTTATTCTCTGGGACTTGGGTTCCGGTCTCAATGGGATTTTCAGGATCATTGCACCACTCAAACCATCCGCCATCATAGACCGAAACCTTGGGCCAGCCCATCAGCCAGGCATTCATAAAGGCCTCGCTGCCCCGCCAGCCGGTACCGCAATAAAAAGCCACATGTTTGTCGGGGGTAATCCCACCTTCTTTCCAAGCAGCTTCAATTTCCTGGTATTCCCGCATAGTGTGATCAAAATTGCGATAATTTTCCATGTGGTAGGCGTCACTTCCGCAGTTGCCGAAAATAGCGCCTGGAATTCGGCCCCTCCTTTCGATATAGTGATAGCCGCTGCGGTTACCGATAAACTCTTCCCAGCTTCGGATGCTGACCAACTCTCCCTCAGTAGATTTTAGCAGTTTCTTAGCTTCAGGGGTATCTATCATATATCGTGGGTGACCAGGAATCTCCTTCCCAAAATCCTCAATGGGAGTCGATTCATGTTCTTTAGTTGTTAGATCATAGCCCTTGGTTTCCCAGCTAGTGATCCCGCCGTTAAGTATGCGGATGTCTTCGACCCCGGCATAGAGCATGATCGCGGCACAGCGAAGTGCGCCAAGATGCCCCGCACTTTTTCCGGGAAACTTCTCCTCATTATAAACTGGTGAAGAAAAACGTCCGTAGATTACCACCATAGTATCATGACGAATGCCCAGTTGTTGGAGCGTTTCACGCAGTTCTTCAGGCGAACGACGATTCCACGTTTCGGTTGATTCCAAGCTGTTGGTATCTAGCGGAATGGCACCCGGAATATGTCCCTTGTGATAGTCTTCGATGTGATCGTAATGGGAGTGACAAACTACATAATCATCATTATCAAAGTGAGGCGGTTGTTGTCCATCAATGAGCTTTTTTACCCACTCTGGATACACCAGATGCTTAAATCGCGGTAATTGATCCAGGGGAAAGTCGGAATTGCCGGCCCATCCATCGATAAAATCGTTGTATAAATTGACATCGGAATAGCCAAGGTCAGTTAACTTGGTTGCCATTTGATTGCTCTGCTCATCATCATAACCGTACACCACAACCGGCTGTTCTTTGGTGATATTTTTTTCTTCAAGCACCTCCACCCAATCCATATACTGGGTCCATGGCAGGGGAATACTTTTGGCTCCAGGGATATGTCCGCCGCGCTGCTCGTTTTGTAGTGTCCAACCATTATAAGCAGCAATGGGCCGGATATCGATTAGGATAGCATTGGTTTCTTCAATCTTGGAAATGAGTTCTTGAGTAGAAAGTGTATTCATGAGTAATATTGGATTTGTGTAGCCTCCAGTGGCTGTTAAAAATGATGGGAATTACTTTTTCTGCAGGTATTGAATTGAAAAATAGTCGTTAGCATCGGTCCATATCTTTTCCACCGAAAACCATTTGCTTACTAAGTTGTCAAATTCTGCAATATTATATTTGTAGGAGTTTTCGGTATGGATAGATTCTCCCTTCTCAAAGGGAAACACTTTTCCTTTAATTGTTACCGTTTGATTTAAGCTGGAAATTAAATGCATTTCTATGCGCCCTTTCTCCTCGTTGTAAAATGCTTTATGTCGAAAATTGCTCAAATCAAAGTTGGCATCCAGCTTATGGTTTATGTGCCGAAGTATATTTTTGTTGAATTGTGCCGTCACTCCCTGACGATCATTATAAGCAGCTTCCAATACACTGATATCCTTTTTCAGGTCAACGCCAATTAATATAGCATCATCAGTTTCCATTAAATTCCCAATAGTCTCCAAAAATTGTTGGGCTTCACTGGGACGAAAATTGCCAATCGTCGATCCGGGATAAAATACGATTAGTTGAGTGTACGGTTGATTGATTTCCGGAAGGTCAAAAGGCTGGGTGTAATCAGTGCTAATCGGTTTGACAGTTAAATCTGGATAGCTTTTGCTCAAATTCTGGACGACCGATTCCAAAAACTGCTCCGATATTTCTACAGGTATGTATGCCGTGATACAGGAAAGGTGATCCAGAAGTAACCGAGTTTTCTTACTGCTCCCGCTGCCGAGTTCCATTAAAATCACATCATTGCCAATGGTACGGATGATATCAGGCATGTTGCTCTGCATAATATCGATTTCGGTGCTTGTGGGATAATACGCATCAAGTTCAGTAATTTTTTCAAAAAGCGCTGATCCTCGCTTATCGTAAAAGTACTTGCTGGGTAGTGACTTTTGCTCTCTTTTTAATCCATCTAAAACCTCTTCTAACATTTTCGGAGAGCTCACTGCAATTTGTTCATCCATAGAAAACCTACACCAATAATTAATGCATTTAGCGAATAAAAGACTTACATGTCATCCTGAACTTGTTTCAGGATCTCATTTGGATCTACCCACGTTGTTATAAAGTTGCATCAGTTTAGTATTTGTGAAATTCATGAGATCCCGGATCGGGGTCCGGGATGACACCGAGTATGCTTATTAAGTTTATAGTTCTTGGATACTAACGATGTTCGGGATTGGGGTGATCAAACCTGCAGCCGGCCTCCCATTCCGAACGCTGGTTGCCATGAGCTGGTATGCCACCCGCCTGGTTAAGCATGTGGGCCATGTGCATCAGGTTCCAGGTCATAAAGGTGGTGTTGCGCTGGGTGAATTCATTATCGAATCCCACGGGCCCGCCTTCTCCATCGTCGCCATAGCTCGGGCCCGGGCCTGCTTCACCAATCCAGCCGGCATCAGCTTGCGGAGGAATAACATAGCCCAAGTGCTGCAGACCGTAGAGGATGCTCATCGAGCAGTGTTTGATTCCGTCTTCATTGCCTGTGATTAGGCATCCACCCACGCGTCCATAGTAGGCATACTGGCCTTTATCATTGAGGTTGCCGGAGTAGCCATAAAGCCGCTCAATAACTTTGGTGGCTACCGAAGATTTTTCGCCCAGCCAGATCGGAGAACCAATGACCAGAATATTGGCATCCATCACCTTTTGCTGGATGCCGGGCCAATCGTCTTCCTCGAAACCATGCTCAGTCATATCGGGATAAACGCCCGGGGCAATGTTGTAGTCCACGGGACGGATGACTTCGGTGGAGACATTATTCTTTTCAAAAATGGATTGCGATACTTCGATGAGCGTTTCGGTATGCGAGTCGTTGGGATTCGGTTTGAGCGTACAGTTTAGAAAAAGGGCACTCAAATTGGAAAAATCCGTTTCGTTCTCGTCGCAAAGTTGCTCTTGTTTTTCTGATAAGGCCATGGTAATTCAGTGTTATTTAATAATATGGTTTAATAGTGTCAGTTAATTCCCTACCGCGGTTTGGGCAAACTTTTTGAGGGCGCCGCTTATCTTTTGGAGCTCTTGGTCACATCCCTTTATATTGTGTCGCTTTTTCAGGTAATCTGGAGAATTATACCCTACCTGGACCTGTCCATCTTGATCTTCCCAAATCAGCATTTTTTGCGGGAGATCAATAGCAACCGTGGGTGCGCATTGCATCAGTGGCGTACCGAGTTTCGGATTGCCAAAAATGAGTAGTGTTGTTGGCGGTAGCTCCATATCTACTGAGGCTGCGCCTTTCTGATGATCGACTTTCCTGAAGATGGTAAGTCCGTTTTCTGTCAATGCATGTTCAAGTCGGTTGGTAGTTTTTTCGACAGAGTAATTGCTTTCCAGCGTAACCATACCATCTTGGGCTATGCTTTCGCTGATAAACAACCCTGTTAAGAGTAGAAATGTTAAAAATGAAGTGATTTTCTTCATGATAGCTTGGCTCTTGAATTAATATTTATATCCTTGCATTTCTTCTTCACTAGTCTCTACGCCGAGTCCCAAGACCATGCGATTTACAAAGTTGAAATAACTGATTACCAAAACGGCATCAAGAATAGCTCGGTCTGAAAGTCCAGTATTTTTCAGAGGTTGCAGATACTTGTCCTCCTCCATCTTATCAGGATGCTTGGTTAATACTTTGGCCAACTGGCATAGCCGTTTATCCACATTGTCCAGATCCAGTTTGTTGTAATCTTCGCAGAGTTTTTCTACGCGCTCACGATCTTTCCAGTAGTGGTTTAGGGCCTGTCCGTGATGTTGTTGGCAGTACTCACAATCATTTGCTGCCGAAACGACCACCGCCATCATTTCCCGCTGCACTCTGCTTAAGGGCGATTGGCTAAACATGACCGACATATATAGATCCATGTGTGCCGTTATGGTCTCCGGGTTTAGACTCTGGATTTTATGAACCTGTGCCAGTTTGCCCCGCTTCTTTTTAAGATTCTCATAAATTTCTTTGAGTGTTCCCGTTGCATCCTCTGGTTCGATGATATCGATAAATGCCATTTGTAGTATTTTTTATAGTAAGATCGACAGAATTATCCATCCATATTCAAAGATGTACTATAAGTAAGCGTTCTTACGAAGATTGTAAAAACGGTATCCAATCTTTGATATATGGTATTTCGTAAGATTATTAGTGGGTTATTAGTCAGTGTATCTAAAAAGTAACAGATGGGGTATAGTTAATGGATGAAGATCAGCTAAAAGAGAATCGCTTTTATTTGAGCCGCAAGCTTATTGTAGTGGTGGGTATATTTATCGTTGCCGCTAGTGGACTGACGGTGCTCACTAATTTTTCTATCAATATCATTGCGGCAGCCGGGAATTATTCAACCTTACTTTCACAGTGGAACCGTCTTCACTACCAGTCTGCTATGCATGTAGAGCGATTGGCTCGAACTGGTAATCCGGAGCATTTCAAATCTTACCAAGAGATACAGGTTCAAAAGGATTCGCTACAGCGGACCGTGGACGAACTTTTTTCAGCTGATCCTGATGTGGCAGGAATATTTCAGACTTTTGATAATGAACAAATAAAACCCAACGAAATTAGCAGCCTGATTACCATCCTCGACTATTTCCACTCGTCGGATCAAGTCAGGGGGCTAAACCGCCAATGGGAAACCCTTAAAGAAGTAGAGAACCGGCAGCATACGTTGGTCAAAGAGTGGTACAGAAATATCCAAGACAAGGAGGTAAGTAAGAATCACATCCAGACAAAGCTAGAAAACTATAATGCCTTGCATGAGCAATGGACTCAGCGCAGCAAAACACTGATGGCTTCCGTCGGTGATGCGTCGGGCGTAATCAAACAGTTTGGGCTATGGATAAGCGTTATTCTGGGCATTCTGTTGGTACTGATTGGGGTAGTATTTACAGTGCGTGCAAATAAAAGCATTGGTCGATGGGAAGAGGCGTTGTATGAAAAAGATGTGTTGCTTGCTGAAATCCACCATCGCGTTAAAAATAACATGGCCGTTATTTCTGGAATGCTGGAGTTGGAAAGTATGAATGAGGGCAATGCAGATCGGGCATTGCGGGAAAGCCGTGATCGCATCAAATCCATGGCGCTGATTCATGAAAAATTGTATCAGTCAGACTCGTTTTCTGATATCGATCTGGCGGTCTATTTAGAGGAGCTTACGAAATATATCTGCAGCACGTATATAGGACATCAAATGAAGATTACCGTTGAGACTAATTTTGATGCTGTACAGTTAAATATTAACCAGGCCGTGCCGGTGGGACTTATCATCAACGAATTAATGGCTAATGCCATAGAGCACGGCTTTAAAGAAAAGGGTACAGGTACTATTACCGTTACGGTTCATGAAATTGAAGACAAGGTGCAAATCCAGATAAGTGACGATGGGGATGGGGTACCTGGAGATGTGGACTTCACCAGCTCCGATAGTACGGGATCTGCTATCGTAGGTGCCTTAATTCAACAAATAAATGGCGACTTGACGGTAGAAAATAACAAAGGGCTGAAGGTGAAAGTCCTTTTTCAAAAATCGGACGCCTCCGGGTCGAGTAATGCCTTATTCTAACGTTATCTAAAACAGGCTATGGTTATGAAGAATAGTATAAAGCGAATGTTTAACATCGCCTTAACGGGCTTTATGGCCAGCTTAGTGATGTTTCTGTTCATTTATGTAGGAACCGATGTCACAGGCATTGCGCCATTTAATGTGGCCCCATCCTATGCCTTCTTATATAACTTAGGGATAGAAGAATTGGGCTATGCTCTGCTGCTACATTTTTGTTATGGTATTTTATGGTCCTACGTCTTGGTGTACACCTTTGATGACCACCTTTCAATTATGAAGGCTATCATGTTGGCCATGGTCCTCTGGTTGTTTATGATGTTTGTGTACAGCCCGTTAATAGGCTGGGGTGTGTTTGGATTCGGCTATGCCCATCACCTGCCATTGAATCATCCGCTTTATTTGGAAGGAGCGCTTTCTTATATCCTGATAACGTTATTCGTTCACCTGGTGTACGGATGGGTACTGGGATACATAAGCAGTCGGTGGCTTGGGAGAGGGTATTCTCGGTAAGTTCTATTCTCTTATACGGTCATTACTTTCCATTTTCAAATGCTCGAAGGGCTTCGAGCAATGCCTGGTACTCTTCGCGACAACTGCCGCATTTGTCAAGGTGATCCTTGACCAACGGTTTAGCTTCTGCTGGTGATTTGCCCGCCAGTTCCAGTTCGGCAAACTCATGGAGCTCATCAAAGCAATCATCGCAGCCTATCTCATGGTCGGCCGCCATTTGAGCCGATTTAATCAGGCTTTTTAATATGTCGGGTGTTAATTTCATCTATGATTAGTGATAACTTCTTTATTTATAGCTACTGATGAGGTTAACTCCATAGTTCTTACAGTTTATTCAGCATCTCATCGGGATCGATCCCTTCAATCTCCAACTTGTTCTTAATCTTAAGTCGTGCATCGTGAACCAATTTGTAGAGCGCATTCCGATTGGTATCCATTTGCTTAACAACGACCGGAACGGGCAGTCCCTGGATCATGAGGGCATTAATGGCTCGTTTCTGTTTATCGGTGAGTTCTTCGTTGATGATGGTCATCACTTTATCGACTAAATCCGATTCGTGTAATGAACGGTCGGGGCTGATTTCATTGCCGGTCACTGTAAGGGAAAAGACTTCACGGCTGTCATCATCCGGCTTCAAATCTTCGATTGAGATATCATCATAACGCTTGAGCCGGAGTTCGGTAAGTCCTTCGCGAACGGCAATCTTCATGGCCCAGGTCAGGAGTTTGCTATCGCCACGAAAGGAGTCGATGTTGTCCAACACTTTAAGCAGTGCATCCTGTGCAACATCCTCAACAAACTGGTCGAGTTCGCGATCCACATACTTATGCAATGCCGGTTTAAGTCCCCGAATTAACTGCTGGCGAAGCAGCTTTACCGCACGCTCATCTACTGGCGGTTTGAGCGCCTCGATCCACTCTTCGTTTGTCTCGTAAGAAGCTTTCTCCTTACGACGTCTTTTAAACCAGTTAAGCATATAAAATTGCTGACTAAGATTAAGCCCGTAAATAATAAGAGCTATGCTTTCATTCAACCCCGTTCGGCTAAGTTATATAATAATCCTGTGGTTTGGAATTGCATTCATAAATGAGACGAATGCCCAAAAATTGCAGGGATGGGAAACCAATACCGAGAAGTCATTAATCAACCTTGATGAACTTAAACAAGGAGGCCCGCCTAAAGATGGTATTCCTTCTATTGATGATCCGAAATTTGTATCCATTTCGGATGCAGCTTCGTGGATATCAGCACAAGAACCGGTAATTTCAATTGAGTACGAGGACGAAGCTCGTGCTTATCCTTTGCAAATTTTAATATGGCACGAGATAGTAAATGATAACATTTGCGGTGATCCGCTGCTGGTTACTTTTTGCCCGCTCTGTTATTCGGCGCTGGTGTTTGATCGAACAGTAGATGGAGAGGTCTTGGAGTTTGGGGTTTCCGGCTTTCTGCGTCATTCCGATCTGGTGATGTTCGATCGCAAGACCGAGACTTTATGGCAACAGTTTACCGGCAAGGCTATTGTCGGTGATTATGTGGGGACGACCTTGAATCAGGTGCCAAGTCAAATTATCTCGTTTACCCAATTCCGAGAAAACTATCCCGATGGGAAAGTGTTATCTCGTGACACCGGATATGACCGAAACTATGGAGCCAACCCATACACCGGATACGACGATATTAACAATACGCCCTTATTTGGGGCGGGCAATGACGACGGGCGCCTGCCACCCATGGAGAAAGTAATAGGCGTAAGGATGGATGAACAGCAAAAAGCGTATCCTTATTCTATTACTCGAAAAGAGCACGTAATTAATGATAAGATTGCTAATACTCCGGTGCTTATTATTCATACGGATGGGGCGACCTCAGCTCTGGATGCGACCCAAATAGCAGAATCCAAAGAGTCGGGATCGACCGGCGTTTTTAAACGAACACTCAAGGGCCAAGAATTATCATTTGCAGTGAAAGATGGGAATATTGTAGATGTGCAAACAGCTTCGGTATGGACCGTAACGGGCAAAGCTGTTAAAGGTGAGTATAAGGGGCAACAGTTGGAGGCTGTTATCTTTGGAGACTATTTTGCGTTTGCCTGGCTGGTGTTTTGGCCAGAAACAGAAATTTATACTAACAATAATTAATACTAAAATTTTATCTATGGAAAGTAGAAAAATTGAATTCCCGGGAAGTCAGGGAGTAAAGTTATCAGCCCGAATTGATGAACCAGATGAGGGCAATACCAAAGGAGCAGTGTTGTTTGCTCATTGTTTTACCTGCAGCAAAAATCTGCGAGCTGTGGGACATATCAGTCGAACATTAACAGAGCACGGCATGGGGGTGTTTCGCTTTGATTTTACTGGTCTGGGCGAAAGTGAAGGCGACTTTGCTGACACCAATTTTTCATCCAATATCGATGACCTGCAAGCAGCAGCCCGGTATATGGAAAAGGAGTGGGCGGCCCCGCGAATGCTTATCGGTCACTCGTTAGGAGGAGCCGCGGTCCTTCAGGCAGCCCATCATATTTCCTCGGCTGAAGCCGTAGCCACGATTGGTGCTCCGTGTAATCCGGAGCATGTCACGCATCACCTGATGGATAAAATGGATGAGATTGAGCAAAAGGGGGAGGCCCGTGTTAAGCTGGCCGGACGTGTGTTTACGATTAAAAAACAGTTTCTGGATGATCTGAAAGAGCAGGCAATGAATAATGTAATTGAAAACCTCGACAAGCCCCTGCTCATTTTTCATTCACCCATTGATCAAACGGTAGGAATTGATAACGCTGCCCATATTTATAAGCTGGCCAAACACCCCAAAAGCTTTATCTCATTGGATGATGCTGATCACCTTCTTACCAACGAAGATGATGCCCAATACGTCGGTTCAGTAACAGCTGCCTGGGTGGACCGTTATTTATGATTTAGAAAATAACTTTTAAATAAATTCCTGATGATTCCTGTATTAAGTGGTTTAGGCTATCGATTAGCGCGGTTCCTTACTCAGCCAGACGAAGAACAGGAATCTGTAGCTACTTGTTCCAGAGAAGCCTTGGAGAAGACCTTGCAACCGGGAGATGTGTTGCTAATTGAGGGCAGCAGTCGAATTAGCATGGCCATCAAATATATCACGCAATCAACGTGGTCGCATGCTGCCATTTTTATAGGAAAAGTTGAATCAGATGGGGATTTGGGTACCAAGCCGCTGCTTATCGAAGTGGATGTTAAGGAGGGCGTTCGAACGGTACCGCTTAGCAGGTATTGTCAAAACCATACCCGGATTTGTCGTCCTGTGGGGCTAGCTCCCCAAGAGATGAAGCAGGTAATAGATTTCATGAAGGAGCGGCTGGGCTACAAATATGATTTGAAGAATATCTTTGACTTGGCTCGCTATCTTATTCAAACCCCACCGGTCCCGCAAAAATATCGTCGGCGGCTGTTGGCGTTGGGCAGCGGGGATCCTACAAAGGCCATTTGTTCTTCATTGATTGCCCAGGCGTTTCAGTCAGTAACGTATCCCATCCTGCCAAGTATTGATATTGATGAATCCAGTAGTAAGGCCGAAATAAGCTCTCAAAAAGAAATTCTTCATATTCGTCACCACAGCCTGTTTGCCCCGCGTGATTTTGATGTGTCGCCCTATTTTGAAATTGTTAAGCCCACCCTGCAGAGTAAATTTGATTATCGGAAGCTACGATGGGCCAATAGGTGACACATTTTAGCAACAATCTTTTTCTTGCTGAATAGGTGGGCACGGATGGTCTCCAAAAGAACAGAAAACACAGCAGTCTCCCTGTTTAGCTTTTAGAAGCTCACCGCAATGGGGACATTCCCAAAAATATTGACACGAATCTTCCGGCATAGTTTCTTCGGTCTGTTTCTCACAATTAGGACAGGTTATTTTAGATGTGAGTGAAATCTCATTCATAATGCATCATAGTGGTAAAATTTAAAGCTTCATTTAATCCAAAGGTTCAAGATTCTCCAGCATTGTGGGGATAAGCTCTGAAACCGTCGGGTGGATATGAACCGCATCTCGGATTGTGGTGTATGGTTCCTCGGCGTACATGATATCAATAATGGAATGGATTATTTCATCGCCTTCGATACCCAAAATAGCAGCCCCAAGTATTTTTTCGCTATCAGCATCAACAAGTATTTTCATAAAGCCCTTGGTTTCTCCTTTCTCTTTTGCCCGAGCGATGCGGCTCATCGGACGCATACCGATCAGTACATTTCTATCGGATTCCTTGGCTTGGGCTTCGGTCATTCCCACGCGACCCAAGGCGGGATCAATATACAATCCATAACACATAATGCGGTCGGACAGCCGGCGGGGATTATCATCAAATAGGTTGGCAGCTACAATTTCGAAATCATTATAGGCTGTGTGGGTGAATGCCCCTTGGCCATTGCAGTCGCCCAAGGCCCAAATATCTTCTGCGGTGGTTTGCAACTGATCATCAACTTGGATAAAGCCTCGTTCGTCGGTTTTAATCGTGGTATTTTCGAGTCCCAGATCATCGGTGTTGGGTCGGCGTCCGGTTGCCAACAGCAGGTGCGACCCTTCCACTTTAGGAGGACCCGCTTCGCAATTTACGTTCACAACCACCTGCCCGCTCTCATTAGTTCCCCCGATGCATTCGGCTCCAAACCGAAAAGTAATGCCTTCGTCTTCTAAAATATTCTGGATAGCATTTGATACGTCTTCATCCTCTTTGGGAAGCAGGTGATGGCCCTGCTCAATAATGGTAACCTCGCTGCCAAATCGGCTGAACATCTGTCCGAATTCGAGACCAATATATCCGCCACCTACGATAATCAAATGCTCAGGCACTTCATCCAGCTCCATAATGCTGGAGTTGGTAAGATAATCCACATCTTCAAACCCATCGGGAATAAACGCACGTCCGCCAACATTGATGAAAATCTTTTCGGCGGAAAGCTTCTTGTTACCCACAGAAAGAATTTTTTCATCTTCAAAGCGCGCATGTCCTTCGTACACCGTAAGGTTTTTAGTGCTTTTAAGCCAGTTCTCAACTCCTTCCGTCGACTCTTTCACAATAGCATCTTTCCGGGCTTTTACTTTCTCCATATTCACAGAAATTGATCCGTCGATCTCAACGCCGAAATCGTTCATCCTGTTAGCCATATGTGCTGCACGGGCACTGGCAACCATCGCTTTCGTGGGAGTACATCCCGTGTTTACACAAGTTCCCCCAAATTTATCACGCTCAATAACTGCTGTATTCAATCCCTCTTTGGCACAGCGGGCTGCAAGAGAAGGTCCTGCCTGTCCGGTCCCAATAACAATAGCGTCAAACTGTTCCATAGTTGATATAGTGGTCTGTTTATTTAATGGATTTCATTTCCGTAGATGGGGCTTATTCCGATATTCTTACAAACTTGTATTTCTTATCGTAAGAATGTTGAGGGTATAGCTATCTATAAGTTCGATTAAATGTAATTACTACTAAGTAGCTAATGATTAAAACCTACCGAGATACCGAGCTCGACAGCCGGATTGTGTTAGCCGATCAGGAAGCGGACCTTCATCGATTTGTAGGAGAAGATTTTTTCAGAGTGATCTGGAATCGCGGGACGAAGATGACGCTCGATATTGACGGCGAACAGCTGCCACTGGAGCGGGATCAGATGATCTGCCTTACGCCCATCCAAAACCCCAACCTATCCGACCTTGGAGGAGATTACTATGTACTCTTGTTTAATCGGGAGTTTTACTGCATCCACGAGAATGACCATGAGGTCTCCTGCGAAGGTCTGCTCTTTTGGGGATCCTCTGAACTGCCGGTAATACAGCTTGAGGAGGAACAAAAACCGAAATTCGAGTCGCTATTTCAGATACTTATTGATGAAATGGAAACGAAAGACCGAATCCAGGGAGAGATGCTGCGGATGTTGTTAAAACGTTTGATTATTAAAGGAACGCGGCTGGCCCGCAAGCAACTATTTCCCGAATCCGTGGGAACCAAACAAACAGAGCTGATCCGCCGGTTTAATATTTTGGTGGAGCAGCATTTCAGGGAATATCATCAAGTGAGTGATTACGCCGAGATGCTGTATAAATCACCGAAAACCCTGTCGAATGTATTTGCGGATGCCGGGCATAAGACGCCCCTGGAGATGATTCACTACCGCATTGCCCTCGAAGCCAAGCGTCAACTCTCCAAAACCGATAAGTTCGCCAAGGAAATTGCCTTTGAATTGGGCTTTGAAGAGCCCGCTCATTTTAGCCGTTTCTTCAAAAAAGAGACCGGCCTGTCGCCGTTGCAGTATCGCAACAAAGCTGATATGTAGGGTTTAAAAGACTCTTTAAAATAGAAAGGAGTTCCTCCTTGGAGAAGGAGGTCAGGAGGATTGACACTTCTGCCTACTCTTACCTCACTGTTATGCTTTATCATTATTCGTTTTTGTAGCCTCCCATCTCGAAGCATCTTCAAATAAGGGAAAAATTGATAAGGATACGGGAATAGTGGTCATTCGCCTTCCGGTTTGTTTCAGTCATATTGGAGCAGAATCAAAATTGAAACAAACCAACTTGTGCTATGAAAGAATTAAACTGGAAGAAGGCGATTATCGCTGGAATAATCGGAACTATTTTATTTGATATCGTTGGCTTTCTCTTTACCGGCCAATGGTGGGACATCCCCGGTCTGCTGGGGCAAAAAACAGGACTGGGATTTGTCTATGGAATTTTTGGTCATTACGGAAACGGAATATTACTGGCCATTCTTTACACCGCCATTGCTCCTCACCTGTGGGGTCCATATTGGGTGCGACCGCTCATCTTTGTAACAGCAGAGACCATTGCCTTGGTCTGGCTGTTTATGCTGCCCCTACTTGGTGCGGGTGTCGCCGGTATTAACCAATCACCGATGACGCCAGTTGTAACGCTGCTGCGTCACTTCGCTTTTGCCCTGCCACTGATCTTTTGGGTGAATCAAGAGTTCACCAACCCACCCAAACAGGCAAAAGCTACCGCATAAGAATTTATCCACTAATAACAAGTAACAACAAACCGAATACTATTATGAATTTTCCAATTCACAATATTGATAATGCACCTGAAGACGCTAAACCACTCTTAAAAGCAGCCAAAGAAAATTTCGGATTCGTCCCCAACCTGTTGGGCGAATTTGCCGAAGCTCCGGCTGTGTTGGAAGGGTATCTCACATTGAATGAGATTGTCGGCAAAACCGACTTTTCGCCCGTCGAGCAGCAGCTGGCAATTTTGGCCGTAAGCATTGAAAACAAATGTCATTACTGCTCGGCCATCCATTCTACGATTTTGAAGAATCAGCTAAATGTTGATGAGGCGATCGTAAATGCAGTACGTAATGGTGATCCAGTGCCTGATGAAAAACTCAATGCTCTGGTTACTTATGTCACAAAGGCTGTTTCAAGCAGAGGGTTCGTAGATGAGGAGGATCTGCAGGCATTTATCGAGGCTGGATACAGCAAGAAAAATGTGCTGGAGGTCAACCTGATTATTGCGTTAAAAACAATCAGCAACTATACCAATCATCTAGCGAATACTCCGCTCGATGAAGCCTTTGAGGCGGAAAAGCTGGAGTTTCAGGCAGCTTAATTCTGATTTATTGGCAGATTAATGAAAGGGGGCTTACCTTTGAGTTAGCCCCCTTTTACTTTATAGTAAGTGTTTTTAATCCATCATCTTGAGGGTAGTAAATTAATTTAAATCATATAGTTCATTTTTGGTGATACATCAATCCCTATATATTGACCTAATAGACTATAATAGCCGTTTCTTTTATAACTTTGGATCAGAAGGCTGAGGGTTCGAATCCTTGCGGGCGTATTTTTTTAAGCCTTTAATTCGAAATGGGTTATGGGCTTATCTATTTGAATGAAAGTCCAACAATAGAAGCAGGTCACCTAAATTGAATAACAGAGCTAAGAACTTCCAACCAATATTAATGCAGGGTGTAAGGTGCTCTCTAGTTGCGTTGCCACTTTGGGGAGCGAGCGGGATGTATCCTGCCCCACTGCATATTGTTAAGGCAAGAAATTCAGTTACGGTTTCTCAAAATACAGAAAGGATCTGTGCTACACCCATGGAGATTGATCGGAGGCCTGGGCAATTTTTGCCGTGTCTATGGCAATAACCAACTCTTCATTGGTGGGAATGACCCAAACTTCTGTTTTGGATGAACCACTGCTTATTTTCTGCATCTTGCCCGATTCCGTTGATTCATTTTTTTCAGGATCAATTTCAATACCCAGTGCTTCCATTTGCTCAAGAGACTGCCGGCGGACCATTGCCGAATTTTCTCCGATTCCGGCGGTAAAAATAATGGCATCACACCCGTTCAAAGCAGCAATATACGATCCGATATATTTCTTTAAGTCATAGCAGAATACATCAATTGCCTGCTGGCAGCGACGGTCTCCCCGTTTTGCTTCTTCAGTGAGTTCTCTCATATCTGCTGCATAACCGCTCAGTCCCAATAAACCGCTATGCTTGTTCAACAATGCATGTAGGTTATTGAGAGACAGTTCTTCTTTTTCAACCAGGTAAAAGAGGATAGACGGGTCAATGTCACCTGAACGGGTGCCCATTACTAATCCTGACAGTGGAGTGAAGCCCATCGACGTATCAATCGACTTGCCGCCTTTTACAGCTGCAACGGAAGCCCCGTTTCCCAGGTGACAGGTAATCACCTTGGTATCCTCCACGGATTTGTCGGTGACATTGTAATATTGTCGGCTCACATAATAGTGTGATGTCCCGTGAAATCCATATTTCCGAATTTTATAACGGCGATATAGCCGGTTTGGAATGCCGTAAAGATAAGCTTTGGCAGGAAGTGAGTGGTGAAATGCCGTATCAAATACCGCAACATGGGGTATTTCAGGCAGATACTTCATTGCGGCTTCTATTCCTTTTAAATTCGGGGGATTATGAAGCGGAGCCAGGTCGAATGCCTGCCTGATAGCATCCTTGACATCTTCATCAATGAGAACCGAGTCTTTGAACATTTCACCGCCGTGAACAACCCGGTGACCAACAGCTTTAATATCATCCGTCGATGAAATTGCCGTATTGTCTGAATCCATGAGAAAATTCATAATTTCCTCCAGAGCCTTCACGTGATTTTCGATCTTACGCGTATCTTTTACTGATTTAAATCCTGCAGGCTCATGTTTAACAATGGAAGTGACCGCACCGATACGTTCCACGATACCGGAGCAGATCTCCTTTTGGTCCGAGGTTTCAATGAGATTGTATTTTACGGATGAACTGCCGCAATTGATCACAAGTACGATCATTATATTCTGTATCTAGAGATTGAGCAATTGATTTGAAAACAACTTAATATAGTGAAGGGGAATGAATGTTTAATAAAGGTTGAAGGATTCAAGTTGCAATGTGGTGATTTTCGCAGGTTTTAGAAGTTTGAAACGACTAGGTAGTCAGGTAAAAATATTACTGTTCTATTTTCATCTATTTGAAAGCCACGAATATATTTTATTAGTAAATTCATCTGTCAGACAGGTGTTTCAGCGCCCATATAACGGCCAAAGCAATAAGTAAGGCTAATGCTGTAAGCACAAGTGTTGTGATTGGCATAAACGGCCCCCAAACCAAGGAGGAAAGAACGACGACTGCTACCAGCGTGATAGCCCAAGCCACTCGAACTGGCTTTGCCCATTCCTGCCACCAGAAGATTGTCAAAACGGTTAGTATGCAAAAAACTCCAAGCGCGAGTTGTATAATAGTCTCAACTTGTTGTCCCATGGTTTTTGATCGCGGGTATTGATCTATACCGCCCGATAATGCCTCCCATGCAAGCAAAAGAAGTAGCACGGTGACGCAAATTAACAGAAAACGGTTCATGTAGACTTTAATATTCATCGTAAATCTCTTCAAAGCTAAACGTCTTGTGCTTATAGCGTCTTAAATATGTGCCTGCCAACTAAATAATAAACGATTAGAGTAAAAGCGAGATATCATTTCTATCTAGTGTTTTGAGAAGACAGGAGGTCTTTAGTAAGTCAGTCTCCGCCTTTTGGCTTTGCCCAGTGGTTCTCTCCTTCTTTAAGCAATAATAAGTTTAAAAGTATATTTACTTTTAAATATCAGATCTCTACATTGTTTTTAGGTTTGTCAATCACTTCTTAACCAAGAGAGCATGGAAAATTATTATGTTAACACTAAAACAAACGTCAGAGGCAATACAGAAGTACATAATTCTGATTGCAAAAACTTGCCTGGCAAAAATCAATTGTACGATTTGGGACTTCACCTTACTTGCACCAGCGCCGTTTTAAAAGCAAAAAGTGTGGGATTCATTTTTTCTAACGGATGCAAACATTGCATTGAAGAATGTTACTCCCATTCGAATAGAAAAAAAGGGATGGTTTATTAATTTGATTACATATCCCCATAGTAAATCTAGCCTCCCTGAGGCACCCTGAATAGCTCTGCACATTCTGCAAAGCGTTCTGCCAAACCTACTATCACCAGTCGGTCGCCGGCGTGTAGTTTAAAATTCCCGGCGGGATTGCCAATAGTTTTACCATCCCTTTTAACAGCCAGTACGGTTAAATTGTAATTATTACGAAGCTTTAATTCTTGCAACGTTTTCTCAGCTACCGGCGCCCCCTCTCGTATAACAACTGCCCGCGTATGCAAACCTTCATCATCCAGTCCCTGAAGCCCCATCAGATGAGCATCCTGAACACGATTCCTCAGAATTTCATAATCATGCGCCCGCAGAGTTTTGATATAATCTTCAATTTCATCCTGCGGTACTCTATACGCTCCCAGCACCTGTGAGAAGATGCGTACCGTGGTCTCCATCTCCTCCGGGATTACGTTGTCGGCTCCCAAGCTCTCAAGGTGATCGACATCTGACAGGTACCGGGTACGCACGATTATTTGAAGCGTTGGATTTTGATGGCGTGCTATCCTGATGATTTTCGGGCTTGTCGAAGGATCGTTGGTGGCAACGACCACTATCTTGGCCTTGTCGATGCCGGCCTTTTCAAGTATGTGGATGCGACCCGCATCTCCATAAATAGCA
This sequence comes from Fodinibius sp. GM21, assembly GCF_058386955.1. Classification (NCBI taxonomy): domain Bacteria; kingdom Pseudomonadati; phylum Balneolota; class Balneolia; order Balneolales; family Balneolaceae; genus Fodinibius; species Fodinibius sp. GM21. The sequence continues at coordinate 118,601 of NZ_JBYEIQ010000002.1, read as the reverse complement.
GCAATATCATTTGCTCTCATCTCTTCAACCGAATCAGGATTCATCTCAATAATTACATAGGGAATTCCGGTTTCATGCAATACCTGCTCCAAGTGACGGCCGGCAGGCCCATATCCGACAATAATTACATGATCCTCCAGGCTTCTCCGACTTTTTTTGCTCTCCCCTTTTGAATCCTGACCCAATTTATCTAATGCGGTACGCGATAGTAATTCACCCAATTTTGGACCGGCATTAAGCATAAAAGGGGTTCCAATCATTAATAATACTGATACAGCAATAAATATTTGCGAACCCAATTCCCCGGTCCCGGCCGGAGACATTCCGGCTACTCGTCCTGCTCGCTCGAGTACAAAAGAAAATTCACCAATTTGTGCCAGTGCCAATCCTGAAGCCGCCGCGATGCGTACAGGGTAACCGAGCGTTAGTAACCCAGCCGAAGTAATAACCACCTTTAATAAGATCACAAAAGCTGCAATTCCGAGCAGCAGGAGAGGATATTCTATCACATAGCTAAGGTCAAGCAACATCCCTACTGAGACAAAAAACACGGCATTGAAAATCGTACGCAGCGGTAGTATTTCGCTGAGCGCCTGCTCGCTGAATTCGCTTTCACTCACCACTAATCCGGCCAAAAACGCCCCAAGCGCCAGACTCACATTTGCCATACTGCTAAGCGCGACGGTACCAAAACAAAACGTTACTACTGTTAATAAAAACAGTTCCTGACTTCTTGTTTTTGCTACTTTCTCTAGTATCCATGGAACAATACGTCGAGCCAAGATGATAACGACTAAAATGAGGAGGACAGCTTTTCCAAGTATCCAAAATACATCATATCCCGTTTCGGATTGTCCGGCCAGAATTGGGACCAGCAATACCATTACAACAATTGCTAAATCCTGGAAAATAAGTACGGCCAACGAAAGCTGACCGGTGGGAGTATCGGTTTCTTTGCGCTGGGCGAAGAGTCCCAACACAATGGCCGTACTGCTCAGTGCTACCAGAAATCCTGTATAAATGGATGTGTTTAATGATACCTCAAAAAACGACAGTAAACCTACGACGACCAACGTAGTGACAGTCACCTGAAATCCGCCCCCTATTATGATCGCCTTCCGGATGCGATTTAATTTTTCTAGACTGAATTCTATACCAATGGTAAACAACAATAGGATCACTCCTATCTCAGCAAGTATATCTACGAGTTCTTGGTCCGGGACCAACGCCAGGGCATTGGGCCCAATTATTACACCGGCAATCAAAAATCCAACAATCGGCACCAGGTTAAGCTTATAACACAGGTAGGCAATACCCACACTCACCAGGAAGAGTGCCACAAGCTCATTTAAAAACGGAAGCCCTACAGCTAATATCATATAGATAAATTTGTCACAGTAATCCCTTGCTTAAGCATGCCTTAATATACTATTGCGGCAAATCTAAAAAAATAACTCCCGGTTACTATTTTAAAACCCAACTTAATCTACTTCAAAACCCCTGTAATTAAATAGCTTGAGGGAAAATCAATTATATGCTTGCACATACAATGATTAGTATTAGTGCAAAAATCCACCTATTCCGATTGAGGCTTGTCGTCCGGATCACTTATTCATGGTCCTGAAAATAGTTTTGAGCTCCTAACCGGGGTAGGGTATAGCTGGAACCTCATACCTCGTAATGCGGATTTAAAATAGTTTTATAAATAACGGTCGACCCAGGCTGCAGCCACCGAACCCACATATTTGGCATCCTCTTCGTTACTTAACAGGTGGTCGGCATTGTCCAGCGAAATGAAATTTTTTGGATGCTTTGCCAACTTGTAGATATGGGCCGCATTATCAATGCCCACTGTTTGGTCAATGGGGGGAACAAAAGATCACCAACGGCTTTTCAAGGTTTTCAACTACCGTGTTCATTGCTTGCTCTTTCCAATCATCCAAAAACTGCTTCTTAATAGTAAAGACACGTCCAGCCAACTTGAGACGGGCTTTCCCCTTCTTCTCGATCTCATCTTTTCATCCATGAGAAGATGGGCCACATGTTCAGAATTACTGGGTGCGGCGATCGTTGCCACCGCTTCGGCCGAAGAAACATGGTGTGCAGCCTGGAGCACTGCCGCGCCGCCAGATTTACATTCTGACTTCACTCAAATCCTATTTTTCATAGCCTGTTTGATTTGGAATAATTTTTCTTGTTGAATACGATCACAACTATATTTATTTATATACGCTCAAAGGCAATTAATATATGCAATATGCTCAATTGGTTTAAGAGATATCGTAAGAGTAACAAATCTTACGATACAAATGAAGAATGGGTTGAAGCCCTGAAACCTCCCGCAGATGAACAAGCTGTGGAATTACTGCGGGAAAAGTTAGTCCGTGGCCTTAAACCGGCGTTGCATAAATACGTTGACCGTGAACTGGATCAGTTTGTTGAGGATGTAGCTCAAGATGCATTGCTCAAAATTCTAGATAATATCGACACCTTTCGCGGTGAGAGCAAGCTCATTACCTGGGCTATGAAAATTGCAGTGCGTGAAGGGCTTACCGAGCTCCGCCTAAAGCGTTATGATGATATTTCGATTGAAGATTTAAAACCCACTGATGAAAGTCGTGAAGTCTTCTCTCTCTCAGTAGCCAGTGATGATACCAGTCCCGACCGCTCACTGCACGAATCGCAGTTGGTGGACAAGGTGATGCAGATCATCAATCAAGAGCTCACCACCAAACAGAAGAAAGCCATAAACGCTTTGATGATTCAAGGACTTCCGGTACCCGTTGTTGTCAAACAGATGGATACCAACCGAAATGCCTTATATAAGCTTGTCCACGACGCAAGACTCAAAATAAAAACAAAATTAGAGCTTGAAGGTATTGATCCCGATAAAATGCTTGATAAACTGTAAGATTTAAACACTTAATACCATCAGTGATGATGAGTAACAAAAGATATCACCAACTTATTATATGGAACTGACGCCCGACATATTAAAGAGCCTGATCAAATCAGCCCAGATGGCGACTGAACATGAGATCGGCTGTGATGAATGCTTTGAGGAGCTCCATGAGTTTGCCGAAATGGAGCTGGCCGGCAAATCGCCCGCCGAAGCCAAGCCCCTGGTAAAAGATCACCTTGATAAATGCGGCAGCTGCCGTGAAGAATATCAGGCGTTACTTGAGGCACTCCGAAATATTGAAAATGGTCAGGACTAACCTTATGAGCACTTTCTAAGGTCAGATTCTTTTTCAAACAGCTTTGCCAAACGCCACTCACTTAAATAGCACTATGCCTATCAACATTTGAAGTGTTAAGTGATGAATAAAACTGAGGCCTAAATATCATTCCTCCCGCTTTTTTCTCATTACAGCCTCCTTGTCTACCCTAATAGATAAATTTTTTAAACGGTCCCTCACGCAATCACTTTTAAATTTAAAAGTATTCGAGTAAGAAAACGTATCCCTAATTCGTCAAAAGGTTAGATGAGGATTTTTTGGAGATATTAGTAACCCACATCTCAACCTTAGTAAATATTCAGCGGTATGCATAATTATCTGAAAATATGGATCACATCATTAGTTTTGGGTATGATACTGCCGGGAGTAAGCCTTTCTCAGACCTGTAGCTGCGCAGGGGCTCCGCTAATTAGTTCACAAAGCGTAAGCACTACCTCGCAAGGCAACTTGTTATTGGGTATAACCTACGAGCACAATCAAATTTCCGAATTGTATCGAGCAAATAACAAGTTAACTAATCAAACAGTTAAGAGAAGTACCCAGTCAACTCTTATTGAATTAAATTATGGCATTACAGATCGCTTAACGGTCTCAGGAACGGCAACCTATGTACGAAAACGCCGGTTGGGACTACAAAGCAATGACGAACTTATTACAACCGGAATTGGCGACGGACTCGTGTTATTGAAATATGTTCTTCATCAAAATACAATCAAAGAGCAGTATCAGCTGGCCATTGGCGGTGGGGCTAAAATACCTTTTGGAAGAAGTTCACTGACCAATGACGGAATCGCGCTTAACCTTGATATGCAGCCGGGTACCGGAGCATGGGATGGGGTTGCCTGGTCATACTTTTCCAAAACCTTTGCCCCCGCTTCGACTATTAATCTATTTCTTTTCAGCACCTATCGAGCTACAGGCAGTACGGAGCGGTTTTCAACCAATGACAACTACGAATTTGGGAATGAACTGTTGGTTAACATTGGTGTAACTGATAAAATTACTTCGAACCTGTCTTATATCGGCGTCATAAATTACCGATCTACCAGTTCAGATGAACGAAACAATAACAAGCTACCCAATACTGGTGGCAAATGGATTAATTTAGAACCTGCACTGAAGTATCAACTTACCGACGGCTTATCCATTAAAGCTTCCGGGAAGATACCTGTCTATCAATATCTCAATGGTTTGCAACCGACAACCAGTTACACCGCATCACTGTCACTGTTTTATAACTTTGGCCAAAAAGTAATCTTTTAACAATAAGGTACCATCATTATGTATTTCATTAGGATACTGAGCATTACACTTATACTGTCAGGGTTTCTAGGATGCAGTTCGGTGACAAGCAACTCTGAATCTTCTTCATCAGACGATCCGGCTGATCAATCAGAATGGCTTCTTCCTGACGATGAAGTCATCAATGGCGGAGTGTCCAAAGATGGAATCCCCTCGGTGGATGAACCAAAATTTAAACCTACTTCAGAGATCGATTACGTTCAGGATGAGCGACTCATTGTAGGAGTTCGAATCGGTAATACCATAAAAGGATATCCCCACCAAGTGTTGGACTTCCATGAAATAATAAATGATCAAATTGGTAACCAGCCTATTTGTGTAACCTATTGTCCCTTAACGGGCAGCGGAATCGCCTGGGATCGTACTATTGATGGTGAAGCTGTTGAGTTTGGGGTATCGGGACTATTATTCAGAAATAACTTAATCCCTTATGACCGTAAAACCGATACCCACTATTCGCAGATGCTAATGCAGGGAGTCAGGGGAGAAAGATCCGGAACAGCGTTGGAGACATTTCAGGTAATTGAAACTACCTGGTCTACCTGGAAACAGATGTTTCCCAACGCACAGGTGCTCTCCAGAGATACCGGCTTTGGCAACTTAGGATATCAGGGATACCTGTACGGGGAAGATTACCTGGATGAAGATTCTCCACCTTTATTCCCGATTAGTGCGGAGGAAAAAGCTCTTGGCGGAAGGGGGTACAAAGAACGTGTCTTTGGTATCATTGACTCTAATGATGGCATATTGGACACCCAGAATTTCGTTATTGACAATTTTGGAACCGGAATAAACCTTCAACAAACAAGCACCCGGCATGCTGATTATATCGTTGTGGGAAGTGCTTCCCTAAACTTCGCGGTAGCCTTTAAAAGAGCATTATCCGATGGGACAAAGCCAGATTTCCAGCCTGTCCAAAATGCTCTTCCTGTTATTCTTACTGATGACGAAGGTAACCGATGGGATGTTTTTGGATATGCTGTTGAAGGTCCTCGAAAAGGAGAGCAGCTAACTCCAGCTGTTGCATTTACAAGTTACTGGTTTGCTTGGGGAGAGTTTTTTCTTTGGGGTAGGTTCTGATAGGTTATTAGCATAGTAAAAAGAAAGTTGCGGATGGCATTTCCAGCCACCCGCTTTAATAGGGATATCGTACTTTCTGGTATTAATTTATCTCCAAAGCTTCGACTTTTCTATTTAACGCATTTCCTTTAAATGCATATAGCAGCGATACAGCTATAATTAGTACCTGAAATTCCATTCCACGGCCCCCATTATTGCCCATATTAATTGAGTTCCAGCCATATTGGGCATGTACCATCACAATAGCCCCAATCATGATCACTGTAAATATTGATCCAGCAACACGAGTGGTCCATTCGGGACCGAAACCGCCCCAAAGCATTAGTAAAGCACCGCCAATTTCAGCAACCCCAAGTATTAGTACCATTGCAAAAGGCATCCCCATCATTGCGGATACATCTCCAGTCATCGCTACTTTGGGGAACCCGTGATAAATAAAAATTGCTGCCAATGATAAGCGTGGTAACCAGTGAGCTATTCCCGATAGTTTATTTAATTGATCCATAGTTTCTCTATTTTATTTCATAATTAAATGTTCAGTCATTTGATGGAATCAAAACTAATCATCTTACTTTTTTAGTCTGCCTCTATTACGCCAGTACCGGTTGGTCGTAGATCCTTGCCACAATCAATAAACCTCCTGCAACTCGTTCCACATGTAACAGGGTTTTCCGCAGATACACCTGAAGCAAACTATTGGCAAAGGTATAGACTAAAAATGTTGCCTCATCACTCTGCAAGGGCTTTTTTCTATTTTTAAAAGGTAAGAGTTCGACTTTCATAGTCATCAATAGGTATTACCAATCCCAAAAAGAACTTTTGATGTATGAATAAAGTAGCTATCGTTGTTTTGGCCGGTACAGAATCTCAAGAATCGTTAGGACGGGTTGTTAATGCTCTCGAACTTGCTAAAGAACTGCAGGAAAACAATGACGAGGTGAAAATCATCTTTGACGGTGCAGGAACTGAGTGGATTCCTAAGTTAGAAGACAAGGACCACGACGCCCATCCGCTTTATAATGCTGTGAAAGGAAATATTTACGGAGCCTGCCGATTTTGCGCAAAAGCATTTGGCGTACTTAAAGAGGTCAAGGCATCAGATATTGACCTCTTGGATGAATTCGATCAGCATCCCAGCCTGCGAAACTTTATCGTCAAAGGATACCAGGTTATAAATTTTTAGCTGCCGCGGTACTTGCCCCGATATGAAGAGGCCTATTTTATTTTTTTGATACCATTAATCTTCATTTATTGGTTTTCACAAGATTAACATACCTGGGAATAAACAATGATACTTTCTTTACTGCTGTGGACGGCGGTAGCTATTGTCGCAACCGGAATTCTGTGGAAGGGAAGCGGTTGGCTGGAACATGCCAGCGAAGGGTTATCAACTTATTACGAACTACCCGACATTGTACAGGGAGCACTGATCGTCGCTATTGGATCCAGCTTCCCCGAACTGGCTACCGTCGTACTTTCCACTATCCTGCATGGAGAGTTTGACTTAGGGGTTGCAGCTATTGTAGGTTCTGCTATTTTCAACATTCTCATTATCCCCGCCGCTGCCGGATTAGTTTCTAAAGATCCGCTGGAATCAAACCGGGACCTTGTGTATAAAGAGGCTCAGTTTTACATTATATCCGTAGCCGTATTGATCATCACTTTTTCCTTTGCCGCTATTTTTAATCCCATTGGCGCTACAGAAGGGATCATCTTGGGAGAAATGGACCGATCGCTGGCCTTGCTACCGCTACTCCTCTACGGTTTCTACATCTTTATACAGTATCAAGATACGATGGACTACGTTTCGGAGCGCGATTCGAGCAATATCAACCCGATAAAAGAGTGGGGGATGCTCATTGTTAGCTTGGCGGTTATTTTAATCGGGGTAGAACTGTTGGTTCGCTCGGCTATCGAATTCGGGGATCTACTGGGCACACCTTCGTTTCTATGGGGACTATCGGTCGTTGCCGCCGGTACCAGCATCCCCGATGCTTTTGTGAGCATAAAGAAAGCCCAAAAAGGAGACCCTATAACATCAACGGCAAATGTGCTGGGCAGCAATATTTTCGACCTGCTTGTCTGCATTCCCGCAGGTGTTCTTATTGCCGGCGCTACGGTTATTAACTTTTCTGTTGCCGCTCCGCTGATGGGCGCTCTTACGCTGGGGACCCTCCTCTTGTTTAGTTTCTTGCGCACTGATATGACATTAGACAGATGGGAGTCAGCCAGCCTTATTTTCTGCTACCTGTTATTTTTGCTGTGGATGGGACTCGAAAATTTTGGTATGATAGACTCTATCCCTTCACTGCCGTAAATAATCACCAACTTTGCTTGTCACAAAGTATAGTTGATAAACAGTGTTCCTGATGTTGTTCCACTCTCGGTATGGGTGGTATTATTCCGCATATCAACCTCCACCGTTCCCGACTGATCAGTAAGCACTAAATTACCTTCAATTTGAGAATCATTTACAATCTCCCACTCCAACGTTAAGTCCTCTCCGCTGGCGACCTGGTATTTTAATGTCCACACTACCTGCTGGTCGATATTGCTGCGAAAATCTCTGTACAGATTAAGATCATCAATTTCGAAATAAGCGTGCAGGGCGTCCCCAGGTGGGGCCGGCGGCGCATCCTGATCTACTCCACTATCATAACCATCACTGCCCCGGCTTGACTGTCCAAACCTAAGATCAACCGAATCTCCGGTGCTGATGGCAAACATCTGCACCGTATATACCGACCGCAGATCATCGAAGTTAGCCGTGATCTCCGTATCTTCGGTGATCGTAACAGTTACCGGGTTTTCTTGGGTATCGACGTCTCCGGTCCACTCTCGAAAAGTAAATCCCTCATTTGCCATAGCCTCAATTGTTACGTCTGTCTCTTCTTCAAACGTTCCACTGCTGGGATCTACCGAACCGCCATCAGAAGGGGTTTTTAGTACTGTCAAACTATACTCAACGGGTTCCGGGTCATTCCCCCCATTATTATCCCCACCACCATTGTCAGGTCCTGTTCCTCCACCGGAACCACAACTCCACAAAATGAGAGAAACTATTAATAGGAAACATAGTTTCTTAAAAAATTTCATTTTAGGCTCTCTATGTATATTTAACGTCATTTTTAAAGGTAAAAAATCTTACTGCCCAAGCACATCTATCAATCTTAAGGCTTTTTTAAGAAAACATTTTAATTCTTAAATAAAAATTGATTGTATTAAAATACCAAGACAACCTTTTATAACTTGTTTACTTTACTGTAGTTAGGTCTAACTTTTAATTAGAAAAGTTGAATAGTGCATTTGTACTTCAAATTGTTTTAATTGAAAGTACAACTTCATAAAAAAGCAGGGGGCTGACATGAAGAAACTACTCTTATCTTTTGTATTGTGCTTCGTCTTTTTCGCATCTTCATTTGGACAAACAGGGGGGGATCTTTACAAAAAGATTGACTACCTGAAAGTTAACCAAACCCAACTCGATCGGTTTTTGAAGGTAGTTGACAGGGATCTTACATCGGGATTTTCCTCTCTTCTTGAAAACGATGATGTCAAAGGATGGTATCTATACAAGGTAAAGTTTCCGGGAGGAGAAAAAAGCAATTATAATTTTGTGAGTATCACTGTCTCTTCATCCATAAATAATTTGGGTGATTACTTTTCTGACAGCAATGCACCCGGTTTTGTCCCTACGACTACAACCAAAGGGAGTACGAAACAACTTTCCAAACTTGCCACCCTTATTAAGTCCGAAATATGGAGAGTTAGAAATAGTGCTTTTGCCGATACAGGCTCAACGCCAAGCCGATATATATCGATGGACTACATGAAGGTGGCACCGGGCAAAGACCCCGACTATTTAATGCTGGAGGATGAAATAGCCAAGCCCATCCACTTGGAACGTATTGAACAGGATCGCATGGCCGGCTGGGAAGTATATTCCCTCATTTTGCCATCGGGGATGAATTATGGCTACAATTTTGCGACCGGCAATCATTTTAAGGAGCTGGAACATTTCGAGTTTGGCTTGAACGAAGAAATTATCCAACAAACCATGGGTCAAAATAGCAACGTCCCCGAGCTTTTTAAAACGATTTATAACACCCGGGATCTCATTAAGGTTGAACTCTGGGAACTTGTTGACCATCTTCAATAACCATTCAAAAAATAATCTACTGTAAATATCGGCCGCATCCTCTGTAGGTTTCACCGTCTACAGTTACTGTTACGGTTTGCGGGAAATCAAAGCCGCTCATACTATCCGTACAGGGAGTATCTGCTATCACCAGTTTTAGTGATTGCTGCGCATTTTTTACCCGATACACCGTTCGCCTGCCGTGGTCGCCTGTATCCGGGGCCGGGGACTCGACGATTAAAGTGTCCCTGCCATAGTTTCCCACGTACGTAAGCAGACTATCTCTTTTAAGCTCTAAAAACCAGCCAGGTTCCTGTCCCAAGGCCCTAAGGTCTACTCCTCGGAGTTTCGCTGCTGCCCACGAACGCTCTTGGGGTACAGATTGACAAGTTGTAAATGATCCTTTTGGTTTTTGAAAGATGGCCTCATCACCCTTGCTCCAGTATAGATAAGAACCTCCTTCGTAGCGAGCACCCGACCCGGCTTCTACGGGCAATACTTTGAGCGTCGTATCAGACAAAAAAAGCCAGGTACTGTCCTTGGTTACGTGAGCAGTGAACGTAAGAGTATCACCACAGTTATATACAAAAACATCATCCGTATCTACAGACTCAAAACTGGGTATTGTAGAATGTTTTATTGCACTACTTTGATCATGTGATACCTTCTCAGCACGCTGACCGCAACCCAAAACTAACATGAACAGGCTTAAGAATATGGTCAGACAGATATATTTGTATCGACGTAAAAGATCCATTTTTAGAAACGAACATATAAAAGGGAGAGTACCTCAAGATACTCTCCCTCTCTAAAGTTTTTCTTTCGAACTAATTTCTAACTTTTATCCATGGAGTATTTACCGGGTCCAAGCAAGAAAATAACAATAAAAGATAGTAAATATAGTACCGGAAGTTCCATATCGCCAAACCAGTCACCACCGGGCAGATGTACAAAGAATACAGCCACTGCCATATTGATGGTTAATATCAACGAAGCCAGACGAGTCCAGAATCCAGCTATAATTAAAAGCGAACAAATTGCTTCGGCAAAGGCAGCCAGAATCAATGATGCTGTTGGCCCAATCCCTATGGGATCCAAAAATTGAAATTCGCCTCCAAAAACACTCATTAATTTCCCCCAACCGTGACCGTATAACATAAAGAAAGCAACAAAAATACGGAAAATGGCTGCAGATGTTCCAGCATCTACGAATTCACCTAACTTAGAAGAACGTAATCGATCTAACATAATACCCCTTTTTTATTATTAATTGTTCTTTCTTATTAAACGATTTAATATTGAATTATGCTAATAAATTAATCCTAAACCACATATAATTATAAAAAAAGTAATGGCGTTCCCCGACTATTATTTAGGATAACAGTATCTGATCTCAGCTTAGGCAAAGGCCATACTTGTTCTCAACAAATTTTTATTGCTCATACCCATATTCAAATTGCTCGCTCATTCGAAAAATTAAATGCAGCATAAGCCATTAACGTAGCAAAACCTATAGTCGCAATTGCTATGAATATAATTGATTCCATTGCCATTCCTTTATCAATGGCCCAACCCATTAAAAATGGACACAGCGCTGTACTCAAAACCATAAGCGAAGAAAAAAGTGATCGCACGGTACCAATAATATCGGTACCATAAAGCTCAGCCCATAGCGCTGACTTTATATTGCTCCCCATCCCCATCGTTACACCTATAAGTAACATGTAGGCAAAGGCAGACCAGCTTCCGGGATGATAATAGGCAAATACCAATCCGGCCCCAAAGGGAAGCACATAATAGGGGATAAGTGTTTTTGCACTAAAATAATCAATCAACGGACCTATGGAGATGGAGCTTACCACTCGGCTGGCAGCAAAGGCTACAAAAGCCGAAGCGATTAATGTTGCCGACCATCCCAGCTGCTCAGCGATTGATACCTGATACAAAAACAGTCCTGTTGCCCAAAAGGGCGGTAATAGAACTACAGGTGTTACCAGCCAGATACGGTAATCCTGGGCTAACATACGGTATATTTGCCAGCTGTTATCAGTAGCTTGAGAGTCTTCGCCCGTATCATCAACATTTCTATACTTGCGACTACTGAGAATAAAACGAACAAGCGGTATAAAGACCAGGGCAATTACTAACACAATAATTCCCCAGGTCATGCGCCAGCTAAAAATACCCAGCAGTCCTGCAATAGCCAATGGCAAAATGCCTTCCCCAATAGGATATCCCAGACTGGAAATACTTAGGGCTTTCCCCCGCTGATGTACAAAATAGCGTGCCATGGCGGTCTGAGCAGTATGGCTACTAAGCCCTTGCCCCGATAAACGAAGCAGTACCAATCCCACAAATAATAATGCCACATGCCAGGATAAGGCTACCGTAATACTTGCCACCAGCAATCCGGCTGCCACCATCTGGCTGTACATTCGAAGCGGCAGGTCATCTATCCACTTTCCCAGGTAGGGCAATAAACCTGCACTTGTGAGTGTAGCAACGGAATAAAAACTGCCGAAAGTAGCGTTGGAAAGGGAAAAATCCTTCAAAAAGTAGGGGACAAACAGGGAGATCAGAAATGTTTGTCCAAAGCTGGACATAAATGTAAAAGAGAGCCCAAACGACAATATGCGTTTTTCTCTGAGGGCAAAACTAAGATAGTTCACTAAGGTGATACCAATTGGGTGTTGTCTGAAATGAAGCCCCAAAAATACGGTTAATCCATCAGAACATAAACTTATTAGTATTCAAACCAGCATGCTTGAACTTCATCGAATCTCTTATAAATTACGGGGTCATATTCTTAGATTTCGTCATTAACTCAACGGTATCATATGTACGAGAACAAGGAAACCCATAGCTGCAACCCGCCCGGCACGCATCTCGAGCAGGTCACTCATCCCGGTGGCATCGACCGTTCTATCGAAAAAGCCATTATCATGGAGCACCGCTTTGCCTTCTTTTTTTGGATGAAATGGCGAAATTCCCTCAGTAAAAACGAGCATCTTAAACAATCCGCACCAACGCTCATTACCATCGACTGGCATCGTGATCTGGCTCCGGTCCCTGACGATCAGAAAAAAAGATTAACACAGTTGGACCAAAGCAATCACTTTGATGTGGCTAATTACGTCTGGGCACAATTTGACCAAACCAATGACGGCCATATTTTATGTGCTTCCTGGCTCAACATAATTGGAGATATTGTACTGCTTCAAAACACAACGGACTATCAACAGAGCACCGTTAAAGACAGGAATGGAAATGATCACGGCATTTTTGAGTTCCGTGATCTTGATCGGTTCCAGGAATTTCTGCTCGAGCGAAGCGACCAAAATATATTCTTTGATATCGACCTCGACTATTTTATCCACGGCAAGGGTAAACAACATTACTCTGAAGACTTCAATCGCTACTCCGATAAAGAAATCAAACAAGTCGTCGATATATCAAAGCCGGTTTTTCAGCATATTCTACCAAATATTGATGGTGTTACCATTGCCCTTGAACCGGGTTACTGCGGCGGAATTGTAAATTCTTGCCAAATTATGGATCAGTTTCACTCCCAGCTTTTTACCGAAAATAACGAGTGGAAGCATCTATAGGAGGGGTAGATAATAATATTCAATTATTTCCATCCCGGTGACAATACAGTTTACATCCATCGTTTTTAGATTGTCGCATCATGGACCAACGGACCGTCAAACACATCAAGCGAATTTATTACAGCTCCATAAAAGAAATGTTTTTTGACCCATTTTCGAGAAAATACTGACAACTTATATTCCACAGTGTGCCCCCAATAACTCACTAATTGGTATAAACTGCGCTCTGAGTTTCGAACGATTAACGTAAAATGGCGGGATGAACAATATTCCCTGAAAGAATACCTGAAGCATAGGGCTATCGTTACCGAAATTGCCAAAAAGGAAATCAAAAAATAGAGATCGATCCACAGTCATTAAAACCTCACGACCGCTAATACAATAATTCCATCCCAACCGAATACTTTTTGTATGTTTTGGTGGCTTACAAAAAGGGAATAAACACAATTACTTTGGTAGAAAGCAATAACTTTTACGCAAATCTTCCGGTTATTGAAAATTTTTTTGATGCTTCAAATCAAGAAAATTTCCACCCCCTTCCCGATGATTGGTACGTAGCCGTAACCGACATTGTAAACTCCACCGACGCTATTAGCAATGATCGTTATGAGGCTGTAAATATCTTGGGCGCATCACCCATAGTGGGGATCTTGAACGTAGCTGATCGTGAAAGGATCCCATTTACATTTGGCGGAGACGGTGCTTCGTTTTGCCTGCCGCCCAACTTGCTAAGGGATACCCGGCGTGTTTTAGGAGGATGCAAAACCATAGGAAAATTGGAGTACGATCTCGATTTACGGGCGGCAATTATTCCCCTTTCATATATTCGTGACCAAGGATATGACATACAGGTTGCCCGATATCGGGTATCTGAATTCTATAGGCAAGCAATTTTTTCGGGCGGCGGCTTAAATTTCGCAGAAGAACTATTAAAAAAGCCGGATTCTGATACTTTTCGGGTCCCTGCCTTAGAAGATCCCCAAACAGTAGATTTTAGTGGGCTGGAATGCCGCTGGCAAAAGGTGAAGCAACCTCAAAACGAAGTCATCACCATGATGGTAAAATGCAATCCAACTATAGGTCAGCCTCAAGAAATTTACGAGCAAGTATTTCAAAAGATGCGCGCGACCTTTGGTTTTGATGATAAAACCAATCCCATAAACATACCCGGTCTTTCCATGACGTTATCTTTCTCCAAACTTATGGAAGAAGCCCGATTTCGAACACACGATCAGAGCTGGCTAAAACGCATCGGTTACATCCTTAAAGTTCAGCTTCAAACCATTATCGGCAAAGTATTAATGGCGCTAAATTATGAAACGGCGGCCACCGATTGGTCGCTCTATAAATCAGATCTGGCCTTAAATTCTGATCACCGCAAATTTGACGATATGCTGCGGGTAGTAATCAGCGGCAGAAAATCTCAACGTCAGAAGTTCGAAGCGTTTTTGAATGAGCAATTTAATGAGGGGAAGTTGGCTTACGGTATGCACTTAACCGATGCAGCCATGATAACCTGCATGGTTTTTCAATATCATCGCGATCACATCCATTTTGTGGATGGCAGTGGCGGGGGATACGTATCCGCAGCCCAGCAATTAAAAAAACGGCTCCAGAGTCTTCAATGACTTTTTTGCAGTTTATGTTTGCCAAAAAATACTATCTGATACTGGCCCTTTTGTCAAAATTTCAAGCTAAATGGCACTGGCACAGCGTTTGTACCCATAACAATGAGAATGTGATGAATATCCATCACACTCATGAGTAATTAGAACTGCTAAATGAAATACGTTAGGAGGTATTTGCTATGCTGATGAGACAAAACAAATTCCCAACATTATTCAGCGATCGAGGACGAAGTCGCAGTACGAGTCCGCTTCGATTCTCTGATATGCTCGATGAAATGATGGAAGATGCATTCTCGTGGAGCAAAGGAACATTTGTACCCGAACTCAACGTCTATGAAACAGACAAAGAGTTCGAGATAACAGCTGCTCTACCGGGAATGAGCAAAAACGATATAAACATCGGGTTTGAAAACAATACGATAACCATAAGTGGTGAGCGCAAACTAACAGAAGAAGAAGGTACCAAGTATCATCGTATTGAAAGCCGCTTTGGCAAGTTTGAACGCTCGCTGCCACTACCCAATGTTATTGATGAAGAAAACATCAGTGCCACTTATGACAACGGGGTACTGACAATTACGGTACCCAAATTGAAAGAGAAAGCCGGTAAAAAGATTGAAGTGAATTAATAGGAACCGGCTGACTTATTAAATTAAAAGCCGCGGGTCCCCGCGGCTTTTTTATTGATTTTATTTTAGTTTGGAATTAGGAGGTTTCCTTTTTGGATTCATCCTCCCTTCTCTTCTTAACTTGGTCGATTACGATCGGAATAATAAAGAACAGTGATGCAATCGCACTGATAATTATCGTTGTTAAATCTATATTCATTGTTCAAAACTGTTTTAAAAGTAAGATTCTGATATACCGACTCCATTACTTTCTCAAATTTCGGTTATATCAATTTATGATGGCGAAGGCTATCAAAATATTCTGAGTTTGATAGCCTGCTGTACATTAAAACAGCTATAGAAAGGCGTGGAAGGGAAAAATAAATTTTAAAAGGAGAGGAGATCGATCTACAAAATGATAAATCTGCAGATAAACGGTTGTCCAATTTTCTGCAGCTAATGCAATAAATTTATAACCTGCCAACTTTTCTCGCTCCTCTGCCGAGAGCAAGGGAGCAGGAATATTGGATACACTTAATCCACTTTCTAACGGATGGAAAACATTAAACAGGTTCGGCTGTGCAAGGGGATGTGTGGATTGCTCATTTTCTTCTTTCGCGGGTGAAACAGCAGCCCTTTCCTCCATCAGAGGCTGGGCCTGTACCAACGAGTGGCTAAACAATGCAACGGCAAAAACGACCAACCATATGTTATACAACTTCCTCATCAGTGAGGTAATATACGAATAACATACCCCTGTTGCTGTACTAAGATTGTGAGGATTAAAGTTCATTTCCTTTCTCCGTTTTTTTAGAGCTCTTCAATATATTGATACGGCACATAGCTCGTTAACCAGATACTTCCCTCACTTTCGGATTGATAAAAATCATACCCCTTGTGACTCATCTGTCCTGCAAACACCAAAAGGATCTTTGGTTCTCCATGTCGCCCACCTACATTAAGAGCTTCATCAACAGTAGTGGATAGATGAACAAAATTTCGACTTCGGGCTTGAATACCATCCGCAAAAATCGATGCCACATTATCCCGAGCCGTTCCGTGATATAATTTTTCGGGCGGGGCTTTCGGTTTTAACTGCAAATCCACATCAATGGAATGACCATAGCCTGCTCGGATGTATTTACCATCACTGCTCAAAATAAATCGCTGCTTCGAACTGTTTTCAAGGATTTGTTGAATAGCATCCCGGTCTAAATTTCTTCCTTCATCTTGAGACTTTTTAATCAGCTCAGATACCTCGGCCCAGCCATTATCATCCACCTCCAAGCCAATATCCTCGGGATGATGGCGCAATATATAGCTCATAAATTTACTAAGTGCTGTTACATCCATCTGTAAATCTGTATTAAATATTTGGCAAACCCCGTGTTAGTCTTTCATTTTAAGTTATTAATAGATATATAACATTTCTCTTTGTTGGTACTAACACAAATTTGCAGATGATTATGGAGCAAGATGTTAAAGAGTTTTCACTTAGGACAAAATCCAAATGGGGGATGATCTTTTTGTTTTCACTGGTTGGCGGACCCATGCTGTATGCTGCATATCTCAACTATAATGTGGGCGAAACGCTATTTGCTGGCCTGATGGTAACCCTATTTCTGCTTTGGGCTGTGGTTATTGTAGTTGCAATCGGTTTTAAAATAAAATTAACGGATACCTCTCTTCACCGGCAGGGTTTAATTTCACCAAGCATTATTGATTTTACAGATATAAAAGCTATCCACTTCGGATCTACATGGTCTAATTTTTATGTTGAGTCGGAGGATAAAAAGATCTTTTTTGGAAAGGATTTTAATAATTATGAAAATATTTTGAAGGGCATTGTGAACGAGGTACGTGAAGTCAAAGACCTTGAAGAAGTTGATCTGCTGGGTGATCCCGAAAATATTGAAGAATATGTTGGCAATTAGTCCTCACCGTATACCAGCAATATAATCTGATTATTTACAAGTCTATTCTTTTCTAAAGGATTGGCAAATAAAAATCCCCTCCTGCAAAAACAGAAGGGGATTTGAATATTACTGACTGAATCTAACTCAGTTTTCAACAGCCGTTTTTTCGACTTCAATCTCCACATCAGGACGCTCTTGCTGCTGTCCTTTCAAATATTGATTAAACCATCGCATCATGCGCAGGTTATAGTCATAACGCGCCGTCGAATTGCGGTTACCGTGTCCTTCTCCGGGATACAATACCAAACGGACAGGAGTATCGGTACGTGTTTTAATATGACGATACAACTCGTAAGACTGACCCGGGTTAACCCGCGTATCTTCTTTTCCATGCATAATCAACAGGGGCGTATCTGCTTGTCCGGCATAATAAATGGGACTCCGCTCCAGATATTTTTGGTAATTCTCCCAAATACGCTTGCGGGTATGAACCAGATAAAGCTCTTCAGGAATATCGCTGGTTCCCCATTTTGATATGTTATCACTTATACCAACAAACATAACTCCGGCAGCAAAACGATCGGTATACTTCGTGGCCATCCATCCGGTAGCATATCCACCATAAGAACCACCGGTGACCCCCACTTTGTTATCGTCTGCCAATCCTTCTTCTACCAGCTCATCAACGCCTGCAACAATATCGTCAAATTCTGCTCCGGCCAAATCGCCCTGACTGCTCTTGGCAAAAGTTTCTCCACGGCCGGTACTTCCTCTATAGTTCGGATAAAAAACAAAATAGCCCTGTGCGGCACCAACTTGACCGGCATCAGAATAGTTTGTTACCCAGCCATGATTGTAATGCGCTTCAGGTCCGCCGTGCACGGTAGTAATCACAGGATATTGCTTGCCTTCTTCATAATCAACGGGATACACCAAAATACCCTGCAGCTCAGTGCCGTCATCCGCAGTCCAGGTGATCACTTTTTGTTTACCCAGTTTCTTCTTCGCCAGCCAAGCGTTGGTGTTTGTCACTCGTTTAACGTTATTATCCGCTAATTGGTACAATTCTCCGGGATGGCTCGCAGAACTCGCTGCAAAAACAGTAGCTCCATTGGAAGCTCGATCAAAAAAGGAAAGGTTGTTCTCACCTTTACCTATAATCGTATTCATATTCGATCCATCGGCATTGATACTGCCGTATGTTGACCATACACCTTCGCTACTTAGATAGTGCAGCTTATTATTTCCTGTCCATTTAAACTGCTCGAACATTCCCTTGTACTGTGGCTTCAACTGTGTAGGCTCACCACCATCAGCCGAAACAATAAACAATCTTCCCGCTATCGTATCATGGATATCGGCGCCGGCAAGCATTGCCAGTTTACTCCCGTCGGGACTCCAGCCAATCTGTCCGAGTTTTCCATTATGATCAACTTCGGCCAATACCTCTTTGCCCATGTGATCAACCACTTTTACCTGCTGCTTCATGTAATAGTCATCAACCAGTGGAGTAGGAGCAACACCTATAGCAATCTTTTCACCATCAGGACTCCACCGCATTTGATAAATCGATCCTTCTACCTGTACCTGGTGTGGACCGTGGTCGGGCTGTTCGACATTAGCCACATAACCACGTCGCTGCTTAAGGTTTTCTTCATACACTTCGGGATGATAGGGCAATGACGACCGTTCAAAAGTAATGGTATCTTGTGCCATAAAAGCGATATGATTTCCATCAGAAGCCCACTCGTAATCACCGATAGCCGTCTCAAAGGAATAAATTTTCTGGGCTTCTCCTCCATTCATCGATATTTCGTACAGGCTCGTCGTTTCATCGGATGACCGTTTTCCCAAAAACGTAATGGAATTATGATTGGGACGAAAAGCAATATCGCTAACGCTCATCGTGGTTACATAAGGAATGGAATTACCCGTGCCCAGGTCGGCAAGATACAAGTGATAACTTGCCGGCTTATTTTCCTTTTCGGGATCAGCTTGCTTCTGCAGGGTATAAATTGCTTTTTCTCCGGATGGAGCAATCGCAATCTCATTCACCTGTTGCATCTTGGCAACATCTTTTGGGGTTAACCCCTGATCTGATTGTGCTGCCAATGGCTGTACAGCTACAAAACAGATCATAAATACAAACAATAATGGTTTTTGTAGTGATGATGGTATCATACTTATTCTCTGATTTTTGTTGATTGTTTTGAAGATTTCATACACCTGTTTACTCACTTTTTTACAACATAGAAATTGCGCTTCATTGTTTCTTCAATAAACTCCTGTTGGTTTTATTTTATTCTCCCAAGTCTCGTTCCATATCAAAAGCCAATGAAAAACGGCTGCCAAAATCACCTGAATTTACTTCCAGTTTTCCATCCAGCTGAGCAGTCAATGTGTTAATGATCGTCATTCCTAGCGAAGGTTGTTGTTCAATATTAAAATTTTCCGGCAATCCAACACCGTTATCCTCTACACTTAATGTTATTTGCTCCTCATCTTCTCGGATAGAAATAAAAATTTTACCTTCATCGCTGCCTTCAAATGCATGCTTATAACAATTTGTAATCATCTCGTTAAGCAGCAATCCGCAGGGAATGGCCTGACCTACGGTTAACCGAATCGATTCCATGTCCGTATTCACACGGATGTCTTTTTTAAAATCGGTCATCGAATTTTCGATCATGTTGAGCAGGTCATTTATGTATTTATCAATGGCAATTTCTGAAAATGTTTCTGAGCTGTAAAGCTTTTCATGCACCATTGCGATCGACTGTATCCGCGACTGGCTTTCCTTAAGTTTGGCCAGCAGATTTTCATCCTCGGTATTAAATACCTGCATCTGCAGTAAGCCCGAGATAATTGCCAAATTGTTTTTTACCCGGTGATGAACCTCTGCCAGCAACGTTTCTTTCTCCTTCAGAGATTTTTGTATCGCCTGCTCGTATTTTTTATGATCCGTATTGTCACGTACATAGGTAATAAGCCGCTTTTGCCCGCCCATTTCATAAAATGCGGTATGAATTTCGGTTGGGATCTTCGTCCCGTCCTTCTTTTGGTAGATCCGTTCCCAGGCTTCATCACCGGTGGTAGCTATACCGGCAAAGGTCTCGGGCTGTTTGCTGTGAAATTCTTCGGGAGTCAGATCCAGTACATGCATTCCAATCAGCTCTTCCCGGGTATATCCAAAAAGCTCACATGCCCGCTTATTACACCGTAAAATGGTTCCATCAACATGTATTTCGAAAATGGCATCGAAGGCCATTTCGGTAAACGTACGATGTCTTTTTTCACTTTCCGCGAGTTTCTTTTCAGCAATTTTTCGCTGCGTGATATCTCGGTTTATGCCCACCCAAAACTCATAATCCCCATCATCAGTAGGAAAGGGGGCCATATCCAACTCAACCCAGTAAGGAGTGCCATCCTTTTTGTAATTGATAAACTCTTCCCGTAACGATTCCCCTCTCTTAATCTTTTTATTGATTCGGGTCAGTGCCTCTTCCGATGTTTGGGGACCATGTAAGAAAGTAGGCGTTTTATTAATAATCTCCTCCGACCGATAACCGGTAAACTGCTCAAAAGATTTATTTACAAAAACAATACTCGAGTTCAGAGGGTCATCTTTTGGAACCTTGGTAATGATCACCATATCATTCAAATTATCAAGCGCCAGCTGCTGCAGCGTTTCACGCTCCTCCAGATCTAGGTGCTGTACTTCTTGGTCTTTATCTGCTTTAATAAGTACTCCTGCAAATTCCTCCTTTCCTCCTTCATCGGTAACCAATTCCACCTCATCGCGCAACCAAAGATAATGTCCGGATTTATGCTTAAATCGGTATTTAAGAAGGTGAGAATGACCCGGAGTAGCATCTTCTAACATTGAAACTACTGATTGGCGATCTTCCGGATGAATTCGACTGAGCCAGCTAAAATCCTCCCCCTTTATTTCTGATCGGGAATACCCCAATAGGCGACTAATATTTGGGCTTATATCTACATAGGAATAGTTCTCACCGCTCTCCCGATGGTAATATACAATTGAACTTTGTTCCAACAGCTTTTCAGGTCGATGCTTGACCTCACCACTGCCTTTTTCTTCATTTCTCATCAAGCCTGGTGCTCTATTTACATTCATTGGCCAATAATGTTAAAATATGAAAACTATTGTAGAAAAGCGGATGATGTTTGTATCCCTGTAATCGGTTTTTGTTATTGCTTTTGATGATCCCCGAAATATCAATACCATATACTACCTAAACAATACGCTCCGAGTTCATTTGGTATGGCAAATGTCAAAATAAATATGTGGTCCGGGCCGCGAAATATATCCACGGCCATCATGTACTCCTTTGCACAACGCAGCGACACCCAGGTGGTGGATGAACCTTTCTATGCACACTACCTGCTGCAAAGCGGGGCCGAACACCCCGGGCGTGCAAAAGTACTCGAAAGCCAGCCCAAAGATCCTTCTGTAGTGATGCAAAACCTGATGGCAACCGCCACCAATGCGGACGTCCTGTTTATCAAAAACATGGCACATCACATGATTGAAATGGATGACATGCTGGATCGACTTTTCAAAGAGTTTATCCCTGTTTTTTTAATTCGTGAACCCGCAGACATGCTTCTTTCTCTTGATAAGTCATTGCCCGATCCCTCGCTGCTTGATACCGGATATCAGCAGTTACTCGACCTTTTTGAAACAGCTGAAAACCACAACCTTCCTCTCACCGTGCTCGATTCTAAAGAACTCTTAGAGGATCCTGAGTTTGTTTTATTAGCACTCTGCGAGCAGGTTGGCATTCCATTTGAGGAATCCATGCTTTCCTGGCAACCGGGTCCTATCCCTGAGGATGGCATTTGGGCAAAACATTGGTATCACAAGGTCCACCAATCTACGGGATTTAATCTGTACAACCCTAAATCTGAAAACCTGCCTGATCGCCTGAACCCTCTTTATGAGCGCTGTAAGTCGATTTACGACAGATTGTTTGCACATGCAATTAAAAGATAATCGTAACAATAATCCGACAGTATAAAATTATGATCACACATCCTACCATTCCAGATCCACGAAATAAAGATATACAAGTTTGGATTGACGGTGAACTCTACGATCGCGAGGAGGCCAATATTTCGGTGTTTGACAGCTTAGTACAAGGTGGCGATGGTGTTTGGGAAGGACTACGTGTCTACAATGGCAAAATTTTTGCGCTCGACGAACACCTCGAGCGATTGCAAAATTCAGCTCATGCTATGGCTTTCGATAGCGTACCATCGAATAAGGAAATCAAAGAGGCAATATTTGCCACGCTCGAAGCTAACGACATGCGCAATGAAACACATATTCGACTGACTCTTTCGCGCGGAAAAAAAGTAACTTCCTACATGGATCCCCAGGTTAATCAATTCGGACCAACGCTCATTGTCCTGGCCGAGTGGAAGCCGCCGATTCATGACGACAAAGAAGGCCTCCAACTGGTTACTTCCTCAATACGAAGAAATCCCCCGCAGTGTATCGACTCCAAAATCCATCACAACAACCTGATCAACAATATTCTAGCCAAAATAGAGGCAAATGTTGCCGGCGTCGATGGCGCTGTCATGATGGACATCGAAGGCTATGTATCTGAGGTGAATGCGACAAACATCTTCTTTGTCAATAACGGGAGGGTACTCACTCCTTTTGCAGATAGCTGCCTCCCGGGCATTACACGCAGTATTGTCATTGACCTATGTGAAGAGAATGATATTCCTGTTGCCGAAAAACGGATTAGTATGGCCGAAATGTACTCCGCCGACGAGTGCTTTACCACCGGCACTATGGGCGAACTGGTTCCAGCCGTAGAAATAGATCAGCGCGTAATCGGTAATGGCACTAAGGGGCCCGTAACCGACCGGCTACAAAAACTACACCGTCAGCGTGCCCAAACAACCGGAGAACCGCTTCCTTTTTAATAGAAATGTACTAGACAAGTATTGGCAACATCACCCAACATATCATTTACAAATGTAACTTTCGGTTTTGAAAATGAGCGGATTGTTACTGACTTCTCATTTAAGGCAGCATCCGGCCAACATACCTTGCTAAAAGGAGAATCAGGTTCCGGTAAAAGTACGCTCCTAAAACTTCTTTTGGGGTTTTATAAACCGCAAAGTGGCACCATTTTAGTTGATCACAAAAACAATGACGTCCAAAAAGTGCGTACGCAAACAGCCTGGCTACCTCAGGATTTGAATTTAGGGTCCGGAACGGTTTCTGAGGTCATGGCAAAACCGTTCGAATTTGCAGCCAACCAACCCACCGAACTCGAAAACACTGAACAACATCGAGTTCGAACGTTGGAAATGTTGGGATTGACTCAAGACATTCTCGACAAACAGCTTCGTGATCTTTCCACGGGCCAGCGCCAACGTGTGGGGCTAGCACTCTGCCATCTGCTTGACAAACCACTCCTTTTACTGGATGAGCCGACTTCGGCACTGGATGAAGCATCCAAACAAAAAGCCGCAGAATTACTGCTTAACAGCCGGCATACCGTAATTTCGACTTCACACGATCCATTCTGGGTTGCCAAAGCAGATAACATCATAGAACTCTCATAATGGAAATCATTGATCTTACATGGACACAGCTGGGGATTGGCTTTATTATCATGCTGATTCCAGCCTATATTTTGTGGAAATATCGAACCGGCCTGAACAAAAAGCTGTTGACAGCTTCCGTACGAATGGTTCTACAATTACTTTTTGTAGGATATTACTTACAGTATTTGTTTGAATATGATAATCCTTGGATTAATGCTGCCTGGATTTTTGTGATGGTAGCCGTTGCAGACTTTGCCACCATTGACCGCAGTGACCTTAAGCGAAAATGGTCGGTAATTTTGCCCATTTTTGGAGCTACTTTCTTTGGCATCATCGTTATCGACCTCTTTTTTCTGGAGGTGGTAATTCAACTCCCAAAACTATTGGCGGCACAATACACTATTCCCATAACCGGAATGGTATTGGGTAACTGCTTAAGAAGTAACGTCATTGGAATTAATGCTTTTTATTACAGCTTGAATGAGCATCAGGAACGCTACCAATTTTATCTTTCGTGCGGAGCAACACGATCTGAGGCGGTACATTCATTTTTTAGTGATGCACTCCAAAAATCAGCTAATCCCACACTAGCTTCAATGGCTACGATCGGCCTTGTCTCTCTACCCGGCATGATGACTGGTCAAATTTTGAGTGGCAGCTCACCGCTCATTGCCATCAAATATCAAATAATGATTATGGTTGCCATCTTTTCGGGGACTATACTATCGGTGTACTTAGGAATTCTTTTTACCAATAAGTTTGTTTTTAAAGATACCGATATGCTCGATGAGACTATCTTAAAGAATTAATGCGTCTTATCACCGGCTATTATCGTTCTGTCACATGTTTTTTTAAATCAGTGCCGAGTTTTATAGGTTGATTTATGTAATCTCAAAAGACGATAAGATTATGAAGTTTTCAAAACCACTTATCATCCTTCTTACTGCTGTTTTTTTTGCGACGGTATTGGGCTGTTCTACTTCCAGTACAACAAATAAGGATAATACTAAAAACATGAATCCAGAAAATAATTGGACCCTCAAAGATCATCTCCAGCGAAGTTCCAAAGTAAGAATTACAGGTAGCCCGGGTAGTGAGCGCGTTATCATCCGTGGGGTAAGTACTACCAACAGCCCCACAAGCCAGCCATTGTTTGTCATAGACGGACAAAAAGTTGGCCAAAGCTTTGCCAATGTCACTGAAATGCTATATCCCGGTGAAATAAATTATATCGAAGTTCTTCCTCCATCACGAACAGCACGATTTGGCATGGAGGGACATTTTGGGGTTATCCTTATCCACACAGAGTAATGAATAATATCGATAACATATTAATTTTTATTTACTTAATTGCTGACAATTAGCTATACTGATAAGTACCTAATATTCTTAATCAAATCCCACCGTTATGAAACGATTAAACTTAGGTATGTCGATAGGATTATGTGTGCTATTGCTCGGTACCTTAGGATGTGCTACTACCAGCCAACAGTCTAACCAGATACAATCCCAGGAATATACCAACTATTGGACGCTTGAAGATTTTCTGCGTCGTGCCAGCAGCGTACAGCTCAATGGCAGTGGTGACAATATCCATGTCATCATACGTGGTCATAAATCAATTAATAACCCCACGGCACAGCCACTATTCGTCGTGGACGGCCAAAAAGCAGGGCGAAGCTACTCCCGGGTTTCAAGTATGTTTTCTCGCGGTGATATCGTCTCTATCAGAGTTCTTCCTCCGGGTTCCTCTGCTCAATACGGTATGCAGGGACATTATGGAGTAATAGAAATAGAGTCAAAATTTTCGGCTAATCAAAACTCGTAGTGCAAAACGGTAGCACAATGCCAACTTTTTAAAATGCTACCGTACCTATTGTATCAGTTTTGGGTAGTACGTAGAGCTTGTTCTTTAAGTACTCGTCCAACACTTAAAAATGAAATACCTTGTTGCTGCGTGGTACTGATGTTAACCGCTTCTATAACCGGAGGGTAAACGGGTTCTTGTGAGTGCCAGCGTACTAGGAAGTTAGCCCCAACACCGCCACGCAAATCTGCTTCTTCAATAACATACGAGGTTGAAGCCAGCTGGCTTATTTGCTCGGTCGAATCCACATACTGTTGAATTAGGTTACCTTTCGAATCATAATAAGGCTACTTCAGTAATAATGAAGTGACGATAGGGATCTGCATTCCGGATATTTAGTGTGGTCGCCAGGTTAAATGTTTTCTGGCGGTTTTTGTTGATAGATGTGCGAATAAACAGGCACATACACCAGCTGCCCCACACTGCTATTCTCTCGTTTAAAATCGTCGGGTTCCTGCTGTGACAGAACACCATCCCCTTCATTTTGCTCAACAACCAAATTTGATTGCTAATCTTGAGAAGGGGTTCCCTGTTCATAAACACATCCTCCCAGCGCAACCCCAAAAACCAATATTAGTAAAATATACCGCATTATATATCCGGATCTAGGTCAGCCTTATAATGATTCTATCAATAATATAATCATTGCTTTTAAAGTGCTAATCTATAGAAGATATAAATATAATTTATTGACCTTCAGTTTTGCTTCAAATTCATTTGTTATGTTTATGCTGCTATGAAACTACTTATCATCGAAGACAACGAAGACCTGCTGCAAAACATCCAAACGTATCTTAAGCGTGAAGGATACATCTGCGAAACTGCGAAATCGTATTCTGCCGCTTTCGACAAGGTAATGTCTTATACCTACGACGTGGTCCTTATTGACATCATGATTCCCGGCGGATCGGGCCTGCAGGTCTTGCGGGAATTAAAATCTGTAAATCCGGAAACGGGAACTATCATCATATCAGCAAAAAACGCTCTGGATGACAAGGTGGAAGGCCTCGAGCTGGGTGCCGATGATTACATCACCAAACCTTTCCAACTGCCCGAGCTTCATGCACGAATTAAAGCCGTAAATCGCAGGCAACAACGCGACGGCAAGGAAATTATTACTGTAAATGAGATCGCCATTAACACCAAAACCATGGAAGTTACGGTCGATGGAGATCCCGTAAATCTTACGCCTAAGGAATACGAACTGATGCTCTATTTCTCATCGAATAAAAACCACGTGCTCTCCAAACAGACTATTGCCGAGCACTTGTGGGGTGATTATGTCGACCATCTCGAGAATCTTGATTTTGTGTATCAACACATCAAGAACCTGCGCAAAAAACTGGAAAAGGCCGGAGCTGATGATTATATCGAAAGCGTCTACGGAATAGGATACAAATTTAAAGTCCACTAATTCCATGAAGCTGATAACAAAATTTGTTCTTATTTACCTCGTGGTAACTATTATTGTGTTGGGCATCGGGGGATTCGTGTCTTATCATGTTATCAAGGGCGAACTCGACAACGAACTGAAGTGGCGCTTTTTGGACCGCGTTGAACGGGTAACGTACCTGCTGGAACAAGGAGAAAACTTTGAAAGTACGGTGCAAGATGACGATGACACCAATTTGAAAATAGTTGCCCTCCCGAATCGGGTAGAACCAAGTGTAGAAATTCGCGATACCCTGGTATGGCACGACCGACTGCAACAAATGGAAAACAATCTAAAGCTTGTTGCCTATCGCAATGTTGAGGGCAGTACTTACCGCATAACAACATATGGGGCACTGGTAGAATCCGATGACATCACCGAAGCCGTAATACAAATTTTGCTCTGGATTTTGGGCCTCCAAGTCATCGGTGCTGTTGGCGTCGGATTCATTGTTTCCAACAGGCTATTTAAACCATTCCGAAAAACACTTGAGCGCATCAAAAACTTTAGCCTGCAAGATAAAGAGCCTATAAACGCTGAAGAAACATCTGTGGCTGAATTCGATGATTTAAATAAATTCGTGGAGCAGATGACCAGCAAGGCGATATCCGACTATAAAAACCTTAAAGAATTTGCTGAAAATGCTTCTCACGAGCTTCAAACTCCGCTGTCCATCATCAAGGGTAAGCTGGAACTGCTTACCGAGACCGATCTTTCGCCCGAGCAATATCAGTTTGTGGAAGACAGTCAGAGATCCGTAAAAAAATTATCACGGCTCAGCGAATCATTAGCCCTTCTCACGAAAATTGAAAACCATGAGTTTACCGGCACCGAAGAGGTTAATCTATCAGCGTTGATAAGAGAAAGCACTCAATCTTTTGATGAATTTATTGCCCTTAATGGTCTAACCGTTGAAACCGATGTCAAAGATGATGTTTTAGTACAGATGCATCCTGTTCTGGCCGATATATTATGGACTAATCTTTTCCAAAATGCTATAAAACATAATATTGAAGAAGGAAATATTGCCATTTCGTTGAATAGCCAACGCCTACGCATCTCCAATACCGGGGACCCCCTCTCCTCCACACCCGAAGAACTGTTCCGACGTTTCAAAAAAGATAATGTTGATTCCAACTCTATTGGGCTGGGTTTAGCAATAATTAAACGAATTGTTGATCAATACCATTATACCATCTCGTATACATACAAAGACGAGTGGCATACGATCCAAATTGATTTCTAAAACTGAAGAATCTTCAAATTTACTTCAGTATTCGTTTAATGTTTGAATAGAATCACCTGTTATCTTTTGAACACACCAATTGAGCAACAACATTTTAACAACTATCCAATGATGAAAAAGTTACTCTCAACTCTTTCCCTGCTGTTACTTTTTTCGATATCCGCTTTAGCTCAAACTAAAGGTTCTGTAACAGGCACTGTTATAGATCAGGACGATCAACCTTTGTCCAGTGCCTCAGTGGCTATTTATGATTCAACCCAATCCAATATTATTACCGGTGCTTCTACTAATGCCGAGGGATCTTTTTCTATTGATGTTTCTCCCGGCCAATATATGTTGAAGATCACTTTTCTCTCTTTCCAACCCCATACGCAAGAGATTCAAATTTCGGAAGGTCAAACGAATGACCTTGGCACCATTGCCATGACGCCCACCTCCGAAGATCTTGGGGAGCTTTTTGTGCGCGCCGAAAGATCAGAAATGCAAATGAATTTTGATAAACGAACCTTTCAGGTAGGACAGGATATTACCAGTTTGGGAGGATCAGCCGTAGATGTATTGAATAATGTGCCTTCGGTTTCTACCGATATCGATGGCAATATTAGCTTGCGGGGTAACGAGTCGGTACGGGTTCTCATCAACGGCAAACCCTCGAGCATGGCCAACAGCAGCAATGTGGATGCCCTCAACAGTATTCCCGCCAACATGATTAAATCAGTTGAAATTATCACCAATCCCTCGGCCCGTTACGCTGCTGAAGGATCGGGCGGCATCATCAATATTATCCTAAAGAAAGATCAACGCCGAGGACTCAATGGTAACTTTGAGGTGGGTACCGGTTTGCCGGAAGAGTATGAAAGTTCAGTCAACTTGAATTATCGTGTAGGGGATATTAACTGGTTCTTCAATGGCGGCCTTGATTATAGCAGCGAACCCGAAGGCGGAAGCTCCTTCCAACGTTTTGCCGGCCCTGACACCACCTATATGTACCGCGAACAGACCGACTCGCAGGAATCGGAACTTGACGGTGATCTGCAATTTGGGGCTGATTTTTATCTTACAGAAACACAGGTGCTAACCGCAAGTGCCTATTTAAGTGCCGAAAGAGAAGAAAATAATGAAGACATTACTTATACCGACCTGGAATACAGTCCCGGTGCGTTTACCGGCAATGTACTGGAAGAGACATTCCGTGAAAATAGGGAAGAGACTAATGAACGTGATATTGACATAAATCTGGATTATGAAAACAAAATTGACGGTGATGACCACAAGCTTGTTGCCGATGCCAGCTTTGATATCAGCCGAGAAGAAGCCACCAATAATATTGAAGAAACCGTTCGCCAGGGTAATGCCGATCCGCTGATGCAACGAGCCATCGATGAGGAACAAGAAATGGATCTACGATTCAACGCCGAATATGAACGCCCATTATTCGGTGGCGGTAAACTTGAAACAGGTCTGCGCAGTGATACCGAATGGATGGATAATAGTTATCGTGCCGAAACGCTGGTCAACGGTAACTGGATAAGTGAAGAGAATTATACCGATAACTTTCTCTATACTGAAAATGTCAATGCTGCTTTCGCTACCCTAAACTACGAATGGTCTTCATTATCGGCCCAAATTGGGCTTCGTCTTGAAAACACGAATATCCGTACAGAAGTTAAAAGTGATAATACGGTAGTCACTCAAAATTACGTAAACCTTTTTCCAAGCGTATTCTTAAGTTATTCTTTCAACGAGCAGCAATCAGTTCAGGTGAGTTATAGTCGCCGATTGCAACGTCCTTGGTCACGAGCCCTTATTCCATTTAATGATTTTGACGATCAACGAAGCCAATATACCGGTAATCCCAATTTGACGCCCGAATTCAGTAACTCTTATGAGTTTGGATACCTGCATTACTGGAAATCCGGATCACTTCTTACGAGTTTTTATCATCGTTATCGCACTGATGTTATTGAGCGCATTACTGAAGCCCAACAAGGCGTTACCCGTATATTTCCGATCAACCTCGCCACCGAAAAAGCATGGGGGGTTGAATTTTCAGCTGACCAGGAAATTGCCGATCGATTGAATCTGACAGCTAACGCCAACCTCTTTCAGTCAAACTCTGAAGGCACCTACCAAGATCAGGTTTTCAGCAGCGAATCCGAAAACTTCCGCGCACGCATGCGACTGCGCTGGGAAATTGTTGATGGCTTAAACTATCAGGCCTCCATGCGCTATCGGGGTCCCAGCAATACTACACAGGGGCGTCGGGAAGGTATGACGATGATGGACACCGGTCTTTCTAAAGACATCATGGATGGCAAAGCTAAAATCAACTTAAATATTAGAGACCTACTGGACTCCCAGAACTTCAACTATACTGCTAATACCGACGGGAATCCCAATACCGATTTCTTTACACAGCGCGAGTTTAGCTGGTCATCGCGTTCAGCCACCATTAGCTTCCAGTATTTCTTTGGCGAACGGAATAACGAACAGCGGCGTCGCAATCAAGGCGAAAATGGAAACGGGCCCGAAGGTGGCATGGGAGAGATGTAAGTTAGCTAATTTTGATTCAAATTGAGCTCTACAGTGATTATCTTTGCGCAAATAAAATAAAAAGGAAGCTATGAGCTCTGTTATTGAATCATATAAACTTGGCAATATCGCCGTTGAAATAAGCGAAACTGATAACCCCAATAAATTAAAAGTGGATTGTAATGACGGTAATTATCACTCCGAGTTTACCGTCCGCAAGTATGAATACAAAAACTACAAGCGCCACATGAATCAGCGCATCAAAAATGCTTATGATGAGCAGTACAACGAAGAGAAATAAATAATAGCCGTATCCACATAGGAAAACCCTCAGGATATCCAACATCCTGAGGGGTTTTTATTTGAAATATCATCTCAATCAAAAAGATATTCCCCGGTACTCTGCATGTGCATCAGCCGCTCTACCCGGTCTTCAGTGTCGGGGTGTGTTGAAAACAAACTCATAAAGCTGCCGCCGCTAAAGGGATTCACCGGAAACATATGCGAAGTTGAACGCATGGCCGTATCCGAAACATTCATTGGAATCTGCTCAGCTGCTTTTTCGATGCGTTGCAAGGCTGATGCAAGCTTAGCGGGCTGGCCGCATATTTCTGCACCTACCCGATCAGCTTCATATTCTCGCGTTCTGCTAATGGCAGCCTGAAGCATTGTCGCAGCAATAGGGGCTGTGATCAACACAATAAGCGCCACCAGCGGATTTGATCCGCGATCACTTCCGCCAATCGGGATGAAATATGCAAACTGCGCCAACATCGTAAGAGCACTCACAACCGTAGTCACGATAGTTTGTGTGAGTATATCACGATTTTGAATATGGGCCAGCTCATGGGCTATTACCGCTCGAAGTTCATCCACATTAAGCGCCTGCATGATTCCCTCTGTAACTGCGACTGCTGCATTTTCGGGATTACGTCCCGTTGCAAAAGCATTTGGTTGTTTTTGCGGGATGATATACACTGACGGCATTGGCAGGTCGGCCTTGCGAGCCAGTTCCTCTATCATTCCATATAATCGAGGATGAGAACTCCGATCCACAGACTGGGCATCGTACATCCGTAACACCATCTTATCGGATTTCCAGTAACTGAAAAAGTTCATCACCATTGCAAAAACAAATGCAATAACAAGACCTGTAGAGCCACCTAAAACCTGTCCTACCAACATGAACAGCACGGCAGCCAATGTCATCAGAAAAACCGTTCGTAAACTATTTCTATTCATATTTTTGTTAATAATTAGCTGTTATTTTTTCTATCTGTTAAACGTATAATGTGTCACTTTGTTTTAGTTTCATAAACAAATTTTAAACTACAAAGTGTTCAAAAATTATAGTAGGAAGGTTACCCCTCTGTTTGCACCTTGGAATGGTAAGTATCGCTCCCATTGTTGTATAATGCTGTATTTGTGCGAACAAATATAGAACCAAATCTACAGAGGTGATCACTATGCCACTTACGATGCAACGTATATCTGCAACAGACCTTCACGATCGCATGACGAGCGAGAATCGTCCTGTTTTGATTAATGCGTTGTCGGAAGAAGCCTTTGAGGCCAAGCGCATTCCGGGTTCCATCAACATTACGGAACATAACCTCGAATGCGCAACAAATGTAATTCCTGACAAGGATCAGGATATTGTCGTCTACTGCACCAATGCGGATTGTGATGCCTCTCCCAAACTTGCAGAAAAGCTCACGGAAATGGGCTACAATAACGTTTGGGACTTCGAAGAGGGGTTGGCCGGATGGCGTAGCGAAGGCTATCGCCTCACAGGCACCGATGTAAGTTAACATATATCACTTTTTGATTTTGGGAGTCGCGGCCATTCAGTTGGCCGCGGCTTTTATTATTTTAGGATCACTTGATAATTGTAATTGTGTGACGACCATCCCATTCATGGAACAAGAAATCAAAGAACTCGAACGACAGGCTCAAAAGCTCGAAACCAACTCTCAAGACCGGCATTCCCTATTGAGTAAAGCTCAAAATTACGGGGAGGGGTTTTTGTCCACGCTTGACGATCAGCCTGCTTACGTGGATTCAGAATCCATGGGCAAGGGTGTTTATGAGCTACCTTTTGATGAACAACCCAAAGAATTTGACCAGCTCTTGGAAGTTTTAAAATCTGAAGTGGACAGACCGGGACTCAATCCCGCCTCAGGCAAGCATGCCGGTTACATCCCCGGAGGAGGGCTCTATCCCTCGGCCATCGCCGACTACCTGGCAGCCGTTACCAATCGCTACACAGGTGTTTTCTTTTCTTCACCGGGCGCCGTCCGCATCGAAAATATGTGTATCCGCTGGATGAATGATCTCATCGGCTACCCAGAAGGGTCGGCCGGTAATTTAACATCAGGCGGGTCGATTGCGAATTTGATTGGACTAGTCACAGCTCGCGACGATTCGGGTATAAAAGCCAAGAATTTTAACCGCGCCGTAATTTATACTACTCAGCAAGTCCATCACTGTGTCGTCAAGGCTATCAAGTTTGCCGGACTGCAAGAAGCGACGCTCCGAACCATTCCTATGGATGACCGCTACCGCATGAAGGCTGATGCCCTTGAACAACAAATTCAATCAGACAAAGAAGAGGGACTTCTCCCACTAACGATCTTTGCTTCTGCGGGTACTACCGATCTTGGTGCTGTCGATCCGCTCGATAAAATTGGTGATATCGCCGATCATCACGATCTATGGTTCCACGTAGACGCGGCTTACGGAGGCTTCTTCTTGCTTACTGAACACGGAAAAGAAGTAATGAAAGGTATTGAAAAATCAAATTCTGCTACCATTGATCCACATAAGGGATTGTTTTTGCCGTATGGATCAGGAGCACTGCTCGTCAGAGACGGTCAAAAGTTATACAGTTCGCAGCACATGTCTGCTAATTATCTTCAGGACACATACAAAGCCACCGAAGAAGCATCTCCCGCCGATCTTTCACCGGAACTCTCTAAACATTTTCGAGGACTTCGGATGTGGCTTCCGCTCCAGCTTTTCGGCATTCAACCATTCCGCGCAGCACTGGAAGAAAAATTGCTGCTCACCCGCTACTTTTATGAGGAGATTCAGCAAATTAACGGTATCGAAGTGGGCCCGGAACCGGAACTTTCCGTTGCTTTTTTTCGATATGTCCCCGATTCGGGCAATGCCAACACATTCAACAAAAAACTGGTCGAGGAAATCCACCATGATGGGCGTGTTTTCCTATCCTCAACGCACATTAACGGGACCGTATTCCTTCGACTGGCAGTACTTAATTTTCGGACACACCTTAAAGAGGTAAACCTTATTTTAACGGTGTTAAAAGAAAAGATTCAAAATCTGGTTTAATTATAACCGTTTTCAAAATCAGCTATGCCACGATTTATGAGGCTTCAAACCAGACTTTTCTCAGAAACTTTCAGCACGCCCACATTCAAGGGGCTTGTTCAAGATGAGTTGATTTCCGGTTCAGAAACAGACCATTGATGTTCTTCTGGAATATTCAGTTGATCCAACAAATCGTCGTAACGGTCGCCTTGTTTTATCTCATCCCACAAAGGATCCGAAAATATAAAATATAGTTCTCCAACTTTATCTTCGGCTGCTCGCTGCAAGTGAAAGAAAACTTCGTCGTATTTTTCCATCCCCAGATAGGCCATAGCAATATCAAGTGAGGATGCCATGTACGAATCATCAGCATCACCAATCTGCAGTGCATCTATAAAGTGATCGGCCACATCATCCATACCGAGTCGAGCGGTTATATAAACTAAGTGGGGAATATTCTTTTGCTCCCGTGATACCAAGTTTTGCAATACTTCAAATTCGTTGTGCGCTTTTTTTAGCTTTTCCATGGCAACCAGCGTCCATCCCTTACCTTCCAAAGCCGCCAGGAACGAGGAATCCAGCTCCAGCGTATAGTTGTATTGTTCAAGTGCATTCGAAAACTTATTCAAGTTGTAGTAGGCCCTGGCCAGCTCAGCGTTGTAAAGAAGATTTGTCGGCTCTAACTCCAGCGTCCGCTCCATCCAAGGAAGGGCGGTTTCGTTTTCACCCATCATATTTAAAAAGCGAAAATAATTATAGCACACCTCCGGATTATTAGCGTCAATCTCGTACGCTCTGTCTAACAGTCGTTTTGCCTTTTCAGAATCTTGTCGCAAGAGTAGTTCTATTGTAGCCTTTAGTGCTAACGCGGTTGCAAATCGATCATCTAAAGTTAATACGGCATCTATATTTTCTTCGGCTTTTTTATAGGCTCGACGGGGCTGCATCTGCCCATATATACCCAGGAAAATATAGCATTGCGCCAGACCTATTCTCGACTTCAGATCTGTAACATCTTTCTCAATTGCCTGATTAAAACATTTCATTGCCTTGCGAACCGAAGTAAGCGAATGATTTTGTAACTCAAAGTTCCCCTCCAAATAGTGTTCATAAGCCCCTTTTACATTGCGGGATTTGAGGGGGTCAGGATCCTGCACCGGTCTTGCATCCTCTTCTTCAAACCCTTTTTGGACTTTTTGTAATATCTCTTCCGAAATGCCATCCTGTATTGCAAAGATATCCTTCAAATGGCGCTCATACGTTTCTGACCATAAATGGAATCCCCCTCCGGTTTCAATGAACTGGGCTGTAACACGAATTTTATCTTCATTTTTTCTCACACTTCCCTCAAGGATGTGACTAACCATGAGGTCTTCACCAATGGTTCGTATATCAATATTTCGTCCTTTATAGGAAAAGGCCGACGTTCTGGAGGTAACATCAATGCCCTTCATCTTGGTTAAGCCATTAATAATTTCTTCGGTCAGTCCGTCGCCAAAATACTCGAACCCCCGTTCATCACTCATATTAACAAAAGGCAGCACAGCTATTCGGTCTTTAACCCGGCCACTTTTAGCCTTAATGTCTCGAGCTGTTGGTTCATTGATGCCCTCATTAGTAACGGCAAAAATTGAAATGGGATGTTTTACATTTTTCAGCTCAAAGGTGCCAAGCTCCTTTGTTTGTATATCACGGTGATTTCTAATTTCATCCTGAACCTTCTCAGAAATCAAGATACCGCCGGATATTGCAAGTGACTCCAGACGGGAAGCAATATTTACGGCATCACCATAGACATCTTCAGCATTATAAGCGATATCGCCTACATGCAGGCCAATACGAAGAGGCAGATATGGATTGGCTAAATCGTTTTGAATTTTAATGCCACACATGACAGCATTATAAGCACTGTTAAAAACAGTAAGTGCCCCATCGCCGTAGTAGTGAAGTACCTTTCCCTCAAATGCTGTAGCCCTGTTATTCAGCACCTCCCGGTGCCGTTGCTTTTGTTTATTAGCATTATCTTCGTCTTCCTGCATCATAGCTGTATAACCGACGATATCGGTAAACATTACAGCTGCAAGTAAACGAGTGGTATTTGCGCCCATAATAGCCGTATTAAATTGCAATCTGAGGTATCAGGTCGAACCTTTGCCTACAGGGCCTTTCGAAAGGTAAAAATACATAATGCTTTGTATAAATGTCGGTTAGAGTGTATTAATTTTTTAACGGATAACATAGTATATCAGGCCGTCAACCAATTTAGAATAGTATCCAAAATTACTCCCTTTCTTTTCTGTGAAAATCCTTGTTCAGATGCAGCATTCTCTATACCAAAAAGCGACTGATGTATCGGTCCCGCCACAACAGGATAATAACAAAGCGAAAAAATATTCATAAGTAAATCCTGGACGCTCACAGAGGCTATTTCATAATTTGAGGCCGCATCCATTAGCTCCTCTTCAAACTTTGCGACCTGCAGCGCTACCTGATCCTCAAAAATAGGCTGCAGCCAATCCGGTTTTCTGCTGATTTCCGTAATCACAAACGCCAAAACCCGAGGACTTTGATCTGCTTTTTGCAAACTGTTTTCGATTAGCAACTCTATTTTTTTAAACAACGGCACATCTTTCGAAAGTACATCATTCAAATCTTCAAAGATTATATGCACCGATTGTTTGTATACATGCTCGAATAATTCTTGTTTCGTGTTAAAATAATAATGGATCATTGCCTTAGTTACTCCAATATGATCAGCAATATGATGCAAGCGCGCTCCTTCGAATCCATGGGTTAAAAATTCATCTCGGGCCGCACTAATAATTTCCTGGCGGGTATTTTTCGACTGTTTGCTCATAGAACTAAATAGTTAGTTAGCATGTTTTCTCAAAGCTAACTGTTACTTTGGGGAAGAGCAAGCATATTAATTGAGTGGTTAGATCTATTTAATCTCAAAAGTAAAACAGCACTATACCTGTCATATTAATTTGGTCTAACAACGAATTTGTTTGAATCTTGGTTACTTATTTATCAACATAATTATAAATTATCTGCCGATATTGTTTCCCACATCCTTTTTGATAACATTATAGTATGAAACAGCTGATCATTATTACATTTCTTGCTTTTTTCACGGGCGGCACTTCAGTTCAACCCGACACGACTGTAGCCGACTCTGTTCGACAGACATCCTCCCCGCCGGTGGTAACTATGATTTCGGTAGAGGGATCCATTTCCCCAACAACGACCAATTACATCAATCGGGGAATAAAAACAGCCAACGAAGAGGGGGCCGAAGCCCTTATCATCCAGCTGGATACCCCGGGCGGGCTGCTGGAATCCACTAAAAATATCGTCCAGTCGTTTCTCAAATCCGATGATTTGCCCATTATTGTTTATGTTGCTCCCGAAGGAGCTCGTGCTGCCAGCGCCGGAACGTTTATCACCATGGCGGCCCATATTGCAGCGATGGCGCCTACTACTACCATAGGAGCTGCATCACCTGTACAGATGGGCGGGGGGCAATCCGATACCGTAATGCAGAAAAAGATTTTTAATTATTCCGAGAGCTTTATTGAGAGCATCGCTAATCGGCGCGACCGCAATGCGGAATGGGCCAGGTCGGCAGTGCGTGATGGGGAATCAATTACAGCTGAAGAGGCCCTCGAGTTAAACGTGATTGATCTGATAGCCTCTAACACGGACGAGCTCCTGCAAAATATTGATGGACGTACGTTCAATGGCGATACGTTGGCAACCAATAATGCCACCATCAAAGAGGTACCAACAAATTTTGCCGAACAATTCCTCGGCTTTATCATGCGTCCCGAAGTTATGCTTATTCTAACAATGATTGCCATATATGGTATTATCGGTGAGGTAACAAATCCGGGCGCTATTGTACCCGGTGTAGCCGGAGTCATTGCGCTTGTGCTAGTGCTATATGCTTCAGCTGCAATGCCTATCAATATTGCCGGCTTTGCGCTTATAGGACTGGCCATAGTCTTGTTTATCGCTGAAGCCTTTACCCCAACCTTTGGATTACTCATAGCAGGGGGGTCTGTATCTTTCTTCCTGGGAGCACTCATGCTTTTCCAGAATTTACCAGAATCGATGGAGCTTTCGTGGGCCTGGCTTGTCCCAGCAACCATGTTGACAGCGCTATTTTTTATCTGGATTGTAACCGAAGGAATTAGAGCACAATTTACGGATAGTAAAACCGGCAAAAGCTCAATGATAGGCAAGCGAGCCGAAGTCGTTGATAAAATTGACAACAGTCACGGAAAAGTTTTTGTGAACGGAGAATTCTGGGATGCAGTTAGCGATGAACATACCATTGAAAAAGGAGAATTTTGTGAAATTACCGAGATCCAAGGACTTAAAATGAAAGTAAAACCATTATCAAAGTCATCAGATACAAATAACGGATAGCGAATTTTAACAGCTATTACTAATCCCTAAAAAAGAAGCTTATGGAAAGTTCGAATCAACTTTTTGATATGTTAACGTGGATCATCACTATTGCTGTTTTAGCAGCAATACTGTTACCGCAGGTTTTTAAAATCCTGCGAGAGTATGAACGTGCTGTTGTCTTTCGGCTTGGGAAGTTTCATAAGACCAAAGGTCCGGGTCTTATCATGCTTATTCCCTTCATCGATAAAATTGAGCGCGTTGACCTTCGGGTGTTAACAATTAACGTAGACAGACAGGAAGTTATCACAAAAGATAACGTCACGGTACACGTTGATGCTATTACTTTTTTCCGCGTTATCGACGCCGAAGCGGCCACCATACAGGTCGAGAAATATATCCATGCCACATCGATGCTGGCACAAACAACCTTGCGCAGTATTGTAGGACAGGTAGAGCTTGACGAATTGCTGGCCGAGCGCGATAAAGTAAATAAGAACATTCAGGAGATTATTGACCGTCAGACCGATCCATGGGGAGTTAAGGTTGTTTCTGTAGAAGTCCGCGATGTAGTATTGCCCGAAAATATGAAGCGTGCTATGGCACGTCAGGCTGAAACTGAGCGCGATCGTCGTGCAAAAGTGATTAATGCCGAAGGCGAATTCCAGGCGGCCGAGCGATTAGTCGAAGCGGCTACCATGATGAAAGAAGCCCCAATGGCACTGCAACTGCGATTCCTGCAAACAATGAGCGACATCAGCGAAGAGAATGCTACGTTTGCCTTTATGCCGCTGCCAATGGAGATGCTTGAAGTATTCAAAGATATGTCGGGCGTAGATCTTCCTCCACAAATAAGCGATGATTCAAACGAATCGGATGAGGAATCATAATTACAAGTGGTTCTTTTGATTTTTATCAACCGGCGCGGGTCTGGCCCGCGCCGGTTTTTTATGAATGGATAATACCGAATCAGTGTTCTCGTTTTGTTAATACATGCGTTAAGTAACCTATTATCAATTTAATTTTACCCAATGCGAACGCTATCCCTCTTATTTTTGATTGCCTTGCTTCCGCTGGCCAACTGTCAGGGACAACAGCAAAAGGCAGACCATACATCAACTGTTGAGTCATCAGAATCCGTCAAACCCCACAACCCCTATTATTCCCGTACTGATACGGCCAAACTGACCCTTCCCGACTCTGTTTGGAAAAAAGTTCTAAAACCCAAAGTCTACCACATCGCACGCGAAAAGGGAACTGAGCGAGAATATTCCGGCAAGTATTGGGATTATGATGGCAAAGGCACTTATTATTGTGCAGTATGTGGCAACAAGCTTTTTGAATCGGAAGCAAAATATATGAGCCATTGTGGCTGGCCCAGCTTTTTTGAACCGGTGGGCCTAAACAGCGTAAAGTTTAAGCCGGATAACTCCTACGGCATGGAGCGAACCGAAGTGCTTTGCGGACGATGCAATTCCCATCTTGGTCATATCTTTAATGACGGACCACCACCAACTGGTAAGCGTTACTGTATGAACTCTCTTGTATTGGATTTTGTACCGACCGACAGCACAAAAACGAACTGAGTTTTCAGTTTCCCAAAACACGGTTATACAATCGGTCCCACATTTCAGCCCGCATGTCAAAGCTGGGTTCGAATTGTTTAAAGCCCGTCACCCTTGTCGAATCGCTATTAAACATCAGCTTGTAGTTCCAAACATAAGGAGCTTCTGCATCAGACAACCATAAATCTGATCGTCCAAATCGTAGATCATGGACAATCAACTCTTCATCCTTTCTCTCAACAGCATAGTATCCGCGTGAAAACCAAATGAGTCGCTCAACTGGAAGCTGATTATGATACGGCTGTAATAACTTCTTGTTTTGAGGAACCGCTTGAAAACTGATTTCATCTTCTTCATCAAAGATAGAATACAATCCGGCATAAAGCGTATCATTAGCTTCGGCATAGCCTGTCCACAAAAAGATATTTAACGGGGATGGGGTCGTCATATACTGCTCCAGATTAATCTGCTGCTGCGCGAAGTTCTTTTCAAACACATCATTGACCTGATATTTGATTCCAAAACCCAGCAACAGGTATAGAGAACTGATCCCGATACCTAACCCGTTCGCCCACCTCCGATTTTCTGAACTCCGGTTCAAAAAAAGTGCCGTTAAGAGTCCAAAAAGCAACGGCAACGTGTAAAAGGGATCAATAATAAAAATGGAGTTAAAGCTGAGTGAGTAATTGCTAAATGGTTGAAAAACCTGGGTCCCATAGCTCGTACAGACATCAATGAAAATATGGGTTAGAAAAACCCAGAATACGAGCCACGACCAGTCTCTCCATGTCGCATCATTTTTTTGATACCGCTGCAACAACCATCCAAAAAGGGGAGCAGCCACTATACAGAAAAAAATTGAATGCGTAATCCCGCGATGGATAGCCAGTGCCTGTACTTCTGACACAAAAGGAGAAGCAAGCACATCGAGATCGGGCATCACGCCGAATGCCGCACCCCACAATGCCGCCTTGTTTCCTATTTTCTTTCCCAGCAGGGCTTCCCCTACCGCTGCCCCAAGCGTAATTTGTGTAACAGTATCCATTTAGCTTTTAATCGTTCTTGTCGTGATGTAATACAAACTCCTTCATCAAATACTTTGGAACGGATGGCGACATTTAAAAGTTCAACTTTGCTACAGATTTATGTCGTTTATTAACGGTATATAAAGTATAACATCCTATTACATTTTATAATGAACATTTCGGTTAATTTTTCCATTGTATCAATACGATCTTTAAATCTGAATATTATTTGATGTCCATGAAGTTTTCTCTATCCCCATTAAAAGTGATCTATTTATCATTATTGCTGCTTGCTTCGAGCCTGGTTATTTCCTGTTCGAATGATGGCAACGAAAATGGCTCGACTGAAAACAATTCCTCTTCTTCAACCCCATCCGTTGAAGCTGTAAAGTCTCGTTTTGGTACCCTTCCCCTTTCAGAACGATTGAGCGGAACCGTATATGCCAAAAACCAAGTCTCATTATATCCCGAGATTTCCGGGAAAATTGCTGCCGTCCACGTTCAAAATGGCGATTTTGTCGAAAAGGGAGCACCGATCGTTTCCCTCCAGGACAACCAGTATCGCGAACAGGTACAACAAGCTCGTGCTAATTTGCGAATCAATAAAGCCCGGCTAAAGCAAGCCCGCGCCCGTTACAACGAACTCGAAGCACAATACAAACGGACAAAGCAACTAAGCGATCAGCAATTATCAAGCGAGCTTGAAATGGAAACCCTGCAGGCTCAGATGTCATCTGCTGAAGCCGATGTCGATTTAGCTGAAGCCCAGCTAGAACAGGCGCAGTCCAGTCTTCAAGAACAACAGGACTTACTTTCAAAAACAGTTATAAAAGCACCTATATCAGGAACGGTAGGCCAGCGCAATGCTGAAACCGGCATGCAGGTTAACAGCAGCACAGAACTTTTTACAATTGGGGATCTCGACAACTTGCGGGTGGAAGTCGTCTTGACCGACCAGATGCTCGACAATATCGAGGTGGGACAGACGGTGCACATTTATACCACCTCCAATGCCAGCGAAAATGATTTTATAGAAGCGGAACTGTCGCGGATTTCCCCATTTTTAAATAATGTAACCCGCAGCACCGAAGGGGAAATTGATGTGCAAAATACCGATAGCAAATTACGCCCGGGAATGTTCGTGCCGGTCGACATTTTATATGGTCAAAGTGAACGTGCCACCTTAGTACCTACCAGCGCAATTTACACCGATCCCAATTCGGGAGAAGAAGGCGTGTTTGTAGCAACTTCTCTGGGATCAGAGATACAACCTGCTGAGCAGATTAATCCCCAAAATCCTCCACCACTTAGCGAACCCACCGAGATTCAATTTCAACCAGTAGATGTTATTGCTGAAGGACGAATGGAAGTGGGGGTTGAAGGTATTGAACCCGGCAGCTGGGTGGTAACTGTGGGACAGGATTTACTTTCGAACGGACGCCAACAAGCCCGAGTCCGCACCAGTTCCTGGGAACGCATTTTAGCACTACAGGGATTGCAGCGCCAAGACCTGTTGCAGCGGGTACTGGATCGACAGACTGATATCAACGATTCTTCGAGTCAATAATTTCTA
This sequence comes from Fodinibius sp. GM21, assembly GCF_058386955.1. Classification (NCBI taxonomy): domain Bacteria; kingdom Pseudomonadati; phylum Balneolota; class Balneolia; order Balneolales; family Balneolaceae; genus Fodinibius; species Fodinibius sp. GM21. Next base: position 75,508 of record NZ_JBYEIQ010000002.1, on the reverse strand, counting down.
CACCTCATTATCTAACGCCATGAAGATTACCAAAACTGCCGTCGAACGCCCCATCGCTACCACGATGCTTTTCCTGATCATTATCGTTCTGGGGGTTATGTCATTCCGCTTTTTACCGGTAGATTTGTTGCCGCCGGTTGAATATCCCCAGCTTACCGTGGCTACGGAATATCCCAATGTCGGTCCCGAGGAAATTGAAACCATCATTACCCAGCGCATCGAAAATACCATTGCAGGCGTACCGGGTGTAGAGCGCGTTCGTTCAAGCTCTTCTGAAGGACGAAGCAGGGTAACCCTCGAGTTCGCCCAAGGCACAGATATTGATGTCGCTGCCAATGACATTCGTGCGGCCCTCGACCGGGTGCGCGATGAGCTTCCCCCGGAGGCCGAACCGCCTCGCATCTGGAAGTTCGACCCCAACAATTTTCCGATTGTAATTGTCGGGGCCAACTCGGATATGAACCTGCAGGAACTTACCCAGATACTTGATCGCGAAGTCACCAAACGCTTTGAGCAAATTCCAGGCGTGGGCTCAATCGACATTTGGGGCGGCGTATACCGGGAAGTGCATGTAGAAATTAAGCGTGATCGGCTGATTGCAAGCGGACTTTCATCAGCGGAAGTACAACAGGCTATTGCCAGTGAAAATATTAATCTGCCGGGCGGAAACGTGAATTCCGGTATTCAGCAACTGTACGTTCGCACTCTCGGCGAATACGAGAATATCGATCAAATTGCTAACACTATTATTCGGATGGTAGATGGCAAACCTATCCGTGTTAAGGATGTTGCAGAAGTACGTTGGGGATATCAAGATCTTAACCGGCTTGTTACCATCGATAAAAAACCGATGGTACGCTTTGGAATCCGTAAGCAGACGGGCGCCAACACCGTTTCGGTAGCAGAAGATATCCGGCAGGAAATTGAAAAGGTGAATAACGAACGCAGAGATATGAACCTGTTCGTTACCACCGATCAAAGTGAGTTTATTCAGAATTCAATTAATAATGTTCAAAGTTCGGCCATTTGGGGCGCCTTGCTGGCCATCGTTGTACTCTATCTGTTTTTACGTAATGGTTCCTCAACATTTATCATCTCGTTAGCCATCCCTATATCAATTATTGCTACTTTTGGGCTACTTTACTTCAACGGCTTAACACTTAACCAAATGAGCTTTGGCGGACTTGCCCTGGGGGTGGGCCTTATTGTTGATAATGCCATTGTGGTACTCGAAAATATCATCAGGCTCAGGGAGGAGCGCGGCGAAGATTTGAAAACAAGCTCGCTGGTAGGTACCCGTGAGGTTGGCGGGGCCATCGTTGCCTCTACGATTACAACATCGGTTATATTTTTGCCGGTGGTATTTATGCAAACCATATCGGGCAGCATTTTTCAAGAGCTGGCACTGGTTGTTGTTTTCGCCCTGTTCTGCTCATTGTTTGTGGCCCTGACCCTGGTTCCCATGCTCTGTAGCAAGTTTTTAACGGTCCAGCCTGATAACTCAGAACATGCCGCCAAAAAGAGCTGGTTCCAGCGGACATTCGCCGCCCTAGAACAGCGATACACCCACTTTATTGATTATACCCTACGACACAAACCGGTCGTTTATACCATTACCGGAGTATTAGTACTTGGAGCGGTGCTACTTGTTCCTTTGATCCCTGTGGAGCTGGCTCCCCAATCCGATGCCGACGAAATTGATGTGGACTTTATGATGGCCGAGGGTACCAATATTGCTGTACAAAACGAGTACCTCAAAGAACTCGAGACCGTTGTCCGCGCCAATTTACCTATGGATGATGTTGAACACATTACAACGGATGTTCGTGACGGACGTGCTGAAGTTGAAATCGCTATGGTTGACGCTTCTGAGCGCTCTATGAGCACCTCCAAGATAGCAGACCAGATTCGGAAAAAAGTCACGGGTACTGTACCCGGTGGTGACATCCGCGTAAGTGCACAATCAGGTCTGTGGATTTTACGGCGTATTTTCGGCTCCGGCGGTGGTGAAGCGGTCGAACTACAACTGCGCGGATATGATTTAGAACAAGCCAAAACGCTTTCCGAAGAAATTAAAAAGCGAATGGAAGAAATTCCCGAAGTTACCGGCGTTCGGACAGATCGTCGCGAGGGAAGACCGGAACAGAATCTGATTTTCGACCGTGATAAAATAGCAGATCTCGGTCTCACCGTTAGTGGCGTGGCCCGGGTAATTCAAACGAATGTGGGTGGCAGCCGGGCCGGTACCTTCAGGGAAGGCGGTGACGAGTTTCCTATCCGAGTTCGCCTGCAGCCCAAAGATCGCCTTAGCACTAAAGACCTGGAGAATATTTCAATTCGTACAGCTGATGGACAAGTACTGCCGGTTACAGCCGTTGTTTCACAATCCAAGGGGCGCGGACCTACCGACATTAACCGCGTAAATAGTCAGCGGGTGTCATATATATCGGCTAACCTTGAAAGCGGCGTGGCCCTCAGCGAAGCTGTCGAAAAGATCCAGGCCAAGCTATCCGATATGCAGCTACCGGAAGGGTTCTCTATCGTGTATGGTGGCGAATACGAAGAACAGCAAAAAGCAGCAGCCGACTTTCAGCTTTCCATCATTATGGCGCTTATACTTATTTATATGGTGATGGCGGCCCAATTTGAACGGTTCTTCGATCCGCTGGTTGTTATGTTTTCGGTACCGCTCGCTATTATCGGTGTTGTTCCAACGCTGATGATCACCGGGACAACCATCAACATGCAAAGCATGATGGGCGTGGTAATGCTGATAGGAATCGTGGTAAATAATGCTATTGTACTAGTGGATTACATTAATTTGATGCGTAGAGAACACAATATGGGCGTGCGTGAAGCCGTCATTGAATCCGGACGATTGCGATTGCGTCCCATCTTGATGACCACGCTCACTACCGTTTTAGGGCTTTTGCCGCTTTCCTTCGGCATTGGTTCCGGCGCGGAAATCCAGGCCTCTTTGGCACGTGTGGTTATTGGAGGGTTAACCGCTTCAACACTGATTACCCTGGTATTTATTCCCGTAGTTTATGTTTCCGCCGAACACGTACTTTCAAAAGTTAGATCACAAAGCTGGGTGCCTTCATGGATGGCCGGCGAAAAAGTTGAGCCGGTAAAAGCTTAACTTTTATCTTATAAGATGGATCCTAACCAAGGGTAATACAATCTGGTTTTAAATTTTTTGAAAGATGGGTTAAACTTTAATCTTTTATTGTGTCGGATTATTTATCCACCTTTGATATATTAGGAATAATTAATACTGATCTATGTCTATTTCCCGCAAACAATTTCTAAAACAAGCCGGTGCTATGGCGATCGGCTTTTCGGGACTCCAAATTTTCAGTAGATGCACCCCTGCCGAGCGATCATCCCGCAAATTATCCATAGATCCCTTTGGCCCATTGCAGGCAGACCCGCAAGGACTTTTTGATCTGCCAGAAGGTTTTTCCTACAAGATAATTTCTGCTTTTGGCGATACCATGGACGATGGCTTCCTCGTACCGCATCGGCCTGACGGCATGGCTACTTTTCCAAGTACTGACGGATATACCATCCTCATTCGCAACCACGAGGTAAATCCTGCAAAAGGTGGCGCCGAAAGTGCCTTTGGGGAAGATTTTGGCCTTACCACTAAACTTGATCCCTCTGACTTTTACGATTATGGAATTAATAACAATCCGGGACAGGGCGGTACTACAACCATTGTTTACGATACCGAAAAACAAGAAGTCGTTCGTCAGTTTATGAGCCTGGCCGGTACACTACGTAACTGCGCCGGAGGACCTACACCGTGGAATAGCTGGCTGAGTTGCGAAGAGATTGTTACCAAACCCGACGACGTCTATGCCAAACCACATGGCTACGTATTTGAGGTCCCGGCTCAAACTCAGATAGGTTTGGCTAAACCGATACCCATTAAAGCGATGGGACGCTTTAATCACGAAGCCATTGCGGTAGATCCAAAAAGCGATGTCATTTACTTAACTGAGGATGAGCACGAAGGCCTGCTCTATCGCTTTATTCCAAATAATCCGGGACAATTACATGATGGAGGAAAACTGCAGGCTCTTTCAGTAAAGGGTAATCCCAGTCTGGATACCCGAAATTGGAAAAGTCACGCCATAGAAGAAGGGCAGCCCATGAATGTGGAATGGATAGACTTGGATAACATTGATAACCCCGATGATGACCTGCGATTTCGCGGTTTCGAGGATGGAGCCGCCCGGTTTGCCCGGGGTGAGGGAATGTGGTTCGGCAACGATGCCATCTATTTTGCCTGCACCAATGGGGGACCTGAAAAGTTGGGTCAAATTTGGAAGTACGTGCCAAGTCCCGTAGAAGCTAATGCCAAGGAATCTAAGAACCCCGGCAGCCTTGAGCTTTTCATAGAATCGATGGACAGCACGATTATCGAAAATGCTGATAACTTGACGGTGGCCCCCTGGGGCGATCTAATTGTTTGTGAAGACACCGATGAAAAACAGGATCTTAAAGGCATTACCCCAAAAGGAAAAGTCTACAACCTGGGGCGCAATGCTAAATCAAACTCAGAGCTGGCCGGGGCAACCTTTTCGCCGGATGGATCAACCCTTTTTATGAATATCCAGCACTCAGGGCTGACATTGGCCATTACCGGACCATGGAGCAAAGCCTCTGCTTGAAGCGCTGCTACTTCTCCCATTATCTTATTAACAGCAATTTAGACGATTCTTAATCCGGTACTGATGTTTTTATTATTGAATACACCATGAAAGCTTGAATCAATGGTATAACAACAGTATTGAATTACCCCCCCCATCTCCCAAAATTTCGTTTTTCTTCTTTATGCACATCTGCAAACATAAAAGGGGAAAGCTAATGCAGTAATGCAAGAGATCGAATTCTTGTTTACAGATCACCTCAAATATTGAAAAAAATATATTTAATTTTATGCCTCTATGTTATTCAAACAGGTATTTTGATGATTAATGAAAATATTTTTGAAATAAAACACTCTTTTGGAACAGATCTTGTACCACTATCAAACGAACCACAAAAACAACATAATCTTCACAACCATAAACTAACCAGAGGTTCTATTATGAAGACGTTACAACACATAACCAAGTCGATGAGCTTGGTACTACTTTTAATCTTCGGGGTTGTCGGAATGGCTTCTGCTCAATTCGATCGGGATCTACAATATTATACTAATCCTGATCAAACCGGGCTAAACCAGTTTGAGGCACCCTTTGAAACAGATGTAGAATTTGACGGACTAAACGTTCGCATTGGCGGCGCTAACACGCTACAATTCCAAGGAATTTCTCATGACAATGATGCGGGAACTCTTCCGGAATTAGAAAACAACTTTAACCTGGCTACTTCTAACTTAGATCTTGACGTAGCCCTAGCAACAGGTCTTCGTATGCACTTGCGTACGTATTTGACGTCGCAGCACCACACCGAGGCCTATGTTAAAAGTGGATACATGCAGGTAGATCGCCTTGACTTTATTTCTGAAGGATTACTTTCAGGCCTAATGGACAAGCTCCGTATTAAAGTAGGTCACATGGAACTCAACTACGGTGATGCTCACTTCCGACGTACAGACAATGCTTTCGCGATCCATAACCCATTTGTAGGTAACTACATCATGGATTCCTTCACCACGGAAGTTGCCGGTGAGGTTTACCTCCATAGCAATGGCCTCTTTGGTATGATAGGTTTAAGCAATGGTAAGCTGAACCAAAGCACCCTTGAAGAAAATGCAAGTGTTTCCTTCTACACTAAGCTGGGTATTGATAAGCAGGCAAATGAAAAGCTTCGTTATCGCCTGACTGGTTCGCTATTGACCAGCTCTGAGTCCAACTCGCAATACCTGTATAGTGGAGACCGTGCCGGTTCCCGCTACTACAATGTAATGGATGATGGTTTCAGAAGCGGACGTTTCGATCCTGGATATACTGTATCAGGCCGAGCACCGGGTGGACCAATTGCCGGAGAAATGACTTCTATCATGATAAATCCATTTATCAAATATGGTGGACTTGAGTTCTTCGGACTGTATGAAAATGTATCAGGTCAACTGGCTACTGAATCCAGCGATCGTTCTTATAACCAATATGGTGCTGAAGCACTCTATCGATTCGGAGCCAACGAAGACTTCTATCTTGGCGCACGATATAACTTGGTTGATGCGGCAGACGAAGACTTGCAAATTGATCGCTTTAACATCGGCGGCGGCTGGTTCTTAACTAAAAACGTTATGGCCAAGCTTGAGTATGTAACGCAATCTTATGACGGCGATGATTTTGCTAATACTAAGTATCAAGGTGGAGAATTCGATGGCGTTATGCTCGAAGCCGTAATTAGTTTCTAACAAGTATTTAACCATAGGAGCAAAAGACTTATATCCCTAAGTCTGAGTTCCGATCCCCTGATGCGGTGTCGTCTTTGAAAAGGCGACACCGTTTTTTATTTGTATCCATCTACACAATAACCATTTAACTCACGGGTACCTATAATTAATAACATTACTATAGCTATTTACAACTGCGCTTTATTTTGTTGAACCCTTTCCTTCCAGCGTATTCCTGAACCAGCGTAGACCGCTCCCAAAAGTTTGCCGTAATACTATTGAAACCACTTCGTTCTTTTTACCGGATCTGCCTGTTACAGCAGCTGTTAACATCTAGAAGGTCCTGCATCCTCCCATTTTAGAATTTTACTGCCCTACATTTGCTTTCTAAGGCGCGATCAAAACAAGAATGGTATGTCGGCATGCATAAAAATCACAGCTTATACAACGTACCTGCAATACTTGCTTATAAGACTGTTAATTAGGGACTGTAGTTGGTATTCTCAGTCTTTTATTTAGCATGCAGAAAAGAGCGGGCATTACTAAAATCAAATTGTATATCTTTCAGATTTATCAAAGCAAAGAATTCAATTTGGGAGACCGCTAGTAGAAATAACCAATACGCTCCTGTTAAAAAACATTGTTTTGTTACTGACGGATGGCAGAAAGGTGATAGTTAATCTTGTCGATAAGCTCTTTGAAATCGAGAGGTTTAATCACAAAATCATGCGCTCCATCGATCAGCGCCTTTTGGGTAACCTCAATTTCAACATAAGAGCTCATCACAATGATCTTTACTGAAGGATATCGTGCCTGGAGAAAAGAAAATAATCCATCGCGATCCAGGAGCTGGCTATCAACAATGATTAAATCGATAGGTTTTGTTGTCAGTACTTTTTGTGCTTTTGTTGCGTTACAAGACGTGTAACATCGAAAACCCTCTTCGCTCAGAATAAGCTGCAGAGAGTCACGCACTACTTCCTGTTGATCAACAATAAGAATTGACTGAAGCTTCATGTAAAGCAAAGTGGTTAGCATTATTACCTTTATCGTTAGTAGTAATGCAATTACAAGACCACTTTTACCGTCTAATACAAATTTATTAAAAACAGCCCTTAAACCATTTTAAGGTATATTATAACCCTATTTTCAAAAACGTTTATTATTTCAATTGCAGAGCTGCAATAAGTGTAATATTGCAGTTTGCAATACTGCAAGTTTATGATTTTAAACTACCTACAGGAATTGCTTCACTGCTACTATTTTTTATGAGCAATAGTTCACAGCATACTTCAAACAGCTTTTTCATAATAAATTTTCGTACTTCATATAGTTTGGAACGATGGTTGCATAATTAATAACAGACAAATTACAATAACCCATTAATCACAGTTAAAAGGGATCACTATGAAATCTTTATTTACTACTTTATTAATCTTTTTATTTACAATTTCAGGCAATGTGCTGGCACAGTCTGATTCTTATGAAATTCTTGAGAAGAGCACAATACAAGTTGAGGGAACATCTACCCTCCACGACTGGACATCAGACGTTGAAGAGTTTAGTTCTTACATCAAGTTTAATGCCGCCGCATTAGAAGGCGATTCAATGAGCAGCCCAGTAGAATCACTTTCACTTACTATTCCTGTTAAGAGCATCGAAAGTGGGAAAGGCGGGATGAACCGAAGAACATATGATGCACTTAAATCTGATGATTTTCCCAACATTATGTTCCAAATGAAAAACGCTGAGCTGGTTAACGCCGACTCAACTCTAACATCTATGGAACTTAATGTAGAAGGAAATCTAACCATAGCCGGAACAAGCAAAAATATTTCGCTTCCGGTTACTGGCACAAAGCAAGATGACGGTTCCTATAAGTTTACCGGCGAATATGAAATCAACATGAAAGATTATAATGTTGATCCACCATCAGCCATGCTCGGAACTATTAAAGCCGGGGAAATGGTTACGATACCTTTTGAGATCTATGTAGCTAAATCCTAATAAAATTATATTAATGCGCCCCGCTTCATCTCTAATGTCCTCCTCTATATTGGAACGTGTTAGATGGCAGTCCCTACTGCTGCTAACTCCATTAATAATCCTTGCCAATATAACCCAAAGCGGGGCGCAATCTTATCTGCTAGATAATGTCACTATTGAAAGAGGAGGAAAGGTTTGGATCGAAGGCGAAGCTGGCATGATAAGCTATCAATGCAATGCCGAAAACCTATCAGGAGTTGGAAAAATCAATAATACAACCAATTCTCTGAATAGTATTAACCAGAAAGACAGTGAAATTGAGATTTCGATTTCGTTACCGGTCGAGGCTCTTAGTTGTGGCAAGCGGGCCATGGATAAAGACATGTATGAAGCGCTTAAATCGGATAACCATCCGAACATAAGCTACAAGCTTTTAAGCGCTGAACTGGCCGATGAGAGTAGTGATACCACCACCGGGTGGATGGATATTCATACCCGCGGTATTATGGAAATTGCGGGCGTTCAGGATACTACTTCTTTTTTGGTACAGGGTAAATTACTTAATGATAACAGGTTTCAGGTGAGAGGTTCCAAACACATCCACATGGATACCTATAACATTGAGCGGCCAACAGCCATGTTGGGCCTTATCAAAGCCAGTAAAGACCTGAGCGTTCATTTTGATGTGACTGTTCAGCTTGAAGATTCAACAAGGCAGATTAATAAGTAAGTTAATCTGAGACTCCAAGCCGCTCCATTTTACGATACAGCGTAGAAGGGTCAATGCCCAATAGACGCGCCGCCTCAGATTTATTGCCTTCTGTTCGCTTCAATACACTCTGTATATGATGCTTCTCGAAAACCTGGATCGCCTCATCAAGCTTATCACTGTCCATCTTAAAGCTTTCCCCATCTGAAGATTGCTTAAAGGATGCCGGCAGATCATCAATCGTAAGAAAATCACCATCACTTAACAGTACCGCCCGCTCAATTACATTTTCGAGCTCTCGTACCTGGCCTTTCCATTGATAGGCCATCATCGCACCCATGGCATCGCTGGTAATTCCTTTCAGATTGTGTTTTAGTTCTTTATTGTACTTCTGTAAAAAGTGATGGGCCAGCAATGGGATGTCTTCTCTGCGCTGCTCCAGTGGTGGAAGAGGAATTTCAACTACATTTAGCCGGTAGTACAAATCATCCCTGAAATTGCCCTCTTCAACTTCTTTCTCCAAATCCTTATTGGTTGCTGCAATAATTCGCGTGTCAAAGGGTACCATTTGATTTGAACCCACCGGCTTTACTTCCCGCTCTTGTAATACACGCAACAGGTTTACCTGAAGGTTAAGCGGTATCTCAGCCACCTCGTCTAAAAACACCGTCCCGCCGTGGGCCGCTACGAACACGCCGTCTTTGTCGGCGTTGGCCCCGGTAAAAGATCCTTTTTTGTGGCCAAACAGCTCCGATTCAACCAAGTTCTCGGGAATAGCCCCACAATTGATAGCCAAAAATGGTTTTTTGGATCGGTCGCTGTTGGAGTGAATTGCCCGTGCTACCAATTCTTTACCCGTACCACTCTGTCCGGTAACCAGCACATTACTGGTCGCCTGACTAACTCGCTCCACCATCTTATACACGTTTTTCATGGCCGAGCTTTCTCCAATAATATGATTGAAGTTATACTCCTTATCGATCTGTTCCCGCAAATATTTGTTTTCTTGCGCCAGACTCTTTTGCTCCAGCAGATTCTTTATGCGGATGAGCACTTCATCAAATTCAAGAGGCTTCAGAATATAATCTGCAGCTCCTTTGCGGAGTGCCTGAATGGCCGTTTCAATGGTACCGTGAGCCGTAATAATAATGGTCAGCGTATCCGAAGAATGCTTCAAAGCATATTCAAGCACTTCAATACCGTCGGTGTCAGGCATTTTTAGGTCAGTAACAATAATATCGTAGCTGGCCTTATCAATTGCATCAATAGCCTCACCACCATCTTTTACCGCTGTGCAATTATATCCTTCATCTTCCAGCACTATGGTTAGTGATTCCCTGATGCTGTCTTCGTCATCTGCAATTAAAATCGATCCGTTCATAAATTAACTTTTGGTAGGTAGTTTTATAATAAAAGTTGTTCCGTCCCCATAATCAGACTCCACTTGAATAGAGCCGCCTATTTTGTTGATAATACCGTGACTTACCGAAAGCCCCAAACCGGTTCCGCTTCCAACTTCCTTAGTCGTAAAAAACGGTTCAAATATTCGGGATTTGTGCTCCTCTTTAATTCCTTCTCCGATATCTGAAACCGTAAGTTTCGCCATGCCATCTTGTTCTTTGGTTACAATAGTCACCTTGGGGTTTTCCTCGTCTTTCATCGCATCAACAGAATTAAGCAACAAATTCACCAATACCTGATGAATCTGGTCAGGTACGCAGGAAACAAGCGGTAACTTTGGTGATAGGTTCATCTCAAATTCCACATCACGACAACGGGCATCGTGTTGGAGTAACCCTACGGCCGACTCGATAATTTCATTTATCTGCACCTTTTCTGCCTGCATGCTCGAGGGACGTGAAAAGTCCACCAGGTCACGCACAATTTTGTTGATGCGCTGAATATGATCGCGCACTTTTTTCAGCTGATCCTGTATAAAATCATCTTCGGTCTTTCGCTGACAAACCTGAACAAGTGAAGAAATAGCTGTGAGCGGATTCCCTACCTCGTGGGCCACACCTGCAGCCATATGACCAACTGTAGCCAACCGTTCAGACTGCTGAATTTGCTCTTCCTTCATTTTGATATCCGTAAGATCGCGTAATATCTGGGAGCGTCCCACAATTTCATCGTCATTATTGCGAATGTATGATTCCGTCAGATTGACCAGTTTTTTTTCGCCCGTTTTTGTCAGTCGCTCCGTTTCGTAATTACTGACGTTCCCCTTGTATTTCATCCCGAATTCAATACATTCCAGCTCTTGCATCTCGATAAGTTCGTTCGGCACGATTTCCGTTATCGGCTTTCCAAGGATCTCTTCACGTTGCCAACCGAGCATTTCTTCTGCTCCCCGATTCCAAGATGTAATGTGATTTTCGTTATCTATTGAGATGATCGCATCAGCTGAATGCTCAATGATATCACTGTAACGCATTTTTGTAGCTTCAAGCTGATCCTCATAATACTCGCGGTAATTATAAACCGTCCATGCGGCCCATACCATGAGCATAAGGGAAACAATAACACCGCGGCTGAAGTAGAGCCACTGCATGGTTTCTTGAGATGTATCCTCAAATAAGGTTTGGTCAATAATTTCAAACGCACCAAATACAACTCCCAAAATGATAAGAGAGGTATAAAGCAGATATCCCATCCGGGCTTCGCGCAAAAATCGAGCAATCTCTTTCATACCGTACTCATTTAAGTCTTTCTTTTCTTATGGTCAATAAAACTATCAATTACCAGCTGCCAAGCAAACGTCGAATGAGCACAATTTGACCTATATGATATGCATTGTGATCAACGATAAGCAATGCTTCTCTGAACAGTGTCTGGCCGTCACCATGAGAAAAGGGTTTCTGCAAGTTATTTTGGGGATCTCGAATAAGCTCACGCATCTCTTCAATCCCGGCTTGTACCAACTGCACAGACCTTTCAAACTGTTCTTGGGTTTCGGGCTTGGACTTATCAGGCCAGTAATCATTCGGCCAATCACGCGCTTCATAGTCGGGATTTTTACAAAACTCCAGGATATCGTCCTGCGCAATCCTGATATGCTCAATAAGCTCCCAGATCGTATGGGGTACATCCTCAACACGAATCCCCACCTGCTTATAGGTTAGTCCCTGCACTGCCTGATTAAAATCGACGTGTGCGTTCTTGCCCTCGAGTTGTTCAAGCAATAATGATCGTACCGTTTTTTCTGACCCCATGGTTATGTACTCTGATCTAAATTCTCAAGACTGTTAATGTAATAACCGTAGACCAAAAGTCCTTATACTGAAAATGGGAGACACGCATTCTTGAAGAAGGGAATAGAAAATGGCACTGAGAATGGAGTTAAAATAACAAAAGCCCCGCGTTTGCAGAGCTCTTTTTCAATCAACTATTATCAATATAATGGAATTACCCTATACGGAACAAGTATTTTTGCTATAGTTTAACTAATATGTAACTAATCTATAATTAACAGCAGTTAAACTTTATCTATTATACAATTGTTATTAACTTGCAACGTGAAAACAAGTGCATTTAATACTAAATATTAAACTTTTTTTGTGCTTTATGCCAAAGCAAGTGGGCAATCTTACACTTTATTCCGTCGACGACTTGCACGAGCAACTGGGACTCAGTAAAATGACGATTCGGGCCTATTTGAGAGAAGGAAAAATACGTGCCCGCAAACTGGGTGTGAAGTGGTATGTAACCGAAGAGGCCTTGCGAGAATATTTCAATGAATCCCCCGGGGGGACTAGTTCTCAGAAAAAGAAACCCAAAAATTACCGTTACGTTGTTAAGGGGATTAACGATTTGGTCAGCGAGCAGGAAGAATGCGAAACAATCGACGAAACCATAGAATGTATTGAAGAGCAGGCTATTATTAGCCTGTTTCAAATTGCCATTATTGATGAGGAAACCGATGAGGTGGTGGAACTCATTAAAGCGCGTGATTTCCTCGAGCGTCATACATAATACTCGCTATTACCGAAATCCTCAGACAGGCATTCATTGAAACGAGACTTACTTTAACCATACATCACAAAGATCTTTAAATTCAGAAATTATTATGCTTAAAAAAGACAATACTAAACTCGAAATTTTTGGATTTGGCGACGATGACAGCGACGAAGATACCTTTTATTGCTTAGTGAATACTACCAAAAGCCCGGATGGAATAGATCTGGAAAAACTTTCTAATGCAGATCCCCGAAAGTTTGACGAAGTACTCAATGAAATGGGCTGCATCCTGCTGCTGCGCGGTGATGAAGTAGAAGAGCTTATCAACAGGGGCGATATTACGGATACCAACTTACATAAATCGTTGTACGAGCTGGCTGTTGATGAAGGAATTATTCAATAGACGTATTACCGTTGGGAGCAGTGCTTTTAAACATAGAGAGTCTTATAGTCTGTTTATCCCAAACTGCATACTGCTTATTGTTAATCTCAGACCGAAAAGGGACCCTCTTGCTGCCACCAGTGCCAGGCACGCAAAATAGCAACCGTTGTTTTTCCATCTGATATTTCACCGGTATGCACCATTTCAACAGCGGTTTCGAAAGGCAGTCGCTCTTTTAATAAAAACTCGTCGTCATCAACCTGTTGCTCAAATGATGTAATATCCCACGCGGTATAAAGATGGATAATCTCGTCAGAATACCCGATACCCGGATAATAATGTCCGATATATTGAAATTGCTGACACGTCAACCCAGCTTCTTCCTGCAGTTCACGCCGCGCTGTGAGTCCGGGATCTTCGTTAGGATCAATTTTGCCGGCCGGCACTTCGTAAAAGATCTGGGACATCGGATAACGAAACTGTTTGACTAACATGACATCTCCGTTTTCAAAAATGGGCACAATCGCCGACGCTCCGGGATGCTTGATCCATTCCCGGGTTGAAGTTGTTCCGTCGGGCAGTTCTACTTCATCAAAATAAACATGAAGCAGGCGACCGCTGAAAACCTTTTGAGAAGTCAGTTTACGTTCAACAAGTTTATGCGAATCGTACATAGAAAATTTTTTATGTATCTTTTAGCTGGTTAATTGAGACAGATCAGACGCGAATTATAACAAACAATTTGGTTTCCATTGTCAGAAACATTTAACATAGATCATAAGCAGATAGACGTTAAGCAAGACCTATTTACGTGGTCGAACCTAATTTCGCTGTCGCGTATTTTAATTGTAGTACCTGTAGTTTACCTGCACTATACCAATGGACAACAAATAACCTGGCTCATTACTGCACTTGTAATATATGGTATTGTATCTGATTATCTGGATGGATTTGTTGCCCGATTGACCAACCAAGTTTCGGAATGGGGCAAAATTCTCGATCCCGTTGCTGATAAATTTTGTGCTTTTTTCCTGTTTCTGTATGCCACCTACATCGATATCATTCCGCTCTGGTTTTTCCTGCTCGAAGTCGGTCGCGATGCCGTCATTGTAATTGGATCTGCATTTATTCAACACTTGCGCGGCAAGGTGGCCATGGCCGTTATGTCGGGCAAAATCAGCGTTAATGTATTGGGTCTATACTGGATTGCTGCTTTCTTTTTTCCCCAAGAAATAGAAGTACATTTTATGCTGATGGGCGCTTCGGTAGCCCTTATGTTTTACTCCTTCTTTGATTATCTTCATCGGTTCAACCTTATTCGCAAAGGAGTGGAGTTTAACTGATTATAGTAACTACAAAGATCTTTCTGCTCAATTTAATTTTTAGATCCTGAAACTATTTTGGGATGACATTTTAGTTTTTAAATACGAAGCATACTATGGGTTTTTTAGAAAAAATTGGTCTCAAGAAAAAGGAGAAAGTCGAGAAAGGGGTTGAAAAAAGCCGCTCCGGCATCATGAAAAAAATCGGCAAGGCCATTGCCGGCAAAGATACCGTTGATGCTGCCGTACTCGACGAGCTGGAAGAGATCTTAATAACTTCTGACGTTGGCGTTTCAACCACACTCGAAATTATTGATCGGATTGAGGCTCGTGTTGCTCAAGACAAATACCTCAACAGTGAAGAGCTTCAACGTATTCTGCGAGAAGAAATCATTGGACTTCTCAAAGATCATTCAGCTGACAAACCTGCTGAATTCGATGCCGAATTTCCTCAAAAGCCTCACATTGTGATGGTTGTTGGTGTAAATGGCGTTGGGAAAACGACTTCCATCGGAAAACTAGCCCATCTTTATAAAAAAGCCGGCAAAAAAGTAATGCTGGGTGCTGCAGATACCTTTCGGGCTGCAGCTGTTGATCAACTTAAAATATGGAGTGAACGCGCCGGCGTTCCCATCATTCAACAGGGACAAAATGCCGATCCCGCTGCCGTCGCATACGATACGGTTGAATCTGCCAAGGCGAAAGATGCCGATATTGCTTTGGTGGATACCGCTGGGCGGCTGCACAACAAAAAGTCGCTGATGAATGAGCTGGCAAAAATAAAACGCGTTATGGGTAAAGTGGTTGAAGGAGCTCCCCACGAGGTATTGCTAGTCCTTGATGCATCCACCGGACAAAATGCGATGCAGCAAGCCAAAGCTTTTACCGATTTTGTTGATATTACCGGCCTTGTGCTCACCAAGCTGGATGGTACGGCCAAAGGTGGTATCGTTATTGGCATTTCCAATGAACTGGATGTGCCCGTAAAATATATTGGTGTTGGCGAAGAGATCGAAGACCTCCAGGTATTTGATCGAGAGCTGTTTGTTAATTCTATGTTTAAGGACTAATACCCACCTTTATTAGCTGACCTCACTACTCTTAGTGCCTGCAACACCGGCAATGGTAAGCTTAAAAAGAAGAGGGGGATCGTTGGGCTCTACAGTATCTTCTTATATGCTGAATCCCAATATTTATTGGTCTCTCTTTGGAGAGTAAATGACCGATTTACAGTACTATGCATGCGAACCTTTTTATGTTATCCATAATGGTGGTGTGACTACGTCGTAAGCCCTACAAAAAGCTAAACAAGATCTGATACAGCAAGCCAAGTATACTCACTCAAAATAGTGGACTCCGTTTATTTTTATCGGCCAATAAAAAGCCATGCCTAAATATTGACATGGCTCAATTAACATTGATCATCCAGAACCTATCCATCTCCACCCGTATCATCATCTCCATCCGAGGTGTTATCTGACGGGTCTGGCGTGGCTAATGCAAACTCATTAAGTAAAATCTCTTTTTTGTAATCAAACATAGTGATCTCCTGATTTATTAAAATTAGACAGTACTCTTAATGCAGTACTGAATAAAAATATTCTATAAATTGCCGCAAAACCCAAACTTTTTACCTTTTGCCAGATTCTGTGTATATATTCAGGCGTTTACGGCAAGCTATTAAACTGTTCACATAATTAAAATTGCATGAAGCGGCTGATCATCTCTTTAGGATTCCTGTTGCTTTTGCCCTTATCAGGATGGGGGCAAAGTATACAGCTGGCCGACTCATTATTTAAAATGGGACAGGAATACGATGAAAAAGGCAACATGGCAGAGTCGGAATTCTACTATCGTGAAGCATACAACTTATATCGCGAATTTCAGGATACCGCTTCTTGGCTTAAGGCCGGAAAAGAGTATGCCAGTGCCATGGTCTATCGTTCCAAAAACGAAGAGGCCATGCAGCTCTATAAAATGCTTTTAAATATCGACCACCCAGCCAATGACACCTACAATCGCGGTGACCTTTACACCAGTATGGGATGGTCATCTAATAGAATGGGAAAAACAGATCAAGCCAAAGAATACTACAACAAAGCCCTGCCGCTTGCTCAAAAGTCTGGCGACAGTCTGCTAATAGGCACAATATATAATAATCTCGGTAGTGTCTATATGAGAAAGGGAAATAATTCTACCTCCCTCGACTACTACCAAAGAGCACTAAACTATTATAGTAATAAACGATATCGAGCCGTAACCCTATCAAATATTGGAGGTATATATTCAGAGCTGAACTTATACAATAAGGCCTTGGAATACTTCAACCGAAGTCTGAAAATTCGCCAGGAAATTGGCAGTGTACACTTATTAGCAAATATTTTTAACAGAATTGGTCTGGTGCAAAGTAACCTTGCTAATTATGATCAGGCATTGGTGTCATATAAACAAGCGTTGGATAATAGCCGACAGGCATCAACTCCCAAATTAACGGCAACCATTCTTAATAACGTGGGACTGCTTTACAAGAAGCTAAGTTTATATGATAAAGCCATTGACTATTACGAGCAGAGCCTGGCAATGAAAAAGGAAGTCTCAGGTCCGAGTGATATTGCCACAACGACCAATAATATTGGTCAACTGTATTGGGACAAAGGCGACAAAGAAGAGGCAGCCAACTACTATCACAAAGCACTTAAACTGCGGGAACAAGTTGGCAATCCGTACGATATTGCCTCCTCGCTGAATTCTATGCTCCGACTCACCATTGGTCAAGAAAATTTCGAGCAGGCTACCGCCTACGCTAACCGGTTAAAAGCAATGGGCGATTCTACCGACAGTTATGATATGCTGCAAAAAGCCTCTTCTTTTTTAGGACGGATTGACGAAGCACAAAATAAAGACGAGCAAGCCCTCAAGCACTTCAAAAAAGCCCACAGTTACAGTGAGTATCTGTCGTCTCGCCGCCAGCTTGCGCCCATTAAAGACCTTGCCCGTCAATATCACAAGCTTAACTCCGACAGCGCCATTACCTACGGACAAAAAGCCATTGATATTATAGAGTCACAACGGTCCAATGCTGGGGCACTTTCTGATCTCAAGGCGGGGTATTTTGGCAGGCATTCCGATTTCTATACCGAGGTGGCATCTTGGGTGCTAACCTATACGTCAGACCTTTCCCGGGCGTTCAAGTTGGTAGAACAGGCCAAGGCACGAGCACTAAGTGATGAACTGGCGAAAGCTTCTCAAAATATTGAGCAACACCTACCAGAAAAGGTACGGCTTAAACGCAACCAGAAAAGAAATCGAATTGAAGAACTTTATACACAATTTGAAAGTACAGCAGATGCTCAAAAACGTAAAAAGCTGCAAAAACAAATACGGAATGCCGAACTCGAGTATGCTTCCTACGAAAACAAGTTGCAGGATAAACACACCGAATTAAAATCTCTTCGATCACCCGAGCCCATCAGCCTTCAGCAAGCTCAAAACAGTGTTGACGAGCAAACCGTCATCCTGGAATATGCCTTGGCCGGTAACGAATTATTGATTTTTATGATCAGCAGAAGTAACGTGAGGGTTGAAACAATGTCACTGTCTGGCGACAGCGAGGAACTTGCTACTCAGCTTACTACAATGGTGACTGACTTTAAGGATGCCATTCTTTCAAACGCTTCCCGTACACGGTTGCGATCAGAATCCACTGCATTGTATAATTTTCTTTTGAAGCCTTTTGAAGATGAGCTTGTCAACTATTCAAACCTGACTATTGTCCCTGACGGCGCTCTCGCTTATTTACCATTTGAGGCTATCTCACAAGGTGACCAGTACCTGATAGAAAACTTCCACATAAAATATGCCCCTTCTCTTACCAGCCTTACACTATTAAAAGGCCCTGAAAACTTAAGCCGACAAGATTTACTTGCAGTCGCAGGGTCCAACTTTATCCGCAACAATGAACGCGGTTTAGAACGGAGTAGTCTTAGCAATTTGCCGTCTACCCTTATTGAGGTTGATTCCATTGCAACACATTTTCAAAACGCCTCTGTTCTAAAAGATGAAGAGGTATCGGAAGAAGCACTAAAACATTTACTGCGTCAAAATAACTACCAATACGTGCATTTGGCAACACATGGTATTATTGATGAAAACAAACCCAATCGAAGTGGATTAGCCCTTTCTACTAAAAGTAAACTATCGGCTTCATCCACCGAAGATGGCATGCTTCGGAGCTCCGAAATTTTCGGGATGAATATTAATTCCGATATGGTCGTTCTCAGTGCCTGTAACACGGGGCTGGGTAAAATGGTGGATGGTGAAGGCATGTTGGGCATGCAGCGATCTTTTTTCTATGCCGGAACATCAACGGTTGTGGTAAGCCTGTGGAATGTATACGACCGTTCAACGGCATCATTTATGAACGAATTTTATAAGTCACTTCTTCAACAAGATATAAGCAGAGGATGGATTGATAGTGCCCTGCGCTGGATTGGATGGGAACAATCAATTCCTTTTGGAGCCAGGGCTACTGCAATGCGCGAAGCTAAATTAAAGATGATAAAACATCCCCTTTTTAATCATCCTGTCTACTGGGCGCCTTTTATTGTGGTTGGCCGGTAGATAAAGTTGTTTAGGTGATTAACGATTTTAATCTTGCCGGATTCTTGCCCTTACCTTTTTTCGTCTTTCCTAATTATCGTTCTTCGTAATCTCTATAAACTGTTGATTATCAACAGCAGGAGGATTTTCGGTATTGGCAATCATCACGGTTGTTGCATACATCGTACGTAGAATACTTGCCATTTTTTCGAAGCGGATTTTATGCACTTCATCCGATGGGCGATGATAATCTTCATGAACTCCCGTAAAGAAAAAGGCAAAAGGGACCTGCTTCCGGCCAAAATGCCAGTGATCGCTTCGGCGATAAAACTGCTGGGGATCGTTCAGGTCGTTGTATCTTTTATTAAGCTTTATCTGCCCCGATTCCTCATTGGCAACTTTGATAAGGCTGTCCAGATCCGAAGAAATCAGTTCTGCGCCAATAATATAGGCATACTCTTCAATACCCTCGCTTTTATGCGTAGAATCAATCCGGCCAATCATGTCGGTGTTTAAATTTGCGACCGTTTTTTCCATGGGAAATACCGGGTGATCAGAATAATAGCGCGAGCCAAGCAATCCTTTCTCCTCGGCAGAAACATTTAAAAACAAAATAGATCGCTTGGTTTTTATGCCATGCTTGGCAGCTTCAGTAAATGCTTTGGCAATATTCAAAAGCCCTATCGTTCCGCTACCATCATCGTCAGCACCGTTGTAAATACGATCACCGGTAGAATCCGGCTCTCTGATACCCACATGATCATAATGGGACGTCAGTACTACCACTTCATCTTTTAGTTCAGGATCAGCTCCTTCATATAAGGCTAAAACATTTTGGGAGTGTATTGTTTCCCTGGATGAATAAGGAATTTGCCTCAACTCATAGTCCAACTCTTTGGGCTGGAATTCGGTAATACTATTCATCAACTTTTGACGATAAGCTGAAAGCTCATCTACAGAACTTATCCCTAATAGCTTAGTAGCTAATTCAGGATTTACAACATTGTATCCACCGCTAAACCCACTCGAAGCGCCTTCGTTATTATCTCGATAAGCCAAACTCATGCGACCCAATTGCCCAAAACCGCCCTGCATATTTTGAGCAACGCCTTCAAAATCTTGAGGTTCGTTGGCCGGTATCATTAAAATACCCGTAGCCCCCTGACGCATAATCATCTGAAATCGGGCGCGGGCATCCAACTTCGGATTAATGAGCGTATCCCCATCTACTACATTTGGTGTATTCTGAAATACCATGACCCACTTATTTTTTAGATCCACACCCTCTAAATGAGACAGGTTGTTTTCCCGATCATTTACGCCAAAGCCCGCAAAAACGATCTGCCCTTTAAGCGTATCAGTCCCGCCAAAAAGTCGGGCAAAGTTTGCTGTTTGATTACTGCTGGCTACCGATCGATCTATTCGTTCTTTTGAAGAGCCATGTTTTTGATACAACTCAAAAACAATGCTGTCGCTTTTTGATGCATTGAGCCCAAAGTGCTGAAAGTAACTGCCGTTATCGCCAGCCGGGACTAACCCCAACTGCTCATATTCTTCAGCAAGAAAATCAGCGGCCATTTTTTCGCCAGGGGTGCCCGTTTCTCGTCCCTTCATAGAGTCATGGGCAAATGCCGTTAGATGGGGCTTCAAATAAGCTGTCGATATCTCATTCTGGAAACGCAATAACTGCTCGGTATCGGTAACAGGTTGCGAGGATTGTTTCTGGCTTGACGGCTCAGATCCTGCACAACCAACAGTAAATATTAATAATGCAACAAGAAATGATTGCAAATGCATCTTCATAAGTAACGCTATTAATTTTTTATTTCTGATTCGTTTCGGGAGCGCCGATAATCTCATCCACGGGCTTTAAATCCAGATAAAAAGCCGTTGGGTCATCATCTTCGACATATAAATTGATCTGCCGCTCTTTCAGCATCTCTAAAATTGCTAAAAAGGTGACGACTATCTTTGTCAAGTTTTTAAGTTCATCACACATTGTGTTAAAAGAAGTACGCCCGTTTTGTTGCAGGCGATCCAATACATACTCACTCTGCTCTTCAATGCTATATTCTATCTTTTCAACATGGTGCACACTTTCCTGTTTTTTGATATCAGCCAATACCTTCTTAAAAGCCGCCATCAAATCAAACATTGTAACATCCTTAAGGGCTTCCCCGCTGGCCTGCTTATCCACTTGGTCAGCCTGAGTATATCCGCGAAAGTATGATTTCTGAGCTTCATCGGCAATATTTTCCATCTTCCCGGCCATCTCTTTATAGCGTTTATATTCGAGCAGACGCTGCACCAATTCGTATCGGGGATCCTGCTCATCAAGCTCTTCATCCGATTCTTCTTGGGGTAGCATCATCTTGGCCTTAATCGACATCAGCATGCTGGCCATTAAGATAAATTCACTGGCAACATCTAAATCCAGCTCTTCCATCAAATTGATATACTCCAGGAACTGATTAGTAATGTATGAGATGGGAATATCGTAGATATCAAGCTCATCACGCTTTATAAAAAAAAGAAGGAGATCAAGCGGACCTTCAAAATTTTTAAGTTGAACTCGATACATTAACCACCGTTCGTATTTAGGCTTCTACGTAATTCTAATGGGATAAAAAGGAATTATTTATAGCTTTTCTACTCAAAGTTAATGTAACTGTTGTTTATTGCCTAACTTTTTATAGTTTTTATATCAACATTGGCTTTTTGAATTATAGACTATGGACTACGCGAATTTAGTATCAGCCGTACAAGAGAACAACACTCAAGAGGCAAATAAAATCATCGAGGCGCTCCGCCCAAGGCTAATAGCATTTCTTCGCATTCACATGAATGCAAGCCGGTCTGATGCTGAAGACTGTGCACAGGACTCTCTTCTCACCTCGCTCGAAGTGATTAAAGAGGACCGAGTGAATAATCCAGACCAAGTGGTTTCTTATATATTATCTATATGCAGAAATAACTACCTTAAAATGCAGAAGAAAAAACGGCCTGAGGCTACAGATGAAATCCCCGATGTTCACCAACAGGCCCCAACCCAACTGCAAGCATTGCTGGATGAAGAGCAAGAACGCCTGCTTGAGTGGTGTTTAAATCAGCTTAAAGAGAAATATCAGGAATTTATGCAGTATTTGTTTGATCATCCAGACTCACATGCCAAAAAAGTGGCGCAACATTTTGATATCAGCGTTAACAACGTTTGGACAAGAAAACACCGGCTAATTCAAAAACTTAACGACTGTTATCAGGAAAAAAGTAAATTATAATGTAAGGATTGGGTTTCTCAAAGGTCTTACCTACAGACCTTGATATATCAAGATGGTTTAACACTATTTAAAGCATATAATTAAACATTAGAGAATGAACAAAATGTCAAGAGACATAGAACTGGAACAGAAAATTGATGCCTATGTTAAGGGCAAGCTGACCGAGGAGGAAGCCCAAGAGCTATGGGAAAAGCTTCTCCGGCGCCCCGACTATATCGAGCTTTTAAAGACCGAGTTGGGTGTTAAATCTATTCTCGAAAAACGTTCTTCTAACAAGAATTCTACCTCTGCTGAAGAAAGCAGCATTATTTATTCAATTCAGCATTCCTGGAAATGGATGGCGGCCGCTGCTGCAGTTGCACTATTGGTAGTTTCAATCAACTTTTTTCAGCTCGATACGAATAAATCATTACAGAGTGAAATACCCGGTGAATTTAACTTAGCTGAAAACCTTTCTTCTGCGGAGGTTTTGCGTAGCCAGAAAACAGAAACGCTACCAGCAGATTCACTGCTCAACCAGGGATTTGAAGCTGCACTTTCCGGCAATATTTCAAAAGCTATTGCTGCCTATAATAAGATAATTAGTAAATACGGCGATGAATCCGCTGCTACAAAAGCCTATTTAAATAAAGGTATCATACAGTACAATAACGGTGGTTTCGGAGAATCAATCGAATCGTTTAAGGCGGTTATTAACAGAGACACTAACAGAGATGTCTTAGAAGAAAAAGCCTATTGGTATATGGGGAATGCCTACATCAATATTGAACAGCTGCAAAAAGCACGGGAAGCTATTCATAAAGTTTATTCGATGGATGGTATTTACCGTAAACCATCTTTCAGGCTATTGAAAAAACTAGACTACAAATTGGGAAATGTTGATTTTGACAACTTTGAAGAGCAGATAAAGGGTGGCGAATAAGCCTTCGAAACTTTGCAAATAATGAGTTAATTTACTTGCCGTAAAAGTTGGTTAATTCATTTCACATTTATTTTGCAAAACCCACTGCTAGACGCTTCTGATAATGACCAAGAGTTCGAACGCACGCTGCGACCCACTCGCATAAGCGAGTTTATCGGACAAAAAAAGGTTATTCAAAACCTCTCGGTTTTTATTAAAGCGGCACAAAAACGTGATGAGGCTTTAGATCACGTCATCCTTTCGGGACCTCCCGGCCTGGGAAAAACGACCTTAGCCCATATCATTGCAAATGAAATGGGGGTTCAAATTAAGCCTACTACGGGGCCTGTTCTTGAAAAGCCCGGTGACCTTGCCGGCATGCTTACCAATCTCGAAGAAGGTGATGTCCTTTTCATTGATGAAATTCATCGCCTTAATCCCGTTGTAGAGGAGTACCTGTATTCGGCCATGGAAGATTACCAGTTGGATATCGTAATCGATTCGGGCCCAAATGCACGCAGCATTCAAATTGAACTCAACCGCTTTACACTGGTGGGGGCAACTACGCGAAAAGGATTACTTACGGCACCGCTGCGTGCTCGCTTTGGTATCGATATGAGGCTTGATTATTACGATGTGGAGCTTCTACAGCGCATTGCATTACGGACAGCCAGCATTTTGGACATGGGCATTACTGAAACCGGAGCACACGAAATTGCGCGACGTAGCCGGGGAACTCCTCGAATTGTCAACAAACTATTGCGGCGCACCCGTGATTTTGCCCAAGTAAAAGATATGGATACCATTAACGATGAAATTGCCGACACGGCTCTAAATGCTCTGGATGTTGACGAGAATGGGCTTGATGAAATGGATATTCGCATCTTAAAAGCTATTATCGAAAATTACGAGGGAGGACCTGTGGGCTTGGGCACTCTTGGGGTCGCCGTAGGTGAAGATAAAGGTACTATTGAAGAGGTTTACGAACCCTACCTAATCAAGGAAGGATTTCTACAACGAACGCCAAAGGGGCGAATCGCAACCCGCCAGGCGTTTGAGTATTTAGGTGTAAATCCCGACAAAAAAGATGGGGATTTATTTAATTAGGCACACCCAAAAAACCATTTATAACATTACTGATTTTCTCTTCGTTCATTTAATATTTTAAATCATAAAATTTTAAATATTTAATATTTTTGGGAATTATTTTCTTCTGATATGTGATTATCAACTAACACAACTTTTAACTAATCACATATTACGATGGAAACAACAACTCACAATCCCTACATAAAACTTAGGACATTTTTGTTCAATAGTTTTATTGCCGCCCTGTTGGTTTTTACGCTGCAGGCATGTGGCGACGATGATGATGGGCCTACCACACCAGGTAGTGACCAAACCATTTCAGAAATCGCTCAATCTAATGATAATTTCAGCGATCTGGTATCCGCTCTTGAAAGTGCTGGACTCGTTTCGACCCTTCAAGGCGATGGACCATTTACGGTCTTTGCCCCTACTAACGACGCTTTTGCTAATTTGGGGGTAGATGTAAGCAGTCTGACGACCGAGCAGCTGTCTGAAATACTCAGCTATCACGTTCTTGGTCAAAGAGCTACCACAGCCGATATTAA
Organism: Fodinibius sp. GM21; assembly: GCF_058386955.1. Taxonomy (NCBI): domain Bacteria; kingdom Pseudomonadati; phylum Balneolota; class Balneolia; order Balneolales; family Balneolaceae; genus Fodinibius; species Fodinibius sp. GM21. The sequence continues at coordinate 50,382 of NZ_JBYEIQ010000002.1, read as the reverse complement.
CGGGCAATTTTCCGTTACTGCGTTAGCAGGCGGAGATCTATTTATTTCAACAGCCAGTGGTGATGTTGTCGTTAATGGCAATGCTACTGTTACTGATGCTGATATTATAGCCTCTAACGGTGTAATCCACGCCATTGACAATGTCTTACTTCCGGACTCATATCTCAACGTTGTAGGTCTGGTTTCTAAGCGCTACAACTTACAATCACTAGAAGATGCTTTAGTTGGTGCCGGATTGGCTAGCATTCTACAGGATGAGGAAGCAAGCTATACTGTGTTTGCTCCTTCAAATGCTGCATTCAGCAACGTCGATCTATCAGGATTGTCAGAGCAAGAAATTCAGGATATTTTAACATACCACGTTCTTCCAAATGAAGTTCTTTCCGGAGATCTTCAGCCAGCACAGGTTGTAGAAACGGTTAATGGTACAGAGCTAACCATCGAGGCAGCTGATGGTACGGTAACACTTACCGATAATTCCGGCCAGACCTATGAAGTTACACAGGCCGATATTCAAGGTACTAATGGCGTTGTTCATATTATTGATGGCGTTCTGAATCCAAATCCGAATATTGTTGATGTTGCCTCTGATGCCGGCAACTTTACTACATTGGTTGGTGCACTTGGACAAACTGGACTAGATGAAGCCCTTCAGGGACCTGGTCCATTTACCGTATTTGCGCCTAATGACAACGCATTCTCAAATGTAAACATTGGTAACTTTACAAACGAAGAAATTGCTGAAATTCTACAGTATCACGTTGTATCAGGTAATATTCAGTCTACCGATCTGATGGCCGAGCAATCTGTCGAAGCACTGGCAGGCGGAAACCTCTTTATTGAATCCGACGGTGGAGTCTCCGTCAATGGAAGTGCCTCTGTAGTAACAGCAGACATCGGCGCATCAAATGGTACTATCCACGAGGTTGATCAAGTTCTATTACCAGACAGCTACCTAAGCGTTGTAGGTATCGTATCCAAGCGATATAACCTGCAGTCACTGGAGGATGCTGTAGTAAGTGAAGGATTAGCTTCCACATTAGAAGGAAACGGACCATTCACGGTATTTGCCCCGACTAATGAGGCATTTGCCAACAAAGATTTATCCGGACTTAACATTGCTGATGTTCTCCAATATCATGTGATTTCCGGTGAAGTTCTTTCAGGAGATTTACAACCGTCACAAACGGTAACAACCCTTCAAGGGGAAGAACTCTTGATTGAAGTTTCCGACGGAACGGTTACCATTACAGATAACACCGGACAAATGTACCAGGTTACTCAAGCAGACTTGCAAGGTACCAACGGGGTTGTTCATGTTATTGATGGGGTGCTCGATCCAAGTCCAAACATTGTTGACGTAGCCGTTGCAGACGGTAACTTTACAACATTGGTAGATGCTCTTGGGCAAACCGGATTAGACGAGGCCCTGCAAGGAGCCGGTCCGTTCACCGTATTTGCTCCCACAGACAATGCCTTCTCTGGTGTTGATCTGAGTGGCCTTACCAATGAGCAGCTTGCTGAGATCTTACAATATCATGTGCTTTCCGGAGACATTCTGTCTACCGATTTAATGGCTGAACAAGCCGTAGGAGCATTGGCCGGCGGTGAGCTCTTTATTGAAGCTAACGGAGGAGTAACAGTGAATGATAATGCAAGCGTTGTAGCCGCTGACGTGGATGCCTCAAACGGAACTATCCACGCAATCGACCAGGTATTACTACCTGATACTTATCTAGACGTGGTAGGTGTGGTATCCAAACGATACAACCTGCAAGCACTTGAAGACGCTGTCGGTGCCGCAGGATTGGCCGGCACCTTACAAGATGATCAGGCAAGCTACACGGTATTTGCACCTACAAACGCTGCCTTCGATGCTGTTGATACGAGCGGGCTAACACAGCAGGAATTGGCAGATATCTTAACATACCATGTGCTTCCCTCAGAAGTGCTTTCCGGTGATATTTCTTCCGGAACAGTTACTACCGTTAACGGTGCTGATTTAGAAATCACGGTCAACAATGACGGTAGCGTTTCGCTTACCGACGGAGCAGGGAATACCTACAATGTTACGACCGTAGATCTGCAGGGAACAAATGGAGTCGTACATATTATTGACGGCGTATTGCTCCCAAGCTAAAACATAGCAGTTTTTTTACCCGCACAATCCCTGATAAAGCCGTACTCTGTAAAAGGAGTGCGGCTTTTTCTTTTGATAGATCATTCTGCATAATTATACAGATTTTTGTAGCTTCAAGGCTTCTTAAATAATCACTATTTACACGAACTTTTTTACTCAAATGAAAAACCTTTTCACTTCCGAATCTGTATCAGAAGGTCACCCCGATAAAGTCGCTGATCAAATCTCTGACTCTATCCTCGATGCCATGCTCGAACAGGATCCCGATTCACGGGTTGCCGTCGAGACATTGGTAACAACGGGACTTGCCGTTATCTCGGGCGAAGTTACAACCGACGCCTATGTTGATGTACAAGAGATAACGCGTGATGTCATCAGAAATATCGGCTACACCAAAAATTCGTATCGCTTTGATTCGGAATCGTGTGGCGTTTTGACAACGATCCACCAACAGAGTCCGGATATTGCGCAAGGCGTTGATGAAGGAAAGGATAAAAAAATGGGGGCCGGCGACCAGGGCATGATGTTTGGCTATGCCACGGATGAAACCGATACCTACATGCCCATGACGCTGCAATACTCCCATGATTTGCTGCGCGAGTTGGCGCACATTCGTAAAGAAACAGCCCTGCTACCCTATCTTGCTCCCGACAGCAAGAGTCAGGTTACGGTAGAATATGATGAGGAAGGAAATCCCAAAAGAGTGGATACTATTGTTATTTCTACCCAGCACGATGAGGGCATTGATCAAGTAAAAATAAAAGAGGATCTAAAAAAGCACCTTATCCCGGAAGTGATCTCCGAAAAGCTGATGGATGCAGAAACCATTCTGCACGTAAATCCCACCGGAAAGTTTGTAATTGGTGGCCCTCACGGAGACACCGGTCTTACGGGCCGGAAAATTATTGTTGATACTTACGGCGGACGTGGTGCTCACGGTGGCGGTGCTTTTTCAGGAAAAGATCCATCCAAAGTAGATCGGAGTGCGGCCTATGCTTCACGACATATTGCTAAGAATGTTGTTGCCGCTGATCTTGCTGAAGAATGTCTAATCCAGCTTGCTTATGCTATCGGTATCCCCGAGCCTGTTTCCGTTAATGTAAATACCTATGGAACCGGGAAAGTAAAAGACGCTGAATTGGCACAAGCAATTAAACAGACTTTTGATCTGACACCGGCGGGTATTATTAGTCGTTTCGATCTAAAACGACCTATTTATTCAAAGACTGCCGCATATGGCCACTTTGGACGCAGCGAATTTCCCTGGGAAAAGTTGGACTATACCGACAAGCTAACAAACGCCCTGTAAGTATCCATCTCCCTATAAGGTATTCATAAAAAAAGAGACATCTCTAAATGGGATGTCTCTTTTTTCTTTTGGGTAAGAATAATGGATGCCTGCTAGCCGTCAAGCATATCCTTCAGAGCATTTTTAGCTTTATCCATTAAACCTTGGGTAGCTGCTTCTTGCAACGCCTTTTCCAAAATTGGCTTAAGTATCTGTTGTATAGTCTCCTCCATGGCATTACTACCGCTACGTCCAATCCCTTCAAGCTCAATTTTCGAAAATTCCGCCATCACCGATTTCTTACTTCCAATATCAGCGGTTAAGGTAACCTGCCCATTTTCTACCAGCAGGTAATCAACTATTAGATTTGTATCCGAAGAAGATGCCCCCCCCATGCTACCGGTAAGCGCATCAAAGTTATTACCCGTTGCTTTTTGCTCATAATAAAGCTCCGGTTTTTGAATTCGAACTTCATCAACAATAACGGTATCCGATAGGAGGGATGACACCTTCATCTTAATTGAAATTTCCTTCAACTTGACAGCATGCTTATCACTAAAGCCTTCCGGATTTTGAATTGTAAATCCCGTTATGGTTCCGGCTCCATTCAAAAGAGATATTGAAACATCTTCAACATCAACCGAGGTATTAAGTGCCTCAGCTGTAGTACTTTCCAGGCTCGATTGTACCATGCTGTCTATGCTCAATGAGAGGACTAGTCCCGTTATGGCACCAATTACAATAATGGCAAAAAGGACCTGAAAAACAGGTTTTAAATCTAATTTTGACTTAAACATACTCATACATTCCGACTCATATTTTGATTATTGGAATATAACAGGGTTCAATCAAAATATTTGAGAAAATAAAAAGGCATGGAAATCAGATTATTTCCATGCCTAAAGATGATAATGCGCTTTGGCTTTGGTTAATTGCCCGATCGCCCATCAATAGTATGACCAAAAAAGATGGCGTTCATGAACAGCTTGTTCGTACCAAACCAAAAACCCCTAAAATTGGGATTATCAGTCATCGAGATAACACGACCACTACCAACATCACTTACCACAACAGCCGCAGTTCCCGACAATTTTTCCAGATTTTCATCCGAAACATAGCCACTGGCCAACGGATCATCGGTATAATAAAGCGGTGTGGCGTAGGGGTTTTCGGCTTTCTTTACAAAGAGCGTGCTATTGCGAAAAACCGTTACATCTTCATCATTATAGCCATATCCCAAAGGATGGGTTAGATCAAGCTTGGTATCAAAGATTGTACCCCCAATATATTGAGCGCCGCGCGCTTTACTCATATCAGCATACGGCTTGGGAGTTACTTGCTGCTCTTCTTCAGACTCCTCCTCATCGATATACTCAATATTTGCCAAACCGTTTTGCTCAGCCCAGTTATTGGCATATTTTGTTGTAATGAGCGTTCCTCCTTCTTGAGTCCAACGCTTAATTTTTTCAGTGGCCCGATCAGTCAGATCATCATAGTTGCCATTTACCATTACCATTACATTATATCGATCCAGATCAGCTCGCTCGGTACGATCCATTGGTAAAAGGGTTGGAGGCATATCAAATCGCTGATCCAAGAGGTGCCATACCTCACCAACTTCATACGGGTTGGCCCCATCGCCGGAAAGTAAGGCAACACTTGGCTGTTCCAAACCTTCAAATGATCCACTGCCCAAATCTATTCCGCCGGGCGTTAATCCCGTTCCTACCGAATAAACCGTCAGGCCATCTTTTTTAGCAACCTCTTGAACAAGGTTATGAATTTTATCTCGCTCTACCGACTGCGGACCTAATGGCACCAAAATAGTCCCGTAATCAAATTTGTGGGTGCCATCTGCTGTAACACCCGTGAATGGTTTTGATGCTACCTTTGCAAGCACTCCAGCATCAAGCAAACGATTCAATGCTCGTGGCGAGTAGTATTCATCCCACTCAAATACATAAGCATAGTCACTTTCACCACCCAACACTTCACCTGTTGGAAATTCCGGCAATCCATCAACCTTATTGCCCAAGAGATTTTCATCGTAGTCGCGTCCCTCCAGTTCAGCGAAAGGCAGATTAAAAGCGTACGGCATGGTCCAGGTCGAGACATCGTAGAATAAACTATCTGAAAATGTAGTGCGGCGCTCAAATAACGCTTTTACAAAACGATATTGGTTTTGATCGGATGGAATTATATATGACGACCCACTTTTAAAAGTCTTCCCATCAACGGTGAGATCCCTGTTAAGATCATATAGATCTACTTTGTGGCGGCGCAGTAACTCAGCTAAATGATAGGTTCGGGCGTGGTCATCATCAGTGCCAAACACATAGCCCTCAATGTCAGCATCTTCGCCGGCACGTTTAGCTTCCATATAAAAATTACGCTGATAATTCAGGATCTCCTGTCGTAAATTCTGCGAAGCTTCCCAGGTAGAAAGTGAAGTTAAAAACTGATTCTTTATCGTAAACGGAAACTTTAGCACACCGTGTTCGCTTTCTTGTGCATGTCCGCGCGAGCTGGCTTGTTCAAACAGAATACCAATGCTTCCATTTACATCGGGATAGGTTGACCCTTTGCCATAATAGAAGTCATCAAAACTTTCCTGCGAATAATACAGTCGCTTGCTTTTATCCAAAATCTCAGCATGGTAATCAGCAATAGCTTTGGTCAGACTTTGGTTCTTCTCAGGCGTAATGGGATGAGTACGCGACTGTATTCCCGGCTGGAAAAAGAAGGTCGCGTTTGTACCCATCTCGTGATGATCGGTTAAAATATTGGGCTTCCACTTATGGAAATTGTTAATGCGTCCCTGACTTTCGGGATGCTGCACCAGCATCCAGTCGCGGTTTAAATCAAACCAGTAATGATTGGTACGGGCACTCGGCCAACGCTGGTTAAGCTCCATACTGTTGGGATCATCCACCAGGTTTTTGCTTTTGTGTGTGTTTGCCCAGCTTGCAAACCGATTTAATCCATCGGGGTTTAGGCTCGGATCCAATAAAATTACACTATTTTGTAGCTTTTCTTCGATTTCTTGCCCCTGAGCCGCGGCCAGATAATACGCTACCAGCATTGAGGCATTCGAACCACTTGATTCATCGCCATGAATGCTATATCCCATATATAGCACTATAGGCATTTCGGCTGTATTTAATTCATCAGACTTGGCCGGATTTGTAAGCGCAACATGCTCTTTTCGAATCTGATCAATATTATTATGATTGGAAGGGGAAGTAATGGTCAAATAAACCAGGTTCCTATCTTCGTAGGTTTCCCCAAATTTGTGCAGCGTTACCCGCTGGGATGCTCCGGCTACTGCCCGCATATATTGCAGCAGTTGGTCATGGCGGACGTGCCATTCTCCGGGGACCATACCCAGTATTTCTTGAGGCGTGGGGATCGACTCATCATATTCAACATCCTGTGGCAAATAATACTCCATAGAAGCTTCGGCATCAGCCGGATTTTGGGCCTGTACTCCGGTACCTACAAGTAAGACCAATAGCGAAACAACAAGTGTGCGTAATTTCATAATCTAATAGTTTTAATTAGCAAAAGCGGTTCGTGCCTAAGTGTAAAGGTTACAAATGAAAAATGTTTTAAAAAATAAAAGGCATCGACCGTAAAGCCGATGCCTTTTTAGATTGGTTACTTACAATGACCGGAAAACATCCGATCCTCACAAGGCGTTATGCATATCGAAAGATCGCTGCTATAGAAGATCCGTTGGGCATATCTTCTTTTTCGAGAGCATACACATTACCGCTTTGGATCAGCGTTTTGATAGCAGCCATATTTATTAAATCGTGCTCCCCGTTCTTGGGTTCTGCACTGTGATGTACCGTATCGCGTTCCATATCGAACCATCCCCAGCTATGCTCTCCAATCGGAACAAACAGCGACTCAACCTTTCCGTAGTAAGCTGCTTCCACAATTTGAGATAAATTATCGGATTGTTTCTCCGATCCCGACAGGTCACCGAATCGTTCGATATCTTCGTACATCCCTTTCAGGAAGTACGCTTTTATGACTTTCCAGCCCTCATCTTTTATTTCTTCGTTGCTTTTGGGATCAGCATTTCCAGAAACGGTCTGAACCAGCAGCCGGCTGTAATTATTAACCTTTTTATATTCAGCAATCGCCTCATTTACGCCTGCTAAAACCAGAGGATCATTTCGTTTACGAAGAATCGAAGTCACCTCATTTTCAACAGCTTTCAAGTAATTAATGACTTCCTCGGTATTGGTATCACGCGACCCGCCCTGGCCGTGAAAAATTGCCTGGGCATTTGCTCCCTGGCCGGCATGATGCTGAAGATTTGTCTCATTCACATCATACTTCAAAAACTCTTCCAGGCTTTCGGGTGCTTCTTCGAGCTCAATTTCCTCAACACTGGCCCGTGTACATTTTAGTAGTCGCATTTTCTTTTGACTTAGTGCCAAAATACAGAACGTCCCTTCCAACGTAATCATAGGCACCAGCGGAGTGATTAAGAAGTGATCGTCTACCATCACCCGCTCATTAAAAGCATGGGGAATTCGATAATATTCAAAATCATTATCACTGATAAATAATGCTAAGCCCTTATCATTATGTCGCCAAAATTTTGGGTTGTCCAGTAATTTTCTTGCATCATCCAGCAGCTCATCAATTTCCTTTTCTCTTACCTCTCTGTCTTTGAGTTGCTCAACAGCCTGTGTAAGCAAATTCTTTAAGCGGATAGGATCTTGCTGCACCTCTTCGCCCGTTTTGTGCGTGGGTAAATAAATAGATACACAATGCTTACTTTCTTCTTTAGCAAGGTCGAGGATGTTTTCACGCGTAATCATAAATACCTCCTAATAATGTTTTATTAACTACCAGCTTGTTTCTCTACAAACAGTTATTTGTAATTCAAGATTCAAATCAGCAAATCGTTTTAAGGCGATCCTGTTATTATTGTATAAGGAAGTATAACAAATAAAGCTATAGTTATTACAATGGTTTCTCAATTAAACGAAGAAAACTCCGTCTTTGGACAACCGGATGAAAATACGCTTGAGCAATATTATGATGTACTTATGCGGGCCAATCGTGGTGCCCTTATGGCAGATGCCCACGTGGGATATATTATGCCTATTGGTGGAGTGATGGCCTACCAAAATAAAGTTTCTCCCGTTGGTGTAGGTTTCGATATCGGCTGCGGCAACATGGCTGTAAAGCTGGATGAAACCACCGCTGACTTTGATACATCTGCTGCTTTGGACATCATAGAAGATCGTATTCAATTTGGATTGGGGAAACAAAATCCAGACGCTCCGGCCGATCATCCCATTTTTAATGCCCCTGAATGGGATGCATTCCCCAGCAAAAAGATAGCGTCCTCCCTTAAACAAACTGCCAGGGAGCAGCTCGGTACTGTTGGATCAGGCAATCACTATGTGGATCTGTTTCACGATGAAAATAATCATATCTGGATTGGTGTTCACTTTGGCAGTCGTGGCTTTGGCTACAAAACAGCCCAGGGATTTATGAATTTATCACAGGGTAAAGAGTGGAATGCCAATTTTGAACAGAAAGAGGTACTCCTTGATCTCGACACACCGTTGGGGCAAGACTACTTTGCCGCCATGAATCTTGCCGGTCGCTATGCCTATGCCGGACGCGAATGGGTCAGCTATACCCTGGCCGACGCTTTTAATGCTACTATTTTGGATGAAGTTCATAATAACCACAATTTTGCCTGGAGAGAAGTGCATGACGGAGAAGAACTGATTGTCGTCCGCAAAGGTGCTACACCGGCATTCCCCGGACAGCGCGGATTCGTTGGTGGTAGTATGGGTGACATATCGGTTATTCTTGAAGGAAGAGACTCAGAACAAAGTAAAAAAGCTCTCTATTCCACCATTCACGGGGCGGGACGATTGATGTCCCGTACACAAGCAAAAGGAAATTATCGAGGCCGAGATTTATCCCAGTCTGCCATAAAACCCGACATGATTTATGACCGTCTACAGAAACAAGGTGTGGAGCTGCGCGGGGGCGGGCTCGATGAGGCACCCCAGGTATACCGTCAGCTCAAAGATGTGCTGCATTATCATCAGAATACCATAACCATTCAGCATTACCTTAACCCTATTGGAGTAGTTATGGACGGGCCCGAGCAATTTAAACCAAATTCCTAATCGTTCTTTTTAGTTTCATTCCCAATTTTGTTATTGTTCTTTTTCAAAATTGTCAATTTTCTCAATCACAGGTTCCTGTTATGGCTGAAAAGTCACAATCTGCCGTACGTGATGCGGAAACGAATAAAACTCGGGATGAAGATCCCTGGCAGGGAATAAAGCAGAGTTTGGGACCCGGGCTGCTGATGGCAGCAGCAGCTATTGGGGTATCGCATCTTGTGCAATCCACTCGCGCCGGCGCCACTTATGGTTTCGCCTTGATATGGGCGGTGATTCTGGCAAATTTCTTTAAATATCCCTTCTTGGAATATGGTCCACGCTATGCTATTGCCACCGGCGAAAGCATGATCGAAGGATACAACCGTCTTGGCAAATGGGCCATCGGCATTTTTGTGATCTTTACCCTTGGCACTATGTTCGCCGTACAAGCAGCGGTGACTATCGTAAGTGCCAGCCTGGCTGCCGAGCTGACCGGTATTGCCCTTTCTCCATTGACCTGGAGCGCCATACTGCTGGCCATCTGTATAGCCTTGCTTATTTCGGGACAATATTCTGCTCTCGACAGTGCCATAAAATTGATCATGATTGTACTTGCCATATCTACAATAGTTGCCCTGGGAGCTGCTCTTTATCAGGGTGGGCAACACCAAGTTACAAGCTTTTATCCGAGTATATGGGATGTAGCAGGGGTCTCGTTTTTAATTGCCTTAATGGGGTGGATGCCGATCCCTATTGATGCGGCAGCCTGGCATTCGCTGTGGACGCTGGAGCGGGAGAAGCAAACCCAGTACCGCCCCAAGCTTAAAGAGTCACTGCTCGATTTCAATATTGGCTATATCGGTGCGGCACTGTTGGCATTGGGATTTCTTTTGCTCGGCGCACTTGTCATGTACGGCAGTGGTGAAGAGTATGCCAGCAGTGGAGCTATCTTTGCCAATCAACTATTGGGACTCTACACCGAAAGCCTCGGCGACTGGCTCTACCCGGTGATCATCATCTGTGCCTTTACCACCATGTTTAGCACTACGCTCACTGTCACCGACGCCTATCCGCGCGTCAGCCGTCGCATGCTCGAAGTCCTCATGCCCCATACCATGCAAGAGAAAGACAACCTCCGCGTTTATCGCATTCTCATTGTTATAATTTCACTGCTTTCGCTCGGCGTACTGTACTTTCTGGGCGACTCGTTTACCCTCATGGTTGATCTGGCTACGACCTTGTCTTTTTTGACAGCGCCGGTTTTAGCGTATCTCAACTACAAGCTGGTAACCGCCGAACACATGCCCGATGACTGTAAACCACAACCCTGGCTTAAGTGGCTCAGCTGGAGTGGATTAGTCTTCCTGACTGGTTTTGCTCTCGTTTACCTTTACTGGATTTTAATCATGTAATATCAGCTAACCAACGGGATCGTCTCACCATTTTTTTCGGATGATTCCATAATGGCCCGAACAATACGAATATCTCGCAATCCCTCTATACCCATGACAATCGGATCACGTCCTTCTTTGATAGCCAAGGCTTCGTTATCCATTTGTCGGGCCTGCTGATGATGCGGGTCGGGCGGTAGCTTAGTTCCGTCACTCGTAACTCCCTTAACACCACTGTAGGTTTGAAATGGTTCCAACTTATACCATCCATCCGTACAATCCACATTCAGATAGTTTGTTGACTTCCCAAAGCTGGTTTCGCCGAAAGCTTTAACCCCATCAGGGAATTCGAGTTCAAACTCGGTAAACTCGTCCACTTCGTTATAGATGGCTCGCTCCGACCATTGCTTGCCGCTGACAGCAACAGGCTCCATATTTGTAGAGTAACGAGATGCATTAACAGGATACACTCCCATATCATATAGCGCGCCACCGCCCATTTCAGGATCTCGGCGCCAGCTGTCCGCAGAATGATAACCATCATAACCGGCGCCGCTTTTCACTTCCCGGACTGCACCATAGGTTTCCTGTTTTCCGTAACGGATAATCGTTCGGTTATTAGGTTCATGCTGCAACCGATACCCAATTGACAGTGAAACATCATTTTTATCAGCCGCATCAATAATTGACTGGCATTCTTCAACGTTCATTGCCATGGGCTTTTCGCACCACACGTGTTTCCCGGCCTCAGCTCCAACAATAGAATATTTAGCATGAAGTCCGGGCGGCGTTACTACATAAATGATATCAATATCACTGTTATTTGCCACCTCATGCATGTTTTCATAGTTATACACATTGCCATCGGGTATATCGTATCGCTTTTGCCAACGCGGGATTTTGTGAGGTGATCCCGTTACAATACCACGCAACTCGCAATGTTCTGTTTTTTGCAAGCCGGGTGCCAGACGACCGGTACTGTAACTACCCAGTCCCACCAGCGCTACCCCTAACTTTTGTTTCTGTTTTGACAATAAGATATTGGGAAATCCCAGCGATGCTGCTGCCAATCCCAGTCCGGTAGTCTTAAGAAAGTCTTTCCTCGAAAAATGTTCAGCCATAATCTAACTCTTTATGTATTCCCTTATTGTATTGCCAAAACGGAAATTATTGAACGATCATTTATCAAAACAGGTCATTCTCATTTCCGGGAAGTTTAGTTGGTTTTAGGTCTGTACCAAGAGCATCATTTAGCTTGTTGATAACACAGGGCGATGGGTGAAACTTTATTAATAGAAGTTGTTTTCTAAAAATTATAGCCGAACGACAAGTAAGGGTAATACGGAATAAAATTTCCGTTTCCGAAGAGAGGAGAAGCACCTGCCCTAAACATAAACCCCCCATCTGTTGGCTGGTAACGATATCCGAAAACCATGGTGCCAAAAAAACCGGAATCATCTACAAATAAAACATCGTCATTATCCGCGTCAAAACTGATAAAAGTAGCACCCAGTCCCATCTCAAAATATCTGCCATCTTTCCCCAGCAGATAATTAAGCATGACTGGCAGTGTAAATACGCTATTATTATCAATTGAAATAAAACTTACTCCAACACGACCGCCCAACCCGTTCAAGGTAGACTGAAAGCGAGTGTCATAATTAAAAGAGTATAGGGCACCGGCTCCCAAAACCTCAAAATAAATAGACTGGGATCGATACCCCTTTTCATTAAAATTTTTGCTTCTATCCGGCATATGATCTTGTGCTGTAGCAGCTGTTGCTAACAATGTGAAAATGACTACATATAAAAAAAATCGGAAATTCATCGAAGAGAGATATTTTATTTTGAGTTTTTTACGACAGACAGGATCAATATTCTGGATGAAATATTTTTTTATCAACACAATAATAAGCAAAAAATTTACTTTAGAAACATTTATTTGCTTTTAGAGTAATTGTGAAGAAACGCAACACAAAATACCATTTGCTATATAGCCCTTATCAAAACAGATTACCCTGATCACCTTCTTGTGGCCCCCGCACATTCCACCCCAACTCATTATTTAGTTTCTTAATAAAATAGGCTGCCAGCGCCGGAGATTTTCGCTCCTTATTCTGGTGGACAAAAAAGTGGATGTTATCTAGTCCCTGGTTGTTCCATTGCTGCAGTCGATATACCCATTCATCAAGCCGATTATAATCGGTCTCGTGGTTAGCACCTACGTATCGAACAAAAGCTTCGTTGTTTGTCAGGCGCATATGCAGCAGATCGCGGCGACCGGCCGTATCTGTGATAAGATTGGCCACATTATGTTCTTCTAAAAGCTGATACAGGTCATCAGCCACTCCCGAATCATCAAACCAATCGGGATGACGAAACTCTATGGCCAGTGGCACCCCCTTTGGCCAATGCTCAACAAAGCTTGCTACGCGGTCGAAATACTTGGGCTTAAAGTTCCCGCGAAGCTGCAGAAAAGTGGTGCCTAACTTTTCTTTAAAATGGACAATGCTGTCATAAAAATCGTCGGTCGCTTCTTCAATTCCATTTAGCCATTTCAGATGACTGATATATCGATTTACTTTTGGAAAGAACTTGAAATTATCGGACACCTTGTTGCGCCAGGTTGCAATCTGTTCTTTATCAAAGGTATTGTAAAATGTTGCGTTAAGCTCAACCGAGTTGAAATTCTTGCCATAATATTCGAGCTCATCGCCCACTCCTTTCGGATAGAAATTCTTAAGATCTTTCTTATTCCATTTTGCACACCCCACAAATACATTCGGAGAATCCGAATTCCCATAAGCCGAAAGCACCTCTTTTGTTTCGGGATGATCTTCGGGTAGTGAAAGGTTTTGATCGCCGGGGTTATCAACGCTGCCAAACTTCATAAATAATACTTTTCTCAGTTTTAATTATTACTCATTGTAGAGCAAGTCGATAAATCTAAATACAGGATTTCACCTACAATACATTGCTCCAAAATAGTTATAGCTGGTACTTTACGAAAGCTATATTATATAATGCCGTGCTATGTAATTGGGACACCAATCCAAAAAAGAGGGGAGAGGACCATTATGACTATCAAAGAACAGTTTTTACACGATCTGAACAAAGCCTTCGCCAATAACGATGTTGAATATCTTACAGCGTGTGTTACTGACGATATTCAGTGGAATATTATAGGCGAAGATACCATCTGGGGCAAAATGAACTTTACAAAAGCACTTACTGAAATGGGAGGCGACAAAAATCTCTTTGATTTGCAGATTGATGATATCATTATACATCAAGATAAGGCCGTAGTTGAAGGATCAATGATCTCACGCAGGGATAAAACATATGCATTTTGTGATATTTATACCTTTGCAAACGACGAAAAACCACTCATTAAAGAAATGAGCTCTTACGTTATTACCCTGAGAAAAAAACCGCTAAAAGTTTAAGTGGTTAGCTTCATGAAAAAGGAATTTACTAAAGAAAAGCTAGTAATAACCAGAAATTTAAATGCTCCCCGAGAGCTTGTGTGGGAAGCCTGGACCAATCCTGAGACCGTAAAACAATGGTGGGGGCCCAAGGATTTCAGCTGTCCATATGCCGAAATTGATTTACGTAAAGGGGGTTCTTATTTGGTCTGTATGCGTTCCCCTGAGGGCAAAGATTACTGGTCAACAGGAATATATAAAGAGGTCTTTCCACCCCAAAAGGTGATTTGCAGTGATAGTTTTGCCGATCCCGATGGAAATATCATGCCCGCTTCCTATTATGGATTTGAGGAGGCATTTCCATTAGTGATGGAATTTGAGCTCATGCTTGATGAAATTAATACCAAAACAAGAATGACCCTCATCCATACCGGAATTCCTGGAGGAGTAAGGAGTGAGCAAACAAAAACAGGATGGAATCAATCGTTTGATAAGCTTGATGCATATTTTCGCACTTCTTCAAAATAGAAAAAGGGAATCAGCAGACTTTGCTGATTCCCTTTGAACCTCTAATCCTACTGCTTATCATTTCTGATCCGTCGGCATCATAAAAGGCTCAACGTACATACCTTGCCTATGCGGCTTAAAGGCATCAAATTTAGTACGTAATTGGACTTCTTTCATTTGTATGTGCTGATCTTTTGCTGAGCGTTTAGCCTGCTGCCCGACTATCAAATCAATCGCTCGTGAAAAAAGTGGTTCATCAGTACTGCCAAGTTTCGGTTTATTTAAAAGATTATCCAATGTTATCTCGGTAACGCAATTATCACTGGCATCATCGGCACACCCCTGCGGAGTATATCCATCCGGTGCAAAGCCATTCGGATACGCCTGTCCATCAGCGTTAACAATTTTTAGGACGATAGGCTGTATCGCTTTCTTATGATCGGGATTAGCCTCATCACTATTCAGATAGGGCGCCGGCGCGTCATACAGCGTCAGAGATCCCTCATCCTTGCCAACGGTTCTTAAGCCTATATACGTAACCTCTATATGAGGCCGTAAACTATTAATGACTGTCTCGCTGGCTGAGGCGGTGCCCGAACTTGTCAACACATATACGTTGCTTAATGACAAGCTGTTCATCGATTCCGAATTAACAAAGTTCCCTTCGTTATTTCGTTCAATATCTCCCTCTTCATTTTCCAACGGGACTTCATCTAAAAAGAATACCTCCCGGTTATTGCTTGCTGCTCGTTTCTCGTTGTATTCAAACTCTCCAAACTTCGTTGAACTTCCGAGTCCGGAAATCATGCTTGATAGCAATTGACTGGTTATTACAGATCCACCGCCGTTATAGCGTAAATCGAGCACCAGCTCATCGACCCCCTGATTTTCAAAATCAGCAAACACATCATTAAGGGCTTGATGTGAATTAGTTTGAAAGGAATTATACATCAAATATCCAATTTTTACGCCGCTGGTATCAATGACCTCAGTGGTAAATATGGGATCTTCAATAACCTGCTGAGACTCCACCGTCTTCGTCTCTTCTTCTACATACTGGAGAGTCCCGCCCGAGGTGTCAATGCGGACCAGTGTTAAATCGTGGGCCGAATCGTTTGTTAGAAGGTCAAGGTAATTATTGACCGTAATGGTTGTGCCGTCTACTTTTGTAAACAAATCTAACCGTTCCAGGCCGGCATTATCGGCAGGAGATCCCGGAATAATATAGCGCACGTATCCTACTAATTCTGTTTGCTGCGAATCTTTATAGTAAAATCCGTAATTAAAACCGAGCGCCGCATACACACCATCCTGCTCATTTTGATATTCTTCATAATCATCGATAAAAAAGGAAAAGTCATCATCGGGATGTCGCAGGGATTCGAAAACTGCTTCGGCATCTGAAAAATCTTTCAGATAGTTATTGAAGTCAGTATCATTATCAAAATAATCGTCCCCAAGTTCCGTAACATCCCCCTGCCAGTAATACCAGTAATTCATCGCATTCCAAACAAACTGTTTTTCGTCCGATGCTTCTTGACTATTTCCGTTTCCGGGATCCGGATCAGTAGGGCTTGAATCGCTGCATCCAATCATGACCGCGACTAATAAA
Organism: Fodinibius sp. GM21; assembly: GCF_058386955.1. NCBI lineage: Bacteria > Pseudomonadati > Balneolota > Balneolia > Balneolales > Balneolaceae > Fodinibius > Fodinibius sp. GM21. The sequence goes on along the minus strand of NZ_JBYEIQ010000002.1, from coordinate 33,867 downwards.
ACCCAAATAAAACGCAATTTTTTCATAACTTTTGTACTAAAATTAAGTAAGAGCTGTTATACAGCTATAAAACTAACTGCAGTCCAATTTATTACAATGAAGGCTACTACTTTATTATTAACATCTCTGTTCCTGTTTTCATTTGGTTGTTCATCTACAGAAAATACAGCAAGTAATGGAAATATTCAGATTTTAAATGCTACCTACGATAACTGGTCGCGCTCACCCATGGCCAGCTCTGACGTACCGGAAGTAGGAACTGATCTCAAAATCACTGTTGAGAATTGGTCTAACCAATATACGCCTGAATATATTATCTATAATAACAGAAAATCACTTTCTGCAACCATTTCTGATTCCGCGAATGGAAATAAAATCATTTCCGGAAAAATAATTCGCAGTTCATCTAAACTTCCCAAAACTTCTGAAACGGTTTCACAATCAGATCGGTTGATATATAGTACCCAGGACGGTGAGCAATTGTTTATTGAAATCACCAATTGGGAATCCTCCAGAAAATAACCTCATCGCTATTCTTTTAGAATCGGCGATTTTGTATCTTTGGCTAGATTAAAATCCCATGAAAAAACTACTGCAATACATCAGGGAGCCTATTAACACCCTAACGCACGGAGCAGGTGCTGTTCTTGCCGTCATTGGATTAGCTGTTCTTATCTACGAAGCCTTACAGCGCGGATCCGTTAGTCATCTTATTGCTTTTTCAATTTTTGGGCTGAGCATGATTCTTCTTTACACCGCAAGTTCGCTTTACCACGCCCTGCCGGTAAAAAAGAAAACCTTAGAACTCCTTCAAAAGCTGGACCACAGCATGATTTACGTACTCATAGCCGGGACGTATACGCCCATCTGCCTGCTGGTGCTCGAAGGCGGATGGAAGTGGGGGCTTTTTGCTACGATTTGGAGCCTCGCAATTATTGGCATCATAAAAAAGTTTCTGTGGATGAACGCCCCCCGCTGGCTGTCCACCCTGTTTTATTTGGGGATGGGCTGGCTGGCCGTCATCACATTTCCTACCCTCATGGAAAAACTACCAATGGCCTTTTTAATATGGATCGGCATCGGGGGACTGGCTTACACATTCGGCGCTGTTATCTATGGCATTAAAAAACCGAATCCCATTCCCAACTGGTTTGGTCACCACGAAATTTGGCACCTGTTTGTAATGGCCGGCACCTTTTCACACTTTTGGGCCATTTACTATTATCTCTCTGGGTATATGGGATAATTTACTGTACGATAATCGCTTACCCTAGCTTTCAAGAAGAGTTTAAAAGGAGATCATAATCCTTGTATTCATGATTGCCTAAAATTATTATTAGATTTACTTGTACTTAATAATATCTACAGGGAAGCATGATACGTATATTACTATCCACTCTTTTTTTGGTATTTCTAGTTTATGCTTCCTCTTTTGGCCAGTTCTATCCCACAAAACATCGTCCCCCGGATCAAAACTGGCAACAACTGAAAACGCCTCATTTCGAATTCATTTTTGCCCAAGAAAATAAGTCGCAAGCCCGAGAGCTCGCGAAAATTTTGGAATCACAGTATGCAAGTGTACAAGATATTGTGGGCGGAGAGCTCGATAACTTTCCCATCATCCTAAATAATTACAACGACCGCTCCAACGGTTTTGTCACACCTTTTAACTTTCGGTCGGAGATTGAACTCCCTCCCATCAAAGGCAAATCGTTGAATCCTCAAACCGGTGATTGGCTCACCAATGTAGGACCGCATGAGCTAATCCATGCCCTGCAGTTCAGCAACCTTGGGGATTATAATATTCCCCGTTTTGTCAGCCTTTTTTCGCCCGACCTGGCGCGTATGTTTCATTCAGCTATTCCAATGGGAATGCACGAGGGTATCGCTGTTTATCATGAAACTGAACAGGTTACTGCTCGCGGCGGCAGAGGTCAATATCCTTTTTTTACCAACCAGTTTGATGCGACTTTTAGCAGTGAGCAACGTTGGTCGATGGGTCAACTGATGCAGACAAGCAGCTACACGCGACCGTTTGGCCGTCATTATATTGGCGGGTATGAATTTACCAATTGGCTGCACTCAGAATACGGGGATAATATTACGCGTCAGGCACTCGACTTCTATATGGATTTTCCCTTTCTGGGTTACGGTATTGCCCTGCGTCATGCAACAGGATTGTGGCCCGGACAGCTTTATACCGATTTCGAGGAATACCATGAAGATCGTCTTAATAAAGAGGTGAACGATCCTCGTTTTAAAGAGCTTGACGTGCCATACAAAGGACCGGAAATTCGGCGGCCCAAATGGCTATCTGATTCCAAACTTATCTTCTTCGGATCGTTCTACAATGCCCGCTCTGGCTTCTACACTTATAATCTGGACAACAACAAAATACACCGACTGATCACCACAAACTCGGTGGGTGACTTTCAGTATGATCTGTCCGCTGGCCGCTCAAAAATAATATTCAGCTATTATGAAACCGATGCCATTTATGACAATACAGCCAAAACCGAACTGGTGCAGTACGATTTTAAGACCCATCAGAAAAAACAGCTGACGAAGAATGGCAGGGTGTATGCACCTGCTTTTTATGGAGAGGAGCTGCTTGCCCTTAAATCTCATCCGGTGCAATCGAAGCTTGTTTCCCTAAATCCATCCAGCTATAGGGAGGAGGAAGCGGTTTTTGGAGCTCCGGATCACCATATTAAAGCTGTGGCTGGCAACCCTGACCGCGGGCAACTGGCTATCGTATCCAACAAAAACGGGCAGCAAGGACTGTGGATTACTGAACGTAAATCCATTGCTAAACAGTTAAAAGGTGAGCCGGTTGTAGCATTCGAAGAGGGGTCTGTTTTTGACCCGGAATGGCATCCCTCAGAGAATAAGCTGCTATTCAGTTCCGACTTTTCAGATACGATGCAGCTTTATGAATATAATCTGTCAGAGCAGAAAATTTTACAGGTTACCAATTCAAAATTTAACGCTTTTGAAGGCAGCTACAGCCCGGATGGTAATCGGATTGCTTTTGTACACCAAGATGAAAACCAACGAATTCCGGCCGTATTAGAGCGCAAGGACTTTTTAAACAAACCGGTAAAAAAAGAACTTTGGCAAAAAGGGCGACCAAAAGCTGCCAACGGTTTTTTTGATATCATTTCTGATTCCATTGCCCAGGCTTCTGCAGATTGGCAATCGAATGCCTATTCCTCGGGGCTGAGTTGGTTGAAGCCGCGAACGGTTGTTCCCTTTGCGGATGAAGTATCTAACTCAAGTGATTATCAGGCCGGAGTATCACTGCACAGCGCCAATACTTTGTCGACGCAGTCTTACTCGGCCGATATCTCCTATTTCAAAGAGAGGGGATGGTATGATATTACATATCAAAACAAAGCATTTTGGCCGGGAATAAAACTGCGAGCTTTTAATGAGCCGGCATACCGATCTGCTTCTGGCATTGGAGTGCTGGGCAGACAGGAGCGAAGCTTGGCACTGAGTGTACCTTTTCGAGTGAAGCTGAACCAAAATATCTACAGCACTTCGTTTTTTGTAGATCCGGAGATTCGTCGATCTCAGCTTCGCTTCTTTGATGCTAACTTCGAAGATTCGATCTCTGACTTTGCCAACATAACGGTTGGCAATGTCTATGCACAATTCAATTATCGGCTGCAGCAAAATATTCGGGACCTTCAACCAAATTCGGGATTCATTTTGTTTTCAGAAGTTGAGCATTATTTGACGGGGGATGAACTTTCATTCGCATCCACAAACAATGAAATAAACTTTTCATCACCGGATGCAACGGCACTCCGAGGCGGCACCTATGGTTTTGTAGCTCCACTAAAACGGTTCAATCAATCGTTGCGGCTTGGGCTGCATGGCCTTACCCAGTCAGATCCGATTTTTAATAACCAATCCATCGTTTCAGATGGATTTTCCAACCTTGTTTTTCCCAATTCACGCAATCTTTTAAGCTTTGATTCACGTTACACCATTCCACTTTTCTATGTTGATGACGGGGGATTGCTACTCCCATTATATCTGAGCAACATCTATTTGGTTGCTTTTTCCAATACCGTTACCGATCCATCATTCACTGATTGGTATAATGATTCCCGTACTGTTTTTGGCTTAGGGGTACGGACAAGCTTTCAGCTTTCAAACCTAAGATTTAATATTGGTTTTGGCTTCGGATATGAACCCACTCGGAAACAGACCCAATTTTTTATAGGAGATTTTTAGCCATATACTTATCTCATAATTTTAGTCTTATTCTGCACCATGAATTTTCGTTTGTCTACTTTATCTAAAGCACTTCCAAGTATTTTGATCGGTATGTTACTCCTCACCGGATGTGGAGAGCCGGAACCCAAGGAACCGCATCCTGATCGAAGGAAAAGTCCCATTGCCATTGCTCAAACAACACATGAACCGAGCAATACATATGTAAAAATTGTGTATGGCCAACCCTATAAAAATGATCGTCAAATTTTTGGGGAGCTGGTCTCCTACGGTGAAGTCTGGAGAACAGGTGCCAATGAAGCAACTGAATTGACGACTACGCAAAACATTTCCTTTGCCGGGGATACACTCGGCGCCGGAACCTATGCGCTTTTTACCATTCCGCGTGAGGGCAATGAATGGACAATCATCCTGAATAATGAATTAGGCCAGTGGGGAGCTTTTGAATATGACTCCGCACACGATATTTTGCGTACTGATGTACCTTCTCAATCCACGAAAAAAGTAACCGAAGCGTTTACCATTCGTTTCTCCGATATACAAGGTGATTCCACAAATATTATTATGGAATGGGATCAGATAAAAGTTAGCATACCTGTGCAATTTATTGCAAAAGACCAATAAAAAAGTATTAAGCAGTTTCTTTCACTTTTTCCAACAGCTCATCGGGTACATTCATCTCCATTCGCAGTAATATCGAGGCATGGGTTTTACCTTGGGCATCCAGTTTCAGAGAAACCGTTCCTCCGCCCCCTAAACTTTCATGCAATACAAAGTTAAGTGCACCTATATTGGGCAATTCATAGCGCTCAACTTCTCCTTTACAGATATGTTTCATATGCTCTTTAACAACATCGGCAGTAAGGTTTTCCTTTAAAAAGGGATACACGTCCGGGTGACGTGCAATTACGCCCACATTGCTGCCGTCGCCCTTATCGCCGCTGCGTGCGTGTGCTATTTCGATGAGCTTTACTTTAGTCATAACATTACCTCTGCATTTCGTTTTCTATTGTGGATAAAGATAGATTGATGTGTGACTCCCTGCAACCCAAAAAGATTTATTTTTCGTAAACGATTTGTTGTTCATCTCCGTTATATCAACTCACAAATACTTTAATATCAAACTATATAACATTTATGAGTTATTTTGACAAAATTTCTGACATTTATGATCACATTGCACAGGGAACAGCAATGGATGCATTTGAGAAATATTACGCTGAAGATGTTACCATGATCCTGGAAGACGGTACAGCTGTAGAAGGTAAAGATGCCAATCGCGATCGCGAAAATGAATTCTTCAGCAGCGTTGATGAATTTCACGGTATCGATGTTAAAGGCATTACATCCAATGAAGACGAAGGTATTACCGCTGTTGAATCAACGATGACGGTTACCTTTAAAGGTGCCGATGGCCCCATGGATCTTGAACAGGTTGCTGTACAGCACTGGGACGGCGACGAAATTGATACCGAGCGTTTTTACGGTACACAAGACGGCTAATTTGTTTAGCCTTGAAACCAAAAAGCCCTCCGATTATTGGAGGGCTTTTTTTATTGATTATAGATCAATTTCGCCACTTGAACTTTCTTTCTGGATATCAAATTGGTTGATGGAGAAAGAATCCGTAATTTCCACGCGCTTCACCTCATCAACTTTTTTACCACAGTCATTTACTTCAAATAAATTCTTTTTTCTCACAATGAGTAAACCAAAGCGCGTTGTTGTCACCGGATTGGGAGCATTATCACCACTCGGAAATTCTGTCGATGAATTCTGGTCCAATCTTACTGATGGCGTAAGTGGCGCCGATCGCATCACCCATTTTGATCCATCTCAATTTCGAACACATTTTGCGTGCGAACTTAAAGACTATGACCCTTCTGATCACCTTGAACACAACATGATTCGTCGGTCAGATCCTTACAGCCAATATGCGCTCGTTTCCACCGATCAGGCCATAAAAGACTCAGGACTCGAATTTGACGACATGGATCCTTTCGATACGGGTGTAATCTGGGGCAGCGGTCAGGGAGGGATGAAAACCTTCGAAGATGAAGTAAAAAATTATACGCAGCGAGATTTCAATCCGCGCTTTAACCCATTTTTTGTCCCCAAGCTGATCATCAACATGGCGCCCGGGCTTATCTCTATGAAATACGGACTCATGGGTATCAACTATGCTACCGTTTCGGCCTGTGCCACATCCAATACCGCCATTATGGATGCACTCAATTACATCCGGTGGGGTAAAGCCAAGGTTATGATCACCGGCGGCTCTGAAGCAGGGATTACCGAATCTTCTTTTGGCGGATTTTCAGCTATGCGCGCCATGTCGCAGCGTAATGACGACCCCAAGAGTGCTTCGCGTCCGTTCGATAAAGACCGCGATGGTTTTGTGATGGGCGAAGGAGCTGCCACTCTTATTCTTGAAGAATATGAGCATGCAAAAGCACGTGGCGCCAACATTTATGCAGAAGTTACCGGTGCCGCCATGACGGCCGACGCCTATCATATGACCGCTACGCATCCCGAAGGAAAGGGAGCTACTGCAGCTATGAAACAAGCGCTGAACGACAGTGAGCTCAATGCCGAGGATATTGATTATCTGAATACGCACGCAACCTCCACTCCGGTGGGCGACATTAGCGAGATAAAAGCGGCTGTAAATGTGTTCGGCGAATCGCCTGATCACTTAACGATTGGAGCAACGAAATCAATGACGGGACATCTGCTGGGTGCAGCGGGAGCTATTGAAGCCATTGCCAGCATCAAAGCTATTAATGATGACCTGATACCTCCAACCATCAATACCGAAAATATTGATGCGGAAATTCCATCATCACTGGATATCATTCGAGGTGAAGCCAGAGATAAACAGGTGGATATAGTAATGAGTAATACCTTCGGTTTTGGCGGTCACAATGGTATTGTGATATTCAAGGGTGTGTAGAACGACACTAAAATAATTTTTATTAGAGCCCGCTTAATTTGTCGTATTGACCCATAGCTAAATCTGGCCAATTTTGCGTTTCATTAGACATAGTAAGTTACTTTAACAATCATTACGGTCTAATATTTGTTCCTTGAAACGCATTTTCTGCCCTTTTCCCCGTGAAACGAACGACCAATATTCATCGTTATTAGAGATTTAATAACCCTATATAATTGGTCCACAAGACTATGCTTACCTCTTTAGACAGATCGGAAATCGAAAAGATGGATAAAGTCCCCCGACTCAACCTCATTAACAGTTTGTCGGGCTTTAAAAGTGCCAACCTTATGGGCACGATAAACGCAAAAGGTGTCGAGAACCTGGCAATTTTCAGCTCCGTTATACATCTGGGGTCTAATCCTCCGTTGCTGGGATGCATATTGCGTCCCCACAGCGTGCCGCGACACACTTATGAAAACATTAAAGAAACCGGTTGGTACACCGTCAACCACGTAAACAATGCTATTTACAGGCAGGCACATCAGACTTCCGGCAAATACCGGAAAGAGTTGTCAGAATTTGAGGTTAGTGGTTTGGATCCCTGGTATTCCGAGACTTGCCGTGCCCCCTATGTTGAAGCGGCTCGCATTAGAATAGGCTTAAAACCCGTCGAAGAACACCTTGTGCGAGCAAACAACACAATTATGTTGGTAGGTGCTATCCAAGAAATCTGGATTCCCGAAAACTGTAAGGAAGAAGACGGATTCCTGGATATTGAAAAAGCCGGTACCGTCACCATTAGTGGATTAGATACTTATCATACCACCAATCGTCTCGATAAGATGGAGTATGTCCGAGTAGAAGATAGCCTAAAACGCAAAGAAAGCAGCTAACTCCTTCAGTTAAGTTCTGTTTATAGAATCTTTAGCCGCGGCTGTAAAAAACTACGTCAATTGAGCGAAAATGTGATTGGCAAGGCAAATTTGAAATTAACCGGCTTTCCATTTTTTGTTGCCGGTTCGAATGACGCTTTTTGTACAGCTTCAATAGCAGCCCTGTCGCAACCATATCCCAACCCTTTTTCGACTTGTAAATCTTGGGCTTTCCCTTTTTTATTAACAACAAAACTAACAACCACACGGCCCTGTATTCTGTTCTTTTGGGCTTCCGGAGGGTACTCCAATTTACGCTGAACGCGCTTTAATCCTCCCTTTAGCTTGGGGAATTCGACACCGGGTTCTAATATGAGCTGTTGCCCATATATTTTGTTATCGATTGCAACTTTTGAGTCTGTTTCTGCTGTTTTTTCTGCCGGCTTGCAGCTAACTAGTAATAGTATTGCCGCCGCAAGTAAAACGCTCCATTTTGATGTCATAGTCAATTTATTGGGTAGTCATATTATTTCCGAGGATATTACGAAAATTATTCCACGGATAACAAGTACTAATTTCAGGGCGGTATCTTACTCACTCCACGGAGGAACAACGCCATTCATCCGAGCATAAGCAATCGATTGCCCGACATGCTCACTTTTATGAGTGACAAGCTGCATTAACACGGCTTGTCCATTTACCGTATTGCCGTACATCTCTGTATTTTCTTGCAGTTTGGAAACGGGCATTTCTTTAATTGCTGCATTCACATGCTTGATGGACCGCTCCAGTATCGCTACCACATTTTCTTTACCTGTAATAGATTCCAAATTTTCTAGATCCACATCCTTGGGCGCCGAAATTCCGAGCGAACTTTCTAGGTAGTAAAAGTTATAGCGTGCGATATGAGTATACACTTCTTCTACAGACATTACGCCTTCTTCCGGGCGCCAGGAATACTTATCCGCGGGCATTGCTTTGGCCAGCGAAAGTACACGCGAAGCATAATCAAAATGTCTGCTAAATTGATCCTTGAAATTGTTGGATTCCTGAGCCTGTAGAGGCTGGAACCCATAAACCATAATTAGTACCGATAGTATAACTCCTGTGAATTTTTTCATAACACGTCATTTTTGTTGGGATGTAAAACTTCGACCCTATATCAAAATCACCTTCCGCTCCCATTCTTCTTTTGAGCAGGGTTATCAAGATTGGACTTTTCAATGTTGGTAAAAAATTGCTTCAACGAATGTCCCATTAAATCCTTATCAACTTCATTAATAGGATGTCCGGTTTTTGGCAACACCAGCAGTTCTGATTGATTCGTTTTTCTATAGACGGCTACAGTCTGATCCAGCCCGGCCGTCGTATCAGAATCCCCGATATGAAATCGAATGGGGCAATCAATTTTCTTCCATTCATCCACCTCAATGCTTGGATTTACCCCCAAATACTCCAGCATATCGCGAGTACTGTTTACCACTCTCTCCCAGCCGGATAAGTGGCGTTCCCTAAGCTTTCCAATAAAGTGCGGCACTTTTTCTTTCATTTTTTCCGGATGCAGGTATTTACACTCACGTTCTGCAACCTCTTCATTCCATTGTAATATGGTACCAAGCGTTGCCACCCCTTTTACTCTTTCGGGATGATCTTTTGCCAAAGTCAGTGCCACATAGCCGCCCATACTGTATCCAAAAATATTGGCCTGACCTATACCATGCTCATCCATATATCCCAATACATTTTCAACAAAATAGGATATCCGAAAAGGGCTGTCGGTTGGACCTGCTTCACCGTGTCCTTCAAAATTTAGCCGGTGGACATCAAAATAATCGTTAAGCTGCGGTAAGATAAAATCAAATTGTTTTGATGTGCCCAGAGCTCCGTGTAATAATATTAGAGATTCCATATCATGTTTTTCAAAAATGATCTTGTCTTATGAATAGATACGATATCAATGTAATATTCCAAAATTTATGAAAAAGCTTTGAATATTAAACTCATTTTCAGTCAAAATAACTAGCTGCTTAATCCTGGATAGCGCATCCTAAAATAAGCCCACTTCCCGGTTTTGTCGGTACATCTGCCCGCAAATGTATTCTCTCCGTTCCCAGCCATTTTGCATGTTAGTAACACCTGCTCTTCGGGCTCCTCAAACGAAAAATGGAGAGTATCATTTTGTATCCGTGGATTCCGGGTTCTCATCACCGTACTATCAGGACCCATAATATGAATTGTTAGTTCATCATTATTATACGAAACATTGTAGGTGAGAGGATTCTCCATTTTCTGATGATTCATGGGAGTCAGCGATCCAACCCAGCGACCTTGTTCCAGTTTATTATTTGATTGGCAGCCAATCAAAAGGAAAGCAGTTATCCCCAAATACTACCAGTGATACATTTTTCATTACCTCTCGACAAATACGTTAAAAGATTTTTTATATAGCGATTATACCGCTATTCGATAGGAAATATTACACAAAATTCCATTTGAGAACAACAGATAAGAATTATCCCGCTCTTTTTTAAAAAACAGAAGAAGACGTTCTGCATACCAATTCTTCTATGTATATACTATCACCAGTGCAGATACTAAAACCCCGCTGATATATAGCCACGTATATCTCCGAAATCGCCCGGTATTTTTAGGCTTTGGTACTGCCCCGTTAAGCGATATCGTTCTCTTTGTCGTTACCTGTATAAATAGAAGCATTATAAAAAATGCCGCACACGAAACCCGTTATAAAATCAATCATGACAATAAACTATTTATTCCAATGATATCGTGATAGATACGTTCTCCTTTGTATTCCATTCAACCGAGATACGTAATCTATTATCAATTTTATCCCAGCTGGCAGAAACGATGTTCTCATTTATCCTTACTTGGCGGGGACGATTTTTCACGTTATGAATTACCAGCTCAATACTTTTCTCTGATATTGAATAGTTCTTTCCCATTTTAGCCTGCAACCCAATGTGCAAGCTATCGTTATTTTGATTCGCCGTAAACGTAAGCAGTTCATACGTGCCCTTTTCAATAGCTTCTCTTGTAAGACCATCATCATTATACATCTTTGAGGTGGAATGCTTGACCGCTGCATCGGCATAATAGTGGAGCGTAAGGTTTCTGCCACTGTATGCTTTGGCATGTTGTCTCGTTTCTGTCATAGCAATAAACGCGCCGCCGCGGACAAAGGTAGGAATGGTCGTGTCGTTTACAGCTACGGTCATAGTTTGTCCGCCATTATATTTTCGATCGGTATAGAAATCATACCAATTGGATTCTTTGGGAAAATAGACTTCCTTCTCTTGTTTTTCCGACTTTACAATCGGAGCAATCAAAAAATCATTCCCCCACAGGTAGGCATCATCATAATTAAATAGTTTCTCGTTATTGGGTTCTTCAAAGAACAGTGGACGCATTAAGGGCGCGCCGGTTTTATGATTCTGATACACCAAGTGATAATTGTACGGCAATAACCGGTATCGCAATTCAATCGCTTTCTTTGATAAGGCCTTGGCGATGTCGCTCCGAAAGACTGGCTCGCTGGGTACTGCTTCCTGGGCATGGGGACGATAGATCGGTTGAAAGACCCCGTACTGCATCCACCGTACATAAAGCTCATCATCCAGATTATCTCCCGCGAAACCGCCCAGATCGCTGTGCATATAGCCGATGCCCTGCATTCCCATCTGCAGCGAAATCTCGGGCTGACTTTGCAAGCCGCCCCAGCTGCGAGCCACATCACCCGTCCACGGAATAATGCCAAATCGTTGCGATCCTGAATACCCGGCCCGCATCAGAATAAAGGGTCGCATATCCGGATCGTACTCATAAAACGCTTCATCTACCAACTTAGCCCATTGATGTCCGTAAATGTTGTGGACTTCATCAGCAGTACCCGTGGCGTGAACCGCTTCAGATGGATGAACTTCAGGCTCACCCAGATCGCCCCACATTCCCGTGACCCCCATACTCAACAAATCTTTATAAATATTCTTAAACCAGTTATAGCCCTTCTCATCAAAAACATCGATAATTCCGGTATTCCCGAAAAAGAAATCGAAGGTTAGGGTATTGCCCAACGAATCTGTAGCCAGCACCTCATTTTTTACGGCTTCATCCCATCTATTAGATGTAGTCTGCACATAGGGTTCGGTAATCAAAATAGTCTCGACGTGATCTTCGCGAAGATTCTCAATCATCTGTTCGGGTCTTGGAAAAGAATCAGCATGAAAAGCTAAATTTCCCATATTGCCTTTCATCTCTTTGCCAAACCAAAACAGATCCAGGATGATCGCGTCCATCGGAATTTGCTCGTCCCTAAAAAGCTGAGCCGTCTCCAACACTTCTTCCTGAGCATGATATCCAAATCGGCTGGAAAAATTACCCATCGCCCAGCGTGGAATCATAGGCTGTTTACCCGTAAGATCAGTAAAACTATCTATAATATTTAACCACGAACGATGACTAACTATCTGGTAAGTTACTTGTCCGCTGATGGTCTCATAGGCTAAAGTGTTATTATTCTTACTGTCTAAATCCAAAAAGCCAATGGGAGCATTATCAAAATGCAGTAAGTATTGTTTGGATGATAATATCACGGGCATGGTATAATTGAGCAGCTCACTTCGCTCTCCATAACCATAGTGTGCCTTATTATACAGTTCCAAGCGGTGACCTCTTCTGCTCATATGTAATGCCCGGGCACCCCCGCCATAAAGGGCCTCCGCTTCGGTAATCTCGAACTGTATCGTTTCAAGGGAATCTCGGCTATAGCCATTCTCCTTAATCATCAACTCACTTCCACGGTAATAAGCAATTTGAAAAGGCGCTTTTTGGATCCGCACTGTTATTCCCTTTGATCGGAAAACCAAAGAAGAATCAGTTTGGGAAACATCAACGGCTACCTGTTGCGGTTCTAACACTACCGCATGAGATGCCTCCTGAAATGTTTCGCCTACAGGAATAAATGAAGTCTCTATAATATTTGGCGAATAAAACTGAAGACGATAGGTACCGTCACTTACGTGTATTTCGAAATGGCTTTCTTTTTTCTCCATTTCCTCAAACACGCGATCAACAGGCTGGGAGAGTGTGGGCTGAACAGTGAATACAAAAAGGAGTAGAACGAGTACTATTCTCATCGATACATACCTACGGTGTGATCATTTATTCATAACTGAGTTTGAAGGTAGGATTATTTATTCCTCAGTACCAACACTTTTTGCCGATCCAAATCAGTAATATTGTTATGCCTTACCAATTTCGGCCCGTGAAGCAAAGAGATAAAATAGTTACTGAGATATTAATTCAATCTTGTCAATTAACAGCTCGAAATCCTGTGGTTTCTTGTTGGCAATCAAAAATCCAAGCTGTTGAATGGCATGATGATTAAAATTGGGTTGATCCAGGTTTTTGCCCCGAAATGTGGGATATAAATCGCTAAGTAAAATACTGATTTCCTCCCATTCCCCTGTGGTTTCAAAGTAGGTAATGTACGACGCATACGCCTGCTGATCGTGTTTGACCCGGAACTGGTATCGTTTGCCGTCGCCCTTCAAACGTATTGTGATTTGGTCCCGAGGCTCCACCTTTAGATCGGACGGGTTATAACGCACTGAGGAAAACCCTCCGTTGTTCTCCAATGAAACCTGCCCGCTAAATCGACCGTAGCCTTCAGCACTCAGGCTGATGTTCCCTTGTGAGCGGCCGCCCATCACCACATCATCCAGCGTTTCCCAGTTTTGCAGGCTGGCATTCTCCTTAAAATCAAAGATAATCTGTCGGCTCATAATTAGTAGTCACCTCCTCATAACCCGATACCTGCTGCTCATAGGCCGGATTATTTTTTAATAACTGTTACTGTATTTAAAGGTATGAGTATTTACTGCTCCATCCCAATACAGGGTGCTCCATATTATTAAGCAAATCACTTCACTTTTAGAAGAGAGGATTGTCACAAAATACGGATTCTGAATCCTGCGATCACTGTTTCTTTGAAGGTCATTTACTGCTATTGCTGCTAGGTTTTAAAACTATTAGTTAGAATGACTTAGGTATTTTCATCATCCTAAACCTCAAAAATGCGTTACTTCTTTGTTATTAACTATTAAATACAGGGGATTTATGAAATATTTATCATTAGTAGGCGGGACAATTGTATCTATTTTGATGGTGGCAGCCTGCCAGCCGCAGGAGAGTAGTCAATCAGTAGAAACACCCTCAAATGGGATGATAATGTCGGGAGAATATGAAGGCGATGAGTTTACCATTGCTACGGGCAATGAAGATGAAGTCTTTATGGACATGGCCGAAGCATTTAACCGGATGGATGCCGAAGCACTATGGCAAAATTCTGCGGATACCGTCATTATGCGTAACATAGATGGAGTGGAAGTTGCGCTGACACAGGCTGATATGGCCGGATTCTTTTCCTCAGCAGATTCGCTTAGCTGGGATATTGATGCCATTATACCGGTAAAGACTACCGGTAGCGATGTTGTTCGCATTTTAGTTGATAGCCGGGAAGTCGTCTACATGAAAGACGGCAACGTGATGAAAAAACATCTCTTTGAAGAATTTACATTCAAGGATGGAAAAATGGTTAAGGTCCGTCAATGGGACGCAGCAATGGCCAATGGTGGAGCCGGAAGCATGTAACAATTCCTTGCTTGAGACACTTTTTATTTGACAAACAAAAGGAGGCTCCGAACTATCGGGGCTTTTTTATGACTCCAATCGAGCTTCTTTTACCTTGCCGTCTTCATCAATACCAATAATACATTTGTACATGGATAAGTTGTAGGCGCTATCAACAACAATGCTTTTGCCGGAAGGAGATTTCTTGGTATGATATCGGAGGAAGTTTCCCGTATTAAGCTGCTTTATTACGCTTTGCTCCGTAACCCCTTTCTCAAAGTTTCTACACAGGAATACGATCTCCTTTCCGGCTTCATTCCAGTAAAAACCTGCAACAAAGGCAACAATAACCGTAACTACCATAATTATTATTAATCTCGATCTCATGAAAATCAGTTAGCCGTATTTATTAAAAAAGGGATGGTATTTTACTTGACCTTCGGGGACCTCCTTGTTGAAAGACTGCACAAGAAAATACTCCTTTGGGACCCCTTCATAAACAAGTTTGTTTTGCTGTTTGAATCCAAATCTCTTGTAATACGTAGGTTTGCCCACTAACACACAGCCCTTAGCCCCAATTTTTCTTAACTCTGTCAAACCGTGCTCAATTAGCTCGGATCCAATGCCCCGGTTCTGGAATTTAGGATCAACTGATACCGGAGCAAGTCCATACCAGGAATCAAATGCTCCATCTATAGTAATTTTTGAAAATGCAATATGACCAACAATATTTTCATCAACTTCAGCAACAAGAGATATTGAAAGGGCATTATCATCCCTCAATTCTGAGACCAATATCTGTTCTTTTTCATCACCGTAGGGATGATCTTTAAAAGCAGCTTCTACAAGCTGAGTAATGCGGTCGATTTCTGCTGGTTTTTCGGGACGAATGGTAAATCTATCAGTCATAAATTCTGAAAAGTGCCTTATCCTAAATTTTAGATTTATGAGCAAGTGCTGAAGGCGCCTGGCAACCAACGATGGCCGGAGCTTGCTGAATAAGATCGTCATTTTCCAACGCTTCAACCATAAAAAGTCCAAAATCTATTCGGCGTGTTAGGTTACTCTCAAGAATAGGGTCTCCGACATGTTCACTCCATACCGGCAGGCCTTGGCTTTCGCCTTCTTCAAGGTCACTGCCTCGTACTACCGTCCACTTTCTATCACTGCCAAATATCCTTTCGCATGCCTCCACCTGATCGTTCAAATCTGCGTATCCCAGTTTACTCGCTACCCACCCGCCAATATTGACGATAAACTTAAGCTTCCATGAATATTGATCTTTGCCATCACGACTGATATGCCAGCCACATGAAAAAATAAGACGGGCATCCGGTTCGGCGTAATCAAGGACCGCCTGGGCCGTTCCCGATGAATAATCGTCCGTTCCCCAAGGGACTAACACCGTTAGCACACCATCACACCCCTTTACCGCTTTTTTGATGACATCCCGATCATTCGTCCTCCCCGTAACAATCGTTATTTGATCTTTAAGCTGATCAAGCTTACCAACACTTTGTTCTCGGCAGACACCCACAACCTCATAATTGTGATCCAGTGCATGCTGTATCATATACTTCCCAAGCTTTCCAGAAGCACCGACTATGCAAACTCTCTTCATATCACCTCGATGGTTTATAATGTTAAGGAACCCATCAACTACTTGAAAGATCTTACATACGTATGGACTGTAAGTGTCTTCACCATATCCATCATAATACACAATTAATTTTTGAAAAAGTTGTCCGTAAAATAAATCTTATCATTATGCATTGAGAACATAATCGCAGTGTTTACTTATCGGGGGGCAATAAATTGAATAAAAGAGAGGAAAAAATATCAGGAGCCTTCATTTGCTGTAGGCCGCAAATAATCACATACCCAATGCTATCCCAACCATCTCACAAACGTATATATGATCCCTAACACATACAGACTACCAAATATTTCTTTGTTATAACGAGCTACCCACACCGGCAGATAAATATCAAAATTATCCCGGCGATTTTCGGTATATCGGCCGGCGATAGGAGTGAGGGGACACTTCCAGCTATTGGCAACCAGGATGAGCACTTCCAGAAAGACCACGGCACAAAGTATGCCGGCGATCTTAAGATTATCCATCCACGCATACACAGGAATAGCCAAAATACATCCGGCAAAAAAAAGCCCAGGCCACCGTATGAATGAGCTTGATAGCTCGTAATGTCGTCTTTGGATTCATCAGTTTACCATTTATAATACAACGCAAAATGCCCTGAATTTACTTCAAATAATTATGGGTGTCTACCATCTTATACTTTGGACCTCTGCTCATAAAATCCCTGAAAAAGGCCGTGTGGCTCGCTCCCATTAATATGAATACCCTGTCATCTTCATCCAAATCAATTCGATTTAAATTTGAATACGTCCTCAGATTTCTTTGATAATATTTGGCAGCCTCATCTGCTCCCTCATATCCAGCCGAGTAATACGTCGTAATATTTCCATCACTAGCATTGAGATCTAAAGCTCTTACTTTTTCAAGGGTAGATTGGGCAGAACCATCACATGATAGGCTGATTACCAACACTAAAATATGAGCCAATCGCATAATTCACTCCCTTCGGACAATTATCGGTTTCAGAAATATAACTACCCATCGCATAAACTGTCTCTATAAGTCACCAAAGGGTCGGAAGATCAACCACTGACCATACAACTACATTAGCGTTAATTCAGAATAAAACGGAAAGTATTACTGAGCTTAAATATCTAACCTACTAGACATATCAAAAACGAACCCGCTGCATTTCTCGCAGTTCATCCACAGGATAGAACGTTCCCCTCCAATTAATTCCACCTCTTTGTAAGCAAGCGAATGTTGATCGGAGGAGGGCAAACATCGGCAAAAGGGCACCAAGCACGGAAAAAAGAAATGGAAAAAGAGGCCGCTCTAAACTGAATGCAGCCAAGATATTAAACGGGATGCTGCCCGTTATCACTCCTGCAGACAGCACTTGCACTGCGGTAAATGAAGAGAACAAACCGAAAAGAGGCCCCATAAAAAATAAAAGCCATATTACGGGTATTAGAAATCCCTTCAAATAATTGTATTGAGCAATAACGCCAATGCTGTTTTTCTCGAGCCCTTTAACCATCTTTCTCATCGATCCATACCATTCCAGTTCAAGCTGGTCGAATGCATAATACACCCCCTGTTTGGCACCGTGATCTCTCAACATCTGGGCAATGCCCATATCGTCGGTTATTTCCATGCGAAGCCATTCAAACCCATTCGTTTGATCAAAAACAGTTCTTCGAAACATGTTGAAGGCACCAAAGCCGAAATAATCTTCCGACTCGGGGTCAGGCACCCCTGCAAGATTTCGTTGACTAAATAGCAGGCTTGCAAAACCATCAAAAGCCGCTTCGTGCCAAAAGCCGTTATTCTTCATATTTGGGATGCAGGAAATATGGTCGCGCTCATGGTACAAGGCCACGGCCACGATTTTCCTGAGTGCCGATCTTTTATAGTGGACATCCGCATCCGTAGCCAGAACCCAGTCGCCCTCTGATATTTCGTACCCTTTCTTTAGCGCATGCGTTTTTCCCAACCACCCGTCGGGCAGGTTTTCGATGTGTATAGCGCGCAGATTTTCATATTGCACAGCCAATTGATCTATAATTTCACCGGTTTTATCCGTGGAGCGGTCATTGATGGCAAGGACTTCCATATTGGGGTAGTCCTGCTCAAGTATGGATTGCAGTGCGGGCCTTATAGTATCGGCCTCATTACAGGCGGGGACCAATACCGAAAGGGAAGGAAAGGAGGAGGGCTCAGGCGCATTCACCCGACTTATTTTTGGAGGTGCGTAAATCTGCTTAAGCACATACCCGTAGGCAATAAACCATATTAATCCGGCGACCACCAAATACCCTAAAATAAGGTAAATGAAAAAATCCATGGGATAATTTTCCCCAATTATTTAATCAAACTGTTACTTTTAAAGTGCCATTATTGATACAGCTTTTGAAGATGGAAAGTTCAGTGCGATTCTAAAACCTATAATCAGAATCTTAGGTAGAGCTATCCAATGAAAATTGCTCTTTAACCAGTACTTATCGAGCTATTGAGACAACCGAATTGAGATAGGTATTATCAGTTATTTGATTAATCATAAACTCTGCCACATCGGTCCTCGAGATACGTACCGTCCCGATACAGCTCCCAATATCGTGACCGTGACGGTAATCACCATGCTTCGGGTTATTAGTCAGTACGCCCGGACGGACAATCGTCCATTTGGTATTACTTTCGGCAATCAGCTTTTCTTGAAGCGCTTTGTCCCAAAAATAAAAAGGCAAAATTACCGGGATGGTAAAGAAGGTGTAATAAAGTCCAAGTCGCCCGGCACTGCCTCCAATACCTAAAGAAGTCTCACAAACGAAGCGTGACACATCAAATTTATTCATCGCCCGAAGCAGGTTTTGGGTACCTTTTGAAAGGATGCGCGTAGGATAGAAAAATCTCTTGTGACCCAGAGCCGAAATCACGGCATCATGTCCGCGTACAGCTGATTCTAGTGAATCATAGTCCAGCACGTTACCTTGAGCAATCATCAATTTGGGGTGTTCAACTTTTAATTTCTCTGGGGTTCTAACAAAAGCCGTAACTTCATACCCTCTTTCCAGCAATTGTTGAACTAGCTCTTGTCCTGTACCCCCTGTAGCCCCAATCACCAAAATATGTTTTGGCTCCTTATTGTCATTATCGCTTTCTATCTCCTTGACAACCTTCTCCCGTGAATGAAGCCCCCTTCGCCTTAACCCAAAAGAAAGCATCAGTGCATATAACACGTAAAGTAAGATAAACTTCATAAGAGCCCCTACCTGTTCAGAAATGGTCGAATCTATAATGGCCTTGCGTATATTCTTTAAACCACTGTGCAACTTGTTATATAACAAACGACAGCCTTAAAAGCTATGGGGTATGCTTTTCACCCAGATTCATAGCGCGGGCAAGATACGTTTCAGTTTATCCAAAACTAAGCTTAGGGCAAGTTATTAGACGGGCTCGTACTCCGCTGGTAATTATTGTTAGTTTCACTTCTTGGAGAAGTAAGAGCACAATTTAACCAACTTTAATTGCTTCTGTCACTGATACAATTTCACTAAAGGTCGATGTTGTTCTCTGGATATAGGAATCTTCTTTGATTTCAATTATCTCTACTGTAAATCTTGCATCTTCCGGGATCCAGATATCATTGGGATTCTCTAAAACCTGACTCAGTGTAAGAGTGAATTTACAGTTCTCAACCCAATTTACCTGTAATTCAATTTTTATTTTTGACCGTTTATTATATTCAATCTGCTTATCTCCCTTTCTTTCGATGATAGTACTGCCATGCTTTTCATCTGGTATTTTAAACTTCCCATTCCTGTATTCTTGACAATCCATATTTTGAGCAAAAAGAGAAGTTGCAAGAAACGTAAAAAATATGACCAGAAATATTCTCATGGTAAGGGCTCCATATTCGGTGCTAATTGGTATTGAAACTAAATGAATGAGGGAATCATTCAAAAATTCAAAAAGCCACAAATTTTAAAAATAAGTTAAACTAGCTTACATCAAAAAATACCTGAGGGCTTCCCGTATATTTTGGCAGGCGCCGGGACGTAGGTTTTAAAAAAGAGTAACTAAGATATGAAATGCCGGCAAGGAGATAGCAAGCCCTGTCCATCTTAATGCGCTGAGTAGATTTCTTTTCCTTAGCTGCTTCAAGTATGATAATTGGGAATAGAGAGCAATCACAATTTCTTACGAAACCATGTCGCCGTGTCGGAATTGGTGACTTCTTGGGATGTTTCAGCCATGAATTGCATGTCTATTGCCACTTCAAACTGGCCCATATCAGGACTAACTTTAGCATCAATCTGATAGTGGGTTGTGCTATCTGGAAAGGTGATCTTTTGGGGCGTAGAATCAGCACTCGATTGGCATCCAAACATAAAAAGTGCTCCAAATATGATGACTGATATCACAACATGAAATAATAAAACCCGACGATCTATGTTTTACAAAAACATCGACCATTAAATTTTTTTGATTGAAATGAAACCCATAGCCATTAGTGTACTAATAACTTTTACGCATGTTACACTTCCACTCATGCTAAGTTAGTAAAAAATAACAGCCCGGCGTTTAAGAGGCTCGGGCATTGCTGTTGATTTTGCAACTAATGAAATTAGTGATTCAAACCCCAAGAAGGTAAAGACCAGTCGAGGTGCGTTTGCGTTAATACGCTGCCTAGCTACGTTCAGACTCATTACCATTCTTAAAATTAATACGAAACCCTCTCTAATTACCTCTATATAAGTATATATAAGTAATTTTAAGTGCCTGTTTTTATTTAACTTATAATAAATAAAAAGGGTCTATTTCAAGTCAAAATTAACTATCTTACAGTTTATATAAACAAATAATAGAGGAGCGTTATGAAAAATTTAGATCTGGCAAAAAGCGGATATAAAAAATTTGCTGAAGGAGATATCAAGGGTGTTTTATCTCTGTTTGATTCCAATATGGAATGGCATGAGTGCAAGGGGTTTCCTTTTATCGAGGGTGATGGCGTGTTTAAAGGACCGGAAGCCGTAGCCAAGGGTGTTTTTAACATGATTCCTGAGCATTATGATGGGTTCAATATAGAAATTGAAAACCTTATGGAATGTGATGACAAAGTAATTATGGAGGGTTATTACACCGGAACGTGGAAGGCCACCGGCAAAAAGTTCAAAGCCAATGCAGTGCATATATGGACCGTCAAAAATGAAAAGCTTACTCGTTTCTTCCAGGCTGTAGACACTGCGACAATAGTTAATCCCGTAAAAGTTAAGGCAATGTAGCTGAAAACTTTACGAATAAGGTGCGAATATAAAATTGTTGAGTCAATAAATAATGAACGAAGAGCTAAAAAGCAGAGTATGCGCCGTGCCCTCCGAAGGTCAACGTAGGAGGGAGGTGCATCCCTCTAAATGCGAGGATTAGCTGTCTATTGTAAGACTTGAATCGCTTTTTGCAAATATTCGCCTTTCTCTTTACGAACTCCTTGCAGTGTTTTTTCAACAGTAATTTTTGGCTTAACACCTATTAGATGATGTTGAGAACCATCATGTTTTACTACTTTCATTCCTGTCCATCCAAACCGGAACCTGCCCGGAAGTTTCAGTCGATTTGCATTCCCATTTACTCCTCCCGTTGGTTGACCGACTATTTCAGCAAGGTCATAATGTGCAATAAAACTTATAACCGATTCTGCGTAGCTGACGGCCCTTGCATCCGTAATAAATACAGCCTTTGCGCGAATGTGTGGCTTAGCGGGTTCAAGTTGCCATCCCTGTTTCTGATAACCCACAATATTCTTCTGGTTCGGGTAAATTATTTTTGGTATTTGCATCCACTGATCCGAGGTATCCGGACTGGTAAGAAGGTGTCGAATAATCTCATGATTTCTATTGGGATATCCTCGCAGATCAAAAATAACGCCATGGCTTGAAGCTATTTGATCTATTTTGTCATTTATACTATCCATTGACGCACGCGTCAGATCTACGTAATATATTCCGTTTTCAATTTCACCTATAGCATCTAAATTACTACTGCCAATCTTAATGACCGATCTGCGACTTAACCGCTTAACCGTATATGTCTGAAGTTCCTGTTCATTCTTAATCTCAACAGTTGCTTCTGTTCCAATGCTCCCAGTTCCCAGTTTCCGTAAAGAACGATGCAATGATAGCTGAGAAGAACCTGAAATAAGCTTTCGCTCTTCTTGTACTATTTTCGGTGCTGATTTTTCATCCACCGTCTTAATAATATTACCCGGTTCTATTTTCTCATGCATGGAATGCGTAACAACAACCTTATTGTCGATCCAGTCTACCAAAAAGGGCAACCCTCCCCTATCTGAAAGGGTTGGATGATAAAGTCCGGTATGACCGTCATGAGTATAAGCAAGCATGCTACGGAATGTAGTAAAAAAAGTCTTTCGGCGTATCGTCTCCCAAGGTTTTCTTGAGAGCTGTATTCAGCTGTTTTTGCCAGCCTACATCAATAACTTCAAAGTGGGGATAGAAATGCTGGAGCTCATTCCAGGCAATAATGATATCGGCCAACCAGACATTCTTATTGTCGATACTCGCACTGTCTAACTCAACAGCTTCCAGCCCCTTCTTTAGTCTATTGAGATCAGACACCGGGCTTTTGGGCAGTGTCTGTGACTCATCGCTATATAGAGCGAGGGGTACTTGGCTCCATAAATTGGTTGTTAATTGACGAATAGCTGTTTCTCCGACATGGGGATGCTGCTTATATAACGGATTAGGGGATGCAGTATCTTGGTCTATTCTGTTGATACGATTGCTCGCATAACCTTGACTTTGGTTCTCCATATCTACACCCAGATGTTGCCATGCCACTGTCTTAAAATTGGATGTATCTTCATCTATACGGTTCAAATATTGGTTGAGAAATAAGCCACTGTCAGGCTCAGCATCTGTAATGGTTATAGTTCGGGCAATCGGCAAGAACAACTGTTGCAATATCTTTTTTAGCTCTTGATCGTTTTCCGCCTTTTTGACCTTCTTTGCTCCCACTATTGCCAGCTTATTCCAGTTTATTTCCCGGGCTTCATCACTTGGATGAAAATACTTGACATAGCCATACAGTTTTGAGAAGGCCATGAGGTTTTTTACCTCTTGGCTAATCGCTTCATCAGAAGATTGACTGGTACAAGAAACGACCGTCAACACAGTCAATAATAACAGAACTGAGCTCTTAAATGAATTCATAAACTCTAAATTTATTTAAGACAGCTAGCGACATCCTATGTTTAAAACACTTGCCATTGACTGGTATTTTTTATTCGCAAATATTCCTTTAAACGGAAGCTTGGTGGCAGGGAGGGAACCAGTCAGACGACACTGCGAATAAGCTTTGCACGAATAAATGTTGAGTTGATAGATTGATAAATAATGAACGGAAAGCTAAAAAAACAAACCCCAGCAACCGGTCCGCACTCCGAAGACTTGGCGAAGGGTGGCGAAGTGCATCCCCTTAATCGCGGGTTATAGGGCACTTTATGCAAGAGGATTAGAAGTTATTTAACAGACAAACATAAGTGTAATGAGTTTCTCAAAGCAATTTATTGTCAACTTACCACAAAGATTAAAAGTAGTAACGCTGCTCATTATAACAGCCCGGCATTGCATTCATACAATACTTGCTAAATTAAACATTAACGCCAAAAAGGTAACCAACCAATGCTGACAAACCCATTGCAATAGTTCCCCAGATTACAATTCGTATCACCGCTTTACTAATGCTTGAACCACCAGTCTTTGCTGATACAGCACCAAGAATAATGAGAGATAGAATAGTAAACCCGTAAAGGAAAAACTCTATTTGTGAAACAGGTGCAAAAAGGGTAACGATTAAAGGTAAAAGCCCACCAGCTGTAAATGCAGCACCTGATGCTAAGGCTGCTTGAATTGGTTTCGCTTGACTTATTTCATTGATGCCTAATTCGTCACGAATGTGCGTCCCCAGTGCATCTGATTCGGTTAACTCTTTTGCTACTTGTAATGAAGTCTCTTTTTTAAGGCCCCTTCTTTCATAAATCTGTGCCAAAATTTTCATTTCATCTTCGGGCATTTCTTCAAGTTCTTGTTTTTCCCGTTCAATATCAGCTTTCTCAATGTCCGTTTGTGAACTAACAGATACATATTCTCCGGCGGCCATAGATAATGCTCCCGCAACGAGACCTGCCATGGTTGCTAATAAAATTGGATCTCTTGTTGCACTGGCTGTTGCTACACCGATAGCAAGGCTTGAAATAGAGATTATACCGTCATTTGCGCCAAGAACGGCTGCTCTTAACCAATTACTTCGGTGTATATAATGGCTATCTAAATAGTTGTCAATGGTTTTCATTTATTGTTATTAGTCTAACGGTTGACATTACACAAGCACAAGCAAATCATCGATGAAATTGAGTACGTCCTCACATCATTACATAATCATTAATATTATCTTCAACAGATATAGTATGAAGAAATTGGAGTTCATATCAAAGATACAACATCACCCAATACTCAAGATGTTTAAGATATTTTGATATTGCGTTAGCCCTATAACGACGTTGCGCATAAGCTGCACAAGAACCAGTGTTGAGTTAATAAATAATGAACGGAAAGCTAAAAAGTAGTAATGGCCTGTTGCAGGAGAGGGGTGCGTCCTAGTTAATGCGCGGGATCTTTCCAAAAAGGAAGTCCTCACTTAGATTAGAGATTATCAACCCTAACTAATCCAAGGAGGACCCCATGACCTATATAGGAATAGATCTTCACGCTAATAATATGGTAATTGTAGCGATTAACAGCAACGGAGAAGTGATCCGGGAGGCCAAGTTGCCGACCTCCACCCGAGCACTGGAGGATTTCTTTAATACATTTGATGGGCCTGTCCGGGCTGTGGTTGAATGTACCAGCAACTGGTATTGGTTGTCGGACTGGTGTCGAGCCAACGATGTAGACTTGACGCTGGCCCACGCAAAGATGGTGAAGGCCATCAGCTATGCGAAGGTTAAAACAGATAAAGTGGATGCGAAAACGTTGGCCGAGCTGCTCCGGGCCGACCTTATTCCGGAAGCGTATCAAATACAGCACGACCGACGAGAACTTCGGGAACTCACGCGCGGACGCCTACGGCTGATCCAGTGGCGGGGCAAGTTGCAGTCCACGCTCTGGAACCAGGCCATCAAGTACAACGTGCAAATCAGCGGAAGTCAGTGGCGAGAGTTGGACAAATTGGGTGACTGGCTTCACCCACAGTTGCCACCGGCAGCAAACCTGCAGGTCCAGCTAATGCTTAAGCAGATTAGTCAGCTACAGCAGCATATCCACCGGCTGGAGGAGGAGGTTGACAGGCAGATCCCCTTCGAAGCCTCGGCCGAACGGCTCATGGCCGTACCAGGATTAGGCAAAGTAGGTGCCTGGACTATTCTGGCTGAGATTGGAGATATTAACCGATTCCCCTCTGCCAAGCAGTTTGTCAGCTAATGTCGGCTGGTACCGGGGGCCAAGGACAGCGGGGGATCCCATCGCCATAAGTCAGGAAACAAAGATGGGAACAGGTACCTGCGAGCGGCTTTCGGACAGGCCGCGGTCTCCGCCTATACCCATTACAAAGTAGTAAAGAAATTTTATCGTAAGATTAAACGCCGAAGTGGTAAACCTGTAGCACGAGCCGTCGTCGCCAAGGAACTGGCCAAGGGAGTTTGGCATATGCTGACCAAGAACCAAGAGTATAAAGGATTTAAGGGGCAGCCAGTACGGGCGGCCTCACAAACCTGCTGGCCCCAGCCTATAAACCCGTACGTATAACCGGGATTCTTAAGCCCGTGCGTGGGATTGGGGAATAGGCTGGCTGGCCGGTTAAAGATCTGGGATAGTCCCGATTATTCGGGGCAGCTTCCGCCCATTGGCAGAAGATAAGCCCGAAAAGGGGTTTGGATGCCGGCAGGTAATCCGAACGTGATCAATGAAGCTGGTCGCCAGCGATAGGTTTGAAGCAAGGATTTATAGAAAGATAAAACGAACAGCTGGGTGAGGACTATATGCTTGACATTTTCCTTTTTAAAGGAGTTATACCGCTTGAGTTTTTAATGAATTAAATCGTTTCAAATTGATTTTTCATTTTTGCTATTTCAGCACCTTAACTTGTCTTTTTCTTATTAAGATTTTGGGGGCGGCAAAATATATTGCCCGAATATTCTTAATAGAGTTTTAATAATATTTGCTACAATAGCATATTATTCAGAAATATGCGTAATTATAAGTATTAGTTATTTTTTATTGCTAAAATGGCCACCGAAGATGAAACACTTTAAAATCTTTACCTTATGGGGATTATTTTTCCTAATCATATCGGTTATTCATTGTGAGAAAAATCCTTCGGGTCTTGAACTATCATCAGATACGGGACTTGATTTTCCCGGTTCTGCTGCAGTATCGCAAACCATGCGTTTTGTATTTTCAAATCCGCAGAATAATGATCTACCCGCTTGGGGTCCGGGGGGCAGAGGAGTGACCTATATCTGGAAAGTATATCCGAGAAAACAGTATGGCTATTATACTACTTTTTTCTGGGGAAATTTGGGTACCTTCTTGTATAGTGATGATATTACTTATTATGGTTTTCATCCTTATCCCACTGGTAGTGGGAATACCCATAAATGGGAAATTGCAGGTGGTAAAGGGGCAGATATTGTGACTGACGATGGTGATGTTGTGTATGATACCTGGTATACTCAGGTTGCTAGGGTATGGTCGGATAGCAATGGTAAGCATCATGAGTATTACTGGGATTGGCCGGATACCTCAAAAGTAGTAGCTTTTACAGCAAGTACAAGTTATGGAAATAATAATCCTCCTGTTCCTGCACTAACATGGGGAGATGCCCCCTGGCCTAATAGTTCTGGATGCAACTTTGGTGAATGCGGAGAAGGGGCAGAAGTTTTTGATGGAATCCTGAGAGGTATACAGATTTATAATAACAAGCTTTCTTTCTCTAATATTCACAGTGAGATTGAAAGTCCACTTTCAACATCTGCTGGGGCTTCAAATATCTGGTATCTTAATATTAATCCGACACCTTCTGATATCTCTGACAAATCAGGGAGAAATCATAACCCTTCCTGGGTTGGAAGTGAAAGGCCTACTTTGTATACCAGTGCTAAAATGTAAAATACTATATCTCAAGTCTCTCATTATTGGGGTATTATATTTTTTAATTAATGTTCTTATTCATCTAAGCCGTATAACGACATCCTATGTTTAAGCACTTCGTATTGACAGGTATTGTTGATTCGCGGATATTCGGTTAAACGGAAGGTTGGTGGCAGGCAGGGAACCAGTAAGACGACATTGAGCCATAGAGCTCGAGCGCAATGATTGCCCTGCCGGTTGCCACCGCCGGGTAACCACCGGCAGCCACAGTAGGCTTCGAGCCAGTATGCAGGATGGATTTGGACACGAAAACCTTCTTCACCTTCACATATTTAAAATATACGAAGCTATGAACACTATTGGTATGGGTTGACTGCCTTTGCGCAGCCCGCAGGCTTGCTGGTCAATTTCCTAATTCCCCAACCGGATGGAAACAGTTAAGCGAATGGATTGAAGGTGATCCCGGAAGCCTCCGGCCCTTATTATCTGGGATTGGCCAGTTATTTATATGAGCAGGACATAAAAATTAGTGTCCTGAATCCACTGGTGATCCGGCGCTACGGACAGATGAAGCTAACCTGAACCAAAACAGACGCCAAAGATGCCGCCTTACTTGCCCAATATGGCATTGATCAACAACCGGACCGGTGGCGGCCGCCCTCTAAGGCCCGACAAGCCTTGAAAAAGCTCATGAGCATGCGGGAAGGGCTACTGCGGCAGAAAGCCATTCTCACCGGACAGGCCGAAGCATTTACCCAAAATAAAGAAATTAAACCCATGGTGAATGAGCTAATCAGGAAGATGCAAACGGAATTAGAAGATAATATTACCCGTATTGACAAACGTATGGCAGCATTAGCTGAGGAGCATTACGAGGAGGTTATGGAAGCGCTTTTAACGATACCTGGCATTGGCCAGAAAACAGCTATTGAACTGGTAACAATTACCGATGGATTCCGTCGCTTTGATGGCGCCCGAAAACTGGCCAGCTACGTGGGCATTTGCCCCCGGATCTGGGAGTCTGGTTCATCGGTGAAAGGACGCGGAAGTATTAGCAAGTTGGGCTGCCCGCAACTACGGAAGCTGCTATATATGTGCAGCTGGTCAGCAAAGCGCAGCAATCCAGCCTGCAAGAAAATGTGTGGCCGACTAAAGAAAAGAGGAAAACCAGAAAAAGTAATTAAGGTAGCCATTGCCCACAAACTGTTGCGACAAGCTTTTGCCGTCGGCAAGAGGTGCGAAGCGTTCAACGAAAAAAAGGCATTGGTTGCTTGACTTTAAACACAGTTCATTGCGCATAACCGGCCTTTAGATTACCTCTCAAATAAATAACTGATTATGTTGGTTGTATCAACCGCAACTGGACCTGCCGGGGTGACCTAGATAACCGGCTAGCTATAGAACTAGCGTGCGTATGAGTCCCGGGCAGATTTCCAGACCAGAAGGCACTAGTTAGAATGTAAGCTCCAAGGGAGCCAGTAAAGGTAATAGTGGCTGGTCTCATCCAGTGTGCGGATCGTTATCCACTCATAAATATAGCAGAAAATATTATGGAAGCCAGCTATTATGTCGGTATTGACATCTCTAAACACCGATTGGATTGGCAAATAAATGATGCCAGGAACACGGATCTTGCAACCGGCCAAGCCGCAAACACCCCAAAAGGATTCACAAAATGATTGGCTCATGGAAACGAGGAAAGATCCGCCTGGATGAGCTCATCGTTTGTTTTGAGCATACCGGCCCCTACGGGCTTTTGCTAGCTACTATCTTAGAAGAAGCCACAATTTGTTATGTGATGGTTTCGGCCGCCCAGGTTCAGCGCTCCCTTGGTATCCGCCGAGGAAAGTCGGACCCCATTGATGCCCGGCGGCTGGCCGAATACGTCTGGCGCTTTCGGGATCGATTGGCTCCTAGTCGGCTGCCATCCAAAGCGCTACTGGAGCTGCGCAGTTGGCTAATATGGTGGGAGAAGCTGGTGAAAATGCGAACGGCCCTAACCAATGGCATCAAGGCCAATACCCTTACCAGCCAAGTGGCAGATCTTGGCGAAATAAACGATCAGATGCAGGCCTGCCATGATCAATTGACCGAGCAACTGAAGTTGGTCGATCGGACCATCAGGGGCCTGCTCCGCAGGTACAACACCACCGAAGGCCAATACGAGCTACTCATTAGCATTCCAGGTATTGGCCCCGTAATTGCCGGATGGTTGTTGGTGTATACGGAAGGGTTTACCCGATTTGCCAACGCTAGGCAACTGGCTTGTTTTGCCGGTAGTGCGCCATTTCCCCACCAAACGGGCAATAGCAAGAACCCTGACCGGGTCAGCGAGTGGCGTTGCGTACGACTAAAGACACTACTGCTCAATGGGGTGCATTCAGCCATCCAGTATGACCCGGAGCTGCGAGCCTACTACCAACGTAAATGTGAGGAGGGAAAACATCCGAAGAGCGTAAAGAATGCCGTGGTTTGTAAGCTGTTGTACCGGGTCTTTGCGGTCATTAATCGTGGGACGCCTTATGTGAAATTATATGAGCACAAGACTACAACAGTAGCTTGACTTAGTCTTAGAATACGCACGAATTGATGTTGAAGTAGCAACTAACGAAAGAAGAGGCTTAAAACCAAGAGGGGCAGAGATTTGGCGAGGTGCGTCCGCGTTAATGCGCGGGTTATGCACCCGATTCACCCAAACACCTCATTTATAGGACAATTCTTTCAGATGTTTATGAAGAGATTCAGCAAAATCGGCTATTGTATGATAATTTGGAAGTTTAATTTTATACTCTACATTTGTAGAGATGTTTATAGATTTCAAGAGAAAACAATACAAATACCACAGTTAACCTAGCTGTTCACTCACAAATAAAGAGACTGCACATGATATTTCGAGACTATTCTCCGTTCCGACCAGGTTTAAAAACCGCACTGCTCTTGCCCATCCTAGCCTTATTTATGCTTACGTTCTGCAGCAAAGAGGCTGAATACAAAGCTGATTATCCGCAGACAACCTACAGTAATGTTGAACTTCATTTGGATGGCAAGCGCGATAAGGAACTTGGAAAACCACTAGGTACCCATTACACTTCTTCCGGAAAACCTTTTACGGGAACGCGAAAGATCTATTACTCCGATACAGACAGTCTGCATATGAAGCAGACTTTTGAAAAGGGGATACAAACGGGAGCCGTTATTTATTATGATAACGGAGATACCGTTCGACAAAAGCATGGGACATATTTAGATCAACCTCACCTTGAGCAAATGTACAGAAATGGCAGTTTGGTCTATGAAAATGTCCCACCTACAGAAAGCAAAGACGGAATGGGTCATGTTCGCTTGTGGCATAAGAATGGGCAGCTTTCAGTTGAACATTCTTACACTGGAGACCAGGTAAAGCAGGGACTTTTGACGGAATATGATGAAGAGGGCAATATTACCATGAAAGAGCGATATGAAGATGGGGAATTGGTGGAAACGATAAAGTAACGAAGGGTGAGGGGTACCCCATTTAAATCGAAGACTGCCACAAAGAACATTAATGGCCACGAAAGTTTGTTGTAACAGGGTGTATAACGACATTGCGCATAAGCTGCGCACGCAAATTATTGAGTTGATAAATAACGAACGAAAAGTTAAAAAGCCAAGAGCGGCAAAGAATTGGCGAGGTGCGTCCGCGTTAATGCGCGGGTTAGCTGGCTTTTAGTCATCTAAATTTTAAGTTCCATATCAATATTTTTTTCAATCCAAGCAATCCCTTTTTCCGTCAAATAAACATTTTCTGAGTTTATATGAATAAGTGCCTCATTTGAAAGTTTGTTAAGCACATAACTTTTAAACATTCCTTTGCTTGAATAATTTACTATTTCAAAAAGTTCATCTTTACTGATTGGTTCCGAATATCTATGATATAAAGCTATGAGGGCTTTTTCATCAGCGTTTAAGTTTGATGATAAAATAACAATATCCCCATTTATTTCTTCAACTATGGGGAACTTTTTAGCACTCAAAGAATCAATCAATTCTTGTATTTTGTTCTTTGATAAATTTGACTCCTCTCTTATTATCTCAGCCAATGACCAATAAACTAGCCTCATAACTACCCTTGAATCCATCTCATTTACATCAATTACATCTCCTAAATGAGCAACATCCCTTTTGTTCCTAATATCAAATAAGATATCTAAACATTTTAAAAGCTGGAATCTTAACCCTTCTGCAAGTGATGTATCTTGAGATACGGCGTGGTCAATTTGACTTCTATTAAGTTGATTTCCAATGGCAGTATACGTTCCTGCTTGTTTCCATTCTAAATAACGATAAGCTGCCTCTGCAAATTTTGCCCCGTTGAGTTCAGCCGGTTTCCAATCACCTCTTGAGAAACGTGATTCAATTTCAATGAACTCTCGTACTATCTTTTCGACAATTTCTTCTGGTACAGAACTTAAGCTCCTTTTTAACTTTTCACTCATAAAATCTAATTATTTTCAAATATTTTAAGAGCATCTTTTGTAGGCTCATAGAGATACTTTTTCCCATCTTTGGTACGGCTAAGATAAGTTGGCATAAGTTCTTTTAGCTTACTAGAAGTGTTGCTACCACTTTGAGGCGTAACACCGAGCTCATCTTTTATAACTTTTGGGACAGAATGCCTATTTGCTTCTTCTCCTCTAGAATAAAGCTTTACTACAGCCCAAATAGTTTGTTGATTCCTGTTGCCATTAGCCGCCTTAGTTGCAGGAGGTAAGTTTTCTATTATATTTTTTTCCCACTCATTCAGATTATCGTCTAAATTCGATGGGGCACTATTTTTTGAACTTGAATTTGATCTATTTCTCTTATTTAAAAGATGATTTAGTATTGATTTATAGGTTATCTCTCTGAAATCGTCTTTAACAAAATCAGATGAAGAAATTTCTGTTGCTTCCTTGATTGAGTTCTCAATATAATTACTCATTATTTCCTCCACTTGGATTTAATTCTTCTAATCCTGTTATAATTTGGTGAGATGCGATATAATACTTCGAAGAATCATTTTGAGATATTAAACGATCTTCTTTTAACTCCTTTAGCTTTGGATTTACGGTTCCTTTTGGTAAGCCTGTAGCTTCAGGAATATCTTTAGCTGCAATTTCTTCCGATTCCCGTAAGTCTAAAAGTAAGGATACTTTACACCCTAAAATATATGCTAAGACTTTATTCCTCGTAGTTAAATTTTGAAAGCCGGGTTTCAATACTACTCTACCACTTTCAGAATCAATACCTAGAATATCTTTTAATCCCTCAGCTAACCGAGATCGGTCTACCTCGTCTGCATCTAGTAATAAATCTTTTAACGGATCATTATTTTTGTTCATAATCTATTTGTCTAATTAGGTTTTGTTGCACTTTTTATGTAACAACAATAATGCCAAGGGTTTATAGGTATCATTATGACAGTATAGATATTAAAAAACAAAAAGTTATGAAGTTACGACATTACATATTTTATAAATAGATGATACAATGTCAATTTGACTTCAAATGAACAGGAGAATTGTATCAAAGTTTTGATAGCTATGAATAATAGAATGGGGGAAGCCAGCTAACGGACGGCGCATAACCTGCGCCGAGATTATTGACGGGTTATAAATGACAAAATTTGAACCGTAAAAGCAAAAGTTGGAAACGATGGGCGAGCGGCGTCCGCGTTAATGCGCGGGTTAGTTTGGGGCGAAAGGAGTGGAGCCAGCAAAGTTGTGATAAAAACGACGGAAGAAACACAGCGGAGGCGGAATTGAATTAGCCCCGACCGGCCAGGACAAAATGTGAAATAGGATTTTCGGAAAAGCTGATACATTCTAAACCTGACAAAAGTTGTTGTAAAAGCGACCGAGAAACGGCTTAATAACGGATGTTTTTAAGCCGTAACGTTTTGTTGACAAACCTTGAAGGCCGGCGGGCAAACTAACGACATTGCGCATAACCGGCAGGCGCCAACGTGTCGAATTAATTATAAAACGAAAGATTAACTAATAAATGAAAGGGAGACAAGGAGATGGCGAGGCCTGTCCGAGTTAATGCGTATTCTAAGACTAAGTCAACTCATTTTATTGCCTCATGTTGATGTATCTTTACATATGGGGTGCCTCGATCAATAACCGCAAAGACCCGATAAAGTAGTTTACAGATGACCGCATTTCGTACGCTTTGCGGATGTTTCCCTTCGGCGCATTTTCGCTTGTAATAGGCCCGCAGCTCCGGATCATATTGGATGGCCGAGTGTACGCCATTCCCTAACAATGACTTTAGCCGTTGACATCGCCACCGGCTGACTCGGTCAGGGCTCTTGTGTTGACCCGATTGCTTGGGAAATGGAGCACTGCCGGCAAAACAGGCCAGTTGCCGCCCATTGCCAAA